>NZ_JAXOJO010000005.1:0-591726 GCF_036663735.1 Parasphingomonas zepuensis | reverse complement strand
ATTGAACAGCAACGCCTAGTAAACACCTACACCTGAATTCAGGTAAAGCGTGCATCGATTTTAAGGGAACCCATCAAAGTATTACTTTGAGGGGACCCGTCAGAACCGTTTTTCGCATTCCCTTAATCGGGAAACCCGCGCAGCCAAAAACTGCGCGGGGTGCCTCACCGGCTTCATTGCTTGGTGGCTATAGCGTCAGTGCCCCACCCGATCCCATCTCGAACTCGGCCGTGAAACCTGACTGCGCCGATGGTACTATCGCTCAAGCGATGGAAGAGTAGGTCGTCGCCAGGCATTGCAGCCGGTGAAGCACACGAAAAACGAAACCGATACAAAGAACCCATTCACATGTCCTTCCCTCCCGCCCAAAAGCAGGAGGAAAGAACCTTGGCGCGGGGTGGAGCAGCCCGGTAGCTCGTCAGGCTCATAACCTGAAGGTCACAGGTTCAAATCCTGTCCCCGCAACCAACGGTCCATAACGCTCCAACACACCACACACACAGCCTGCTGGCCAAACGGTCCGCGGGCCTTTTTGTGTTCGCCAATCCGACCGCGGATTCACGATGGCGAAAGCTTCATTCGCGCGTCTTTCCCGCTCCTCCGCCGCGATCCGATTCCGGTGCCGGGTGACCGCGGAAATCATCGATCGTGATGCCCAGTCGCGCGATCTTGTCGTAGAAGGTCTTGCGGGGAATCCCGAGCAGCGGCAGCGCGGCCGCCACGCGTCCGCCGGTTGCGCGCAGCGCTTCCTCGATCGCCTCGGCCTCGAACCGGCTGACCCGCGTCGGCAAGTCAGGCCGTTCCCTGGCCGGCAGCGCGCCCCGTTCCTCCCCCAGGCCCAGCACAGCGCCAAAGGCGAAATTGCGCAGCTCGCGGACATTGCCGGGCCAGTCGTGCGACCGCAAATGGCGGCGGACGCTGTCGGTCAGCCGGAAGTCGGGAATGCCCGCCTGTCGCTTGGCCTCCTCGACGAAACCGGCAAATAGCGATGCGATGTCCGCGCCGCGTTCGCGCAGGGGCGGCACGCGCAGGCGGACCACGTTGAGCCGATAATAGAGATCGGGACGAAACCGCCCCTCGGTCGCGGCACGGGCGAGATCGGTCTTGGTCGTCGCGATCACGCGCAGATCGACGCTGCGCGGGCGCGTATCGCCGATCGGATGCACTTCCCGCTCCTCCAGTACGCGCAGCAGCCGTGCCTGAATCGCCGGCGCCATCGAATCTATCTCGTCGAGCAGGAGCGTGCCGCCGCTCGACGCCTCGATCTGACCGATCCGAGCCAGCCGGGTGTGCGGCACGCTGTCGGCGGCATGACCGAACAGCTCGATCTCGGCGATCGCCTCGGGCAGTGCGCCGCAATTGACCGCAATGAACGGCCGGCTCCGCCGCGCGCCGAGCCGGTGGAGCAGCAGCGCGACCAGCTCCTTGCCGGTGCCAGTCTCGCCTTCGACCAGCACATCGATATCGGCCAGCGCGAGCTGGCGGATCGTTCCCCGCAACTGCACCATCGGGGCGCTGTCGCCGATCAGCGGCCCCGCCTCGTCGACTACGGCCGCCGCCGCGCGCAGGCGCCGGTTGTCCAGCACCAGCAGGCGCTTCTCCAGCGCCTTGCCTGCGGCCGCCACGAGATGATCGGCCGCGAACGGCTTGGTGAGAAAATCGAACGCTCCGTCCCGCAGCGCACCGACCGCCATCGCGACATCGGCATGGCCGGTGATCAGGATGACGGGAATGTCGGGATCGATCGTGCGGACCCGCTCCAGCAATTGCAGGCCGTCGATCCCCGGCATGCGAATGTCGGAGATGATCGCGCCGGTGAAATCCGCGCGGATTTCCGGAAGTGCCTCGGTCGCGCTCGCGAATGGCCGGACCGTCAGCCCGGCCAGTTCGAGCGTCTGCATCGTGGCTGCGCGCAGCTGCGCGTCGTCCTCGACGAAGAAGATGCTCTGCTCGGTCGGGAACAGCATCAGGCGCGCTTCAGCCGCAGCGCGAAGGCAGCGCCGCTGAGCGCCGAGTTGCCGATCTCCAGCTCCCCGCCGAATTCGCGGGCAATGTCGCGCGCAATGCCCAGGCCAAGGCCCAGTCCTTCGGGCTTGGCGGAGATGAACGGGGCGAACAGCTGGTCGGCGATCGTCGGATCGAGGCCAGATCCGTTGTCGCCGACCGTGATCGTCATGTCGCTGCCGGCAACGACCGCCACGATCAGGATGCGGGGCGCGGCCATGCCAGCTACCGCATCGAGTGCATTCTGGAGCAGGTTGACCAGGATCTGCTCCAGCCTGACACGGTCGCCCACCACCAGCGCGCCGCGCATGTCGGGGGCGAGGTCCACCGTCACGATCTGCCGCGCTCGCTCGCCGAGGATCAGCAATGCGCCATCGATCACCGAGCCGATTCCGATTGCGCCCCGCAGGGGTGTGCGGCGCCGCGCAAAGGTGCGCAGCTCGGCGGTGATCGATCCGATCCGCGCGGTCAGGTCGATGATCTGCGCGAGGTTGCCGCGCACCGGCTCGATCTGGTCGCGGTCGAGGAAGATGCCGGCATTTTCGGCGAAGGTGCGGATCGCCGCGACCGGCTGGTTGATCTCATGCGCTACACCGGCCGTGATCTGGCCGAGCGAACCCAGGCGGTTGGCCTGCGCCAGTTCCTCGCGGGCCGCTCGGAAACGCTGCTCGGCTTCGACCCGCTCGCGCGATTCGATGGTCAGCTGGCGGTTCGTTTCGCTGAGCTCGGCGGTACGGCGCACCACCTCCTGTTCGAGCGCGAGCCGCGCGTCATGCTGGAGCTGCCGCTTCTCGCGTGAGCGCCAGGCCAGCCCGGCGACGACGCCGAGGATGATCAGGATCGCCAGCCCGCGGAGCCGCACGCTGGTGGTGGCGGCGGCGAGCGGCCCGGCCAGTGGTTCGAGATGGACGAGCCGGGATCCTGCCAATGGCACCGGCAGCGATCCCAGGCGATAGTGAGCTTCGTCCACGCTCACCGTCGCCGCCGATTGGGCCAGGACAAAAGGGGCGGCACGGGGCGGCCCGCTGCCGAACTGCAGCGTGGTCCGGGCCTGCGCCAGCGTCGCCGCGTCGAGCGGATGCGTGGTGCGGAAGCGCCAGCCCGGCACGCTGGTGATCAGGATCACGCCGTGCGAGTCCGTGACGAAACTGTGCCCGCCCGCGCGTGCCCAGGTCGCCTCGAGACGATCGAACTCCACCTTGACCACCACGACGCCCGCCGACCGCCCGTTGGCGGTCAGCCGCCGGGCCAGGAACAATCCGGGTCGTCCGCTGATCGTGCCGAGCGCGAACAGTTCGGACGCGCCACGGCTCATGGCGTCTCGGAAATAAGGGCGGAAGCTGTAATTCTGTCCCACGAAGCTGGTGGGCAGCCGCCAGTTGCTCGCGGCGACCGTCACGCCCTTCGCATCGATCACATAGATCGCCGCCGCGTCGGTGCGGTCGGCCAGCAGCTCAAGCGTCCGGTTGAGCCGGGCGACGGCAGTGGGGGACTGGGTTTCCAGGGCAGTCGCGACGTCGGGGTAGTCAATCAGCACCAGCGGTAGCAGGCGGAATTTCTGCAGTTCGCTTGCGAGCAGTCCCGCGTGGCTCCGGGCAGTCTGGCCAGCCGCGGCGTCGGCCGCCGCCGCCGCCTGCGCGGTTGCCCAACGGCCGCTGGCCCATAGCAGCGCGGCGCCGAGGAGCAGCACCACCAGCGCTGCCGCGACGAGCCGGACTCTGATAGGATTGAGACGGTCGATCATTATGAGCGGTATATCACACACTATACCTTAGTCATGTGTGGAATTGCGCACAATCGATGCGACCGCATCCCCTCGATTCTCCATCATAATATAAATCTATCAGTTACTTAACCAATCTTTTAGCAAAGTGTTCATCCGGTGGTCTGGGGCCGTATTTTCTTATCCAGTCGCTCACCAGAAAGCGGCCGACAGCGTGCCATGCGCGCCGAGAGGGACTGAATGACGCTCACCGTCACCACTGCAACCGATCAGCCACCCGTGCGCGTGCCGCTCTGGCGCCATCTCTATGCACAGGTGCTCGTCGCGATCCTGCTGGGCGTGACGCTCGGCCATTTCTGGCCGGACTGGGGCGCCGCAATGAAACCCCTGGGGGATGGCTTCATCAATCTGGTCAAGATGGTGATCGCCCCGGTGATCTTCCTGTCAGTGGTCAGCGGCATCGCCGGGATGCGCCAGCTCTCCTCCGTCGGGCGGGTTGCCGCAAAGGCATTCGGCTATTTCCTGTTCTTTTCGACGCTGGCGCTGATCCTCGGGCTGATCGTCGCCAATGTCGTGCACCCGGGCGCGGGGATGAACGTCGATCCCGCCACGCTCGATCAGGGTGCGGTCGCCACCTATTCGCACAAGGCGCACGAGACGACGATCGTCGGTTTCCTGCTGTCGATCATCCCGACGACGATGGTCTCGGCGCTGACGGACGGGTCGATCCTGCAGACGCTGTTCGTCGCCATCCTGTTCGGCATAGCCATGTCGCTCGTCGGCAAGCCGGCCGAGCCGGTGCTGCACCTGATCGAGCGGCTGGCGCTGATCGTGTTCCGGCTGGTCGGCATCCTGATGCGCGCGGCACCGATCGGCGCGTTCGGGGCGATGGCTTTCACCATCGGCAAATACGGCGTCGGCTCGCTGGTCAATCTCGGCGCGTTGGTCGCGACCTTCTATCTCACCTCGCTGTTCTTCGTGCTGGTCATCCTCGGCGCAGTCGCGCGCGCGCATGGTTTCTCGATCGTCCGGCTGATCGTCTATCTACGCGCCGAGTTGCTGCTCGTGCTCGGCACCTCCTCGTCCGAGGCGGCACTGCCCAGCCTGATCGGCAAGATGGAGGCGGCCGGCTGCGACAAGGCAGTCGTCGGGCTGGTCGTGCCGACCGGCTATTCGTTCAATCTCGACGGCACGAACATCTACATGACGCTCGCGGCGTTGTTCATTGCGCAGGCGACCAATGTCGAGCTGTCGCTGTGGCAGCAGATAACGTTGCTGCTCGTCGCGATGCTGAGTTCCAAGGGGGCGGCCGGCGTGACCGGGGCCGGCTTCATCACGCTTGCGGCGACTCTGTCGATCGTGCCCGACGTGCCGGTCGCCGGCATGGCGCTGATCCTCGGCGTCGACCGCTTCATGTCGGAATGCCGCAGCCTGACCAACTTCATGGGCAACGCCGTCGCGACCGTCGTCGTTGCGCGGTGGGAGAACGGGCTCGACCGTGACCGGCTGGCCGCGGCCATGGCCGGGCGGCCGCTTCCGCTCGACTCGGTGATCGCGCCGGACATCGCGGCGGCGCCGACCGGATGACGAAAAAAACAAAAATGGGGAGAGAGAAAAGTGATCTTTGCAATTCGATCGGCGGCGCTGCTTGCCGGAACCGCCTTTGCCGCGCTCGCGGCGGCGCACGCCGGCGCCCAGGAGATTCAGCCGGCGCCCGCCGCGCAGGATAGCGCCGCGGCGGCGGACGACGCGGAGGTCGTTCAGGATATCGTCGTGGTCGGATCGCAGATCCGCGGTTCTGCCGTCACCGCGGCCCTGCCCGTCACCGTGCTCGATGCCAACCAGATCGACGCGACCGGCGCGCTGTCCGGCGATGACCTGATCCGCGCCATCCCGCAAATGGGCGACGTCACTTTCAACCCGTCGAACAACCCGCAGACCAGCAATGCGGCGCGGGGCGACGTCAATTCGATCAACCTGCGCAATCTCGGCGTCGGCAACACGCTGGTGCTGCTCAACGGCCGCCGTCTGGTCTCGCACCCGTCAAGCCAGGCTGGTGAGGGCAATGTGCCGGTGCTCGGCTATAATTCGAATTCCATTCCCGTTGCCGGCGTGCAGCGGCTGGAGATCCTGCGCGACGGCGCCGCGGCAATCTACGGCGCCGATGCCGTGGCCGGCGTGGTCAACACCGTGCTGAAGGATGATTTCAGCGGCCTGTCGGTCGATGGGCGGTTCGGCTTCGCCGAGGGTACGCACCGCAAGGAATATCAGCTGACCGGCTTTGCCGGCCATAATTTCGCGGAAGGGCGCGCCAACCTGTCGCTGCTGCTCGATTATACCAGGCGCACCGCGCAGCGCGCCGAGGACCAGCCTTATACCGCGACCAACGATCTGCGGCCCTTCTTCGCGGACGATCCCGATTTCGCGGGCAACGCCAGCGCGGACGGCCGCGCGACTCAGGCGCCCTGGGCAAACCTGGTCGTCGTCGGCGGCCCCGGCACGATCCGGCGCGGCACCACTGCCCTGACCTCGTCGGCGGGCGCGTTCCATACCCAGTCGGCGCTCAACCCGGGCTGCGTGGTCGCGATCAACACCGATGCCTGCCTCGGCACTGGCACGCGCGCAACCGCAACCACGCTGCGCAGCGAGCGGTTCGACAACGCAATCGGCACCACCGTCACGCCGGGTGTCGAGCGCTTCAACGGCTTCCTCACCGGTCATTACGACGTCAGCGATGCCGTGACGCTCTATACCGAGATCGGCTATTACCGCGCCTCGACGCACGCCATCCAGCCGCCCACGATCAACCTCAACGCGATCGTCGTCCCGGCGAGCAATTACTGGAATCCGTTCGGCCCCACCGTCTTCGCTGACGGGACGGTCAACCCGAACCGCATCGCGGGCCTCACCAACGTACCCGCCGCCGGCCTGCCCGTGCGGCTCTCCACCTACCGCTTTGTCGACACCGGGCCGCAATATGTCGATGTGACCAACTGGCAGTCGCGGTTCCTCGCCGGCGCCAAGGGCCGGCTCGGCGGCTTCGATTTCGACACTGCCCTGCTCTATTCGGCGGCGCAGGCGACTGACCGTTCCGATGCGATCAACATGACGAAGCTCCAGCAGAGCCTCGCCCTCTCGACGCCCGATGCCTATAATCCGTTCAGCGGCGGTTGCAGCGCGACGCCGGCAGTCGGGGATTGTTCGCCCTCTTCCCAGACGGCGATCGATGCGATCACTTTCAAGCTCAACCGCCGGTCGAAGACCACGCTGGCGCTGGCCGATTTCAAATTGTCCAAGGCCGATCTTTTCGCGCTGCCCGGCGGCGATCTCGGCCTCGCGCTCGGCGTCGAGGGCCGGCGTGAGACTCAGCAGGACGATCGCGATCCCAATCTCAATGGGGAGATCACCTTCACGGATTCAGTGACGGGCGAGACCTCGCTCAGCAATGTCGCCGCGGTCAGCCCGACGCCGAGCACGCGTGGGTCGCGCACCGTCTTCTCCGGTTTCGGCGAACTCGCGGTGCCGGTCATCTCGCCCGACATGAACATCCCGCTGATCCGCCGCCTCGACGTTCAGCTGGCGGGGCGGGTCGAGCATTACAGCGATTTCGGCACGGTCGCGAAGCCGAAGATCGCGGCGGCCTGGGACCTGTTCGAGGGCTTTCGCCTGCGCGGCTCCTGGTCGCAGGGTTTCCGCGCGCCGAACCTCGAGCAGACCAAGACGGTGCAATATTCGCGGCTCGGCTCGAATACCGATTTCTACCGGTGCGAGGCCGATCTGCGCGCGAACCGCATCACCAGCTTCAACACGTGCAGCCGCGGCATCAGCTATTCGATCTTCGTTGCCGGCAATCCGGATCTGAAGCCGGAAAACAGCACCAACTGGACGGTCGGCACGGTGCTCGAACCGAAACTGTGGGACCGCCGCTTCGGCCGGCTGACGCTGACCGCTGATTTCTGGTCGATCCAGCAGACCGGGATCGTCGGCCAGTTCGGGCCGCAAAATGCGCTGGTGCTCGATTATCTGCTGCGCCAGCAGGGTTCGAGCAATCCCAATGTGATCCGCGCCGCTCCGACGGCCGACGATCTGCCCGCCTTTGCCGGCACCGGGCTCGCCCCTGCCGGCGCGGTGACTCAGATCCGCGATCAGTTCGTCAATCTGCAGCCGCAGACGGTGCAGGGCCTCGATCTCGCGCTGATCTATTCGGTCCGCGATACCGGCATCGGCAATTTCGATCTGAACCTGAACGCTGCGCGGCTGACCCGATATTCGCGTGAGATCCCGCCGAGCATCCAGGTGCTGTTCGATGCGCGCGCGGCCGGCACGATCAACGTGGCGACGCCGCTGACGGATTCGACTGATCTGATCCAGGTGCGCGGCAAGCCCAAATGGCGGGTGACCGGCTCGCTCACCTGGTCCCTGGGTCCGGTCCAGATCGGCGGCTTCGCCAATGTGACCAGCTCGGTCTACGACACCAGCTTCCTCGATCCGAACGGCAATCCGTACGTCGTCGACGGGCAGACGACGTTCAATCTCTATGCGCAATATCGCTTCAAGAGCGGCGTGCTGGAGGATACGCGGATCCGGGTGGGCGCGCGCAATATCTTCGACAAGCAACCGCCGCTCGCGGGGGATGGGTATCTCGGATCGCTGTACAGCCCCTATGGCCGCTATTGGTACACGTCGATCAGCAAGAAATTCTGAGGGTAGCAGATGGAAATGGGCATGCGGGGATGGGTGATGATCGCGGGGGCGGCGCTTGCGCTGGCCCCGGCCGCTGCCGGGGCGCAGGTCTCGGTGCCGGTCCCGCCGGTGGCGCCGACGATCCAGACGGCGCCTCGGACGATTCTGTTCATCGGCAACAGCTTCACGCAGGGCGCGCATTCGGCCGTGCGCCGCTATCGCGCGAGCACCGTGACGGATCTGACCAATGACGGCACCGGCGGCGTCCCCGCGCTGTTCAAGCTGTTCGCGCAGCAAGCCGGGCTCAATTATCAGGTCAGCCTGGAAACCCAGGGCGGCAAGGGCCTGGACTTCCATTACGATACGCGCCGGGCGCTGCTCGATCGGCCGTGGGACGTGGTCGTGCTGCAGGATTTCAGCACGCTCGATCGCGACCGGCCGGGCGATCCCGGTCTGTTGCTGCGCTATTCGGGATTGCTCGCCGGCATGTTTCGACAGCGCAATCCCGCCGTCCGCATCGAGCTGAATTCGACCTGGTCGCGCGCTGACCTGACGTACCGGACCAGCAGCCCGTGGTATGGCAGGCCGATCGCCGCGATGGCGGCCACCTTGCGCGGCGCGGCCAACCTGGCGCTGGCGAACCGGGCGGTCGACGGAATCATCCCGGTGGGCGAGGCGTGGAACCGGGCCTTTGCCGATGGGGTGGCCGATCCCAATCCCTATGACGGCACCAGCTTCGGCCAGGTCGATCTGTGGACCTATGACCAATATCATGGGAGCATCGCGGGCTATTATCTCGAGGCGCTGGTCATCTTCGGCAAGGTGACCGGGGTCGATCCCCGCAGCCTCGGCGCGAAAGAGCGGGCAGCCGACGATCTCGGCCTGTCACCCACCGTTGCGGCGGCGCTGCGCGATATAGCCTTCAGGCAGCTCGAGGCGGAGACGAAGCCGCGCTGATCGCGGCATCGACGATCGCGGTGAGATCCGCTGGCCGGCGCGGGCGCACTGCCTCACCGATCAGGATCAGCGCCGGGCCGCCGCTCGCACCGCCGATCGCGATCGGCAGCAGATCGAGCCGGGTGTGGATCATCCGTTCCTCGGCCAGACTCACGTCCCGGGCGATGAGCACCGGCGTCGTCGCGGAGAGGCCGTGGGCGATCAGCTTGCGACAGATGTCGGCTGCGGCGGCCCGGCCCATATAGAAAGCGAGCGTCGCGCACGGATCGGCCAGCGATGCCCAGTCGAGGCCGATCGCCGCGCCCTCGCGCGCCTGAGCGGTAACGAAACGCACTTGCCGCGCAGCGCCGCGCAGCGACAGGGAGACGCAGGCGCTGGCCGCGGCGGCGCTGGCGGCAGTGATGCCGGGGCAGATCCGCACGCGCACGCCGTGCTGGGCCAGCGCGTCGATCTCCTCCGCCGATCGCCCGAAGATCGACGGATCGCCGCCCTTCAGCCGCACCACGCGCTCGCCGGCCAGCGCCGCCTTGACCAGCAGCGCGTTGATTGCCTCCTGAGTCCGCGAATGCCGGCCCGATCGCTTGCCGACGGGCACGCGGCGGACTGAGGGTGGAATCAGCGCGAGCACGCCCGGCCCGACCAGCGCATCGTGAAAGACGATCGAGGCGTCCGCGATCAGCCTTTCGGCCTTGCGCGTCAGCAGGTCCGGATCGCCCGGGCCGGCGCCGACCAGCCAGACGTCGCCGGGTGCGATGAGCTCAGCCATAAACAGGTTCCTTCGTCGGTGGGAGCAGGGCGGCGATGGCCGGGCGGCATGATCCGCAATTGGTGCCGGCGTTGATCGCCGCGCCGACGGCTTCGACGCTGACGAGCCGCTGGTCGGCGATCGCGGTGAGGATCGTGTTCAGCCCGATATCGAAGCAGACGCAGACGATCCGGCCGCGATCCGGCGCCGGTGTCGCAGGCCGGCCGGCGAGCAGCTCGAATGGCACCGCGCCGGCCTCGCCGAGCTGTGCGAGCAGCCAGTCGCGCGGCGGCAGGCTGGCGCTGCGCGATACGAATAGCGCTGCCTGCAGCACGCCGTCGGCAATCACCGCCGATCGGATCACGCCGCGCTGGGTATCGATCATCTCGGCGCGCTCGCCCGCGGGCAGCAGGCCGACAAGGGATGCGATCTCGCCGTCGCCTGCCAGTTCGGTCAGCCAGCCACCGGTGGTGCGGATGCGTGTCCAATAGGGGCAATCCGGCATCACGGTCTCGCCACGGGAGATCAGGAATCCGTTCCAGGCCGGCTTCCACGCTTTGGCAGTGACCGGCGTATTCTTGAAACCCGGCTGGCCGGAATGCGGATCGCGCTCCTGCGCCGGGAGCAGCCCGGCCCGGCCGCCGGCGCTGGTCTGGTCGGTCCAGTGGATCGGCACGAACAATTCGCGCCGGCGCTGGTCGGGCGTGCTGGCAACGCGGAAGATGCTCGATCCTTGCGCCGTCTCGACGCGCGCCAGCCCGCCATCCTCCAGGCCGAGGCGCCGGACGGTGTCGGGGTGGATCTCGACCAGCGGCTCGCGGCGGTGCTGCGACAGTTTCGCCGACAGGCCGGTCCGCGTCATGCTGTGCCACTGGTCGCGGTAGCGCCCGGTATTGAGCCGCAGCGGAAAGGCGCGGCCGCCATCGGCGCGCGGTTGCCACGCAACCGGCACCAGCCGCGCCTTGCCGTCCGGCGTCGCATAGCCCCGGGCTGCGAAGGGCGACGCGCCGCCCCATTGAAACGGCGTCATGGCGTCATAGGCCGCGTCCGTCAGCTCGGCCTTGTTGGAGATGTCCAACAGGCGGGCCCCGTCATTCTCGAATCCGGTCTGTGCGGCGAACTCGCGAAAGATGCTTGCCGCGTCCGGATACTCGAATCCGGCAAAGCCCATGCGCTTCGCCACCTCGGCGATCGCCCACCAGTCGGCCCGCGCCGCGCCCGGCGGCGTCATGAAGCCGCGCTGGCGCGAGACCCGGCGCTCCGAATTCGTGACCATGCCGTCCTTCTCGCCCCAGGCGAGCGCAGGCAGTTTCACCTGCCCATAGCGGGCGGTGTCAGTGGCGGCGATGCAGTCGGAAACCACCACGAACGGGCAATTGGCCAGCGCCACCCGCGCCATCCGCGCATCGGGCATGGAGACGGCTGGGTTGGTCGCCATGATCCACACCGCCTTGATCCTGCCCTTCGCCATGGCGTCGAACATGTCGACGGCTTTCAGGCCGGGGCCAGGGCAGATCGTCGGCGATTGCCAGAAACGCTGGGCGCGGTCGCGATCTTCGGCGCCGAATCCCATATGCGCGGCCAGCGTGGAGGCGAGGCCGCCGACCTCGCGGCCGCCCATCGCATTGGGCTGGCCGGTGATGCTGAACGGCCCGGCACCGGGCTTGCCGATCCGGCCGGTGGCGAGATGCAGGTTGATGATCGCATTGGCCTTGTCGGTGCCACTGGTCGACTGGTTCACGCCCTGGCTGAACAAGGTCACGGTGCGCGGATGCTCGGCGAACAGGTCGTAGAACGCCTGCAGGTCGGCTGGCGCTATGTCGCAGGTCCTGGCTACGTCGCCTTGGGGCAGGCTCTTCCAGAAGCCCTCCGGTACGGCGACATGGTCGGCGAGATAGCGGCCATCGAGCCGCCAGATCGATCGCATCTCCGCGAGCAGACCGGTGAACAGGGCGACGTCGCTGTCGGGTGCGATCGCAAGATGGAGATCGGCGCGCTCGGCCGTCTCGGTGCGGCGCGGGTCGATCACCACCAGCTTCGTGCCCCGTGTGGCGCGCGCCGCCTCGATCCGCTGCCACACGATCGGATGGCACCAGGCGGTATTCGATCCGACCAGGACGATCAGGTCGGCCGCGTCGAGATCGTCATAGCTGCATGGCACCACATCCTCGCCAAACGCGCGGACATGCGCCGCGACCGCGCTCGCCATGCACAGCCGCGAATTGGTGTCGATATTGGCGGTGCCGATGAAGCCCTTCATCAGCTTGTTCGCGACGTAATAATCCTCGGTCAGCATCTGGCCCGACGCATAGAAGGCGACGCTGTCCGGCCCATATTCGGCGATGGTCGCGGCGAAGCGGCTGGCGACGAGGTCTAGCGCCTCGTGCCAGCCGGCCCTCTCCGACCCGATCATTGGGTGTAGCAACCGGCCTTCGAGACCGATGGTTTCGCCGAGATGGATGCCCTTGGAACAGAGCTTGCCGCGATTGGCGGGATGGTCGGGGTCGCCGGCGATTTTTGCCGTGCGTGGCCCGGTGAGGGTGGCGAGCACGCCGCACCCCACACCGCAATAAGGGCAGGTGGTCTTAACCTTAAGCCCCTCCCCTTCAGGGGAGGGGTTGGGGTGGGGCAGTGCCGCGAGGTTGCCTCCGTGAGGCTCCCCCACCCCCGGCTCCTCCCCGGAAGGGGAGGAGAGTTTCACGCCACCCCCGCAAGCGCGGCGGCACGCCCGATCAAAATCCGCCCGCCGTCCACCTTCACCGGGATCACCGGCACGCAGCCCTTGTCCTCGCCCAGCGCTTCGCCCGTCACGAGCGAGATGCGCCAGTTGTGCAGCGGGCAGGTCACTGTCGTGTCGTGGACGATGCCCTGGCTGAGCGGCCCGGCCTTGTGCGGGCATTGGTTGGCCAGCGCATAGACCTGGCCATTGGCGGTATGGAAGATCGCGATCTCGCGCCCGCCCTGCACCGGCAGGGTGCGCGCGCCGAGTGCCGGGAGCTGATCGACCGGGCCGATATCGAGCCATTCGGGTTCCATCACGCGACCTCCAGCGTACGGGCGACGGGCGCCGGAGAGGGCCTGATTTCGGCAAGATGCTGATGGAGCTTCCAGTCCTCGCCCGCGGCGCGTTTCGCCCAGGGATCGTCCTGCATGAAGCTCTGCGAATAGAGGAACCGCGCCCGCAGCGCCTCGCGCCCGATCGGGTCATCCACGATCCGCTGCCGGATATAATCGAGCCCGACCCGCTCCACCCAGGGCGCGGTCCGGTCGAGATAGCGCGCTTCCTCGCGGTAGAGCTGGATGAAGGCAGCGCAGTAATCGAGCGCCTCCTGCTCGGTCGAAACCTTGCACAGGAAATCGGTGCCGCGCAGCTTGATGCCGCCATTGCCGCCGATCGACAGCTCATAGCCGCTGTCGACGCAGATCACGCCGATGTCCTTGATCGTCGCCTCGGCGCAGTTGCGCGGGCAGCCCGAGACCGCGATCTTGAACTTGTGCGGCATGAAGCTGCCCCAGGTCATGCGTTCGATCCTGATGCCGAGCCCGGTCGAATCCTGCGTGCCGAAGCGGCACCATTCGGAGCCGACACAGGTCTTCACCGTGCGCAGCGCCTTGGCATAGGCATGACCGCTGACCATGCCGGCCGCATTGAGATCGGCCCAGACGGCGGGCAGATCCTCCTTCTTGATGCCGAAGATGTCGAGCCGCTGGCCGCCCGTCACTTTCACCATACGCGCTTCGTATTTCTCGGCGACGTCGGCGATGGCGCGCAGCTCCTTCGGGTTGGTCACCCCGCCCCACATGCGCGGCACGACCGAATAGGTGCCGTCCTTCTGGATGTTGGCGTGCATCCTTTCGTTGACGAAGCGCGACTGGTTGTCGTCGGCGAACTCGCCCGGCCAGGCGCACAGCAGATAATAATTGAGCGCCGGCCGGCAGGAAGAGCAGCCGTCGGGCGTGGTCCAGTGAAGTTCCTGCATCACCTGCGGGATCGCCTTCAATTGCTTCTCGATGATCAGCCGGCGGACATCCTCATGCGTGAAGCTGGTGCATTTGCAGACGGTCGGCGCAGCGCGCTCGCCGGCATAATCCTCGCCCATGGTGATCGCGAGCAGCCCCTCCACGAGGCCAGTGCAGGAACCGCACGATGCCGATGCCTTGGTGCAGGCCCGCACTGCGTCGAGCGTGCCGGCCCCGCCCTGGATCGCCGCGACCACCTTGCCCTTGGATACGCCGTTGCAGCCGCAGATCTCGCCGTCGTCGGGCATCGCCGCGACGGCCGCATTAGGGTTTGCCGATGCCCCTCCTCCCGAAGCGAAGGCCTGGCCGAAGATCAGCGCGTCGCGGATCGCGGCAACATCCTCCTGCTTCTTCAGCAGGTCGAAATACCAGTTGCCGTCCTGGGTATCGCCATACAGCACCGCGCCGATCAGCCGGTCGTCCTTGACCACCACGCGCTTGTAGATGCCGCGCGACGCGTCGCGCATGACGATATCCTCGCAGCCTTCGCCGCCCGAGAAATCGCCGGCCGAAAAGACATCGATGCCGGAGACCTTGAGCTTGGTCGAGGTGACCGAGCCGCCATAACCGTTCGGCGTCGCGACCAGCCCGTCTGCCAGGCTGCGGCACATATCCCACAGCGGCGCGACCAGGCCGTAGACCTGACCCTGATGTTCGACGCATTCGCCGACCGCGAGGATGTTTTCATCCGAGGTGACGAGATGATCGTCGACATGAATGCCGCGCCCGATGGCGAGACCCGCATCGCGCGCCAGCTTCACATTGGGGCGGATGCCGACCGCCATCACGACGAGGCTCGCCGGGATCTCGCGCCCGTCCTTCAGCCGCACGCCTTCGACCTTGCCCTGTCCGATGATCTGCGCGGTGTCGGCGCCGGTCAGGATCGTCTGGCCGCGCCGTTCCAGCTCTTCCTTGAGCAGCCAGCCGGCCGCTTCATCGAGCTGGCGCTCCATCAGGGTCGGCATCAGGTGAAGCACCGTTACCTTCATGCCACGCAGGCACAGGCCGTGGGCCGCTTCCAGCCCGAGCAGGCCGCCGCCGATCACCACTGCGTCGCCCCCGGCCGAGGCAGCGCGCAGCATCGCGCCGACATCGTCCATGTCGCGGAAAGTGACGACGCCCTGCAGGTCATGTCCCGGCACCGGGATGATGAAGGGATCGGAGCCGGTGGCGAGCAGCAGCTTGTCATACTGCTCGACCCGGCCCGACCGTGCGGTGACGGTGCGTCCGGCCCGATCGATCGCCACGACGGAATCGCCCGCGACCAGGTCGATTCCATTGTCGGCATACCAGGCGTGATCGTTGATCACGATGTCCTCGAACGATTTGTCGCCCGCCAGCAGCGGGGAGAGCATGATGCGGTTGTAATTCACCCGCGGTTCGGCGCCGAAGATGGTGATGCGGTATTTGCCCGCGTCGCGCGCGAGGATTTCCTCGACCGCGCGGCACCCGGCCATGCCGTTGCCGATGACGACCAGATGGGGTTTGTCAGGGGTCATATCGACCACTCCAGAGAGAGCCAGAATTTCTTGGTGTCGGTCGCGAAGCGGTCGGCGTTGTAGGACGCGTATTTGGCAAGCGCGGTGTACCGCCCGCGCCGGACGCTCGCCTGCAGGTCGATCTCGTCGCCATAATGCTGGTCGGCGCGGTCGCTGTCGAAACGGTGATACGCCGCGATCAGGTCGATCGATGCGAACGGCCCGACCTTCTTCCAGCCATAGCCGGCCGAGGCATAGGCATCGCGCAACCCATCGGCCGGGGTGACGAGGAACTTGTCGGCCCAGCCGTTGAACTTGTGCAGGGTCGCGAGCGGCGTCTGGAAGCTGGTCAGCGCGACGCCGTCATCGGCACCGAGCACTTCATAGCCACCACCGACCTTGAACGCGGCCAGCTCGAGGCCGAGCTCGCCGGCATAATAGCTCGCGGCATAGGTGTTGGGGTTGTGGCGATAGTCGTTCTGCCGGGCAAAGCTCGCCGCATAGGTGAGTTTCGTCCCCGGGCCGAAGCCGTGGCTGCCGGCGAAGCGCGCGCCATAGGTCTGGCTGCTGTTGCGCAGGACCAGGGCACGATCCTGATCGATCAGATAGGCAAAGCCAGTCAGCGTCCCGAGCTTCGTCGCATAGCCCAGCGTCGCGAAGACATTGTCACCGCCGATCGCCTGGTAGCGTGCCGGCCCGTAACGATTGCCTCCGTCGATTCCCCAGATGGTGCGATCCGACCAGGCATAGGTGACATCGGCCTTCAGCCTGGCGATGCCTGACCATTCGATCCGTACCGCATCGAAGGTCTGCTCGCTTTGCCGCCACGGCGCCGTGCCGACGAAGCGCTGATCGTCCAGTGCTACGCGCTGACGCCCGATGGTGACGACCGTCTTCGGCAGACCGCGATATTGGAGTTGGAGCCGGTTGAGCTCGATATTCTGCGGATCGCCGACCAGTGGCAGGGCGGTGCGGGCATTCAGGCCGCTATAATAATGCTCGCTGATCGCGAGCACTGCCTCGCTCTCGGCGAGCAGGGTGAAATCGCCCGTTTTGGCTTCGATGCCGCTGCGGATGCGCATCGTCACGGCATCGGCATCGCGGGTCAGCGGCGCCTGGTCGACATGCTCGTAGCGCAGCCGCGCATCGATCAGCGGCTTCAGGGTTACCGGGCCGGCGATGGCCGGAGTCGAAATCAGTCCTGCCACTATGATCGGAAAAGCGCGCATCAGATCCTCACCCCCATTGCGGAGGCTCCCCAGGTGCTGCGCCACCGCTTCTTGACGATGCTTAACCCGGCCAGCGCGACGAGCGCGAGTCCGGCAAAGATCAGGAAACCGGTCGAGGTGCTGCCGGTAAGCTGCTTCGCGAAGCCCAGCGAGGAGGCGAGATAGAAGCCGCCCACGCCGCCGCCGAACCCGACAAGGCCGGTCATCACGCCGATCTCGTGGCGGAAACGCTGCGGCACCAGCTGGAACACCGCCCCGTTGCCGAAGCCCAGCGTCGCCATCACCAGCAGGAACAAGCCCATCGTCACCCCCAGCGAGGCAGGGGCGGTGCTGATCGCGATCAGGGTCGCCGCGGCCAGGCCATAGACCACGGTCAAGGTGCTGATGCCGCCGATCTTGTCGGCCGTCGCGCCGCCGAACGGGCGAACCAGCGATCCGATGAACACGCAGGCAGCGGTGCAATAGCCCGCCATGATCGGGCTGAGCGCGAACTGGTCGGTGAAATAGATCGAGAGGCTGGCGGCGAGCCCGACAAAACCGCCGAAGGTGACGCCGTAGAACAGCATGAACCACCAGGCATCGGCTTCCTTCAGCACGGCGAGATAGGCGGCGAGCTTCTTCGGCGCCGGCCGGTCGGGCGCATCCTTGGCGATCGCCATGTAGATGGCGAAGACGATGACGAGTGGGATCGCGGCCAGCCCGAACACGGCGTTCCAGCCGAACAGCTTGGCGAGTCCGGGCGCGAACAGGGAGGCGAGTACGGTGCCCGAATTGCCCATGCCGGCAATGCCCATCGCCTTGCCCTGATGCTCGGCCGGGTACCAGCGCGATGCCAGCGGCAGCGCGACCGCAAAGCTGGCGCCGGCAAAGCCGAGCACGACGCCGACGGCAAGCGTGCCCATGAAGCTGTGGATGCCGAAGGCCCAGGCCGTCAGCAGGCCGGCGATGACGATGATCTGGCCGATCGCGCCGGTCCGCTTCGGCCCGATCCGGTCGACCAGCACGCCGTTGACGAGCCGCAGCAATGCGCCCGCCAGAGTCGGCACTGCGACCATCAGGCCCTTCTGCGCTGGGGTAAGTCCCAAATCGGCAGCGATGATCGGGGCGAGCGGGCCGAGCAGTACCCACACCATGAAAGCGAGATCGAAATAGAGGAAGGCGGCGATCAGCGTCGGGCGGTGGCCGACTTGCCAGAAGCCGTTGTCCTTCGATGCTGCGATCGTCAGCGGCGGCGATGGCCGCTCGGCGATCCGTTCATCCAGGGCCTGCGCATGCGTCATTGTCCCGATCCCCTTCGAGCAAACGCAAAAAAGCCGCCGCGACGCCCGTTGCGAAACGGGGCCTGACGGCGACTTTGCCAAAATTTTCGGTGGTGCCAGGCGCTACTCCATTGCAGCGATCCGGCGGTCGGGAGAAAGCTGACGCCGTTCGCGCATTGATGCAAGCGTTTTTTGCGCCGCAGCGCAAATTAGGGCCGTTTCGTCCCCGTCAGATAGGTTTCGAGCGCATCGGGATCGAAACTACGGGCATCGAAGAAGCGATCGGCACCCAGAATCAGCCGCCCCTGCGTCGTGCCCACGCCGAGCGAATCGGCGATGCCTCCCTCCAGCTTCGAGCTTGCGCCAGGCAGCGGTACGCCCAGCGGGCGCAGCGCGGCACGGTAAATGTCCGGGCGGAAGACATGCTGCGCTGCATGATAATCGGCTTCGTTCGCCGCGGTATGGCCCGCAATGCACATCTGCGCGTACAGCCAGGCCGCCTGGCTCACCCAGGGAAAGTTCGCTGCCTCGCGGTGCTGGAACATGAAATCCGGCACATGGATTGCCGGATGGCCGCGCGCGAACAGAATCTGGTCGGAAATGGCGCGCCGGATCAGCGCAGCCGATCCATCGAGATAGGCGGATTGCGCCAGGATCGTCGCGATCTCGTCGAGCCGGGCCGGATCGACGAATGCGATGCCCGCCCGGTAGAGCGCGCGGATCAGCCGGCTGGTCAGGCCCGGATCATCTTCCATGCGCGCGGTGCGCATCGCCAGGACCTTCTCGACGCCGCGCAGCCAGATCTGGGATGTCACCGCGACGATCACGCCGACGCCGCGATCGACCGCGACGCTGTTCCACGGCTCGCCGACGCAGATGCCGTCGACCTCGCCATTCGCCAGCGCATCGGCGGCGAAGGGCGGCGCGACCGTAACGATCTCCACGTCGCGGTCGGGATCGATGCCGCAGCCGACCAGCCAGTAACGCAGCATGTAATTGTGGCTCGAATAGCGATGCACCACCCCGAACCGCAGCGGCTTCGCCCGCGCCCGCACGATGGCGGCCAGCTTGGCCCCGATCGCAGCCACATCGCCCGGCTGGCCGACGATGGTGACCTGCTCGGCGAGATCGGGCCGCAGCGTTATGGCATTGCCGTTCAGTCCAAGCACGAACGGCACGGCGATCGGTGTCGCCGGCCGGCCAAGGCCAAGCGTCGTTGCGATCGCCAGCGGCGCGAGCAGATGCGCCGCATCGCTATGGCCGTAGAGCAGCCGGTCGTTGACCGTCGCCCAGCTCATGTCGCGCACCAGTGTCAGATCGATCCGCTCCTCCTCGGCGAAGCCCAGTTCGCGCGCCAGGATCGGCAGGGCGGCGTCGACCAGCGGCAGGAAACCGATGCGGAACGGCGTGTTGCTCATAGGTCCCCCATCAGCCGGTCGGCGGTGACGATCGCGTCCGCAACGTCGCCGATCCGGCGCCCGCTATCCATCGCCGCCTTGCGCAGCGCGGCATAGGCGGCCGGCTCGTCGATCCCGCGCTTCTTCATCAGCAGCAGCTTGGCCTGGTCGATCGCCTTGCGTTCGGCGAGCGCGCTGCGCGCTTCGTCGAGCTCGGCGCGCAGCCGCGAATAAGCGCGGAATCGCCGGATCGCGAGTTCGAGGATCGGCTTGATCCGTTCCTTCTTCAGCCCATCGACGACATAGGCCGAAACACCGGCATCGATCGCTGCCTCGATCCCCGCCGTATCGCTCTGGTCGACGAACATCGCGACCGGCCGGGCCATCGCGCGAGACAGGGCGAACAGTTCCTCCAGCTCGTCACGGTGTGGATTGGCCAGGTTGATCAGCACGACATCGGGCGCGAACGCTTCGAGCCGGGCGGCGATGCCGTGGCGGTCAGCGAAGTTGGCGACGTCGGTCAGGCCCGCGTCGCGCAGGCCTTCCTCGATCACCGCGGCGCGCGCGGCGCTTTCGTCGACGATCGCAATCCGCAAAGACCAGCCTTTCTCGCTGCAACGCAGCATAGACGGTTGCGGGCGGCAAATTCAACCTCCGCCGCGCGCGACGGATGCGCGGCCCGACCGGTGTTGCAGTCGTAGCCGAAAAAGCCGTTGCACCGTCGCGCGTTATCGATTGCGCGATGCAGCACGGCCGGATATCTGTACCGAGCGGACAAGAATAGGGAGACGCTGCATGGCGACCGAGTTCCTTCTGAACGGGGTCACGACGTCGTTCGACGGCGATCCAGATACGCCGTTGCTCTGGGTGCTGCGCGATCACCTCAAGCTCACCGGCACCAAATATGGCTGCGGCATTGCGCAATGCGGCGCCTGCACCGTCCATCTCGACGGCAAGAATCGCCGTTCCTGCGTGACGCCGGTCGGCACCATCGCCGGGCGCAAGGTCGTCACGATCGAGGGCGCGACCGACAAGCGTGCTGAGGCAGTGAAGGCGGCCTGGGTCGCGATCGACGTGCCGCAATGCGGTTTCTGCCAGTCAGGCCAGATCATGTCCGCGATCGGCCTGCTTACCGCCAAGCCGAAGCCGACCGACAAGGATATCGATCAGGGCATGGCCGGCAATATCTGCCGCTGCGCCACCTATGTCCGCATCCGCCAGGCGATCAAGGACGCCGCGGGCACGCTGGAGAAAAGCGCATGAACGCTCCCGTCTCCAACACGCTGGTCCCGTCGCGCCGCGGTTTCCTGCAGTCGACCGGTCTCGTGCTCGGGCTCGCTCTGCCGATGGGCCGCGGCCTTGCCGCGGCCGCGCCGACCGCTCCGTTTCAGCCCAACGCCTTCGTCAAGGTCACGCCCGACAATCTGGTGACGATCGTCATCAAGCATATCGAGTTCGGCCAGGGCCCGGCGACCGGGCTGGCGACGCTTGCGGCGGACGAGATGGATGCCGATTGGGGCCAGGTCCGCATCGAGCATGCCACCAACAATGACAAGCTCTACGCCAATCTGTTCTTCGGCACGATGGCGACGGGTGGATCAACCGCGATCGCCAACAGCTTCATGCAGATGCGCAGCGCTGGCGCGACTGCCCGGGCAATGCTGGTCGAGGCCGCGGCCAAGCGCTGGGGTGTGCCCGCGGCCGAGGTGAAGGTCTCGAAGAGCGTGGTCAGCCACGGCGCGAAAAAGGCAAGCTTCGGGGAACTCGCGGCCGAGGCGGCTGCGGTCACCCCGCCGGCCAAACCAGTGCTCAAGACGCCGGAGCAATGGACCCTGATCGGCACTGACGTGCCCAAGGTCGATTCCGTCATCAAGAGCAACGGCACCGCGATCTTCACGCTGGATATCTCGCGGCCGGACATGGTCCATGCCGTCATCCTCCATGCCCCGGCGTTCGGCGGCAAGGTGAAGACGGTGGACGATGCCGCCGCGCTCGCAACGCCGGGTGTGGTCGCGGTCAAGGCCATCCCGCAGGGCGTCGTGGTCTATGCCAGGGACAGCTATGCCGCGATCAAGGGCCGCAACGCGCTCAAGGTCGATTGGGACCTGAGCACGGCCGAACGCCGATCGAGCGAGGAGCTGTTCCGCGCCTACACTGCCGAAGTGCAGAAGCCGGGGCTCGAATATGAGAAGAAGGGCGATGCCGCGACTGCGCTGAAGGGCGCCGCGAAGACGCTCGAGGCGACCTATCAGCTGCCCTATCTCGTCCACGCCCCGATGGAGCCGATGGATGCGGTGATGGAAGTGAAGGACGGCCGGCTCGACGTCTGGATGGGATCGCAGTTCCAGGCGACCGAAACGAGCATCATCGCCGGCGTGCTTGGGATCCCGCCGGAAAAGGCGGTGCTGCACCAGCAATATGCCGGCGGCAGCTTCGGGCGGCGCACCACCTCGGACATGGCCTTCCCGGCCGAGGCCGGCGCCGTCGCCAAGGCCTGGGGCGGCGCATCGCCGGTCAAGTTCTTCTGGACGCGCGAGAATGATATCCGCGGCGGTTATTACCGGCCGATGGTCGTTCACAAGCTGACCGGCGGGATCGACGCCAAGGGCGATATCATTGCCTGGGATCAGGTCATTGCCGGGCAATCCTTCGTCATCGGCACCGCGATGGAGAAGATGATCGTCAAGGACGGCAAGGATTCGACGCTGACCGAGGGCGCGACCGAGGGAAGCTACGACTTCGCCAATTTCCGCGTCGGCGCCCATGTGATGAAGAGCCCGGTCACCACCAACTGGTGGCGCTCGGTCGGGCACACGCATACGGCCTATGTCGTCGAGACCTTCGTCGACGAATTGCTGGCGCTGGGCGGCAAGGATGCGGTGGAGGGCCGGATCGCGCTGATGAAGGACGCGCGCGAAAAGGCTGTGCTCACCCGCGTCGCCGAAATGGCGAAATGGGGCGGGCCGGTGCCGGAGGGTCGCGCCCGCGGCGTGGCGACGCACAAGGCCTTCAACACCTATGTCGCTCAGGTTGTCGAAATCTCGAAGGGGGCGGACGGTCTGCCCAAGGTGCACAAGGTCTGGTGCGCGGTCGATTGCGGCGTCGCGGTCAACCCGAACGTCATCCGCGCCCAGATGGAGGGCGGCATCGGCTTCGCCCTGGGGCATGCGCTTTATGCCGAGCTGGTGCTGGGCAAGGGCGGCACGGTGGCGCAGGGCAATTTCGATACCTATCGCTCGCTGCGCATCGGGGAGATGCCCGAAGTCGAAGTGGCGATCATCGCCTCCACCACGGCGCCGACGGGGGTCGGCGAACCCGGCGTCCCGCCGCTCGCCCCGGCCGTCGCCAATGCCTGGCGCAAGCTCACCGGCAAGGCCGTGCGCAGACTTCCCTTCGCTCATGGAGACAATGCATGAACCCGCGCCACGTCGCCCTGGCCGTCGCGATCGTCGCGTTGCCCGTCGCCCTGCTCGCGCGAGAAGCGCCCCCGGCGCTTCGGGGGCCGTCCGCCTTTGCGGGTATCAAGAACCAGGACGCGCGCTCGGTCGCGCTGTTCCAGGAAATGGGCAAGGTGATCCAGAGCCCGCGCTGCATCAACTGCCACCCGCGCACCGATCGGCCGCTCCAGGGTGACGACATGCACCCGCACAGCCCGCCGGTCGCGCGCGGCCCGTATAATTTCGGCGCATCGGGCATGGAGTGCACCACCTGCCATGGCCGCGAGAATGTCGACTTCGCCAATGGCGAGGGCAGCATCCCGGGCAATCGCAAATGGAGCCTCGCCCCGCTCGTGATGGCGTGGGAAGGCAAGTCGCTCGGCGAGATCTGCGCGCAGCTCAAGGATCCGGCGCGCAACGGCCACAAGACGCTGGACCAGCTGATCGAACATAATACGAGCGACGTGCTGGTCGGCTGGGGCTGGAATCCGGGCAAGGGCCGTACGCCGGCACCCGGCACGCAGGCGGAATTCGGCGCACTGACCAAGGCCTGGGTCGAAAGCGGGGCGAAGTGCCCGGCCTAGGCCTGGTCCGGTCATAGAAAACGTCGCTTCGTTGAAGCGTCGATCGGGTTGGTACCGGGCATGACCGGTTGCCGGGGAAGGACCGCCACGTGCGCCGGTCCGATTCACCGTCGCGGTAGCGCTGCACCGCACGCCTCGTTCCCGTACGCTCTTCACGTTTACCGACCAATGTGGACCTTGACAGGACCCCGGCGCCGTTTGATGGTAGCGCTATCAATAACCTGATTGAGCTGGAGCGGGATGTCGGACGGGGGCTTTGCGGTAGCGGATGCGCTGCCAGCGGATTGGCGTGAAGGCCGATTCATCGGTCGTATTGCGAGTGCGGAGGGACCGAGCCCGGTCCTGATCGCGGGTGGCGTCGTCCACGACATGGCGAAAGTGGCGCCGACCGTCTCCGAACTGATCGAGGCCAGAGCGTTCGACGAGACCGCGGGCGAGGCGCTCGGCGCACTCGACTCGCTCGACGTCGGCGTGGGTGACGACGCGGCCTATCGCCTGCTCAGCCCGATCGATCTGCAATGCGTGAAGGCGGCTGGCGTGACCTTCGCCGTCTCCGCGCTGGAGCGCGTGATCGAGGAGCGCGCGCGCGGCGACGCGGGCGCCGCGGCAGACGTCCGCGCCCGGCTTGAGGACATCATCGGCGGCAGCTTGCGGGCGGTCGTGCCCGGCTCGCCCGAGGCAGCCGCGATGAAGATCGCGCTGATCGAGGACGGGATGTGGTCGCAATATCTCGAAGTCGCGATCGGTCCGGATGCCGAGGTCTTCACCAAGTCCCCCGTGCTGTCGACCATCGGTTATGGCGGCGAGATCGGGGTGCGCTCCGATTCGACCTGGAACAATCCCGAGCCCGAGATCGTGATGCTCGCCGATTCGACTGGCACCGCGGTCGGCGCGACGCTCGGCAACGACGTCAATCTGCGCGATTTCGAAGGGCGCTCGGCGCTCCTGCTGGGCAAGGCGAAGGACAATAACGCGTCCTGCGCGCTCGGGCCGTTCGTGCGGCTGTTCGATGCCGGCTTCACCATGGACGATGTCCGCCAGGCCGAGGTCGAATTGCTGATCGAAGGCGCGGACGGCTATCGCCTCACCGGCGCCAGCTCGATGAACCAGATCAGCCGCGATCCGGAGACATTGCTCAAGCACACGATGAGCGAGCATCAATATCCCGACGGCTTCGTGCTGTTCCTCGGTACCTTGTTCGCGCCGACCCAGGATCGCGATGAGCCCAATCACGGCTTCACCCACAAGCCGGGCGATGTCGTGTCGATCTCGACTCCGCGCATCGGCCGCCTGGTCAACCGCGTGACGACCTCGAAGGCGGCGGCACCCTGGCAATTCGGCATCGGTGACCTGATGCGCAACCTCGCGCGCCGGGGCCTGCTGACGACATCATGATGAACGACATTCTGGAGACCACCCCAGTGCTGCAGGCCAAAGCCGCGGGCGCACCCCGCGCACTCTATCCCAGCCTCGCCGGCAAGCGCGTCATCGTCACCGGTGGCGGCAGCGGCATCGGCGAGGGCCTGGTCGAGGCCTTCGTCGCACAGGGGGCCCGCGTCGCGTTCGTCGACATCGTCGATACCGCGAGCCAGGCCGTGGTCGAGCGGCTGACGCCCGGCGCCGCGCACCCACCTTTGTTCCGGCACTGCGACCTGACCGATATCGATTCGCTCAAGCACGCGATGGCCGAGTTCGAGCACAGCCTCGGCGGGGTCGACATCCTGATCAACAATGCCGCCAATGACGATCGCCATTCGATCGAACAGGTAACCCCGGAATATTGGGATGAGCGGATGGCGGTGAACCTGCGCCACCAGTTCTTCGCTGCCCAGGCGGTGATCCCGGCGATGAAGCGCGCCGGCCAGGGCGTGATCCTCAATTTCGGCTCGATCAGCTGGCATCTCGGGCTCGAGGATCTCGTGCTCTACCAGACGGCCAAGGCAGCGATCGAGGGCATGACGCGCAGCATGGCGCGCGATCTCGGCCGCTCGAACATCCGGGTCAACACGATCGTCCCGGGCAATGTCGAGACGCCGCGCCAGCAGAAATGGTACACGCCGGAAGGCGAGGCGGAGATTGTCGCGGCGCAGTGCCTCGACGGCCGCATCCAGCCGGCCGATGTCGCTGCACTGGTGCTGTTCCTCGCCTCGGACGATGGGAAGATGTGCACCGGCCATGATTATTTCGTCGACGCCGGCTGGCGCTGAGATGGTCGCCGGCACTCCGCGGCGGGCCCTCGGCATCGGCGCGATGCTGGGCGAGGGGCCAGTCTGGGTCGGGCGCGAGAACGCGCTCTGGTTCGTCGATATCAAAAGCCTGCGGATTCACCGCTTCGATCCGGCGACCGAGTCGCTGAAGAGCTGGAATGCGCCGTCGCAGCCCGGCTGGATACTGCCCGAGCGCGGCGGCGGTTTCGTCGTTGGCATGCAGCGCGGGATCGAGCGCTTCGATCCGGTGACCGGCGCGTTCGATCCGCACGTCGTCCCCGAACCGCATCTCCCCGGCAATCGGCTGAATGATGCGACGGTCGATGCGCGGGGTCGTATCCTGTTCGGCTCGATGGACGATAGCGAGGGGAAGTCGACCGGGCGGCTCTACGCGCTCGACACGGACGGGGTGATGGATACCGGCCTGCCGCCGGTGTCGATCACCAACGGCCCCGCCATCTCGCCGGACGGGCGCACGCTCTATCACACCGATACGCTCGGCAAGGTCATTCACGCGGTCGCCGTCAATGACGATGGCAGCCTCGGCGCAATGCGCGTCTTCGCGACGATCGAGGAAGGCGCGGGCTATCCTGACGGGTCGGTGGTCGACAGCGAAGGCTGTGTGTGGACCGGCCTGTACATGGGCTGGGGCGTGCGCCGCTATGCGCCGGACGGAGCCTTGCTCGAAACGGTCAGGCTGCCGGCTTCGAACGTCACCAAGATCGCCTTTGGCGGTCCTGATCTGAAAACGGCTTATGCGACGACCGCCCGCAAGGGGCTCGATGCCGCGGCGCTTGCCGCCCAGCCTGCAGCGGGCGACCTGTTTGCGTTCGACGTCGCGGTGCCGGGGCTGCCGGTGGCCGAGGCCGTGATTTAGCGATTCGGGTACAACGAAAACGAGAATGGAGAGGGACAAGATGGCAAGCAGGGGCACGGAGCAGGCGAACAACGCCTTCATCGCGCTGATCGTCGCGGTCGCGACGATCGGCGGATTCATGTTCGGCTATGATAGCGGCGTGATCAACGGCACGCAGGATGGCCTGCGCGCCGCCTTCAGTCTCAGCGACTGGTGGCTCGGCGTCGCCGTCGCGGCGCTGCTGCCCGGTTGCGCCATCGGTGCTTTTCTCGCCGGCCGTCTCGCCGATCTGTTCGGCCGCCGCGCGGTGATGATGAGCGCGGCGCTGATCTTTATCGGCAGCGCCCTCCTCGCCGGCGCTGCCCATAATGCCGAACTGTTCATCGCTGCGCGCTTCGTCGCCGGCCTCGCGGTCGGCGCGGCCAGCGTGATTTCGCCGGTCTATATCAGCGAGGTCACGCCTGCCGCGATCCGCGGCCGGCTGTCGAGCGTGCAGCAGGTGATGATCATCGCCGGCCTCACCGGCGCCTTCCTCTCCAACTACTGGCTCGCCAACACGGCGGGCGCGTCGACCGCTGAATTCTGGCTCGGCTATCCGGCCTGGCGCTGGATGTTCTGGATGCAGGTCATCCCCGCCGGCATCTACTTCCTCGCGCTTCTGCTCATTCCGGAGAGCCCGCGCTACCTGATGCTCAGGGATCGCGATGCCGAGGCGAACACAGTCCTGACCAAATTGTTCGGGGCGACCTATGCCAACGACAAGGTCCGCGAGATTCGCGAGAGCCTGGCCGGCGATCATCACCGCCCGCGCTTCAGCGATCTGCTCGACAGCAGCACCGGCAAGGTGCGCAAGATCGTCTGGGCCGGCATCGGCCTCGCCGTGTTCCAGCAGCTCGTCGGCATCAACATCGTCTTCTATTATGGTTCGGTGCTGTGGCAGTCGGTCGGCTTCAGCGAGAATGATGCGCTGCTGATCAACATCCTGTCGGGCAGCCTGTCGATCGCCGCCTGCCTGTTCACGATCTTCACCATCGACCGGATCGGCCGCAAGCCGCTGCTGCTGGTTGGTTCGGCCGGCATGACCGTGACGCTGGCGGTGATGGCCTGGTGCTTCTCGACCGCGACCTTTGTCGACGGCAGCCTGCACATGGCGGACGGCGTCGGCACGATCGCCCTTGTCGCGGCCAATCTCTACGTCATCTTCTTCAATCTCAGCTGGGGCCCGGTGATGTGGGTGATGCTGGGCGAGATGTTCCCGACGCAGATTCGCGGATCGGGGCTGGCGGTCGCTGGCTTCGCGCAATGGACCGCCAATTTCGCGATCAGTGTCAGCTTCCCGCCGCTGGCCGCCGGCGTCGGGCTGCCGATCACCTACGGCTTCTACGCCGCGAGCGCGCTGGTCTCGTTCTTCTTCGTTCGGGCGATGATCAACGAAACGCGCGGGCGTGAGCTCGAGGACATGGAAGGCTGAAGATGATCACGCTTGCTGGCGCGGGGTGGGAGCTCGATCTCCTCCCCGCGCTCGGCGGCGCGATCGGCGCGCTGCGCTTTCAGGGTACGGATATCCTCCGTCCCACGGCGGAAGGCACCACCGATCCGCTGCAAAGCGCCTGCTTCCCGCTCGTCCCCTATGCCAATCGCATCGCGGGCGGTCGATTCAGCTTCGGCGGGCGGGATATCCGGCTGCCGCTCAACTTCGGCGATCACCCCAACACGCTGCACGGTTTCGGCTGGCAGCGCCCGTGGGAGGTCGTCGAGGTCGGCACGGATCGGGCCCGGCTGAATCATGGCCATGATGGCGGGGATGGCTGGCCGTGGCGCTACCGCGCCGAGCAACTGTTCGAACTCGGCGAAGAGGGTCTGCGCGTGATGCTGACCCTGACCAATGCCGCTCGCGAGCCGATGCCGGCGGGGATCGGCCTCCATCCCTATTTCGCCATCTCGCCCGCAACGCACCTGCGCCTGAATGCTTCGCGTGTGTGGCTCACCGATGCAGTTCAGATTCCCAGCGAGGCGGTCGCCGCGGATCATTTCGGGGATTGGGCGGGAGGCGCTTCGATCTCCGACGCCGGTTTCATCGACCATAGTTACGAGCGATGGGACGGCGTCGCCACGCTCGACCGTGGCGATCAAGTCGTCCGCCTGACCGCCGAAGGCGCGCGCGACCTGCATCTCTTCCACCCCGAAGGGGAGAGTTTCTGCTGTCTGGAACCGGTCAGCCACCTGCCTGATGCGTTCAATCAGCCCGGCGCGGTGTTCGATCTTCTACCGCCGGGTGATTCGCTGGTTCTGACGATGCGGATTGCCGTCGATCCCTGATATTGGAGTCTCCGCCTTTTAAATACTGACTGACGTGACAGTCAGTATTGACTCTGGGTCACGCCATGTCATGGTCCCACCGTTCGCAGACCAGCGTCACCAAGACGCGGCAGCGACAAAGGAGGGGACATGAACCGCTTTGCCTACACGTCGTCGCTGCTCGCGCTCATGGCAGCGGGCGCTCCTGCCGCCGCGCAGACGACTTCCTCGCCCGCCGAGTCGGCCGTCCAGGATGGCGGCGGTGCGGCCGACCCGAACGACATCATCGTCACTGCCACCCGCCGCAACGAACGGCTGCAGGACGTGCCGCTCAGCGTGACGGCCTTTTCGCAGGAAGAACTGACCCGCAAGGGCATCGTCGGCTTCGAAGGCATTGCCCGCGAAACGCCGGGCGTCGTGCTCAATCAGGCCAGTGACAATAATGCCCGGTTCACCGCCCGCGGCATCTCCACCAATGGTTGGGGCGCCGGGCTCCAGACCACCACCACCATCTATCTCGACGAGCTGCCGCTCAGCACGATCGGCAACACGGTCACGCTCAGCCCCAATCTCTACGATATCGAGCGCGTCGAATTCCTGCGCGGGCCACAGGGCACGCTGTTCGGCTCTGGCTCGCTGTCGGGCGCGCTGCGCATCCTGACCAAGAGCCCCAATCTGATTAAATTTGATGCGTCGGCCCTGGCCGATATCGGCCTTACGCCCGACGGCGGCGGCATCCGCCAGCGCTACAACGCCATGGTCAATGTGCCCTTGGTCAACGATACGCTCGGGCTGCGCGTCGTCGGCTATTACCGGAACGAGGAAGGCTATGTCGACAATCTCGGGACGGGCGTGAAGAATGCCAACACGCTGAGGGACTGGGGCGGCCGCGCCACCCTGCTATGGAAACCGACCGATCGGCTGAGCATCAAGCTGCTCGGTTCCTATGAGAAGAGCGAGCCGCAGGATTCGGCGCTGACCTCCCCGTCGCTCGGCGACCGCAAGCGCTACAGCTCGATCCCCGATCGCTACACCTCCATCACGCAGGTCTATAACGGCACGATCGACTATCAGTTCGACGGCGCCCACCTGACCAGCTCCTCGACCTATTCGATCGCCGACGGCGATTTCGACGTCGATCTCGCCGGTACCTTCGCCACGGGCGTGCCCATCGCCCAGGCCATCCCTTTCTATCTCGACGACGATTACCGGCAGAAGACCTTCGTCCAGGAAGCGCGCATCGCCTCGGACGCGGGCGGGAAGTTCGATTGGGTGGTTGGCGGCTTCTACCTGCACCGCAATCTCGATCTGAATGGGCGAAACCTGTCGGGCGCGTCCTTCCTCGCCGCCCGCCGCATCACCGGCCTGCCGGGTACGACCTTCGCTGCCTTCGGCAGTGTCTCGCGCACGTATGAGCTCGCCGGATTCGGGGAGCTCAGCTATCATCTGACTGATCAGCTCACCGCAACGGGCGGCGTCCGCTACGGCAAATATGGCGGCACGGTCGATACCAAGCCCGGCTTCAACACCGCCTATTTCACCTATGCGCTGTTCAACATCGCCGGCCCCCTTGCCCTGGTGCCGAGCGCGCCGGCGAGCGCCCGCTATCCTTCCGCCAGCAAGGCCTCGTGGAAAGCGAGCCTCAGCTACAAGCCGTCCCGCAGCCTGACGACCTATGCCACCGTCTCCACCGGCTATCGCACGCCGGTCTATAATGGCCGCGCAGGGAGCGTCAGCACCGTCGATCCGACCGATCTCGTCATCCCGGCGGGGGCCGGCTCCGACAATCTCACCAATTACGAGCTTGGCCTGAAGGGGCGCTGGCTGGGGGGAAAACTCACCGCGAACCTCGCCGCTTATTATATCGATTGGCGCAACATCCAGGTCCAGGCCAACCGCCAGTCCGACTCGGTCCAGTTCGCTACCAATGTGGGGCGGGCGAGCAGCAAGGGGATCGAGGCGGAGATCACCGTCGCGCCGGTAACCGGGCTGCTGTTCGGCCTGAACGGCTCGCTCAACCGGGCCAAGGTGACGGAGCTGACCGCGCAGGAGGCCGCGATCTCCGGCGCGGTGAACGGCGCGCGCCTCGCTTCACCGCATGTGCAGGGCTCTTTCTTCGGGGCCTATAATTACGATCTGGGCAGCGATGCCAAAGGCTTCACCAGCTTCCAGCTCCAGCATGTCGGGTCCTTCCCCAACGGCTTCCCCAACACGCCGGGCAAGCCCGGGGTGCTGAGCCCGCTCTATGACAATACCGATGCCTATACCTATCTCAACCTGCAGACCGGCATCACGCTCCGCGACCTGTCCGTGACCTTCTACATGGAGAATGTCGGCAACAGCCGGGCGACCACCTACATCCACCCCGAAGCGTTCGTGTACAGCCGCTATGCGATCGTGCGGCCGCGCACCTTCGGCGTGCGCATCGGCTATAACCTGTGGTGATCGGGAAAGCGTCGGCGCCGTTGTGGGCCGCGGCCGCCTGGCTGTCCCTTGCTGCTGCGTCGGCGCCCGGCGAAGCGCCCCAGGTCCGCATCGGCCAGGGCATGCTGCAAGGTGTCGCCGATCCGGGCGCCCGGGTGGTTGCCTTCAAGGGCATCCCCTATGCCAGGCCTCCGGTGGGAGATTTGCGCTGGCGGCCACCCGTTCCGGCGACCGGCTGGAAAGGCACCCGCGATGCGCGGGCATTTGGTGCCGCCTGTCTTCAGCCGCCGCAATCGCCGACCGGGCTCTATTCGGGCGGCATGACACCGATGAGCGAGGATTGCCTGACGCTCAATGTCTGGGCACCCACCGGCGCGCGCAAGCTGCCGGTCATGGTCTGGATCCACGGTGGCGCGCTGGCTGGGGGCAGCAGTTCGGAGCCGTTGTACGACGGGGCGAAGCTGGCCCGGCAGGGCATCGTCCTCGTCTCGATCAACTATCGTCTCGGCCTGCTCGGCTATCTGGCGCATCCGGGGCTGAGCGCTGAATCGCCGCAGCGCCTCTCCGGCAATTACGGGCTGCTCGACCAGATCGAGGCGCTGCGCTGGGTGCGTGACAACATCGCTGCCTTTGGCGGTGATCCCGGGCGAGTCACCATTGCGGGTGAATCCGCCGGCGGCCTCAGCGCCATCGCCCTGCTGGCCAGCCCGGTGGCGCGGGGCCTGTTCGCGCGGGCGATCGTGCAGAGCGGCTACATGCCCTCCTATCGCGCGCCGCACGCGGAAACGCGCGGCTTGCCGTCGGCCGAGGCGGCAGGCGCGGCGCTGGCCAAAGCTGCCGGGGCGACGGATGCCGCGGCGCTCCGCGCGGCCGATCCGGCGGGGCTGTTCAGGGCCGGCCTTGCGACCGGCTGGCAGCCCGAGCCGGTGATCGACGGCGTCGTGCTGAAGCGTCAGCTCGCCGAAACCTTCGCACGGGGCGAGCAGGCGAAGGTGCCGGTGCTGGCGGGCTTCAACGAAGGTGAAATCCGCTCGCTGCTCTTCCTGATGCCCAAGGCGCCGGACAGCCAGGCCGCCTATGTCGCGGATGTGCGGCGGCGTTTCGGCCCGGAGGCGGACGCCTATCTCACCGTCTATCCAGGGAGGGACCCCAGGGCGGACGTGATGGCGTCGGTCCGCGACGGCCTGTACGGCTGGGCCGCGCAATATCTGGTGCGGCAACAGGCGGTGGCGGGCCAGCCCGCCTATCTCTATTTCTTCCGGCATAGCACGCCGGCGCAGCGCGCCCGCGATCTCGCTGCCTTCCACGCCAGCGAACTGCCCTATATCTTCGGCCAGGTCGGCGCGTCGGCGAGGATCGGCCCGAACTGGCCGCGCCCGCCGCTCACCCAGGCTGAGACGCGTCTTTCGGATGCGATGATGCGCTATTGGGCCGCCTTCGTCCGCACGGGTGTGCCGACGGCGCCGGGCGAGGCCGCATGGCCCCGCTACACCGCGCGGCAACCCGCCTATCTCGATATCGACGATCGTCCGTCCGCCGGGCGCCGTCTCCAGCCGGCAGCCTTTGCCTGGGCCGATGCGCTGGTCGCGGGGCGGCTGCGACAGGGGCGCGGCTGGCGATACGATATCGGCTTCTCGGCCTTTCCGGTGCAGATCGCGGCCACTGGTGGGGGCGTTGACGCGCCTGCCGCACCCCGGCAACCAGAGTCCCGATGAGCAGCACCGACCAAGCCACGCTGGACGACGAGCCAGCACCGCGCGCGCGCAACCACAAGGCGCGCGTGCGCGAGGCGTCGATCGAGCGCATCCTCGACGCCGCCGAGCAATTGTTCGCCGAATTCGGCTATCACGGGGTCACGCTGAAGGATGTCGCGGCGCGTGTCGGGGTCAGTTCGACGCTGATCCATTATCATTTCAACGGCAAGGAAAGCATCTACGAGGCGGTCTGGGCGCGCAAGGCGCCGATCTCGGCCCGCAACCGGCTCGAGGCGATGCGGCTTTATGCCGAGGAAGCCGGCGACAAGGTCACGGTCGAGGGTGCGCTCCACGCCTGGATCGACACCGATCTGAACGTTCAGATCGATGACGAGGAGCAATGGGTGGCGTTCGGCAAGATCGCGGCTCAGGCCAACAGCGCAACCGGCTGGGGTGCAGGCCGGATGACGAAATATTTCAACCCCGTCGTCCTGGCGCTGATCGACCTGCTCAAAAAGGCGATGCCGGACTGCGACGAGGAAACGATCTTCTGGGGCTATCATTTCGTCTCGGGCGCGATGACGCACAATATGGCGCGCACCGGCCGTCTCGACGAGCTGTCGCACGGGCTCTGCTCGTCCAACGATTTCGTGTCGATCAAGCGGCATATGGCTCGGTTCATGGCCGCCGGGTTCCACGCCATCTGCCAGAGTTCGCCCGCCGGGAAGTAGCGGCACGTAAAGGCCTGTCTCGAGGTCCAGGGGTGATTCAAGTCAGGTGGCCGGGCCTTATGATGCTCGGCCCGGCGGTCGTCGCCGGCGCTTGCGGGGTCCTCGATCGTGCCAGTACAGATTTTCCGCTGCGACTATTCTCAACTACAGGCGATACAAAAACTGATAGGGGTCGCAAAATTCGGGAAGTCGTCGTTAAGATCGCTGGCCGGATTTTGTCGTGCGGCTGTTCTTGCCACTCCAACACCTTCACTGCACGTTACATCACGTCACGTGCAACCCGGCAATAACACCCGATTTTCCTTCGTCTCGCAGCCGTGTCGCATAATTCCGCGAATACTGGCCCGATCGCGGCAGCTTCCAACACTTTTACTTGGCGCTCAAGACCGGTCAGTCCTGCTCGCCGGCCCTTGCGAACGGTCCGACCGTCGCGCCGACGAACCCGCCGGCATGTTTGGTGCTGAGCAGGGTCGCGTCGAGGTCCTTCGCCAGCACATGCCAGACGCCGTCAGCACCGGCATAGAGGAAGTCGCATGCGTCGCCGCGCGTCACGATGCGCAGCCGGACGGTCGTCCCGGCAAAGGGCGCAGACGCGACCAGCGTTCCGTCCGCGGGATCGCTGCTGCCGTCGCGTTTCTCGAGCGCGATCACCGTCCCGGTAGCGGTGCGCTGGAGCGACAGGGCGTAGAAATGCGCCATGTCCTGCATCGCGACGATGCCCGCCCGGTCGCCGGGGCGAAGCGGCGTGAAGGTCACCGCTGTTTCCGCCGTTGCCCAGTGATGCTGCAACCGCCGCCCGAGGAACGCCGGCTGGCCGCTCCCGCCGATCGCCACCGGTCGCGCGTCGAGTATGAGCGTGCCTTGCGACAGCCGGTGCCAGCCAGTCTCGGTCGCCCTGATCTGCATCCAATAGGGCGCGAGCGCCGTTCCGGCGAACGCGTCGCGCACATGGAAAGCGCCGCTGTTCGGCACCGCGACCGGCTTGTCGCGCGGCAGGGCGGGGCGGCGCGCCGCATAGGGGATCAGGGCGCCCGGTGCGGTTACCTCAGGCCATCCGTCCTTCCAGCGGACCGGCAGCAGGAAGGTTTCGCGCCCGATATTGTAGAAGTCGCCCTGATACGGCCGCGTCGCGAGGAAGATCGTCCACCAGTCGCCCTTGGGCGTCGTGACGAAATCGGCATGGCCGGCCGAGGTGATCGGGAAGGGCCGCGCCGGATCGAGCCCGCGTTGAGTCAGGATCGGGTTGGTCGGGCCGGGCTGATAGGGGCCGGCCGCCGATCGGCTGCGATAGATCACTTCGCTATGGTTTTCGGCCGTGCCGCCCTCGGCGGTCATCAGATAATACCACCCGTCGCGCGTGAAGATATGCGGCCCCTCCGCCCAGATCGGCTTGTCCGCGAAATGCACGCCGCCATTCACCAGCAGCGTTCGTGCGCCGAACGGCTTCAGGCTCTTCGGGTCGAAGCGCTGGATCCAGATCGCGCGGTGGCCGTCATATTCCGGCTTGCCCACCGGCGGGCCATTGTTGAGGATCCACGCCGATCCGTCGGCATCGAAGAAGATCGAGGGATCGATCCCGTCGATCTCGTTCCAGTGCGGATCGGACCAGGGCCCGGCTGGATTCCGCGCCGTCATCACGAAATTGCCGCCGCAATCGACGCAGGTGCCGGCGAGATAGAAGGTGCCGGCATGATGGCTGATGTCCGGCGCGAAAATGCCGCGCGACAGGCCGATTTTCTTGAAGTCGAACTGGGTGGGCCGGTCGATCGCGTTGCCGATCTGCTTCCACGAAACCAGGTCGCGGCTGTGGAAGATCGGCAGGCCGGGGAAATAGCTGAAGGTCGAATTGACCAGGTAATAATCCTGACCGACCCGCTCGATCGACGGGTCGGGATAGAATCCCTGCAGGATCGGGTTGCGATACGCGCCAGGCCCCGCGGTCACCGCGCGGTCGACCGGGTCCTCGCCGCGATAATCGAACCAGGCGAACTGGGCGACGGGCGCCGGCGCCGCGCCGATGAGCATCAGCGCGATCGCGGCGCCCGTTATCCGCTTCAGCATCAGTGGTTGTGCCGCGGCGTCTTGGCCGAAATGCCGCGATATTTGACGGCCATCTCCAGCACCGCGCCGTCCTCGAGCTGGCCGGTCTTTTCGCGGTACAGTTCTTCCCACGGCGTATTGCTCGCGGGGAAGGGCGGCGCCGGCTCACCCTTGCGCCGCGCGATCTCGGCCGGATCGACCAGTGCGTCGCAGGTGCCGGCGTTGAGGTCGATGCGGATCACGTCCCCGGTGTGCAGCCAGGCGAGCCCGCCGCCGACTGCGCTTTCCGGCGAGGCGTTGAGGATCGAGGGGCTGTCCGACGTGCCCGATTGCCGCCCGTCGCCGAGCGTCGGCAGCCACGCGATGCCCCGCTGGATCAGCGCGTCCGGCGGCTGCATGTTGACCACCTCGGCCGATCCCGGCCAGCCGATCGGCCCGGCGCCACGGATGACGAGCACGCAATTCTCGTCGATCGCCAGCGCGGGATCATTGATCCGGTGATGGTAATCGTCCGATCCGTCGAACACGATCGCGCGTGCTTCGAAAATGCCTTCCTTGCCCGGATGGCTCAGATAGCGGTCGCGGAATTCGTCCGAGATCACGCTGGTCTTCATGATCGCGAAGTCGAACAGATTGCCGGTCAGCGCCAGGAAACCGGCCTTCTCTTTCAGCGGCGTGGCGAAGGCGCGGATCACCTCGCGGTCGCGCGATATCCGGCCCGCGATATTCTCGCCGATCGTCTTGCCGGTCACGGTCAGGCATGTGCCGTCGAGCACCCCGCCCTCGGCCAGCTCGCACAGGATCGCCGGCACACCGCCTGCGCGGTGGAACCGTTCGCCGAGGAACCGGCCAGCCGGCTGCACATCGGCGAGCAGCGGCAGGTCATAGCCATGCTCGGTCCAGTCGGACGGATTCAGCTCGACGCCCGCATGACGCGCCATCGCCATCAGATGCGGCTGAGCGTTGGAAGAGCCGCCAATGACGGTGATCGCACGGACGGCGTTGAGGAAGGCCGCACGTGTGAGAATCTTCGAGGGGCGCAGATCCTCATAGGCCATATCGACGATGCGACGGCCGGTCTCGTACGCAATCTGACCGCGCTCGCGATAGGGGGCGGGGATTGCCGCGCAACCGGGCAGCGAAAGCCCGAGCACTTCAGCCACGGCATTCATCGTCGAGGCAGTGCCCATCGTGTTGCAATGGCCGGCCGAGGGCGCGCTGTCGGTCGCGCGGCGCAGGAATTCCTCCTCGTCGATCTCGCCCTTGGCCAGCTTGCGGCGCGATCGCCAGATGACGGTGCCCGATCCCACCAGCTCGCCTTCGTGCCAGCCGTCGAGCATCGGCCCGCCGGACAGCACGATCGCCGGAATGTCGACGGTCGACGCGGCCATGATGCCGGACGGCGTGGTCTTGTCGCAGCCGGTGGTCAGCACCACCGCGTCGATCGGATAGCCGTACAGGATCTCGACCAGCCCGAGATAGGCGAGGTTGCGGTCGAGCGCCGCGGTCGGGCGGCGGCAATTCTCGAAGATCGGATGAGTCGGGAATTCCATCGGAATCCCGCCCGCATCGCGGATGCCGTCGCGCACGCGCTTGGCCAGGTCGACATGGATGCGATTGCACGGGGAAAGGTCGCTGCCGGTCTGGGCGATGCCGATGATCGGCCGGCCGCTGCGCAGCTCTTCCGCGGTGATGCCGTAATTCATGAACCGCTCGAGATAGAGCGCCGTCATGTCGGACCGCTCCGGATCGGCGAACCAGTCGCGCGACCGGAAGGCCTTTACGGGTTCACGCTTCACTTCACTCTCCTGATCAGATCCTATGGTATCGCTAACGCAATCCGCGCCGCCCCACAACAAACGACGCGAACGCCACCTTCAGCATGGCGGTTTCGGGGTCACCAGCGGCCGGCGGCGCGGGGCCGCGTCGGACTGGCGACGGATCAGCTCGAAGTCGAGCTGGATATGGCGCGCCGCGTCCGGATGCCCGGCGCGGCGGCTGCGGATCTCCCGCACAAGCAGCTGTACCGCCGCGAGCGACATCTCGGTGATCGGCTGGTGTATCGTTGTCAATTCGGGCCAGATCGTCGTGGCCAGGGCGGTGTCGTCGAACCCGCAGACGGTCAGGTCGTTCGGGACGTCGAGCCCATGCCGGTGCGCGACCGCGACGGTTGCCGCTGCCATGTCGTCATTGCTGGCGAAGATCGCCGAGGGCGGGCGCGCGAGATCGAGCAGTTGCTCGGCCATGTCGAGGCCCGATCGGTAGGTGAACAGCCCCTGTGCGACGAGTTCGTCGGCGTAAGGCAGGCCGACCGCCGCGAGCGCGTCGCGGTACCCGGCCAGGCGCCGCGCGCTTGCGGTCTGGTCCGGATTGCCGATGATGAAGCCGATCCGCTGGTGGCCGAGCCCGGCGATGTGCCGTGTCATGTCGAAGGCCGCACGGTGATCGTCGATGCTGACCGCGGAAAAGCCGGGCGCCGGATCCCCGCTGGCGACGGTGACGGCGAGGCCCCCCGCCGCCCGCAGGACTTCAAGCAGAGCCGGTGCGTCGCACAGCGGTGGCGGCAGCACGATCCCCTCGATCCCGCCGCGCAGCAGGCGGGTGGCGGCTTCCCCGGCATGCGCGCCGGCGCCGCATTTCTCCACGATGATCTGGATGTTCGCCCGGCTGGCGAAATCGAGGCTGCCGACCAGGAATTCGCTGAGATAGGCGGCGCTGGGATTGCTGTAGAGCAGGCCGATCCGCACCGGAGCCGCGCCGGCCAGGCTGCGCGCGGCCGGGTTGGGCGAATAGCTGAGCGCCGCGATCGCCGCTTTCACCGCTGCGCGCGTGACCGGGCGAACATTGCCCTCGCCGTTCAGTACGCGCGATACGGTCATCGGCGAAACCCCGGCCTTGCGCGCGACATCGTTGATGGTCGGGTTGCCGCGCTGCCGGCGGGAGGTGGTGAGGCTCAAGCGTCCCCCTCCACGGCGCGGTTGCGACGGTTGGTGCGCTTGCTCATCTTCCGGGCTCATACGGCCAGGAAATGGCTTCGTATTCGGCGAGGGTCCTGGCCGGGGGCGCTTCTCCCGCCGGGAGCGGACGACCAGCGACGCTGGAGAAATAGGCGAGCGAGGCATCGCGCCACCATTGCGCCTCGCGCTGCTGGATCGACAGGAAGGCGTCGGTCTTGGCGAAGCGATCCGCGTCGATATGCGGCGCGAGCGTCTTCCACGCGCGGTGCATTTCGGCGACTTGCCGGACGCCCAGCGAATACTGCGCGGCCAATTCTTCCCACAGCGTCCTGCCCGATGCCATCGGGTGATCCCAGCTGACATGGTGGAACCACAACAGATCCTGCTCGGGCGTCGTCTTCACATCGCCGAAGCGCTTCGCCACCACCGCGGCATATTGCGCGACTGCGTTGCTGCCCGTCCTGGTCCGGTCGTAGCCGATGCCGCCCGCATCGGCCTTGTGATAATAAACCGGGTTCCATTCCGGCCGGGCGAGATTGCTGACCCACGGCCCCGGGCCGTAATGATGGCCGGTGTCCATCAAATGGGTGAGGCCGAGCGGAGTCATGTAATTCACCACTGCCTCGCGCGAGGTCGTCATGATCTCCACGATGGTCTGTGTGACGGCCGGACTGATACCGAAGGTCAGCTCGGACCATTCGGTCGCCACGTCCTTCGCGGACGCCTCGGGGTCCCACGCCATCCGGCCGAAGACGAACCAATTGGCCTGGTTGAAGGTCGATCCGCTCCAGTCGCGGTCGACGCCGATATTGGCGACGCCGGCCATGCCGGTTAGTGCATGGCCGTCGAGCTTGCCCTCGATCACCCTGGCGACGGTCGATCCCTTGCCGCGCGCGAAGGTATCGGCCTGCAGCACCTCTTCGTAGAGCGGCCCGAGATAGGCGAGGTGAGTCGCCATCCCGAGATATTCCTTGGTGATCTGGAACTCCATCATCAGCGGCGTCTTCGGCATGGCACCGAACAGCGGATGGAAGGGTTCGCGCGGCTGGAAATCGATCGCGCCGTTCTTCACCTGGACGATGACATTGTCCGCGAACGTGCCGTCGAGCGGCTTGAAATCGTCATAGGCCTGCTTGGCCCGGTCCTCCGGATTCTCGTGCTGATAGACGAAGGCGCGCCACATGATGATGCCGCCATGCGGCTTCACTGCGGCGGCCAGCATGTTCGCGCCTTCCGCATGGCTGCGCTTGTAATCCTGTGGACCCGGCTGGCCTTCCGAATTGGCCTTGACCAGGAAGCCGCCGAAATCGGGGATCGCCGCGTAAATCTCGTCGGCCTTGGCCTTCCACCAGGCGGCGACCGCTGGATCGAGCGGATCGGCCGTTTTCAGCCCGCCGATCTCGATCGGGGAGGACCAGCGTGCCGAGAGATAGACCTTGATGCCATATGGCCGGAACACGTCCGCCAGCGCCGCCGCCTTGGCGATATAGGGCGCGGTCAGGCTGTCGGCCTTGGCGTTGACGTTGTTGAGCACCGTCCCGTTGATGCCGATCGACGCATTGGCGCGGGCATAGTCGGTGTAGCGCGGGTCCGTGAAGTCGGGCAGCTTCCACCAGTCCCAGATCGACTGGCCGGCATAGCCACGCTCGACCGTGCGATCGAGATTGTCCCAATGGTTGAGCAGGCGGAGCTTCAGCTTCGGAGCGGACGCGATGTCGAGCCGGTCAAGCCCGAGCCCGCGCTGAAGACGTTCGATCAGCGCGAAGCTGCCGTACAGCACGCCGACGCCGCTGTTCGCCGCGATCACCGTCACTGGCGTGCCGTCGATCGTCGTGCTGCGGATCGCATAGCCCTCGGCGCCCAGGGTGGCGAGCGGCAGGCCGAGTGCCTTGATGCGGGGCTCGGCGGCGGTGCCGAGCACGATCGCGCCGGGCTGCACGTCCGTGCCGCGGGTTGCCGGGCCGCCAAGCATGCCCTGCACCGCTCGCCCTATTTCCTCGGCCGCCTTCAGCACCGAAGCATCGCGCGACGCCGGGTCCAACACGATTGCCGTGGTGCGGATGCGCTCGCGCGTCTGGATGTCGGCGGGCAGGGGGCGATACCGCAGCCACAGGTCGTAGCCATCCTCGGCGCGGGCGGGGAGAGCGCCCAGCATCAGGAACAGTGCCACGCACCAGGTAACCAGCCGACCCATCGATCTTCCTCTCCGCTCTTGCCGCAGCGCCGTTTTCGGCGGCCATCGGCGATTGACAGACTTTGCCCGACTTAGCATGGTAGCGCTATCAGAAAATGGCGCTGACGCGGCGTCCGCCGACGAAACAGTGCCCTGGAGGGGTATCCGAAAATGTCTTCATCCACCTCGCGCATCGCCCGCCGCTCGCTCGCGCTTCTGATTGCCTGCGCTGCGCCGGCCGTGCTCGCAAGCGCTGCGCCCGTCCCTCCGGCGGAGACGCGTCCGCTTTACAAGGATGCGGCGGCGCCTGTCGCCGATCGCGTGGAAGACCTGCTCAAGCGCATGACGCTGGAGGAGAAGGTCGCGCAGCTGCTCACCGTCTGGGACAGCAAGGTGAAGCTGCTGGACGCGAATGCGAAGCTCGATCCGGCGAAGATGGCCGCGCTCTATCCAGACAGCTTTGGGGGCTTTGCACGCCCGTCGGATGCGATCGGCCCCGCCAGCCCGCGCGTCGTTCCGGGACGCGACGTGGCCAAGACGATCGAACTGGTCAACGCTTTGCAACGCTACGCTCTGACGCGCACGCGCCTCGGCATCCCGCTGCTGATGCATGAGGAAGGGCTGCACGGCTATGCCGCGCGCGGCGCCACCAGCTTCCCGATCCCGATCGGCCTCGCATCGAGCTGGGATCCCGATCTGATCCGCGCCGTCAACGTCGTGACCGCGCGCGAGATTGCCGCCCGCGGCGTCACCCTGGCGTTGAGCCCGGTGGTCGATGTCGCCCGCGATCCGCGCTGGGGGCGGATCGAGGAGACGTTCGGCGAAGACCCCTATCTGGTCGGAGAGCTCGGCGTCGCCGCGGTCGAGGGGCTGCAGGGCACGGGCCGTCCGGAACGGCTCGCGCCGGGCAAGGTGTTCGCCACGCTCAAGCATCTGACCGGCCACGGCCAGCCGGAGAGCGGCACCAATGTCGGCCCCGCGCAGATATCCGAGCGCGAGCTGCGCGAGAATTTCTTCCCGCCGTTCGAGCAGGCGATCACGCGCGCCGCGCCCGGTGCGGTGATGCCGTCCTATAACGAGATCGACGGCACGCCGAGCCACGCCAGCACCTGGCTGCTGCGCGACGTGCTGCGCGGCGAATGGGGCTTCAAGGGCGCGATCACCAGCGACTATTACGCGATCGACCAGCTCGAGGAACTTCACCATATCGCTGCCGACAAGAGCGCGGCGGCGCTGCTCGCACTAAAGGCGGGAGTGGACAGCGACCTGCCGGAGGGCGGCAGCTACAAGACACTCACCGCATCCGTCCGGGCCGGCAAGGTTTCCGAAGCGGAGATCGATGCGGCCGTGCGGAAGATCCTCGAACTGAAATTCCGCGCCGGCCTGTTCGAGCATCCCTATGCCGATGTCGCGGCAGCGGTGAAGATCACCAACAATGCCGAGGCCCGCGCGCTGGCGCGGACGGCGGCGGCGAAGTCGCTGGTGCTGCTCAAGAATGATGGCGTCCTGCCGCTGGCGACGCCGGCCGCAGGGTCGAAGCCGACCATCGCCGTGATCGGGCCAAGCGCTGCAGTGGCGCGGCTGGGCGGCTATTACGGCCAGCCGCCGGTGACCGTGTCGATCCTCGAGGGGATCAAGGCGAAGCTCGGCGCGCGCGCGAATGTCGTCACGTCGGAAGGCGTGAAGATCACCGAAAATGACGACTGGTGGGAGGACAAGGTCACCCTCGCCGATCCGGCCGATAATGCGAAGCGCATCGCCGCCGCGGTCGAGACGGCCCGGGGCGCCGACACCATCGTGCTCGCGCTCGGCGATACCGAGCAGACCAGCCGCGAGGCCTGGGCGAACGCGCATCTCGGCGATCGTTCGAGCATCGATCTGGTCGGGCAGCAACAGGATTTGTTCGATGCGCTGAAGGCGCTCGGCAAGCCGATCGTCGTGGTGATGATCAATGGCCGTCCGCTGGCGATCAACAAGATCGCGGCGGAGGCCAATGCGGTGATCGAGGGCTGGTATCTCGGCGAGCAGGGCGGCAACGCGGTCGCCGACGCGCTGTTCGGGGACGTCAATCCTGGCGGCAAGCTGCCCGTCACCATCGCGCGTTCGGTCGGGCAGCTGCCGATGTTCTACAACTACAAGCCTTCGGCGCATCGCGGCTATCTGTTCGATCTCGCGACGCCGCTGTTCCCGTTCGGCTATGGGCTGAGCTATACCAGCTTCACCATCGGGGCGCCGCGGCTGTCGGCCCCGACGATCCGACCCGACGGGCAGGTCGATGTGACGGTCGATGTCCGCAACACCGGCAAGCGCGCCGGCGACGAGGTGGTGCAGGTCTATGTCCGCGATCTGGTCAGCTCGGTCACGCGGCCGGTGAAGGAACTCAAGGCATTCCGCCGGGTGACATTGCAGCCGGGCGAGGTGAAGACGCTGAGCTTCACGCTCGATAGCCGCGCCTTCCGGATGTGGAATATCGACATGAAGCGCGTGGTCGAACCCGGCCAGTTCGAGATCATGGCGGGGCCAAGCTCGGCCGAGGTGAAGTCCGTGACGTTGACGGTCGCGCCATGAAGGGGCCCGAGTCGATTGGTCGGCGGCAGGCGCTGGCCTGGCTCTCTTCGGCGAGCGTCATGGCGCTGACGCCGGGCGTCGCGTTCGCCCGCGCGGCACGGCCGCTTTATCAGGACGCACGCGCGCCGATCGCCGATCGGGTGAAGGACCTGCTCAGCCGGATGACGCTCGAGGAAAAGGTCGCGCAGATGCTCGCGATCTGGGCGGGCAAGGCCGATGTGATGAACGGCCTCGCCTTCGATGCGGCAAAGGCGACCACGGCATTTCCCCACGGGCTTGGCCAGATCAGCCGCCCCTCGGACAAGCGCGGCGGACCGGGCGTCGTCAATACCGAGGGCGGCACCGGCGCGCGCTGGCGGACACCCGCCGACAACATCGCGTTCAACAATGCTGCGCAGCATTGGGCGCTCCAACGGACTCGGCTCGGCATTCCAGTGCTGTTCCATGAGGAAGCCCTGCACGGCTTCATGGTGACCGAGGCGACCAGCTTCCCGCAGGCGATCGCGCTGGCGGGCAGTTTCGATCCCGGCCTCGTCCGCCGTGTCAACGGCGTGATCGCGCGCGAGGCGCGGGCGCGCGGCGTGCCCTATGTGCTCTCGCCTGTCGTCGACATCGCCCGCGATCCGCGCTGGGGGCGGATCGAGGAGACCTTTGGCGAGGATCCCTATCTCTGCGGCGAAATGGGCGTCGCCGCGGTCGAAGGCCTGCAGGGCGTCGGCAAGGATGAGCGCCTGCCGCGCGACAAGGTGTTCGCCACGCTCAAGCACATGACCGGGCACGGCCAGCCGCAATCCGGCAACAACGTCGCCCCCGCGCAGATCTCCCAACGTGAGCTGCGCGAGAATTTCTTCCCGCCCTTCCGCGAAGTGGTGGAGCGCACCGCGATTGGATCGGTGATGCCGTCCTATAACGAGATCGACGGCGTTCCCAGCCATGCCAGCACCTGGTTGCTGCGCGATGTGCTGCGCGGCGAATGGGGTTTCGACGGCATGGTCGCCAGCGATTACGGGGCGCTGGAGGATCTCGAGCGAATCCATCATATCGCGGCCGACCGCGCTGAAACGGCGCGGCTTGCGCTCGCCGCCGGAGTCGATTGCGAGCTGCCAGATGGCCTCGCTTACGGACTGCTCGTCGCCGAAGTCCGGGCAGGGCGGGTGAGCGAGGCAGCGATCGATACGGCGGTTGCGCGCATGCTAGCCTTCAAGTTCCGCGCCGGTCTGTTCGAGAATCCCTATGGCGATGCGAAGCTCGCGGCGCGGATCACCGGCAATGCCGAGGCCCGAGCCCTCGCGCTTGAGGCAGCATGCAAGAGCATCTGCCTGCTCAAGAATGACGGGATTCTCCCGCTGAAAGCCGGTGCGCAGAAGGTCGCGGTGATCGGCCCCAACGCCGCCGTTGCGCGGCTCGGCGGCTATTCGAGCGTGCCGAAACAGAAGATCAGTCTGCTCGAAGCGATCCGGGCGAAGCTGGGCGGCGACGTGATCCACGCCCAGGGCGTGTTCATCACCACCAGCGAGGATCCGACCGCCAACGATGTCGTGCTGGCCGATCCGGCGAAGAACCGGGCGCTGATCGCCGAGGCAGTCGAAGCGGCGAAGGCGGCTGACGTGATCCTGCTCGCGGTCGGCGACAATGAGCTGACCAGCCGCGAAGGCTTCGCGCGCAACCATCTCGGCGATCGTACGGACCTCGATCTGCTCGGCGAGCAGAATGCGCTGTTCGAGGCGCTGCTCGCTCTGGGCAAGCCCGTGGTGGTCGTCGCGATCCACGGCCGACCGGTGAGCTGGCCGGCGGTCGCGGGCAAGGCCAATGCGATCCTCGATTGCTGGTATATGGGGCAGGAGGGCGGCACCGCGATGGCCGACGCGCTGTTTGGCGACGTCAATCCCGGCGCCAAGCTGCCCGTCACGGTGATCCGGGATTCTGGACAAATTCCAAGCTTTTACAATCACAAGCCGAGCGCTCGGCGCGGCTATCTGTTCGACGACCCGGCGCCCTTGTTCCCGTTCGGCCACGGGCTGAGCTACACCAGTTTCACGGTCGGCGCCCCCCAGCTGTCAGCGACGACGATCGCCCGTGACGGCAACGTCATGGTATCGGTCGAGGTCGCTAATTCCGGCGCGCGCTTGGGGGACGAAGTGGTGCAGCTCTATATCCGCCATCTCGACGCCTCGGTCACGCAGCCGGTGATGGCGCTGAAGGGCTTCGAACGGGTCACCCTGGCACCGGGCGAGCGCAAGACCGTCCGCTTCACGCTCGGGCCAAAGGCCTTCCGCATCTGGAACGTCGCGATGAAGGAAGTCGTCGAGGCCGGTCGGGTCGAGATCATGGCCAGCAACAGCTCGGCCAATCTCAAAAGCACGACCCTGGTCATCGCGTGATGCCCCGTCTCCCCGTCATCGCCAGCAACGGAAAGCCCTGATGCCGAAAATCACCAATGCGCGGGTCGTTCTCACCTGCCCTGGACGCAACTTCGTCACGCTTAAGATCGAGACGGATGAGGGCGTTTATGGCCTTGGCGACGCGACCCTCAACGGCCGCGAACTGAGCGTTGCCTCCTATCTGCAGGATCATGTCGTGCCCTGCCTGATTGGCCGGGACGCGCACCGGATCGAGGATATCTGGCAGTATCTCTACAAGGGCGCCTATTGGCGGCGCGGGCCGGTGACCATGTCGGCGATCGCCGCGGTCGATACCGCGCTCTGGGATATCAAGGGCAAGATCGCCGACCTGCCGCTCTACCAGTTGCTCGGGGGCGCTAGCCGCGAGGGCGTGATGGTCTACGGCCATGCCAACGGCAAGACGATCGAGGAGACGATCGACAACGCGCTGCATTACCAGGAGCAGGGTTACAAGGCGATCCGCCTTCAGTCGGGCGTGCCCGGGCTTGCCTCCACCTATGGCGTGTCGAAGGACCGTTATTTCTACGAGCCCGCCGACGCCGATCTGCCGACCGAGAATCTCTGGTCGAGCGAGAAATATCTGCGCTCCGTCCCGGCATTGTTCGAAAAGGCGCGTGGGGCGCTCGGCTGGGATACGCACCTGCTCCACGACATCCACCACCGCCTGACCCCGATCGAGGCCGGCCGGCTCGGCAAGGACCTGGAGCAATATCGGCCCTTCTGGCTCGAGGATGCGACGCCGGCCGAAAACCAGGCCAATTTCCGCCTGATCCGCCAGCACACCACCTCGCCGCTCGCGGTCGGCGAGATCTTCAATTCGATCTGGGACTGCAAGCAGCTGATCGAGGAGCAACTGATCGACTATATCCGCGCGACCGTGGTCCATGCCGGCGGCATCACCCATCTGCGCCGGATTGCGAGCTTCGCCGACATGCACAATGTCCGCACCGGCTGCCACGGCGCGACCGACCTCTCGCCGGTGTGCATGGCGGCTGCGCTCCATTTCGATCTGTCGGTGCCGAATTTCGGGGTGCAGGAATATATGCGGCACACCGAGGAGACCGATGCGGTCTTCCCGCACGCCTACAGCTTCGCCGACGGGATGATGCACCCGGGCGACAAGCCTGGCCTCGGCGTCGAGATCGACGAGGAACTGGCGGCGACCTATGAATATAAGCGCGCCTACCTCCCGGTGAACCGTCTCGAAGACGGCACGATGACCAACTGGTGAGCGAGATGAATGCCGCCGAGAGCGCTCAGGCGTCCGTCCTGCCCAAGCCGTCCGGCAAGATCCGCTGGATCGTCTGCGGACTGCTCTTCGCCGCCGTCGTGCTCAGCTATATCGATCGGCTGGTGCTGTCGGTGCTCAAGCCCGATCTGGCCGCGCAATATCACTGGACCGAGGGCGGCTATGCGGATCTCGCGGTCGCGTTCCAGCTCACCTACGGTGTCGCCTATGTGATCTTCGGCCGGCTGGTCGATCGGGTCGGGGCGAAGATCGGCTATGCCATCGCCGTCACCTTGTGGACGATCGGCCACGTCTCCCACATCTTCTTCACCACCACGACCGGCATGATGATCGCCCGGCTGACCCTGGCCTTCGGCGAGGCCGGCACCTTTCCCTCGGCGCTGGCCGCCGCCAATGAATGGTATCCCAAGCGGGAACGCGCGCTGGCGATCGGCATCTTCAATGCCGGATCCAATGTCGGCGCGATCGTTACCCCGCTGATCGTGCCGATCATCACCATCGCCTTCGGTTGGCGTTGGGCCTTCATCCTCACCGGCCTGCTGACCGTGTTCTGGCTGATCGCCTGGCTCGGCTTCTATCGCCGCCCGGCCGAGCATCCCCGCGTCACGCCGGAGGAGCTCGCCTTCATCGAATCCGATCCGCCCCAGCCCGAACAGATTCGCGTGAAGCGCAGTTTCGCTGAAGGCACCGTTGCGCTGGTGCAGGATTACCGTGCGCTGTTTCGCCATCGCCAGACCTGGGCGTACATGGCCGGGCGCTTCCTGATCGATCCGGTGTGGTGGACTTTTTTGTTCTGGCTGCCCGATTTCTTCAACAAGCAATATCATGTGAAGATGCTCGAATTCGGGCCGCCGCTGGTGATGATCTATCTGATCGCCGATGTCGGCTCGGTCGCTGGCGGCTGGATCTCGTCGCACCTGATCGGCAAGGGTCGCAGCATCAACCGCTCGCGCAAGACGGCGATGTTCCTGATGGCGCTGTGCGCCGTGCCGATCGCCTTCGCCACGGCGGCGCCCAACATGTGGGTCGCGGCCGGGCTGATCGGCCTTGCCTGTGCCGGGCACCAGGGTTTCTCGGCCAATGTCTACACCATCCCGGGCGATCTGTTCCCGCGCTGGCGCGCCGGATCGGTGATCGGCCTGGGCGGGCTCGCCGGCGCGATCGGCGGTGCCTTGATGGCGAAATATGCCGGGTACATCCTGGAAACGGTCGGCAGCTTCCAGCCGATCTTCATCCTCTCGGCGTGCTCCTATCTGCTCGCGCTGCTCGTCGTCCACCTGATCGTGCCGCGCTGGGAGCCGGCGATCCTCGCGCATAACGAAGGCAATCCATGACCAAGCTCGTCCTGCATCCCGATCGTCTGTTCCCGGCGGAGGGCCGCACGCGCGACATTGCCCGCGCGCTCTATGCCGGGGTGAAGGATCTGCCGATCATCTCCCCGCACGGCCACACCGATCCGTCCTGGTTCGCTTATGACCAGCCCTTTGCCGATCCGGCGCAGCTGCTGATCGTGCCGGATCACTATGTCTTCCGCATGCTCTACAGCCAGGGCGTGCCGCTGGAGAAGCTCGGCGTGCCGACCGAGGACGGCAGCCCGACCGAGACCGACGGTCGCGCGATCTGGAAGATCTTTGCTGAGAACTATCATCTGTTCCGCGGCACGCCCTCGTCGATGTGGCTCGACTGGGTGTTTGCCGAATGCTTTGGCCTGGACGTGCGGCTCGAGGCGTCGACCGCCGACCATTATTACGACGCGATCGATGCGGCGCTCAAGACACCAGCCTTTCGCCCGCGCGCGCTGTTCGAGCGTTTCGGCATCGAGGCGATCGCGACGACCGAGAGCCCGCTCGACCCGCTCGACCATCACCGCGCGATCCGCGCGAGCGGCTGGCAGGGCAGGGTGATGACCGCCTATCGTCCCGATCCGGTGATGGATCCGGAGGCGGCCGGCTTCCTCGATAATATCGCGCGCTTCGGCGAGACGGCGGGCGAGGACATCGCGACCTTCGCGAGCTATTTGCGCGCTCACCAGTTCCACCGGGCCCGCTTCCGCGAAGCCGGGGCAACCTCGACCGATCACGGCCACCCAAGCGCCTTCACCGCCAACCTGCCGGCCGCCGAGGCTGAGGCGCTGTACCAGAAGGTCCGCGCCGGCCAGGCCAGCGCCGCCGAAGCAGAGCTGTTCCGCGGCCAGATGCTGACCGAGATGGCGCGCATGTCGATCGAGGACGGCATGGTGATGCAGCTCCATCCCGGCGCCTTCCGCAGCCACAATCCCGGCGTGCTCGCCCGTTTCGGCCGCGACAAGGGCGCCGACATCCCGCTGCCCAGCGAGTTCGTCCGCAATCTCAAGCCGCTGCTCGACGCCCACGGCAATGATCCGCGCCTGACATTGATCCTCTTCACCCTCGACGAGGATACGTACAGCCGCGAGCTCGCCCCGCTCGCCGGCCATTATCCCTCGCTCCGGCTCGGCCCGCCCTGGTGGTTTCACGATTCGCCCGAGGGCATGCGCCGCTTCCGCCAGCGCGCGACCGAGACCGCCGGCTTCTACAACACGGTCGGCTTCAACGACGACACCCGCGCCTTCCTGTCGATCCCCGCGCGGCATGATGTCGCCCGGCGGATGGATTGCACCTTCCTCGCCCAGCTCGTGGCGGAACACCGGCTGGAAGAGGACGAGGCGCATGAGGTGGCGAAGGCGCTGGTCTATGATCTGGTGAAGGCGGCGTACAAGCTGTGAGGTACTTCCCTTCTCTCGCCCCTTCTGCTTCCCGGGCGAAGGCCGGAGCCCAGCATCGGGCCGGTCGTAACTGGGCCCCGGCCTTCGCCGGGGAAGCAAAATGGTAGAGCGCCTCTCCAACGAAACGCTCGACGCGCTTCCCGCTGACGTCGCCTTGCCAGCCTACGACCGCCACCTCGTAAAACCAGGCGTCGTCCATCTCGGCATCGGCGCCTTCCACCGCGCGCACCAGGCCGTGATATTCGAGGCGGCGCTCGAGTCGGGCGATCTGCGCTGGGGCATCACCGGCGCGTCGCTGCGCTCGGCCGGGGTGCGCGACGAGATGAACCCGCAGGACGGTCTCTACACCGTCGTCACGCGCGACGGGTCGGGCGATGCGCTGAAGGTCATCGGTGCCGTGCGCGAAGTGCTCGTTGCGCCGGAAAATCCGGAGGCACTGGTCGAGCGGCTGGCCGATCCCGACGTGCACATCGTCACGCTTACCATCACCGAGAAGGGCTACAAACTCGACCCGGCGACCGGCGCGCTGCTGACCGACGATCCCGATGTCGCGGCCGATTGTGCTGACCTGACCGCGCCGAAGACCGCGCCCGGATTCCTCGTCGCGGCACTGTCCGCACGGCGCGACCTGGGCCTGCCGCCTTTCACCGCGATCTCCTGCGACAATCTGCCGCACAATGGCCGCCGGCTCGAACAGGCAGTTCTCGCCATCGCCCGGGCGCACCGCCCGGATCTGGCGGAGTGGATCGAAGCGCATGGCGCGTTTCCCGAAACGATGGTCGATCGTATCGTACCCGCCACCACCCCGGCGGATGTCGAAAAGCTCGAAGGGGCGCTGGGCGCGAGCGACCAGGCGATGGTGAAGGCCGAGCCGTTCCTGCAATGGGTAATCGAGGATCGCTTTTGCGGCCCGCGTCCCGAGTTCGAAAAGCTCGGCGTGCAGATCACTGCCGATGTCGCACCGTGGGAAGAAGCCAAGCTCCGCCTGCTCAACGGCGCGCATTCCGGCATTGCCTATCTCGGCGGACTGGCCGGCATCGATTTCGTCCATGAAGTCGTCGCGATCCCGGCCTTTATGCGCTTCGTCGAGGCCCTGTGGGACGAAGCCGAGGCGACGCTGTCGCCGCCGCCCGGTCTCGATGTCGCTGCCTATCGCCGCGCATTGCTTGAGCGCTTCGCCAATCCCGCGCTCCAGCATCGCACGCGCCAGATCGCGATGGACGGCTCGCAGAAGCTGCCGCAGCGCCTGCTCGCGCCGATCGCAGCAAGGCGGGCCAAAGGGCTGGCGGTCGATGCGCTCGCACTTGCGGTGGCCGCCTGGATGCGCTGGCAGGGCGGGCGCGACGATTCAGGCGCTGCCCATGTCGTCGATGATCCGCTTGCCGCCGTCACCGCCGCGCTCCTTGCCGGGGTGAGCGATCCCGCTGCACAGGTCGAAGCCTTGTTGTCGATCGATGCCGTCTTTCCGCCCGCGCTCGCGGCGGATGAGGCGTTCCGCGCCACCCTGGTGCGGCATCTGACCGCGCTTGCCGCCCATGGCGCACGCGCCACCGTGGAGGCCTTGTGACGGAGTTTACCCGGCGCGAGGCGCTCGGTGCGGCTGCTGCGGCGACGGCCTTGCTCGTCCCCGGCAGCGCGCTGGCGGCGAGCCCGGGCCTGGATGCGATCGGCCGGCGGCGTGGCGTCCGCTTCGGCACCTGCCTCGGTGCCAGAGGTTTCCGGGACGAGCGCTACCGGGCGCTGATCGCCGAACAATGCGGCCTGATCGTCCCGGAGAACGAGCTGAAATGGCAGGTGCTTCGTCCCGATGCCAAGACCTTCGATTTCGCGCGTGCCGATGCCCTGATCGCGTGGGCGAAATCGGTTGGGCTCGCCACGCGTGGCCATACGTTGCTCTGGCAGAAGACCGAGCGTTACCCGAAATGGTTGGTCGAGCATGATTTCGGCACAAACCCTGGCGCCGAGGCGGAACGGCTGCTGACCGAACATGTGACCAAGGTCGCCGGCCGCTATGCCGGGATCCTGCCGAGCTTCGACGTTGTCAACGAAGCGGTGGACGAAGATACCGGCGCCCTGCGCGAAACGGTGCTGACGACCGCGCTCGGGGCCGAGGCCGTCATCGATCTTGCCTTCCGCACCGCCCGCGCGGCCGCGCCGGACATGCAGCTGGTCTATAACGACTATATGAGCTGGGAGCCCGGCAACGAGCTGCATTGCCGCGGCGTGCTGAAGCTGCTCGAAGCGCTGAAGAAGCGCGGCACGCCGGTCGATGCGCTGGGTGTCCAGTCGCATATCGGCGCGCCCGGCCGCGCCCGGAGCGCGCCGTTCGGTGCCCGCGACGAAAAGGCCTGGCGCGGTTTTCTCGACGAGGTCACCGGCATGGGCCTCAAGCTGCTCGTCACCGAGATGGATGTGAACGACAAGCTGCTGCCTGGCGATATCCCCTCGCGCGACCGGGCCGTGGCCGATTATGCCCGCGCCTTCCTCGATGTGATGCTGTCCTATCCGCAGCTCGATACCGTGCTGTTCTGGGGCCTGGCCGACCAATATAGCTGGCTGCAGGGGCTGACCCCACGGCCAGATGGGCTGCCGAAGCGCTGCCTGCCTTATGGCGCGGATTACGCGCCGAAGCCGCTCCGCGCGGCAGTCGCCACGGCACTTGGCGCAGCGCCGTCGCGATGATGTGGCATATGATCGATCGGGGAGGGACCTGCCGATGCGCATGATCAAACGCGCCTTCGCTCTGTCGCTGCTGTGTCTGGCTATGGCTGGCTCGGTCGCGGCCCCGCGCGAGACCTGGCTGCGCAGCTGGGCCGCGTCGCAGCAGATCCCCGAGGAGCGCAACGCGCTGCCCGACGCCGATCTCAGGGATGCCACGCTGCGCCAGGTCGTGCGGGTCAGCGTGGGCGGGCAGAAGCTTCGCGTGGTGCTGTCCAACGCTTTCGGCACCGATCCGCTGCGCATCGATGCCGCCCACATCGCCCTGGCCGGCGCCCGCGCCACCTCGCGAATCGTGCCGGCGAGCGACCGGGCCCTGACCTTCGACGGCTCGCCCGAGGTGACGGTCCCGGCCGGCGCCAGCTATATCTCCGATCCCGTGCGGCTCACCGTGCCCGCGCTGGCGAGCGTCGCGATCACCCTTCATCTGCCGGAGGTGCCCCGGGGTCAGACCAGCCATCCCGGCTCGCGTGCTAGCTCCTGGTATGTCCATGGCAATCACGTCGCGGCCGCCGAACTGACCGATGCGAAGAAGGTCGAGCATTGGTATCAGATCGCGGGGGTAGAGGTCGTCGCGGCGCCGGCGGCGCGCGCCATCGTCACGCTCGGCGATTCGATCACGGACGGCAACGGATCGACCACGGACGGTAATGATCGCTGGCCCGATCGTCTCGCCGACCGGCTGCAGGCCTCGCCCGCCACCCGCCACCTCGCCGTGCTCAACCACGGCATCGGCGGCGGCCGGCTTTTGCTCGACGGGCTTGGCCCCAATGCGCTCGCCCGCTTCGACCGCGACGTGCTGGCGCAGGCGGGCGTGCGCTATTTGATCGTGCTGGAGGGAGTGAACGATCTCGGCACCTTCACGCGCGATGCGCCGCAGAGCGCGGCTGCCCATGCCGCGCTCGTTGCGCGGATCACCGGCGCCTATCGCCAGATCGTCGGCCGCGCCCGCGCGGCCGGGATCAAGGCGATCGGCGGCACCATTCTGCCTTATGGCGGCAATGATTATTATCATCCCGATGCGCAGAACGAGGCCGATCGCCAGGCGATCAACCGCTGGATCCGCACGCCCGGCAATTTCGACGCGGTGGTGGATTTCGACGCGGTAATGCGCGATCCCGCCAATCCGATGCGGCTCCGCCCGGACGTCGACAAGGGCGATCATCTGCACCCCAGCGTCGCGGGGCACCGGGCGATGGGCGATGCCGTCCCGCTCGGTCTGTTCAAATGACGCACGATCCATCGGTGCCGGTCGGCGGGGCTGTCGCGGCCCCTCGAACGCGCGTCCACCAATAACTATCTAACCCGAACCGGCCGCCACGCGGCCAAGGAGATCATCATGACGAGTACTGGGACGATTACCGGCGAAATGTTCATCGGCGCGCGCGCCGTGCGAGGGTCGCAGGGCGAGATTCGCGCGATTCAGGCCGAGACCGGCGAGCCGATCGAGCCCGTCTTCGGCGGCGCCACGCTGGAGGATCTCGATACTGCCTGCCGTCTCGCCGACGAAGCGTTCGACACGTATCGCGAGACCACGCCAGAGGCGCGCGCAACCTTCCTCGAAACCATCGCTGCGAACATCATGGCGATCGGCGACGAACTGATCGAGCGCGCCATGGCCGAGAGCGGCCTGCCGCGTGGCCGCCTCGAGGGCGAGCGGGGCCGCACCTGTGGGCAGCTCAAGCTGTTCGCTCAGGTCGTGCGTGACGGCCATTATCTCGACGTCCGGATCGACCATGCCGATCCCGCGCGCGCACCGGCACCCAAGCCGGATCTGCGCCTGCGCAACATCGGCGTCGGGCCGGTGGCCGTGTTCGGCGCATCCAACTTCCCGCTCGCCTTCTCGGTCGCCGGCGGTGACACCGCATCGGCGCTCGCCGCTGGCTGCCCGGTCGTCGCCAAGGCGCACAGCGCACATCCCGGTACGTCCGAACTGGTCGGTCGCGCCGTGCAGAAGGCGGTCGCCGATTGCGGCCTGCCCGAGGGCGTTTTCTCGCTGCTGTTCGATTCGGGCCGCACCATCGGCCAGGGCCTGGTTGCCGATGCCCGCATCAAGGCGGCCGGCTTTACCGGCTCGCGCGGCGGCGGCACTGCGCTGATGAAGATCGCGCAGAACCGCCCCGAGCCGATCCCGGTCTATGCCGAGATGAGCTCGATCAACCCGGTCATCCTCTTCCCGAACGCGCTCGCCGCCAAGGCCGAGGCGACCGCCAAGGCATTCGTCGGTTCGCTGACGCTCGGTGCCGGGCAGTTCTGCACCAATCCGGGCCTGATCCTCGGCGTGGACGGTCCCGATCTCGATACCTTCGTCGAAGCGGCGGCGGCAGCTTTGGGCGACATGCCGGCAGCGACGATGCTCACCCCGGGCATCGCCAAGGCCTACCAGACCGGCGTCGAGGCGATCGGCAGCCACAACACCGTCGAGACCGTGGCCCGCGGCAAGGCCGGGCATCACTGCCAGGGCCAGGCCGGACTGTTCCAGACCAGCGCGGCGGATTTCCTCGCCCATCACGAGTTGCAGGACGAGATTTTCGGCGCTGCCTCGCTGATCGTGCGCTGTCCCGATCTGGCTTCGGTCACTGAGGTGGTCGATCATCTCGAAGGCCAGCTCACCGCGGCGATCCACATCGTCGAGGCCGATCATCCCGAGGCGCGCAAGCTGATCCCGCATCTCGAGCGCAAGGTCGGACGCATCCTCGTCAACGGTTACGGCACCGGCGTGGAAGTGGCACATGCCATGGTCCATGGCGGCCCTTATCCGTCGACCGCCGACGGTCGCTCCACCTCGGTCGGCAGCAAGGCGATCGATCGCTTCCTGCGCCCGGTTTCCTATCAGGACCTGCCGGAGGATCTGCTGCCGGCAGCCGTGAAGGAAGCCAATCCGCTCGGCATCGAGCGCCTCGTCGACGGCAAGCGTTGATGGCGCTGCGGCTGGTCGGCATTTCGGGGAGCCTGCGACGCCACTCCTATAATGCCGGCCTGCTACGCGCGGCCCAGGCCGCGATGCCGGATGGCGCGACTCTGGCGATCCATTCGATCGCCGAAGTCCCGCTCTACAATGCGGATGTCGAGGCGGAGGGCATGCCGTCCGCGGTGACGGCGTTGAAGGATGCCGTCGCCGCGGCCGACGGGCTGCTGCTCGTCACGCCGGAATATAACAACGGCGTGCCGGGCGTGTTCAAGAACGCGATCGACTGGATGTCGCGGCCGGCCTCCGACATCGTCCGGGTGTTCGGCGGCAAGCCGGTGGCGCTGATCGGCGCTTCGCCAGGGAATTTCGGGACGATCCTCTCCCAGAATGGCTGGCTGCCGACGCTCCGCACGCTTGGCGCGGAGTTGTGGACCGGCGGGCGGCTGATGGTGTCGGGCGCGGGCAAGGCTTTTGACGATCAGGGCGACCTGATCGACGAGGCTGTGCGGGAAAAGCTGGCACGATTCATGGCGAGCTTCGTCACCTCGCTGTAGCGGCCGATCTGTCAGGCGAACCACCTTCCGGGACGTCCATTCACTCGTACCGCAAAGCCCGGATCGGGTTGGTCCGCGCCACGCGCCACGCATGGCCCGAGATCGTCCCGATCGCGATCAGCATCGCGAGCAACCCGGCAAGCAGGAACGGCACCGGGGTTAGCGCGATCCGGCTGTCGAAGCCGTTGAGCCAGCCGCGCATCACCCACCAGGCGACAGGCCAGGCGATCAGGTTGGCGATCAGCACCGGTCGGCTGAACTGCCAGACGAGCAGCCGCACGATGTCCCGGGTCCCGGCACCGAGCACCTTGCGGATGCCGATCTCCTTGGTGCGCCGTTCGGCAGTGAACGCAGCCAGGCCGAACAGCCCGAGGCACCCGATCACCACGGCCAGGATCGCGAAGGCGCCGAACAACGTGGCTCGCGCCTCATCGGCATCGTAGAGGTCCCGCACGATATCATCGACGAACCGCGCCCGGAACGGGATGTCGGGCACGAGCCGCTTCCAGATCGCTTCGGTACGGTCGTACACCGCCTTGGGGTCGACCCCCTGGAATCGCACCATCCCCTGCACGAAGCCGTTGGTCTGGCCGTAATAGAAGATCGGTTGCAACGGATCGCGCACCGAGCGGAACCGCGCATCGGTGACCACGCCGACCACGGTCGATGGCACCAGGCCATTCTCGTTCGACACCAGGCTGGTCATCAGGACTTTGCCCAATGCCGCTTGCGGGCTGCTGAAGCCCAGGCGCTGGGTTGCCGCCTCACTCAGCACGATGTTCGCCCCGCGGCGGACGAGCGCCTGCTCGGCCGCGTCGGTGGTGGGCGTCGGGAGCGTCGCGTCGTCCATCGGGTCGTTCTCGCGCAGCGCACGGCCCGCCAGCAGCTTCATGCCCATGGCGTCGAAGAATCCCGGCTCGATCGCATAGACGCCCAGGCTGACGCGGTCGGTCGCTCCGGCGAGCTGCACCTCGGTCTGCGAATTCCGCCCGCCATCGACCGCGATCTGGGTACGGCCGACCGCGGTCACGCCGGGTACGCGCAGCAGCTCCTGGCGGATCGACATGGCCACCGCTTGCGCCTGTGGTCGCCCCATGCCCTCGATCTGCAGCAGGCCGTCGCGCCGGTACCCGGCATCGGTCGTGCGGGCATAGACGGTCTGGGCATAGACGATCGTGGTGCAGATGATCAGGCCGATCGACACGGCGAACTGCCCGACCACCAATATGTTGCGCAGCCGGCCCGATCCTTCGGCATCGGCCGCGGATTTGTTGGCCTTCAGCACCCGCGCCGGCTCGAAGCGCGACAACACGAACGCCGGATAGAGCCCGCCCGCCAGACCGACGAACAGGGTGAGGAGGACAACCGGCAGGAACAGGCCGTCCAGTGCGAAATAGCGCAGCTTGATCTGCGCTTTGAGGAAGGCGTTAAGCCCCGGCAGCGCCAGTTCGACCAGCGCCAGCGCGACCAGCATCGACAGCGCCGCCAGCAGCAGCGATTCGCCGACGAACTGGGTGATCAGCTGCCGCCGTGTCGCGCCCAGCACCTTGCGCAATGCGACCTCGCGCGCGCGTTGCGTTGCGCGCGCCGTCGCCAGGTTGGTGAAGTTCACGCATGCCATGCCCAGGATCAGCAGGGCGATGATCGCGAAGGTCAGGATCGTGCGCTGGTCGTTGCCGGGGCTCATCGAGCCGTTCTGCGCCTCGCCCAGATGCACGTCGCGGATATTGACCAGCTTCCAGTCCTGGTCGGTGCCGGGGTTGGTCCGGGTCTGGCCGTCATCCTCGTCGGGAATGTTGCGCTTTTCCCATGCCGGCAACTGGTCGTTGATCGCGCTCGCCGTGGCGCCCTTTGCCAGCCGGATATAATAGCTGCCGTTCTGGTTGCTCCAGCTCGTCAGCATGGTTGGATCAAGGGCATAATATTGCTGCGGATCGAACCGTGCGACGAGGTTGAAGGCAAGCGCCGAATTCTTGGGCAAGTCAGCGAACACGCCGGTCACGCGATAGTCGGCGGTCATGCTCCCGCTCACCAGCGTCACGGTTTTCCCGACGACATCGTCGGTGCCGAACAGCGTCCTGGCCTGGGTCACGCTCATCGTCACGGCGTGCGGGTCGTCGAGCGCATGATCGGCATCGCCGTGAACGAACGGGATGCGCAGGATCCTGAACAGGGGCCCGTCGGTCAGCACCGGCTTGTTTGCGGCATAGGGTTGCCCGTCTTTCTGGATCACCACGCCGCCACGGGTGATGTAGACCGCCTGCTCGATCTGCGGGAAATCCTTCTTGAGCGCCTGGCCCGAGATGAAGCTGGCCTGCTGCAGCTTCATCTCCTCTCCGCCGCGCTGGGTGGGAAGATAATAATCCTGCAGCTGGAACGCCTGGTCGGCTTCGGGCAGCCAGTCGTCATAGCTGAACTCGTAGCGCACGAAGCCGAGGATCAGCAGGCACGCGGCGATGCCGAGCGCGAGCCCGGCGATGTTGATGAAGGCATAGGCCCGGTTCTTGGCGAGCGCACGGATGCCGACGGTCAGGTAATTGCGCCACATGGCTGGTTTCCTCTTAACGATCGGGCGTCAGGCGGCGCGGCGATGCTGTTGCAGGATGCGGCCATCGAGCATGTTGACGACCCGGCTGGCATAATCGGCATGGGCGGGCGAATGCGTGACCATCACGATGGTCGATCCTTCCGCGTTGAGCTGCTGGAGCATGCGCATCACTTCATCGCCGTGATTGGTATCGAGATTGCCGGTCGGCTCGTCGGCGAGGATCAGCCTGGGCTCGGCGACGAGCGCGCGGGCGACCGCTACGCGCTGCTGCTGGCCGCCCGACAACTGGCTCGGCCGGTGGCGCGCGCGGTGCGCGATGCCCACCCGGTCCATCACCGCATCGGTCCGCCGCTTGCGCTCGGCAGCGGGCACGTCGTGATAGAGCAGCGCCAGTTCGACATTCTCGCGCACCGACAGCTCGTCGACCAGGTTGAAGCTTTGGAAGATGAAGCCGATATTCGCCTTGCGCACCTCGGCCAGCCGGCTCTCCCGCAGGCCGGCCACTTCCTGGCCGTTGAACATGTACGATCCGCTCGTCGGCGAATCGAGCATGCCCATCAAGTTGAGCAGAGTCGATTTGCCGCAGCCCGACGGACCCATCACCGCGACGAACTCGCCATCGACGATGTCCAGGTCGATGGCGTCGAGCGCGGTGGTCTCGATCGTATCGCTGCGGTAGGTCCGCGAAAGCGCGCGCATTTCCAGCATGCTCATTGTCCTTTCACTGTGAGGTCGAGCCGGTCCTTGTCGGCGAAACCGGTATAGGGGGAGGTGATGACGCGCTCGCCCGGATCGAGCCCGTCGAGCACGACGATCGCATCGGGATTGCGGCGCCCGAGCCGGACCTGGCGCTTCACTGCGCTCCTGCCGTCAGGCGAGACGACGAACACCCAGTTGCCGCCGGTCTCGTTGTAGAAAGCGCCTGCCGGGATCAGCCGGGCCGGCGCCGGATCGCCCAAGGTCAGCTTCGCCTGCAACGTCTGGCCGCGCTGGATATTGGCCGGCTCGGTGCCGAGGAACTGCAGGTCGACCTGGAACTGGCCGTTCTGCACCTGGGGATAGATTTTGGTTACGCGTGCGGCGAAGCTCTTGCCGCCCCACTCCACATTGGCTTTCTGGCCGAGCTGGACCCGGCCCAGATAGAATTCGTCGACGCCGGCCATCAGCTTGTTGCGGCCCGGGCTGTCGATCTGCCCGATCCGCTCGCCGCGCTGGAGCGACTGGCCGACCTGGATCGAAAAGCCCGAAAGCTGGCCGGCGACCGGCGCGCGCAGGTTGAGCGCGTCGAGATTCGCGCGGGCGAGCTGAAGGCTCGACTGCATCGATGCGGCGGAGGCGCGCTGCTGGGCAAGCTGGCTTCCCTGCAGCCGTTCGTCGGTCGCCTGGCTGCGTCGGATGACTTCCGTCCGTTTCTGTGCGGAGAGATATTCGTCGCGCGTATCGTTGAACTGCTTGCCCGAAACGAAGCCCCGCGCAGCGAGCGGCTGCTCGCGCTCATATTGCCGGCGCGTCTTAGTCGCGGCGAGATCGGCCTCAATCATCGAACGCTCATTGGCCAGACGGGTCTGGGCCAGCGCCAGTTCCTGGCTGCGCATATTGTTGATCTGCTGCTCGACTTCGGTCTGGCGGGCCAGCGTGGACAGCTGAAGCTCGGCATTGGACAGCTCGACGATCAGCTCGCCCTTGGCGAGGCTCGCGCCGTCCTCGGCGATCACCTTCTCGACCCGGCCCCCCTCGATCGCATCGAGATAGACGGTGAGGAGCGGGGTGACGCGGGCGCGCAGCGGAATGAAATCCTCGAAGGTGCCGGTGCGGACTGGCGAAATGGTGAGCCGATCGGCGGCGACGGTCTGCGATCCACCGCGCGGGGCGAAGAACCAGAAGGCGAGGAGCAGGATCAGCAGCGCGCCACCGGCGATCCCGATGCGGGTGCGCCGCGACAGCTTTTTGGTCTCGACGACCCGGTCCATCCCGCTACCCGTCACCGGGCGGTCGCCCGGCTGGTCTCCCGTCATGCGTACGACACTCATTGCCACTCCTTTGTCCGGAGCAGGCTCAGCAAGCGGCGTGCCAGTCCTGATTGCGGGCCGGGTCACGGCTGATGCTCGATCCACTGTCCGGTTCCGGACATGGCCGTCCGGAACCGGACGCAAATCCGGGTCACGCGATCTGGCCGCCGCTGAGCGACGCGACCGTCACGACGGGCGCAGCCGATGCAAAGGTCAGGCAGGCCGTGATGGCGAGCGCAGCGATCGCGCTCAGGATGTGCGGCTTCAGGGTTAGTTTCATGGGTCTTCTCCTATTGTGCCGGATCGGCAATGATCCGTTCAGCATGGCGCGTGCCAGATGGCCAAAGCGGCGGATTTGCGGGTGATTTTCCCGGGGGCCGGTTTCTGGCACGGAAATTGACTGTCCGATTTCGCACGTGGATTGTACGGGAGCGGTCAATGGGGAAGCAGGCGGAATTCGATCTTTGCGTCGTGGTGGACGATGACGAGGACATCCTCGTCGCGGCACGCCTGTTGCTGCGCAGCCTGTTTCACGACGTCGTCACCGCCCGCTCGCCCGACGAGGCGATCACGGCGATTGCCGGCCGTTCGGCCGATGTGGTCCTGCTCGACGCCAATTTTGCGCGCGGCGCGACCGATGCGGCGGAGGGGCTGGCCTGGCTCGATCGCCTGCTCGCGATCGATCCCGAGCTCGTGGTGGTGATGATCACCGCCCATGCCGGCGTGAATGTCGCGGTGGAGGCGATGAAGCGCGGGGCCACCGATTTCGTGTCGAAGCCATGGTCGAACGAGCGCCTGCTCGCGACCGTACGCACCGCCGCCTCGCTCCGTCGCTCGCGGCGCGCGGTGGCGGTCGAGAAGGCGCGCGTCGTCGCGATTACCGATCCGGCGCCGGGGACGGCTACCCCGCTGATCGGCAATTCGCCCGCGATGGCCCGGGTCCATTCGCTGGTCGCTCGTGCGGCCCCGACCGAGGCGAATGTGCTGGTGCTCGGCGAGAATGGGACGGGCAAGGAACTGGTCGCGCGCGCGCTTCACAATCAGTCGCTGCGGGCGCGCCATCCGATGCTGACGGTCGATCTCGGCGCGATCGCCACCGAGCTGATCGATTCCGAGCTGTTCGGCCATGTGAAGGGGGCCTTCACCGATGCCCGTACCGATCGGATCGGCCGGATTCAGGCGGCTGACGGCGGCACGCTGTTTCTGGACGAGATCGGCAATCTGCCGCTGCATCTCCAGCCAAAGCTGCTCACCGTGCTGGAGCAGCGCCAGGTCACGCCGGTCGGGGCCAATCGCCCGATCCCGGTCGACATCCGCGTGATAGCGGCGACCAACATGACGCCGCAGATGCTGCGCGACGACCGGCATTTCCGGCAGGATCTGCTGTTCCGCCTCAACACGGTCGAGGTCGAGCTGCCGCCCCTGCGCGACCGACGGGAAGACGTCGCGGCGCTGGTCGCCCATTTCCTCGATCATTATGCCCGACGCTACAACCGGCCGGTGCCCGAGCTGACATCGGCGGCTCGGGCCGCGCTTGCCGCGCATGACTGGCCGGGCAATGTCCGGGCGCTGCGCCACGCGATCGAGCGAGCGGTGATCCTGGCGGGCGACGCGCCGCTCGAGCCGGAGGATTTCCCCCTCGGCGGTTCGGCGCCACGCGTCGCGCCTGAGGCAGTGGTCGCGCCGCCCGCGTCGGAGCTCAATCTCGAAAAGGTGGAACGGCGGCTGGTCGAGGAGGCGCTGAAGCAGAACGGCTACAACATCTCGATGGCCGCGACGGCGCTCGGCCTGTCGCGGGCGGCGCTCTATCGCCGGATGGAGAAGCATGGGCTTTGATCGCCGCTTCACGCTGCTTCTCGCCGCGTGGGTCGTCGCGCTGCTCGCCGCGCTTGCTGCGTTCCTCTGGTCGTTCGAGGTGGCGGGGCTGGCGGCGGCACGGATCCTCGCCGGCCTGCTCGTCCTCGCCGCGGTGGTCGGTCTTTGGGCGCATATCGATCGCACCAACCGCACCATCGCCCGCTTCATCGAGGCGCTGAACGGCAAGGACTTCGCGACCCGCGTCGACGGGCGCGGCGGGGCGGGCTTCAGCGAGCTGGCGGCGGCGCTCGATACGGCGATGCGCGGGCTGCAGGAGGAGCGCGATCGTGCGGCGCGCGAGACGCGCTATCTCGAGGCATTGGTCGACGATCTGCCGATCGCCCTGCTGACGGTCGACGCAGCGCATGGCGTTACGCTTGCCAACAAGGCCGCACGGCGGCTGTTCGGCCGGCACCAAGGCAGCCGGCCCGAAGATTTTGCGGTTTATGGGGCGACCCTGTCCGCGCGGCTGGGCGACATGGGCGAGCCGCGGCGGGAACTGCTCATCCTGCGCATGGCCGGCGGCCCGCAGCGGGCGATCGTGCGTTCGGCGTCGCTCGAACGGCTTGGCCTGCGTATCCGCGCAGTGACGGTCGAGCCGGTCGAGGGCACGCTCGATACGATCGAGATGGCCGCGCAGACCGATCTCGTCCGCGTTCTGACGCATGAGATACTGAACTCGCTGACCCCGGTGACCTCGCTGGCGGGCACCGCTCAGCTGCTGCTCGACGCCGAGCCACCCGACGTTCCCGACGCGCGAGTCGCCGTAACAACGCTCGCCCGACGCGCCGAGGGACTGCGCCGCTTCATAGACAGCTACCGCGCTGTCTCCCACGCGCCCGAGCTGCGCCGTCGGTCGTTCGAGGTTGCGCCCTTTGCCGCCGAGCTTTCCCGGTTGTTCGCGGCCGAATGGGCCGATGTGCCGCTCACGCTCGAGATCGAGCCCGGCCTGGTCCTCGATGCAGATCCCGATCTGCTGGCGCAGGTGCTGATCAACCTGCTCCGCAACGCGGCCGAGGCGACGCGACGTGGTGCGGCCCGGCCCTGGGTGCGGCTTGGTCTGTCCAACGTGGCGGGCCGTATCTGGATCGAGGTAGAGGACAGTGGGACGGGGGTGCCGGAGAATCTGCGGCGTGACATTTTCCTGCCTTTCTTCACCACTCGCGCCGAGGGTAATGGAGTGGGGCTGAACCTCGCCCGGCAGGTCGTGGTCGCGCATCGCGGCACGATCGACATTCTCGACGGACACGCAGGCGGTGCGTTGTTCCGCATCATCCTCTGATCCATGTCGCTGTCAGTGGTGTTCAACCGAATGGTAACGATGATGCGACATTGGTCGCTACGTGTTTTTCCCGAGCAGATCGGCGGGATCGACATGATTAGCCTCAACGGGGCTCCCATCCATCGAGATCGGCTGTGTCGTGACGTCAACGGAATTGATCGTCCTGATCGTACGCGACCACAGCCTGCGGAGCGCGCTGATCGCGCGCCTGTCGCTCCAGGGCGAAAGCCTCGTCACGCTCGATGCGGATCCGGACGATCCTCTCCTTCATCGGGCCGCGCCGGCGCCCCGGATTCTGGTGATCGACGAAGCGGCGCTGGGCGACCGGCTTCAGCCGCTCATCGACAGCGATAACTGGGGGGGCATCATCGTCATCGCGGACAGCCTGGATGGAGCGCTGGCCGCCGATCGGCTGCGTACGGTGCACCATGGCCGGGCGCTGGCCGATGTGGTCGACACGCTGGCGGACTGGCGGATGCCCGTGTCCGCCGGGCCATGGCGTGGTCAGGACGAATGAGAATGCGGATCGCTATGGTTGCCCGATGAGCCCCGCCACGAAAGCGATCCGCAGGGCCTCGGGCAGGCTGCGTACGCCGAGCTTGGTCATCAGATTGGCGCGATAGATTTCAACGGTGCGCGGGCTGATATCGAGCTCGAACGCAATCACCTTGTTGGCGCGCCCTTCGATCAGGCCCATCAGCACGTCGCGCTCGCGCGGGGACAATCCCGCGATCTTGATCCTGGCCTGTTCGGCATGCGCGGCGGCGGCGCTGTCCTCGGCTAGGCGCGAGAAGGCGACCTCGACAGTACGCAACAGCGTTTCGGCCTCATAGGGCTTCTCGATGAAGTCCAGCGCGCCCGCTTTCATCGCCTGCACCGCAAGTCCGACATTGCCTTCGCCGGTGAGAATCACCGGCGCGAATTTCTTGATGTTGCGATCGCGCAGCGCGCTGAGCACTTCGATTCCGTTCGATCCAGGCATATGGAAATCGAGCAGCAGGACACCGGGATCGAGATCGCCGGCGCTCGACAGGAACAGGTCGCCGCTGCGAAAGCTTCGGACCAGCAGATCGGATTGCAGCGACATCAGGCTGTGCAGAGAGGCGCGCACCGCGTCGTCGTCGTCGACAAGATAGATGCTGCGGGTCATTCCTCAATCTCCTCCAGCGCGGGCAAGGTGAAGCGGAAAATGGCACCCCGGTCCGGCCTGTTCTCCGCGACGAGCGTTCCGCCATGGGCCTCGACGATTCGTCGCGAGATCGACAGCCCGATGCCCATTGCCGGGCCGTCCTTGGTCGTGGTGAAGCGGGATTGCAGTCGCTTGTCGATTTCGGCCGGCAGGCCGGGCCCGCTGTCGCTGACCGATACCTCGATCAGGCTGTCGCCTACCGCGCGCGAGGCGATGATGATCTCCCGCGTCCCGACCGGCTGGGGCCGCAGCGCATCGACCGCATTGCGGAGCAAATTGACCAGTACCTGCTGGATCTGGATACGGTCGGCAAAGACCTTGTCGGCAGCCGGATCGAGCGCGTAGGTCAGGCGGATATCGAACTGGGCAGTGCCGAACAGCACCAGCTCGACTGCTTCGCGCACGACCATCTCGAGCGTTTCGACCCGCATCTCGCCTTCGCGCTTGGCCAGGAAGTCGCGCAGGCGGCGGATGATCTCGCCCGATCGCAGCGTCTGTTCCTCGCCCAGGCGCAGCAGATCGGCTACCTGGCCGCCATCCTCGCCGCGCTCGATCAGGATTCGCGCGGTTGCCAGGAAATTGGCGGTCGCGCTGAGCGGCTGGTTGAGTTCATGCGCCAGATCGGCGGCAAGTTCGCTCATCGCGCTCTGGCGGGACAGATGGGCGAGCTCGGCGTTGAGGTCGCTCATCCGCTGCTCGGCAGAGATCCGATCGGAGAGGTCGCGGATGACCCCCATGAGGATCCGCTCGCCGTTCAGCCAGGCCTCGCCGATATTGACTTCTACGGGGAAGGGCGATCCGTCGGCGCGGCGCCCCGTCAGCTCCCGCGTGCTGCCGATCATGCGCCGTTCGCCGGTCTCCAGATAACGCTCCAGCGACGAATCGTGCCCGTCGGCGATCGCGTCCGGCATCAGGAACTTCACGCTGCGCCCGATCGCGCCGGCGGCATCGACGCCGAACATGCGCTCGGCGGCGGGGCTGAAGCTGCGCACGATGCCGGCGGAATCGATCACGACCGTTGCATCCGGGATCGTTTCGATGATCGAGCGAAGCTGCGACGCCGTCTCGCGCTCGTTGCGTTCCGTGACATCCAGATTGGCGCCGATCACGGTCTCCAGCGTGCCATGCTCGTCGTAGAAGCACCGGGCCGCCCCCTCGATCGTGCGGCTTGCACCATCGATCTGGCGGAACCGGTATCTGAAGAAGGCCCGGTCGTCATGATTGGCAACGGCCCGATTGATCGTATCCAGCACTCTTTGCGCATCGTCCGGGTCGACAAAAGCATACCAGTCCTGGAACGTCGCCAGCGCGCCGGTCGGCAGGCCGAGGCGCTGCTCCGATCCGGCCGACCATTCCAGTCGATCGGTTTTGACGTCCCATTGCGATACCCCGAGTTGGTGCGCCTCGGCTGCCACTGCGAGCCGCGCTTCGCTCAATCGCAGCGCGGTCTCGGCGGCGACGCGCTCGGAGATGTCGAGCATGCGCACCACGTACAGATTTTCGCGTCCGCGCCGTTCCAGCACCTGGATGTGTTCGAGCACGCTGATCGCCCTGCCGTCGTGGCACTGCTCAAGCACTACCTGCTCCGTCACGCCGGCGGCGGCGTGCCCGGGCCGGGAATGGAGCAAATCATGCTTTTTGCGACCTATTGCCTCGGCTGCGGGCCAGCCGAAGAGCTGTTCGCAGCCCTGCGACCAATAGGTGATTTCGCCATCGGGGCGCGTCAGGGCGATCGCCGCGATGTCGAGCGCCATCGATACCTCCTGCAGGGCACGCCGCTGGCGCGTCAGGCGATCCAGCGCCAGCCACAGCAACAGGCCGACGAGAAGGGCATTGCAGAATACCGCCAGGAGGGCGATTCCCCTGGGCGCATCCGCAAACACCGCCCAAGCCAGCAATCCGCACCCACCGATCGATCCCGTGATCAGCAACAGGCCGGGAACGATATACGGTCCGGTCGATGCCCCGTTCGGCGAACGCCCATCCGATCCCTCTCCCACCCTAACTGACCCCTCATACACTCGAGCGTGTCGAATGGATCATTAACAGGGCCAAAGCAAAAACGCCAAGATGGAACGGCGCATGTCCGATAATAAACATTTCCATGTGATTGATAATGTGTTGCAGTATTGTTTGCGATCAGAAACGGGCCAGGATTTTTTTCTGCGTCATTTAATAATATAAACAACTTCGCGGAACAAAATGGTAATGATGGCTATGTTTAACATCATTATTTTTTATAAAAAATGCGGCGCGATCGCTCCCCCGTAAGTATAACACCATCTCAATGGCGTATAGAAACCAGGACCGCGCCGATGGGCCGTCGCCGCTTCTGGGCATCGACGATCCGGCCCGTTAAGCTGTTTGATGTATATTACGTTGGCCTGACGAACCTAAATCATGGCGACCCTCAATGCACGGGGAAGGCCACAGACGGCGGTGTAGCGGCAGCAGGGCTGGAAATGTGGTGCCCGGGGACGGGATCGAACCGCCGACACTGCGATTTTCAATCGCATGCTCTACCAACTGAGCTACCCGGGCTTGCCTGGCGCCGCGTGGAGGGCGCCGGAAAGAGCGGGCCTCTTAATCGGCGTCGTTGGCGCTGTCCAGCCCGCGCGGTGATGCCGATGGATCTTCCGGATCGGCTGGCCCCGCCGGGATGCGATAGCCCTCGCCGAGCCATTGCAGCAGATCGCGGTCACGGCAGCCGCGGCTGCAGAACGGCGTATGCTCCGGCGTAGCTGCTTTGCCGCAGATCGGGCATTTGTCGTTCTTCGCCATCTATCGTGCCTCGAATTCATGATCCATACCGGTGCGCCGCGCCAGTTCGGCGACGAGGCCCGGGCGTGCGGTCAGCCAGGCGAGAACGCGCGGGGCCACCCGGTGGTGCCGCGAGCCCGGCGGCGGGGTCCGCTCGATCGCCCGGAACAGGGCGCGCGCCTCGGCTCCTGCCCGGTCGGCCAGCAGCAATTCGGGCAGCGACGCCCGTGCGCGCCGCCGGATGATCTGCAGAAAGCCGAAGCCGTTCATCGCGGTACGCTCGAACGGTGGTGGAAGCGCGGCATCGATCGCCGCGGCCACTGCCTGGCGTGCGGCCTTGCCCTCGATCGTGGGGAAGTCGATCCCGATCGAGCCCCCGATATCGTGGCGAACGATTGCGGCGCCCGCAGCATGCGCACCGGCAACCGCCAGCGCCTCCAGCGGTGGCTGACCGTCCACATCGAATAGCGTCATCGCCGGGGTTGGTGACATGCGCAACGCACCGCCCGAAAAGAAGATTTCCCCGGTTACTGCCTCTTCCAGAATCTCGGACCAGCCCGCTGTTTCAAGATGGTCGGGCTCGTGCGCGCGGAGCTGCCGCACCGGGTCACCCGATGCGGTGATTCGTGCCAGCAGGTCGGGCCCGGGGGTGGGGGCCGCGCCGGGCTCGGCGGGCACGGCCCTGGCCAGCTTGGGCCGGCCCGGCTCGGGGATTGCCTCGCGCACGATCTCGACCGTCAGCGCCGCGCCCTGCGTGATGCCCACTGGCAGCGGCGCAAGCAGCGCCTCGCCGCCGCCGTCGAGCGCTACACGGCCTTCGCGGCCCCTGACGGTGATCTCGACCAGCCGGGCTGGCAGGATCGCGCCGACTCGCGGAGCGCCGTCATCGACCTCGATTCGCGCCTCGACGATCCCGTCGTCGACCAGCGCCGCCCGCGCTTCGCCGATTCCGGCCTCGTACAGCCACTCAGCCAAGATCAAGCCCGGCGGTCACGAGCAATGCGCGCGTCTCGAACAGCGGCAGGCCGATCACCCCCGAATGGCTGCCCGATAGAAAGCGTACGAACGCCTCCGCCCGACCCTGGATCGCATAGCCGCCCGCCTTGCCAAGGCCCTCGCCGCTCGCGACATAGCCGTCGATCTCGGCCGCGGTCAGCGGCTTGAACGCGACGATCGTATCGGACAGGCGCGTGCGCGCCGTGCCGGTCGCGTCGATCACGCAGACGGCGGTCAGGCAATGATGGCGGCGTCCTGAGAGCAGGCCGAGCATGCGGCGCAGGGCCGGCGCGTCATCGGCCTTGCCCAGGATCCGGCGGCCCAGCGCGATCACCGTATCGCCGGCCAGCACGATCTCGCCAGGCGCCCGGTCGATCGCGCGCGCCTTCGCTTCGGCCAGGCGCAGCGCATGGACGCGCGGCAACTCACCGGGCAGCGGGGTTTCGTCGACATCGGGGGCGGCGACACGCGCCGGCTCGACACCGAGCCGCGCGAGCAGGTCGCGGCGGCGCGGGGAGGTGGAAGCGAGGACGAGCCGCACTGGCGGCTCCATTCAGCCGGGATCCCGGCCTTCACCGGGATGACACGCGGCGCGCGTCACTTGAAGCGGTAGGTGATGCGACCCTTGGTCAGGTCGTACGGGGTCAGCTCGACAAGCACCTCGTCGCCCACCAGCACGCGGATGCGGTTCTTGCGCATCTTGCCGGCGGTGTGGCCGAGAATTTCGTGGTCGTTTTCGAGTTTTACGCGGAACATGGCGTTGGGCAGAAGCTCCACCACCTGGCCGCGCATTTCGAGCAATTCTTCCTTGGCCAAACAAACCTCTAGCGATGTTGGGGAAATCGTGAGCGCGCGCCTTAGCGTACGAGGCGCAAAAAGGGAAGCGTCAGCCCGTATCGCCTGTCCGGCCCCCCTCACGCCGGATTATATTCCTTCAGGAATGCCTCGAGCTCCTTCAGGAACTGCACACGATCCGCCTCCTGCGAGAAATGATGGTCGCCTTTGGGTTGCTCGATATAGCGATAGGGTTTGCCCGCCGCCTTCAGCTTCTCGACCATCTCGCGCGATTGCTTCACTGGCACCCTGGCATCGACTTTGCCGTGCATGATCAGCACCGGAATGGAAAACGCACTCGCGAAATTGACGGGTGACGCGGCCTTCAGGTCGGTCGCCTGGGTGCGCCAGAAATCCTTGCTGCGGCCACCGTTCAGGTAGCCGCCGTCATAGCGGAGGATCGCCGCCATATCCGAGACCCCCGCATAGGAAACCGCGCAGCGATAGGTTCCGTGATCGCGTTGTGCCGCGCGAAGCGCCGCGTAACCGCCATAGGAAGCCCCGACGATGCAGACGCGCTTGGGATCGGCGATCCCCTCTTTGGCTGCCCAGGCGATCGCGTCGATCAGATCGTCCTGCATCGCGAGGCCCCATTGGCCGTTGCCTTTTTCCGAAAATTCCGTGCCGAAGCCGGATGAACCGCGATAATTGGGCTGGAGCACGGCATAGCCTCGGCTTGCCAGGAACTGCGCCCACCAATCCCAGCTCTCGTCGTCGCGCGCGAACGGCCCGCCATGCGGCATCACGATCAGCGGCAGATTCTTCGTTGCGCCCTTGGGGCGAGTCAGCACCGCCTGGATTTCGAGCCCGTCGCGCGCCTTGTAGCGGATCGTGCTGACGGGGGCGAAAGCCGTCTTGCCAAGCCACTCGTTAACGGCCGCAAGCAGGTGCATCACCCCCTCGTCGGGCCTGTAGGTATAATAGCTGCCGGGGTAATCGGGCCCGCCGACAAAGATGATCAGGCTGCTGAAATCGCGGTTCCAGGAGACGATCTGCGCGTTGCGCGTGCCTACCGCCTTGTCGATCTGCGCCTGGACCTCGGCAAGTGTCGGATCGAACCAGTGAGTGCGGGCCCGCCTGTCGGTATAGCGCACCCCTATGATCCGCGTGTGGCTCTCATCGGCAATCAGGCTCCCGACGTCATAGCCGGCGACGTCGAACAGCTTCTCTCCGGTTTTCAGCGTCGCCAGGTCGAGATTGTAGATCGCGTTGAATCCGTCATCGTCGTCAAAGGCGATCGCCTTGCCCGGTTCCGGCAGGAACATCGCCGGGACGTTGCCGAGCGATTTGCCCGGGCCGCGGACACGGTCGATGGTGCGGAAGGACTGGTCCTTCCGCTCGCGGTAGAGCATCCGGTAACTGCGCGTCGAATCGACATAGGCGATGCCGAGGCGAACCGTGCCGGCCCCGTCGGCATACCAGTCCATGACGTTGAGCGTGGGTGCCAGGATGCGCTTTGCTCTGCCGGTCGAGATGTCGAATTCGCGTACCTCCGGCCAGAAACCGGCATCGCTCGAATAGACCGACGTCTGCATCGCTAGCAGGACGCGCGGTGTGCCGTCGCGGGCCATCCACAGGATGTCGTCGGCGTTCTGCGCTGCGTCCTGCTTGCCCAGCATCACCATTTTCTTGCCGTCGGCGCTGACCCCCATCGCGCGCCGCAGATACCAGCTGTCGCCCTCTACGGGTGCCGTGGCGCCGACCTGGGCAATCAGCCAGTCGTTGTTCACCCAAGTCCAGCTGTTGAGGTCCACGGCACCTTCGTTGATCTGGACCATCTTGCTGGGGTCGCCGCGTGGAATGATCGCGAGCCGCTGCACGCCGTTCACCGCAATTCGCGCCGCGATTTTGGTCCCGTCCGGCGACAATTGTGGCCCCTCGATAAAGGGGAGGCGCGCGAACTGCTCGGCCGCGATGGGCGCGGCGGCCGGTGCCGGCGCAGTTATGGCCCTATCGGACGCGCTCTGGCCGGCGATCGCCGCCGAGCCCGACATCAGCAGCGCACCCGCGCGCAAAAACATTCCCCGCACGATCGTTCCCCCCGAACAGCTTTGTGCGCACGGTAAACGACTGCCGCACCGCGCGAAAGTCAGCATGTTCAGGCGATTGGCGCCGAATCGGGGCATTCGCGGTCACAAGGAAAGGCCCCGCCCGGCGTCGCCGGACGGGGCCTGTTCCGCAGGTCGGAGGGAGGAGTGCTCCCCCGCCTGTTTCAGGCAGCGTGCGCCAGTGCTGCGAGCAGCAGCAGCGCGACGATGTTGGTGATCTTGATCATTGGGTTCACCGCAGGCCCTGCCGTGTCCTTGTAGGGATCGCCCACCGTGTCGCCGGTCACCGCGGCCTTGTGGGCCTCGCTGCCCTTGCCGCCGTGATTGCCGTCCTCGATATACTTCTTCGCATTGTCCCAGGCGCCGCCGCCCGAGGTCATCGAGATGGCGACGAACAGCCCCGACACAATCACGCCGAGCAGCAGTGCGCCGAGCGCCGCGAAGCCGCTCGCCTGGCCAGCCACCGCCGTGATGATGAAATAGACCGCGATCGGTGCCAGCACCGGCAGCAGCGATGGTATGATCATCTCCTTGATCGCTGCCTTGGTGACGAGGTCGACGGTGCGGGCATAATCGGGGCGGCTGGTGCCCGCCATGATGCCCGGATTGTCGCGGAACTGAGCGCGGACGTCCTCCACGACCGATCCTGCCGCACGGCCTACCGCGGTCATGCCGAACGCGCCGAAGCTGAACGGCAGCAGCGCGCCGAGCAGCAGGCCGACGATGACGTAAGGGTTGCTCAGCGAGAAATCGACCGCGAGATCGGGGAAGTAGATGCCCAGATCGGTCGTGTAAGCACCGAACAGCACCAGGGCGGCGAGCGCTGCGGAGCCGATCGCATAGCCCTTGGTCACTGCCTTGGTGGTGTTGCCCACCGCATCGAGCGCGTCGGTGCGGTGACGGACGTCCTCCGGCAGGCCGGCCATTTCGGCGATGCCGCCCGCATTGTCCGTGACGGGGCCGTAAGCATCGAGCGCCACGACCATGCCGGCGAGCGCCAGCATCGCGGTTGCGCCGAAGGCGATCCCGATGATGCCCGCGAGCTGATAGGTTGCGATCACCGCGACCGAGATCACGATGGTCGGCAGCGCGGGGCTTTCGAGGCTGACCGCGAGACCCTGGATGACGTTGGTGCCATGGCCGGTTTCGGATGCCTTGGCGATCGAGCGGACCGGGCGATAATTGGTGCCCGTGTAATATTCCGTGATCCACACCAGCGCGCCGGTGAGCGCGAGGCCGATCATCATGCACCAGAACAGCGCCATGCCGGTAAAGCCGGTGGTGACGGTAACGTCGCCGTCGAGGAACGAGCCGCCGCCGATCACGGTGCCCATGTCGCCCAGCACATATTGGGTGGCGAAATAGATCGCCGGGATCGAGAGGACGACGGTCGTCCAGAAGCCCTTGTAGAGCGCACCCATGATCGACTCACTTGCGCCGAGACGGACCATATAGGTGCCGATGATCGAGGTGATCACGCAGACGCCGCCGACGAGCAGCGGCAGAGTCATTAGCTGGAACAGCTGGTCCGCATTGGGCAGTAGCAGCGCGATCGAGGCCATCGTGACGCCGATGGTGACGACATAGGTCTCGAACAGATCGGCTGCCATGCCGGCACAATCGCCGACATTGTCACCGACGTTATCGGCGATGGTAGCGGGGTTGCGCGGGTCGTCCTCGGGAATGCCGGCCTCGACCTTGCCGACTAGGTCGGCGCCGACGTCGGCCGCCTTGGTGAAGATGCCGCCGCCGAGACGCGCGAAGATCGAGATCAGCGAGGCACCGAAGGCAAGGGCGACGAGCGAGTCGACCACGACACGGCGATCGGCCTGCACGGCGAGATCGTACTTGCCCTGCGCGATGAGGTACCAGAACAGCCCGGTGATCGCGAGCAGGCCGAGGCCCGCGACCAGCATGCCCGTCACTGCACCGGAGCGGAATGCCATGGTCAGGCCGCCTTGCAGCGATGTGCGCGCGGCCTCTGCCGTGCGGACATTGGCCTTCACCGACACGTTCATGCCGATGAAACCGGTCACGCCCGACAGGATTGCGCCGATCGCGAAGGCGACGGCTGAGATGATGCCGAGGAAATAGCCGACCAGGATGGCCACGACGATTCCGACGATGGCGATGGTGCGATATTGCCGGCCGAGATAGGCCTTGGCGCCTTCCGCGATGGCGGCGGCGATGTCCTGCATCTTCTCGTTGCCCGGACTGGCGGCAAGAATCTGTCGGCTGGTAATGACGCCATAAAGCACGGCGATGAGGCCGCAGATCATGGCCGCATAGACAATCGTCATATGTATCCTTCCCCTGGTTCCGCTGCGCCGGGCCTTAAGACCCGTGTCGTCAACGATTTGCGGGGATGTATAAAGGGGCGTGCCCCGAGCGCAAGCCGCTCAGCCGGCGTGCTCGAAGCCGAGGCGGGACGGGACTGCCACCATTTCGGTGCCTTCGCGCAGGCTCAGTCCCGATCCGGCGGCGAAGCGCCCGATCCGGGTGGCGGGCACCGGCAGGGCGAAGCCGGCTGGCGCCGCGAACAGCAATTGATAATCGTCCCCCGCCGTCGCCGCAGCGATGCGGGCTTCTCGGCTGTCGCCGGCGAAGCTGCGATAAGCGGGGGACAGCGGCACGGCGGCCAGGTCGATCTCCAGCGCGAGCCCGCTTGCCTCAGCCATGCGGGCACCATCGATCAGCAGCCCATCGGAGACGTCCATCATCGCATGGACGAATGGGGCGAGCGCGCGTCCGTCGCCGATGCGAGGCATCGGGCGGCGATAGGCGGTGAGCAATTCGTCGGGCCCGTCCGCCCCGCGGGCGATCGCGAGCCCCGCACCCGCATCCCCGATCGTACCGGTGACGTAAAGCGCATCGCCCGCCCGAGCACCGCTTCGAGGCGGGGCGGCTGCGTCGATGCCGAAGGCGGTCAGGGTGAGTATGCGTGCCGCGCCCGAGGGGAGCGATACCGTATCCCCGCCGATCAGCTTGCAATCGAGTTGACGCAGCCCTTCGATGAAGCCGGCATCCCAGGCGGAATCCCCGGCCAATGTATAATTGAGCATCATGCCCAGGGGCAGTGCGCCCTTGCCGGCCAGATCCGACATATTCACCGCGCCGAGCTTCCAGGCGACATCCACGGCCGGATCGGTGGGCAGGAAGTGCACTCCCTCGACGATGGTGTCGCTGGTTAGGACCAGTGGGCCACCCGCATCGAGCAGGGCGGCATCGTCAAGCAATCCTCGCGCCGCCGGATGCAGCGGCAGGGTGCGGAGCGCGGCGAGAAACTCGGCTTCGTTCACCCTAGTTCCTCCCCTTCCGGGGGAGGATTAAGAGCGAACATCCTTCGCGATCGCATCGAGCAGACCGTTGACGAAACCGGCCTCGCGCTTGTCGAAAAAGGCGTGCGCGACATCGACATATTCCGTGATCACCGTCGCCGTCGGCACGTCGGCCCGCGCGATCAGCTCGTACGTCCCCGCGCGCAGGATCGCGCGCATCGAGCGGTCGAGCCGTTCGAGCGCCCATCCCTTGGCCAGCTTGCCCGCGATCGCCACGTCGATTTCGCCCTGGCGCGCGGTGGCACCCTTCACGATATCATCGAAGAAATCGACCTCGGCTTCGGCATATTCAGCGTCCTCGATCGTCGCGCCGAGCCGATGCTGGTGGAATTCGTGCAGCAGCTTGGCGACCGGCGTTCCCTCCATCTCGTGCTGATAGAGCGCCTGGGTGGCGGCAAGCCGCGCGGCGGCGCGGGCCTTGGATCGGGCGTTCAACTTGGTCATAGATTCAATTCCGTCTGGTCACCCGCGAGGCGGAGCGCCACTGATTTCGCATGGGCGGGAAGCCCCTCCGCCTCGGCCAGCGCTACGGCCGCCGGGCCGACCGCGCTCAGCGCCGCTTGGTCGAGCTGGAGGAAGCTGGTGCGTTTCATGAAGTCGAGCACCGAGAGGCCCGACGCGAAGCGGGCGCGCCGGCCGGTCGGCAGGACATGGTTGGGCCCGGCGACATAGTCGCCGATCGCCTCGGGCGTGTGCCGGCCCAGGAATACGGAGCCTGCATGGCGCACGCGGTCGAACAGCGCCTGCGGATCGTCGCACGCCAGTTCGAGATGTTCGGGTGCGAGCCGGTCGACCAGCGGGATCGCCTCGAACAGGTCGGCGGTGACGATGATCGCCCCGTTCGCGTCCCAACTCGCCCGAGTCACCTGCGCGGTGGAGAGTTGACCGATCTGAAGATCGACTGCCTCGGCCACTGCCTTGCCGAACGCGGCATCGTCCGTGAACAGGATCGACTGGCTGGTCGGATCATGCTCGGCCTGGCTCAGCAGGTCGGCCGCGATCCAGTGCGGATCGTTCTTTCCATCCGCCACCACCACGATCTCGCTCGGCCCGGCGACCATGTCGATCCCGACCACGCCGTAAAGCTGGCGCTTGGCCTCGGCGACCCAGGCATTGCCCGGCCCGGTGATCACATCGACTGCGGCGATCCGGCCGGTGCCATAAGCCAGCGCCGCGATCGCCTGCGCCCCGCCGATCCGCCAGATCTCGTCCACGCCGGCGATATGGGCAGCGGCCAGCACCAGCGGATTGACCTCGCCATCGGGCGTCGGCGTCACCATCACCAGCCGCTCGACTCCGGCCACCTTGGCGGGAATCGCGTTCATCAGCACCGAGGAAGGATAGGCAGCGCGACCGCCCGGGATGTAGATGCCGGCATTCTGAATCGCGTTCCACCGGGCGCCCAGCCTGACGCCGGCGGAGTCGATCTCGTCGCTGTCCGCTGGCTTCTGCTTGAGGTGATAGGTGGCGATGCGTTCCGCCGCGAGCTCCAACGCCGCGCGCAGTTCCGGCTCGAGCCCGTTCAGTGCGGCAAGCCAATCGGCCTTTTCGATCCGCCAGCCGGTAGCGTTGAGATCGTGCCGGTCGAACTTTTTCGTGAATGCCTGCACCGCCGCATCACCCTCGTCGCGCACGCTTGCGACGATGGTCCGCACGTCCCGCGCGACATCCGCGTCGGCCTCGCGACGCGCGTTGACGAGGGTGGTGAAGGCCCGTTCGAATCCAGGCTCAGAGGTGGAGAGCCGGATCACTTCAAGCCCCTCCCCTTCAGGGGAGGGGTTGGGGTGGGGCATCTCCACACCCACGAACGATGAAGGATGAATAGAGGCCCCACCCCCAACCCCTTCCCTGAAGGGGAGGGGAGATTGGAGGGGCCGCTCACGCCGCCTGCTCCATCGCCACGGCCCGCCGGAACGCCTCGACCAGCGGCACTATCTCTGCCCGGGTCTTGAACGCAGCCCGGTTGACGATCAGCCGCGAGGTGACTTCGGCAATCACCTCGACTTCGACCAGCCCGTTCTCCTTCAGCGTCTTGCCCGAAGAGACGAGATCAACGATCCGCGGTGCCAGGCCCAGCGTCGGGGCCAGTTCCATCGCGCCGTTGAGCTTCACGCACTCGGCCTGGACGCCGCGTGCCTCGAAATGGCGCCGCGTGACATAGGGATATTTGGTCGCGATCCGCACATGGCTCCAGCCGCGCGGATCGTCCGTCTCGGCCATGTCGGCCGGCTCGGCGACTGACAGCCGGCAATGCCCGATCCCCAGGTCGACCGGCGCATAGAGCTCCGAATAGTCGAACTCGGCCAGCACGTCGGACCCGACGATGCCGAGCTGCGCCGCGCCATGCGCGACGAAGGTCGCGACGTCGAACGCGCGTACCCGGATCAGGTCGATCCCGGGGTTGCTCGTCGAAAAGCGCAGCGCCCGGCTGTCCTCGTCGCCGAACGCGGCTTCGGGTGTGATCCCGGCACGCTCGAGCAGCGGCACTGCCTCGGTGAGGATGCGCCCTTTGGGGACGGCGATGATGATCGGATCGGCCATGAGTGAGCGGGGCTTTACTTGCGGCCCCTCGCGGGCGCAACAGACGCGGCACGGAGGCCCTATGAACGAGCAGAATGTCCGCGGCGCATTTTTGATCCAGGAACATTATTGCAAGGCGATGGACGCGCCGGTCTATGCGCGGATCTGCGCCGCGCTGGCGCGGGGACTAGACCGGGACAGCAGGGTTGGCGCAGCGCTGCTCGATTGGCCGGGCGAGCCGACGCGCGACGCTGTTCCGCTGCGACTCGTCGGGGGATTGCACGCGCTGGTCCTCGCCGGCCAGGATGCCGGGCTCGCCGCGGTTTTCGACGGCGCGGTGTCCGATCCCGATGCGGTGCAGGCTGAACTGGCCCGAGTCCTTGTCGAGCATGATGCCGCGCTGCTGCCCTGGCTCGACGGTCCGCCCCAGACCAATGAGCCCGGGCGTTCGGCGGCACTGATGACCGGTCTGCTCGAGATCGCGCGGCGCCACGGTCCGCGAATCGAGCTGCTCGAAATCGGATCGAGCGCCGGCCTGAACCTGATGATCGATCGGTACTGCTTCGATCTCGGCGGCACCCTGGTCGGCCCGGCTTCGTCTCCGGTCACGATCGTGCCCGAATGGCAGGGGCCGCCTCCGCCGGTCGTACCGATCGAGATCGTCAGCACTCGCGGCTGTGACATCAAGATCATAGACGCGACGGATCCGGCCGCGGCAGCGCGGCTCGCCGCTTATGTCTGGGCCGAGAAGCCAGACCGCGCGGCGCGCCTCGCGGCTGCGATCTCCATGCTGCGCGAGCGCCCGGTCCGGCTCGAACAAGCCGATGCCGCGGATTGGATGGAGGCTCGCCTCGCCGAACCCCAGGCGGCCGGGACGACGCGGGTGCTGATGCATTCGGTGGTCTGGCAATATCTCCCCGAGCCGGTGGCCGAGCGGATCAGGGTCGCGATGAAGGCCGCAGGCGCGCGCGCCACGGCCGAACGCCCGCTCGGCTGGGTTATGATGGAGCCGGATCGCGCACTGGCGCATCAGGTGGTCCGCGTGCGCAGCTGGCCCGGCGACGGAGCGTGGCAGACGGTGGCGACGTCGCACGCTCATGCCGCATGGATCAATGTCGGCCTGCCCGAACGCGATCGGGTCGGAATCGCCTTGCCGGAAGGGGCTAAAATCTCGGTCTGAGCCACCCGAAACGTCACTCCGGCACTTTCCAAAATACAATCGCTTGTGAATGTATCCGCGCGACCACCACGTTGCGTAACGGTTAATCTGTGATAATATGACCGTAACGGCCGTTAAAAAGGTCGGGGGAAAAATGGAGGGGAAGGCATGCCGAAGATATCGCGCGTGCTCGCATTCGCTGCCCTGTCAGCGATCGCGGCCGCACATCCTGCCGTTGCGCAGGAAACACCAACAGCCGCGGAAGACACGCAGGACCAGGCGTCGCCCGAAATCGTGGTGACCGCGCAGTTCCGCGAACAGCGCCTCCAGGACATTCCGCTCGCGATCACGGCGGTGAACGCCGCGATGCTCGAGTCGCGCGGCCAGACCAGCGTCGCCGATGTCGCCGCGCAGGCGCCGAACGTCACCCTTGCGCCGCAGGGCCAGCAAAACGGTTCAGGCCTGATCGCGTTCATCCGCGGCGTCGGCCAGACCGATTTCAACTTCGCGCTTGAGCCCGGCGTCGGCATCTATGTCGACGACGTCTATATCCCGACGCTGACCGGATCGCTGCTCGATCTGATGGATCTCGACCGGGTCGAGGTGTTGCGCGGTCCGCAGGGCACGCTGTCCGGCCGCAATGCGATCGGCGGCGCGATCAAGCTGTTCTCGACCAAGCCGCAGGGGGACGGCCATGGATCGGTCCAGGCCACTTATGGTTCATTCAACCGGATCGACGTGCGCGGCACGGCCGATTTCAAGATCACCGACACGCTGTTCGCCCGCGTCTCGGGCGTCACCAAGAACCGCGACGGCTATATCAAGCGGCTCGATTACAAGCTGACTCATCCGAGCGTCGATATCCCCACCAATGCGCAGGGCAGCAATCCGCTTCTGGGGACGTTGGGCGGCACATCCTATGCCGCCGCCCGGCTGTCGCTGCGCTGGCAGCCGACCGCGACCATCGATATCAATGTCGCGGGCGATTATACCCGCGATCGTTCGGATGCCGGCGCTTCGGTTCTGCTGTATGCGAACAACCCGGCGGTGAACGCCGATGGCCAGCCCTGGCTGCCCAATTCGACCGGCGGCGTCATTCCGCAAAATTGCATGTTCGTGCCCAACGGTCGCAATTCCTGCGACACGCTGACCGGCTATGACCGGCGCTATGTAAGCTATGCGACGTTCCTCGACCGGACGCCCGCGACCAGCCAGGCGCCGTTCAAGCCGCTCGCGCTCGATCCGCACCAGGATCTCGACAATTACGGCGTGTTCGGCACGGTCGACGTCGAACTGAGCGACGATTTCCAGCTCAAGTCGATCACTGCCTGGCGCCATTATATCTCCGACTGGGCACAGGACGTCGACAATACGCCGATCGCCAACCAGCAGCTCAACCAGCGGCTGGAGAACGACCAGTTCAGCCAGGAATTGCGGCTGAACGGCAAGGCGCTGAACGGCGCGATCGATTTCACGCTGGGCGGCTTCTATTTCAAGCGCGACGGCACGCTGATGGCGCGGGTCGATCTGAATTATGCCGGCATCGATTTCCTGCACGGACCGGATCCGACGCCGGCCTCGAACAAGGCGCTGTTCGGCAATGCCACCTGGCACGTGACGGATGCCTTCAACCTCACCGGCGGTGTCCGCGCCTCCTGGGACAAGAAGGATTATGTCTTCTTCCGCCGCAATCCGGATCTCACGGTGCCGGGCGTCTGCGCCTTTTTCCTCGGCGCGCCGACGGCCGGCCCGACCGGTATCGGCAATGCGCCGAACTGCCTGCTGGTCGGTCTCAACAACGTGGCGGCCGGTTTCAAGTCGAGCCGGTTCGACTGGCGCGTTGCGGCCGATTACCGGTTCTCGCCCGAACTGATGGTTTATGCGCAGGTGGCGACCGGCTACCGCGCGGGCGGCGTCAATCCGCGGCCGTTCTTCGGCCCGTCGAGCCCGAACAATCAGGTCAAGAGCTTCAAACCGGAAACGCTGACGGCTTATGAGGGCGGGTTCAAGGCCGATCTGTTCGACCGCAAGCTGCGGCTGAACGTTTCGGCCTTCTACAATGATTACAAGGATATCATCCTCACTTTGTCGGCCTGCCCGATCTCGCCGTGCCTCCAGCCGAACAATGTCGGCGCGGCACACGTCAAGGGCTTCGAGGTCGAGACGTTCATCCGCCCGGTCCCCGGCCTCACGCTCGACGGGGCGCTGAGCTATCTCGACTTCAAATACACCAAGTTCACCGCCGATACGGTCGCGCTGGGCGGTATCACGCTCGATATGGTCACGCCGTTCACCCCGACATGGAAATGGAGCGGCGGCATCCAGTACGACATCCAGGATGTGCTGGGCGGCAAGCTCTCGGGGCGCTTCGACGGCTCCTATCAGAGCCACATCTATACCGAGGCGATCAACTATGATTCAGTCGTGGTGCCCACCCAGGCGGGCGGTCCACTGCCCACACTGGTCGCCTCCAACCGGATCGACGGCTATTTCCTCGGCAATGCCCGGTTGAGCTGGACGGCGCCGGAGAATGACTGGTCCGTGTCGCTTGAGGTGCAGAACCTGTTCGGCAAATATTATTTCATGTCGCTGTACGAGCAATATGCCAGCCCGAAGACCATTTCCGGTGCACCGGGTCTGCCGCGGACCTGGTCGGTGACGCTCAAGAAGACCTTCTGATCGGAAAGCCGGTGGCCTCCCGCGCGAGCGGGAAGGCGCCGGCCCGTGTCATTCCGGCCGCGGCGACGGCACGGCGATCGACGGCGGGTCGCTGGCGGGAAAGCTTTCCTCCAGCGCTTCGTCGATCAGTTCCTCGACATGTTCGCGGCGGCGCTCTTCCGTCCGCTCGCCCGGTATGTCCTTTGCGCGATCGGTCATGACGCGACTCCTTTGGAGTATCGTATCCGACTGTGGGATTCGCACCAAGTGGATCGGCGTACGGTTCAGGCCTTGTAGCGCACTTCCAGCAGGTCGAGTTCGCGGACCAGCTTCTGCGCCGTTTCGCTGCCGACCTCGCGGTCGCGCGCCAGGCGGAAGATCTCGTCCCGCTCCGCCTGCAACCCGGCGAGCCGCAGGTCGCGCTCGATCAGGTCGTTCCGCCGCGCTTCGCGGGCTTCCTTGCCCTGGTAGCTGCGGCTTTCGATCCGTTCGCGGTACAGGTCCATGATGCGGCCGCCGGCGGTGGCAAAGACGTCGGCATCGTTGCGGCCCTCTGCCAGCGCATGCTGCTTCTGCTCGATCGCGCGGATTGCTGCCTCTGCGGCGGCGACTCGGGCGCGGTCTTCCTCGGCCTGTTTCGACGGCTCGGCAGGCATCGTCAGTCCCTTCAGCAGCAGCGGCAGACCCAGGCTTGCGGCGATCAGCGAGAACAGGATCACCCCAGCCGCCAGGAAGATCGCCAGGTCGCGGGCCGGGAAGGGCGATCCGTCACCCAGCGCCATCGGGATCGTCAGCACGCCCGCCAAAGTGATGGTGCCGCGCACGCCTGCGAACGACATCGCCGCCACCAGCCGCCAGTCGGGGTGCCGAAAGGGAATCTCGGCGCGGCGCCGGAACAGGGTGAGGCGGAACGAAGCCCACACCCAGGCGAAGCGCAGTGCGCCCAGTCCGCCCGCGATCGCCAGCACATAGATGCCCAGCCACCATGGATTCGCGTGGCCAGTGAGCTTCACCGTCTCACGTGCTCCCGCCAGGATCGCCGGTAGCTGCTCGCCGAGCAAGACGAAGATGATGCCGTTGAGCGCGAACTGAATCGTGTCCCACACTGAATTGCGCCGCATGCGAGTCACCGCCAGCGCCTGACGGGAGATCTCGGCGAAACTCATCGTCACACCGGCGCTGACCGCGGCGAGGATGCCCGAACAGTGGAGATGCTCGGCCGCCAAATAGGAAGCGAAGGGGATCAGCAGGCTGATCAGGATCTGCGAGCCCGTCTCCTCGCCGAAGCGTGCCGTGACCCACGCCTTTGCCCGGGTGACGGCGAGCGTCACCACCACGCCGGTGATCAGACCGCCGATCGCTACCCAGGCGAAGTTCAGTGCCGCATCCGCCAGCGAGAAGCTGCCAGTCAGCGCGGCGGCGATGGCGAAGCGCAGACAGACCAGGCCAGACGCGTCGTTGAGCAGCGATTCGCCCTCCAGGATGTGCATCATCCGCTTGGGAATCGGCACGCGCGCGGCGATGGCCGAAACGGCGATCGGGTCGGTCGGGGAGACGACGGCCGCCACCGCAAAGGCGACCGCCAGCGGCATCGCCGGGATCAGCCAGTCGATGAAGAAGCCCATGCCGACCACCGTCAGCAGGACAAGGCCGAGCGCGAGCTCGACGACGGTGGAGGCGTCCTTGAGAAGCTCGTCCTTCGGGATGCGCCAGCCATCCAGGAACAGCAGCGGCGGCAGGAAAAGCAGTAGGAAGAGTTCCGGATCGAGCTCGACGCGGACGTTCGCGGCCAGCCCGATCACCGCGCCGAGCGCGATCTGGACGATCGGGGCTGGAATCGACACCGGCAGCATGCGGGAGATTGCTGCGCTGATGACCACTGCCAGCAACAGGATCAGCACGACCGAAACGATTTCCAACCACCTGCTCCCTCGCAGCGCGCATCGCCAGCCGATCCGGCGCCGCCCGCGCTCCTTGCAAGGAAAAATCGTTCACGCAAAGGCCCGTTGCCGTCGGCGGCTTGCACGATCGGTAACAATATTCACACGCACGATAGTGAGTGTTGACATCGCCTCATTCCGGTTGCAGTTTGATCTCAAGAAGCCGCCACTCACGAGCGGCCTCGTGGGAGAGAGAATATGAGGGCAATCCTTCTTGCATCGGCCGCTGCCGCCGCCTTGGCCGTCATTCCCTCGGCGTACGCGCAGGACGCCGCGCCGGTCGCCCAGGACAGTGCACCGACATCCGATTCCCCCCGTCAGGGTGAGACCGATGCGCTCGGCAACGACATCATCGTCACTGCCACCCGCCGCAACGAGCGCATCCAGGATGTGCCGCTCAGCATCTCCGCCTTCTCTCAGGAGCAGTTGACCGAAAAGGGCATCGTCGGTTTCGAAGGCATCGCCCGCGAGACGCCGGGCGTGGTGCTCAATCGCCCGACCCAGAACTTCAACAATTTCACGGCGCGCGGCATCGCCACGAACGGCTACAACGCCAATCTGCAGAGCTCGGTCGCGGTCTATATCGATGAGCTGCCGGTTTCGACGATCGGCAATACCACCGTGGTCGATCCCAATCTGTTCGATGTCGAGCGCGTGGAGTTCCTGCGTGGGCCGCAGGGCACGTTGTTCGGATCCGGCTCGCTGTCGGGCGCGATGCGCATCCTGACCAAAAGCCCGAATCTTTACGACTTCGACGTCTCGGGGCTCGCCGATATCGGCCTCACCGGGTCGGATTCGCTGCGCCAGCGCTATAATGTGATGGTCAACGTCCCGATCATATCCGAAAAGCTCGCGGTCCGCGGCGTCGGCTTCTATCGTCACGAGGAGGGCTATCTCGACAATGTCGGGACGGGTGTCCACAATTCGAACACGCTGGTCGATTGGGGCGGGCGCCTCGTCGCGCTGTGGCGGCCGACCGATCGTCTCTCGATCAAGCTGCTCGGTTCCTACGAGAACAGCAATCCGAAGGATTCCTCGCTGACCAGCCCTTCGCTCGGTCGCGAAAAGCGGGTTTCGGATCAGCCGGATCGCTTTACCGGCAAGCAGACCGTGCTCAACGGGACGCTCGACTATGAGTTCGATTTCGCCAAGCTGACCAGTTCATCGACCTATTCGAAGTTCGACCAGCGCTTCTGGGTCGATCTGGCGGGCACCTTCGCGCCCGGATCCTTTGCCGGCGCGCCGATTGCCTTCGGCCTCGACGCCAATGCCTATGACAAGGTGTTTGTGCAGGAGACCCGGCTGGTCTCGTCGCTCGACGGCCCGTTCCAGTTCGTGCTGGGCGGCTTCTATCTCAACCGCCGCCGCGACGTGGATTATTTCTACCGCTCCAACCCCGAATTTCTGGCGGCAAGGAACATGACCGGGCTTCCCGACCAATACTACCAGAAGCAGTACACGCACCAGATCAGCGAGGAACTCGCCGGGTTCGGCGAGCTGACCTATCGCTTCTCGCCCAAGTTCTGGCTGACTGGCGGGATGCGCTACGGCCGCATATCGGCGCAGGGCTTCACCGAAGCGGGAGGATATCTCGCCACCGCACCGAGCTTCCTCAATCTCAACTATCTGTCGGCAGCATTGGCCGGTCTCCGCGGGCCGACCGGAGCCTATCTGCCGGTCGCCTTCACTCAGTTGACGCCGTACGCTGCCGTCACCGGCGTCAAGGCATCCGGATCCAAGCCCTCATGGAAGGCAAGCGCCAGCTTCAAGCCGACCGACTCGGTGACGACCTATGCGACCTTCTCAACCGGCTTCCGCGCCCCGATCGTCAACGCGTTCGCAGGCCGCCCCAGCCTGACCAACCCCAACGACATCATCATTCCCAACGGCGCGTCTTCGGACGACTTGAAGAGCTATGAGATCGGGGCGAAGGGACGGTTCCTCAACGGCCAGGTGACGATCAACGTCGCTGCCTATCAGATCGACTGGAACAATATCCAGGCACAGGCCAATCGCGTATCGGATTCGGTGCAGTTCGCCACCAATATCGGTGGAGCACGGAGCAAGGGCTTCGAAGTCGAGATGGGCATCATCCCCGCCAAGGGCGTCTTTCTGGGCCTGAACGCCGCGTACAACGATTCGAAGATTACTAAGCTCAGCCCGACCGAAGCCGCCATCTCCGGCGCCGTGCTCGGTCATCGGCTCTCCGCACCCCGGCTTCAGGGCGCGATCTACGCGTCCTATGGCTTCGATCTCGGCAATGAGACCAAGGCGAACCTGGCGGTCAACGCCCAATATGTCGGGTCGTACAACAGCTCCTTCCCGAACACCCCGGGTGCGCCGACCGTGCGGCTGGCGACCTTCGGGGAGACCGACGAATATGTGAACACCAACCTGACCCTGGGGCTCAAGCGCGGAGACATCTCGGCGCAGCTCTATGTCGAAAACGTGTTCGACGATCATTCGGTCGTCTACATCCATCCCGAGGCATTTTTCGTCAGCCGCTTCGGTACCTTGCGGCCGCGTACCGTGGGCATCCGCCTCGGCTACGGGCTCTGATCGGTGGCGGCCGGTTCCGTTCCTGCGATTGGCGCCACGGAGCCGGCTGACGCTAGCTCCCCCCGGGCCGGAGGGGCGCGCCCGGGGGTGATGCTCTTCGTGCTCACCTTCGTTTATGTGCTGAACTTTCTCGATCGGCAGCTGATCGGCATCCTTGCCAAGCCGATTCAGGACGCGCTGCACGTGAGCGATGGCCAGCTCGGCCTGATCGGCGGCCTGTATTTCGCGATGTTTTATTGCTTCATCGCCATTCCGGTCGGCTGGCTCGCTGACCGCACCAATCGCGTCAACGTCCTGTCACTCGCCTGCGCGATCTGGAGCGGCGCGACGATCGCCTGCGGTATGGCAGGGAATTACACGCAGCTCGTGGTTGCGCGCATGGCTGTAGGTTTCGGTGAAGCCGGCGGCGTGCCGCCGTCCTATGCGATCATCACGGACAGCTATCCTCCCGGCAAGCGCGCCGCGGCGCTCGGTATCTTCAATCTCGGGCCGGCGATCGGCGCCGCCATCGGTGTCGCCTTCGGCGCGGCGATCGCTGAGCGGTTCGACTGGCGCATGCCATTCATCATCATTGGCATCATCGGCATCGTCACCGCGCTGCTGGTGCGGATACTGGTCCGCGAGCCCGAACGCGGCGCGACCGATTCGGTCCGCGCAAGCGACGGCACCGACAAGGCCGCGTTCTGGCCCACCTTGCGGATGTTCTTTTCGCATCCGGTGCTGATGCTGGCGGCGCTGGGAAGCGGCGCGACTCAGTTCGTCACCTATGGCCTTGGCAATTTCGCGGTGCTGTTCCTGATGCGCGACAAGGGCATGGTGCTGAGCGAAGTCGCGGTCTGGTACGCGCTGGTGCTGGTGCTTGGCATGGGCGGTGGAATGGTCATTTCCGGCCGGGTGATCGATCGCATGACGCGCAAATCGCGCGCCGGCTATGCCATCGCGCCGGCACTCTCGCTCGCGGTGGCGATGCCCTTCTATCTCGCCTTCATCTGGGCGCCGACCTGGCCGCTCGCGCTGGCGCTGCTGGCGGTGGTGATGATGTTCAACTATTTCTATCTCTCGGCGTCGGTGGCGCTGGTGCAGGATGAAGTGAAGCCCAATCAGCGCGTGCTCGCGGGCGCGCTGCTGCTGCTGGTAATGAACTTCATCGGATTGGGGCTCGGGCCGACCTGGGTCGGCCAGGCGAGCGACTGGTTCAAGGCGCATGGCCATGCGCAATATCTGCAATCGGCGCTGTACACGCTGACACCCTTCTATCTGATCGCGATCGCGCTCTTCCTCTGGCTCGCGCGGATCCTGCGTCGCGAGAGCCGCAATTCCATCGAGATTCCCGCATGAAACCAATTTACATTGCCGCGCTCGCGGCCTTCCTGTTCGCCGCCGGACCGGCACTCGCTCAGTCGTCCGTGGTCGATGCGCCGGCGGGAACCGTACAGGGCAGCGTCCAGGGCGACGTCCGCGTCTTCAAGAGCATCCCCTATGCCCAGCCGCCGGTGGGGGCGATGCGCTGGAAGGCGCCAGTCGCGCTTCCGGCCTGGCAAGGGGTGCGCAAGGCAACCGACTTCGGCCCAGCCTGTGTCCAGCTGCACGCCAAAGCGATCGGCATCTACACCAATCCGCCCGCGAAGATGAGCGAGGACTGCCTGACGCTCAACATCTGGGCGCCGAAGGATGCGAAGAACCTGCCGGTCTTCCTCTGGATTCATGGCGGTGCGCTGGTCAGCGGCTACAGCCATGAGGCGACCTATGACGGCGCGCGCATGGCGGGGAAGGGCGTGATCGTCGTCTCGATCAATTACCGGCTCGGCGTGCTCGGCTATCTCGCGCATCCGGCGCTCAGCGCTGAATCGTCCGATGCGATCTCCGGCAATTACGGCCTGCTCGATCAGATCGCTGCGCTCGGCTGGGTGAAGCGCAACATCGACGCATTCGGCGGGGATGCCGGCAACGTGACGATCGCGGGCGAATCGGCCGGCGGGCTCAGCGTCATGTACCTGATGGCCTCGCCCCGCGCGCGCGGGCTGTTCCACAAGGCGATCGCTGAAAGCGCCTATATGATCTCGACGCCCGAGCTGAAACAGACGGCGCACGGCATGCCTTCCGCCGAGGCTGCCGGAACTCAGATCATGACGGCGCTGGGTGCCGCCGATCTGTCGGCGCTGCGGGCGATGGATGCGGAGAAGCTCACTGATTCGGCTGCTGCCAAGGGCTACGGTCCGTGGGGCGCCGTCGACGGCAAGGTGCTGACGCGCCAGCTCATCGACACCTGGAATCGCGGCGAGCAGGCGCCTGTCCCGATCCTTGCCGGCTTCAACAGCGGCGAGATCCGGTCGCTGCGCATCCTGCTGCCACCGGCGCCGACGAATGCTGCCGCTTATGAGGCGGCGATCCGTAAGAGTTATGGCGATCTCGCCGACTATTATCTCGGGCTCTATCCATCGGGGAGGATCGACGAGAGCATGCTCGCCAATACCCGCGACGCGCTGTACGGCTGGACCTCGACGCGCCTGGCGATCGGCCAGACCGCGATCGGCCAGCGCGGCTATCTCTATCTGTTCGATCACGGCTATCCGGCGGCGGACGATAACGGGCTGCACGCGTTCCATGCCTCGGAACTGCCCTATGTCTTCGGCACGGCCGGCCAGACGCCGCCTTATTGGCCGAAAGTGCCCGATACGCTGGCCGAACGCCGCCTGTCCGATGCGATGATGAGCTATTGGGCGACGTTCGCCACGACCGGCGATCCTGTCGCCAAGGGCCAGCCCGCCTGGCTGCCATACGGCAAGGATGCGAACTACATGGCCTTCGCCCAGGCGCCCGTGCCGGGCAAGAAGCTCTTTCCGGGCATGTTCGCGCTGCACGAAGCAACGGTTTGCCGTCGCTACGCGGCAGGCGACCAGCCCTGGAACTGGAATACCGGCGTTGTCTCCCCGGTGCTGGCAAAGGCGGCGGGCTGCAAATGATCGACGGAGAAATGCAGCCGTTCGATCTGACGCTCGACAAGTTCCTCGATCACGCCGCCAAATGGCATCCACAGGCCGAAGTCGTCACCGCGCGCGACGACGGCCGGATCGACCGGATCGGCTATGCGGCCTTGCGGGAGCGCAGCCAGCGCGTGTCGGTGGTGCTCCGCGAGCTGGGCGTCCGTCCGGGGGATCGCGTCGCGACCCTGGCCTGGAACAGTCAGGCCCATGTCGAGGTCTGGTACGCGATCATGGGCATGGGTGCGGTCTGCCACACGCTGAATCCACGCCTGACCGCGACCCGACTCGCCGCGATGGTGGCACAATCGGAGGTCCGCATCCTCGTCGTCAGCGCCGATCTGGCGCCGCTGGCGCGCGAGATCCTGGAGCGGGTGCCAACGATCGGCCGCCTGCTGATCATCGACGAGCCGGACGACCAGGTCGATCAGCCCTCCGGTACGGCGGTCGTCTCGGCGCTGGAACCGCTGATCGCCACGGCGCGGGGCAGTGTCGTCTGGGGCGATTTCGCCGAGACGACGCCGTCGGGACTGTGCTTCACCTCCGGCACTACCGGCGCGCCCAAGGGCGTCACCTATACGCATCGATCGAGCTTCCTCCACACGCTGCGCCTTCTGCAGGCCGATGTGATGGCGATCTCCGGCAAGGATAGCGTGCTCGTGGTGGTGCCGATGTTCCATGCCAATGCCTGGGGCCTGCCCTTTGCCCTGCCCGCAGTGGGGGGAAAACTGGTGCTGCCCGGGCGGCACGCCGATGGCGCCAGCCTCGCCCGGCTGATCGCCGCCGAAGCTGTGACGATCGCAGTCGGCGTCCCGACCGTTTGGCTCGGCCTGGTCGAGCATCTCGAGGCCAGTGGCGGCGAGCTGCCGACGCTCGAGCGGATCATCATGGGCGGCGCGCCGCTGGCCCCCGCGCTGATGGAACGGATCGAGCGCCGCCTGGGCGTGACGGTACAGACGAGCTGGGGCATGACCGAGCTTTCGCCCTCCGGCACGGTTTCGCCGCCGGCCGATCCGGCGCGCTCGGCCGCGCTGGCTGGGCGTCCGGCGGTGGGCGTCGATCTGCTGCTGACGGACGCGGCAGGCACGGCGTTGCCGCGCCAGCGCGATGTCGAAGGCCATTTGCGCGTGCGCGGCGCGGCGGTGATCGATCGCTATTTCGGCCAGGACGAAGCGGCGACGGATGCCGATGGCTGGTTCCCGACCGGCGATCTGGCGCGGATCGACGGGCAGGGCAATCTTGTCATCACTGGCCGCGCGAAGGATCTCATCAAGTCCGGCGGCGAATGGATCAACCCGGCCGAGATCGAGGCAGTGGTCGGCGCGTTGCCGCAAGTCTCGCTTGCGGCCGTGATCGGGCGATCTGATCCCAAATGGGGTGAACGCCCGATCCTCCTGGTCGAGATGCGCGAGGCGCAGCCGATCAGCGACGAGGCCCTGCTGGAGCCGCTGCGCGGGAAGGTCGCGCCATGGTGGATCCCGGACGCGGTCGTCCGTCTCGCGCAGATGCCACTGGCGTCCACCGGCAAGATCGACAAGATGCGTCTGCGATCCGAATATGGCGGTTGAGCAGGTGCAGGATTTGCTCGATGCGACCGAAGGGGCGAGCGAAAGGCTGTTAGTGTCCGAAGACGTCAAACCGCGGCGACGCTCCACCAAGGCCGAACAGCGCGCCGACATGATGGAACAGATCCTCGACGCGGCCGAATATCTGTTCTCGAAGCACGGGCTTTACGGCGTGACGCTGAAGGACGTGGCGCGGCGGGTCGGCGTCCACCACACGCTGTTGAACTATTATTTCGAGGACAAGAAGAAGCTGTTCGATGCGGTGTTCGCCCGCCGTGCGGTGGTCACCAGCGAACGCCGGATGAAGGCGCTCGACGAATATGAAGCCGCGACCGGGGGCAGCCCGACGGTCGAGGGGGCGTTGCGCGCGTTCCTCGATACCGATCTCGATCTCTATATCGAGGGCGGGGAAGGCTGGAAGAATTACGCCGCGCTCGGCGCGCAGGTGGCCAACGCCCCCGAATGGGGTGCCGAGCTGATGGACGAACATTTCGATCCGGTCGTTCTGCGGCTGATCGCCCTGCTCGAACGGGCCCTGCCCGAGTCCTCGCGGGAAGACATTTTCTGGGGCTATCACTTCGTCACCGGCGCGCTGATGCTGACCCTCGCGCGCACCGGGCGCATCGACAAGCTTTCCGGGGGCCTGTGCAAGTCCGAGGATTTCGTGGCCGTGAAGGAACGCATGGCCAGCTTCATGGCGGCGGGTTTCCTCGGCGTATGCCGGTCCCGCGCGAAGCCGGTTTAGCGAGAGGCGCAGGACGTCGATGACCGGCTTCTTCCAGGTCGGGAAGTGCAAAAGATATTAACTAGCTTGAGAGTGAAGAAATCTGCAATTAGACCGTCAGGTCCAAAAAGGGAGGAGCATCACATGTCACTCAATGGACGCGTCGGGATCGTCACCGGCGCCGGGGGCGGGCTGGGCCGGCAGCACGCGCTGTTTCTCGCGCGCCACGGCGCCCGGGTCGTCGTCAACGATCTCGGCCAGGAAGCGGCCGATCGTGTCGCGGCGGAGATCGTGGCGGCCGGCGGTGAGGCGCTTGCCATAACCGCATCGGTCACTGACGAGGCCGGCGTCGCGGCAATGGTCGCCCGCACCATGGATCGCTGGAGCCGGGTCGACATCCTGGTCAACAATGCCGGCATCCTGCGCGACAAGAGCTTCACGAAGATGAGCCTCGACGATTTCCGCCTGGTGGTCGACGTCCACCTGATGGGTGCCGCGGTCTGCACCAAGGCAGTGTGGGAGATCATGCGCGATCAGCGCTTCGGGCGAATCGTGATGACGACGTCCTCGTCCGGGCTCTACGGCAATTTCGGCCAGGCCAATTACGGCGCCGCCAAGATGGCGCTGGTCGGCCTGATGCAGACGCTCGCGATCGAAGGCGAGAAATACGGCATCCGCGTCAACTGCCTCGCGCCGACCGCAGCAACGCAGATGACTCATGGCGTGCTGTCCGATACCAGCCTCGACCTGCTCGATCCCGCCCTGGTAAGCCCCGCGCTGCTCGCTCTGGTTGCCGACGATGCGCCGACCCGGGCGATCCTCTGCGCCGGTGCGGGCCATTTCGCGCGGGCCAGCATCACCCTGTCGCAGGGCCGCCATGTCGGCGCCGGCCAGGATGCCGGCGAGCAGGTCGTTCGCCACTGGGATGAGATATCCGATCGGGCAGGGGAGATCGTACCCGATTACGGCTTCACCCAGGCCGAGCGCGAACTGGCCAGCGCTGGGCTCGTCACGCCAGTGATGGCGGCGTCGCACTGATATCCGGCGGGTTGCAGCGATCGCGGTGGAGCGGCTAGGCGGCGGGGTAGGGGGCGCCTGCAGTCGCCCGGAGAAAGGAACGCCATGCTCCTGCCAGAGGTCGACCGTCCCACCATCGCCATCGCCGGATCGAGCGACCGGTTTCCCGTGCGGCGAATTTACTGCGTCGGCCAGAATTACGCCGATCACGCGCGGGAAATGGGTTCCGATCCGACGCGCCAGGCGCCCTTCTTCTTCGCCAAGCCCGGCGACGCCGTGGTGCCCGACGGCAGCGCGCTGCCATTCCCCACCCGGACTGCCGATCTGCACCATGAGGTCGAACTGGTGGTGGCGCTGGGCGCCGGCGGAAGCGACATCGCCCCCGACGCGGCCGAGCGGCTGATCTTTGGCTATGCCGTCGGCATCGATCTCACGCGCCGCGATCTTCAGGCGGAAGCGAAAAAGGCCGGACGGCCTTGGGACATGGCCAAGGGTTTCGACCGGTCGGCGCCGATTGGGCCTATCACACCGGGCGTTCCCCCGGCGCGGGGTGCGATCGCGCTGACGGTCGATGGCGAAATGCGCCAGCGCGGCGATCTTGATCAGATGATCTGGAACGTGGCCGAGATCATCGCGACGCTGTCGACCTTCGTCGAGCTGCGCGGCGGCGATCTCATCTTCACGGGAACGCCGGCGGGCGTCGGGCCGATCCGCGCGGGCCAGGTCGTACGGGCCACGATCGACGGTGTGCAGCCGCTCGAAATCAGCTTCGACGCCTGACCTTATCCGGGCGTCAGCCAGTCCCGTATCGCCTCGGTCACTGCCTCGGGCGCTTCCCATGGCACGAAATGCCCCGCCGCGACCTTCACCAGCGTCAGATTGGGCACCAGCGCATCGAGACCGTCAAGCTGGCTCGGCAGCAGCGCCTTGTCGTCCATACCCCAGATCACCAATGTCGGCTGGGTGACCGGCGGGAAGGGCGCGCTCAGAAACGCCGGGCGCTCGGGCGTCTCGTCCATCCCGGGCACCACGATCCTGCTCGCGCGATACCAGTTGAGCATCGCCGTCATCGCGCCGGGCTGGCTCCATTCGTCGAGATAGGCGGCCTTCTCGCCCGCGACCTTCTCGAAATCGGTGTGGCGCAGGAAGCTGCCGTCGAAAAAGGCGGGCAGGCCGATCGATTCGATATGGCGTTCGAGCGCTGGATTGCGGAAGGCAGTGATATATTGGCTGGCCTCGCGCTGGGCCAGATCGTCGAACAGGCTACGCTGGAAGACGAAGGGGTGCGGCGCGTTGACGATGATCAGCCGCGCGATCCGGTCGGGCCGGGCCAGCGCCGCCATCCAGGCGATCGCCCCACCCCAGTCATGACCGACCAGCGTGAAGGTCGCGCTCCCGAAATGGTCGGCCAGCGCGATCAGGTCGCCGACCATCTTGTCCGGGGTATAGTCGCTGACGTCGGCGGGTTTCGACGACCGTGCAAACCCACGCTGGTCCGGCGCGAGCACAAAATGGTCTTTGGCCAGTTCGGGAATCTGGTGCCGCCAGGTACGGTGGGATTCCGGAAAGCCGTGCAGCAGGATGATCGCGGGGTTCGCCGGATCGCCGGCGACCGCGACGTCGAGGGTTACGCCGGTGGGCAGGTCGATACGTTGGAGCTCGAAAGCATCGGGCATGGCTCTCTCCTTAAGCCCCTCCCCTTCAGGAGTGGGGCGGCAGCCCTGTCCCCCGGACAGGGCCAAGAGCCGCCGCACTGGGGTGGGGTGGGGCATTCCCCGGCGACGGCGTTTGTGATCCCATCCCCTACAAGGTTACGGATAGCTCACCGTCTTCGGCACGGCCGGGATCGGGATGAATTCCTTCTCGTCCCCGGGCACCTTCGGAAACCGGCCGGCATTCCAGTCGTCCTTGGCCTGGTTGATCCGCTCCCGGCTCGACGAGACGAAGTTCCACCACACATGGCGTGGCGTGGTGAAGGCGTCGCCGCCGCACAGCATCACCCGGCCGCCGCTGCATGAAGTGAGCGACGTCGCGATCCCCGGCTTCAGCACGTAGAGTACCATCGGTTCCAGCGGCACGCCGTCGAGACTCGCCTCGCCGATCGCGAGATACACCGCGCGCTCTTCGGCATCGGCATCCACCGGCACCACACCGCCCGCATCGAGTACGATGTCGGCATAGATCGTTCCGGCATAGGTCGTGGTCGGCGCGGTCGCGCCCCACAGGCTGCCCATGATGATCCGCGCGCGCGCGTTTGGCGTATCGATCACCGGCAGATCGGCCTTGGCGACATGCTCGAACGCCGGGTCCATCTCCTCGTTCGCCTCGGGCAAGGCGATCCAGGTCTGGATGCCGGAAAGATCGGGTCCCTGCGCGCGCTGCCCTGCGGGCGAGCGCTCCGAATGGACGATGCCGTGTCCGGCGGTCATCAAATTCACCGCACCCGGCTCGATCGTCGCGAAAGTTCCGAGCGAGTCGCGATGGTCGATCGCGCCCTCGAACAGATAAGTGACGGTGGCGAGGTTGATATGCGGATGCGGTCGCACGTCGATGCCTGTGCCCACTTCGAGATGCGCCGGCCCCATCTGGTCGAAGAACAGGAACGGCCCGACCATCGTGCGCGGGCGTGAGGGGAGGGTGCGGTGCACCTTGAACCCGCCCAGGTCATGCGTGGTTGGCAGGATGGTCTGCAGCACGAAATCGTCGATCATGAAGGCGCTCCGTCCAGGCCCAGGAGGATCTCCGCGAGGTCCTCCGGATAGATCAGTTCATCGTGCGCGGCGATGGCCGCGCGGTCAAACCATTGCCAGTGCTGCATCACCCGGCGTTCGAGCTCGGTGTGCCGCGCCGTGTCGATATCGGCCGAGTCGGTGCGGATCAGGAAATAGCGCTCGTCGGCGGTGACCCGCACGCCCTCCAGGGTGACGAACTCGACCAGCCGCTGGAAAATCTCGGGCCCGGGCTCGGCATGGATACCCGTCTCCTCGATCAGCTCGCGCCGCGCTGCCTCTTCATAGCTCTCGCCCGGATCGACCGCGCCGCCCGGCGTCGCCCAGAAGGGCGGCCGGTCGGCGGCGACGAAGCGGAACAGCAGCACCCGCCCCGCGGGATCCATCAGCAGAATGCGCGCCGCCGGGCGCTCGGCCAGGCTCACGCCGCGTCGAGCTCGGGATAATGGCGGAAGATGCCGTCCTCGTTGAGCGGGATGCGTTGCTCGCTCGTCAGATAGGTCGCGATGCCCGGCAATTCGGCGACCCTGTCGTGCACGCCGATCACCCCCGGATACTCCCCTTCGACTGCCGCCATCCGCCTGGGGAACATGTAGCGCAGTCCCTCGACGATCTGGAACAGCGACGTATCGCCATAGCTCCACCGCTCGCCGGTCAGCCAGTCGCCAGTATGGGCGCTCGCGGCGGCCTCGAAATATTCGAGGAATTTCGGGATCCGCTCTTCGCGCATGGTCTTGGCGGCCCGCGCAGCCTCGGGCTTCTGGTCGCGATAATAGTCGGAAATGCTCACCGGGTGATGCACATTATGCACCTCGGAGACGAGATCGGCGATGGTCAGCTGCAACTGGTTCACCCAATGCCGCTGCTTGGCCGGCACCAAGTCATGCTGTTCGCCCAGATACAGCAGGATGTTGGCGACTTGTGCGATCGTCTCGCCTTCCAGCTCCAGATAGGGCGGGGCGAATGGACCCGCGTCGCCGTGCCGCTCCATATTGGCCATCAGCGCCTCTTCGTCGGTCTCCCGCGCGCAATCGCGGTACGCGATGCCCGCTGCCTCGAGCGGCAGCCGCACGAATTCGCCGCGCCCCTGGATCGAGGGCCAGTACCAGAGCCGATAGGCCATGCTCATTCTCCCGGTGCGCGCGCCCGGATCGCGAGCGCATGGATGCGCGAGGATAACAGCTCGGCGAGCGCCTGGTTCACCAGCCGCTGGCGCTGAACGCGATTCAACCCGGCAAAGGCCGCACTTTCGACGATCACGGTAAAATGCGATTCGCCCGTGCCGTCATCGCCCATATGGCCGGCATGCTGGCCGCTGTCGTTCACCACCTCCAGATGCGTCGGATCGAGCGCGGCGGTGAGACGGGACGCGATTTCGGACGCGACGGAGCCGGTGGCGAGATTTGTCATCGCGCCTATATAGGCCGCTTTGTCGAATTCGGGGAGCCGCGTGGCGCGGGATAGCGAAAAGAAGGATCGGCCCAATGCCCGCTTCCACGGTCGCGTGGAAGGGACTGGACGGCTGTGCGCTGAACCGGGCTGCGAAGCCCCGGGCGAATTCCGCGCGCCGCCCGAAGAGGGCGCGCCCGCTGACCATGAAGGGCCGCGACCCTATCGCTGGTTCTGCCTCGATCATGTCCGTGCGTTCAACGCGCGCTACAATTTCTTCAACGGCATGAGCGCCGACGAGATTCACGATGCGCAGCGCCCGTTCGCCGGCTGGGAACGCGAAACCCGTGCCTTCGCCCATGCCGGCGGGGCCGATCGCCCGCCCAAATGGGCCGATTTCAGCGACCCCCTCGACGCGATCGGCGCCCGCTTCCAGCGCCGGATGGAAACCGCCCGCAAGGATGGCCGGCCCTTGTCGGACACCGATCGCCGCTCGCTCCGGGTTCTCGGCCTGCCGACCGACGTCGATCGCCGCGGCCTGCGCCAGCGCTACGCCGAACTGGTCCGCCGCTATCACCCGGACCGCAACGGCGGCGACCGCAGCCACGAAAAGGCGCTGCAGGACGTGATCGCGGCTTATACCCAGCTCAAGGGCGCTGCGGCATTTGCGTGAAGCCGGCTGGAGCCTGGCTTACGCCACCACTTCCCCTGCGACCGCGCGCTCGATCGTGGCGATGTCGATTTTCCGCATCGTCATCATCGCGCCCATCGCGCGCGCCGCCGCCTCGCGGTCCGGGCTGGTCATCGCGTCGAGCAGCTGCTGAGGCGTGATCTGCCAGGACAGGCCGAACCTGTCCTTGCACCACCCGCACGCACTTTCCTCGCCGCCATTGTCGACGATCGCGCTCCAGTAGCGATCGGTCTCCTCCTGGTCCCGGGTATGGACGATGAAGGACACCGCCTCGTCGAGATGGAAATGCGGGCCACCGTTCAGGCCCAGGAACTTCATCCCCAGCACGGTGAAATCGACGGTGAGGACATCGTCCGCCTTGCCGCTGGGGTAATCGCGCGGTGCCCGGTGGACCGCATCGACATGGCTGTCGGGGAAAGTCTCGGCATAGAAATTGGCGGCCTGTTCCGCTTGTCCGTCGAACCACAGGCAGGGTGTGATCCTGGTCATTTCGCTCTCCTTGGTCGTCTGGATTGTCTCACGCGTTGCCCGGCCCGACCACGCCGAACATCACGCCGTGCGGGTCGCTGGCGACGATGATCCGGTCGCCGCCCGGCACTTCCATCGGCCCGGCATGGACGGTCCCGCCCTGCGCCGTCACCTTGGCAGCCGCCGCCTCGATGTCGGGCGCGCGGAAATAGAATTGCCAGGCGGAGGGCTGGGCGTTGGGCTGCCCGGGCGGGATCGTCTGCATGGTTGCGCCGATCGTCTGCTCGCCCGCCTGGATGAACACGTAATCGCCCAGCGGCCCCATTGGCATCTTGTCGGGATAGGTCCAGCCGAACACCGTCGCGTAAAAGGCGTTGGCCCCCGCCTGGTCGGGCGTCGACAGCTCGTTCCAGTTGCACTTCCCCATGCCCATCCGGTCCCATGCGGTGCTCTCGCCGTCTGAAGCCCCGCGCATCACATAGAAGGGGATGCCCTGCGGATCGGTGACCATTGCGACGCGTCCGACATTGGGGATGTCCCAGGCAGGCACCATCACGCCACCGCCCGCCGCCCTGATCTTCTCGACCGAGGCATCGACGTCGTCGACGCCGATATAGAAGAGCCAGCCGGGCTTCGCGCCGCCTGCGGTCATCTGCTCGGTCAGGTGGAATACGCCGCCGACGAACGCGCCTTCATTGCCGCTGTCGATCATGCGGTAATCCATCTCACCGTCGGGCTTGTCCTGCACCGTCCAGCCGATCACTTCGTCGTAAAACGCCTTGGACGCCTCGGGATCGGCTGACATCAACTCGTACCAGATTGGGGTGCCTTCGGGGTTGGGCATCGCGTCTCTCCTTGAGTTGGGTGTGGTGGGGCGTCAGGCGTCCAGCACGGGAACGAAGCCGCCATAGATCATGCGCTTGCCGTCGAACGGCATGTCCCCGTCCGGCTTCATGCGCTCGTCCTGCATCACTTTGGCCATGCCGGCGTCGCGGGTCGGCTTGTCGGGCCATTCGACCCAGGAAAAGACGATCTTCTCGTCGACCTGCGCCTGCACCGCGCCCTTGTAATCCGTGACGGTGCCGTCCGGCAGGTCGTCGCCCCAGGCTTCTACCACCCGCGTCGCGCCGTGATCGCGGAACACGGTCGATGCCAGGCTGGCCAGGCTGCGATAGGCATCCTTGCGTCCCTCGGCGACCGGCACGAGATAGCCGTCGACATAGCCCGGCGCGGCGCCGCCGCCATCGTCGAGCAAAGGCGCGAAGCCGCCGAAGATCATGCGCTTGCCGTCGAACGGCATCTCGCCCATTTCGCCCATGCGCGGATCTTCCATCATCTGCTGCATGCCGGCGGCATAAGCGTCCTTGGATGGCCACTCGACCCAGCTGAACAGCACGACCTCGTCGTCCTTGGCCTTCACGGCGCGCCGGAAGTCGGTGACCTTGCCCTCGGGCACTTCGTCGCCCCAATTCTCGACCATGCGAGTCATGCCGAAATCGCGGAACAGCGGCACCGCCGATGCGGCGTGATCGATATAGGCCTGCTTGTTCACCGCCGGCACCGCCAGCACGAAGCCCTGGATATAACTCATCGTCTCTCTCCTTATGGATTGCGCCCGTTGGTCAGGCGTCGGTGGGCGGGTCGTCGACCGCGCAAAACACGCTCAAGGGCTCGACGCCCGGCGCGGTCACGACGATCATCCCCGACATGAGTCCTTCTGCGTGGCCAGCGAATCGCCGTTTGACGGTGATGCCTCACGCCGTTATCAAAAACAACCATGGAGTTACAAAAAATAACTGAAGCGAAAAAGCCGGAAAGGCGCTGGTATGACGATGCGTGCGGCACCGCGCTCGGGATGGAACTGGTAGGCGAGCGCTGGTCGCTGCTGATCGTGCGCGAGCTGCTGCTCGGCGCGCGCCGCTTCGGGGAACTGCGCGCCGGGCTGCCCGGCCTCAGCGCCAATGTGCTGACTCAGCGGCTCGAGGGGCTTGAGGCCGCCGGCATCGTCGCGCGGCGCAAGCTGCCGCCCCCGGCCAGCGTTCAGGTCTACGAGCTCACGCCCTGGGGCGCCGAATGCGAACCGATCGTGCTCGGGCTCGGCCGCTGGGCGCTGCGCTCGCCCGCGCATGATCCCAGCCTGAACTTCTCGTCGGTCGCGCTGATGCTGTCGCTCAAGATGCTGGTCGTGCCGGATCTGCTTGGCGGGTTGGTCGCGACGATCGGCTTCCGGCTCGGGGCGGAAACCTATGTCGCGCGCGTCGCGGATGGCGCGATCGCGGTCGCGCGCGGCGATCTGGCCGGGTCCGACGCAGTGTTCGAAGCCGCGCCGAACGCGCTGCTGCGTGTCTTCTACGGCAAGCGGCCGCTCGAGGAGCTCGAAGCATCCGGCGCGTTGCGCGTTTCGGGCGACAGGGCCCTCGCGGATCGCTTCGCCGGGCTGTTCTCGCTACCGGAAAAAAGCGCCTGATCGGCCGCGCGCCGCATATCGCCTCATCGCATTGGTTGCGGCCATCGCTTCAAGACGATACCGGAGAGGCCAAACCGCCCCGGCGCGCAGGATTGTAACAATGACCGACATCCCCAACACTCAGCCCGACAGCCGCGAAACCACGATCATGGACGCGCCCGACAAGCTGATCGGCGTCCGCGACCTGTTCGGCATCGATTCGGACATGCAGGTCCCGGCCTTCAGCGAGGCGGACGAGCGGGTGCCCGATCTCGATCCGGCCTATGTGTTCGATGCCGATACCACACTCGCGATCTGCGCCGGCTTCGCGCACAACCGCCGCGTGATGGTCCAGGGCTATCACGGCACCGGCAAGTCGACTCATATCGAACAGGTCGCGGCGCGCCTCAAATGGCCGTGCATCCGCATCAACCTCGATGCGCATATCAGCCGCATCGATCTGGTCGGTCGCGATGCGATCGTGCTCAAGGACGGCCAGCAGGTCACTGAATTCCGCGAAGGCCTGCTCCCTTGGGCGTTGCAGACGCCGACGGCCCTGGTGTTCGACGAATATGATGCCGGCCGCCCGGACGTGATGTTCGTGATCCAGCGCGTGCTGGAGACCGAGGGCAAGCTGACGCTGCTCGATCAGAATCGCGTGATCCGCCCGAACCCCTGGTTCCGCCTCTTCGCCACCGCCAACACGGTGGGCCTCGGCGACACCAGCGGCCTGTATCACGGCACGCAGCAGATCAACCAGGGCCAGATGGACCGCTGGAACATCGTCGTTACGCTCAACTATCTGCCTGCCGCGGTCGAGGCGCAGATCGTGCTCGCCAAGTCCGGCGAATATGACAAGCCCGAGGGCAAGCAGGTCGTCGACAACATGGTGCGCGTCGCCGATCTCACGCGCCGCGGCTTCATGAACGGCGATATCTCTACCGTGATGAGCCCGCGCACCGTGATCACCTGGGCGCAGAACGCGCTGATCTTCGGCGATGTCGGCTTCGCCTTCCGCCTCAGCTTCCTCAATAAGTGCGACGAGGCGGAACGGGCGCTGGTGGCTGAATATTATCAGCGTGTGTTCGGCAAGGATCTGCCCGAGAGCGTGGTGGGTAAGACTTGATCTGGAGGCATGCGTGGACTAAGTGGACTAAGTCCATTTGAAGGGTCCGCGCATGGCCGCCACCGTCAATATTCACGAAGCTAAGACGCATTTCTCGAAGCTGATCGAGCGGGCGCATGCGGGCGAGGAGATCGTCGTTGCGAAGGCTGGGAAGCCTTATGCACGGCTGGTCCCGCTTGATACGGTGACGAAGCAGCAGCGGAAGCCGGGCCGCCTGAAGGGCTTGCTGGCGGACATTCCCGATTCGGTCTGGTTCGATCCGCTTCCCGATGATGAGCTCGATGCCTGGGAAGGCAAATATTCGAACGTCCTTTAGGCGGCGCCTGCGATGGCCTATTTGCTCGATACGCATGCCTTGATCTGGTGGTGGGACGATAATGCGCGATTGCCGGAAGGCATCCGCACATTGTTGTCGGATCCCTATAATGATGTGTTGGTAAGCGCGGCCGTTGGTTGGGAAATGGCCACCAAAGTCCGGGTCGGCAAGCTTCCGGAGATGGCGGAAGCCGTCAAAGACCGGAACTTCGGTCGATGGGTAATCGAAGATGGCTTTCGGCATCTCGACATACGTCAGGATCATGGTGTTCGTGCCGGCACGCTTCCGGGCGAGCATCGCGATCCCTTCGATCGGATGCTCGCTGCGCAGGCTCTGATCGAGGGGCTGACGGTCATTTCCCGCGACCCTGCGCTCGCGGCTTTCGGTTGCGATGTGATCTGGTAGAGCAACGGTGTGACCGCTGAAATCCATCGCCTCTTCGTCCTGTGTTTCGCTGCGCTGTTGGCGATCCTCACCCTCACCGCTGCCAAGACGGTGGACTACAAGGTCCGCCCCGCCTCGGTCCCGCTACTCCCCGGCCGCACGCTCAAGGGCGAGCAGATCGCCGTACCCGGCGCCATCATTGCCCAGAGCCTGATCGGCCGGCCGGAAACGGCTTTGCTGGTCGATCCGATCGCGCTCGACCGACTCGGCCAGAAACGCAACTTCACGCGGGAGACCGTGTTCGAATCGGCCAGCGTCCCGGGCGTGCCGGGCGATCCCCCGGTGCTGTTCTGCGAAACCGAACAGGATCCGTCGCTGGCCAAGGCGATGGTCGGCTCGATGGGTTTCGGCCTGGTCGGCATGTTGCGGCCGACCAAATTGGTCACCCGCTATTGCCTGTACGACAGCGATCAGGACGAGACGCTCGATCACGCCATCCTGATCGGCGCCAAGGGCGATTCGGGCCGCGCGCCATTCGCGATTCCGCCCGCCCGCTACGGGCTGATCAGCGGCATGGCGCTGGGCGGGGGCAGCGAACTGCGGCTGCGCTATGCCGGTACGGCCGGTGAGAAGGACAGCCTGGCGGTCGATGCCGAACTCGTGCTGTTCGGCATGAACCGCCCCTTGCCAGCGCCGCGCCACAAGATCTCCATCGCCAAGCTGCCGTCTTATGGGGTGATCGAGGGCGCCGTCGTGACGGTGCTCGAATTCGATCCCGCGACGAAGATTGCGCGGATCAGGATCGACCGCGATCTTGCGCCGGGGCGTTTGGTGGTGCCAGAGCAGAAGCCATGACGACGGAAACGCCTCTCGATCGCTTCAAGGCCGTGCTCGGCGGCACCGCGCGCGCGATCGCGCACGAGCCTGAGATCGAGCTCGCCTTCACTGCCGATGCGCCGACTCAGTCGGGCAAGCACATCAAGGTGCCAATGCCGGCGCGCACCCTGCCGGCCGACCAGGTGGCCGAGGCGCGCGGCTTCGCCGACGGTTTCGCGCTGCGCCTGCGCCATCACAATGCCGCGATCCATGCGCGGCAGGCGCCTGGCGATGCGGTCGCGCGCGCCGTGTTCGATGCCGTCGAGGGCGCGCGGGTCGAGGCGCTGGGCGCGCGCGGCTATGCCGGGATCGCCGCCAATCTCGCGACTGCGCTCGATCTGAAGCTGCGCGCCGATCCGATCACCCGCGCCCGCAACCGCGCCGAAGTTCCGCTGTCGACGGCACTGGGGCTGATGGTGCGCGAGCGGCTGACCGGGGCCGAGGCGCCGGCGGTCACAGCGCCCGGCATGGCGCTGGTGCGCGACTGGATCGAGGAAAAGGCCGGCAAGGATCTCGACGCGCTTGCGCTCGCCATCGACGATCAGCGCGCCTTTGCCCAGCTCGTGACGCGCCTGCTCGAAGATCTCGAGCTGGTCGAGGGCGACATGGTCCCGGACGATGCCGAGGAGGGCGGTTCCGAGGACGAAGGCACGGACGAGCAGAACAACGAGGAAGGCGAAGAGGGCGAGAGCGAAGGCGAGCAGGGCCAGGGCGAGATCGAGGCGCGCGGTTCCGATCGCGATGCCGAATCCGAAGACGGCGAGGGCACCGAACAGTCCGACGACCAGTTCCAGGACATGGACGGCGAGCCCGGCGATGATGGGGAGGAAGGCATGCTGCCGGTCCGCCCCAACCGGCCCTTCGCCGATCTGTCGCCGCAGTTCGAATATAAGCCGTGGACGACCAGCTTCGACGAAGTGATCGCCGCGACCGATCTGTGCGATGCCGACGAACTGACGCGGCTGCGCTCCTATCTCGATCAGCAGCTGGTGCATCTGCAGGGCGCGGTGACCAAGCTTGCCAACCGCCTGCAGCGCCGGCTGATGGCGCAGCAGAACCGCAGCTGGGATTTCGACCAGGAGGAAGGGCTGCTCGATGCCGCGCGGCTCGCCCGAGTCGTGGTCAACCCGACTCAGTCGCTCAGCTACAAGATCGAGCGCGAGACCGATTTCCGCGATACCGTCGTCACCCTGCTGATCGACAATAGCGGATCGATGCGCGGCCGCCCGATCTCGATCGCCGCGATCAGCGCCGACATCCTTGCCCGCACGCTTGAGCGCTGCGGCGTGAAGACCGAGATTCTCGGCTTCACCACCCGCGCCTGGAAGGGCGGGCAATCGCGCGAGACCTGGCTGGCCGCGGGCCGGCCGCCGCAGCCCGGCCGGCTCAACGACATCCGCCATATCGTCTACAAAAAGGCCGACGAACCGTGGCGGCGCGCCCGCGCCTCGCTCGGGTTGATGATGCGCGAGGGGCTGCTCAAGGAGAATATCGACGGCGAGGCGCTGCTCTGGGCGCACAGCCGGCTGATCTCGCGCCCTGAGGAGCGCAAGATCATGATGGTGATCTCGGACGGCGCCCCGGTCGACGATTCGACGCTGAGCGTGAATTCGGGGAGCTATCTCGAACGCCATCTGCGCCAGGTGATCAACTGGATCGAAACCAAGTCGCCGGTCGAGCTGGCGGCGATCGGCATCGGTCATGACGTGACGCGCTATTATGCCCGCGCCGTCACGATCATGGATGCCGAGCAGCTCGGCGGTACGCTGATCGAACAGCTCGCCGCCTTGTTCGACAGTGATTGAAGCGCCGCCGGGCGGGTTCGTTGGGCCGGTCAAACGATCGGTGACGATCGCCGGGCACGCCACCTCGATCAGCCTGGAACCCCTGTTCTGGACCGCGCTGGAACAGGCGGCCGCCGCCCGGTCGCTCCCGCTCAACGCGCTGATCGCCGAGCTCGACGCGCTGCGCATCCTGGCCGACGATCCGCCCAATCTGGCCAGTGCGCTCAGGACATGGCTGCTGGCTCAATCCGCGTCCTAGAGCGGGATGACTTTAGCTAGAGAGGGAAGACGATTCCACGCGATGTCATCTCGCTCTGAGCCAGCGCACGCCCGCCGTGCCGGCAGCGACTCGGGCCCCGTCCCCTCAGGCGGTCAGGTGCGTATAAAGGATCAGGCTGCCGATCGCGATCAGGGTGAGACCGCCCACCACCTCGGCATAGCGGCCCAGGAAACGCCCGACATGTTTTCCGATCAGCACGCCCACGGTCGCGACGACTGTGGTGATACCGCCGATCACCAGGCAGGCGGTGACGATATTGATGTCGAGAAAGGCGAGACTGACGCCTACCGCGGTCGCATCGATGCTGGTCGCGAGCGCGGTCGCCGCGAGGCCAAGCAAGCCGTGGCGCGTGTCCGACAGGTCAACGTCGTTCGCCAACGCGGCGGGTTTGCTGGCCTGCCAGAGCATGTGGAGGCCGACGCCGCCGAGCAGGAAGAAGGCTACCCAGTGATCCACCTCGGCGATCCACGCGCTCAGCACCAGGCCGACCGCCCAGCCGATCGCCGGTGTGATCGCCTCGAAGAACCCGAAGATGACACCGATGCGCAGTGCGTCGCGCCAGCGGGTCGAATTGCCGTCCGCGCCCTTGCTGATCGCGGCGGCGAACGCATCGACCGACAAGCTTAGGCCAAGACCGCCCAGCGTGAGAATTCCCGACATTTCATCTTCCCGAGGCCGCTTACGAACGATGCGAGTCACCTCTGGCCTGAGCGAGGAGTCGCATCGTTGGTCTGGCCGGGCAGGCGCGTGCGCCGCTGCCATCGCCACGAGCCACGCGGGCCCGAGTATGTTGACGATGGCCCTGCTCAAAGCAGGTAGCTACTCCCCAAGATGCGGCCCGAATAGGCACCGTTGGTATGACGGTCAACTGCGCGGCTGGCTTATGCAAGGTGCGCTACGGTTTTGGTGAGACTTACTCTCAATAGCGTTGACAATGAGAGTAACTCGCAATAGCCGATCCCGGAATAAAGGGGACAGATATTGCGCACCACTACCGCTCGCCGCACGCCGATCGCGAAGCCCGCATTTCTCGCGCTTTCCTGCGTCGGCGCTTTCGCAACCAGCCCGGCCCTTGCGGCCGATGGCCCTAATCCCGCCGCGGCAGACGATGCCGATGCGCAGGACCGTGAAGACGTGCTGGTCACCGGCGCGCGCGAAAAGGCGCCCAAGCAGGTCGCGGCTCCCGTCAACACGCCCCGTTCGATCGTCGTCCTGCCCAAGGAAGTAATCGAGCAGACCGGCTCGGCCAGCCTCGCCGATGCGCTGCGCACCGTGCCGGGCATCACCTTCGGCGCGGCCGAGGGCGGCAATCCCATCGGCGATCGCCCCTTCATTCGCGGTTTCGACAGCCAGGGCTCGACTTATGTCGACGGCGTGCGCGATCTCGCGGCACAGAATCGCGAAGTGTTCGCGGTCGAGGAAATCCAGGTCGTCCGGGGATCGGATTCAACGCTTGGCGGCCGCGGCAGCGCCGGTGGTTCGATCAACATCATCACCAAATTGCCGACCGACCGCAATTTCATCACGGCCAGCGCGAGTGCCGGTACCGCTGATTACAAGCGCGCGACGCTCGATGCGAACTACAAGCTCACCGATACCATCGCCGTCCGCCTGGCGGGCATGTGGCACGACCAGGATGTGGCCGGCCGCGATGCGATCTGGGCGCGCCGCTGGGGCGTCGCCCCCTCAATCACCATCGGCGTTGGTACGCCGACGCGGCTCACGGCGTCCTATTATCATCTGACGACCCATGAACTGCCCGACAGCGGCATCCCGTTCCTCTACACGATCGGCAACGCGCCCGGCACCGGCAACATCTATACCACGCCAGCGCTCGGCCGGATCACCACTATGGGCGGCACCACCGGAGTGGTCGATCGCTCGACCTATTACGGCCTGGTCGATCGTGATTTCCGCAATTCGGCGTCCGATCAGTTTACGGTGAGGTTCGAGCATGACTTCGGTGGCCTGACGGTTCGGAACACGTCGCGCTTCTCGCACAATTCTCAGGAATATAGCTTCCTTCTGCCCGACGACAGCACGGGCAATGTCTATGGCACCGCGACGACCAACCCGACCACGGGCGCGGCGGCTACGCGGGGTGACATCCTGACCGGCGGTTATGTCTGGCGCCGCGCCAATACGCGCTATGGCTATACCGATGGCCTGACCAACCAGACCGATCTGTTCGGCACCTTCGACACCGGGAGCATCAAGCACAGCATCTCGGTCGGCGCTGAATTCTCCTGGGAAAAGACGCGCCGGGGTGCATTCGTCACCCCGGGATATCTCAACGCGAGCGGCGTCGAGATTCTGTCGACCGGATCGACCGTCTCCCCACGCTGCAATACCGCGACCATTTCGCGCTATTATTGCACGAGCCTGTTCAATCCGAATCCGAACGACCCCTGGCTCAATTACGCGAGCGACTCATCGAGCGTAGTGGCACCGATTTCGAAGATGCAGCCGATCGAAGAGACTCAGAACGATGCGGAGACCCGCTCGATCTATGTTTTCGATTCGATCACCCTGCTGCCGTCGCTGATCCTGAATCTCGGCGCTCGCTACGATCACTTCAAATCGACCATCACTCCGGGCCAGCCGGTAGCTGCGACCCGCACCTTCCAGCTTTCGCAGACCAACGATCTGTTCAACTGGCAGGCAGGTCTGGTGTTCAAGCCGACACCGGACACCAGCCTCTATGCCTCTTACGCGACCGCCGCGACGCCGCCGAACAGCCTGCTGGGCGAGGGCCAGGAGGCCAATGCGCTCGGTGCGCCGACCAGCGAGGCGGCCTATGTCACCGCGCTGGCGCTGCTCAACTCGCTGAAGGTCGAAAAGACCAAATCCTATGAGGTTGGCGCCAAGGCCAATCTGCTCGAGGGCAAGCTGTCGCTGAACGTTGCAGCCTTCCAGACGGACACGGATAATGCTCGGGCCTTTGGTCCGAACGGCGGGGTCGAATTCATCGGCAAGCGCCGCATCCGCGGCGTCGAGTTCAACGCGAGCGGCCAGATCCTGCCCGGCTGGACGATCTTCGGCGGCTATACCCATCTCGATCCGAAGATCATCGATGGCGGCTTCACCGTGCTGACCGCGCCGGCGAGAACCGTCAACGATGTCGTCGTTCAAACCGCTAAGACGGTGCAGGTCGTTTCCGTCAACACCGGCAAGCAGGCGACACAGACAGCGCGGGACAGCTTCACGCTGTGGACCACGGTAGAGCCCGTCACCGGTTTCTCAATCGGCGGCGGCGCCTTCTACACCGGCCGTGTATTCGGCGGCTACGCCGACAACCGCGCCGCCACTCAGGACCTGGCCGGCGTGGTGACGGTGAGCCCGGCTACCAAGGTCCTGTACCGGACCGCGCCCGGCTACTGGCGCTTCGATGCACGCGCGTCCTATCGTTTCTCGCGTCAGGTGGAACTGGCGGTCAATGTGCAGAACCTGACCGACAAGACCTATTTCAATCAGGTCTATTCCTCGCACTACGCCGCGATCGCGCCGGGCCGGTCGGCCTTCGCGACATTGAGCGTTCGCTATTGATGACGGCAGCCCTCGATCTCGACGGGCTGACCGCTGAAGATATCGCCGCGCGCCTCTCGGGATCTCCCGGGGAGCGCGCGGCGTTCGTTCGGGCGGCGGCCGAGGCCGGGGTGGCCGAGGCGCAGGCCGTGTTCGGTCAGATGCTGCTCGATGGCGCGGGCGTGGCGAAGGACGAACCCGCCGCGCTCGGCTGGTTCGTGAAGGCCGCGGCGCAGCATCACCTGATGGCGATCAACATGGTCGGCCGCTGCTACGATCTCGGCTGGGGCACCGCGCCGGACAAGGCGCGGGCCGCCGAATGCTACCGCATCGCCGCCGAGCGCGGGCTCGACTGGGGCATGTACAATTACGCCACTTTGCTCGCGCTCGGCGACGGGGTGGCTGAGGACAAGGCCGCGGCGTTCGACTGGTTCAAGCGCGCAGCGAAGCTCGGCAATGCCAAGGCGATCAACTTCGTCGGCAGTTTCCATGAGGATGGCTGGGTCGTGCCGCGCGACCTGAAGCGGGCGGCGCGCTGCTATGCCCGCGCGGCGCAGGGCGGCGATTTCCGCGGCTGCTTCAACCATGCCCGGATGCTCGGCGCCGCGGGCAAGGCCGACGAAGCGATGGCGTGGCTGAAGCGGGCGGGCGAGACGGCGACGCCGGCCTTTGTCGAACAGGCCTGCGCCTGGCTGGCCGCGGCCGAGCTGCCGGCCTTCCGCGCCCGCGGTGCGCAGGCGATCCGGGCGGGCGCGGCAGCTAAGCCCCTTTAATCTCTGCGTAACGCCTTTGCGGTACAGTGGCATCCTGGGGAGGGAGCCATGTTCCAGCCACGCAAGGAAATGTTCATCATAGCAGCGGCGAATGACGACGGCGCCGAACGGGGGCCGGTGCATGGCTTGCTCTATGCCATGCCGATCAGCCTTCTGCTCTGGGGCGTCATCTTCTGGTGGCTCTTCGCCCCCCGTTGAGGCGCAGCCCGTCGCGAAAACCACCGTCGCGGTGCCATCAGGTATCTTACTATATTGTGACGCGGGCCAGACTGGGAGATAGTATCGCCCAAGAGAGCATAAGCTCTCCCGGGAGAGGAAGATGTTGAAAATTATCGCAGAAATGCCGCCACCGGGCCATCGCGGCGCGGCTGTGCTCCACGGCCTGCTTTTCGCGGTACCGATGGCGGTCCTGCTCTGGGCCGGCATCGCGGCCCTGGTAATCCTACTGGTCTGAGTTTCCCTTCTACCGCCCGAGCAGGACCCGGGCCTGGCCCGCAATCTGCGCCAGCATCGCTGCGTTCGGCGCCGGCGCATGGCGTGCCCGATCGACCACGGCCTTGAACTGACCCACCCGCCCGGCATTACCGGTAAGCCACGTCTCGACCAGAGCCTGCGGATCCCCGCCGCCCCGCCCGAGAAATTCGAGCCGCAACTGCTGGAAGTCGCGCGCTAGGCCCGCGATCAGCAGCCGTTCCCACGGATCGCCCGACGAGATGCGCGCCGCATTGGCCTGCGCCCAGTCCAGCCCCAGCGCCTGGCCGAGCCGGGTAAAGGCGCGCGTCAGCACGGCCTCGTCGATGCCGAGCCGCTCGCCGAGATCGGCGAGACCGACCGCGCCGTCCAGCTCGAACAGCCGCACCACTTTCTGCACCAGCTTCTTCGGCGCGCCCGCTTCTTCGAGTGTCGCCGCGATGCGGGCGCTCTGCGCGCTGGCCTCTTCAAGCAGCAGCGCCTTGGTCTGCTTGTCCAACTGCGCGATGCCCTTGCTCAGCCGCGCCAGCGCCGGTGCCGGGCCGGTGCCCGATCTGGTCACCCGCAACAGATCGGCGATCTGCGAGCGGGTCGCCACCGCGACTTCCTCGAACAGCGCGATTCGCGCTGCCTCGGGCATCGCCGCCGTCTCGATCTCGGCCCAGAGCGCCGGCAGGCCGAACAGCCGCTCGGTCACCACGAACATCGCCGCGATGTCGCTCATCGCGGCGCCTTCCTCCTCGGCCAGCTCGAACGGGTGGAGCACGCCGAGCCGGTTGACGATTCGGTTGGCTAGCTTGGTCGCGACGATCTCGCCGCGCAGCCGGTGCTGGTCGATCGCCGCGGCGAACTTCCGGCGCATCGCCGGCGGGAAGGCCGCCTGCAGATCGGGTGCCAGCTCCGGATCGAGCCCGAGCTCGCTATGCTCGATCGCCTCCTGCAGCGCGAGCTTCGCCGTCGCCAGCAGCACCGCCAGCTCGGGCCGGGTCAGGCCGCGGCCCTCCTGCGCGCGGCGCAGCAGATCGTCGTTGCCGGCCAGCCCCTCGACCGCACGGTCGAGCTTGCCCGATCCTTCGAAGATCTCGATCAGCCGCACATAGCTCGGCACCGCGGTCGCGCCGTCATTCTCGGCGATCGACAGCGCCAGCGTCTGCAGCCGGTTGTCCTCGAGCACCAGATGGGCGACGTCGTCGGTCATGCCCGCCAGGAAGGCGTTGCGCTTCTCATACGCAAGCCGCCCCTCGATCATCTCGCGGTTGAGCGCGATCTTGATGTTGACCTCGTTATCCGAACAATCGACGCCGGCCGAATTGTCGATGAAGTCCGTGTTGATCCGCCCGCCCAGCAGCGCGAACGCGATGCGCCCGGCCTGGGTGACGCCCAGATTCGCGCCTTCGCCGATCGCGGTCGCGCGGATCTCCTCGGCATTGACGCGCAGCCGGTCATTGGCCGGGTCGCCGACCTGGATGTTGTTCTCGGCCGCGGCCTTCACATAAGTGCCGATGCCGCCGAACCATACCAGGTCGACCGGCGCCTTGAGGATCGCCGAGATCAGCGCCCCCGGCTCCATCTCGGCCGCATCGAGCCCGAGCACCGCACGCACCTGCTTGGACAGCTTGATCGTCTTGTCGGTGCGCGGGAACACGCCGCCCCCCTTCGAGATCAGCGCCGGGTTGTAATCCGCCCAGCTCGACCGCGGCAGCGCGAACATGCGCGCGCGCTCTTCCCAGCTTGCCGCCGGATCTGGATCGGGATCGAGGAAGATGTGGCGGTGATCGAACGCCGCGACGATCTTCAGCGCCTTTGACAGCAGCATGCCGTTGCCGAACACGTCGCCCGACATGTCGCCGCAGCCGACCACGCGGATCGGCTCGCTCTGCACGTCTACGCCACGTTCCGCGAAATGCCGCTGCACCGAGATCCACGCGCCGCGCGCAGTGATCGCCATCGCCTTGTGATCGTAACCGACCGATCCGCCGCTGGCGAAGGCGTCGCCCAGCCAATAGCCCCGCTCCAGCGCGATCGCATTGGCCACGTCGGAGAAGGTCGCGGTGCCCTTGTCGGCGGCGACCACGAAATAGGGATCGTCGCCGTCATGCACGATCACGCCGGCCGGGTGCACCACCTTGCCCTCGACGATATTGTCGGTGATCGAGAGCAGGCTGCGGATGAAGATGCGGTAGCTCTCGGTCCCCTCCGCCAGCCATGCGTCGCGGCTAGAGACCGGCGGCAGCTGCTTGGGATAGAATCCGCCCTTGGCGCCGGTCGGCACGATCACCGCATTCTTCACGCGCTGCGCCTTCATCAGGCCGAGGATCTCGGTGCGGAAATCGTCCCGCCGGTCGGACCAGCGCAGGCCGCCGCGCGCGACTGGCCCAGCGCGCAGATGGATGCCCTCGACGCGCGGTGAATAGACCCAGATCTCGCGCCACGGAACAGGCGCGGGGAGCCCCGGGATCAGATGGCTGTCGAGCTTGAACGCCAAGGCCGTCTCGCCCGCCGGGGCAAAGGCGTTGGTGCGGAGCGTCGCCGCCACCACGTTGCGCAGCGCGCGCAGGATGCGGTCGTCGTCGATCGCGGAGACGGCATCGAGCCCCGCATCGATCGCCCCGTCGGCCGCCAGGATCGCCTCGACCTTGGCCTTTCGCGCCGGATCATGCGCCGCGCCGAACCGCTCGATGAGCGCCGCCGCCACCTTCGGCGCGCGCCGCAGCGCATCGACCACGGTGACGAGCGAATAGGGCAGCCCGGCCTGGCGCAGATAGCGGAACCAGGCGCGGAACAGAGCGATCGCGCCCGGCGCCATGCCGGCATCGACGATCAGCCGGTTGAACGCATCATTCTCGGCCCGCCCCGCCAGCACCGCGGCAATCGCTTCCTCCAGCACCGCCGGCTCCTTCGGCCAGCCCGCGCTCTCGACCAGGAAATCATGCACGAAGCCCTGCGCATCGTCGGCCAGCGCCGTCGGCAGTTCCTCGATCACGCGGAACCCGAAATTCTCCAGCACCGGCACGGCATCCGACAGCGGCAGCGCGCCGCCCAGCCGGTACACCTTCAGCCGCGCCGCGCCGTTCGCATCGCGGTACAGCCGCACGGAGCGGTCGCCCGTCCCGTCGAGCGGCGCGAGCCGCAATATGTCGCGCGCCGCTTCCTCGGCGCTGTTCGCCGCGCGATAGCCCTGCGGGAAGCTCGCCGCATGGCGCAGCGCCAGCCGCGTGGCGCGCGCCGGCTCGACAGCCTCGGCCAGCGCCGCTTCGACCGCCGGCACCCAGCCGCGCACCATCCGCGCGATCCGCGCGTCGAGCGCCGCCGCATCGGGCATCACGCCTTCGCCGCGCAGATCGATGGTATAGCGGATCTGCGCCACCACCCCGTCCATCGCGATCGACCAGTTGAGCAGGCTGCCCTTGGCGGCCTCGGCCAGCAGCTCGCCGATCGCCACGCGCCGCGCGGTGGTCAGGTCGTCGCGCGGCAGCCATACGAAGGCGAACAGATGCCGCCCCAGGATCGATCGCACCAGCACCAGCTTGGGCCGCGGCCGGTCCGCCAGCGACATCGCGGTCAGCGCCAGATCCTCCAGCGCTTCCTCGCCAAACGCCGTGATCAGGTCGTGCGGCAGATTGGCCAGCGCATGCGTCAGCGCCTTGCCAGTATGCCCCTTGGGATCGAAGCCGAACTTCGCCTCCAGCGCCGCGAGCCGCGCGCGCAGCACCGGCACGGCCTGGGGCGGCGCGTTGAGCGCCGCGCTGGTCCACAGCCCGGCATGGATCGACAGGCCCGTCACCGCGCCCTTCTTGCCACCACGCACCGGCACCAGCGCCAGATCGAGCGGCACATGCCGGTGGACGCCGGAGATCTGGTTGGATTTGAGCAGCAGCGGCGCTTCGCCGCCCTTCTCGAACCAGGAAGTGGCGAGCGCGCGCGAGGCCTCGGCCAGGATCGGCACGCGGTGCTCCTGCCGCGCAATGCCGAGCGGCGCCGCGCTCGCACCGCTTCCCCAGGCCTCATGCCCGAGCAGGGTGAAGTTGCGCTCCAGGAACCAGCCCAGCAGCTTCGCGCCTTCGCTGTCGCCCAGCTCCGCGGCATCGGCGGCCATGCGCTCCTGCATCGGCAGCCAGTCCGCCACCGCGGCGCGCACATCGGCTAAAGCCCGCTCCAGCGCGGCGAGCAGCTCGCGCCGCTCGCGCGAATCGGCGCGCTCCATCTCGATATAGATCATCGATTCGGGCAAGGTGCCGGGCTCCCCGGTGCCCTTGGCGTCGACGCTGGTCAGCGCCCCGGCCTCGTCGCGCGTCACGCACAGCACCGGGTGGATGATGCGATCGATCACGATGCCCCGCGCGCCGATCGCCGCCGCGATCGAATCGACCAGGAACGGCATGTCGTCATTGACGATCGCCAGCCGCATCAGCCGCCGCGGCTCCGATCCGGCGATCGGCTCCAGCGCCAGCACCGGCCTGCCCGGCGGCCGCGCCTCGGCCGTCGCGGCCATGAAGGCGGCGGCGGCGGCCCGCTCGGCCTTGCCGAACCCCTGCAATTCTCCCGGAAGGGCGCCCTTGGTCAGCCGGGCGGCAAGCGCGTCCGACAGCGATTTCAAAGTGGTCTTCGCCATGGCGGACCTATGCGCCCGGGGCATTTCGGCTTCAACCCTTGTGGCGGTGCAGCATCCCGATCCTACCCGATTCCTCTATCTCCCTCTCCCAGCGGGAGAGGGAAGGGGCCCATGCCGAAGGCATGGGAAGGGTGAGGGTGATCGGTCAACGGCACGCCCAACCTCCCTCAACCTCACCCCGCGCCGCTGCGCGGCTTGCCCCTCTCCTGAAAGGGGAGGGGCAGAAGACCTCACCAATCATCGTCATCATCATAGGCCGGCCGGTCGTACAGGCTCCACTCCTCCTCATTCCGCAACCGTCTCGCGCGCTGGCGCGGCGACTCCTCCCGCGCCGGCGCATAGCGATCCGGATCGAGCCACCCCGGATCGCGCAGCAGCACTGGCTCGGCAAAGGTCAGCGCCAGCGCATCGGCATCGTCGGGCGAGGCGAGCCCGCGCGATTTCATATGCTCCTTCTTTTCCAGCAGGATGGAGACCTGGTCCGCGGCATAGCCATATTCCACGCCCGTCAGGTCCGCCGCCAGCCTGTCCTCGTCCGGGATCGCCCCGCCCGAAAGCCAGCCGCGCATGTTGGTCCACATCTCGGATCTCTTGTTCGCGGTCTGCACGCGCATCTCGCCCTGCCAGATCGCCTCGCGCCCCTTGCCGCCGAACCACACTTCATACACGTTGGGCACGCCCAGCTGCCGCAGCCGATCGATCACCGCCGCGCCGATATTGCCCGCATCGACGAAGATCGCATCGGGATGGAATGCCTGCACCTGCAGCGCGACGTCCCCGGCGAGCGTCATCGCGTCGATCCCTTGCCAGCGCTTCCACGGCCGCGTCCGCGCATCCCGCCCGCACCGGATCGCCAGCGTCGAATGATCGTCGCCGAAGCGCGCGCAATCCAGGCCGAAGATCACCGGATCCCAGGTCACGCCGAACGTCTCGCGCGCCCGCGCCGCATCCACGGTGTCGCAATCGATGAACTGCATCGAGGAAGCGGAGGGGAATTGCCCGCGCACGCGCACCCGCACGATGTCGCTGTCCTCGCCATATGTCGCGACCAGCTCGTCCAGATAGGCCTTGTTCACCCCCTCCACCGATCGGCTGTCGATCTGCTGCGCATCCCACAAATGCCGGTGCCGTCCGAAACATTCGCGAAACGGCCCGGTATTGTGGGTCGGGTTGCCAAAGGCGAGGAAGATGATCTCGGTCTCCTCATCGGTCAGCGCGCCCAGCGCCACCTCCCACACTTTCGGCGCGATGCCCGATGCCTCGTCGAAGATCAGGATGATGCGCTTGCCCTGGTTGTGCAGCCCGGCAAACGCCTCGGTATTGGCGACGCTCCAGGTGACGAGATCGGCGCGCCAGCTGCGCTCATGCCCCGGCATGGTCGCGACGAGCGAGGTCGCGCTGGTGCGGAACCAGTCCTGCGTCAGCGAAAGATTGTGCCACTTGGCGATCTCCGGCGCGGTCTTGGTCAGCAACTGCACTTCGGTATTGGCCGTCGCCACGATCCGCGTGTCCACCCCGGTATCCAGCCCCCATTTGATCAGCATCGCGATCAGCGCCGATTTGCCGATGCCGTGGCCGGAGGCACGGGCGATGCGGCACGGCATGAAGCGCGTGGCGGGATCGGAAAGATGCGCGCCGATGGTTTCCATCACCTCGCGCTGCCATTTGCGCGGGCCCGTGACGCCGCGCAGCGCACGTTCGCCCCAGGGGTAAACGAGCTCGGCATGGCCAAGCGGGTTGTGCCGCAACCGTTCCAGCGATCGCGCCAGCAGTCGCCGCGATTCGCTCTTGGGTTCAATCCTCGTCTTCGTCACGGATCCACGCCTCCACTTGCCGCCCCTCCGCCTTCCGCTTGTCCGCGACGCGCAGGAACGCTTCCTCGATGATGTCGTGCAGTTCGGCCTTGCCGCTGTCGTCCTGGGGCGCGCGCCATTCCTTGGGCCGGCGGATGCGCAGCCATTGCAGCGATGCGCGCCAGTCGGGCAGCACATGCTGCTTGTATGTGGCGACGATCGGCTTCCCGTCAGGTCCCGGCGCATAGGGCCGCTCGACCAGATAATCGAACCCGGTCGCCCGCCGATACAGCGCTTCCTCCACGCGCCCATCGGCCAGCGCCTTGGCCGTCACGCAGGCTTCGCCGAACTCGGGATGCTCGGTGCGCCAGCGATAAAGGGTGGAGGGCGTGATCCCCAGCAGACCGGCGACATCCGTGTCGGTCAGGCCACGCTCATAGGCGGCGCTCGCCGCTTGGGCGTGCTCGGGCCGGTAAGTGCTGGGGCGTCCTTTTTTCATGGGACGCGGTTTGAGCGATTCGGGGGAGAGTTTGAATCGATGGGGGGCCGGCAGCGTGCGGCGCTGACAGCCGGTAACCTGCGGCTACAACATTTGCCGCTCCAGCCGATCCTTTCGCGCGGGCCAATCCGGCATCTGATCGCCCAGCAATTTCAGGAAGCCCGCCCCGTGATCCGGATGGACGAGATGACACAGCTCGTGGACGATGACGTAGTCGATTAAGCGATGATCCACTTCTGCAAGCCGGCGATTGAGGATCAGCGCCCGCCCGCCCGGTGTGAGGCTGCCCCAGCGCTTCTCCATCGGTCGAACGATCAGGCGCGGTCGGGCATCGCAAGGAAAAGTCCGCAACATCTCGGCGTAGCGCGCGCTCATCACCGCGCGGCCCTCACGCTGGTACCAGTTCTGGACTCGATTGCGCACCCGGCTGGTCTCGGAGGGATCGATGCCACCGACGATCAGATGGGTCGCGGTCAGCTCGACGCCGGGTGCTCGCTCGGGGTCGACCCGAAGCCGGTATTCACGCCCCTTGAACCAATGAGTCTCGCCGCTAAGATATTGGCGAGGCGGGGTCCTCGGCCTCAAGGCATCGAAGGCGCGTCGCGACCGCAGGATCCACGGCCCACGCTGCCGCAGCCGTTCAAGTATCGCGTCTTCGCTTACATCCTGCGGTGCGGTGACGGTCAGGCTGCTGTCGGGATTGACGGTGATGCCCAGGCTCTTCCGATCGCTGCGAACAAGCGAGAAAGGCACCAGCTCGTCGCCCAGAAACACCCCGGTCATTCGGACAATTGGCGCCGCGCGATCGCGACGACACGATCGATCAACGCATCCATCGTCTCGATATCGAGGCCGAACAGCCCGCGCCGCCCCTTGATCTCGTCATAGAGATAATCGTCCATCGCGTTGCGGATCGCATTCTCCACATCGGGGTCGTTCTGCCAGCCGACCCGCCGGTGGGCGCGCACGATGCTGGCCAGCGCCGCGCCGACATCGACGGAGATGGCCTCAATCTGGTCTCCAGCGATCGGCGCCAGCACCTCGTTCGCCACCCGCCACGCCGCGCTGGCCAGCTCGTCGCCGCGCACACCTTCAGGTACATCGTCGCTCGCGCCCTGCTTCACCACCTGGTCGCGGATATCGCGAACCCGCGTCAGGTAATCGGCCTCGGCCAGCCGCCCGGCGCGGAACTCCTCGATCGCCTGGGCGACCAGTGCTCCGAAGCGCGTGTAGAAGATCGGGTCCTCTTCCATCCGCTCGCTGATCGTCCGCGCGGTCGCGCTGGCGATGGCGTCCGCCACCGAGGCGGTGCTCCCCGTCGCCTCCTCGACCGCGGATTTGAACGCGGTTTCGTCGAAAATATTCACCGCCGGCACGATCTCGATCACGCCATCGGCATCGATGTGCCGGTCGAGCAGCTTCCTGATCCGCGCCTCGTGCTCGCGGATTTCCTTGGTCGAAAGCGTGTCGGCATAGCGATGCGACACGGCCCGGCGCAGATTCTCGAACCGCTTCAGGTCGGCCTTGTAATTGCCGATCTGCCGTTCGCTCGTCTCGCGAATGAACCCTTCGGACGAGAAGGCCGTAGCCAACGCCTTGGCGTAGGCGCGCAACCGGTCGTAGAAGTCGTGCCGAACCACCGTGTCGGCGAGGTGACGCTCATAGGCTTCCTGGTCAGCGGCGTTGCCGATGCCCTTGAACAGGTCGAGCAGAGCGGCATGCTTGTCGGGCAACGTCTCGGTCTGCTCGCGGATCGAGACAAGCGCCTGCGCAACGTCGCCCTCGTCATAATCGGCGAACGCCGAATAATTCGTCAGCGCTTCATCGAGCTCGCCAAGGATGCCGGCATAGTCGACGATCCGCCCATCCTCCTTGGTATCGTCTTCAGTCTCGAACAGCCGGTTGACGCGGGCGATCGCCTGCAACAGCCCATGCTCCTGCAACGGCCGCGCGAGATAGAGGATGCGGTTGCGCGGCGCATCGAAACCCGTGAGCAGCTTGTCGACGACGATGATGATCTCCGGATTGCCCGGTCCCTTGAAGCGGCGGATGACGCTCTTCTCATAGGTCTTCAGCCCGCCATGGTTCGCCTTGATCGTGGCGAGATGCGCGCGCACGACATCGTCGGTTTCGGCATTCACCCCCTCGGCGCCGTCGCGCTCGTCATCGTCGGATATCACGACGTCGCTCGTCACTAGGCCGAGCTCGTTCAGCAGCCGGTGAAGCAGGACCGCCGCCCGCTTCGACGGCGCGACGAGCTGCGCCTTGTACGGCGTATGCTGCCAGTTGCGCGCATAATCTTCCGACACGTCGAGCGCGACCTCACGTAGCCATGGTTCCGCACCGCGTACTTCGCGTCCGCGCGCCATGCGGCGCTTCAGGTCAGCGACCTGATCGGGGGAAAGCCCCTTCACCGCCTGTTCGAACCAGCGATCGAGCGCGCTTTCGTCGGCGCTCATATCGACATGCCGCCCCTCGTAAAGCAACGGCACGACCGCCTTGTCGGCGACCGCCTCGTCGATCCGGTAGGAATGGATCAGCCCGCCGAACCGGTTGAAGGTCGATCGTTCGGCCTTCAGCAATGGCGTGCCGGTAAAGCCGATATAGCAGCCGCCCGGAAACACCCGCCGCATCCGGGCGTGCATCGATTCATCGCTCTTCACCGTCTGGCTGCGATGGCTTTCGTCGACCAGCAGGAACACGTCGGTATCGTCATCGCGAAAGCGCGGATCGGCGTTGAGCCCGCTGTCGAACTTGTCGACGATCGTAGTGATGATGTCGGTCCGGGCGCGGATCAGTTCGATCAAATGGCGCCCGGTCCTTGCCTGCTCCACCGTCTTGCCCGACGCGCGAAACGTGTCGCGCAACTGCTCGTCCAGATCGACACGGTCGGTGACGAGGACCAGCCGGGCGTTCGGTATAGCCCGGACGATCGCGTCGGCGAGCATCACCATCGTCAGCGATTTGCCGCTGCCCTGGGTGTGCCAGATCACGCCACCACGGCGGCGGTGTGCCCCGGTCTCACTGGCGTCGCGTTGTTCCAGCCGTTCCAGCGCGCGGCGCACGCCGAAATATTGCTGGTAGCGTGCGATCTTCTTCACACCGTCATCGACGAGGATGTAGCTGCGCACCAGTTCGAGCAGGCGAGCGGGCGTGCACAAGGCGGCGAGCATCGCATCGAGTGGCGTGGCGATCCGCCCGGCATCCTCCATCATCCGTTCGTGGCGCCGGCGATGCGGTTCGAAATCGGCGAAGATCCGGGCTGCTTCGTCCGGGTCGAGTTGCGCGTTGACCGCGCGCGAGATCATCGCCTCACCAAACTCCTGCTCGCGCCAGCCGCCCCAAAATTGAGCGGATGTGCCGGCAGTGGCGTAGCGCGGATCGTGCGGGTTGGCTGCGATCAGGATTTGCGCGGTGGCGAACAAGCGCGGAATCTCATCATTGCCCTGGTTACGGATGGACTGGCTGACGCCCTGGCTCGCATCGTCCGCGGATTTCTTCACCTCGATCACGACGAGGGGAATGCCGTTGACGAACAGCACGATATCGGGGCGGCGGTGGCCGGTTCCGCGCGTGCATTCGACGGCATATTCGGCGGTCATCTGGAAGGCGTTGTTCTCCGGGGTTTCCCAGTCGACAAAGCGCACCTGCCGCCCACGTGTCTCGCCCTCGATCGTCATGTCGATCGAGGTGCCCAGGCGGATCAGGTCGGTCGCCTTGGCATTCGTCCCTTGTGCGCCGCTCGCGGTGTCGATCGTTGCTGCCTTCAGCCGGCCAATCGCTTCCGCCACGGCGGCGTCGGTCAGCGGATAGGCGCGTCCGCGATGCTCGATGCTGTTGAGTTTGCGCAGGGCGTTGCCGAGCACGTCCTCCAGCACCGTATCGGCCAGCCGCCCATGCCGTAGGCTATCGGCTTCGGTACGGGTGACGCAGCTCCAGCCGAGACCGGCTAGTGTGTGCAGCGCCTGTAGTTGTACTCCGCCCGCCTCAGTGGTCGCGAAGCCCGGACGAATCATGAGACCGGTTCCAATGCCGGTGAAGAGGGTATCAACGCATCGACGGATTCTGGGATAGGTAGCTTGCCGGTAAGGAGTTGCTGCATGAGCCCGCATTTCTGGTCACGGAGACCGGAGAGCAGTCGCTCGGCGCTCGCGACGTCCTCAAGGCAGCAATTGAGTGTGAGAGAAATTCGCCGTTGCTCGGCCAAAGGCGGAAGCCTAACGGGAATTCTCAAAAAATCGTCCGGGTAAAGCCTCAGGCGATCCTCCGTTAGGCCGTGAGAGTAGGCCCAAAGAAGGTCAATTGCTTCTTTCGATTTCAACCAGTGCGCCGCGAATTCAGGATCTAGATTGTCCTTTGGTGTCATCACAACATAGGCGGGGCTGATATTACCTCGAACACGACAAAGCCCTGAAGCCCCCTGCCACATCCGCATCATGTTGTAGGCGATATCACCAGGAGCGACGAGCAAATGAGCCTCTTCCGTCATCGCGCTCTTTGAACGCCGGTCGAGCATATCGCGGATGACAATGCCGTCGTTCATCGTAACTGAAAGCAGAGGAAGTCCGATCTCACCGGCCTGTCGGCGGGGGATGAAATAATCACGAAGGTGTGTGTCAGGCCATGGCTCGCCAAAGCCCTTCATCCGCTTCTGGCCCGTCAAAAGTTGGGCTTGGAACCATTCGAACCGCTTGCGCTTAACCTCCACCAGACACTCGGCGTTAGCGATTGCGGTGTCCCACGCGTCGAGCACTGTGGATATGCGCAGTTGTTCCGCCAATGGGGGGAATGGGATATTGAACAGCTCAATATCTTCTAAATTTAGGCCGGGTTGCGCGGCGCCCTTTACGTACTTCCGAACCTCGTCTTGGCCCCAATCGGACTTGAGTGCGTGCGCAACAAAAGAAGGGCTTGCTTTTGCGTTATCAACGGCAATGCGTGCGGTTGTCTGGGTGATATTCGCTCCATCCAGCCAACTCGGTACGACAGCTATTGTGCCGGTATTCGCGCCGACAATAGTAAGGACTATATCTCCTGCACGTAGTCTTGAACGTTTGTATGGGCGATCGATCTCCGGTCGAACCCGTTTCATCTGGTCGAGCAGGACCCATCCTGTCGAATAATCGCCGCCACGGACGAGCACGACGCCTTGCTGAACAAAACCTCCGGGTTGAACTATGCCGTAGGTGATTTTTCGGTTTGCTTGTACCACGGATGCTAAGGTGCGGATCTCCCATCCCTGAGGCAGCATCGCGATTCCCCTTTCACGCCGACTTTCACTTGTCGCTTCAATCGGTTCGACGAAATAGCGTTTCTGCTTATTCATCACGCTTACCGCCTGTGATCGCCTTCTTCTGCTCGCGCTCGATCTGTGGAATGCTCTTCGGCGGCACGGGCAGGTTTTCGGGCATCGTCCCGCCCAGATCCTTGATCGTCTGGCGCACCGCGCGGCCGACCTCATGATGTGTCGCATTGGCCTTGTGCTTGCCCTTGATGCCGTCGCGGCGCAGCTTCTCTTCGGTCTGCGTCGCGCGGAACAGATTGGCGGCGAGCTCGGTGCTGCCCATGTGATCGAGGATCTTCTGGCTTTTCTTCAGACCCTTGCGCTGGTGAATATCCTTGGCCCCGGCGCCGCCATAAAGGCCGCGATAGCCGTGATCCTGAAACACCGCATAATCGAGCGGGGTTTCGATGCCGGATTGCTTGGCGGCGGCGCTGAGCGTCTTGTTATGCTCCGCCAGCTCCAGGCGGAGCATCAGCCGGCGGTCGTCCTCCGACAACCGCTGGAACTGGTCGCCATCCTGCAATTCCTGCCGGCGCGTCTGGACGGCGAAATAGGTTTGCCCGAGCGCGATGACCGGCTTTGCCGGGTCGCCATTCTGCACCACCAGATAACAGGCATAGCGCGACAGCCGGATGTCGGCGATCTGGCGTTGCGCGCCCGAGCCGATCGTGACCATTTCGAGGATGTCCTCGAAATGGTTTTCCGGCGCCTGGCCACTGTTGCGACACGCCTCGCGCGCCTTTTCCATCACCGGCTGGAAATGCCGATACTCGGAATAATCGAGCACGCGCGACAGCTGCCGCGCCAGCCAGAACTCGTTGCCATCCTCGTCCAGATGACGAATGGATTCGAAGGTGTGGAGGTGGCGTTTGGCGATTTCGCTGTCCATCATCGGCCTTTCACATTGGTGGTGATCCCCCAGTGGTCACCCGATCGAACTATTAAGCGATACTTGATAGTTCGCCGGGAATCGGCCCGGGTGGGGCTGGCAGTTGTCAAGGATCGCTTGACCACTGACCGGCGCGCGCACGGAACGTGTAAGCTACTGTTACAAGTTGCGCCGCCGCTCATGCGATCACGCCCAGCTCGCGCAGATAGGCGTCCATCCGCGCGCGCGTGCTGGTCAGTTCGGCCTCCAGCGCGACGATCTCGGCCTGCACGGCGGCGATATCGATCTCTGCCTCGGCTTCGAACGTGTCGACATAGCGCGGGATATTGAGATTATAGCCATTCTCGGCGAGCTTCGCGCGCGGCACCACAGCGGCGTAGCGTTCGACATCGGCGCGTGCGGTCCAGGCCGCGACGATGCGGTCTAGTTGCGTATCGCTCAATTGGTTTTGCTTCTTGCCGGGCACGAAATCCCGGCTCGCATCGATGAACATCACATCGTCCGCACCGGCGCGCGCGCCGCCTTTCTCGCGCGCTCGGTCGAAGATGACCATGCACACCGGAATGCCGGTCGACGGAAACAGTTGAGCGGGCAGGCCGACGACGCCGTCGAGCAGATTCTCCTCGATCAGCGCCTGCCGGATGCGCCCCTCAGCCCCGCCACGGAACAGCACGCCGTGCGGCGCGATGACGGCGACGCGACCCTCATGCAGCTTGGCGCTCTCGATCATGTGGCTGATGAACGCGTAATCGCCGCGCGACTTGGGCGGAATGCCGCGATGATAGCGGTGGAAGCGATCTTTCGCCGCTGTTTCGGCGCCCCATTTGTCGAGCGAGAAGGGCGGGTTGGCCAGCACGGTGTCGAACCGCATTAGCGCGTCGCCCGCGATCAGCTTGGGCGAGTTGAGCGTGTCCGCCCACTCGATCCTCGCGCTGTCGAGTCCGTGCAGGAACATGTTCATCCGGGCGAGGGCCTGAGTCTGCCGCGTCGACTCCTGCCCGAACAACTGGACGTCGGCTTTGGTCGTCTCGACATTCTGCGCCCGCGCGACATATTCCGCGGCGCGGACCAGCAGCGTGCCGGAGCCGCAGGCGGGGTCGCAGATGCGCGCCCCGGGTTGCGGATTGGCGAGGCGGACCAGCAGCTCGCTGACCTTTCTCGGCGTGAAGAACTCGCCGGCCTTCTTGCCCGCGTCGCTGGCGAACTGGCCAATCAGGTAGATATAGGTTTCGCCGATCGCATCCTCGGCCTGCGCATCGCCATCGAAGCGAGAGGGGCGGAAATCGAGCTTGGCGTCGCCGAAATCCTTGAACAGGGATTGCAGCCGGCGATTGCGGTCGGCGGTCTCCCCGAGATTGTTCGTCGAGTTGAAATCGACGCCGGTCATCACGCCTTCAAGCTTGCCCTTGTTGCGGTCCTCAATCGCCTGAAACGCAATGTTGATCAGTTCGCCGATATTGTCTGCGTTGCGCTGGGCGTAGAGGTCGCTGAAGGACGTGCCCTCCGGCAGCACGAACCGCTCGCGTTCCATGCGCCGGCGAAGGCGCTCGCTGTCTCCGCCGAACTGGCGCGCATAGCTTGCCAGATGGTCGACCCAGGTGTCGCTGATATACTTCCAGAACAGGAAGATCAGGATGTAATCCTTATACTGCGACGGATCGATCGTGCCGCGGAACGTGTCGCACGCCTTCCACGCCGCATCGTTGATCGCCTTCTGGTCGGTAACGTTCATACTGGTCGTCCTGAAAAAGGGCGGGTGGCCGCACGGCGACCACTCGGGCGGTGATCGGTCCCGACTTGCTCGATTGGCGTGGGGACTTCGCCCGCCGCTTGGCGGAGAAGATCGTCAAGCAAGCGCTGCCGCGATTGCTGTAGCTTATTCATCAGGTTTCGCTCCCGTTGTCCTTCGTCAGCGGCCGCGGCGATCTTGGCTTGGCGTGCTAGCGTCGGCAGCGGCACCGCGAGATTTTTCAGTGCCGGTAACGGTAGCCGAGGCGCGGCGGAGGCGGAGCGTTGGCTCGACAATACCTCCTGCGTTGTCGGCAAATTTAGAAACCAGGACAAATATGCAGGTAGGATCGCGTCGCCGGTGCGAATGACGGCGACATCCAATGTCGCGAATATCGGACGGTCGAACGCCTTCAGCGCGGGCACCACCGCCGCCGCATTGGTCATGCCGCGCATCGCAACTACGATATCATGTTCGGCCAATGCCGCCACCGCGCCGGACTTGGCGGGGAGTCTTCCATCGGCAAGGCGTGACGTGCGTAACGCCCCTGCGACTATGTCGCCGACCAGCACATAATAGGCATCCGCGCCGTCTCGGTGAAGCAGCGAGCCACTTCTAATATCGGCAAGAGCGGACAACGGCATAACCAAAATGATATGGAATTCACTTCCATATGTCAAACGAGATGAGCGGGCGTCTTACGGCGAGGCCGTCGATTCACATATTCCCGCAACCCTGCTGAGCTGCCGCCGGAGCCCGATCACCGCGCCTCCGCCGGAGTTCCAGCACATGTATCTCAATCCCACCCCCGGCGCCTTGCGAAGTAAAAAACAAAGGACTCCGAAAAATGGTGGAGTAAAATGAAAGTTCCGTGCCAGCAGTGCCGCGCCGGTCGAGCGCGATCTCTAAAGTACCGCCGCGGAACCTCACCGGCGCGCGGCCTTACTGCCCCCGCTGCCCGTAAATACAAGATTTTTCCGGAATACCGGGTTTCGTCTCCGAAAAATGCCGCGTTACTTGCCGAAAATCGGCAAATCCGCGCCATCTCCAATACGCCGTCTTCGCCGTTACCAGCGCTGAAGCGCCTGCTCCCCACCGCGACTTGCGCGTCGCAGACCCACGCTGCATTTTGCGAGACTGGTCTCCGAAAATCACCCCGCCAGCATCCCCGTCAGCGCCAGCACCGGCGGCGTGAAGGCCAGCGGCCGCATCAGCGCCGTCGCCAGCGTGATCGTGCCGAAGCCCCACAGATAGGCCGGATGCACCTTGCCGCGCGTGATCAGGTCGTGCGCCATCGCCGCCGCGCCATAGGCCAGCATGATCGCCCATATCGTCCAGATGATCCAGTCGCCCAGCAACGGCAGCGGCAGCAGCCGCCCCGCGCCCGGCGTCATCACTTCGATCGCGCCGCACAGCATCAGCCGGCGGTGCCAGTCGGTCCGCCGCCGCATGCGCACGCCCGCCCAGGTCAGCCCGGCGAACACCAGCACCGTCAGCCAGTCCATCACCAGGAACACGTTCGGCGCGAAGAAGGGCGGCACGCGGTGCGTCGTCACGGACAGCGCCGTCGCGCCGATCCCCACCGCCACCATCCAGCCGACATAGAACGTCGCGAACCAGCCGAGCCGCCGGTGCAGCATCATCCGCCCGCGCCCCGCCAGCAGGCTCTGCGCGAGATACAGGCCGAGCCAGATCATGAAGCTCACGCCGTGCACATGCACCCACCACGGCGCGCCGAAGCTCGATCGCCCCGCCGCCAGCTGCAGCGTGAAGCCGGCCACCACCGTCACCACGATCGCGATCGCCATGATCAGGAAGAAGCCGCGATCCCGGTCGACCGCATGCGCCCGCCCGTCGCCCGCCCGCGCAAAGCCGGTGCGCGCCTGAGTCCAGCCCGTCCGTGCCATCACACCACCCCCCGCCGCGCCGAGCCCGCCGCGATCCCCCCGGATCCGGTTCCGGCGGAGATCGTAGCAAGCGCAGGGGCGGGCCGCCAATGCTTGTTATCGGGGCGCAACGATTGCGCGGGGGTAGGTGCCTGGTCTCGTTCCCCGGCGGAGGCCGGGGTCCAGTCGGGGGGACGGCGGGGAGGGGCAGGGGCCTATGCCCAAAGCTTCCGGAGGGCGCAGCGAGAGCCAAGCTCCGTTTGCCCGCACTACCCTCTCCCGTTCGCCCTGAGCTTGTCGAAGGGCCGTTCTTTCTTCTTCGGAGGGAAAGAGCGGGGTTCGACAAGCTCAGCCCGAACGGAGGAGGGATCAGTCCGAACGGAGGTGGGGGATCAGTCCCGTTGCAAGATGCCCCGTCCCCTCAATCCCCGCTACTCCGCCGCCTGCCGCATCGCCCGCCGGGTCAGCGGACCATCCTCCACCGCGGCGACGATCTCCAGCGTCCCGTCCGCCCCGGCGCGCGCGACCAGCACGACATAGGCGCCCGCGGCCAGCCCGGTGTCGATCGCCACGCTGGCGATCGCCGCGCGCCGATCGAGCACGCCCGCCGCATCGCCGCGCGCGACCGTCGACGGCCGCTTCGCGGCGCGCTCGGCCCTCACCACGCCCTTGATGCCGCCGTCGAACCCCTCGAGGAACGCGGTCAGCGCGCCCGGGCCGATGTCCAGCCGCCGCGCATGGGCCAGCACCGCGGCATATTCGGTCAGCCGGGTCTTGTCGTAATCCGCCCCGAAGACGAGCTTCACCACCGGCGTCATCGGCGCGCGCAGCTGCACGACGATGCCGGCCTGGTCGAGCAGCGCTTCATAGGCCGCCGGATCCGCATCGGCGGCGGCCGCGAAATCATGCGCCCGGGCGAGCGCGCGGTAGAGCGTGGCGCGCGTCCGCAGATCGGCCGCGCGCACCGCGGCGGCGGTCTGCTGCGCCAGGATCAGCTGGTCGGTCAGGCTGCCCGTGGGCGCGCCGATGCCGTGCGCCCCGATGCCCTGCGCCACCCCGCGGCCGAATCGCTGCTCCATCGACGGCTGCTCCCCGGCCGCGCGCTCCGGGGCGAATCGGCGGGGGATGGGCTGGGACGGGCCAGGGTCGGCAGGCCAGGGCGATGCGTTGGCGCTCGCGGCCAGTCGCGGCGCGAGCGCGGCGCCGGCGATCTCCGCGTCGAGCCGGGTCTGGGTGGCGCCGTCGACCAGCTCCTTCCAGTTGATCACGCCATAGATATGGCTGATCGCCGCGCCGCCCGACGAAAAGGGCATCAATATGCCGCGATACAGCGTGGCGTTGCCGCGCGCGTTGGTGAACTCCGCCTCGAAGCCGACGGGCGCGCGCGTCGCGATGGTCTGGCGATATTGCCCGGTCAGCCGCGACAGCAGCGATCGCGCCGGCACCTGCGCGATATGCGTGATCGCCCCGTCGAGCCGGCATTCCTCGCGCAGCGCCTCGCCGATCCACACGATCGCCGGATCGGCCGCGTCGGCCGAGAAATCCAGCAGCACGCTGCGCTGCGCGAAGCCGGCGATGCTGGCCGGGTCCAGGTCTGCGATCGCCGGCATGTCGCGTCCGTGCAGCAGCGATTGCCAGTGGTTGTACGCGCGCACGTGCAGCCGCCGCTCGTCGCTGCCGATCTCGATCCGCGGATAATCGACGCCGCCGGCGCCGGTCTCGTGATCGGTCTCGATCCGGTCCTCGTCGTAATCGCGGACTTCATCCATGCGCCACAGCCCTTCCGGGCCCGCACCGGCCCCTTGCCCGGCGGGTTGTGCATGCTGCGTGGTAAACGATACGTAAAGGCGGCGCCTGCGCGCTTCGTCGCCGCTGGGCGCTTGTCAGCCCCCGATCGACCTGATAAGCGCCGCCGCTCCGCACCCGCCCCCACCCGGGCGGAACCGGAAAATGCCGCTTTAGCTCAGTTGGTAGAGCATCGCATTCGTAATGCGGGGGTCACAGGTTCGAGTCCTGTAAGCGGCACCATTTCCTGCCGGGAACAAAGGCCAGGTCGCCCGCCAGCCGGTTGGAGCCCAGGCGATCTTTCCGAGCTCGGGGCAAAAACAACCTTTCCGACTTTTTTACGTTTCCAGGCTAGGCCACGTCCAAATCAGGTGGGGTTGGCGATGGGCGTGGATGGTTTGTTCCGCAGGGCATTCGGTCGCAAGGGGGCGGATGAATCGGCTCGGCAACCGTCAGCCCATATGGTGCAGTTGCACCCGGCAATGGTGACGGAACTTCAGCGGATCGAGCATTACCGCCCGGGCCTGGGCCGCGCGGCACAGCGCTACGTCGCGAGCGGCGAGCGGCCCGAGGTGCTCGACGCGATCGCCGCGCTGAGCCAGGCCAATCTCGTCGGAACCTCGCCCTATCAGAAGGCCGAACCGACGCTTTCCGTCGTGGTCGGCAACACCTGCCAGGCGCTCGTCACGGGCGAAATCCAGCCAGGACCGGAGGTGCTGCGTCTCCTCCAGGTCCGCATCGCGACCAGATATGTCACGGCGCCGTGGAACAAGCAGGCAAGCGATACGGAACTGGCGGTGACGGGCCTGGCCGCCATGCTGTTCCATGGGCTGTCTCTCCTGCAGGACAATTACAGGGTCAAGTGGCAGGATGTGATCCCGCTCAGGACCGTCTTTGCCCATTTCCGGCAAGTCGGCGGTACCATGGTGGACCTGTTCGCGTTTATCCTGAGGCGACCGGAATCCGAGTTCGTCGCGCAATCGTCCGGCAGCTGGTCCGCCAGCGAAGAACTTGCCGGTTATCTCCGCACCTATCCCGCCGCCTTTGCCGAAGCGCTGCGCCGTGACGATCCGACGCCCCGCTCAACCCGCATAAAGCTGGCCGAACATCACAAGGCGACATCGGCACCGGAGATCGAGGCGGTCCTGGTCGCCATGTTGACCCGGCCGTTCGACAAGAATGACCGCGAAACCGCCACGGCCGCGCTTTCCCGGCTCGCCCCGGACCAACTCCTGAACTTGCTCCAGCGCTACCTTGCGCAGGCGGATATCGATACGCGCTATGGCCTGGTCCAGGCCGCCGGACGCAGTGGCACGCCGGCAATCCTCGCCCTTCTGGCCGAACGCGCGAAGGTCGAAAAGGCGGCCAGGGTGCAAGCCGCAATCCAGGCCATCCTCGAGACCGACGCAGTCGAGGAAGCGCCGCCCGTCGATGGCGCGCCCGATGCATCCGGTTATGCCGCGATCGACGGCAGCTTCGTGGCCCTGCCCGAGCGCCACGACCTTGGCGCGGACGAGATCCCGCCACCGACGGAAGAGGCCCGCACCGCGTTCGTCAGGCTGGTCGAACAGATCGAAGAGCGGCGGCTGGAAACGCACGCGGCCTATGTCGAGAAATACGCAGCGACCCGCTCGACGCTCACGCCGCCGCCGCTGCCCTATACGCGCGAGATAGTGGAGGAAACCTTTGCGACGCTGACCGAGGGTGCGCCTCTTCCCGGGGGCAACGGTTACCAGCTGGCGCATACGATCCGTTTCCAGGGCGACGGCCAGGCCTGGTTTCGCGCGGTATTGGACCGGCTGAGCCTGCGCGGCGCGCTGCGCGTCCTTGAGGCTGTGAAATGCGACGATATCGGCGGGCTGGTCGGAACGACGCCTGTCTATCGGCATGATCATCTGTTTGGCGTGGATCTGCTGCGGTCCTGGCTCGAACAGGAGCGGCTGGACCTGCGCGATCTGGTTTCGGGCGTCCATCTTCGGACGTTGCTCCATCAGCAGATGCACGGCCGCTTCAATCGCGGCGTCCTGCTGGCACTGCAGGCCCTGCCGCGCGAGGCCGTCTGGCCCTGGGTCGCCGAGAACATGGATGTGCTCGACGAGGCGCTTGGCCTGAAGCCCACCCAAAAGCCGATCCCGATCGATCGCGCGCTGGAGGCGCTCGGCCTGCTGCCGGTGACACCGCAGCGCTATTTCGCCAAGGTGCTCGACATCGCCGTATCGGAGAAACGCCCGCTGCGGCGGCAGGCCATGGCTCTGCTGCGCGACGGCAAGGGCCTTGTCGACCGGATCGAGGCCCTGCTCGACGACAAGCGCCAGCAGGTGCGGATCAACGTCGCAACCTGGCTGGCCGACATCCGCTCCATCGCCAGCGAGGGCGCGCTGCGCAAGCGGCTGAAGAAGGAGAAGAGCGATCCGGTTCGCGCCGCGCTGATCGAAAGCCTGCAGCGCATGGGCTTCGACCTTTCCGACGTGATTGGTCCTGCCACGCTGATCGCCGAGGCCGAAGCCGCCGCCGCCCGGGCCGTGCCGGACCTGCCCGCCTGGCTTGCCGCCAGCGGACTTCCGGCGCCGCGCTTCCGCGACGGCTCCACCGTTCCGCCGCTGCTGGTGCAGCATTGGCTGGCGCTGGCCATCCGGCTCAAGGATCCGGCTGCCAGCGGGCAGTTCGGCATCTATCTCGATCAGTTGTTGCAAGACGATGCGCGCAGCTTTTCGAACTGGGTCCTGGAAGCCTGGATTGCCTTCGATACCCACACATCGTCGCTCGAAGAAGCCACGGCCCATGCCATGGCCAACTACCAGCAGCATCTTTCGTGGATGTACCGTTCCTCCAAGACACCTGAACTCCGCGAACAGGTGATTGCCCAAATGCTCCGGGAGAAGACCGGGGAGCTGCTCAATTCGGGCTCCGAGGCAAAGGGTGTGCTCGCTCTTGCCTGCCGCGCCGATCCGGTCTTTGCCGCAAACCGGGTACGCTGGTTCCTGAAGAAGCATGGGCGACGCTCCAACCAGGCCATGGCCCTGCTGGAAGTGCTGGCCGGAATCGGCCAGCCCGCGGCGCTGCAGGTGGTGATCGCCGCTTCGGCCCGGCTCAAGCAGAAAAGCACCCAGGCCCGCGCCGCCGAGATCGCCGAACGCCATGCCGAGGACCGCGGCTGGAGTTTCGATGAACTGGCCGACCGCACGGTCCCGACCGCAGGCTTCGACGATGACGGCCTGCTGGAGCTGCCCTGCGGCGACGACGGGAAGCTGTACGCCGCACGGCTCGATGCCATGCTGGCGATCCATCTGTTCAACCCCGATGGCAAGGCGGTGAAGAGCCTTCCTGCCGGCGACGATGACGCCACCAAGGAATCGAAGAAGGCCTTCACCGCCGCGAAGAAGGAACTGGCGCAGGTCGTCGAGCTGCAAGGGGCCCGCCTGTTCGAGGCGATGTGCGTCGAACGCGCCTGGCCGGCTGCCGACTGGCGGCTGGCCTTCCACGAGCATCCGGTGATGCGCCGGCTGGTGGAGCGCCTGGTCTGGCAGGGGCTGGACGAGGATGGCAATCCGCTCGGGCTGTTCCGGCCGACCCAGGAGGGCGATTTCACCGATGCCGCGGACAATCCGGTCGATATCGACCGCTTCGCCAAAGTGCGGCTGGCGCACGGCGCACTGGTCGATGAAGCGACCTGCGGGGTCTGGGCCAGCCACCTCAAGGACTATGAGGTCAAGTCCTTCCTGGCCCAGTTCGACACGCTGCGCGCGCCCCTTTCGCCCGAACAGGGCGAAGCGGAAGCGATTTTCGATCGCCAGGGCTGGAAGGCGGACAGCCTGACCTTCCGGGGCATGGCGGAAAAGCGCGGCTATGAACGGGTCATGCGCGATGGTGGTGGTTGCAATGAATATGAGAAGAAATTCCCCAGCCACGGCATCACCGCCACGATCTTCCACACCGGCTCCCATGCGGTGGACGAGAACAACCCCGTGGCGCTCAAGGAATTGCGCTTCGCCAAGGAGGGGCATCGCGGTGCCTATCGCCTCAGGGACGTGCCGCCGGTGATGCTGGCCGAGTGCTGGGCCGACTATCACGCGGTCGCCGCCAAAGGCACCTTCGATCCGGAGTGGGAGAAGATCTCGCCCTGGTGACTTACCGCAGCAACGGCGCGCCGCAGCGCTGTTGCCGGGCCACGAGCAGGCCATAGGCTGCGATGAGCAGCGTCGGCGCGTCCTGTGCCTGGCGCATGAGAGCCGCCAGCGCCGCCAGGCCATGATTGTCGAGCCGGTCGGCGTGAGCGGCAAGCCCCCCGGGCGGCCTGGCGTCGAGCGATTGCGCCAGCGCGGGACCGATCTCGGCCCGATCCAGCAGTTGCCGCCATGCCGCCGCCAACGCCGCATCGGTGCTACCGCGCGGACGCCGGGTGAAACGCCGCGCGCCATTGGCCCGCAACCGCTCCAGCCAACCGCGCACCGCATCCCCCGATTGCGTCCTGGCCCGGCCCCAGGGCCGCTGCCATAGCGAGAGGTCGACCGCATCGCCGGGGCCGAACAAGGTGATCGGCCGCACTTCCAGCTGTTCGCCGGCACGGACCAGCCGCACCAGCACCATGCCCTCCCAGCGGCTGCCGACATGCGTTTCGAACGCGTCGATCGCAGGCGCCACCGGCTCTTCATGATCGAGCGTCAGCGCCAGCCATTCGCCGGCCGCATCGCGCACCGGCCAGACCAGTTGCTGCGCGAGATCGTCGAAATAGGGCAGGCCGGTCCCGCTCGGTTCCAGCAGGCAGACGGCGGCGGTATCGGCCGCATCGAGGCCGAGGCCGGTCTGGCGCAACCAAGCCTGGCGCAGGCCCTTCCATTCGCGGACGATGCCCGGCCAGTTCGGGTCCGGGCGCGTGTTGCGTGCGATGATCCGGGCATGGGCGCTGGCCGGCGCCGACAGGCGATCGTCTGCGGACAGGCGCGATCCTTCGAGCGTGATCTGGGCATGCGCCAGCACTTCGAGCGGCGCGGCCATCCACATCGCCTGCGAGCGCCAGGCCTCGGCGGGCATGAAGGTCGGGTCTTGCCCCGCCCCGCGCGCAAGCGTGGTCGAGAGCCAGCGCCCCGTCGCCGGCTCCACGAACCATGCGGTTACCCCGCGCGCACCGGTATCGGTGCGCCAGCGCTCACCGCCGCAGCCGACCAGATCGAGCGGGGCGGCAGGGGCGAAATCGCGGCGCACCTTGCCCGCAAGACCCGCCCGCCGGTCCAAGTCCGCGCCGGCCAGCGCCCGGGTCAGGGCGAAAGCGGTGGCGGCGAGTTCGAGCATGCGATCGGGATCGAAGGCGATCGCGCGCTGTCGCCGCAGCCGCAGCTGGGCGGCGATCGCGCGCAGCATCGTCGACAGGCGCGGCAGCATGTCCGCGCGCGAGGAAACCGACAGCTCGAACAATGATTCCTCGAGCGGCAGCGGCGCGAGGTTGAACCCGAGCGTGGCGACTTCGCCGAGGCTCGCCGCGACGCGTTCGAGAAAGGCCGCGTCGATCTCGACACCGGCCGGGGCAGCGTCTTCTTCGGCCAGCTCGGGCAGCGCCGCGCCGAAATGGCGCCGTGCCGCCAGTACGGCGGCGGCGTGGTAGGCCCTGGAACGTGCCTTGGCGGCCTTGGAGACGATACCGTCAAAGCCCTGACCCCGCAGGATGCGAACCGAGTCGTCCAGATCGGCGAATGCCACCGAGATGGCGTTGGAGGATTGTTCCACTTGGCCCGCCGTTTCGACCAGTTCCAGCGCCGCCCGCCAGGCGGCCTTGCCCGACCAGCGTTCGAGCGCGGCGATGTCGAATGTGAGGACAATCTCTTCCGGAGCGGAAACCGCTTCGCCGGCGTCCGGGGCCTCTTCCAGTTCCTGCAGGAACAGCACGGCGGCGATCCGGTGGCGGCACACCGCGACCGACCTGCACGCGCATTCCGCCGCCCGCGGGCCGCGGGCGTCGAGCGCCACAAGCTGCCCGTCCGCTTCGACGCTCGCCGTGCCCGCCCCGGCCGAGACCAGCCGCGCCTTGCCTTCCTCGACATCGCGATGGGCGCGCCGAACCAGCCCGGGATTGGCAAGCGTCGCCAGCGCGGCATCGTCGAACGCGGCAAGGGCGGCACGCAAGGCAGCGTCGATCACGCGATCACGCTCCCGATCCATTCGGCGAACCGGTCGGGGGTCAACGCTGCGATCTGCATCCCGCGTTCCGCCAGCCGCTCGGCCATGCGCCGGTCATAGACCGGCGCGGCATCGTCGCTCAGCGCTCCGAGCCCCAGCAGCGTCACGCGTGCCGAGGCCATGCGCTGGGCGGCGGCGAGCATCCGCGTCACCGAGCCTCCTTCCTCGAAGTCGCTGACCAGGACGAACACGGTCCGCGTCGGCTGGGTGACCAGCGTCTCGCAATATTCCATGGCCGCAGCGATATTGGTGCCGCCGCCGAGCTGTACCGACATCAGTACCTCGACCGGATCATGCGCTTCGCTCGACAGGTCGACGATGGCGGTGTCGAACACGATCAGCTTCACATCGACCGCCGGCAGCGCGGTCAGAATCGACGCCATCACCGCGGCATAGATGGTCGAGGCGAGCATCGATCCCGACTGGTCGACGCACAGGATGATCGTCCAGGGCAACCGCCGCCGGCTGCGGCCGAAGAAGCGCAGGCGATCGGCGACGATCACGCCGCGTGTCGCATCCCAGTTCTTGAGATTGTCGCGGATGGTGGCGCGCCAGTCGAAATTCTGCATCGACTTGATCTGGCTGCGGCGGAAACGATTGGGCCGCCCGGCCAGCGCCGCTTCGATCCGCGGACGCAGCCGGCGGACAATGTCCTCGACGATCTTGCGTGTCACCTCGCGGATCTTCTCGCGCATCGCGGGATCGGCGAGGCCTTTGTAAGCGATCAGCGATTTGAGCAGGTCGTTGTTGGGCTCGAGCGCGTCGAGCACCGCCGGGTCCTTGAGCAGCTCCGCCATGCCGAGATTGTCGATTGCATGCGCCTGCACTGTCTCGCACACCGATTGCGGGAACAGATCGCGCAGCTCGCCGAGCCAGCCGAGCGGTGTCAGCTGGCTGGGATCGAGCGAGCCGGCCCGGCCCTTCTTGTCGCGCCGCAGCCCGCGCTTTTCCATCTCGCGGGCGTAGAGATAATCGAGCGCGCGATCGGCGCGGCGCTCGGCACCGCTCATCCCGTCGGGGGGAAGCGAGCGATCGGCATAGCGCCCCAGCGCAAGCCGCCACCGTCGAACGAGGACCGGATCGCTCATGCCGGCACCACACCGTCACGGGCCAACACCAGCGCCAGCTCCCGATCGAGGGCGATATTCGCGGCAAGGTCGGCCTCGGAGATGTCGACGGTCGTCGCCAATTGCCCCGCCTGCACGCCGATGCGGACCGCCACTTCCTCGGCCAGCCGGTCGATCTCGCGCGGATCGAGCGGCATCAGGGCGAGGCGGAGGTGCGGCAGCAAGGCCAGGAAGCCTTCTTCGTCGAGCCCGGCGACCAGCATATCGAGCGTCGCAATGATCTCCGGCACGGTCCACAGCAGCTCGCGGGCGATGGCGATAACGCCGCCGAGGAACGCGAGGCGCTCGGCAGGATCGACATAGCCGCTCGCCAGCTCGCCGCGCAGCCGCGCTTCCAGCGCTCCGGCATCGGCTTGGCCGTCAATCAGCACGAACGCCATCACGGCGCCCGCCAGCATCGGCGCCAGCGGCTGCGCCTGCAGCCGGGTGAGCGCTTCGTTGAACAAGGCGATTTCCATCGGCGCCTCCGAGCCGCGTGCCAGTTCGATCAGCCCGCGCAGATCGGCCAGCGCGCTCACCGCGTCGCGGATCTGTTCGGGCCCATGCTCCGCCAGTTCGGGCAGCAGCACCAATATGCGCCGCCATGCCGCCCCGATCAGATGATCGAGCGGCTCGGTATCGGTGATGCCCAGCGTCTCGCGCCCGCGTCGCAGCAGCACCAGATCGGTCAGCGCCGCGACCACCGAGCCCAATTGCGGGTCCTCGATCACTTGCCGTTCGACCAATGCGAGGATGGCATGAGCCTCCGTCCCCAGCCCGGCGCGGCAGGCGGCGGAGAACAGGTCGATCGCGGCGAGTGCGCTGCGCCCCTTGCCTTGCTCGGAAAGCGCGGCGAGCTTCTGCGCCAGCACGAACGCCAGTGCCTCCCCCAGCGTGTCCGCCGCTTCGGACAATTCGATCAGTCGCGATTCGACCAAGGGCGACCAGGCGACCGACCAGACCTCGTGCAACCGGTCGAGCCCGACATCGTTGCGAAAATCCGGGCCGGCGGTGCGCTGGCTGAAATTGGCGTCGATCAGCGCCATGGCGTGGCAGAATCGGCTGGCTTCGCGGTGGCGCGGCTTGCGGTAGATGTCGAGCTCGCGGCTGCGCCGTTCGCCATCGGCAACGATGAAGCCCAGCGACCTGGCCCGGGCCCGCACCGCTTCGACTAAAGGCGGCGATCCGGCCGAAGGCGGCACCTCGCCGATCGCGGTGCCGGTGAGCCACGTCTTCAACTCGTTGAGCAAGGGCACCTGCTCGATCGGAATTTCGCCCTTGATGAAGCTGGAGCGGATCGCGTCGATGATGTCGTCTCGCGCGGGAAACGGCCGTCCACGCAGCGCGGCGAGGCGCTCGGCCTGCTCGACCGCGTTGGCGATCACGGGGAAGGACGGCGCCTCCATGCTGGCGCCGGCACGCAGATGCGCCGCGAATCCGCTGACCAGTGCCAGCGCGAGGCCTTGCCCGCCAGCGTCGCGAACCTGCCACAACCGGTCGTAAAAGCCGGGCAGCGGCAGTCCCGCGCCATAGCCCCCCAGCGCATCGAGTTGCCGCATGCCATAGCGGATCAGATAGGACCGGCCGGCATCGGCGCGAGCCGCCACCGGCTTGGCCGTCGAAGACCCGAACAATGCCGTGGCATGGAAACCGCCGACCAGTGCGACGATGGGCCCCGCAACGGCAGCGCGTGTCTCGGCGAGGATCGCCCGCATCTGCGCCTCGCGCGCCAGCGTGCCGTCCTGCTCCATCTGCGCCGGATCGGTCGCGGCGCGGATGCAGGCGCAATAGCGGGCGACATCGGCGAAGAAACGCCGCCAGTCGGGATCGGCGATTCGAGCCTCGAACAGCTGATCCCACACTTCGTTGCCGTCCCGGCAACCCAGTTCGCGCGCCAGCGCGGTGACATAGTCGCCGACATCGAACGGCCGCTCGTCGCTCAACAGCGAACGCGCCGGTTCGCCCGCCTCGTCGAACACCATCTCGCGCGCCGTTGAGGGCAGATCGATGAAGCGCGCTGGCAGGCCAAGTGCGGTGGCGGCCTGCAACGCGATGAGCTCGGGGCTGTGCGCGCAGAAGGGGAAATAACTCGCCACGCGCCGGGTAGCGCGCCCGCTTTCGGCCTCGCGCAGCGATACGATCGCAATGGGCGCCCGAGTCCGCGGATCGCACAGATGCTCGATCAGGGGATCGAAATCGCACGGTCCCTCGACCAGGATCGCCGCCGGCTTCACCACTGCGATCAGCCGCTCGAGTTGCGCCGCGCAGGCCGGGCTGTGATGCCGCACCGGCACCACCCACAGCGCACGCGCCGGATCGTGGAGGGGTAGATCCTCCATGTCGGTCAGCCCAGCTTGAGCGACCGCGCCGCCTGGTAGAACTCCTTCCACGGGCCCGACCGTCCGGCGCGTTCCTTGACGATATGATCGATATAGGCGCGCAGGCGCTTGCCGTCCTCGGGCGAGTCCTTGAGCACCACGCCCTGCAACTGCCGCGCGACATGCGCCGCCGAGAGCCGGCCATCATCGAGATAGGCAGCCTCGAGCGCGGCGGCGTGGAGGACGTTGACGGCCTCGGCAGTCGACATCACGGCGTCGGGGCGGTTGAGGCTCGCGCCCTCGGCGGTACGGCCAGTGCGCAAATCCTGGAAGACGCGCACCAGCACATCGGCGACATCGCGTTCGCCGTGCACCGTGACACCGGCCGGAGCCAGCCGCTCGGCGAGCTGCCGCAGCACCAGTTCCTGCTCGAAGGCGGGATCGGCGATGGGGTGGACCGTCTCGAAGTTGAAACGGCGCTTCAGCGCGCTCGACATCTCATGCACCCCGCGGTCGCGCAGATTGGCGGTGGCGATCACGTTGAAGCCCGGCGCGGCGTTGGCGACCGCGTCGGGGCCCAGCTCAGGCAAGGCGAGCGCCTTTTCCGACAGGATCGAGATCAACGCGTCCTGCACTTCGGGCGGACAGCGGGTGATCTCCTCGAACCGCACGATTCGCCCGCTGCGCATCGCATTGAGCACCGGGGACGGCACCAGCGCCCGCTCGCTCGGCCCCTCGGCGAGGAGCAGGGCATAATTCCAGCCATAGCGGATATGGTCCTCGGTGGTCCCGGCCGATCCCTGCACCACCAGGCCGGACGTGCCGCAGATCGCGGCGGCGAGCAGCTCGGACAGCAGCGATTTGGCCGTCCCGGGCTCGCCCACCAGCATCAATCCCTGCTGGCTCATCAGGCTGACGATCGCGCGATCGACCAGTGGATCGTCGCCGTAGAATTTGCGCGAGATGCCCGCCTTGGGATCGCCGAGCAGGAAGCGACGCACCGCGCGCGGCGAGAGCCGCCAGCCGCGTGGACGCGGACTGGTATCGGCTGCCGCCAGCGTGGCGAGTTCGGCGGCGTACCGCGCCTCGGCGGCGGGGCGCAGTATCTGTTGTTCAACCATCAATGGACCTTCTTCTGCCAGTCCGGATCGAAGCCGGTGCCTTTGGCGGCGATGTCGTGCAGATCCTGCCAGGTTTCGGCGAGCAGCACCGGCGGCACTTCCTTCAATGTCAGCTGGCGGCCGTGATGGCCATTGTCGCGCAGCACCCGGAAGCTGAGCGTGTGGAGCGCAGCCAGCGTGTTCTCCTCAGGCAGCGGACTGCCGCTGAACTCGATCTCGGCAACGATCCCGGCGCTGCGATAGGGGCGTTCGTAGCCGGTGAACCAGCCGCCATCGCCCGCCGCGCCGCGGACATAGCCAAGCTTTGTGGCGATGCCGCGCAACTTGAAGGTCTCGATCATCCATCCTTCGCGGTCGCGTATCTCCTGCTTGCCGCGCATGGCCTCGGTCACTTCAGGCAAAATGCGGCCGACCTGGTCGAACGGCGGTGCAACCTCATAGTCCGCAAGATGCCGTTGCCAGGCGCCGATCGCATCCGCATCCAGCAGCGAGCGGTGCGCCAGCTGCACTTCGGCGAATCCGGCAAGCGCCACGTCCTCGTCCGCGGCATCGGTATAGGATCCGTCGCCCAGCGGACGAAAGGCCCCGGCGATCCGACCTTCGCCGTCCACGCCCAGCCAGATCAGCCGGCGCGCCAGCCGCCCGACCAGCGGATGCGCGACGAGAAAGCCTTCCCAGTCCTCGCGCCGCCAGCGCCGGCCCAGATACATTGCCTCGCGCAGCCGCTCGGTCTGGCTGGCGAAGACCTGCTTGCTCTCCTTGCGCGCGGTGGAGACAAGCTTCTTCGCGGCTTCGATCAGCGGCTTCTCCTCATCGATCCGGGGTGCGGGGAGCGCCTTCACTTCCTTGCCGTCGGCATTGACCAGAATGAGCCCATCGGCGCCGTCGAGGCTGAGCAGGTAGGTGCGGTCACGGCCGCAATCGAGATCGATCGTGCCGTCGGCATCGAGCCCCGCGGTCGGCACGGTGCGATCTGCCAGCTCCTCCGCGCTCCAGCCGCGCCGGTCCGCCACCGCCTCCACCAGCGTGCCGGCATGCGCCTGGACCGAACGCTGCTTGGAACGATTGGAGGCTGCCAGCACGAGTTGCAGCGCGGCACCGGCGGGATTGCTCGCCAGCATCTCCAGCAGCGCCTTGGCCTGCGAGGTGCGGGCGCCATGGTCCTTCAGGAACGGCCGCACCTTCTGCGCCGCATCGGCGCCGTCGACGCGCGTGGCGAGCGCCAATATGCCCTTGCTGTCCACAGCGCTGCCCAGATAGGTGCCGAGCTTGACCCGCCGCAGCTGGGCAAAGACCGTGTCGCGATCGGTCGCATAATAATCGGCGGCTTGCGGATAGCGCTTCACCGCATCGATATTGTGCTTCAGCGTCGCTGCGACATGAGCCGCGGCATATTGATTTGCCTCTTCCTCGGTGCAGGTGCGGGTGTCCTGCTCGATCCAGCTCGTCAGCACCATCCAGCCGAGTCGATGCGCGTCGCCGGGCGCCAGCCGGTCGAGCCACAGCTCGATCAGCGCGTTGCCGCCCGGCTGCTTGAGCCTTGCCGCGAGCGTCACCCACCATATCGGGATACGCGGATCGAGCGCCTCGCCGCTCCGCCAGCGCAGCGCCGGCAGCTGCGCAAAGGGAAACCAGGCCAGTGCCTTGTCCTTCGCCTTGGCGAGCGCGGCATCGGCTTCCTTGATCATCGCGGCACTGTCGAAGAAATCGCTGACATCGTCGCCAAGCCGTTCCAGCGCGGTAATCATCGCCGCACGCGCCAGCTCGCTGCGTTCCTTCTTCAGCACGCGGCGCAGCGTCGCGACCTTGTCGCGCGCGTCGCGCTGGGCGAGCCATTCGGCGGCGCCCGCACGGACATCCTGGCGGCCGTCGTCGAGCAGGCCGGCGATCGCATCGTCGATTCCCGGCGCCGCGCGCAACAGCTGGCGGGCGGGCCCACGCAAGGTCGCGCTGCTCCCGCTCGCCAGCAGCATCAGCGGCTGCTGGTACCGGCGCGGAACCTTGGGGAACAGCGCGAGCAGATCGAGCGCGGAGCGGACTGCAAAGGCGCGGGTTTCGGAGCGTGGCTTGAGGCCGAACGCTTCATCGAGCAGATCGAACCGGTCGCACAAGGCGGTCCAGAACGGCATGTCCTGCTCGAAGAACGGCTGATACCACATCGCGGCGAGATGTTCGGAAATCGGATCCCGCCCCCCGAAACGAGTCCATAACTCGAGCACGACGCGGATATCGGCACCGGCTGCGATCCGCCGTGCGAGAGCGCTCCCCGGAGGGCCGGCCCAATCGCTGAACACCGACGCGAAATAGCCGTTGGTGCTGGCCAGCGCGAAGCGGACGCTATGCCACAGGCTGAGGCGCGGATCGTCGAAAAACACATCCACGCCACTGGCGCGGCCTTCCTGCGATCGGATCCAGCCCAGCGCGGTATTCTGCTGGTTGCCGATCTGGTACGCGCTCTCGCCCAGCTTGCGGATCATGTCGAACTGCGACTGGCCCACCTTGCTGAACTGGCGGCTCCAGTGCCAGCGCTCGCGCCCCGCCTCGGCTTGCGCGGCGGCCAGCTTGACGTTGAAGGTCGCCGCGGCCGGCCGGAGCAGCGCCAGCATAGCGTCCGTGATTGGCGCGACTTCCGCAATCATCGGCCGTGGCGGCGTTGCCACCCAGCTCCCATCAACGGCAGTATACCCCCCGGGTCCGTCAGCCGGACCGGCGGCGCCAGGCTCCGCGGCGGCGGGTGCGAAACTTCCCGTCACGCGCTCGATGGCCGCCAAGGCTCGCGGTGCCGTTTCACCGGCCTTCCATTCCGCCAGCAATCCCGCCGCCCGCTCGCCCAGGCTTGCGGCCGCCAGTTCGACGAGCTCGGCCCGCGCCGAGGGCGCCGCCTGCGGGTGGCGCGCCGCCAGATGCGCCTGGAGCATGCCGGTATCGGCCCCGGTCAATGCCTGCCTGGCGCTTTCGCGTGCCTTTTTCGACGACCCGATGGCGAGTTCGGCCAACGGCTCCAGGAAAGCGTCGGCAAGCCCGAGCCGCCCGATCGCGGCGGCAAATTCCGCGCGCTGGTCCGCCCCGAGTGCGGGCAGTGCCGCGATGACCGCGCCGCGCTGCGCCTCCAGCCAGGGCGCCACACCAGTGAAGCGCCCGACGGAATTGTGCGACTGATAATTGCCGACATCGTTACCGAACAGGATGTCGAGCACCGGCAACAGCCCGAGGTCCGTCTCCGCCGCCAGCGCAGCGAGTTGATCGATCGATTGGTCCTTGCGGCCATGCCCCAGCCATTGGGTAACGACCTGGCGCAGCCATTCAGGGGATTTCTTGGAGCCGAAATACCAGCCTTCGTACTGGATGGTCTCCAGCGCGCTCAGCGCCTCGCCGAGCCGCCGCATCTGTGCGGCGTCCCACGCGACGCCCGATGCGAACAGCCCGCTCTCGTCCCGCGGCGGATAGCTGCGCGTCCGCTGCGCCCATGCAGCCGTCACCTTCGCTGAAGCGAGCGTGGAGAGCACCGAGCTGAGGTCTCCCGACGCCACATAAGCGCCAATTTGTCGATCGAGCCCGGGGGCAGCCTTGCCAAGCCGGTCGAAGTGCTTGGCGGCGCGGCGCGCGATGCCGGCTCCGTTGCGCGGCAGCGGATCATCGGTGCCGGGATTGTTGCCGGCGGCCACCGCTCCCGTCAAAGCCCCGATTCCCCGGCGTATTTTGTCGAGCAGCGTATCGACCATCGATGGCCTCCCCCGTCATGGACCGCTTGCTAGGTAGCCCGACAAGGGCGTTCCTAACCATCCCTTTCCTCGTTAAATTCACTGGGTGACGATGCGGTTTTGATTGGATCATTTTCTGACCTTCCGCACCGCGGGTCTGTCATCGCTCCGCGTCGTCGGATCGGGAGCCGGCGCGCGGGTCCGCGCTCCGGCTCATCCGCGACGAGGACCAGCCAGGCAGAAAAAAGAGTCGGGCTTTCACGGCTGCGAACGATGCTGGAAACGATCCACGCGGAGACCGTTCGCCGATTATAAGCGCACCATCTCCCCGCCAGATTGCGCCCCCCAGCGGCCCGCGTCACGTCGTCGGGCTTGGCTCGCGCGTTGGGCCGGTCGCGCCCGATTCGGGGCTCGGCGCGGGGGACCAGTCGGGCTCGCCGCGGCGTGGTCGGCGGACGCGGTCGCGGCTTGAATAGAGCACCCTGTCGGCTTCCCGCAACAGGTCAGCGAGCGGGCGGATGCCGATCCGGGCGACGATCGATCCGATGCTCAGGCCGATCCGCGCCCGCGCCGGGCCGACCGCATAGGCGCCGGTCACCATCTCGCTGATGCGTCCCGCGAGCTGGCGGGCATCCTCGTCGGTGACGATGCCCGGCTGGATCACGACGAACTCGTCGCCGCCCATGCGCACCACGAAATCCTCGGACCGCACGGCGCGCGTCAGCCGTCCGGCGACGGCGCACAGCACATCGTCGCCCGCCTGGTGGCCATAGGCGTCGTTCACTTGCTTGAACCCGTCGAGATCGATCGAATGGACTGCGTAGAGCATGCCGCTGTCGGTCGCGAGCTGCTTGGCGAACCAGTCGTCGAGCGCGCGCCGGTTCCACAGCCCGGTCAACGGATCGCGCCACGCCAGCATCTGCGAGGCCAGGCGCCCGCTCATCTCCTTCGCCACGCTGCCGGCATGGTTCATCACGCTGTGGACGCCGCCGGCCAGCATCGCGATCATCGTCAGCCCGGTCAGGCGATAAAAGGGATCGGGATGGAACAGCAGTGCCAGGCCGGTCGGCAGGACGGCGATCGTCATCGCGCTTGCCGCCAGCCAGGGCCGCAGCCCCACCAGCAGCGCCACGCCCGCGGCGTAGCTGACGATCAGGCACAGCACGATGAGGTGCACCGGTGCGATGTCGGCCAGGATGTTGCGCAGGGCGAACAGGCCGAGCACCAGCGCGAAGGCCAGGTAGGCGACCGCATGGTCGCGCCTGAGCCGGCTGATCGCCAACGCGTCGAGGCTGCCGCGCCCGAGGCGTCGGCGCCCGAGCAGCAGGACGATGATCCGCGCGATACCTGCGATGGCCGCCGCCGCCAGCAGGGCGCGATCAGCCGTCTCCGGTCGCTGCTGGAAGACCAGGAACGCGATGATGTTAAGCGCCGCGATCATCAGCAGCGTCTGCGGAACAGGCGCGTAAAGATGGGCGAGAGTCGCGCTCGGCACGCTCTCCGAAAAGGCGCCGGCCGAACTGCGGTGAGGGATAGATTTCACTCCAGGATCCAGGGAATTGACGCCAGCGCTGTTAATGGCGGGTTGTACATAACGGAGATATACGTAGATGACCCGTTGCCGGAAGATATTACACGGCCGTTAATTGGGAACCTGCGACGGCAGGAGTTGGGGACAAGCAGCCGAGCGATAGTCCAGCGACGTTTCGGCAACGGAACGTCTGGCGTTTGTCCTACCAACGGACCTCCTCAGGCGCGGCGTGGAACAGTGGGATCAGTAATGCGCACAGACGTCACTTCGCTCCTCGACAAGCTCGAGCGGCCGGATTTCCGCTATCGCCAGTTCGCTGACGCCATCGCCGATCTCGAACCCTGGCCCCTGTTCGAGGCGTTGCTCGCCGATGAGCGCGTGACAGGCAAGCGGCGCCGGGGCGACGATGCCGCCGTGCGCGACGACGCCGCTGGTTTCCTCGCCGGCTATGATGGTACGGCCGGAACACGCGGCGGCGACGTCCGCCAGGCCGAGGATGGCCTGCGCGCCTTCCTGCAGACCCTGTCCGATCAACCGGCAGACCATCGCTCATGACGTTGATCCTGTGCCATTCGCCGACCGGCGGCGTGGGGACGACGTTCCTCGCAGCCCATCTTGCGCTGGGGCTGGCCGAGCGGGGCCATGACGTCACCGCGATCGACTTTACCTATGCCGATGCGCTCAAGCTGTTCTTCGGGCTGAGGCCGGTCCAGCAACTGCCGCGCATGGGCGAGCCGAACGACGACAAGATGGTGGTCGATGGCGTCACCTTGCTGTCCGGGCATGCCATGTCGCGCGCGCCGAGCTTCGCCGAGGCGATCGGCAGCGGGCGCGGGGCGTTGTTCGGCACCGGCCGGGTGGTGATTGCCGATGTTGCATCGGCCGATATGGAGCTGAAGCAGCGCCTGTTGCCCCATGCGGCGCTGCATCTTTGCACGCTGATGCCGCGCCCCGCCTCGCTGGCGGCGCTGGCCAAGATTGATCCGGGCACCGCGACGATCGACCTGGTCGGGACGGCCTTCGTGCTCAACCATGTCGATGATACGCGCCGGCTGTCGCGGCACAGCAAGATCTTTCTCAGCGAACTTTTCGGCGACGGGCTGGTCGCCGCGGTGCGGCGTGACGAGGCCGTCAACGAGGCGCTCGCATCGTTCCAGTCGATCGCCCGCTACGCGCCGCACAGCGTGGTCCTGCCCGATCTGCGCGCCATGGCGGCAGCGGTCGAGCAGCGCTGCGACCTGATCCCGGCGGAGTCGGCAGAGTGACAGTCGCTGCGCGGGCACTGCAATGGCTGATGCTGATCGCCGCACTGGCGATGACGCTGATCGTCGTCACCGTTCCGCTCGATGTTGGGGGGCAGTGGAGCTTCGCGGTGGTCACCATCGTGGCGGCGTTCCTTCTGGCGCGCGCGCGCTCCAAGCGGGCGCTGCTCTCGCTGGCCATCCTGACGGTCGTCGCATCGACCCGCTACGTGTTCTGGCGCACCACTGCGACGCTCGAATTCGACAGCCTGCTGGGCGCGATAGTGGGCATCGGCCTGTATCTGGCGGAGCTCTACGCCTGGCTGATCCTGGCGCTCGGCTTCCTCCAGACCGCCTGGCCGCTGGAACGCGAAGCCGTCGAGCTGCGCGGCACGCCGGAGGAATGGCCAACCGTCGACGTCTATATCCCGACCTATAACGAAAGCATCGACATCGTCCGCACGACCGTGCTCGCGGCGCTCGATCTCGATTATCCGGCGGACAAGTTCCGGGTCTATCTGCTCGATGACGGGCGCCGCGCCGCGTTCCGCGCCTTCGCTCATTCAGTCGGCTGCGGCTATATCACCCGCTCCGACAATCATCACGCCAAGGCGGGCAATCTGAATGCCGCGCTGGCGCGGACCGACGGCGGGCTGATCGCGATCTTCGATTGCGATCACGTGCCGACGCGCGCGTTTCTCCAGATGACGGTGGGCTGGTTCCAGCGCGATGCGAAGCTCGCGCTCGTGCAGACGCCGCATCACTTCTATTCGCCCGATCCGGTTCAGCGGAACCTCGGCACCGTGCGCGAGCTGCCGGGCGAGGGCGATCTGTTCTACGGCGCGGTGCAGAAGGGCAATGATCTGTGGAACGCCGCCTTCTTCTGCGGCTCCTGCGCGATCATCCGCCGCGCGGCGCTCGACGATATCGGCGGTTTCGCTTTCGAAACGGTCACTGAGGACGCGCACACCGCGCTGAAACTGCAGCGCCGGCGCTGGGGCACTGCCTTTCTCGGGGTCAGGCTGTCGGCCGGGCTCGCGACGGAGCGCCTCGTTCTCCATATCGGCCAGCGCATCCGCTGGGCCCGGGGCATGACTCAGATTCTGCGCATCGACAATCCGCTGACCGGCCGCGGCCTCAGCTGGCAGCAGCGGCTTTGCTATTTCAATGCGATGCTGCACTTCCAGTTTCCGCTGCCGCGCATTGTCTTTCTCACCAGCCCCCTGGCTTATCTGATCCTGGGGCAGAACATCATGCACGCCTCCGCTTCGATGATCTTTGCCTATGCCGCGGCCCATCTCTATTGTTCGCAGGTGTCGAGCGGCATTCTCCAAGGCGGCGACCGGCGACCCTTCTGGGGCGAGATCTACGAGACGATCCTCGCCTTCCACCTCGTGCGACCGACCGTCCAGACGTTGCTCCGTCCGCATGGCGGCAAGTTCAACGTGACGGACAAGGGGGCGCTGCTCGACAAGACCTATTTCGATCGCTCCACCGTCCGGCCGCATCTGCTCTGCATCGCGCTGCTCGTCTTCGGGGTCGCGTTCGGCTTCGTGAAGCTCCTGTTCTTCCCGCTCTATTTCAACATCCAGGCGGATTCGCTGATGTTGAACACATTGTGGGCAAGCTTCAGCCTGGTCATCCTGCTCGCCGCCGTCTCAGTCGGGCTGGAAGCGCGCCAGACCCGCGAACATATCCGCATCCCGGTCCGGCTGATCGCGACGCTCTATTTTTCCGACGGCCATGTCATCGATGCCCCGACCAACGATCTTTCGATGGGCGGCCTTTCGGTGGCCGTTCCAGCGGGTGTCTCGCTGCTCGACCGGACGATCACCCATGTCGCCCTGCCGATGGGGGACGAGATGCTGACTCTGCCAATCGATCTGCTGCGGTCCACCGGCGGCACCGCGACGATGCGCTTCAAGGAACTCGACATGCTTCAACGCCGCCAGCTCGTCCGCTCGATCATGGGGCGCGCCGATGCCTGGCAGAGCGCTGAACCGCGGCCGCCGGTTTCCGTCCTGCGGTCGTTGCGCGACGTCCTGAAGGTCGATCTGGTCACGCTGAAGCGGTTGCTCAGGCTGAACCGGGCTGAACGGCGCAACGAGAAGCGGCTGCGGGTCTCGGGCGCGGTCGCGACTGCCACGGCAGCGGCCGCCCTGCTGATCGCGGTCAATCCGGCCGACGTCCGGGCACAGCCCACGCAACGCGCCGCGGCCAGTGCACCGGCGTCCGCGCCTGCCCCTGCCGCTACCCCTGCCTCTGGGGCCGGCGTGCGCAACCAGCGCCTGACTTTCCGCGACCTGCAGGTGCGCTCCGCCATCCGGCTCGCCGGCACCCGCGGCGAAATCGGCATCCCGTTCGGCATGCGCGCCAATGAAGTGGTGACGGGCGCGACCCTGAATCTGTCGATGGCATGGTCGCCTGCCATGCTCGGTGATCTCAGCCAGCTCGTGGTGATGCTCAACGGCGAGGTCGTGCGGACCATCGCGCTGACCCCCGATGCCGCCGCCGGCCAGCGGCTCGCGATCGCGGTCAACCCGGCGCTGTTCCTGCCGGGCGACAATTCGCTCAACCTGCGACTCGTCGGCCATTACGCCCGCGATTGCGAGGATCCGTTCCACAGCGCCCTATGGGCGAACATCAGCAATGTCCGCTCCGGGCTCGATCTCACGATCCAGACGCTGCCGCTCGGTCCTGATCTCGCGCGGCTGCCGTCCCCTTTCTTCGACCGGAGCGACAATCTGCCCCTGACGCTGCCGTTCGTCTTCGCCTCGGCGCCGCGCAACGGGGAGCTTGAAGCGGCGGCGAGCATCGCGGGATGGTTCGGCGGCCTTGCAAGCTATCGCGGCTTTGCCTTCAAGCCGGTTTATGGTGGCGTGCCGCGCGGCAACGCGATCGTGTTCGTGCGGCCGGGCATGCGGATCGGCGATTTCGTTCCCACGATCGGCGGTCCTTCGGCGCTCATCATGCGCAATCCGCTCGATTCCTATGGGGAGCTGCTGCTCATCATGGGTCGCGACGATCGCGAGTTGAAGCTCGCGGCGGCCGCGCTCGCCATCGGGCGCGGCACGACGGGTGGCGTGCGCGCCGCGTTCGATGGGGTGCGCATTCCGACCTATGCCCGTTACGCTGCGCGGCGCTGGCTGCGTTCCGACCGGCCGGTACGGTTGGGTGAGCTGGTCGATCCGGTTACGCTCCAGGGGCTCGGCCTGCCGCCCGGCCCGCTGACGACCGGCTTCCGCGCCGCGCCCGATCTGTTCTTCTGGCCGCGCGGGGGCGCAAAGCTCGATCTGCGCTATCGCTATCCTACTGCGGTCTGGCTCGATCAGCGCGCCTCGCGGCTTGATGTGTCGATCAACAATCAGTTCTTGAGGACCCTGCCGCTGACCAGCGACAAATGGTGGGTCTCCCTGCTCGGCAGGACTGAAGGGGCCGATACGCGCCTGACAAAAGCGACGATTGAGCTGCCTAGCTATAATCTGTTCGGCCAGAACGCGCTGACGTTCGATTACAACCTCGTCGTCGCGAACAAGAAGCGATGCGAAGGCACGATGCCGGAAAACGTCCGCGTGGCGATCGATCCGGACAGCAGCATCGATCTGACTCATGCCTATCACGCCCAGCGCATGCCAAATCTGGCCACTTTCGCCAATGCGGGCTATCCCTTCACCGTCAGCCCCGATCTGGCCGAGACGGTGGTCCTGATGGGCGCCGCGCCGGCGCCGAGCGTGGTCGAGGCCTATCTGACGCTGATGGGCCGGTTCGGCGATTCGACCGGAACCCCGGCAACTGCCGTCACGGTCACGCAATCGGTTAACGAAGGCCTGGCTGGCCGTGATCTGCTGGTGATCGGCGGTCTGGAGCTGACGCGTACGGCGCCCGAGCTGTTCGCCAATGCTCCGATTCGCGCCGAGGGCACGCGCCTGCGCGTGATGGAGCGTAACCCGCTGACCCGGGCCTTCGGGCTGTTCTCTTCGACGCCCAGCGATCCGGATAATGCGGACGTCCTGTTGCAGACGACCGATTCCTTCAACGGATTGGTCAGCTTCCGCTCGCCCTTCGATTCGGCCCGCACCGTGGTCGCGGCGATCGGCAGCGATCCGCGCGAGCTGCCGATGCTCGTCCAGGGCCTCGCCGAGCGGCGGATCAACGCCCAGGTGCAGGGCGATCTCGCCGTGACGAGCGGCGATGGCATGCGCAGCTTTGCGGTCGGCTCAAGCTATTGGGCGGGATCGTTGCCGGTATGGATGCGGGTGGCCTGGTGGTTCAGCCAGCGGCCGCTGCTGATGGCGCTTGGCGGGATTCTCGCTGCACTGCTGTTGGGCGGGCCACTCTATCTGTTCTTCGCGCGGCAACAGCGCCGCCGGTTGAAAGAGGCTGAAGGGGCATGATGCGCACCGTCACCATCGCGGCGATCCTTCTCTCAGGTGTCGCCGTTCCGGCGCTGGCCCAGGCACCGGGCGTTGCGGCCCTGCTCGAGCAGGGCCGCTACTGGCAGGGGCGTGGACGCGCCGATCTGGCGCGGCAGGCTTATCGCCGCGCGCTCGCGCTCGATCCGGCCAACGCGGAGGCGCGGCGCGCTTTGTCGACCGCTGCTCCGGCCCCACGTCCGGCCGCGCCCAAGGCTGAAGCACCGGCACCCCGCGCCGCCCAAACGACGACGCCGGCCAGCCAGCCGGCACCGAGAGCAGCCGTCGCCCCGGTCGATCGCGGCGGCGACGCGCGCGCCGCTGGATTCCGTGCGCTCGACGGCGGCGACCTGGCGACCGCCGGCCGCAATTTCGAAGCGGCCCTGAACCGTAACCGCAACGATGCCGATGCGGCGGGCGGGCTTGGCATCGTCCGGCTGCGCCAGTCGCGCTTCGGCGAGGCTGTCGGGCTGTTCGAGCGGGCGTCGGTGCGCGGCAATGCCGGCAAATGGGCCGAGGCGCTGACCTCGGCGCGCTTCTTCAGTGGCCTAGATGCGGCACGCACCAAGCTCGACGCCGGCGATCTGTCCGGCGCGCAGGCCGATGCCGAGGCGCTGTCGCGCCTGGCGGTGAAGGATCGCGGCCCGGCATTGGCGTTGCTTGCCGATGTCTATGAGCGGCAGGGGCGCTACGCCGATGCCGCAGATCTCGCGCGCCAGGCCGGCGCCGGTGGCGGCAGTGAAGCCCAGCTGGCCAGCCGGGTCATCCGCAATGCGGCGCTGCAGGCGGCGGCTCAGGGCAATACCGTTGAGGCGGAGCAGCAATTCCAGCGCGGCCTGCTCGCCGATCAGGCCGATCCGTGGATCCGGCTTGAATATGCGCGTTACCTGATCGGACGAGGCCGGGCATCGGACGCGGATTCGCTGATCCGGTCACTCCAGACGATCGGGACACCCGATGGGCTTTACGCCGCCGCGCTGCTCAATGGGCAGCTCGATCGGAATGCGGCCGCCCAGCAATTGCTCGACCGGATCCCGCCCAGCCGCCTGACCCCGGCGATGCAGCGCTTCGCGGCGCAGCTCAAAGTCGATGCTGCGGTCAAGCGGGCCCAGGCGCTCGCCGCGCAGGGCCAGGTCGCGTCGGCCGCCGCCGGCCTGCGCCAGCTCGCCGCGACGCCGGGGCTGAGCGCTGCCTCGCTGGCCTCGATCGGCGGCGCGCTCGACGATATGGGCGACACCGCATCGGCCGCGCAGATCGCGCAACAGGCGCTGGCAGCCGGCCCGTCCTCGCCCGACAGCTTCGAGCCGGTCATCCGCATCCTTGCCCGGACCGGTCAGGACGAGGCGGCCGTCACAGCGATCGAACGCGCGCGGCTTGCCGCCCAGGGCACGCCCGACGGCGCGGTCGCGGTCGCGCGGCTCGAAGGTATTCGTGCCGCCGCGCAGGCGGACCGGCTTCGCCTGGCCGGGCAATATGCCCCGGCCTTCGACCTGCTGCAGCAGACCTGGGCCGCCGCGCCCGGCAATGGCGAGGTGCTCGCCGCGCTGGCCCGGCTCTACCAGTCCGGCAACATGCCCTCGCAGGCCGCGCAGACCTATCAGATGGTGCTGGCCGGCAAGCCGCGCGACAAGGGCGCCCTGATCGGCCTGATCGGCACGGCCGGCGCGAATGGCGATCACGGTCTGGCGGTCGCGACGGTCGGGCGCGCGCTGCAATATTATCCGGGCGATTACGAAGTGTATCTGGCGGCGGGCCAGATGGAACAGGCCCGCGGCGATCGCCGCGCCGCCATCAAATATCTGCGCCGTGCCCAGGCCAGCTACGCCGCTCGCAATGGAAGCGCCGGAACGCTCGATCGCACCAATCCGTTCGCTGCGGGCTTGTCGGATACAAACCCGTTCCGGCGGACGTCGGCGCCGCCAGCGCCGGTCATCGCCAATCCCTTCGCGCTGGGCGGCGGCCGCATCGCCGCCGAGCCCGATCCCTATGTCGCGCCCGGAACAGGCCCGGTGCCGTTCAGAGTCGCCCCGGGCTATGGCGCGACGGACGGCGGCGTGGCGGGTGCGTCTATACCCATGCCTGGCGCTGCTCCAGCCTATCCCGCCTCCTACGCCCCCGCTTATCCGGCCATCTCGGGAACCGTTGCGGCGGACCCGGTCATGGCCAAGCTCCAGTCGGACATCACGGCCCTGTCGAGCAACACCGGGCCCCGCGCCGACGTGACCATGGGGTATCGTCAGCGTTCCGGGGAAACCGGGCTGAGCGAATTGCGCGAGCTCTCCGGCACCGCCGGCGCCTCGACCGATCTGCTCGGCGGCCGGATCGGCGTGAGCGCGACGGCGAAGGTAATCGATGCGGGGCGGCCGACTGGCTCGGCGCTCGCCCGATTCGGTCGCAACGCAACGCCCGAGGCAGTCGGCATCGTCGCGAAATTGCCGTCCAACCTGGTTCAGGCGGATACGCAGCATGCCTCGGGTGTCGCCGTCGCGGCTTCCTATGAAAGCCCATGGATCCTGGCCGAAGTCGGCACGACGCCGATCGGTTTCGAGAATACACGCGCCACTTTCGGTTTCACCGCTAAACCGCGGCTGTCGCGCAATGCGAGTGCCCGCGGCTGGGTCAGGCGCGAGGCGGTGACGGAGAGCGTCGTTTCCTATGCCGGTACCCGCGATCCCGTCACCGGGGGGCGCTGGGGCGAGATCATGCGCACCGGCGGCGGGCTTGCACTGTCGTGGGACAAGGGCGGCACCGGATTATATGGCGACGTGTCGGCCTATCGCTATCAGGGGCTCAACGTCATCGAGAATCGCGGCTTGCAAGCCAATGTCGGCGGCTACATGCCGATCGTCCGGGACAGTCGTTCGGTGTTGACTGGTGGCCTCAACCTCAATTGGCAGAACTTCCTCAACAATCAGAACTACTTCACTTATGGCCATGGCGGCTATTTCAGCCCGCAGAGCTTCCTGAGCGTCGGCCTGCCGATCCGCTACAGCTATGATTCGCCGCGGATCGAGGGGCGGCTCGGCGTGACGCCGGGCTATCAGAGCTATGAGCAGGATCGCGCACCGATTTACCCGACCGATCCGGTGGCGCAGGCGGCGCTCGACGCGCTCAAGGCGCAAAATACCGACGTGCGTTCCTATTATGACAGCCTCAGCCAGACCGGCTTCGCCTTTTCCGCGGACGGGTCGCTCTACTACCGGGTGAGTCCATCGACTCAGGTCGGTGGTTCGTTCAGCGTGAACACCTTCGGCAGCTATGACGAATATCGCTCCTCGATCGGCATTCGGCAGACTCTGGGAGGCGAGCGCTGATGGATTCCCCGCGGCCCGGCATCGACGGCGACGGACTGGCCGCGGGCGCGCTGTTGCTCGCCGGACTGGTAGCCGAAATCCGCGCCACCGCGAGCGATACGCAGCGCAACGCCTTGTTGCGCGCGACCGGCGCGCGGATCGCCGCGCTGGCGCCGATGACGGGCGTGGACGATCTGATCGCGCTCACGGGCCGCGTCAACGAGTTCTGGGACCGGCATCACTGCGGCTCGGCGCGCTTCGCGCTGGATGGGGACGGTATCCTCATCACGCATACCGGGCTCCCCATGGCACTCGGCTTGTTGGTCGGCGGCCGCATGGAGATCGTACTGCGTCCGGTGCTGGAAGGCATCTATGGCGGCTGGATGCGACAAATGGGGGCGGGCCCCACCCTGCGTACGCGGACAATCCGCTGGAATGACGCCGAAATAAGGTTGAAACATGGGCGTTGACCGCCGGTACTTTTGTCTTTCCATGGCCGGAACGATTGCCAGCCTGGGCATGGTTGGCTGCTCACGTGCGCAGACTCCACCGACGTCGACACCGGCGCTGCTGCGCTGGCAAGCCTTCAAGACCGCCTTCTTTGCGGCCGACGGGCGTGTGGTCGATACCGGCAATGGCGGCGTCAGCCATAGCGAGGGCCAGAGTTACGCGATGATGCTGGCGGTCGCGGCCGGCGACCGGCCGGGCTTTGACCAGGCCTGGCAATGGACCGAGGCCAATCTCGCCCGACCCGACCTCGCGCTCTACGCCTGGCGCTACGATCCGCGCGCGGCTACGCCGGTGGCCGATCGCAACAATGCCACCGATGGCGACCTGATGATTGCCTGGGCGCTGGCCCGGGCGGGCGATCTGTGGCGCGATGCGCGCTACAGCGATCGGGCGGCGGCGATCCGCGCCGCGATCCTGCAAAAGCTGGTGGTGGTACGGGGTCGCCGGCGCCTGCTCTTGCCGGGGATGGACGGCTTCGCGACGGGCACGCACACGAAGCTCAACTTGTCCTATTACATCTGGTCCGCGCTCGATGATTGCGCGCGGCGCGACGGCGGCGCCTGGCGGCCGGTGATCGCCGATGGCCAGGCGCTGCTGCGCGCAGCGCAGTTCGGGCCCAACCGGCTGCCGACCGACTGGATCGACGTCGGCAACGACGGCACCGTGGCGCCCGCGCCGGACAAGCCACCCTATTTCGGGTTCGACGCGATCCGCATCCCGCTGTACGCCGTTACGAGCGGCCGCGGCGCCCTGGTCAAGCCCATCGCTGCCTGGTGGCGCGGGCTGCTGGCCAAGGGCGCACCGATCCCCGCCTGGATCGACGTGACGACCGGGGCATCGGCGCCCTATCCTCTTTCGGCCGGCGGCATGGCAGTCGTCGATCGCACCCTGGGCAAGGCCAAGCCGGCGCCCCTGTCGACCGACTATTACGCGGCGGCGCTGCAGAGCCTCGTGCCGATGCTCGGCTGAGGGGCCCACTAACGTCACACCTCGGAGAAATGCCTGGTCGTGCGAAAGATACAGATCGGTACTTTGTGTATAACGGGCTTACGCATGTCGTACTAAACTGAAGCCCGCTAGCCGGGAGAATGTCATGAACGCGTACAAGGGCCGCATCGTCTCAGGTGGGCGGCTGCAAATTCCCGCTGATGTTCGCAGGGAGCTTGGCCTGGCCGACGGGGACGGTGTCCGTCTCGAAGTTGTCGATGGCGAACTGCGCGTGCGGTCGTATCAGGCCGTGATCAAGGCAATACAGGCCGAGGTCCGTAAATATGTGCCCACGGATGTCAGCCTTGCGAACGATTTGATGGCAGACCGACGCGCGGCCGCTGCGCGTGAGTGAGATGGTGCTCGATGCTTCGGCATTGCTGACGGTCTTACAGGGCCAGCCAGGTGCCGAGCGGGTAATCGAAGTGCTCCCGGACGCGATCATCAGCGCAGTGAATCTAGCGGAGGTCGCAAGCAAATTACAGGAGCGCGGGATGCCGGACGATCGCGTCACGGCGAATATCGAGGCGCTCGAACTGACGGTCGCGCCGTTCGACGGGCGCCTGGCGATCGAAGCCGGCTTGTTGCGGGCATCGACGCGTTCGGCAGGCCTGTCGCTTGGTGATCGCGCATGTCTCGCCTTGGCCCGATCCCTGGGCGCGACCGCGGTCACGACCGATCGCGCCTGGGAGGCGCTCGACATCGGCGTGCGCAATCGTCCGCTGAACTGGTCCTGCAGACCGGTTCCATCGCATCGATGAAATCGCGATGGACAGGTGGATCTGGACTAATTAGAATTAATCTTCTGAATTAATTACGGATCGTCCAGAATGGATCCCCTTAGCGATGTGATCGCCTTGCTCCGGCCAGGCGCCGCCATGTCCAAGCCGATCAGCGGCCGTGGGCGCTGGGGCGTTCGCTATGCTGCGCACAACGCACCCGGCTTCACGATCATCCTGGACGGCGAATGCTGGCTTTCGTTCGACGGCGATGAGCCGATGCGCGTTCGGAAGGGGGACTTCCTTCTGTTGCCGTCGACGCCGTCCTTCACGCTCAGCAGCCATCCGGGAATCGAGTGCACATTGGGAAATCCGATGGAGGCGCCCGTCCGCCACGGTGAGCAGGAGGGCGACCCCGACTTCGTGTCGCTCGGCGGCACTTTTCGCATCGAACAGGTCAATGCGCCGTTGCTGCTCGCGCTTCTTCCCAGCCTCATCTACATTCCCGCATCGGGCGGCCGCTCGGAGCGGCTGAGCCGCCTTATCGAGCTCATCATGGATGAGTGCGGGCACGACGATCCCGGCAAGGAAATGGTCCTGCATCGTCTTCTCGAGGTGTTGCTCGTCGAAGCCCTGCGGTGGCGCGGGATCGGGGCCGACGATGCCAGAGCAGGGCTGCTGAACGGCATGCGCGATCCGCTGCTCGCGCGCGTTCTCCGCACGATGCATGCGGACGTTCGCGCGAACTGGACGGTGGCGGCGCTGGCGAAAATCGCTGGCTTGTCGAGGTCGGCCTTCGCCGCGCGTTTCGGCGAAGTCCTCGGCTGCGGGCCGATCGAGTATCTGGCGCGGTGGCGGATGGCACTCGCGAAGGACTCTCTCCTGCGCGGGGCCAAGACGCTCGACAGGATCGCGGACGAGATCGGCTATGAATCCGCGAGCGCCTTCAGTACCGCCTTCAGAAAACGCCTTGGCATATCGCCGGGCAAGTTCGCCCGCGCCTCTGCGGAGGCCGCGACGGCCTGATCCAGACTCGCTGCCACTTCAATCCCAATTTCACAACCATGAATTTGCCGCATCCACGGCGATTTCCCTCGAAATCGAGCGCAATCGCTGTAGCCTGAGCCGCATGGCGGCATGAGACCGCCTTTCCCGGAGAGGACAGGCATGGGCATCCCGCAAACAGCATTTTCGCCAGGCTTCCCGCGTGACCGCTGAGCGCGGGAGCATGGCCGTGACGGCGCGCTCCATCGATGTTTCGGCATTGCTCGACGGGCGAAAGCTCACCGCCTTCAACTACCGGCTGATCATCCTGTCCTGGCTGATCACCCTGTTCGACGGGCTGGACATGATGATGGTCTCGTTCACCGCGCCCTATATGCGCGATGAGCTCGGCCTCGACACGGGCATGCTCGGCAATGTCTTCGCCGCCGGGACGGCGGGCATGGTCGTTGGCGGTTTCCTGTTCGCCTATATCGGCGATCGCATCGGTCGGCGTCCGACGGTGATCGTGACTGCGTTCGGCTTCGGGTTCCTGACCGTCGCGACGGCCTTCGCCCAGAGCTATCCCGTGCTGGTGCTGCTGCGCTTTCTCGATGGCCTCGCGCTCGGCGGCATGCTGCCGCTCGCCTGGGCGCTCAACATCGAATTCGTCCCGCGCCGCATGCGCGCGACCGTCGTGACGGTCGTCATGCTGGGTTATGCGCTGGGCAGCACGATTGCGGCGCCGCTGACCAACTGGATTGCGCCGCAACATGGCTGGCAGGCGGTCTATCTCATCGGCGGAACCGGAACGATCCTGAGCGCGATCGCGCTGGTGTTCGGATTGCCCGAATCGATCCGCTTCCTGGTCGGGCGCGGCGGGCAGCCGGACCGGATCGTGGCGACGCTGAAACGGATCGATCCCGCCTTTTCCGGCTCGGCGAGCGACCATTTCTATCTCGGCGACGAAGCCGGGGCACCGGCGAAGTTCCATGTCCGCGCGCTGTTCCGGGATCGGCTGGCAGTGATCACCCCGCTGCTCTGGCTGGGCTATATGGTCAGCAGCATGGCGATCTATTTCAAGGCGTCCTGGGGCCCGCTGGTGCTTGAGGGGCTGGACGTTCCGCGGCACGTGGCCGCCAATGTCTCGGCGATCGGGGGTTTGCTGGGCGCCGTTGCCGGCCTGGCGCTGATGCGCTTCACCGACAAATACGGCCCCGCCGCCGTCGCCTTCTACCCCTTGTTCTCCGCTCCGGTGCTGCTGCTGATCGGGTTCGATGCGGTGCCGGCTCCGCTCTTCGTGCCGAGCTTCATCCTGTCGACGATGCTGGTCAGCGGTGCCCATTTCGGGATCATCTCGATTGCCGGCATCTTCTATCCCAGCAGCGTGCGGGCCAGCGGCGCCGGCTGGGCCGCGTCGATCGGCAAGATCGCCGGCGTCGCGGGTCCACTGCTCGGTGCGGTCGTCCTTTCGAGTCAGCTGCCGCTGCTGCGCAGCTTCGCCTTTCTCGCGATCTGCCCGATCACCCTCCTGTTCTGTGCGCTCGGCCTCGCGGTCGCCGCGCGGACGACGCCGGGAGGGCAGGCCGCGCGCTGACGCCATTCCGCTCGCCACAAGCTTGTGTGCCGGGTCGGATAAGCAGGCGGTGCGCCGATCCGCCAGACCGGATCCGCTCGGCGTCTCGCCCCCGCTGTCGCGGGGGTGTCCGGCGGGCGATCGAAGCTCAATATTCTGTCAGGCGGATCGCGAAATGAAGCAGCAAGGCAAGGCGCGCAAGGTCATCATCACCTGCGCGCCGACGGGGTCGATTCACACCCCCTCGATGTCGCCCTATCTGCCGGTCACGCCGGATCAGATCGCCCAGGCGGCGATCGAGGCGGCCGAGGCCGGCGCGTCGATCCTGCATCTGCACGCACGCAACCCCGCCGATGGCAGCCCGAGCCCGTCCGCCGAGCATTTCATGGCGTTCCTGCCGCGGATCAAGCAGGCGACCGACGCCGTCATCAACATCTCGACCGGCGGCAGCGCGACCATGTCGCTCGACGCGCGGCTCGAAGGCGCGCGGGCGGCTCGCCCGGAGCTCTGCTCGCTCAACATGGGCCCGCTGATCTTCGATTTCAGCGCCGCCGCGGCGCGGGTCGAGACCTGGCAGCACCCATGGGAAAAGCCCTATGTCGAGGGTGCGCGCGATCGCATCATGTATAATGACAACGGCTTTATCGAGCGGATCATGCGCGAGATCGGCCACGCCTTCGGTACGCGCTTCGAATTCGAATGCTATGATATCGGCCATCTCTACACGCTGGCGCATTTCGCTGACCGCAAGCTGATCGAGCCGCCGTTCCTGATCCAGGGCGTGTTCGGCATCCTTGGCGGTATCGGTCCCGATCCGCGCAACCTGGCGCATATGATCACCATCGCCGACAGCCTGTTCGGCGAGGATTATGTCTTCTCGGCATTTGCGGCGGGCCGCAACCAGCTCGGCTTCTGCACGCAGAGCGCGCTGGCCGGCGGCAATGTGCGGGTCGGGCTCGAGGACAGCCTCTACATCGCGCCCGGTGAGCTTGCGCAGAGCAATGCCGATCAGGTGCGCAAGATCCGCGTGATCCTGGAGGCCCTTGGGCTCGCCGTCGCCACGCCGGACGAGGCCCGCACCCTGCTGTCGCTCAAGGGCGGGGACGCGGTCGGCTTCTGATCCGCCTGGAGCGGGATGACTTAGCTAGAAGGAAGCCGATTCCACGCGATGTCATCTCAATCTAGATTTTCGCTGAATAGAGCATCCGGCCCGGGCCGAGCAGGCCGAACACCTGATCTAGATCGCCGTCGGCCACGGCGAAGCAGCCCTGGCTGCGGCCGAGCTGGCCGTGGGTGCGCAGCATATCGGGATTGGCATACCAGGCGGCATGGATGACGATGGCGCGCTCGAGCGCCTTGTCGTTGGTCGGATCGAGCCCGATCAGCCGCTGCGAACGGCCGTGCTTGCCGACATAATAATCGGAGGTGATGAACGCGCCTTCGGAGCTGGCATTAGAGCCGGGCGTGTTGGAAAAGCGCTGGACCCAGCCGGTATGCGCCGGATCGGAGCCATTGCCGTGCGCCACGAAAAAGGTCGTCGTATCGCCGCTGGCGAGATCGATCAGATAGAATCGCGGCATCGAGGAGGGCGCGTTGAAATCGGCGATGGCGATGCGATCGCGGTAGGCCAGCCGGTCCTCATGACGGCTCATCGCGGCCAGGGCATCGCGGAGCAGGGCAGGGCGAATCACGCGCGGGGAGACGAGCGGGCGGCTCTCGGCATAGGGTGGCTGGGCCGCCAGTGCCGGAACCGCGATTGTGCAGGCCGCGACCGCAGCACCCCGGAGCAAGCCGCGGCGCGTCGGCGCGAGGCTCGCAAGATCGCTCAAAGAAGAATCCCCCTGTTCACGCCACCGGCATAGCGCGAATTTCATGCCGAAGCGTTAAGCGCGCTCGCTCTGGCCGACGCTTCGCCGCATTCCAGCGCCGTTCTGGCGAATCCCGCCGCGCGGTCTGGTTTTGCGGGCGCTCCGGTCCAGCGGGGGTTTCGCCCTGTCCCTGCGAGATCAGGTTATTGCTCGCCTAGTATTGCCTCCGAATCGGATGAGTTTTCCGCGCAAGGCGAAGATCACTCGCACCTTGGTTGCAGTTCCAATCGAATTATTCGCGCAGCGCTGTAGTCTTCCGCTCATAATAAAAACGGGGAGCTGATGGGGCGGCCTTTCATCCATGTGAATTTCGCTGCGGAGGACGTCCGCAGCGTTCGGCAGCCGGCCGGGCCATCGGGAAACATTTCCTGTGGCGCGGACTGGCGCCGGGTGCATGTCCTGCGCGAGCGTTATGATGCCATCGCGGTGGGCGGCAGGACCTGGAACCTCGATTGCCCAAGGCTGACCGTTCGTGCCGAGCGGCTGGGCCGCGAGCCGCAACGCCAGCCGCGGCGGGTGATCTTTGCCGGATCGCAGCCTTGCTCGGTGCTCCATCCCGGCGCCCCGGCCTTCGTGGTCAGTTCGCACCGGGATTTCGGGCACAGCGCCGTGGCCCTGGCGATGGACGGCCATGATCTGCGCGGCCCGCTGGAATGCCTGTACGATCACGGCATCGAAAGCCTGCTGGTGGAGGGGGGCGCGACCTTGCTCCGGTCCTTCTTCCGGCAGGGCTTTGCCGACGTGGTGACCATCTTCGTACGCGCCGATACGGCGGAAACGGCCGATCGCGGCGCGCGCGACAGCCTGGATGCGTTGCCGACGCTCAGCGCCCGCGCGTTCGGCGAAGGGTTCCTGCTCGAATCCGGCGTCGTCGAAGCGGCGGCATCGTGACTCCCCGTCCGCTCCGGTTCGTCGTCTTCGCCGCGCCGCGCACCGGGAGCAATCTCCTGTGCAGCCTGCTGGACGCGCATCCCGATATCCTGTGCCATCGCGGCCTGTTCAATCCGGCCGGGATTCATTGCACGCGCGATCTCGGCGATAGCGGCGGCGTGGCCGGTCGGGACCGCGATCCCGAAGCCTTCCTCGATGCCGTCTGGGCCGCGGGCGGCGGCGCGCAGGCGATCGGCTTCAAGATGAACCGGGACGAGGACGAGCGCGCCGTCGCCGCCCTGCTGCGCGATCCCGGAATCCGCAAGATCCTGCTCAGGCGGCGCAACCGCGTGCGAACCTATGTGTCGGAAGAGATTGCGCGCCGCACGGGGATCTGGGAATCCTTCGCGCCCAGCGTCGCGCCGATACCGGCGATCCGGGTCGAGCCGCGCGCGCTGCTTCACCATGTCGATCTCAATACGGCCTATTATGCCGGGCTCGAGGCAGTGCTCGCGGCGACCGGACAGGACTGGCTCGAGACCGACTATGAAGCGCTGGCCGATGGCGACGAGATCGCCCGCATCCTCGCCTTTCTCGGGGTCGAGGCGCGCTCGGCGCTTCCGGCGGCATGCCACAAGCGCGGCCCGTCCGATCTCGGCGCGGTCGTGGAGAATTTCGGGGCCCTGGCCGAGGCGCTCGCCGGCACCACCCTGCTCGATGATCTCTACCGCCGGGATGCCCCCGACATCCACGTTCATGATTTCGCTGGATAGGCCACGATGCTGAAAACCCTCGATCCAGTCGCCGCTCCGATCGAAGTCGATCGCTTCACGCGCCACCGCGGCCCGGTGACGTCGGTCGCTGCCATTCCCGGGCGTGCCGCAGCGGTCGCTGCCGCCTATGACGGCGCGGTCGCGCTGTTCGACCTCGAATCCGGCACGGTCGATCTGCTCGGCTATCACCGCCATCTCGCCAATCACGTCACGGTCAACGCGGCCGGCAGCATGGCGGCATCCTCCTCCTCGGATTACGACATCCATCTGTGGGATCTGGCGGCGGGGCAGCGCCAGGGCATCCTGCGCGGGCACAGCGACGACGTCGAATGCTTCGCCTTTGTCGACGACCGGACGGGGGTCTCCGCCTCGCGCGACCGGCGGATCATCGTCTGGGATCTCGCCACCGGCGCGATCCGGCGGGCGATCGAGGGGCATGACAAGGACGTGCTCTCGGTGACCTGTCACGACGGGCTGATCTATTCGTCGGGCGACGACATGACGCTGCGGCAATGGGATCTCGCGACCGGGGCGCTGCTGCGCACCTGGGGCCCGTTCGAGACCGAGACCGACAGCTGCGCCATCGACACGCTGAATCACCGGGTGGTGCTTGGCTGTGACGACGGCGTCATCCGCATCTTCGACAGCCGCGACGGCACTGCGCTGGCGGCCATCGCGGCGCATGGCTCCGGGATCAAGAAGGTCGCGGTCTCGCCCGTGAATGGCGATATCCTGTCCTGCGCGTACGATCAGCGCATCACCGTGTGGGACGCCTGGACCTTCTCGCCCCGCGTCGATCTGGAAAACCATGCCGCGAAATGGGAACGGTCCTTCGGCTGGTCGCCTGACGGCAGCTCGATCCTGGCGGGGACCTTCGACGGCACGGTGGTGCAATGGGATTCGGCATCGGGCCGCATCGTGCGGGAAATCGGCGGCGACCCGGGCGACCAGGGCAATGCCTGTTTCAACGATGCCGCGGCCACGACGGACGGCAGCGTCGCGCTGGTCGCCGATGACGGCATGGTGCGGCTGATCCGCCTGACCGAAGGGGAGGCGCGGCTGACCGCGCGCACCGCGCCGCCGGGCGGACGGCGGCTGATGAACGCCGTGACGCGGGATCCCGCGTCGGATCGGGTCATCGCCGGCTCGCATGACCACAAGCTGCACATCTTCGCCGGCGCCGGGCTGGAAAGCGTGGCCGAGCTGGCGCTGGGGCAGGGGCCGATCAATTCCATCCGCGTGGCGACATGCCCCGGCCATGCGGGCGCGCTGTTCGCGGCCTGCTACAGCGGCGCGATCGTCCGGGTGTCACCGGACGGGCACGAGGTGCGCGCGCACGCGCTGCACGACGGCGCAGTGAAGGCGTTGCGGCTGCACCCGAGCGAACCGTTGGGGGTAAGCTGCAGCGCCGATGGCGGGCTGCTCTCCTGGACGCTCGACGGCACGCTCCTGCAGCATTTTCCCGGGCACACCGCGATCGTCGACGATGTCGATCTTTCCCCCGCCGGCGATCGCATCGCCAGCGCCTCGCGCGATTTCACCCTGAACGTCTATGACGTGGCCGACGCCCGCCTGGTCCGTTCGATCGAGCTCGGCCGCCGTTCGCCCAAATCCCTGTGCTTCTGGGATGCCGACACCGTGATCGTCGGCGATTACTGGGGCGCGCTGCTCAAGGCCGATCTGCGCACGGGCCGGATCACTCGTCGAACGATCGCCGCCAACGGCATCAGTTCCCTGTCGCGCAGCGGCGCCGGGCTGGTCGCCTCTTCCTATGATGGCGGGGTGTATCTCGTCTCGGTCGACGATCTGTCGGTGCGCAACGTCTATCGCGCGATGGTTCAGCGAGTCGACGCCCCATTCCCACATTCCGCCAGTGCCTAGCTTACCTGACGTCAGCGGTTTTCATCGATCCTTTGAGGAGCATGTGAAAATGACACCGAGCAAATGGCTAATATCGGCGGGGGTGTTGCTCGCCGCCGGCGCGACGGTCGAAACCTCCGTCCAGTCCCAAGGCCTGATCGGGCCGGCCCCGCTGTGCGAGGTCACTCCCGCCGAATTCGCCACCTGGAAGGTCGGCGGCACGTTCGTCCCGCCGGACAGCGCCAGTTTCGATCCCTCGTCAGACTGCAAATTCTACAAATGGTCGTCCCAGATGTTCCTGTGGCTGACGACCAAGGACGCGCGCGGCAATCTGCAGATGTTCTCGCCGAAATTCGACAATGCGGTGGAGGACGTCAGCACCGGGGCCTTCCAGCTCGTCGACAGCACCGGGCTTGACGCACAGAACAAGACCAACGTGTCGTTCCGGGTGCGAGTCAACAAGCCTCAGGTCTTGTTGCTGAAGTCAGCCAGCAGCCCCAAGGACCTCGCCAATCCGGGCGACACAGACTCAACCGGCCAGGCCGGCGGCGGCGTGCTGATTGTCAACGGGAAACCGATCCCGGTGCCCGGCAAGACCGGCATTGCGACCTATCCGGTCGTCTATTACGCAATCCAGGAGAATGACGTCTTTACTGCGCTCAAGGAGAATTGGCGCCAGGTCCCCTATTATAATGTCGGTCCGAACAAGACGAATTTCCCGATCACGCTCGATCAGGCGAAACAGATCCAGACGGCGGCCGGCAAGCCGCTGCCCAATCTCAGCCAGCTCGCGGTCGAAGTGAAGAGCGCCTGGGTCGATATCGCCTATCTCACCACCGCCCAGGCCGGCAGCCTCATCCGGATCAAGTCGGACGTTCCGGCCTTCTCGCAATCGCTCAACAGCAAGGGGCAGCTGCAGCTCAGCTGGGACGGCGAGACCATGGTCACGCGCACGCTGGCGCTGGTCGGCATGCATGTGGTGGGCACGGTCAACCATCATCCCGAGATGGTCTGGGCGACGTTCGAATCGACCTTCAACAGCCCGGATGCGACCTATTCCTATCTCAACCGGAATTACGATCCGGCCACCAAGGCCTGCAAATCGGGCACGACCTGCCTGAACACCGTCAGCTTCAGCGCCGCGAGTAGCCAGCCCAGCATCTTCTACAACGGGCCCAAGGGCGCGCCGACCGCGCCCGATGTGATCGTGGAGACGGCTTCGTCCGGCGACGACAGCAGCATCATCGCGGCCGGCAAGACGCTGGTGCCGACCAGCGTGGCGCGGCTCAATCCCTGGGGCAGCCAGCAACCGGCGACGCCGACGCTGAGCGACCCGGCCGTGCTCAACAACACCCTGCTGGTGTCCTTGATGAGCTCGCTCCAGCCGAAGCTGGCCGCGTCGGGCGGCATGGGGCGGACCCTGGCGAATTATTTCCTGGTCGGGGCGTTGTGGAGCAATCGCATCATCCCGCCCCAGCCGGGCAGCCAGCAGATCGGATCGCTGTTCGTGGCGAACACCACGATGGAAACCTTCCAGCAGGTGCGGCCGGGCAATCCCGATCCAGAGGCAACGGCCAGCAACTGCTTCAGCTGCCATGGCCAGTTCAACGACAAGGACACCAACAAGCCCAGGTCGGGCACCAGCGTCAGCCACGTCTTTCCCAACACCGTGGTCTTCCGCTGATCAGCGCTCTGCCCCGCCGCGACGATGGTCGCGGCGGGGTCTTTGCGCGTTCAGAACCGGATCGCGTGGCGGTGGAAGGCGCGGGCGAGGAGCGGATCGCCGCCATGCGCGAAATAACGGTCGCGATAACCGCACGCGGTGATCGCGTTGACGCTGCTGTTGCTGTGGTCGGAGCCGTAGAGGAAGATGCCAGGCGCGGTCTCGGCGAGGCGGATGATCCAGTCCTCATAGATGCGGCGCTTCTCCGCCAGGCTGTAATGCGTCGCGCTGAAGATGGTGCAGAAGGCATTGCTCCACCAGATCAGCGCGCCGGGTTCGTTGCGGATACGCTCGAGCAGGGCATCGGGCTCGAGGATGCTGCACAGCAGATAGTCGCGCCGCAGGGTGCGATAGCGCGACCAATGATCCTCGAAGGCTTCGGCGCCGCCCCAGCGCGTCAGTTCAGCCGACCACAACCGTTCCAGCTCGCCCCAATCCATATTGTCGGGCGAGGCGCCGGGCCACAGATAATAATGCGCGCCGTCGCGCTGCTCGAACAGGGCGCGCAGGAAACGCGGATAATCGCGTCCGTCCCATTCGGCATCGAGCTGGCGACGGAAATCCAGCGCCTTCGCGCTGTAATCGAAAAAGACCACCCGGCTGTCCGCGTCGATCCCGTGCGTGGCCAGGATGCGGTTCGGCTTCAGGCCGGCGGCGACGCAATACAGCGTCGAGACGGGCGGGGTGAAGCCGGGCGGCGGCTCGGTGACATCGTCATAGGATTCATAGTTCAGCACGAACACGCCGCGCCCGGCCTTTTCAGACATGTCGTCCAGAAAGCCGAGAAAGCCTGCTGCAGCGGTCAGGTCCGGCCGCAGATCGATCAGATGCCCCGCAAGGTCTGGCCCGAACTGGATCACGGGGGCAGCATCGACGCCTGGCTCTCCCGCCTCGGTCCAGGCAGTGACGTCGATCAGCAGGCAGCGATCCGGAATGCCGGCGAAGATGAAACTGTGCTCCTTCGTCCAGTCCTGCAGCGCGTCGAAGAAGCTGCGGGCGGTGCCGCCGTTCGGGCCGGCATTTTCCGCCACGACATGGCCATAGCCCTGGACGAGGCAGTAGCGAGCGCCCGCCCCCCGGGCCCGGGCGAGGATCGGGCCGAGTTCGGCCTCTTCGACGATCTCGCCGAAATAGCCCCAGCGCAGCCACGACACGGTCAGGTCGCGCGCGCGGCCGCCCGATGCGCTATCCGGCGAACCGAGCAAACCGCAGATCAGGTCGCGCACATCTCTCTCCCCCGCTGGTCGAGGCGAAACTGTACCGGCTGTCGCGGGAGACAGGCATAGCGGATGCCCCCATTTTGACCGCTACCTGGCTTGACCGCGCCATTCGCCGGACGGCCTAGTGGCGGGGATGGGTGCCAAGATCCTCCTGCTGCAGGATGCCGTGTATTTCCCGTCCTATGGCGGGGGCAACAAGGCGAACCGCCTGTTGCTTACGGCCCTGGCAGCGCGCGGCTTCGATTGTTATGCAGTATCACAAATTCCCGGGGAGCGCCGCGTTCTCGCCGATCGCTTCAGCCCGGCGGCGCTGGAGGCCCGCGGCATCGCCGTTAAGGCGGATGCTCAGGGCATGTCCTATCGCCATGAAGGGGTTCAGGTGGAAGCGCTCGACCTGGCCGCACCCAAAGCGGCAACCCGGATCGCGGCGCTCATCGACGCGCTTCGTCCCGACTGGATCCTCGTCTCCGACGATCGCCCGGCCATGCTGCTCGAGACCGCCCTGGCCCACGCGCCGGACAAGGTAGTGGCGCTCGTACACACCCATTTTCACCTGCCCTTCGGACCTGAGGCGGAAGCCCATAACGCCGACCAGCACGAGCGGCTGCGGCGCGTCCGGAGCATCGTCGCGGTGAGCGGGCATAGCCGAACCTATCTCCGCGAGCATGGCGGGCTGGAGTCGGTCCTGCTGCGCTTCCCGGTGTTCGGCGACGGCCCGTTCGAGCCGGTCGCGCACCCGGAGCGGGGCCAGGTAACGATGATCAATCCCTGCCTGCTCAAAGGGCTGCCGATCTTTCTCGAACTCGCCGCGCTCTTCCCGGAAACGGCCTTTGCCGCGGTGCCGACCTGGGGCGGCGATGCTGCCATATTGCGGGAGTTGGCCGGGTTGCCGAACGTTACCATCCTGAAACCGGCCGACGATATCGGCGCGGTGCTGAGCGGCACGCGGGTGCTGCTCGCGCCATCGCTGGTGCCGGAAACCTTCGGTTATGTCGCGGTGGACGCCATGCTGCGAGGCATTCCGGTGCTCGCCGGCAATCTCGGCGGCCAGCCGGAAGCCAAGCTCGGCGTGGATTTCATCCTGCCGGTCGTGCCCGCGCGCCGGACCGAGGATGGCCATGTCGCGCCGCGGCAGGACATCGCGCCGTGGCGCGCGGCGCTACACATGTTACTGTCCGACGATGCGGCATATCGACGTTGCGCGCTCGCCTCCCGAGAGGCGGCACTGCGGTTCCTGCCGGAAACCGACGCCGGCCATTTCGCGCGCTATCTGGAATCGCTTTAGCGCCCTGTCTCGTGCAATTCGGCTTCAAGCCCGCTTCCGCGCAGAGTTTCACTGAGCGCGTCGAAATTCGCGATGGTTTCGCGCAGCGCGACTGGCGTCAGCTTCCAGGTCTGGCCCTCCGGCTGGGCCGGCCGGCCTTCGGCGCCCAGAAAGGTCAGGGCGGGCTCGATCCCTGCCGGCGAGAACAGGTCCTCATACCATAGCAACGCATGATCCTGGCCCGACTCGCTGAGGGCCCGCTCGGTCTCGGCATAGAAGCGGTCGTGCAGCGCGATGTTCTCCAGCAGCGCGGCATGGTCGACATGCACTTGCGGGCGCGGCGCCGGCGCGCCGCGATCGTCATAGACCACCCATTCGCCCGTCTGTCGCGCGAGCAACAGCGAGACGAAGCTCTTCACCCGGTTGCGCCGCTTCAGCAGGATCTTGTGCACGGAACGGTCCGGCATGACGGCGCGATAGGCCGGCTCGTGCTGCCACAGGCACATCTTGAACCCCACCGCGGCGCGGCCGAGATTGGTGCGCCACACACGATCGAGGAATTCGACCGGATCGCTTTCGCGTTCCGCCATGCTGCCCAGGCGGAAATCGCTGTCCTGAAGATGCCGCGCCACGCCGATCACGTGCGGATTGAAGATTTCATGGTGACATAAAATGTCGGGGTGTGAATTCAGCACGGTGCAGAGGAAATTGCTGCCGGTTCTGGTGGCATTGAGAATGATGAATCGAACCGCTTCCGGTGGTTTCGTCATCTTCCACTCCAGGGGGGACTACGCCAACAAGGCGTAAGCTGTTCGGGGCGGAAATGTAAACTCGATCGCGGCGCAAGGGAAAGGATCGTCGTCTCATGACGGCTGACGGGCAATATGCGGCGGCGGACGTCTGGGATACGCGCTTCCGCTCGATCCTCGCCGAGGGGGAGCCGGACCGATCGAGCCAGTGGCTCGAGCCCTTCCTGCCGCTGCTGACCCGCCATGATTGCCGCCGCGTGTTCGATCTCGGTTGCGGCACCGGCTATGATGCGATCGCGCTGGCGCGGCGCGGCTTCCAGATGGAGGGCATGGATTTCGCGCAGGTCGCGATCGATCAGGCGCGGCGGCTCGCCGGGGCAGCGGGGCTGGCAATCGATTTCCGCCAGGGCGATATCGGCGTGCCCTTGCCTTATGCCGATGGCGCGTTCGACGCAGTGATCAGCAACCTGGTGCTGCACAGTTTCGACGATACCATTCTTCGGCGGATCGTCGGTGAGGTCGATCGCTGCCTCCGCCCCGGCGGACTCTTCCTGTTCCCCGCCAATTCCACCGAGGACCTCGATCGCCGGCTCGCAGTGCAGCCGCCGGAACGGCGATTGGGGCCCCGATCCTATGTCCTGGCCGGCGGCCAGACGATGCATTTCCTCGGCCGCGATACCTGCGAAGCGCTGCTCGGCGAATGGGAGCAGCTCATGCTCGAGCCGGCGACCAGCTTCGATCCCGGTGGCAATCCGATCAAGCAGGTCTGGCGCGGGGCTTTCCGCAAGCCGTGACCCTTCGCGCCGTGGCCATCGTCGATCCCTATGACGCTGGCGCGATGCTGGCTCCGGCCTTCGCCGACCGTGGCGTGGCGGCGGTGATGGTGGGCAGCAGCGCGACGGTTCCGCGTGAGGCGGCAGCTACCTTCGATCCGGCCGCCTTTGCGGAAATGCTGTTCTGGTCGGGCGACGACGCGGCGCTGGTCGGGGCGTTGCGGCAGCACGGCGTCGCCCAGGTAATCGCCGGTTCGGAGCGCGGCGTGATCCTGGCCGACCGGTTGGGCGAGGCGCTCGGCCTGCCGGGCAACGGCACGCGGCTCAGCGCGGCACGCCGCGACAAGCTCCACATGATCGAGCAGGCCGGCCGTCACGGCATTCGCGTGCCGGCGCAAATCCAGTCCGATCGGTTAGACACGATCCTCGCCTGGATCGAGCGCGGCGGCCATTGGCCGGCGATCCTCAAGCCGCGCCTGGCGAAGGGATCGGACGGCGTCAGGCTATGCGCGTCCCCGGCGGCAGTGGCCGAGGCTTTCCACGCCCTTCACGGCCACACCGATGTCCTAGGCCACCGCAACGATACCGTGCTGGCGCAGCAATATCTGCGCGGGCGCGAATATGTGATCGACACGGTCAGCCTTGACGGGCGCCATCGCCTCGCGGCGCTTTGGGCTTATGGCAAGCCGGAACCGGACTATGCGACGGTCGGCCTGCTCTCGACCAAGGAGCTGCTGCCGCCCGAGGGTCCGCTCGCCGAAATGCTGTTCGCGTTTGCGATCCGCGTGCTCGACGCGCTCGAGATCAGCCATGGTGCTGGCCATTGCGAGGTGATCGTGGATGCCGATGGCCCGGCGCTGGTGGAAATCGGCGCACGGCTGCACGGTGGCCCGCCGGCGCATCTGCTGTGCCGGGCGACGACGGGCACCAGCCAGCTCGATCTGCTGGTTTCGTCCTGTCTCGATCCGACGCGCTTCCTCGACGATATCGCGGCTCGCTACACGCTGGAGGGCGGAGCTGCGATGGCGCTGCTGCGCGACGATCATCTTCGCGGCGAGATCGAAGCCCTGCCCTCGGCGCAGCGCGTCGCCTGGAATGCGGCGCCCGGGCAACCCCAGCCCATGATCGCCGGCGTGGCGACGATGATCCACCGCGACCCAGGCATGGTTGCAGTTGACCTGGAGATCGCCACGGGCGGGATCGCCTGCGACCTGCTCGATCGCCGCGACGCAATCGAAGCTATCGCACCCGAATGGCGCGCGCTGCTGGAGCGGTCGCGCTGCAACCGCGCCTTTGGCGGGCTTGCCTGGTATCTGGCGGCGCTCGACGCCTGGCCCGATCTGTCGCCGCTGGTGATCGCGGCGCGCCGGAGCGGGCGCCTCGTTGGCATCTTCCCGCTGGCCTGGCACGCGCAGGAATCGACCGCGCGCTTCGCCACCGTGCTGAGCGACTATAATGATCTGGTAGTGGCCGATGGCGATGCGGCAGCTGCACGGCGGATGATGCTCTTCGCCCGGGCTCGCTTTCCGCGGCTCGATCTAACCTGCATCCGGGCGGATTCGAACTGCGCGCTGGCCGAGGGGCGGGCGGTGGTACTGGTTGAGAAGAAATTCATCTGCCCGACCGCCGATCTGTCCGCGGGCTATGACGGCTGGTTCGCCGAGCGCAGCTCGGGTTTCCAGCGCGAGCTGGCCCTCCTCACCCGACGCGCGGCGCGCAACGGCATTCGCGCCCGCCGGCTCGATCCGCGACGCGACGGCGCAGTCGATCCCGGCGCATTCTTCCTGGAAATGCAGCGCGCGCGTTTCGGTGAGCGCAGCCTGTTCCTGCGCGATCCCGCCGCCCAGGCCTTTGTGACCGCGATGCTCCCGGCGCTGTGGCGCGACGGCACTGCGCCGTTGTTCGGCCTGTGGGCCGGTGACCAGCTGATCGGCCTGAACATCTGCATGCTCGGCGCCGACAGTCTCGGCAATTGGAACGCAGGGTTCGTTGCCGACTTCGCCACTTACTCTCCCGGCATGCTGATGGCCGATGCGGCGGTGCGCGAGGCGTGCGCGCTCGGCCTTGTCGAGTTCGACTATCTGCGTGGCCTCGAAACCTACAAGCTGCGCTGGTGCTCGGGGCGCCGCGAGATCGGGCGGCTGGAATGAGCCGGCCGCTGCCCGACGATCCCTGGTCGATCGGCCTCTATGCCGGCCCCGATCCGCTGCATCTCGCGGCACCGCCCGGCCGCGCCAATCCAGTGATGACGCGCGAGCAGGTGAACGACATCCCGGCTTCGTTCGTCGCCGATCCCTTCCTGCTGCCGCATGATGGGCAATGGCATCTGTTCTTCGAGGCGCTGCATCACGGCAGCGGCCTGGGCGAGATCGGCTGGGCGAGCAGCCCCGACGCGGTCGTCTGGTCGTATCGGGGCATCGTGCTGCGCGAACCCTTCCATCTCTCCTACCCTTGCGTCTTCGCGCATGACGGCGGGATCTTCATGGTGCCGGAGACGCTCGATGCCGGTGCCGTCCGGCTGTACCGCGCCGATCCTTTCCCCACGCGCTGGGTGCCCGTCGCCGATCTGCTGCGCGGCACCTATGCCGATCCGACCCCGTTCGAGTTCGACGGGCGCTGGTGGATGTTCGCATGCCCGGCGCCGGCGACCCACGACGCGCTGGCGCTGTTCCACGCCGAAGCGCTCACCGGCCCCTGGCTCGAACATCCGGCCAGCCCGCTGATCCAGGGCGACAAGACCAGGGCGCGGCCCGGAGGGCGGGTCATCCAGTGGGCGGGACGGCTCTACCGGTTCGCGCAGGATTGCGGGCCGCGTTACGGCAGCGGGGTGCGGGTCTTCGAGATCACCATTCTGACCGCGACTGGCTATGCCGAACGGGAATGCGCCGAAAGCCCGATTCTCGGCCCGGTGGGGGCGGGATGGAACGGCAAGGGCATGCATCATGTCGATGCATGGCCGATCGCTCCAGATCAATGGATCGCGGCAGTCGATGGGATTCGTCTGGCGTGACAGACAGTTGACGGCCCGCCTGAATAGACTTCCAGCCGCTTGATTGCCTCCATTATGATCTCACTTCACATTGCCGCGAAATGCTTCCCGATTATAGACTGTCCCCAGTCAGACATAACTCGACGGTTAAAAATAAAATCTGACGTCTTTGAAGAGGGGGTCGCCATGAAGACTGTGGTTTCGTTGCTCGCGCTTGGCTCTCTGGCCGGTTCCGTCGCCCTCGCGCAGAGCGCGTCGGCACCGCTGCTGCCGCCGTTCGGACCGCCCGTCACACCGGGCCGCGTCCTGCAAACCGCGGACATGACGAATCCCAACCCGCTGATTCCAATCGATATCTATCGCAACAATTCAGTCGCGCACCAGGATCTGGCGACCTTCGCCTGGCTCGAATTCCTCTCCGCCGTGGCACCGAATGCCGCGGGCAGCCGCGGGGTTCCGGGCGGCAGCTTCGCGTCCTCCGGCACGAGTTCGGCAGGCCCGCTGGTATGGGAGACCTATCAGCATCGTATCGAGTTGCTGCCCTGCAACGTCTCGTCTTCCGGGGCGACACCGACGCCGCCGCAGCCCTGGGGCGCGGCGCCCAAATATGTGACGACGGCGCTCAATTCCAGCCCGCAGGTCTGCAGCACCATCACCCTGCCGACCAGTGGGGCGCTGCCCTATAACAATCTGGATGAGGCGACCCAGATTGGCCAGAACAGCCTGTTCTTCCCGGCCGTGCCGGGAAACCCGCAGCCGGCGACTGATCCCCAGGTGCTGTTCGAGGCCAAGGCCAATCAATATGAATCCAACTATGTGGCGAAGAATTACCAGTCGCTGATCCCGAAATTCGCGCCCTTCCACTTCTCGCCGGGCATCACCCTGCCGACGGGGACGGTCGAAGTGAAGGCGGCATGGCGCCCGCTGTCGTCCATCCCTTCGGACCAGCGCTATCGCTATCATGTGGCCAATGTGCTCGTTTATACCGGCAGCGACAGCGCGCCGGTGGCCACGGTGGTGCCCTACGCATTGCTGGCGCTGCACATCATCCACAAGACGCCGAATTATCCGGCATTCATCTTCGCCACGTTCGAACAGGTGGACGATTTCCAGAACCAGGCGACCGGGAAACCGACCGGCGTCTATTATGTCCCGTCCTATGGCTCGGTCGCATACCAGCTGCCCAAGACGACCACTTTCCCGCCCAGCGGCACGACCGTGACAAACCCCAATATCAACTTCTCCACGACTGCGCCGAAGGCGACGCCTTATGGCTCCAAGCCGGTCGGGCTACCGCTGGGGCCGGTCACCAGCATTCCCGGTGCGAAGACGGTGAACGGCGCGGTCGTCGTACCGGTCACCTCGCCGGTGCCGCCCGTGCCCGAGGTGACCATGGTGAACAGCCAGGCGCTGGCGGCGATGAAGGGCATCCCCGGCTTCGGCAAGGGTTTTGTCTGGCAATATTACAAGCTCACCGGGGTGCAGGCTATCCCGACCAACGACGAAACCACCCGGGATTTCTATCTCGCCAATATCGTCGTCGAAAGCAGCCAGCCGGGCATCCAGCTGTTCCGCGGCTTCCCGCCGATCACCGGCGGCACGCTGAACAATCTGCGCAATCAGACCAATGTCATCGATTACCACAACAGCCCGGGCAGCCTGACCTCGAGCGGTGGGTGCCAGGGGTGCCACGGCGTGGCACAGACCCAGAATGGCTTCGATTTCAGCTTCCTCTTCTTCGGTGCGGCCGGGGGTGGCTTCTCGCCGGAAACCGTCGGCCTCACCTCGCCGGATGTCGCTGCGGTCCGCCTGTCGAACAAGAAATATTTCAAGAAATAGGCGTCGATCGACTCAAGTAAGCGGCGCGATCCCGTGTCGCTTCCTCATCCGCCTCCCTCGCGATCCACGATCCAGCCCCGCTCGGTCCTGGTCATCGGCGTGCCGCAGCCGGAACAGACGCTGCGGAATACGTCGCCATCGAATCGGGCACGTCGCTGATCCCGGGTGTGCCTGCCCAGCGCACACCGTGCCAATTGCCAAAAGTTCACCCCCCGCGCCCTTTCGAAAGAAGGACCTTTCCAGATATCCCCCGGGGCGTGGAATAGCAGCTATCGCGTCACTGTAGCAGGGGAATACTGTGATCCCGCCCCGGCCTGGGTATCGCAGGCGGGCGGTCGAGGTTGCCTGCCGATCGACATCGACGGGAGCTCGCGCTGCGCGATGGCGCGCAGACCGATGCGCCGGTGTCGTTCCGCGATTGCGTCAGGCCCGCTTATGGTGTTTTCTCGAACTCGACGGACCGAGAGCCGAAAAAATGGAGAGGAGAACGCGAAGACGAGGACGAGCACATGACGATGCTGATGCGCATAGCTCAGGGAATCCACGCCAGTCTTTCGGGAAAGCCGTCAATCGAGGCGGATATTGCATGGGAGACGATGTCGGTGAGTGAGCGGGCGCAATATGTTACTGCGGCCGTACGGATGTTGACGATCCTGCGATCGCCGACCGATCAGATGCTTGCCGATGGAAATCGTCGTGATCTGCCGCAGGACGCGGCAAATATCTGGGAACGCATGGCATATCGGGCCCTGCACGAGAGCTGAGAAGCAGCGCATTGCTTCGAATTGGCGTCGGACGGCAGGGAGACGCCGCGCCGCAACCCGGTCTTCAGGAAGCCGGATTGTCCACCGATTCGCTCGTCTCCTCCGCAATCGCTTTGTCCGCGAGCCAAGCCTTGGCCGATGGCGTGAACAGCAGCCGATATGCGATCAGCTGTGCCAGGGCCTGAACCACGGGGATCAGCCCAGCCGGCGCAAATACGCCTCTCGAGACCGTCATGAACACGAACGGCAGGCTCACGGCAAACAGCGCGATCGAAATCCACATCGCGATCTTGCTCCGCCGCCGGGACACGAGCAGCGTCAGCACGAGGATCCAGCCCAGATTGAAGACCACTGCCAGGATCGCCAGCGGGATTCCACCGATCCGGATCAAGCCATCCCAGTCCATCACGAACTTCGACGCCCGGAGGATAACGGCGGCGATCATGATGATTTCGAAATAGACGATCGTCTTCGGCCGCATTGATATCCCCAGCTTTATGTTGGCCACCGGGCATTACTCTACGGGGTGGCAAGCGATCTGCATAGGACGGTGAAAGCCGGACGGTATGAAAGAGGCTGAAAGCATCCTCAGCGCGTAAATTGCTACCTTGGTCCAAAAGTATCAGGCGCCTGCCATACGACGCGTGTCCGCCTCCTCCGCGCGTTTTCGCGTTGGCGCTGGTTCAGCGGGGGCGCCACGATCTGTGGCAGTTCATAGCCAACGATTGTCCATCCATACCAACTCGCGCCCACAAGTCCGGCATCGGGCGAGGACGCATGCGCTGGTCAGTTTCAAGGTCTTTGGATCGGGACGGTGAAGATCGGCCGCGCATCGCCTTCTCTGCACGGCGTCGACTATGCGATACCGGAAGGCGTCGAACATTTCTCCGTTCATATGGCACCACTGAACGCCCTGAACCCGCAGATCGGCGGGCTTCTGGAAGGGCGATCTGGCCGGGACATGGCCGGCTTCTGTGCTGGCCTCAGGAATCCGTCAGTTTTGCGCGTGCTCACCAGAACCATTCTCAATCCGTGCGCTGGCAATGGCTCGATCAGCAATAGCGCCAAGGCTGAGCAGCCTTGCACCTGTTTCCGGACTATGTTGGGTCATGGTGCCATCTCATGCCATCGTATCCAGCCTAAGTGGCGGTTGGACAAGGTGAAATCGGTACGAACCATCATGGACTATCAGAGTGCTCGCGACTGCCGTTTGCGATATGTATAGGCGGAGCAAGCTAACGGATCGTGCAGGTTCTTGTCGACCAGGCGATCTCGATGCCTCCCTGGTTGGAGCCACCGATGGACTTGACCTGCTATACCTATGAGGGCTGGCAACCGCGAATACGGCCGGCCTCTGGCAAGCGTGACTGGATGGATGACACGCCTGAGCGGTTTGCTTATCGGTGTCTGCCGTTAGCGATTGCGAACGCTCATGGCTGGGAAATCCTTAGTCCGTGCGGATTTACCGCTCGATGGAATGGCGGCCAGGGCGTGGAGGCCGTCGAGATCATGGTCGATGAGGGGACGAGCCACCGTCGGTTGCCCATTTCATTGTTCGGGCAAGGTACCATTACCTTCCATGTCGAAGGCATTCTGCGTACTTCCGAAGGATGGAATCTTTGGGTGGGTGGGCCGCCGAATGCTGCCAAAGACGGTATCGCCCCGCTTGGTGGCGTGATCGAGACTGACTGGTCGCCATATACCTTCACCATGAACTGGCGATTCACCCGGCCGAATCATTGGGTGCGGTTTGAGGAAAATGAGCCCTTCTGTTTCTTTTTTCCGGTCCAGCGGGCCGCGTTGGCGGATGTCCAGCCCCAGTTGCGCCCGATTGACGAAGCACCCGAATTAAAGGCCGAGTTCGAGGAATGGGATCATTCGCGAACCTCGTTCCAGAAGTGGGTGGAGGAAGCGAAGCCTTCCGCGCCCGCCGAAAAGTGGCAGAAATTATATTATCGAGGCATACGGCCTGGCGGCAAGAAGGGCGTTTCGGATCACGACACAAAATTGCGATTGAACGGATTCAGAACGGTCGACGGCACCGAACTGAAAACCGCAGAAATTTGTCCGATCTCCGGGTCTCCCGGCTCCGTGCTTCGGCAGCAGATGGATGCTGCAAGCGAAACAGAAGCCGTGGATATTGCGCTGCGACGCCGCGAATGGATCCTCGAGGTCGAGGAACGGCAGCGGGCGCTTTCGTCGCGTTCCGGGGGCATCGCGCGGGTCCGCGGATTATCGAGAGATGCGTTTCTTGACCAATATTACGCTCCGGGTCGTCCGGTCGTGATCCAGGGTGAAATGGACGATTGGCCGGCCTTGAAGCGATGGAATCCCGAGTATCTTCGGGGCCTTGTCGGCTCTGCGGAAATCGAATTTCAGGGTGGTCGCACCCAAAGTACGACCTTCGAACTATACAAGGACAATCATTGCCGGGCGATGCCCTTCGACCAATTTATCGACATGATAACCGCCAAGGGCCTTCCCAACGACGCCTATATCACTGCCTATAATAGTCGCGCCAATGGTACGGCTCTGGCCCCACTCAAGCAGGATCTCGGCCAACTCGACCAGTATCTCGCCACCAGTGAGGGAATGGCCTGGATCGGCGCGGGCGGGACGTTCACTCCCCTCCATTTCGACCTTACCAACAATCTTCTGGCCCAGATTATCGGGCACAAGCAACTGATCCTGGCGCCGCCGAGCGAGACGAAAAATCTCTACAATCGCCAGCACGTTTTCAGCGAGGTGCGAGATTTGACCGATCCGGATCAGCTTATCAAATATCCGCTCGCGGAGCGCGCGCGTACGTTCGAAGTCGATCTTGGCCCTGGAGACTTGCTCTATATTCCGGTCGGCTGGTGGCATCAGGTCGTGTCATTCGATTTCAGTGTGATGTTTACCCACACGAATTTCTTGTGGCCGAACGATGCCCACGCGTCGTTTCCGTCCGATCAGCGATGAACGTCGTCCGAAATTGTCACAATGTCGAACTATCCAACTTGAGTCGTCGCTTGCGATGGCCATGCCTTGCTGGCAAGCCGCCTACGCGTCAGTCACGGTCATGTCACACCCATCGCGGAATCGGAGCCGCTACTTTCTGAATAGTGTCCTGTAGTTTCCGCTGGACAGCGGTATAGCGTGCTCGATCCAAGCTACAGCGCTGCATTGCAGCATTATTGGTTTGAGGACGCGCCGATCCCGATGTAAGCCGGTATTCCGATTACCAGCCGAGTCGATATTATGGGATACTCGATGAACGTGGAATTGGATCGTTCCCTGCTGGTGGAGCCTCGGCAGGAGTGGGCAGAAGCGGGATTGCGAGTCGGGCCATCGCGGCGAGCGCTCCGCGTAAGGCTACATATTTCGCTCGGGATTCTCGACGTATTTTGTATCTTTGCCGGTTTCCTGTTCGCTCATTTGATCTACCCGGTTGAGCCGCAGGCGCAATTCCTCATCATCAGCCTGGCGATCATTCCGATCTATCTCGGCGTAGCGTTTCGGGCGCGAGCCTACTCGGTCGAGGTGATCGAAAATGCCGAGCGCGGGATCAGGCACTCGGTTCAGTCTTTCATGATTGCGGCCGGCGCGATCCTGTTCGTGGCCTTTTATGCGAAACTGAGCGACAGTTTTTCCCGCGGGATCTTTGCGATCGGCATCGTGACCAGCATCTTGGTGCTGGCTGGCGCACGAGCAATTTTTGCAAGGCACGCCCGATCTATCCTGGGCGGTAACCCATACAGCGTCGTCCTGATCACCGACGACAGCAATTTGCCCGCAGTGCAGGCTTTCTCCGCCGTGTTCGCGGCATCCAGCTTCGATCCCAACGGCCAATGTCCGTTCATGTACGATCGCCTCGGAGCCGCGTTGAAAGATGTGGATCGGGTCGTAGTTGCGTGCACGCCGGATCGGCGTCTGGTTTGGGTGGATGCGCTGAAGGGTGCCAACGTCCAGGCCGAGATACTGGTGCCCGAGCTGGCCGAAACGCGGCCATTAGCCGTTTCACATCTTGATGGTATGCCCACTGTGATCGTCACCCGTGGCCCGCTGAGCATGCCCGATCGCGCGGCCAAACGCGCGATGGATATCTTTGCCGCCGGCAGCGCGCTAATAGTATTGGCGCCTTTGTTCGCGCTGGTCGCGATTGCGATCAAGCTTGAGAGCAGAGGGCCGGTTTTCTTCATCCAGACGCGGATCGGTCGGGGCAACCAGATGTTTCGCATGTTCAAGTTTCGCAGTATGCGCAACGAAACGTCGGACGGTCAGGGAAACCAGTCCACCCGACGCGACGATGACCGGATCACGATGGTGGGGCGCTTCATTCGTCGGACCAGCCTGGACGAGTTGCCGCAGCTTATGAATGTGCTGAGCGGCGACATGAGCATCGTCGGGCCCCGCCCCCATGCATTGGGATCTCGTGCCGAAGACCTCCTGTTTTGGGAAATCGACTCTCGATACTGGCATCGCCACGCGGCAAAGCCGGGGCTCACTGGACTAGCGCAGGTGCGTGGCTATCGTGGTGCGACAAACCATCGTGATGATGTCGTCAACAGGCTGCATGCCGACCTTGAGTATCTGGATAATTGGTCGCTGTGGAGGGATCTGAAGATCATCATGATGACCTTTCGGGTAGTAGTGCACAGCAACGCTTTTTGAGGTTGCCAAAAGGCGACGGACAGGTTGTGGGCTTGCTCCACCATGTCGGAATAGTCGCCTGGGAAGTCTGGCATCTCGACGATGCGCCATTGCTCATGCCGGCAGCGTCAGTAGCTTGGGAAGCCGGATCTGCGCGACCTGCGGCCGGACGTTGAGCGTGCGACACTCCTCGACAAAATCGGCAACATCATAGCCGCGGTCGGTGCCGAACGTGATGGCGCGTCGCGCTCCGAAAATCAGCCGAAGCGTTGCGCTCGCCATCATCGCCAAGTCGGTTGCTATTATCCTTTGGGCGGAAGCTCCTCAATGCTCGCCCAGGTTTCAACCAGTTTGCGATCGACGTTGAAATGCCCACGCGACAGGAGACGCCGACCGTGAGATTGGTCAAGGATCGCCGACAGGAAGTGGGGCAGCGATATTACCGTCACGCAGCCAGCCCGGTTCTTCAAAGGCGGATTGGTCGCACGCCGGTTCATCGACACCAAGACCGACGAACCCGGGCCGGCTATGGGCTAGCTTTGCGGTGCAGTCGCTGTCTCGCTACAGGTCCGTTTATTCCACATCGTAGAATTGGCGATACCAATCGACGAAAGCGCCAACCCCTTCGCGAACCCCGGTCGCCGGGGTAAAGCCCGTAAGAGCTTTGAGCAGGCTGGGATCAGCGAAAGTCGCTGGAACATCGCCTGCTTGCATCTCCATCAGGTTTAGCGTCGCCTTGCGACCGAGACATTCCTCCATGGTGGCGATGAAGTCCATCAGCGGCGTGGGTTGGCCGCCGGCGATGTTGACCACCCGCGAAGGAGCTACATGGGACAACGTGTCGATTTCGGCGACGCGGTTTGATTCGTCCGGAACCACATCCACCAGGCGTGCGATCGCTTCGACCAGATCGTCGACATAGGTGAAGTCGCGCGCCATCTTGCCATGACCGTAAACGTCGATCGGCTTGCCTTTAAGTACTGCGTCGACAAACTTGAACAGTGCCATATCCGGACGGCCCCACGGGCCGTACACTGTGAAAAACCGGAAGGTCGTTGTCGGAACGCCAAAGAGATGCGCATAACTATGCGCCATCGCCTCCATGCCTTTCTTGGTTGCCGCATATAAGCTCAATGGCTCGTCGGCGCGGTGTGTTTCGGAAAACGGCATTTCTACATTGGCGCCGTACACTGATGAGGTTGAGGCAAGCAGCAGGTGCTTTGGTTGCAGATGCCGAGCCAACTCAAGGACCGCCCAGGAGCCAACCAGGTTGCTGTCGATATAGGTCCGCGGTGCTTCGATGGAATAGCGCACACCGGCTTGTGCAGCCAGATGAATAATAACCTCGGGCTCGCCCAAGTCGGCGGCATGCTGAAGTTGGGTCTGCTCTTCGAGCATGCCTTTTACGAAACGGAAATTCTGTTTGGCGGCCAGTTTGGCCAAGCGCGCTTCCTTGAGGCGGACGTCGTAATAGTCTGTCACTCCGTCGAAGCCAGTCACGAAATGGCCATCGTCGAGCAACCGCTTGGCCAGGTGATAGCCGATGAAGCCAGCGGTGCCGGTGATCAGAAAACGCATATCAGGAATGCTCCGTTCAGCGCGCCCACACGGCCGTGCCCCCTACGAGCCGATAAATAGCCTGCTCTGGCAAGACAAGGCCCCAGATCATCTTCGTGAAATCTTCCTACACGAGGTGCGCGTGCTCGTTCTGCCGCGAAGTCAAAGTCAGTTCTTCGAGCCGATCTCTGTCCGGTATCGCTCCGCGAAGTCGATATCGGCACGCCGCTGAGCCTGACGGCGCCCTGCCGGCCAGGTCACTTTGCTGCGGGTGCGCGACGAAAGCCCCCCTCCCAGATCCTGCGGAGGAATTGCTCCGATGGACGTTCAATATAGCGATAAGATAAAAACGCGCACGCTGTGCTGACCACTATAATGGAGATAGCGTACGGTATAGCAATCCACAGAGGAAGTACTTTTCCAAATATCGTATCAGATATTTTGGCTGCGGCAAGCAAGATAATAATATGGAGAAGGTATAGGCTGTATGACCAGTCACCAAGCTTCACCAAAGCCGACTCTATATAGGTTTTCCCTTGGGTTTGGCGCGAAAAAACGGCGATAGTGACTATCGCTCCGGCGAGTAACCATTCAGCTGGGCGCCAGGACAGCGCATCAGAATATCCAGATATCCGCGCCACTACGACCCACCCGATGGTCAGCAACAAGATGCTGAGAAGGGGGCGCGGGAATTCAACGGGCGAGCGCGCTCCATGATAAGCTATCCCTACCACGACCCCAACCAGGAATTCGAGGATTATGGGTCTGCTCCACCAGTAAAATACTCCGGTGGGATAAGTCATGCCAAGTGATACGAGCAACCCGAGAATTAGGAATAGCATGGAGATCCCAATCTTCCTCGGAAAGAGGAGGCTTATCGAGAAAACCAGATAGAAGAGCATTTCGTAATTTAGCGTCCACCCGGCGCCCAAAATCGGACGCAACTTTCCGCTCGCATCATAAGGTATAAATGTGAGGGAAAAAACTAAATCATGCACTGACGTCATTGCGCCGCCGACGGCAAACATGAGCGCGAACAAGAAAGTGTAAAGCCAATAAATCGGCACGATTCGAATGAGTCTTCGGACCAAGAATGTAATGGAGGAATTTTCCCTGCCAAATGCCTGATGTGTAACGCCGACCATTATGAAGCCAGAGATTACAAAGAATATATCCACCCCGATCGTGCCATTAATCAAGAACGTATCATCTGCATATGCACGCTTTTGAGCGCTTTGTACCACGTGTGCCAACATTACGAGTGACGCGGCTATGCCACGAAGCTGCTGAATGTTAGTCAAATCTTTGCGCATATTCACCCGTTTCACCCTAGATGCGGGATTTTCGGTAGCATGACCGATTAGGTTGGCCTACCGCAATCACGGTTCTCAGTTGTTTCTCATGCGGTATGTGTCCGGACGGGCTTGCGGCTCGGCTTGGCGGCGCGTTGGGCTGACCAATTATGAGCGAATCGATCGCTATCGCATGAAAGCGAAGGATCGAATCCCTGCTCGCTTCCACAACAAAATGAACAGCAGTAAATTCCAGCTGATCAGCGAGGCCGACGCTCCGATCGCCGCGCCGAACGCGCCGAACTGCGGCACTAGGGCGAGGCAGAGGATCAGGTTTACGCTCACTGAGATGGCATGGACGAGGAGCGCGCCCCGTTCGTTTCTTGTCGCAATAGCTAGTGGGGTCACGGCACCGAATGCTGCATTTACGAGTTGGCCGACAGTCAGGCACATCAGAGGCAACGTTGCCGTGGAATAATAGCTTCCGAATGCCAGTCCCAACGTTGCGCCGGGCATAAGAAAATAGACCAGCGCTATGGGCAGGGCGAACGCAAGCGACACTGCGCAAATGCGCCGACTGACACGTCGGAGCTCGTCGATTCGGCCAAGTTGCACAAGCTCACTCAGGCGGGGGGCATACAGGGTTGCCGAAACGATGAGCCCGGTGCTCATCAATATGGACAATTGCTGTGCGACACGGAACTGCGCCACATCGGATGCGGGCGCCGTTTGTGCCAAGAGGATGATGCCTATCTGCGCATTGAGCGTCGAAGCCCAGGCGATCAGGGTGTTCAACAACATCGACTTGTTCAGGATCGTACCGAGTGGCTCGCGCCTCTCACCAGCGGGCAGATCGTTGATCGCGCGACGTTGTAGCAGGTAGGCGATGGCGACGCCGACGATGCTTGACAGCAACAACACAGTCAACGCTGCCGATGCCGAAGGTTGTGCGATCACCCCTGTGGCCAGGCATGCCAGGAGAATGATCTGGCTGGTGGGGCGAACCAGATAGTCGGCAACCTGGCCCCACAATGGCCGGCCAAGCGCGCGAACCTGTGCCTGCCATATGGCGCTGACCGATATCGCCAGCACTAGCGGAACGGTGAACAGCAGTAACTCTTCCTTGGCCGCATAGCCCGCATCAAGGCGCACCCAGAGCATGAACGCCGTTCCGCCAACTGCGCCGATAGCGGTGACTATCCACACCGAGGATGTTGCGAGGCTTCGAATCTGATCGCTACGTCCGGCAGACCTGCGGACAGCGATTTCACGGATGAGAAACGGCACCCAGCCCGCCTGGCATAGTCCCCCGATCAGCAACGCCCAGGCAACGACTTCGGTGTAGGCCCCCATCCCGGCAGGGCTGAGCATCCTCGCCAGCATGAGCGAGGTTAGCAGACCAGACGCCATAAACATGAAGCGTAGGCCGAATGCCGCGATCATTGGGGCGGTCAGATACTGGATGCCCAATTTGATGCGTTGGTGCAGAAGCATCAGAGGGCTGCTATTCCGATGGCGTGGGGATGCTCACCGCCCTCTTGACCGTCAGGGTGGTTCGGGTCAATGGCCAGACCATTGCCTTCGTGTTGGTGTCATGCGGAACAGATATCCCAACCTTTTCATCATCGGCGCCCCCAAGTGCGGTACCAGCACCATATATGAATGGCTGGCGGGGCACCCCGAAATACAATTTTCTTCAAAGAAAGAGCCGAACTACTTCAATACAGATCATCTTGATAATTTCAGGCCGTCGCTCGATCAATATGAATCTTTATTTACGGGTGGAATTGGCGGATATAAATACGCCGTCGAGGCCTCTGCCTGGTACCTGTATTCGGAAGTAGCAGTGCCGGAAATCGTGAAGGTACGTCCCGACGCGAGATTCATTGTGTGCCTCAGAAGTCCAGCCGACATGGTTTTCTCGCTCCACTCTCAGAATCTTTTCGCGGGCGAGGAGGTGGTCTCCGATCTCCGTCAGGCATGGGACATGCAGTCACTACGACGCTCCGGAGCGAGCGTACCTCCCCATAGCGAGATGAAGAGGTTGATGTATGAGGACGTCTGTCGGTTAGGCACGCAGCTTGAAAGACTTTACAAGACAGTGGATCCAGAGAGCGTTCAACTGGTCTTTTTGGATGACCTTCGTACTGACGCGGAAGCCGCGTTCTCTCGCCTCCTGCACGGCCTCGGCCTGGCGCCGTATCGTCCCAGCTTCGCGCCGGTAAACCGCGCCAAACGGCGGCGTAGCGATATCGTGCGGCAATTGGCGCTAAGGCTGGCGCGGTTCAAGGAGGCGACGGGAATTCGCCGCAGTTTCGGCATTTTGCCGGCGATCGATCGGTGGAACAGTGTTCTGCGGCCATGGGACAGGAACGAAGCGTTTCGTCAGCATCTGCAGATTCTTTTTGAGTCCGAAGTCGTTCTTCTCGAGCAATTGACGGGTCGTGATCTCGGCGCATGGAAGCATCCAGGGCGGCCCGGTCTGGCTTACCGGCGCGGCAGAAATGCGGCTTCCACACGAGGAGCGGGGCATCGTTGAAGTCGCCCAAACCGGTGCCCCACGCATAACCCTTATCGTCGCTTCAATGAGCGGAGGGGGCGTGGAACGTGCTGCACTCAACCTCGCCGCCGAATTCCGCGACAAGGGCTATCGGGTCGATCTCGTCCTTGTTCGTGCCGAGGGTCCGTTGCTCGACCAGCTTCCCGAAGGTGTGAATCTGGTCAAGCTGGAGGTGAGTAGGGCAGCGTGGGGCATCCTGCCATTGCGCGGTTATCTGCGGTCCGCACAACCGGATCTGGTAATCGGCTTCGCTTTTGCGGTGAATCTGATGGTGTCGCTATCCGCCTGGGGTAGGCTGAGGCCACGGCGGCTCGTCCTCTCGGTTCATAGCACCATCACCCGCGAGTTTGCGGAGCAGCCGCCGCTGTGGCGCGCGGTGCTGTTCGCTGCGACGCGGCTGCTGTACCGTCGGGCTGATCATATCGTCTGTGTTTCGCAAGGAGCCGCCAGCGATCTACATAGAGCAATCGGCCTCGACCGGCGCCGAATACAGGTAATCCATAATCCCGTGATCGTTGATCAAACCAATCATGGGCCAAAGGATGAAGTACTCGAGTCTGGCTCCAAGTCGCTCGTTAACCAATCGAGGCCTCTCGTCCTGGCTGCCGGTCGACTGACCGAAGCTAAGAATTTCAGCCTTTTCCTATCGGCATTTGCCCTCGTTCGGCAGGAGATCGACTGTCGCGCCATGATATTGGGCATTGGGCCGCAAAAGGAGAGCCTGGAGCGGCTGGCTGACCAGCTCGGGATATCCGATTACCTGACCTTCGCTGGTTTCCAGGCGGATCCCTGGCCGTTCTACCGACGTGCGAGCGTCTTTGTTCTCAGTTCAAGTTGGGAGGGGCTTCCGACCGTACTGATTGAGGCGATGTCGGCCGGCACGCCGGTTGTCGCTACAGATTGTCCCCATGGTCCGCGCGAAATCCTATGTGACGGGCGGTGGGGTATGCTTGTGGCTGTCGACGATGTTCAGGCACTCGCCGCGGCCATCATACGGACATTGCGGAGCGGAGGGATCGACGCACGTCTCCGGAGCCGGGATTTCAATGCCACCCTGATCGCGGAAGAGTATCTGACCATCTGCGGGATGGCAGAATAGGTTCTGCGTTGCTGATTCGCCTCGTCATCGTGATGTGGTAATGCCCGGCCGCAGATTGGCGAATGGCGCTGGCTTCCCTTCATACGGCGAACCGCGTAGCAACCTTGGCATGCTACAGACACCTTGGGTTTGCGCGGGGCGAGCGAGGTGAACGTGGGCTGCCGGCGAGGAGGTCGGGCAAGGGCGATAACGGATTGACCAGTTGGCGTCCGTTAACAGGTTGATTATTTTTGCAGAGGCCAGATTGCGAATCCTGTTCCTGATCTCCTCTCTTGCAGCGGGTGGTGCAGAGGTGCTCGTACGCAACCTCGCCTGCAGGATGGCGAGGAGCGGTCATGCCGTGATGATCTGCTACGTTTCCTCAGCGCGAGATGGCGGCACGGACGGGGCCTATGAGCAGCACTTTCTGGAAACGCTACGGGAACACGGCGTCGAGGTGTCGGAACTCGGTCATCGCTGCCGGGCGCTGCCATGGCGCGGCGGCCGTCGACTCCAAAGCGTAATCGAGCGCTTTCAGCCTGATCTCATGCACGTCCATTTGGGATATGGACTGCTGTTCCAGGCCCTGGCCCGCATCCATATTCCGACGATCTTCACGCTTCACAACACCAGACTTTCCTTCCCGAAGGCGCTGTTCCGGTTGTTTGATCTCTTCATTGATCGGAATGTCGCGATCTGTGCCCCGTGCGAAGTGATGCTGAAACAATGCTCTCGTCGACCGGTAAAGCGCATTGCGAACGGCTCTCCGGTGCCGGCGAATGGCCGGGCATCGCCGCGACGCTATCCGCGTTCAGGAATTACCATTTTGAGCGTCGGAGCCCTGACAGCGCAGAAGGGGTATCCGACATTGATTCATGCGGCGGCCCGGATAGTGCCGCACTTCGACGCTAAGGGTATTCCCATCCGCTTCCTCATTGCGGGCGAGGGGCCGAAACATCCACGTCTTCAAGCCGAGATCGACAAACTGGGATTGTCGAAGCGGGTGCTATTGCTGGGCACGCGCATCGAAGTCGACGCGTTGATGGCAGAGAGCGATCTGATGGTCATGTCGTCCAGATACGAAGGTTTGCCAATCGCTCTGCTCGAAGGCCATCAGGCTGGGCTCCCCATCGTCGCTACAGACGTTGGCGGGTGCAACGAGATCGTGCGGCAAGGCGTCAGCGGACGGCTGGTGCTGCCTGGCGCTCCGGAAGCGTTGGCCGATGCAATCGAGTGGGCGCTGGCCGATGTCGCTCGCTATGAGGAGATGAGTGTCCAGGCATTAGCGAGCGATGAAACCTTCGGTATGGACCGGTGTGTTGATTTGCACTTGGCGCTTTATCGGGATGTGCTCGTTGAACGGCGACAACGATCTTCCCCTCCTGCGCGATGATTCTTCCACAGAATGCTGCATCGCAGCAAAAATCAGATGATACTAGGACAACTATGTAGTAGAGTCGTCGCTAACGCAGTATTAAGCATGTTGCGGTGCAACGGGCGGAGGTGGAATCATGATCGGCATGGCGGCGGATTCCCGCGGCGCTACTGCGGTTTGCGCGGACGCTCGGATAAAGGCGCTGCGATCGCCTGTAGCTATCATGACTATGGGTTCGCATGGTTCTGCCATGTCGGGGGTCGATCAGATGCCCGATAGGCGCGATATGGCCTCTCGCGTGGCAATGCCTGATGCGCTACGCGGCATCGACGTGGCCTGGTATCTCGGAAGGCGCCACATAGACGATGGCGTTGGAGTGCACGAAGTGGGTTGTACACAGGCTGTCGCTCCTACGCCTCCGTGGGGGGAAGGTGAGGAGCTGTGCAAATAACCGGGTTGTTGTTTCGGTCCGGTAACGAGATAAGGATCTGCCGATCCAAGTCGTGATTGGCCGGTCGAGCGGGACGCCAATGTAAGGTGTCGACGTCAGAGTCCCTTGGGAGGTTGTGTGACTAACGAAGATTATTCGCTCTCTGACGCCCGACGGGCGGCTCTGCCGGTGGCAGGCTTCCAGTCGGATCTCGATCAGGCTGACGCGTCATTCGACCTCAACATATCTTGGCTTTTTGAGGCAGTCCGGCGCGGCAAATGGATCCTGGTTGGTGCGATGGTGCTCGCGCTGGCGGGCGGCCTCGTCGTCACCCTGCTGACGGATCCGACATATGTCGCCCAAAGTTCTATTCATATAGAACAGGAGGTGCCTAACATCGTCAATGTGGGTAGCGATAATCCGGTGCCGGCCGCTGCCAGGTCCGATTTCGGCCGCTTCGCGCAAACCCAGATCGACCTCATTGAAAGCCGCTCCACGGCACGGGAAGTGCTCCGTCAGACGCGGTTGCTCACCAATCCACTTTTCCTGGCGGCTTCGGGTCTGTCGAGCACGCCGGGGCAGACACCCGTCGCCGCCAAGCGCATCGAGGAGCGAGCAGTGTCGTTTCTCCAGCAGTCAGTCAGCGTTGATCTTGCGAAGGGCACGGAAATCGCGAAGGTCGTTGCCAGTTCGCATAGTTCGCTGCTGTCCGCGACGTTGGCTAACGCTTATGCTCGAGCGGCCGTCGAACTTGACCTCAAGCGTCAATTCGACAGCTCGGGATATTCGCGCGAGTTTCTCGCGCGGCAGTTGCAGACCACAAAGGAACGGCTTGAGGCCTCCGAGGTTGCGCTCAACAACTATGCTCGAGAATCTGGCATCGTCAGCGCGAACTCCGGTTCCGATGGTTCGCAGCCGACGGTGACTTGGACGAGTCTTGGCGAGGTTAGCAGCGCGGCCAACGCGGCCGTGGCGCAACGCATGACGGCGGAACAGCTCTGGAAGACGGCATCGGGCGCACCGCTAATGAGCGTGCCGCAGGTTCTTGCTGACACGCGCGTGCAAGGGCTGCAGGGCGCTCGTGGAGGCGCTGAAGCCAAACTTCGCCAGGATATGCGGACACTCGGTCCCGATCATCCGACCGTCGTCCAGGATCGCGCGCTGCTCGCAGCGCTGCAGTCCGAAGTTCTGGATGCCGCGCGTCAGGTCGTCAGGTCGCTTCGGCTTCAATATGAGTCCGCTGTCCGGCAGGAGGCCGGCATGGTGGGGCGCGTCCAGGAACTGAAGAATTCGGCGCTGAACGAGGGACGGCTGGGTGTCCGGTACAGTTTCCTGAAGCGTGACGTCGACACCAATCGTGCGCTTTATGACGCGCTGCTTCAACGCCAGAAGGAAGTAAGTGCTTCGGCAGGTGTGGGGAAGAGCACCGTCACGGTCGTCGATCAAGCAGTGCCGCCCGGCTCGCCGAAATCACCGAGCCTGTTCCTCAATCTCAGTGTTGCGCTTGTGATCGGTTTGTTCGTCGGTCTCGTGATCGTGCTGCTCAGGGAGCAGATGGATCAGCGCCTGCGCACGCCGGATGATGTTTCTCTCGCGGTCGGGCTGCCGGTGCTAGGCGTCATTCCGATGATCGACGAGGATGTGTCGGTATTCGACGAACTCGATCGACCGCGCTCGCCGCTTGCGGAAGCCTATTTCTCGGCCCGGGCCAGTCTCGCTCTGGCGCGACCGGAAGGTCTTCCGTCAACCCTGCTTATCACGAGCAGCAGCCAGAGTGAGGGCAAGTCAACCACTGCCTATGCTCTGGCGCTCAATGCAGCACGGCTCGGCAAGCGTACGCTGCTGGTGGATGCGGATTTGCGGCGTCCGACAGTGCACAATTTGCTCAAGCTTTCGAATCGCGTGGGCTTGAGCGATTATTTGTCCTCCAACGTGACCGAAAACGATATCATTCAAGTGACCGGAACGGCCAATCTGAGTGTGGTGACGTCCGGCCCGATACCGCCAAGCCCAACCGAGTTGCTCGCCAGCTCGCGGGTCGACGCTTTGTTGAGGTCGGCACACCGGCACTTCGACCTCATCGTGATCGATAGTCCGCCGGTATTGGGCATCGCCGATGCCCTGCTGCTGTCGGTGCATGTCAAGGGCGTCGTGTTCGTCGCTGAGTCGCTTAGTGTGACGAAATCGAGCTTGGCCAAGTCGTTGAATCGCCTGCGCTCTGTAAATGCGCCAATTCTCGGCGTGATGATGACCAAGTTCATCGCCAATCGCGATGATGGGCATTATTATCAATATTACTATAATTATGGAGATGACACTGGCACGACAAAGTCTGCGACCGTAAATGGTGCCTAAATTACCGGGCCATTTTTGCCGCGGTGGAAAAGTCTGGCCGCTGACATCCAAGGGACGGGCATGAAACTGGTCGTCGTCCATGATTTTGCCGATTCCTCCATGGGGGCGGGCGCCACGCGGTGCGCAATCGATACCGCGACTGGCTTTGCACGGCGCGGCGTCGACGTGACTTTCTTTGCCGCCGCTGGTGAGCCGGACCGCGAATTGCTGGAGGCAGGCGTTCGAACCGTCACCATGGGCCAGGACGATATTCGGCGAAACAATCGGCGCAGTGCTGCATTCACACAGGGCCTGTGGAATAGTCCTGCGGCGAAGCAGTTGCAGACTATCGTGGATGAGTCGGACCTGTCGTCGACTGTCTTCCACGTCCATACCTGGTCCAAAGCGCTGTCGCCCTCGGTTCTGCCGCCGCTGATGCGTCCGCGGGTCAATACGGTCTTTCATCTCCACGAATATTTCTCGGCCTGCCCCAATGGGGGGTTTTTCGATTATCCCAAGCTCAGCATCTGCGAGCGGACGCCAATGGGGCCGGCATGCCTTCTGGCGAACTGCGATTCACGGTCGCGCGCGCACAAGGTGTGGCGTCTCGCCCGGCATGAGGTGATGCGGCGGGGTGCCGGCTATCCTGCCGGGGGCAGGGATTTCATCGTCCTGAGCGAACTGCAGCGGCGGGTTCTCGCGCCGTTCCTGCCGCCCCATGCGGCGATCCATCTTATGCGCAATCCGATCGATATGGTCCAATGGCCACGGGAAGCGCGCTCGCCCGACGCCAAATATTTGTATGTCGGGCGGATCTCGCGCGAAAAGGGGATCGAACCCCTCGCCCGCGCTTTCGCCGATCGACAGGAGGATCTCGTGGTGGTGGGCGACGGCCCCGACGCGGGCTGGTTGCGCGAGATGCTGCCCCGCGCCGAATTCCGCGGGTGGCAGACATCTACTCAGGCGAAGGAAGCCATGCGCGAAGCTCGGGCGCTGCTGTTTCCGTCCTTATGGTATGAGGGCATGCCGATGGTTGTGCTCGAAGCGCTGGCAAGCGGGGCGCCGGTTCTGACCAGCGACAGCTCGTCCGCCTCCGAAGTCGTCGATCACGGCAAGACCGGCCTCATTTTTCGCTCGAACGATCCGGGTGCGCTGACTGAGGCGTTGGCGGTGCTCGATGACGATGCTCGTGTTGAGGCTCTGTCCGCCGAAGCGTATCGACGCTATTGGGATCAGCCTTTCAGCCAGGAACGCTTCGTGACCGAGATGACCACGGTATTCGAACAGGTCGTTCGAGCGGCATAGTCGGACGTCGGACAGGGCGCGCAGGGAAGGCAAACGCATGGCTATCGTTATCAAGGCTGCGAGAACCGGCGGCCTCCGCGCGATGCTGTCGATCGAGACCGCACCTTATTATCTGTATTTTCTGCTACTCTGCATGCCGGGGCTGGCGCGCATCGGCGATATCAGCCTCTCGATTGTGATTTTTCCCGCAATCATCTTCGGCTACGGCAAGGCCGCGCTTCAGTTCTTGAAAAAAGTATTGCCAGGAGCTCGCTCATTGCTGTTCACCCTGTTGGTGGTAATCGGAATTTACTCCGTCTGGAGCCTGATCACTGCCTTTGGTGTCCCATCCTTCCTCCGCGTTTTCCGGCCGCTCTATGGCCACGCCAGTGGCGTTGGCCTCGTGGTGGCTGTTTTTGCGCTATCGCGTACCCGCCGGTCCGGTGAACAAACACGAAACCTGACGATGACGCTGTTCTGTATCGTGCTCTGCGTTTCGCTGTTTGCTGGCAATGGCAGCTACGGCGATCGCATGCCAGGTTTCTTTAAGCACCCAAATCAGCTGGGTGTCGTTGTCGCTATGGCGAGCATCTATTTCCTCTGTTGTGCACTAGCGAGCGGTTTTCGATCCATGCCGTTTAATGCAGGTGCCCTGATCAGCCTCGCGGGCCTCTTCGTTTCCGGTTCGAAGACGAATCTCGTCGCGGTCGGTGGTCTGGCGCTGGTAGCCGTTATTTTGCTTGCCCGGCTGAAACGGAATCCGCGGTTGGCGATGCTGGGCGTGTTTCGCGACTATGCGGTGGTCGGCGTACTCGTAGCTCTTGCTATCCCCATCCTTGCGATCGTCAACGTGCGGGCGTCCACGGTTTTGGGCTCGATTTTCGGAGGAGATGAAGAGATCGGCGAATACGGCACGGTGCTGGCCCGCCAAGATCTATGGGCTGAGTCCTGGGAGACATTCAAAGCCAGCCCGTTGTTTGGTGCAGGAGCCGGCCAAAGGTTCCCAAGTATTGTCGAGCATTCACATAATATTTTCTTCGATGCACTGAGGACCACGGGTTTCCCCGGGTTTGTTCTTATACTGACATTTATCGTCATTATCTTGAGGTATATTGTTAGCGCTATGTCGGCGGGCCGTCAGCTGGCCGCGATTCCGACGAGTCCGATGTCGGATCCACAAAGCCGTGGTCCGTTCGTGGGTTCCCTGATGGCGATGTTGAGTTACCTGCTTTCCAATCAGATGAGTGATTCCTTCGGCCCCTCCACCTTGCCGTTTTTCTACCTGTTTCTAGGCCTCAGTACCTTCTTTGTTTGTCGAAATGTCCCAGACGAACGAATCCTGCAGCTTAACGGTAGCGTCGCGCCGAAGCACACCCAGCAACGGTACGTTCTTTAGTGAAGAAGCCGGAAAAGTTCGGATATCGTCGATATGATACTGATTAGTGCGCAAGATGGCCTCTCGTTTTACTGACCCATCATCGTGGAAAGTGGAATGGCGCTCGCCTTGCCATCGCCGCACACGACGCTCGCGTGGGGGCGCCAGCCAGGCTTGGGCGAAAACTCGTCCCGGGCGCGCATTGACCTCCTGTGTCGCTGTGCCATGCTCTTGCTGCAAAAGCCCCTGGGTACGGGCCGAAAACCGACAATGACCGGGGCTGGATTTGCCGCTAATTGTCGATTTCGTTTTGGGGGAAGCGTGATCATGGCAGCGACGGATTTGTTCAGGGCCGGTATCACGCAGGAGCGCGTGCGAACATTTTTGCCGCTCCTGTTGCTGGTCACCGCATTTCTTCTCGGCGGAACGAGCGGCTATTATCCGATGCGAGCGATGCTGATCGGGTTGTTGGCGATATTGGTGCTGGTAGTGACTCTTCTGAGCTGGGAAGGGCCGCCTCCACCAAAGGATGCGATATTCGGCGTGCTGGTTGTCCTCGGGCTGCCTCTTCTCCAGTTGATTCCCCTCCCGCCGTCGATTTGGACGGCCCTGCCAGGGCGGGATGTGCAGGGTGATATCGCGGCCTTCATCGATCCGACGATGTGGCAGCCCTTGTCACTGAACGCCAGCGCGACCTGGCGAGCATGGTTGAGCCTGCTCGCGCCAGTGGCGATGTTCCTGGCGATGCAGCAGATTTCAGCGAGGGATCGGACCGGGTATGCTTGGGCAGTGCCAGGTATCGCCGCCTTCAGCATGGTGTTCGGGCTGATCCAGGTCGCAGCCGGCGGCCCATATCTGTTCCAATCGGCCCATAACAACTTTGCCGTGGGACTTTTCGCAAATCGCAATCACCAGGCGGCCCTCGGCTATGTGGGTGCCATTTTCGCGGTTGCGTTGGCAATGCGTTCGGGTGCGCGCCGTTCTGGATCCTGGGTACCGGCCGTCGCCATTGGCATGGTGCTTGTCGCCGTGACGCTGACGACCGCTTCGCGGATGGGCGTGGCCCTCCTCGCTCTAAGCCTGGGCTGTTCTGGCCTGTTGCTGTTCCACCGCACCCGTGCACGCATGGTGTTGTTGAGCTTGGCGGTGACGGGTGCCAGTGCGCTGCTGCTGCAATATAGCCATGCCGGCCGTACGATAGTCGAGCGGTTCGCGCGTGGATTTTCCGACGAGCGGTCGGTTTTCTGGCCGGAGGTCCTCTACGGCGTGCGGGCCTATTTTCCGGCAGGATCCGGTTTCGGGACCTTTGCCTCGTCCTACCAGGCCATCGAGCCGTTGGGCAGCGTAACCCCCGTTTACCTCAACCATGCCCATAACGATTATCTCGAACTGGCGATGGAGGCGGGCGTTATTGGCATCGCCGCCCTGGCAGTATTTCTGGCGGCGCTTGCCTGGCGTGCGCGCGCTATTCTCCGGGCCCCCAGGCTCGACGATTCAACGCTTATCGCGCGAACCGCGTTAATCGCCGTCGTGGCGTTGCTGCTGCATTCCCTCGCGGATTATCCACTTCGCACCTACGCGCTGTTGACCCTGTTTGGCATGCTGCTGGGGATGGTCTGGGTTCCATTCCGCGAACAGAGGGGGCGTGGCGCGGAAAGGCCCCAGGCGGGCGAATCTGGCGGCCCGGTCGATACCGATCACAGGATGCTCACGGGTTCCCGCAACGACCGGTCGGGGAAGATTTTCCGCCCGATCGCACAGGCAATCGTGGTTGGCATCGGATTGTTGCTTGCCCTCCTAATTCTTCGCTTCGGGATCGTCGATAACGGGCAGTTGACGCTGCATCCGCAGCAGGAGTTGCAGGAAGGGGTTATGAGTTCGACCGATTCCGCGGTAACACAAGCAGAGGCTTTCGCCGATCGGGGGGACATGCGCCGCGCGCAGAGCCTCTCCCTCGAGGCGCTGGGGATGTCGCTCCAGAACGCCAGGGCATTGCGAATATTGGGGCGTACGGCGAACAACGCCGGCAAGACAGACGCCGTCGACACGGCCATGACGTTGGCGGCACGCCTGGGATGGCGGGATGGCTTTGCCCAGATCTGGATGTTCGACCGGGCCCTGCAGCAGGGCGACTTCGTCACCGCGGCCCAAGCGGGTGACGCGCTGATGCGCATCCAGTTTCATCCCGAGGTGGTAATGCCGCGCCTGCAGCGTATGCTCGCGACGCGGGCGGGCCGCACTGCACTGGCGGCCCGAATGGCCGAGAATCCGCCCTGGATGCAGCAGTTCTTTGGCTATCTGTCCGATGGAATGCCCTACACCACCTCGGGGGTCGCCCTGCTTCTTGAAGATTTGGGCCGCCTCGGTAAGCGACCGATGGAACGAGATACGGGGCGATTCTTCACGGCGGCGATCGCGCAGGGCCAGGCCGCTCAACTGGTCGGAGCATGGCAGCAACTCAATGGAGGTATCGTCGACGATCCGCGCGCAGGGATTGTCGATGGGAATTTCGACATTCTTGCAGCTACGGACGCGGGGGCCGTTGGATCAGGCCCATTTGGCTGGAAAATTCCGCAGCAATCGGGTGCGACTGTAACGACGCCACCCCGCTCTGAAAGTAATGTCGGTCCGGCGCTGCATATCCAGCTACCCCGAGAAAGCGTTGGGGGCACCGTATTATCGCAATTGCTTGTGCTGGCTCCAGGGCGTTACGAATTGACCTATCTAGCCGTTCTCGAACATGGGTCAGTCAATGCAGTTAGGTTGGAGCTTAGGTGCCAGTACGGGCCGATTCCCCTGCGCGAGTTCGTGATCGGCACTTCGACAAAAGACTGGGCCCCACAACGCCTGACTTTCGATGTGCCGAATAGGTGCGGGAGTCAGACGTTGAGCATTACCGCAAGTTCTGCGTTTGGGGATGTGGAGGTCGGCATGGACGGGTTACTTATCCGCCGTCGGTAGCCGTTGGCCAGTTCGGCGACTATCCACCTGCCGCATTCTCGATGGATCCACAGGACGGTCTTGGCAGGCGCAGATGCGGGCAAATCGTGTCTGAATGCCTCAAAACCATATTGTGGCGGAGGTCATTGCACCCTGGGCACTGATGGGGAAGGGCTGCGGACCAGCCGTGAGATCGCCCGATCCAACACTGGCGATACCAATCGCGCGCCCGCAGCATTTACGTGGTTGGCGTCCATATAGATCGGTCGATCGGTCCGCACCATGCACAGGTCGGAGCAAAGCGGCGCTGCGAGATCTTCAATAACGTCAGGGCGTGCAGCTCGCACGGCTTCATAGAAGCGTTGAAAGTCGTTTTGGAACTCACTCTTCGCCCAGGCTAGAGGCTGACGCGTGCCTCGCGCCAGTGTGTTGGGCACGTCGTCGCGCGCACCTGGCACGGGCAATAGGACACCCACCTTCATTCCCTTGTCCTGATAGTGCGTTACCGTGGCGGAAAGCGCCGCGGCGATGTTCGCCAGTCTGGAATCGTCATCGTGACTAGTACGGCCAAGATAAACCGAATCCTTCGAGAACAATGCTCCGCGCCACGACCCCACGAGAAGGACTGCTTTTGGTCGAACCTCCTCAACATATTGGCGAATTCGGTTTTCGTGGAGCGCGCATTGCGAACCGTCCCTGACCCGGTCGAAGCCGATGAGCGGAGGGCAGCCCGCGATAGATACCAGCGTTCCTGGGATTCCCTGAGCACGCATAACACGGTCGAACTCGTCGCGAAGCGCCATTGCGTGCGAATCGCCGATCACAACGACCAGGGGATGGTCAGCGCCGGTCCCGAGCGCGCAAGCCCCGAACCGCTTCTCGCCGTCGAAGCGTACAACCGGGCAGTTATACCCTTGCTCTAACGCGCGATTCTCCGCTGACGCCGCAGCCATTATCGCGTTCGCCGGGGGTGAGTAGCGGCCCGGAAAGCCATTGGCCAAAATCGTCGCGACTGACACGGCCAAACTGATTGCGAGGCACCCCCCGCCTATGATCCAGATCGTCCGGATGCTGGCCTTACGTCGTACAGGCTGTTCGACCAGCCACCAAGATGCCGTCGCGAACAGGACTGATAGCACGACCGCGGCGGTCGCGACCGGCATTGAAAGGGGGCGTCCGAAGATGAATGCGGCGTATACGAGGATCGGCCAGTGCCACAGGTAGAGCGAATAGGAGATTAAACCGATTCCCCGGATCGGTGGCACCGATAGCGCACGAGCCACTAAGGTGCCTTCGCCGGCGTACAGGATGGAGGCGGCGCCCAAGCATGGAAGTAGAGCTGCGTATCCGGGGAACGGCGTGCTTTCCGAATATAGGCCGATCGAAATGAAAATCGCAACGACCCCGGCCAGTACGATCACCTCACGCCATCGCCCTGCATAGCGTGGGACGATCGCGAGGATACTACCGATCGCAAGTTCCCATGCTCGCGTCGGCAACGAATAGAACGCCGCGTCGGGCATTAGGCGAATGAGCGCCACGTTTGCGCCGAAGGATAGCAACGCACCGATAACGATCAATGGCAGCAGCATCTTGATGCGCCACCGCGCCACCACCAGCAGAATCAGTGGGAAGACAATGTAGAATTGCTCTTCAACCGCCAGCGACCAGGTGTGGAGTAAGGGCTTAGTTACAGACGCAGCTTCAAAATAGCCGCTATCGTGCCAAAACAACAAATTCGAGATGAAGAGAGTGGTGGCAAGCAACTGTCGACCTAGTCCTACCATCTCCGAGGGCAGGAGGATGAAAACCCCGGCGACGTAGGTGGCCGCGAGCAGCGTGAAAAGAGCCGGGAAGATGCGCCTTATACGCCGTTCGTAGAATTTCAGTATGCTATAGTCGCCTGCGAGCGCCTCCCGGTGAAGGATGCCGGTAATGAGAAATCCGGAAATGACGAAAAAAATATCGACCCCAACGAAACCGCCACTAAATCCCCGAAACCCGGCGTGAAATAAAACGACAGGAACTACCGCAAGCGTACGCAGTCCATCGATGTCACTGCGATAGCGAGCCCTTTCGGGCGTATCATGCAGAGCAGCGGGCGTCGCGCGTTCGCCGTTTTTGGTATGGACCGGCTGACCAATGCCGCTGGCCACAGCATCAGTCACTGTGCACGGACGCGTATTGTGGAAATATCGCAGATATTGAATGCCAGGCCTGTCCGGACCAAGTTTCATGCGAATCCAGAGACCATCGTTGAGTCAGTGGCATGGAAAGAACGACTGCCGTGAGCACATCGGCTCGACCCTACCTACCATGCAATTCATTCAGACCCACCTGTCACAACGACACAATTACTATAGATTGGCTTACCCACATTCGTCTTGCGATGCAGCATGAAATTGCCACATTGATGCTACGCAGCATATGACCGCAGAGCCCGCGGGGCTGAAATCCCATCGGACGGGTGCCCACCGCCCTAATGGAAGTCCGGTCGGAACCATTTCGCATTAGAACAGGTTTTTCCCAGGAAAATCCCCAGGAAGATCAAGAAAATCTGGTGCGGTGGGATCGATCCCCTCGCCGAATTGGCCTTCCCATTTTTCAGGATTTCTCGTCGCCAATGCTACTACGTACACGGAAGAATGCGGATTTTTGTTCCATGAAAGATAGAGTGTCGTAAATCCACGATCTCTAAACATTCTCGTCATCGCTTGTGGCGAGAAGCGCCAATAATCCCCGTAGTTGGAATGTAATGGCTGGAGCCACGGCACAACGATAAGAACCAAGTCGTTCGACATTTCACACATGTTCGTGAAAGCGGTATGAAAATCATATATGTGTTCGAGTGTGGTGTGATTTAGAACGGTATCAAAGGAGTGTCGCAGATTTTCCGGCAACCCAGATTGAAGATCAAGGAATATCTCATTCTCCGTGCCTTGAAGTACGCCCTGATCTGTTCCGTAGTTAGTGATGTGATAGGATTCCGCGTTGGTAAAATATTCGCGATAGAATTTTCCGTTTTTATCTTTATCTTCCCAAGCACTGACGTTTACAACCTTGCCGCGGGACACCAGCGCGAGCTTGGCAATTTCCTGATTGGACCAGCTGCGCGCCATGCCGAAGGCTGAGGCGTGCCAGTTCCGGCGCAGACCAATCGCGGCAAGCGCTTTCTTCAGATTGGTCTTGAGCATATCGGAGCCCTCTCAGTAGCCAGGTGCCAATTAACGTAAGCGGTCGATCCCCATCAAGGCAGACGGAGATATCAGAAATTCTGTGCGACTCGTTCTGTCATGAAACGCGATGGGTCGTTTCTTTCGAGAAGCGTCAGCAAATTACTCGAGATATCACTGCTGATCTTGCGAGCGAAGATATCGCCCGACGCAAGAATCTGCTCATAATCGGTTTCGTCCAGAAAAGCCGGGCGTCCGCGGCCGGATTTCCAGTCGGTGTAACGAAGGTTCCTCGGCGTGACGCGGTCTGCATATTCCGAATTCATCACGAGCGTCTGAAAATAGAATTCCTCGGAGATATAGGTGGTCCGCAGTTCCGACAGGATCATCCTGCTTTCTGGTCTGGTCAGCAGATCCTTGCAGGCTCGATAGGGGAGGGACAGCCAGATCTCGCCCTTGAACAGGGGCGTTTCGGACGGCAGATTAAGCCGCCTCAGACCAAGCGCCTTCTGAGCGAAGGTCGAGACCTTGTCGGCGATATTCCAGAGCCGCCCAAGAGTCTGGAAGCGGTAGAGGACGCTGCGGTTGGCGATGCGCGATTCGACATTTTCCGGGAACGCATCCCGGGAAATCACTTTCATGTAGATCGTGCCATCCCATAGCTCTTCGGCGTCCCCAAACCGCCTGACCGGGTAATCCTGGCCGGAGATGATATGGACATAGCGATACTCCTCGCCAGTGCCGACGATCTCGTCGAGCAGATCGACGATCGCCCGCAAGTGATCATATCCGGCCCACGGGATGTTATAGCGCTGGGTCACCCGGCAGCCCTCGTCGCGCAGCGCCGCGATCTGGGCCGAAGTGTAAGCGCTTTTCTTGTCGATATGGACGAAAACGTCGGCACCATTGGCGATCAGCTTGCGCGCTGAAGAATGGAGAATGGCGAAATCCTTGTACGCCGTCATCGCAACCGCGTGCTTCATGCCGCACCCCCTTTTCGCGCCAGGAGCTTCTTGGGCCAGAGCAACCCTTCCGGCAGCAGCGTTTCGCGCTGAACGAATACGCCGATGGCAACCACGATGCCGGCCGCGCCACCTCCCACGATGAATGACACGATGGGGTGGATGCCAAGCCGCACGAACTCCATGTGAATAAGCCACGATACCGCCGCTGCGACAGAAGCGACGATCAGCCCCGGCAATACTGCCTTCGAGACATCGAGCGCCGTGGCGGCGGTAGCCCGGCACGCATAATAGTTGAGCAACAGGAAGCTCAGGAACAACGCCAGGACAGTGGTGATCGCCACACCGACTACGCCGAAGCGGGAGGACCAATAGGCTCCGCCGACCACGCCGACCGCCTGAACCACCTGAGCGGCAGTGCCCCCGTAAAGCGAAACGCTCGTATCCGTCACCACGTTCATCACCTTGCTGGCGCCGCGCAGGAACATGCACCCGGACAGGATCTGGAACGGGACGACGACATTGTCCCAACCCGGGCCGAGCAGGAGATAGACAAGTTCTGGAGCAAGCGTGCACGCGACCGCGCTCACCGGAAGGAAAACCATGGCGGTTGCGCTCAGGCACCGGACGAAAGCCTGTCTTTGCCGCTCCCGGTCGTCCTTGATCCTCGAAAAGGCAGGGAACAAGACACCTGCGAGGCTGTTGCCGAGCACCTGATTGGCAATGTTCACCAGCGCATTGGCGCGCTCGTAATAGCCAAGCGAGGTTGGGCCGAGAACGCTGCCCGTGACGAAATAGGCGCCCTTAAGCGCAATGAGGTTGGCGAACCGCTGGATCGAGTAGCCGGTGCCTTGACGCATCAGGTCGAGGTAGATGCTGCGCCGGAAGTAAAAGCCCATCTTGTGCGGCTGCGCGCGTAGCAACATGATGCTGAGCGTCGCCGCGGAGACCAGTTGCGCCACGACGAGCGACCATACGCCGGCCCCCAATAGAACCAGCGGAATGCCGACGAAGACGTTCCCCAGAATATAGCTCGTCATCCCGCTGACGGTATGTTGCTTGAAATTATGATCGCGTTCGAGGAGCGAGATCGAGACGCCCGATATGGCCATGATCGGAAACAACAGCGAACTGACGCATAGGACGCCCACCAGGAGCGGAATGTGGAATGCGGTGGCGATCAGCGGCGACGCGGCGGACAGGACGAGCGAGGCGACGATCGCGCTGGAAAAGCTGACGGTGAAGACCGTCCTGATTTGCTCCTGCGAAATGACATCGCGCAGAATCAGCGTGCGGACGATACCTGATGTCGTGAAAAGCGTCGCAAATTCGACGCAGATGCCGACAACCGCCATTGTGGCGAAGTCGCTTGGCGCGAGCAGCCGGGCATAGACGGCCAGGACCCCGACGCGGCAGACGGCGCCCGCTATTGCCCCGCACAGAAGCCATGCCAATCCAGAGGCGGTACGCTTGCGATAGCCTTGTGGCTTTGCGGTCGAAGTCATGCGGCGGCTTCCTGGGCCGCAGTGGCGGCGATGATGAGCTTGGCCCGGCCCGACCATTCGTGACTCGCTCTGAAGGCCTCCAATGCCGCCGCGCCGAGGCGCTGCCGCAATGTGAAATCTCCCGCCAGCCGCTCGGCAGTGGCGATCCATTGATCGGGGTGCGCCGGATCGCACAGCATCGCCTCGACACCATCCTGGACGATTTCACGGATCGACGGCAGATCGGAGGTAATGATCGGTCGGCCATGGGCCATATATTCGAACAGTTTCAGCGGCGACATCCATTGCGCCAGATTGAAGCGCGTTCCCGCCCCGCTGATCGAGGTCAGATAGGGTGCCAGCGCGATGTCGAAACTGCCGATGATCGCCGATACGTCGCGGTTGGGGACATGGCCGAGGAAATTTACGCGGCTTCCCAGCTGTGATTTCCACCGCGCGATCGATTCATCGTCCCCACCAGCGACGATGAATTCATGATCGGTGCGGCGAGCGAGTTCGGCGATCAGTTCCATACCCTTGCCGGGATGGAGCGAGCCGACATAACCGATCCGCAATCGGCCGCCTTCCGGAAACGGACGAAGGGGCGGAAACGAGCTCACCGGGTCCGTCGCGCTGGGGGCGACGAGAGGAGGGCGGGCAAGCGTGGCAAAGCGCGCTGCGTAGTAATCGGCCAGCGCCTGATTGATGACGACCAGGCGTCGCAACCGGGATGAGCGGGCGAGGTAGGCAAATGCCAGTTGTCCGCTGCGAGAATAGGCTTCCAGGGGTCCGTGAGCCTCGTGCATCACCTGCATGCCGCGCATCGCGGCTGCGGCGCAGGACCGCACACAGCGACCATAGACCAGGTCGGCCCGCACAGCTTTCGCGCGTTGCGCGGCATGATAAGCGAACCCGAACCAGCCGGCCCGTCCCAACGGGATGCGATGGATCGCGAACTCGCCGGCACATCCGTAATAATCGGCAGTTTCTTTTGCGGTCGGCGCTGCTTCCGTGCCCGAAACGGGTACGATCAATTCGACATCATGTCCCAGCCGGGTGAAAGCGGAACACATCCGCATCACCTGCACGGTGCTTGCTGCCTTGTTCGGAACCGGGCTGTTGTGCACATACACTAGGCGCATGGCGGGCAACCCGTTTGAACCGCGCATGAGATCATCGTCCGGTGGGGGGTGTCACGGCAGACGACAATGACCGGGCTGGCCCGGACTTGCCGACCCATTGATATCGGGCCGACTCTCATGCCGACTGGGCGAGCTGCCGTCTGGCGCTGTCGGCCTGCCCACGACGCGCCAGCAATGCGCCCAGCCCATCCATCACCGCGCTCCGCCGTGACCTCTCGCCACTGATCGGATCGTCATAGACGCGCTTTTGCCAGCATTTGGCCAGGTTTCTGAGGCGAGCGAAACGGCTGTCGGGTCTGGCGACAGCGTAGCGGCACTCAAAAATTTCCTCGTAGCGACGTAAACGTTCTCGACCGATCTCCAGACGTTCTGCGGAAAAAATGTCGGCGTGCAGCCCGTCAAGCGAGACTTCTTCCGAGAGCTTGCGAAAGTCCGAGATGATCCTCAGGCGCTTCTGAAGATAGAAGCCGAATTTGTTGCGAAAGGAATCGAGCAGCTCAGCCTTGCCGCGCTTCTGCCGCATCCAGCCCGCTGCATTGTCATGATGTTGCCGATAGAGTGCGAGCGGCTCATCAAGGTTCGCGATGGAGCCGACGAGCGAGGCGAGATAGCAAACCCAGCGGTCGTGCGATAGTTTGCGCTTGGTTTCGATCACATCCATTGGCCGCCGATCCGCAGGAAGAAGCTCGATCAACCCGCGCGGGAAGGTGCATGTGAAACCCGAAAATGCCATCAGCGGATCCAGACCCGGAAGGATTCCCTTGGGAACCTTGCGAGTCTCGAGCCCCAGCACATTGCCCGCATCATCTACCTGGGTCGCATCATGGACGCACAGCACCACATCCGGCTGAGCGAGCGCCTTGAGGGAAACCTCGATCTTGCGCGGATCCCAGATATCGTCCTGATCGCAAAAGGCGATGAAGTCGCCGGTGCACAATCCCGCAGCCTTCATGAAGTTCGAAGAAAAATAGAGACGGTCGGGATTGCGAATGAATCGGACCGGAAAGGGCACCCGCGCGGCGAAGGCTTCGACGATCTGCTGGGTGCAGTCGGTCGACTGGTCGTCGCATATCACCAGCTCGTACGGTGCATGAGTCTGGCTGGCGAGCGAGTTCAGCTGCTCCTCGATGAAGCGCTCGCCATTGTACGAAGCCATCGCAATTGACACCCGCGCAGCTGCAACGGATTCAACACCGTCGGGCAGGCTCATTACTCAGCCCCCACACGAACCAGATATTGACGGTCGGTCAGGCTCTGCGCGAGGCCAAGCGTGGCTTTGCGAAACAGGCGATATTTCCGCCCCATATGCGGAAGGGGAATCACCTTCTGGAGCTTCAGCCCGCTGCTGGTCATAAGGTCGATCGCTGAGGAACGCGTGAAGAAGCGCAAATGCGTCCGGTCGAGAATCCCTTCGTCGCGAAGCGTCCAGTCGTTCTTTACGACCAGCGGGTACAGGGATTCCAGGCACCGCACGTTGGGAATACTGGCGACGATGACCCCATCGGGCGTCAGGGCGGCGGTGAATTTCTTCACAAGGGCCCATGGATCGACAAGGTGCTCGAGAATGTCGAGGAAAAGGATCGTCGTGAACGGCCCCTGTTCGGCGATGATGCGATCCAGCAACGCCTGATCGGTGAGATCGCCATTATAGGCGAAATCCAGCGGCGGCGCACCTTCCGGCCGTTCCACCAGATCCACCACTCCGGCACGATCGGCTAGCCCGAGTTGCTTGAGATGCGCGGCCGTGGCGCCGATGCCCCCGCCGACGTCAAGCAAGACGCCACCCTTTTTGGGCACGCCTTGCACAACGTCGCGACGGATCAAGTCGTGATACCCTGTTCTGGCGTCAGTCGCAGAGTTCGAACTCATTGCATACTCCCATCGTCTGTTCGCACCATATCCGCGAGATCGGCGCGGGCTATTTAGCTAAAACCGTAGTAACCATAAATCCAAGTTACCTAAATATGTCAATATAATAGAATAAATAAATCCGTGTCGAAAGGTTTTCGCCGAAACTTCAATATTACATAAGGCGGCTAGCTTAGCGCCAGCCTGTATACATCCTCATACTGCGCCACCACATAGTCCGGATCAGTTCTCGCGACCACTGCATCGCGCTCGGTTGCGCTCAGAGTCGATAGGCCGGACGGGCCCGGCAGGGCGCGGATTAGCGCCGAAAGCCGATCGATGCTGTCCGGCGTGTAGAGCCATCCCGTCACGCCGTCGTGAACCACCTCCGGAATACCGCCCGAACGAGCTCCGATAACCGGGAGTCCGTAACGATACGCTTCGAGCACGGTGCGCGGCAGAGGTTCAGGATAAAGCGACGGAACCACGACCAGATCGACGCGAGAATAGAAATCCTTGGGACTGCACCACCCCAGAAACTCGACACGATCGTCCGCCAGGGTCCGCAGCGCCTTCATAAAAGCGCTGTCGCCATCGCCGGCGATCAGCAGCCGGACCTTGGATTCGGCAGGCACCTGCCGCATCGCTTCCAGCAGGACGCGAACCCCCTTTGATTCCTTGATGCGACCAATATAGCCTAGGGTGATCGGGTCGCCGATGGCGCGCGGTGGCTTCTGCAACGGCTCGATCGGGTCCGTGGCGCTGAGGATCGCGCGCGCTACTTTCGCATTCGGAAAAAGCTTCGCCGAGAGATGCGTGTCCAGCACATATTGCCCTACCGCGACGACTCCATCGACCTTGCCCGTCATCAGGCGCCGCGGACTGGAGACGATCGCACAATCGAGGCACTTGCGTGAACACGGCTCGTCATTTCTGAAAAAACCGGAGCGTGCGCATAGCAGCCAATAGTCCCGGAGATTGTGGACGACCCGCGCACCAGCTGCCCGCGCCGCAAACCAAATGCTGCAAGTCAGCAATTGCAGGATGTTCGTATGGACGATGTCCGGGCGAATTTCCGTGATCAGCGCGCGTGCCCGCGTGTACATCAGGGGATTGTAATTATCGATGGCGTGGAAAACGAGCTTGCCCACGCCGCCGCGTTCGTCATGGTCGAACGGATATCGCACGATTGATGGGTTTATGCGGTGGACGGTCATGCCGTTCTGTTGTGCGACGGTTTCGGGATCGGGCGTGATGGTCAAGACGTGCACGTCATGTCCCCTGGCAGCCAGCGCTGCACCGAGGTTTGACGTCGATACCTCCGCGCCACCCTTGATCACCGGCGGAAACAGCGTGTTGACCAGCAAAATTCGCACTCGAGCCCCCGTTACCACTCTTATTGCCGCCCGCACGCGACGGTTATACCGCAATGCAACACGAATGTCCCGCAAGGAACGCGCCGACGGATAAATCGTCGGTTCGTGCCATCCTCCTACCGTCGGATTAGATTATCCGGCCCGGCTTCGCGTTGACGAGCATGGCCCAATCTCGCGGGAAGATCAGGGATCTCAGGCGTGGCAAGCGCCGCAATCCCGCTGCCAATCCTATTGAGAGTCCGATCGCGATGGCGCTGACAGCCACGCTGGCCCCGGCCAGCGCCACGTCGCCGAGTGCCTGTCTGCGCGATAAAAGCGTGGTGAGAATCGGTATCTGGATGAAATTGTGCAGTAGAAAGATCTCCAGCGACGAATCGCCCAGCGCTCTCAACCAGTCGAACGAACGCAGAAATCCGCTCAGGAGATAGACTACGACATTAGCTGTTACGGCGAGCAGCGCGGCCAGGACGAATGTCACGGCCTCAGCCTGGCCGAATTTGAACAACGATATGTTCACTTCCAGGCTCTTCAACAGGAAGGCGGCCGCGAGAGACGCGGCCAGTGTCACGATCAGTATGAGACTGCGAACAGGCGCCGACTTGCCGGAAACAAGTACGACAAGGCCGCAGAACGCCAGGCTCAGCGGTAACACATAGGCGACGATCGGCAGACCAAGCGGCACATATTTCAGGGCATCGCGCGGGATCAGGGCGACCAACAGCACTCCCGTACCAAGTATCATAGCCACGAAAACCGGCCATGCCGACGCGCGCGCGACCAGTCTGCTAATCAAGATCGATACCGTCACAAATCCAGCAAGCGCTGGCAAAAACCACAGCAGGGACATGTTGCTGGCGCGATCGCAAAGCCTGCTGGAGCCAATGACCAACGCGGTCAGGTAGGCGCCGATATCCGCCTGGGCCGGCGCTCGCGCCATGTTTATCAGCGTGCCCAGCGTAAGGAACACTGCGAACGGCATCAGATAGCGCACAAGCATATCGCGAACGGCATACCCCCCGGAAACAAACCCGCGCGATGCAAAAGCGAGGAAGAAGAATCCGTGTACATGCCAGTAATAGAGGTGATGAAATTCGGGGGCGACCGCGAGCAGGGACCGGTTGTGGCCCAGCACGATCGCGACGATCAGCAAACCACGCATCGCGGAACCGGTGGCTGCGTCGATCAGTTTGCCGGAAAGAAACGGAGGCAACGCTCCCGCCTTCGATGCGATCGGTCGCACATCCGGACTAACGTGTTCCGCTGACCAAGCCTTTTCGCTCCCCGCCGTCACCAGCTGGCAACCCGGATGGCCGGGTTGAGCGCTGCGACCAATGTGGCTTGCCCTGGCTTAGTCTCGCTCATCGGCGAAGCTTTCTCTCTTCCCGCGCCTGGATCGACCGCGGGAAAGAGCGTTCCCATATACCGTCTCGATTTTCTGGACCATCGCATCGGTTTCCCATGGCGACAGGTCGATATCGCGCGCCGCCGCGACGAAGCGCGCGCGCAAAGTGGGGCTCTGCGCCATTTCCAATGTCAGCTCTGCAAGGCGCTCGAACGAATCGACCGGCGCCAACAGGCCATTGCGACCATTGACCACGACATTCTCGATGCCTGGCAATGCGGGGGCGACGACCGGCTTTCCGGCCAGAACCGCTTGCACCACTACGCGCGGCAATCCTTCGTTCGTCGCAGCATGCACCACGAAATCGACACTCGCGAGCAGGCGGGGCAGATCGGCGCGGAAGCCGAGCAGGAGCACGCGTTCGCCAAGGCCGAGCTGTGCGATCAGCGCGGAGAGCTCGTCTCGCTCGGGCCCTTCGCCAGCGACCAGTAGCACCCAATCACCGCCCCCCAGCGAGCGGCCCAGCGCGTTGATAAGGTCAGCGATGCGTTTGCGCCGCTCGAGGTGGCCGGCGATCAAGCCGATCGTTACATTCTCGGCCAGAGCGATCCCCGGCACCAGCGTGTCGCGCGCGATCGGCGCTGCATCACGATAACTCGACAGGTCCATGCCGCTCGGCGCCACCATATGGATATCCGGCGTGCCGAGACCGTGCGCGACGCAGATGTTCTGCATTTCCTGGCTTACGCTCACATAGGCGTCGGTGCTGCGCGCCGCCAGCTTCTCCAGCGCGAGATAGAGCAGGGCCACCGGCCGCGAAACATTGACGAACGGCAGGATGTGCACGCCGTGGACGATGATCGATACGCCGGCGAGCCGCGCGGCCAGCCGGCCCAGGATCCCCGCCTTGCTCTCATGGGTATGGACGATATCCGGTGCCAGCCTTCGCAGTCGGGCACTGAGCTGGGCCAGGCAAAGCGGATCGTTAAAAGGCGAAAGCTCGCGTTTGAGCGAGGGCAGGTGATGCCATTGCACCCGCGAATCCAGCCGACCGATCATCTCGGGGTGATGATCGCCGGCGATCAGATGGACATCATGGCCCAGCTGCGCCTGACCATTGCAAGTCAGAAGCGTGTTCTCATCCGCCCCGCCCCGAATGAACCGCGTGATGATATGAACTATTCGCATTGGCCCCCCGGCACTCTTCAAAACCCGTGGCGTCGCACTAGGAGAGTCGCTCGTCCGAAAGTGCCATGCGGGCTGGCGCGCTGAACGGCACCACCCATCCACCCTGGTGCGCGCATCCGAGCTTCAGGCAAGTCCCGATCATGCCTCAGAACGCCTGGAAGATCGCAAAGATCGGGAGTGCCTGCAGCGTGTCGCGATAGACACCTTTGAGACGATCGAAGCCTACGACCACCGTATCGCTGCCGAGCACGACTGGATCGTCCATCTCCCCGCGGCGGATCGCCCTGAGATTGAATTTCGCCGCCATGCGCTTTCCGTCGATCTCGCGGAAGATCGCGACTTCGTCCAGCTTTGCCAGATTGGTGGGGCCGCCCGATCTTGCGATGATTCCCAGCAGCGTGGTGGTCCCGGCGATCGGAATCACGCCGGGTCTGGCCACCTGCCCGTCGATGGTAACGAACTTCGACACATAGTCGGTCACGTTAACCGAGACGTGCGGGTCGACGAGATAGCGAGGCTTGAGCCGACTCTCGATCGCGAGCGAAAGCTCGCGCGTAGTCATTCGTTCGGCCTTGACCGGGCCGATCAGGGGAAGATTTACCTCGCCCGCGGGGTCGACGATTACTGACGCAACCGACATGTCCGCCTGGCCGAAGACGTTGACGGCGACCACGTCCCCGGCACCCAGGCGATAGGTTTCCTCAAGGTTGGCCGGCGTAGGCGTCATGATTAGATAGGCTTCCTTGCCGCCGGGTACTGCCAGCGGCCGTGTGCAACCGTTCATCATGATGGCCATGAGGACAATAGCCGCGATGCCGGCCATTTTTTTGTTCAGGTTGTCGAACGTCAGCATTCACGAACTCCCGGCATCGGCATCGGTATGGCGATAGGGCATCGCACTTGAAGCATCAACAATGTTGCGGTGCCGCAAAAACGATTGCCATGCAATCTTGATCCCGCCCCGGGGTCGCTGAGATGGTCTGCGCCCAAGGTCACTGGTCGCGGAACGGCACGGGAGCACCGTCCTTAGAGGTGCACGGAGACGAATTACTTGTCGAACCAGGTGGGCCAGGAAGTGACGCACAATAAGGGGCGCTGAGAAAGGCCGGGCGGGGCTCGACATGTGCCGCGCGCATTGCCTCGATCCGGGCAATCTCTCCCTTTATCATCTGTACCCGCTTCTCCTCGTTGAGATGCGTCGGCGCCGTGAAGATGCCCAGCCCGTGCTCGGTGCCGAACCGCGTCCAGAACGCGATCGCGGCCTGGGGGGCGTAGCCGGCCCGGTCCATCAGATACACGCCGAGGCGATCAGCTTCTGCCTCGGTTTCACGAATCAAGCGCGCATTTTTGCCGAACTGGCCCAGGATTCCGCGTGCCACGCCTGCTGCATCAAGCCGCGCGCGGTGGTGCAGGATGTTGTGGGCAAGTTCGTGCGCCATGATCACCGCGAGTTGGTCGTCAGATCCCGCAAAGGCAATGAGGCCTGTATTGACTTCAACATACCGTCCATCTGCCTGTGCGTCGATCGTGTCGCTGACCTTGGTCTGGAATCGCGTCGCGCACCCGTTCCGGAGCGCCACGGTCGCGGTAAACAGCTGCTGCTTTCGGCGCAGCTCCAGAACAATCGTCCCGGTACGCGCGGCCGAATCGAGTTGCGCGAGGACCGCGGCGACTCTGGTGTAGGAGTTGGTTGCGCCGGGCTGCGGGGGCGCGACCGGATCAGTGCCGATTCGAATCAACGCATCTCCAACTTGGAGTCCCGCCAGCGCGGCCGGGCTGTCCGGAGCGATTGCGAGCACGAGCGGCTCGCCATCGAATCCGAAAGTCTCGCGCACCACTGCCTGCTCATCCGATCTGTATTGGGAACGATCGTGGATAGCGAAACCCGGGGTGGGGGCCTGGTCGGCGCAGAGATCGCCGGCGGAGGTCACCAGGCGATAGCCGATGGTCATGACGCGCTGGTCCAATCGCTGCATGGCGAGCAGGCCCTCTCGATCTGCTGCCCAGGCAGGGGGTGCCGATAGAATGAAGCCGGCGCAAATAAGACCCGCAAGAAGGAAGATCGCACGAGAAGAACCAATAAACGTGCTGCGCCGCAACGTATTCTGCCCTTCCTCTGACACATGGTTAAAGAGGGATTCTTTATTCCGCTGGGCCGCCAATTGATAGCGAATATATGCCGATATTGCGCTTGTTGGAAGTAACCGCGTGATTGCAGTACGAAGCGAGCGTCCTTCGGCAAGTATGTCGTTGCTCTTCTTCTCCACCTCCTTGCTTCCTTCCCTTCGGCATCGAGGCGGTTCCACGCCCGATTCGGCACTGCCTCGCGTAACCGCTCCTGCGGGTAAGTACGAAAACAGATTAGCGCGTTTTTTTACCGGACCACCGATCTCCGCGACGCAGACTATTACACCGTCGCTGTTTTTGGGTAGCCCGTGGTAACCGCCTCCTCGCACGGGACTATGGCGAACTTACTGAATCTCACGCTTTAATCTGTCCTGTGGGATGAAAATCGCTCGGCCTCGGCCAATCCCAGGGGGACTCAGGCAAAAACTGGTTTCGAAGGTTGAAACTCAGGAACTTTTGTGGCATTGCAGCATTAGATATTCGGTACGAGTAACGAGGAATAGCATCATGGATTTCAAGAAGCTCGTAGTCGGCGTTGCCGCTTCTTCATTGATTGCATCATCCACCTTGGCGGCTGCCGCGCCGGCTCCGGTGCGTCCATTCTCCGCTAAGATCGCCCAGACCAAATCAGCCGCGCTGACGGGTAGCACGCTTGGCGGTCGCGCCGGCGCAGAAATCGAGGATGGCAGTCACGCGCTCGGCACACCCGTCTGGTTGCTGTTGGCTGCTCTGCTGGGCGTGACGATTGCCGAGCTTACCGGCATCATCGATATCGTTAATAATGGCGGGACGCCAACCCCTACTCCGACTCCGACGCCAACCCCCACTCCGACGCCAACCCCTACTCCGACGCCAACCCCCACTCCGACGCCAACCCCCACCCCGACGCCAGCTAGCCCATAACGGGTTTGGGGCTGCTCTCCCGACGAGGGTGAATGAGATTGGTAGTAGCTGTCTATCTGGGCGGGTCAGTTTTGGCCCGCCCTAATTCGTTCAGTGCTCTAATGATCTGCCATGATAGCGAGCGATATTGCGCCGGACGCTGCATCGATGGTGTTAATGGGTCAGGTGCGCATCATCTGGCAGAGTGATTGGTCTGCACGACCCACTGAGAATCCCCCTCCAGGCCCAGCGCTGTGAGCACCCCGCTCAAATAGGCTCCAGTGTCGATCCCAATCCGATTGCGTGCAAACACCGGTTCCGATGCGATGCTGTGCCCATGCACAACGATGTGGCGATGATCGGTGTCGTCATCGAGAAAACCCTCCCGAATCCATAGCAAATCCTTTCGTCGCTGCCGCTGCAAGGCGACGCCTGGTCTGATGCCGGCGTGAACGAAGAGATAGTCGCCAATAACGATCTTTTCTTCGAAGCGTCCGATAAAGTCCAGATGAGCCCGCGGGATGTAGCGCCGTAGTTCGTCTGATAGCAGCCATCCCCGGATCTCGAACGCGTCATCGGGCACGTTATAACTGCGCAGCGCTTCCGTGCCGCCGAATCGAAGCCATCCGGTTTCCCGCGGATCTGCCCTCTCGCCGAGCGACTGAAGCATTGCCTCTTCGTGATTGCCGGCCAGAAATCGATATCGAGCGAAAGCCGGTGGCGATTTCAGGAAAAGGTCGATTACGCCTTTCGAATCCGGCCCGCGATCGATCAGATCGCCCAGCATGATGATCCACGTCTCGGCAGGAGCGCGCGCCCGGCTGTCGACCTCGATCCGCCCCAGCAGGTCTATCAACAGGTCGAGACTGCCATGCACGTCTCCTATGGCATAGACACGCATTCCCGGGGGAACCGAGGGGGCGGCCCGGGGCCTGCGAAAACGAAACAATGTCATTCTATTTGTCTCGCATGGAGATTATTCAACGTACCCCGACTGGGCCGGAGGGGTAGAATTTGTTGCGATAGTCCTTGCTGGACTTGCCGGTCGCTTGCAATGATGCAATGCAGCACAAGTTCCAGGCGGGGCCTGTCTGGAACGTTCGGGGTAGGGAGCGCACGAATCGTGAGGGGCATCATTCTCGCAGGCGGCAGCGGCACGCGCCTGTATCCTGCCACGCTGGCGGTTTCCAAACAGTTACTGCCGGTCTTCGACAAGCCGATGATCTACTATCCCCTGTCGACCCTTATGCTCGCCGGCATGCGCGATATCCTGATCATTTCCACGCCGCGGGATCTGCCCATGTTCCGGGCCCTGCTCGGCGACGGATCGGCCTTCGGCATCAACCTGGCTTATGCGGAGCAGCCCGAACCAAATGGGCTCGCCCAGGCCTTCGTGATCGGCGAGTCGTTTATCGATGGTGGTCCCGGCGCGCTGATCCTCGGCGACAATATCTATCATGGCGACGGGCTCGGCGCGAAATGCCGGGAGGCAGTTGCTACGCCGAGTGGCGCGACGGTCTTCGCCTATCATGTCGACGATCCTGAACGCTACGGCGTGGTATCGTTCGATCCGGCGACCGGGCGCGCGACCAGCATCGAGGAGAAGCCGGTCAATCCCAAGTCGAACTGGGCGGTAACCGGTCTGTATTTCTACGATTCGGACATTACCGAGATCGCCAAGGCGGTTCAGCCATCGGGTCGGGGTGAATATGAGATCACTGACGTCAACCGGGCCTATCTCGAACGCGGCGACCTGACGATTTCCCGCCTCGGCCGGGGCTACGCCTGGCTCGATACCGGCACGCACGATTCGCTGCACGATGCGAGCTCCTTCGTCCGCACGATCGAGCATCGCCAGGGCATCAAGATCTCCTGTCCGGAGGAAATCGCCTTCGAGCTCGGCTATCTCGACGCTGACGCCGTGTTGGCGCGCGCCGCGACGCTCGGCAAAACCGATTACGCGGCCTATCTGAAGCGCCGGATCGCGAACCTCGCATGACTCAGTTCAACCGGCTCGCCATCCCAGAGGTGATCGAGATCGTGCCGTCCAGGCACGGTGACGCCAGGGGCTTCTTCTCGGAAGTGTTCAAACAGGGCGATCTTGTTGCCAATGGCATCGCGATCGACTGGATTCAGGACAATCAGAGCTTCTCCGCCGCCGTCGGCACGGTGCGCGGCCTGCATCTGCAGGCGCCGCCCTTCGCGCAGGACAAGCTCGTCCGGGTCCTGCGCGGTGCGATCTTCGATGTCGCGGTCGATATCCGCAAGGGCTCGCCGAGCTATGGCCAATGGGTCGGTCTCGAGCTTTCCGCGGAGAAATGGAACCAGCTGCTGGTGCCGAAAGGCTTCGCACACGGATTCATGACGCTGACGCCGGATACCGAGGTGCTGTACAAGGTCAGCGCGCCTTACGCACCGCAAAGCGAGGTCGCCATCATCTGGAACGATCCCGATATCGGCATTGCCTGGCCGGACGTCGGCCCGGTCGAGCTGTCGGGCAAGGATCGCATAGCGCCCATGTTTGCCGCGCACGAGCCGGTTTTCACCTACGGGGAGTATTGATGCGGACTGTGTTGGTCACCGGCGGCGCCGGTTTTATCGGGTCGGCCGTGTGCCGCCATCTGGTGCAGGCGGGCGGAACGCGAGTCATCAATCTCGACGCGCTGACCTATGCCGGCAATCCGGCGTCGCTGACCGAGATCGACAAGTCCAACGCCTATCGCTTCGTGCAAGGCGATATTGCCGACCGCGATCTGGTGCCTGCCTTGTTGCGAGAAGAAAAGGTCGGCGGGATCATGCATCTCGCGGCCGAGAGCCATGTCGATCGCTCGATCGACGGGCCCGGCGCGTTCGTCGAGACCAACGTCGTGGGCACGTTCCGCCTGCTGTCGTCGGCGCTTGAATATTGGCGCGAGCTGGAAGGCGACAGGCGCGCCGCCTTCCGCTTCCACCATGTCTCGACGGATGAAGTGTTCGGCGATCTGCCGTTCGACAGCGGTGTCTTCACCGAGGAAACGCCATATGCGCCGTCCTCGCCCTATTCGGCCTCAAAGGCGGCATCGGATCATTTTGTCCGCGCCTGGCACGAAACCTATGGGCTGCCGGTCGTGCTGTCGAACTGCTCGAACAATTACGGGCCCTATCACTTCCCCGAGAAGCTGATTCCGCTGACGATCCTGAACGCGCTCGAAGGCAAGTCACTGCCGGTCTATGGCACGGGCGAGAATGTCCGCGACTGGCTCTATGTCGAGGATCACGCGCGCGCGCTTGATGCCGTCCTGACGCACGGGAAGATCGGCGAAAGCTACAATATTGGTGGACGTGAAGAGCGCACCAATCTCGCGGTGGTCGAGGCGATCTGCGACGCGCTCGATGCGCGGCAGCCGCTGCCGGGCGGCGCGCCCCGGCGATCACTGATCAGTTTCGTGACGGATCGCCCCGGGCATGACCGGCGCTACGCAATCGATCCGGCCAAGATCGAAAAGGATCTTGGCTGGAACGCACAGGAAAGCTTCGAAAGCGGCCTCGGCAAGACCGTCGACTGGTATCTCGAGAATCGCTGGTGGTGGGAGCCGATCCGGTCTGGCGCCTATGCCGGCGATCGCCTGGGCGTCGCCTGATGCGCGTGCTCGTCACCGGGCGGGGCGGCCAGGTCGCGACCAGCATCGAGGAGCGGGCGCCGGCCGGCATGGAGCTGCTGTTTGTCGATCGCCCCGAGTTCGATCTGGCGGACGCCGGAAGCATCGAGCGGGTCGTCGCGGCGTTCGGCCCCGATCTCGTGCTCAGCACGGCTGCCTATACCGCCGTCGACAAGGCGGAGGATGAACCGGATCTCGCCATGGCAGTGAACGGCACCGGGCCCGGCGTGCTCGCGCGCGCTGCCCGCGAAGCGGGCGCCCCGATCATTCATCTGTCGACTGACTATGTCTTCGCCGGAACACTCGACCGCGCTTACCGGGAGGACGACGCTACCGGGCCGATCGGCGTCTATGGGATCACCAAGCTCGCCGGGGAGGATGCCGTCCGCGCATCCGGCGCCGACTATGCGATCGTGCGGACGTCCTGGGTTTACAGTCCCTTTGGGGCGAATTTCGTGAAGACGATGCTGCGCGTCGCGGGCGAGCGCGACACGCTCACGGTCGTGGCCGATCAATATGGCTGCCCCACCTCGGCACTGGATATTGCCGACGCATTGTTTGCGATCGTTGCAGCCTGGTCGGCGCAGAAGGGCAAGGGCGCGAACGCCCTGTATCATTTTGCCGGCACGGGCGACACGAGCTGGGCGGGCCTGGCGCGTGAAGTCTTCGCCTCAAGCGCGACGCTGGGCGGCCCAGTCGCAACCGTGGCGGATGTTTCGACCGCCCAATGGCCCACCAAGGCAGTCCGGCCCGCCAATTCGCGGCTCGATTCCAGCGCGTTCAAGGAGGCTTTCGGCTATAGCTCGCCGCCGTGGCAGCAATCGGTCCGCGAGGTCGTCGCCCGACTGGTCTGATGGATGCCTGTCGGCAGAGGAACTATCGATAAACGGTTGCAGTAGGGCGACGAGTCATCGCTGCATGATGCCAGTTGGATATATTATGGTGCGTCGCAGCAGATGGAGCGAGCATTTTCATCAACGCGTCGGGAGCAATTGCCTACGGCGCTGCAAAATCTCGGCGCAGCCACCTGCTCGATGCGGTGACGTGGGTTAGGTTGGCCGGTAACTCGGGGAGCTAGCCCGCAAATGCTCTCAGCCTGCCAGGGAACGCTGCAGCTTTTCCCGAATACGCGGCGAGATCGCAGCCGCGCCCGCGGCTATCACGGCAGAGCCGATCGGTATTCCCCAAATGACGGCAACGCCGATAATGATCGCTTGCACTGTCAGTCTCCGTCTTCGTTGCGATTCGAAGTCGCACTCTCTTTTAACACAATCTAAACCGTTCGCAAATGCAGCATGGGCTTTCGCTAGCGCAATATTTGTCCAAAAAATCACATTTCCTGCAGCCCATCGCCCTGGAGCCGCGGGTAGATCTGACTCGTAGATCGGAAGGGCGTTTACCCGTGTAGAAGATCGGTCGGCATTTCTCGCGCCCCGGCCTGCCGCCTATGTCAGCGTGGAAAGCAATGGATCCCGTCGCGGCACTTGGAACCTTCAGATCGGCAGGTGCGTGGTCGCCTTCACTTCCTCCAGCACCGCATAAGTCCGGGTCTCGCGCACGCCGGGAATGCTGGTCAGTATCTCGCCCAGGAACCGGCGATAGGCCGCCATGTCGGCCACGCGCACCTTGAGCAGATAGTCGAAGCCGCCCGCTACCATATGGCATTCGAGCACTTCGGGAATGTCGCGCACCTGGGCGGCGAATGCAGTGAAGACGTCGTCGGTGGTGCGATCGAGCACGACCTCGACGAAGATCAGCAGCGCCCGCCCGAGCTTGGCCGGATCGAGCAACGCCGTATAGCTTGCAATCACGCCGCCCTGCCGCAAGCGCTTCACCCGATCGAAACAGGCGGCCGGCGAAAGGCCCGCGCGGGTCGCCAGTTCCTGGTTGGTGATGCGCCCATCCTCCTGCAGGATGCGGAGGATTCGTAGGTCGACGGCATCGGCCGAAGATTCGACGGCACGTACGCTCAAATCAAAAACTCCTTCGGCAATATGGCCAATATAACGAAGCACGTTCAGTCGGGAAAGCGATAGTGACGAAGATGGTTTAGCCACCTCGCCTTTAAGCCAAAGGAAAACCTCATGCCGCGCTCGCCCTGGGATTCGATCGACGACGCCAAATATCGCGACGAGGCCGAGACCATCGCTGATCTGCTCGCCCGCCAGCCGCTGTCGGCGGGGGACCGCAGCACCGTGGTCGCGGAAGCGGTCGCGCTGGTCGATTCGGCCCGGGCGGCAGCCAAGAAGCAGGGCGTGGTCGAGGATTTCCTCCAGCAATTCTCGCTCGGCACGCGAGAAGGGCTGGCGCTGATGTGCCTGGCCGAGGCGCTGCTGCGCACGCCCGACGCCGAAACGCGCGACCGCCTGATCGCGGAGAAGATCGGTTCGGCCGACTGGGCCAGCCATGTCGGCAAGTCCGACAGCCTGTTCGTCAACGCCTCGACCTGGGGCCTGTTGCTGACCGGCAAGCTGGTCGAGGCGGACGAGACGGCGAAGAAGGATCTGGGCGGCTATATCAAGCGTATCGCGGCGCGCATCGGCGAGCCGGTGATCCGCCAGGCCGTCGCCGCTGCCGTGCGGATCATGGGCGAGCAGTTCGTGCTCGGCCGCACGATCGAGGCGGCGCTGGCGCGGGCGAAGCGCGAAGACACGCTCTGCTCGTTCGACATGCTCGGCGAGGGCGCGCGCACCGCGACCGACGCCGAACGGTTCGAACATATCTATGCAGATGCGATCGAAACGGTGGGCAAAGCCGCCGCGGGGGCCGGGCCGGAACTCGGCCACGGCGTATCGGTCAAATTGTCGGCGCTGCATCCGCGCTACGAAGCGGTGCAGGAAGCGCGCGTCTGGGAAGAGCTTTATCCGCGGGTGAAGCGCCTCGCGCTGATCGCGGCGCGCCACGACCTCAATTTCGCGATCGACGCCGAGGAAGCCGATCGGCTGGTGCTCTCGCTCAAGCTGGTCGACCGGCTGGCGCGCGAGCCGGAGCTTGGCGCGTGGCAAGGGCTAGGCGTCGTCGTCCAGGCCTATCAGAAGCGCGCGCCGTTGGTGATCACCGCGCTCGCCCGCCTAGCGCAGGAGACCGGCCGCCGGATCATGGTCCGCCTGGTCAAGGGCGCCTATTGGGACAGCGAGATCAAGCGGGCCCAGGTCGCCGGCCGACCCGACTATCCGGTCTACACGACCAAGGCCGCGACCGACCTGTGCTACCTGGTCTGCGCGAAGGCATTGATCGACGCGTCGCCCGCGCTCTATCCGCAGTTCGCGACTCACAACGCGCATACGCTCGCCGCGGTGCGCCACATGGCCGATACGGCCGGCGTGCGGATCGAGCATCAGCGGCTGCACGGCATGGGCGAGGCGCTCTATGCCGGCGCCGACCAGCGTTATGGCGGCATCATCCTGCGCGCCTATGCGCCCGTCGGCGGGCATGAGGAATTGCTGCCCTATCTCGTCCGCCGCCTGTTGGAGAACGGGGCCAATACCAGCTTCGTCCATGCTCTGCTCGACGAGACGATTCCGGCCGCCGAGGTGGTGCGCGATCCGGTTGCGCTGGTCGAGGAGCATCCTCGCGCGCACGACAAGATCCCGGTGCCGTCCCGGCTCTACGGCGAAGCTCGGCGCAATTCGGCAGGGCGGGATTTCTCGCTTGAGGACAGCCGCGCCGCGGCCCACCGCGCGCTGGCGGTGGTGCGCGCCGAGAAGCTGCGCGCTGGCCCGATCATCGGCGGCAAGCTCGTCTCGCGTCCGGCGGAGCCGGTGACCAACCCGGCGAATCGCGCAATGGTCGTCGGCCAGGTCGGCAGCGCCACCCCGGCCGATGTCGATGCCGCGGCGAAGCGGGCGCGCCAGGCCCAGCCGCGCTGGAACGCCCTGGGCGGCAATGGCCGCGCGGTGGTATTGCGCGCGATGGGCGATGCGCTCGAGGCGGAGACTGACCGGCTGGTCGCGCTGTTGTCGCTCGAGGCAGGCAAGACGCTCAACGACGGTGTCGCCGAAGTGCGCGAGGCCGTCGATTTCTGCCGCTATTATGCGATGCTCGCCGAGCGCCAGTTCGGCGCGCCGGTCATCCTGGACGGCCCGGTCGGCGAAGTGAACAGCCTCGAACTGCACGGCCGCGGCGTGTTCGCCTGCATCTCGCCCTGGAACTTCCCGCTGGCGATCTTCACTGGCCAGATCGCCGCCGCGCTTGCCGCGGGCAACGCCGTGCTGGCCAAGCCGGCCGAGCAGACGCCGCTGATCGCGGCCGAGGCAGTGCGGCTCTACCACGCGGCCGGGCTCGATCCGGCGCTGCTCGCCTTGCTGCCGGGGGATGGTGCGACGGTCGGCGCTGCGCTGGTCGCGCATCCCGGCATCGACGGGGTCGCCTTCACTGGAGGCACCGACACCGCCGGATCGATCAACCGTACGCTCGCCGCCCGCACTGGCCCGATCGTCCCGTTCATCGCTGAAACCGGCGGGCTGAACGGCATGTTCGTCGATTCGACTGCGCTGCGCGAACAGGTGGTGGACGATGTCATCCTGTCGGCCTTCGGCTCGGCCGGGCAGCGCTGCTCCGCATTGCGCCTGCTCTACCTGCCCAAGGACACCGCCGAGGAAACCATCGCCACTTTGGTCGGCGCACTCGAAGCGCAGGTGCTGGCGGACCCGAGCGATCCCGCGACCGATATCGGTCCGGTGATCGACGAGGACGCGCGCATGGCGCTGGAAAAGCACGTTACCCGCCTCGAGCAGGAGGCGCGCATCGTCGCCCGCCTCGATCCGGGCGCGCTTGCGACCGGGGCCAGCTTTTTCGGCCCGGTCATCGCCGAAGTGCCGACCCCCGATTTCCTCGAACGCGAAGTGTTCGGTCCGATCCTGCACATCTATCGCTACGATCCCGACGATCTGGACGGGGTCGCCGGCAAGCTCGCGGCGCGGGGCTATGGCCTGACGCTCGGCGTGCACAGCCGGATCGATCGTTTCGCCGAGGAAGTGCGAGCAGCAGTCCCCGCCGGTAACGTCTATGTGAACCGCTCCATCATCGGCGCGGTCGTGGGTGTCCAGCCGTTCGGCGGGGAGGGCCTGTCGGGCACCGGGCCCAAGGCGGGCGGCCCCCACGCGCTGCTGCGCTACGCGCTCGAACGCGCGGTTTCGGTCAACATTACTGCCCAGGGCGGCGATCCCGCGCTGCTCAACCTGTAGAAAGATGCGCGCGGAGCCTTGACCGGCGCCGACGCGTTACGGATAGGCAGGGCCAGGGCGCCGGTGGCGCGGATGAGATTAAGGAATGATCGAATGGCGGCAGACCGGATGGATATCGACCTGTCGACGATCCTGGACAATGTCGATGAGGAAGTCGTCGAGTTCACTGGCGAGGTCGATGGCGATGAATATGAATTCGCCGTGCAATATGCGGTGCTCGAAGCGCTGAGCGGCGACAAGCCGGACGATGATGCAGTCGACATGTTCAACCGCTTCAGCGACACCATTGCGGAGGCGGGCCTAGTTGCCCTCGCCCGCAACAGCGATCAGGGCCAGATCGTGATCAGCGAGAACGACCTGGAATAAAGTTCGCGGCGGGGCCTTAGCTCAGCATCGCCTCTAGCCGGGGCGACAGCAATTCCCGGTGTGCGGAGCCGTCCCGCACGATGAGGCGCGCGGCGAGATCCTCGCGGCCGGCGAGGGCCATGCCCTCGTCTGGCCCGAGCACCGTCAGCGCCGTGGCCCAGGCATCGGCCATCATACAGTTCGAATGCACGATGGTCGCGGAAACTACGCCATTCTCCACCGGGCGGCGGGTCCGCGGGTCGATCGTGTGGGCGTAGCGGCGGCCTTCCGTCTCGAAGAAGCGCTGATAATCTCCAGAGGTGGCCACGGCGAGTTCGTGCAGCGCCACGCGCAACGGGGCAATCCGCGCCCCGGGCGGCGCTTCCAGATCGACCCACCAGGGGTCTCCACCGGGCTTCACTCCGGCCCCGACCAGTTCGCCACCGATCTCCACCAGGAAATCGTTCGTCCCCAGCGCGCGCAGGGCGCGGGCCAGTGCGTCGACGCCGAAACCCTTGGCGATGCCCGATAGGTCGAGCCGCACCGCAGCGGTGCGCCGTGCCCGCCGGTCGGATAGCTCTATCGCTTCCCAACCGCTGCTCGCCGCCGCCAAGGCATCCTCCACCGGCGGCGCCCGCCGTCCGCAGGGCCCGAAACCCCAGAGATCGGCCAATGCCCCGGCCGCCGGATCGAAAGCGCCGCCGCTCGTCCGGGCGACCGATAACGCCGCGTCAAGCACATGGGCCAGATCGTCCGGCAGATCCTGCCAGCTGCCCGGCGGCGCGCGATTGAAGCGCGATATGGCGGAGTCAGCCTCCCAATTGCTCATCTCGGCGATCACGCCGTCCAGCGCCTGCACGATCGCCGCGCGCAGCTCCGCGGCCGGTCGCGGCGAGACGATCCGGGCGGACCAGCTGGTGCCCATCGTCTCGCCGCTCAGCGCGACGATGGCCGCGCCCGCATCGCGCCGCCGGAATGCATCCGGCGAAACCTCGATCGGCACCGCGACGCGGGGCATGCCGGGCATCAGGGCTGCAGCACCTCGATCACCGTGGTGTAGCTCATACGCTTCTGCGCGTTCGGGATGGCGGTGCTCGGCACGCTGGTGGAGGCGGACATCCAGTACATGCCAGCACCGGGCCAGGTGACCGCGACCTGCCCCTGGGCATCGGTCTTCAGCGTGACCTCATTCACGGCGCTGCGATAGCGGCTGCCGCCCGGAATCACCGTCACCTCGATATTGGCGGCGGGCTTGCCGTCGGCGATCAGCTTGAAGGTGGCGGTCTCGCCCGCGACCAGATCGTTCGGATGAGTTACCGGGACCAGCTCGAGGCCCTGATTGGTCGGCTTGAACACTGTGTCGGTCGGCGCGCCGGAGGTCACGAACACTTCGTTGCGACTGACCATCTCGCCCAGCTTCACCTCCGTCGCGCCGGCGGGAATCGCCGTCGCCAGCTGCGCCGCGGTGGTGCCGCGCGGCAGGCGCTGCTCCGCCCCATTCAGCTTGAAGCTGCCATTGATGCCGCTGTTCTGCAGCACGATCTTGTACGTGCCCTTTTGCACCATGTGCAGGTCGAAGGTGGCGCGGTACTGGCCGATATTCATATGCTCGATCTTGCCGGGCGTCCCGTCGGGCTGGACGACCGCCGGCTCTGCGCGGAGCGGCTGGTGATCGGGGAAGAACAGGTCGTTCGATGCAGCTGCGTCAAACGTGATCCAGTCGTCCTCGCCCGAGACGATGGTGGTCGACGGCAGCATCCACAGGCGGTGCGCCTGGAGCGGTGCGGCCAGGGCGGCCGTGCCCATGGCGGCGGCGAGCAGCTTGGCATGGAGGGTCTTCATCAGCGGATCCTTGTAAGCGGGCGTATCAGGGCTTGAAGGTGACGGTTATCGCGCCGAGCTCGGTCTTGCCGGCGACGCGCGCCGTCTGGCCGGGCTTGGGCGGCCAGGCGAAAGGCAGGCGCAGCACCTCGCGGCCGCCCGTCTCGCGCGCGGCCTCTACGACGAGCGTGTATTGGCCCGGTTTCAGCGCGAGCGGCCCCTTGCCGTTGGTGAAGCTCAGCGATTGCACGCCCGGCGCGCGCGTCGCCCCCGAGGTGCCGTCGGCGATATAGGCGCCGGTCCGGCCGGAGGCGCGCCACCATGACCGCACTTCGTTCAGCCATTTGCGGCCCTCGTTCTTGGCTTTCTTCACATCATACCAGACGGAGAGCGTCCTGGCCGGTGCGCCGTTGCCCTCGACATAGATCGCGACATAGGGCTTGTGATATTCGGCGACCGACAGGCGCGGCACCGTGACGGCGACGTCCATCGTCTGCGCGACGGCGGGGGCACCCGCGGCCAGCCCGACGACGGGAATGCCGGTGAGGATCAGGCGGTGGCTGAGCTGCATGGATCTGGCTCCCAATGAATCAATGGATGAAGAAGATGGCGAGCCCGGCCGGGATGGCGAGGCCAAGGGCGACGAGCGGCCAGGTGATCGGCCGCTTGGCGGCATGAAGCTGCAGCAGGACAAGCCCGGTGAGCGCGAAGACGAGGCAGGCAAAGGCGAAGATATCAATGAACCATTTCCACGCTGTGCCCGAATTGCGGCCCTTGTGGAGATCGTTCAGATAGGAAACCCAGCCGCGATCGGTGAATTCGGAGGTGACGTCGCCCGAGGCGCGGTCGATCGAGACCCAACCATCCCCGCCGGGCCGCGGCAGGGCCAGGTAGATTTCGTCGGCCGACCACTCCGCTTCGCCGCCGGCGCGCGCCGGGAAATTCGCCTCGACCCAGCTGGCGATCTTCGGCGGCAGCGGCTTCTTGGCGTCGGGCTTGTTGTCGGCTGCGACCAGCGGTAGCAACGGTGCGGGCAGCGCGACGGCCTTGGCCGTGACGGCCGGTTTCGCTTCGATATCGGCGGCATGGTTCAGCGTGAACCCGGTGATCGCGAACAGCAGCAGCCCGACAAGGCTTACGGCGGAACTGATCCAGTGCCAGGTATGTAGCTGCTTGAGCCAGAAGGTCTTGCGCCGTGGCTTCTGCCGCGCGGCCTGAATGGTCATTGCTGGCGGGAAGTCCTGGCTCGAATTGCGAATGATTCGCGATAACGCAAACGATTCGCAATTGCAACGCATCGCAAGGAATTCACGCCGATCCTTAAAATCGGGAGCGACTCCCGTCGCGCGCCGATAACAAGCCTTGCTCTTTCCCGGCGGGAAGCGGCATAGGCGCCGGCCCTGTGCTGCTGCGGAAGGTCGGCAATGGAACATGCTGCTGCCCGCGCGGCGATCGGCCTGGATTTCGGTACGACCAACAGCGTCGTCGCGCTCGCCGGCACGGAGCGCGGCGCCGCGCTGGTCGAGTTCGACGGCCCGGTCGAACGGAGCGCCGTGTTCCGCTCGGCGCTTTGCTTCTGGCATGACGATGCGGTGCGCGGCGGCATGGCGGTCGAAGCCGGGCCCTGGGCCATCGCCGAATATCTCGATTATCCGCAGGACACGCGGTTCCTGCAGTCGTTCAAGTCGGTGGCGGCCAGCGCGGTGTTCGAACATGCCTCGGTGTTCGAGAAGCGCCTGCGCTTCGAGGATCTCGGCCGACTGTTCCTCGAAAAGCTCGTCGCGCATGCTGGCGGCGTCCTGGACGACCGCCCCCGCCGCGTCCTTATCGGCCGGCCGGTCGAATATGCCGGCGCGAGACCCGATGCGGGGCTCGCCCGCCAGCGCTATGACGCCATGTTCGCCGGCTTCGGCGCGGAACTCCATTATGTCTATGAGCCGCTCGGCGCCGCGTTCAGCTATGCCACGCGGCTGGAGGAGCCGGCCACTATCCTGGTCGCCGATTTCGGCGGCGGCACCAGCGATTTCTCGGTGGTGCGCGTGGCCGAGCCGGGCGCGGCGAAGCGGTGCGTGCCGCTCGGCCATGCCGGCATCGGCATCGCGGGCGATCGCTTCGATTATCGCATCATCGACCGGCTGGTGCTGCCGATGCTCGGCAAGGGCGGCAGCTATCGATCGTTCGACAAGATCCTGGATATCCCGGGCGGCTATTTCACCGATTTCGCCGATTGGTCGCGCCTCGCGCTGATGCGTAACCGCCGCACGCTGGAGGAACTGCACCGGCTGCAGCGCACCGCGATCGATCCCGTCGCGATCGGCCGCATGATCGCGATCATCGAGAACGAGTTCGGCTATCCGCTCTATGATGCTGTCGGGCGGCTGAAACGTGCGCTGTCGAGCGACGACTATGCGCCGTTCCGCTTCGCCGGCGCCGGGCTCGAGATCGAGGCCGAAGTGGCGCGTGCCGATTTCGAGCAGTGGATCGCCGAGGATCTGAAGCGGATCGAAGCGACGGTCGATCGCGCGCTCGCCATTGCGGGCACGAGCGAGCGGGAGATCGACCGCGTGTTCCTGACCGGCGGCTCGTCGCTGATCCCGGCCGTCCGCGCGATCTTCGCACGGCGCTTCGGCGATGCGGCGATCGGCTCGGGCGGCGAACTGACCTCGATCGCGCACGGCCTGGCCCTGATCGGGCAGGAAGAGGATATCGCGGCCTGGTCGGCCTGACCGCCGGGCGCTCCGTCACGAAACTGGCATCGATCCGCGCTACAGCATGAGCGATCGCACCGGTCTCGCCGCCACGGCGAACCGCGATCGCCCGGATCAATGGTTCAGGAGCGTATCCCGTGACTCACCCCGGCAACCCAGGCCCGTTCCCTTCCGACATGTCGATTCGGTTCAGCGCCACCTTCGGGCTGGATCACTGGGTCAATCGTACCAATGGCTGGACGCTGATCGGCCTGAACGCAGCGCTGTTCGGCACGCAAAAGGGCGAAGGCGCCCAGGCGGCGTGGCTGCGCGACACGCTCGACACGTCGGCTGGGCCGATCGGTCTGTTCCTGCAAGAGGCGTGGTTCGGCACGCCCGACGAAGATGCCGCTAACGATGGCCGTTACGCCTCGCTCGAAACGCGCCGCACTTTGGCAGCTCTGTTCGACGGGCATGATCTGCGCTTCATCGCGAGCGGGCACCCCTATGATCTGCGCGACCACCATGCCTATGGCGCCGGCGCGTATTGGGTGCCGATCATCGCATCCGTCACGGCAGACGCCACGCGGCCGGGCATCGGCACCAGACTGACTCGCCTCACCCGGCTGACGCTGAATCCCCAGGGGCACCATTTCGACCATTTCGAAATGCCCATGGCTGGCAACGATGCGGGCGATCGGGCGGCAGCACCCGCTCCGTCCGATATCGCCTATGCCTGATCGCCAGTCGGCGGGGGTAGCGCGGCGTTGCCCCGGCTGAATCGATCGTGGCGTACGCAACGCGTCGGGATCATTCCGTTTCGATGGCGAAGCTGAAGCGCATTCCGGCGACCAGCGCATTGTGCAGCGCCGGCATCCAGCCTGGGTGAATCACATATTGGACGTCGGGCTGAACGGTTACCCAGGACGTCAGGGGCAGGGCATAGGTAAGCTCGATCGTCGTCTCCGCACGATCCGCCCGACCCTGCGCGGCGATCGCCGCGCGCCGCCCCGCATTGCCGAGCCGCGCGTGCGCAACCGCCAGGCCGATCTGCTGCTCCTTGTCACCCCAGGTCGCACCGCCGCCCAGATAGAGCCCGATCTGATTCGCCTCGGGGCTGGCCAGCCCGATCCGCGCCCAGCCGCGCAATGCTGCCTTGCCGCGTTCGGCGAGCTTGCCCTCGACCAGCGCATAGCCGCCATGGCTGGTCGTGGTCCCGGGCGCGTCGAGATCGATCCGGTCGAACCGGGTGGTGTAATGCCACAGGCCAAGCTGAATCCTGGCGTCTCCCGGCAATTTGCGCTCCACCTCGCCAATCAGCAGCGCCCCACGCTCGCCTGGCAGGCGAATCACTGTCCGACGTGGATTGTCGACGGCCCCCGCCACGGCGTCGAACACGGCGAAACGCCCCGTCCAGTCCTTGTCCTCGTAGCGGAGCATTATGGCCGTCGCCGTCGCGGGGAAGATCGAGGGCCCGTTCACGCCGCTCTGCGAAAAATCCGGGCCAACCCCGAACGAGCTGTTCAGGAATGGATCGCCGACCTCCTGCATGTCGAATTCGTTGTTCAGGTCGACAAGACCGCCCTTCACCGTCAGTCCCGCGCCGACCGGAACGGATAGCCAGGCTTCATAAGGTCGCACCGGGCTGTCAGCCTGCACATTGCTGACGGTCTGCGCGTCGCCGACGTAACGGCCGGAGAAATCGGGGCCGTTGACGCCCATCACGTCGAAGAACAACTCGGCGCCGTCGATGCCGAACACCCGCCCGTCGATCGTCGCCGTCACATCGGCGCGGCCCAGCCACACGGTTCCGCGCCTCATGCCGCCATCGGCGACGGTCAATATGTCAGTCACATAGGTGGCGCCCAGCGTCACCGGTGCGCGTTCCTCCGCGGCGGCGGGACTGGACAGGCAGGCGCCGGCAGCCACCAGGGCCGCGGCGCCCCGCATCAGGCGCTGAGGCCTTTCAGGTCGTTGCACTGGTCCACCACCCGGTCGGCCTCGAAGCTGGCGACGGGATAGGCGCAGTAATCGGCGGCATAATAGGCGCTGGGACGATGATTGCCGGAGGCGCCGAGCCCACCGAACGGCATCGATCCGGCCGCCCCGGTGGTCGGCCGGTTGCGGTTGACCACGCCCGCGCGGATACGGCGCTGGAACAGTGCCCAGCGATCGTCATCGTCGCTGATCAGCCCTGCCGACAGGCCGAAACGGGTGGCGTTGGCGGCCTCGATCGCTGCCGCGAAGTCGGCCACGCGCGTCACCTGCAGCACCGGCCCGAAAATCTCCTGGTCGGGCGCGTCGATGCTGGTCACGTCGAGGATCGCCGGTGTCAGGAACGCGTTCGACCGGCCATCGACCGGGCTCAGCGGGCGGATCACGCGGGCACCGAGCCCGATCAGCTCAGCGACCTGATCCGTCACCCGCGCCGCGGCGGCCGGCGAGATCAGCGGGCCCATGAACGGCTCCGGCGTCTCGTCCCACGCCCCGATCGTCAGCCGGTCGGCGAGTGTCGCTACCGCCGCGACGAACGCGTCGCCGGCCGCGCCCTGCGGCACGATCAGCCGGCGCGCGCAGGAGCAGCGCTGCCCGCTCGTGACGAAGGCCGATCCGACGACGATCGAGGCGATCGCTTCCGGATCGCCGTCCCAGGCGATCAGCGGGTTGTTGCCGCCGAGTTCGAGCGCGAGGATCACCTGCGGGCGATTGGCGAAGACGCGCGCGAAATGCGCGCCTGCCCCGGCCGATCCGGTGAATAGCAGCCCGTCGATATCCTCGGCGATCAGCGCCGCGCCCGTGTCGCGGCCGCCCTGTACGACGGTGAACACGCCTTCCGGCAGGCCGGCCTTGCGCATCGCCGCGCCGATCAGCTCGCCGACCAGCGGGGTCTCTTCGGACGGCTTGAAGATGATGGTGTTCCCCGCGAGCAGGGCGGGCACGATATGGCCGTTGGGCAGATGCCCCGGGAAATTATACGGGCCGAGCACGATCATCACGCCGTGCGGCCGATGGCGCAGCACAGCGCGGCCGAATGGCGCTGCCTGCTCGCGCGTGCCGGTGCGCTCGGCCTGCGCGGCGATCGACAGGTCGACCTTGCCCATCATCGAGGCGACTTCGGTCTTCGTCTCCCAGAAAGGCTTCCCCGTCTCGCGCGCGATGGCGGTGGCGATGGCGTCGGCGTCCTCCTGCAACGCGTCCCGGTACCGGCGAACCAGCGCAATGCGTTCGTCGATCGTGGCCGCCGACCACTCGTCCAGCGCGCGCCGCGCCACCTCAACGGCCGCCGCGCAGTCGACCGCCGACGCCGCGGGACCGGACCAGACCAGGTCGCCCGTTGCCGGGTCGCGGGATTCGATCAGGGTCGTCATGTCAGGCCGCCATTTCGCTCAGGGTCGTGTGTTGCGCTCGCACGTGATGTCGGACGCTCCGCGCGATAGATCAAGCTCGGTGGCCTCCGCGCTCACGCGCGAATCTGCGCCAGCAGCTTGCGCGCCTGGTTCAGGTGCGGCCGGTCGATCATCCGGCCGGCGAGTTTCAGCGCCCCGGCCCCCGGATTGGCGGCGAATGCCTGGACCACCGCGCGGGCATACGCGATGTCGGCCTCACTCGGGCTGAAGCCGGCGTTGATCGCGGCGACCTGCGCCGGATGGATCGCCATCATGCCAGTGAAGCCGTCGCGCCGGCCGCGCGCGACATAGGCGGCGAGGCCCTCGCTGTCCGCGATGTTGGGATAGACTGTCTCGATCGCCGGCACCCCCGCGGCATGTGCGCCGAACAGGGCCAGCGCGCGGACCATTTCATAAGGCGCAGTATAGCTGCCGTCCGGGTTGCGTGCGCTCGCGGCGCCGATCGCTGCGGGCAGGTCTTCGGCACCCCAGGTCAGGCCGGCGAGGTGATCCGCGACGTCGCCATAGGTGGAAAGCTGGAACACCGCGGCGGCGGTCTCGCTGGCGATCGGCAGGACCGGCGGCATTGTGCCGCCCGCGAGATCGATCAGCGCGCGGACGGAAGCCGCGCCTTCGGCCTTGGGCAGGACGATCCCGTCCGGCGCGACGGGCAGGATCGCCCGGAGATCGGCCGCGATCTCGTCGCCACCGAGCGGATTCACCCGGACGAAGCTCGGTACGGCTCGATCCGCGCGCAGCCATGCCGCAATGGCCTCGCGCGCTTCCGCCTTCTTCTCCGTCGCGACGGAATCTTCGAGATCGAGGATCAGCGCGTCCGCGCCGCTCGCCGCTGCCTTGGCGAAGCGATCGGGTCGATCCCCGGGAACGAACAGCAGCGACCGGAACGTCATGGCGATACCTTCTTGCAACGGGCTTCTGCCGCTCTGGCACAGGGGCGACAATCCCGTCCATCGCTGGCGGCTTCGAACGATCGCCCGTCACTGCTATGGTCTGCACCGGGGAGGAGCTCATGCTGTTCGAACAGGGCGCGCGCGACACACAGGAGCAGGGCGAGATCCGCCGGGCCGTCCGCCGTTTGTGTGCAGACTTCCCCGGGCAATATTGGCGCGCGCTCGATTGGGACAAATCCTATCCCAGCACCTTCATCGCCGCGTTGACCGGCGCCGGTTTCCTCGCCGCGCTGATCCCGCAGGAATTCGGCGGATCGGGTCTGACGCTCGCCGATGCGGCGGTGATCATGGAGGAGATTCAGGCATCGGGCTGTAACGGATCGGCCTGCCACGCGCAGATGTATGTGATGAACACGCTGCTGCGCCACGGCAGCGCCGCGCAGAAGGAAGCGCTGCTCCCGCAGATCGCACGCGGTGCGCTGAGGCTCCAGGCGTTCGGCGTGACCGAGCCGAGCTCGGGCAGCGATACGCTGGCGCTCCGCACAACCGCGGTGCGCGATGGGGATCGCTATATCGTCGACGGCCAGAAGATCTGGACGTCCCGCGCGGAACATTCCGATCTGATGCTGCTGCTCGCCCGCACCACGCCGCGCGACCGGGTCGCGAAGAAGGTGGATGGCCTGTCGGTGTTCCTGATCAACATGCGTGTGGCGGCGGGCAACGGCATGACGATCCGCCCGATCCGCACGATGATGAACCACGCCACGACCGAGGTCTTCTTCGATCGCCTGGCGATCCCCGCCACCAGCCTGGTCGGCGAGGAAGGGCGGGGCTTCCGCTATATCCTGTCGGGGATGAATGCGGAGCGTATCCTGATCGGTGCCGAATGCGTCGGCGATGCGAAATGGTTCATCGCTCGGGCCGCGGCCTATGCCGGCGAACGCGAGGTCTTCGGCCGGCCGATCGGGCGCAACCAGGGCGTGCGGTTCCCCATCGCCCGCGCTTATGCGCAGATGCGCGCCGCCGAGCTGATGGTGCATGAGGCCGCCGCGCTCTACCAGGCGGGTGGTGCCGCGGGCGCCGAAGCGAACATGGCGAAGCTGCTCGCCGCCGATGCGAGTTGGGCCGCGGCCGAGGCCTGCATGCAGACCCTGGGCGGCTTCGCCTTTGCCGAGGAATATGATGTCGAGCGCAAGTTCCGGGAAACGCGCCTGTACCAGGTTGCGCCGATCTCGACGAACCTGATCCTGTCCTATCTCGCCGAACATGTGCTTGGCATGCCGCGCTCTTATTAGGACTGGCCGGCCTGACGACGGATCAGCGCGTGGCGCGCGGCACGGCATTCGGCCCGGGCGCGGGCTTCGGCCTGTTTCACTTTCTCCACGCCCCGGGCGAAATGGCTTTCGAGCAGCCGGCTGAGCCGCCGTTCGTCGCGCGCTTGGATCGCGGCATTGATCGCTTGGTGTTCGGCGAGTCCTTCAGCCCAGCAGCGCTGATCGACCATGGCCGCGTGCCGCGCGCGCTCGGCGCGGGGCAGCAGCAGCCGCCAGGCGAGCAACAGTGACGGGCTGTCGGCGGCCTGCACGATCTGCTCGTGGATCATCCGGTTCGCCTCGAGATAACGCAACCGGTCCGACGTTTCGTAGCAGGCGGCGAGATCCGCCTGAAGCTCATCGAGAATCTCCATTTGCGCCCGCGACATCCTGCGACAGGCAAGCTGCCCGGCCAGGCTCTCGAGCACGCCGAGCACGGCGAACACGTCAGCCGCCTCCGATTTGTCGGGCATGCTGACCACGACGCTGCGATTGGGCAGCAGATCGATCAGCCCCTCCGCCGCCAGAGTACGGAACGCCTCCCGGATCGGCGTGCGCGACATGCCGAGCACGTCGCTGAGCGGGATTTCGCGCAGGCGCTCGCCGGCCGGCAGCTCGCCCAGCAGGATCATCTTGCGAATGGCCTTCACGGCATCGAGCCGCAGGGTGCCGCGGCGCGGCACGGCGCCCTGGTGGAGCGCGTCCGCGGTGGGTGTTGCCCTGGCCTTGCTGCCCGCTTTCCCACTTGAGTTCATCGTCTCGGCGCCTGATCTTGAAGAAGGTCAACGTCGTCTGACAACGTTTACCTAAAGGCCGTTACGGGACTAATCAAGCGCACGCTGCGATGCGGAATCGGGACAATGGATCGATATGCCAATCGGGCGCACGGGAATCGGCCATTCGCGGGGTGTTCCACATCCCCGTTCGAGGTGTTCCACATTGGGGTTTTGGTGTTCCATGGGATCACGGCCGGCATGTTCAATGCCGCGCGGGGTGTTCCAGTGGAACAGGGGCACTCTTTTCGTGTCCGCAGAAAACAACGGAATTCCGCCATTGTCCGACGTTTTTCCAGCCGATTTCTCATTTTCGGGCCGTTTCTGGCGTGTTGGCGTTCCAGCAATGGCGCACGCCGAATTATGGAACACCGTGTTCCGACTTTGGGATAACACCGATTCAGCTATTGTTCCTTATAGTTGGCGCCTCGACGGGGACCCGGGGAAGACCGACTATGCTTATTCAGGAATTGCCGATTGCTCACCGGCGCATTGGCCTGCGCGCCGAGTTCGCGCTGATCGAGAAGGCGCGCACCATCCACAACCAGCGGCGCCTGCGTGACGAAGTGCTGGGCAACGAGCTGTTCGGCGATCCCGGCTGGGATCTGATGCTCGACCTGTATATCGCCCAGGCCAGCGGCAAGCGCGTCTCGGTGACGAGCGCGGCGATCGGATCGGGCAAGCCGATGTCGACCGGCCTGCGCTGGGTGAAACTGCTGATCGAGCGGGCGCTCGTGGTGCGCGAGGCCGATCCCTATGACGGCCGTCGTTCCTATCTTCGGCTGACCCCCGTCGCCTATGACGCCATGGAGGATTTCCTCTCTCGCTGCTGAGCGCGCTCTGCGGTATCGACCCCCGGTTACTTAAGCCCGGAATAACCGCCGAGTCCTTCGTCTCGGCCATTGCGGCGACCGGCGACGGACCGTAACGCAGTGTCGAGCTGAGGGGGAACGACGATGCTGGACGGTGCGGTGCTGGTGACGGGCGGGGCGGGCTATATCGGTAGCCATGCGGTCCTGGCGCTGCTCGATGCGGGGCACCGCGTGGTGGTCGTCGACAATCTCACCACCGGCTTCGACTGGCTGGTCGATTCCCGCGCCACGCTGATCCAGGGCAGTATCGAGGACGACGACCTGATCCGCGGCGCGCTGCTTACCCACGACGTGCGCGCCGTCATGCATTTCGCCGGGTCGATCATCGTGCCCGAATCGGTCGTCGATCCGCTCAAATATTACCGCAACAACACCGTCGCCAGCCGGGCGCTGCTCGAAAGCGCCGTGGCGTGCGGCGTGCGGCATTTCATCTTCTCCTCTACCGCTGCGACCTATGGCACGCCTGTCAGGGTGCCGGTTGCCGAGGGCGATCCGACCATTCCGATCAATCCCTATGGCAGTTCGAAGCTGATGACCGAGGCGATGCTGCGCGATGTCGCCGCGGCCCACCCGATCAACTATTGCGCGCTGCGCTATTTCAACGTCGCGGGGGCCGATCCGCAGGGCCGCGCGGGCCAGTCAACCGCAGGCGCCACGCACCTGATCAAGATCGCGGTGGAGGCAGCGACCGGGAAGCGGACTTCGGTCGGGGTATATGGCACCGATTACGACACCCCCGACGGCACGGGGGTGCGCGACTATATCCATGTCAGCGATCTCGCCGCCGCGCATGTCGCTGCGCTCGATCTGCTGGTCGCCGAGCCGACGCGCAGTCACATCCTCAACGCCGGCTACGGCCGCGGATTTTCCGTGCAGCAGGTGCTCGATGCGGTCGACCGCGTCACCAATATGAAGCTGGACCGCCGTCTTGAGGGGCGGCGCGCGGGCGATGCGGGCGAACTGGTCGCCGACAATCGCGCCATCCTCGCGACGCTCGACTGGACGCCGCAGCGCGACGATCTCGACACGATCGTGAAGGACGCGCTGGCCTGGGAACGCGCGTTGCAGCAGCGGGAATAGCCCGCCGGGCCTCTATCCCCCGAATCCGCGTCCGCCGCCGCCGAAGCCGCCGCGCGAGATAACCGAGCTGCGCGACTGCACCCGCGCCGGCGCGCGCGCCGCCGGGTTGAACGCTTCCGATCCGACGCGTGTCCGCCCGGTCACATAGTCACGGCTGACCCTGCCGCCCGCGCCGCCATAATAGCCGCCGTCGCGATCGCGGTACATCGGCGCGCCGCGATAGCCGCCGCCGACATTGTTCAGCGCCTGGCCGATGATGAAGCCGGTCAGCAGCGGGGTGAAGAAGCTGCCGTTGTTTTCATTGCGCGGCACGCACTGGGCGACGCCGAACTGCTCTTCGCAGGTCTTGCGGTCCTCGAAACGCGGCGCCGTCTTCGCATCGGCTGCTGCTGCCTGGGCATAGGCCGTCTCGCACTGCGACGCCGGGACCAGCCCGGCCGCGCGGCATTCGGCCACCGAGGTGTAGCTCACCGCGTCGACCTGCTTGCCGGTATCGCTGACGTCGCACGCGCTCAGCGAAAAGCCCGTGCCGGCCATCAGGCTGGTCAGGACGATGGATCTGGATCGCTTCATGCCCGGTTCCTTCAGGCGGTCATGCAGGCGGCGTTGAGCAGCCCCACGCCGATCGAGATGCTCCCCATATAGATCGCCGCCGCCAGCTCGCCGCGCTCCACCCGGTCGCTCAGGTCGCGCATCACGATCATGCGCACGATGGTGAAGGTCACGATCTGGATCACGCCCGCCAGCACGGCCCAGGCCGCGAACTCGACCAGGCTCACCGTATTCTCCAGCGCCGAGGCGAGCGGCAGGATATAGCCGAGCAACGCCGCGCCCAGCGTGATCGCCGCGGCGACATTGCCGTCGCGGATCAGCTTGCGCTCGTTATAGGGGGTCGCCGCCTGGTAGATCACCTTGAAGACGATGGTGAACAGGCCCGCCGCGACAAAGGCGATGAGGAAGGCAAGCGCGCTCGCCTGAAAGCCGTGGGTGTCGATCATCGCATCATCCTCTCAGGCCCTGAACTCGCCGAGCTCGAGCACGACTCCTAGCATGATCTCGAACGACACGTCACGATTCTCGCTCTCCTGGTCGATCGCCAGCAGCAGCTCGATGCCGTCTCCCGCCAGCTCGCGCGCGAACAACATGCTGGTCTGGAAGATGCGCCGGTCGACGATGCCGTCGCGGTCGTCGTGCAGATCTTCCCAGAAGGTCACTGGCTCCTGCCGGGGCGCTTCCTCGCCGAACCAGAAACGGCGATACTCGGGCAGGCCCTCGTCTGTGAAGGTCCGCGCCATCAGCCGCTCGCGCCACGCCGGGCGCTCGGCGGACGATCCGGGATAGATGCTCCGCCACGGCGCGAACAGGGTGACGTCGGTCACGTCCTGACCGGCCGCGTCGCTCGACACTGCCTGAAACATCACGTCGTCGTCGGTATAGAAACGATGGACGAACCCGCCATCGTCGAGCTTCACCAGCCCCTGCGCCACGATCTGCAGCGTATCGCCGTCGAACGGGAACAGCAGTTCCGTGCCGAAACGCCGCCACGCCAGAGGATCGAGCATCACGGTGCGGCCGATCGTCACGTTGCGGATGGTGGGTAGCGCGGAAGCCGCAAGCGCCTGCTTGCGGCCGAACAGGCGATCGAACATCGAATCCTCGAAAGTTGCGAGCCCCGACATAGGCGCGCGCGGGCGATCGGGGAAGGACCGGTGCGACGGGATGCGATGGGAATGCTGGCACGTCGCTGTAAATCTTCTATGAGCGCCTATCTCAGCAGACCATGCATCCCCGGGAGTAGGACAATGACCGATATCGCCTGGACCGTTCGCACGCTGAAGGCAGCGCTAGACGGCTCGGCCGCCGTTGCCGATGGCGAGTTCAGCGTGCGCGTGATCGAGGGCGCCGATCCCGTGCTGCTCGCGACGATGCACCAGCAGGGCGATCTCGAAGTGTTCGTCAACGTCAGCGAAGCGCAGATCGCGGCATCGGTGCTGCTCTGGCCGTGCGACGAACAGCCCGATCGCCAGGCGTTCAACGAATTCCTGCTCAAGGCGCAGAAGCTGGTGCCGCTCTCCAATTTCGGCATCGCCACCGTCGAGGGCCGCGATTTTTACGAGTTGTTCGGCGAACTCGCTACCACCACATCGCTCGATACGATCGTGATCGAGCTGCGCACCCTGGCGGAAAACGCGATCGAAGCGGCGACTGACCTGCGCGACGCGTTCGCGCCCGCCTGAACCCCACCGGAGACGAGACGATGGCAATCTGGAGCAAGCTTTTCACCCTCGGCCGCGCCGCCGGAAACGAGGCCGCGTCCGCGGTGGTCGATGCCAATGCGCTGCGCATCCTCGATCAGGAGATTCGCGATGCGGACAAGGCGCAGGGCAAGGCGCGCGACGATCTCGCCGGCCTGGTCGCCCGCCGCCGCATTCTCGAGGCCGAAGTGATGAGCTTCCAGGCGCAGATCGCGAAATATGAGGGCTCGGCCCGGGTGGCGGTCGACAAGGGCAATATGGATCTCGCCCGCCAGGTCGCGCAGCGTATCGCCGATCTCGAACAGGATATTTCGATGAAGGCCCCGCAGGTCGCCGACATGCGCCAGGCCGAGGAGCAGATCCATACCGCCATCGCCGCGACCGATCGCAAGATCGAGCAGCTCCGCCGCGAAGTCGATGTCGTGAAGGTCAATGAATCGGTGCAGAAGGCTCAGGCCACCGTCGCCGCCAGCGGCGCCGGCAATTCGCTCGGCTCGGCCGCGGACAGCCTCGCGCGCATCCGCGAGCGCCAGATGATCCGCGGCGAGAAGCTTCGCGCCGCCGGCGAGCTCGAGGATCGCCGCACCGGCGCCGATCTCGACGAGAAGCTGCGCCTTGCCGGCATTCTGCCCGGCCAGTCCTCGGCGGACGACGTGCTCGCCCGGCTCGCGCCGCCCAAGCCGACGCTGCAGATCGAGCAGCGCCGCGACACCGATTCGACCGACAACTAAAGGCGAAAACCCATGCGGCGCATCACGCTCGAGCCCCGCGCCGATTGGCGCGCCAAGGCGGATGCGATCGGCTTCGTCTATCACGATACCGGCGGCGCGCCCTATTGGGACGAGAGCGTCGCTTATGCCTTCACACTCGAGGAGATCGAGGAGCGCATCGAGCCGGCCGCCGAGCAGCTCCATAAGCTGTGCCTCGATCTGGTCGATGAGGTCGTGCGCGATGCGGCCTTGCTCGATCGCCTGGCGATCCCTGCGGAACAGCATGATCTGGTCGCCGAATCCTGGCGCACGCGCCAGCCGTCGCTCTATGGCCGCTTTGATTTCGCCTATGACGGCACCGGCCCGGCCAAGCTCTACGAATATAATGCCGACACGCCGACCTCGGTGTTCGAAGCCGCAACCTTCCAGTGGCTCTGGCTTGAGGAGCTGCTCGAGGCCGGCAAGCTGCCGGTCAACACCGATCAGTTCAACAGCCTGTTCGATCGCCTGCGCGATCGCTTCGCGACGATCTTCCCGACCGGCGGCTTCGTCCATTTCGCGGCGGACGGTGATTCGATCGAGGATCGCCAGACGGTGCGCTTCTTCGAGGATCTGGCGACTCAGGCCGGAATCGAGCCGAAATTCGTGAAGATGGGCGATATCGGCCTTAACGCGGAAGGGAAGTTCGTCGACGCCGACGGATTCGAGCTCCAGGCGGCGTTCAAGCTCTATCCCTGGGAATTCATGTTCCGCGAGGATTATGCGCCGAAGCTTGCCAGGGCCGGCGTGCGCTGGATTGAGCCGGCATGGAAAGCGGTCCTCTCCAACAAGGGCATCCTGCCCCTGCTGTGGGAACGCCACCCGAATCACCCCAATCTGCTACCGGCCTTTTTCGACGACGATCCGGCCGCCGCCTCGCTCGGCGAAAGCTATGTGCGCAAGCCGCTCTTCTCGCGCGAAGGCGCCAACATCCTGGTCGCGCGCGGCGGTGCGGCCGAGACGGCGCTCGACGAAGGCTATGGCGCCGAAGGCCATATCCGCCAGGCCTATCATCCGCCCGCGCTGTTCGACGGCCGCTATCCGGTGATCGGCGCATGGATCGTCGGCGATGCGGCCGCCGGCATCGGCGTGCGCGAGGATGACGGTGTGGTGACGCGCAACCTCGCACGCTTCGTGCCGCATTTCATCGAGGGGTAGGGGCGATCCGTTGCGGCGGTGATGACGTCTGTAACCGGATTTCGCCCGAAGATTACCGACGCAGGCTGATTGGATAGGGCGCGCGGCGGCGTCCTCCGGTACCAACGAGCCGACAGGCCGATCACGTTTCCTCGGCCCCCGTATCGAGGATGATGCCGTGGATACCCGCACCACATCGCTCCGGACCGAACCCCCCGAATGGCGCCGCGGCTGGCCCTTGGTCGCCGCGGGCATGATCGGCATCGGCACCGGGCCCGGTCTCTTCCAGAATATCTCGAGCCTGTTCACGCCCGGCATGATGGAGGATTTCGGCTGGACCCGTGGGGAAATCGCCACTGCCGCCGGGCTCGGCCTGGCCGGGGCGCTCGCGGTGCCGTTCATCGGCCGGCTGGCCGATCGCATCGGGGTGCGCGCGGTGATCGTCTCGGCGATGCTGCTGCTCGGCCTCACGTATTGCGGCCTGTCGATGCTCGCCGGCGTGATGTGGCACTATCAGCTGCTGGTCGTCTGCCTCGCGCTCTCCGTTCCCGGCACCAGCGCGGTGGTCCATGGCAAGCTGATTTCGTCGGTCTTTGTCCGCCACCGCGGGCTCGCGCTCGGCCTCGCGACCTCGGGCCTGTCGCTGACGACGATCCTCGTGCCGCCGCTCCTCGCATTCGTCATCGCGGCGTCCGGCTGGCGCGGCGGGTTCCTGGCGCTGGCGGCGCTGACTGTCCTGCTCGCGCTGCCCGCCGTGCTGCTCTTGCTGCGCGGGGCGTCCGCCCGCCGGGCGCATCTCGCGGCCGCCGCCGCCGACGCGGCGCAGCTTCCCGGGTCGACCGGGGCCGCGGCGCGCCGCACCCGTTCCTTCTGGCTGCTCGCCGGCAGCGTGATGCTGGTCAACATGGCGACGATCGGCCTGGTCACGCAGCTCGTGCCGTTCGGGCTCGAACGCGGGCTGAACGCCGGGCAGGCGGCGCTCCTGCTCGCCAGCTACGGCGCGTCGCAGGTCGTCGGCCGCCTCGCCATGGGCGCGCTGGTCGATCGTTTCCGCCCGGCGCACATGGCGGCCGGTGCCGCGCTGCTGTCGGCAATCGGCTTCGCGCTGCTCCAGCTGCCCGCGCCGGGCTTCGTCCTGCTGATGGTGGCGGTGTTCGTCGCCGGCCTGATGAACGGCGCGGAATTCGATCTGTTGCCGTTCTTTGCGGCGCGCCTGTTCGGCCTGCGCGCTTATGGAGAGATCTACGGCACGCTGCTGATGCTGGCGCTGGCCGGTACCGCGATCGGGATCATCGGCTTCGGCCAGCTGCACGATGTCACCGGCAGCTACGGCCTCGCGCTGGCGCTCGGGCTGGCGGCGATGCTGGTGGCGGCCCTGGCGTTCCTCGCCCTCGGCGACACCGGCCGGCATACCAAACGAGAATCAGGCCCGCTCGCGCGGGCCTGATTCCGGTGTTGCGATCGTGCGGCTCAGAGCCCGAAGGACAGCCGCGCGTACCCGAACTGGCCGGGCACGTCATAGGTCGTCGGATCGTAATTCGCGCTGTCGCAGGTGAAGCACGCGGGTGGGTTCCGGTTGAAGACATTGTTGACGCCCAGCGTCAGCCGGAAGCGGTTTTCCATCCAGCCCGGCGAGAAATACAGCTGGACGTCGCCGTAGAAGGTCTTCCCCATCCGCTGGCCAGTGCTCTCGCGCACCGAGCTGATGTAACGGCCCGTGAACGACGCACCGAAATCGGGCATCGACCAGTCGATCGTGCTGTTCGCCTTGAAGCGCGGGAACGCCTGGTCGGTCGACAGGCAACGCTCGGTGCCGACGCACTTCTGGAGCCCCGTCGGCAGGATTGCGTCATATTTCAGCAGATAGGCCGCATTGACCGAGAGGCCCGCCGTACCGCCATGGAAAACCGGCGACCGGTAGATGAAGGTAGCGTCCAGCCCGTCGGTCTTGACCGAGTTCAGGTTTTGCAAGACCGCGCCGACGGACGCGATGCTGCCGGAGGGCGTCCGCTGGATCAGGGCGCAGCTCTCGGCATCACCGTCGAAGGCGCAGCGCGTGATGATCAACGTGGCGGGCGCCGAGTCGATCGCGTCCTTGAGGCTGATCGAGTAATAATTGACCTCGAGGCTGAGCGCACTGGCGAACCCGCCCCGCGCCCAGGACGGGCTGTACACGCCGCCCGCCGTCCAGGTCTTGGCGGTTTCGGGCTTCAGATCGATGTTGCCGCCCGAAAACACGCCGATCTGCCCGGCCGGCTCGGCAAAGCTGCCGTTCGCCGGCACGCCGTTGGCGATGCAGTTAGCTCTGACGGTTGCATTGGTCTGGAAGGAGCCGCCGGGTCCGCTGGTGCACGGATCGGGGATCGTCTGGTCCGATCGTGATGCGCCCGCATGGAGCTCGCCGATGCTCGGCGCGCGCAGGCTCTCGGCATAGCCGCCGCGCAACAGAAGGTCGGGCACCGGCTTCCACAGGCCCGAGGCAGTGAAGGTCGTGTTGCTGCCGAAGGTCGAATAGTTGGAGTGCCGCACCGCCCCGCTGAATTCCAGGCTTTCGAAGAACGGCGTATGGGCCAGGATCGGCACGCGGAGCTCGCCGTAGATTTCATCGACGTTGAACTGGCCGCGGCTTGGCTGGGTGGGCACATCGGCACCGAGCCCGGCGACGATGATGGGATCCGGATCGTAGCTCGCCTTCTGGTAACGATGCTCGTAGCCGATCGCCACGCCGACATCGCCTGCAGGCAGCGTGAACAGCGAGCCCGACAGGTTGGCGGTGAAATCGGCCAGATTCTGCTGGCTCTTGTCGCGCTCGTCGAACGTCACGAAATCGAGCATCGCCGGCGTGATCGAGCCCGCGCCGCCGATCGCTGCGCCGCCGAAGATGTTGAACGGCACGCACGCGCCGGTGCACTGGGATACGGGCCCGAGCGCCCGTGCGAGGTTCGCGGCGTTGACGTTTCCGGTGAACAGCTGATGCGCATCGTTCAGGCCCAGGACGGCGTTGACGTCCCAATACCATTTGTGATCGCCGATATGGAAATCACCGTCGAATGTCACCGTGCCCGAAAACGTATCGACGTCCTGCGTGAAGACGCGCTGGCCACCCTCGACGAAGCGGCGATTGATCGCGACATAATTGGCGGGCACGCCCGAAGGTGTGCCGTCCAGGTTCACCCCTGAGGAAAGCGTGACGCCGAACGGGTTGTATGGATTGGTCGCATCGACTGAAATCCGGTCGAGCAGATTGCCGTTGCCCGCGTCCGGCCCGATGACGAGCGGGAGGAACGCGGCCTGAGTCCGCGAATGCCGGTGGTTATAGACCAGCTTGACCCGCATGTTGACGGCATCGGTCAGTTCCTGCTTGAAATTCAGGAACCCGCCATAGCGCTCCGACGGCGTCAGCAGATAGTTGAACGGCCCGAAGTTGAAGCGGTCGGCATCGGTGAACGTCTTGAAATCCGCCAGCGTCGCCACGCGACCGACAACCGGCGCTTTCAGCGTCAGGTTCTGACCGAGCACGCGGTAGCGTCCGAGTGGCGGGGAACCGCTACATCCGACACCGCCAATGGAGGCAAAGGCCGGGTCGTCGCAGGCGACAGCGCCGGGTGTCGGGAATTGCGAGATCGAGCGATCGGCCGTGCTGACCGCGTCCTGCTTGGTATAATAGCCGCCGAAGACGACCGAAGTTCCGGTATCTCGGGACTGGATGCCGTAGCTCGCCTCGTAATTCTGGGTATGCCCGTCGCCCTGGCGAAAGGTGCCGAACTGGGCAGAGGCCTTCAGGCCCTCCTGCCCCTGCTTGGTGATGATGTTGACCACCCCGGCTACAGCGTCCGTTCCGTAAAGCGGCGAGGCGCCCGATTGAAGTACCTCGACGCGCTCGATCATGCTGGTCGGCAGTGCGTTGAGATCGACTGAGGCGGGGATGCCGCCCGCCGCTGAGCCGTTGACGAAGCGCAGGCCGTCGACCAGCACCAGCGTCCGCTTCGCCCCGAGATAGCGCAGGTCGATTTCCGCGGAGCCCGAGCTGACGCCGGTGCCGTCCGGCGGGCCGCCGATATTGCCGGCATTGTTGACCTTGGTGTTGAGGCCGCCGCCGGCGCTGGGCAGGCGCTGCAGCACGTCCGCGACCGAGCTGAGGCCGGTTCGCGCGATGGCTGCTTCGTCGACCGTCACGATCGGCTTGTCCTGGTCGAGCGGGTTGCGGCGGATACGCGATCCGGTCACGACGATGTCGTCGGTCGGGCTCGCGCCATCGGTGGCGGGCGTTTCCTGCGCCTGAGCGGGAATGGCCGCCAGACCGGCGACGAGCGCCAGCGAGGCAATGCCGGCGAGTTTTACGTGCTTGATTCCGTGCATGAATTCATCTCCTCATCCATGCCTGTGAACATCCCCCCGGGCGTCTGATCGTCTTATTGCGGCAAAGGTGAAGCAAAGCGGGAGAGACTCGCAAGCAGTGACTGAGTCGATCGGCGCGATCTTGCCCGGCCTGTGCCGTGCCGGTGACACATCCCACCATATTGGTTGGATTCTTGACTCTAGCGCTGTCGCGAAAACTTGGTGTGATGATGGTTAAACTGGCATAAACGGACGCCTATGCTCATCATAATTCTATTCTTCCCGTTCTTGTTCTTATTATTGATTTTTACTTCGTTTTTCTTCCATTTTCTTTCTGGTCACGGCGTAGGCTCGCGGGGAATCGGGCGGCGATGGCGAAGGGGGCCGGCCGTCATGACGACCTTCCAACTGAACCGATCTGGGTTGGATTTCGCGCTCGCGGCTCTAGGCCGGCGCTTCGATCTCGATACGTCGATCTGTCCCGATCGCCGCCAGGAACGCAGCGTCATGGCTGACCACCAGCAGTGCGCCGTCATAAGCGCGCAGCCCCGCCTCCACCGCCGCGATCGACTCCAGGTCGAGATGATTGGTCGGCTCGTCGAGGATCAGCAGCGACGGCGGTTCCGTCCCGCCCAGCACGCAGGCCAGCCCGGCGCGCAGCAACTGTCCGCCGCTCAGCGTGCCGACGATCTGCAACGCGGCATCGGCCCGGAACATGAACCGGGCAAGCGCCGCGCGGCACGCATTCTCGTCCGCCGGGCCGTTGATCGCCGCGAAATTGTCGCGGATCGAGCGCGCCGGATCGAGCAGGCTCACCTGCTGGTCGAGCATCGCCATGGCGACGGGCACGCGTACGCTCCCGACCCATGGCTTCAGCTGCCCGGCGATCAGCGCCAGCAGAGTCGTCTTGCCCGATCCGTTCGGCCCGGTCACCGCGATCCGCTCCGGCCCGGTGATCGTCAGCGACACGTCTCGCAGCACGGGCACGCCGGGCTCATATCCGGCGGTCACGTCCGTCAGTTCCAGCACGATCCGGTTCGCCGCCAGGCCGGTCGGCGCCAGCGCCACCGCAAAGGGCTGCAGGATTTCGATCCGCGCCCGCGCCGCCGCGGCGGCTTCGCTCGCTTCCGCCCGCTGCCGCTCGGCCAGCCGGCGGTTCTCGCCCCCCTTGTCCTCGGCCCGGTCCTTGCGCGCGCCTATCAGGATGCGCGGCATATCGCGTTTCGCGCCCTTGCGCTTGCCCGCGCCATCCTTGCGCCCCTTGCGCTCGGCCGTTTCCTGCGCGCCGCGCGCGACCGCGGCGACATGCCGTTCCGCTTCGGCCAGGTCGTGCTCGGCCGCCGCCAGTTCGATCGCCTTGCGCTCGCGGTAGCGGCTCCAGTTGCCGCCATAGCGGGTCGCGCCAAGGCTGGTCAGTTCGACGATCGCGTCCATCGTCTCAAGCAGGTCGCGGTCATGGCTGACGACGATCGCGCCCGCGCGCCAGCCGGCGAGCAGTCCGATAACCGCCTCCCGCCCCGCCCGATCGAGATTGTTGGTCGGCTCGTCGAGCAGCAGGAAATCGGGTTCGCCGAAAACCACCGCGGCCAGGCTCGCCCGCGTGCGCTGACCGCCGGACAGCGCGGCCAATGGCGTCTCGGGACCGGCCTCCAGCCCGACCCGTCCGAGCGAAGCGGCGATGCGGTCCTCCAGAGTCCAGTCGGCCGCATCCAGTTGCTCGATTGTCGCCATGCCCTGTTCCGCGCGGAGGAGCAGGGCAAGCGCGCCAGTCGCGCCGAACAGGTCGGCGACGGTTTCGTCGCGGTCCAGCTGCACGGTCTGGCGCAGCACCCCGATCGTCCCGGTGGCGGCGATCCGGCCCGACTGGATCGGCAATTGCCCGGCGATCAGCTTGAGCAAGGTGGATTTGCCCACGCCGTTGCGCCCGATCAGTCCGGCGCGCTCGGCGCCGAAGCTCAGGTCGAGATCGGTAAGGACCGGGCGGTTGTCAGGCGTTGACCAGGAAAGACCGGAAATGGAAATGGCAGGCATGATGATCGTCCCTGAAGGCAAGGCGAACTGGCGTTGCGGTCAGGGAAAAGGTCATGCTGCACATCCGGTCGGAGGGCCGGTGCCAGCGGCCTGGAGGCGCGTAAATTAGAGGCGGCGCGGGCGCGTTGCAAGAAGACTACGCATGGCTCGCGCTATCGGAATTCGGGAAAGAGCCGCTCGATCGCTGCCTGCAGGTCGCTCGGGCCGGGCAGCAAGCCGAAATGATCGAGCAGCCCCTTCACCAGCCGCGCCCGGTGCGGGCCGATGCCGGGCATCGTCTCCAGGCCGGGAAAGTCGGGATCGGCCAGCCGGTCCGCCAGATCGCCGAGCGTATGATAGCCCGAAGCGGTCAGGCGCTTGCGCAGGCCGGCTGGCAGAACCGACTGGCTGACCGGGAGATCGCGGTCGGTCGCCTCCGGCACCGCCTTGTGCAGCCGCGTCCGCGCGCCCTTTTCGCGCTTCAGCGCCCGGCGAATATGGCCGAGCTGCCCGGCACTGAGTCCGAGCTTGCGGCGAATCTCGCGATACGGCGTGCCGGCAGCGCGCAGGCCGCGCGCCTCTTCCAGATTCTGCAGCGCTTGTTCGGGCTGGCTCAACATCGGTGATCGGGCATCCTGACCGGGCCGAACCGATACGCCAGGGGCGGGACGAACGACAAGCGGGATGATGCGGGGCGGCGATCGGGGGCGGGGCTGTTAACCCTCCGCACCGCGTAGTTGGGCAGGCGTCAATCACCCCAACAGGTCGGGAGGGCAGATTATGTCGACAATCTGGTGCAATACTGCAAATCCGCTCAATCGGGATATCGTGCCGAAGGCGAATGCTTGATGACTCAGTCCTTTCCCAGTCTGATCGCGATCGATCACGACGATTACTACGCTGCGGATATAGGCAAGACCGAGGACGGCCGTAGCTTTTTCCTGACGACGCCCTTTGAACCGGCACTAGGCGCCGCGCCGGGTAGAGAGTTTGTGGCGCTCTACCTGTTCGATGAAGCAGGTGGATTTCTCGAGGCGAAGATCGATGACCTGGGTCTGCGCGCTACGCTCGATGCAGAGGCACGGCGAGCGCTTTGCCACCAAAGGCTCGAAGAGCTCGGAAACATCACAAGGCAGCGGATCAGGATTGCCCCCTTTTCCGTCGAGCGCTTCGGCACGGTTTTCGGACTTGTACCCCGCGAGCCGGAAGATGGTGATGATGTCTCCGCGGTGGAGGCTCAGCCGGGAAATTACATGGCTTTTTTCGAGCCGTGGGACAGCGGCGAGTACGACACATAAGGTCCGGCACCTGCTCGCGGGAAATCAGATCAATTATCAGCGTCGGGCCAATGCCCGTCAGGCGCTCGCGCCGGTCGGATTGACGACACCCTCGGCATAGGTGCCATGGCCCTCTATCACCAGCGCGCCGGCGAACTTCAGCACTTCGCTCACCCGCGCCTGCCTCTGGTTCACATAAGCGATGACGATGCAGTCGATGCCGACGAATACCGCGTCGATCGTGAAGTGCAGATCCGGGATGCGCGCGATGCCGATGGTCCAATAATCCCGGATCGCCGCTTTCCCGATCAGCCGGCCCCGGCTTTCGGGCAGGACCAATGCGGCGAAGGGCGAGGAGAAGGTCGCGTCGTCATGAAAATGGGCGAGCACGGCTTCGATATCGTGCGCATTCCATGCAGCGGCCCATGCGTCGGCAAATTTCCGCGGCTCGATCTCCATGCATCCTCTCCCAAGCCCAGCCCTTCACTCTTCAGCCAGCGGTCCCGTCGATCGAATGACGCACCAGTCTGGCCGGCGCTCGCCGTAAACCTCGACGGTTGGTTCGGGAAAACCCATGTCGGCGAACCCGCCGGCGGGCACCGTCACCATGCCCGGCCGTGCCTCGATCTCGTAGAACACCGTCGTGCCGCACCGGCCACAGAAATGAAACTCCGCCCAGCGGCCCTCGTCGCCTGTCCTGCGATATGTACCATGCTCTCCGTGCGTCGAAACCTGCGCCGCCGCATAGGTCGCGTTGTAGGAAAATGCGCTCCCGGACCGTCGCTTGCAGTCCAGGCAATGGCAGATGGAAATCCGCACCGGATCGCCGCGGGCCGTCGCGCTCAGGGCACCGCATGCACATTGGGCAATCCGCTCATCGGTCATGTCTCGCTCCGTACTCCTCAACCGTCGGCCCCGACGCGCACGGGCGCGCGCGCCGCAAACCACGGCACCATCCGCCGCAGCGCTTCCTCGACTCGGTCGGTCGATACCGCAAAGCTGATCCGCAGAAATCGACGCCCCTCCACCGGATCGAAATCGATCCCCGGCGCCGTCGCCACCCCGGTATCCTCGAGCAGCGCGATGCAGAAGGCCATGCTGTCGTCGGTCAAATGCCCGATATCCGCCCAGATATAAAAGGCGCCGTCGGGCGGTGCGATCTTCTTCAGGCCGAGCGCGGGCAGGGCGGCGAGCAGCAGGTCTCGATTGCGCGCATAGGTCGCGACATGCCCCTCCAGCTCGTCGCGGCAATCGAACGCGATCAGGCCCGCATGCTGCGCCAGCGATGGCGGCGTCAGGAACAGATTGCCCATCCGCGCGCGTGCCGCGTCGATCAGCGAAGGGGGCACGATCAGCCAGCCGAGCCGCCAGCCGGCCATGCTGAAATATTTGGAGAAGCTGTTGACGATCAGCGCCTCGGGCTCGTCCTGCAGCACTGATCGCGCGGCGCCGATATAGCTCAGCCCGTGATAGATCTCGTCCGAGATGATCCGGATTCCCCGCCGCCGGCACACCGCGACGATCGCGGCCAGCTCTTCGGCTGCGATGATCGTGCCGGTCGGGTTGGCCGGGCTGGCCAGGATAAGACCGTGCGGCGCGGGGTCGAGCCGCTCGACAGCCGCCGCGGTGATCTGGAACCGCTCGGCCTCGCCGCAGCCGATCTCGACTGGTTCCAGGTGAAGCGCCTTCGCCGTGTTGCGATACGCGACATAGCCAGGCCGCGCGAACGCCACCCGGTCGCCCGGCGCGAACAGGCAGGACAGCGCCAGCACGAAGGCGGGGGAGGCGCCGCAGGTCAGCACCACCTGTTCCGGATCGATGGTTACGTCATAGGCTTCGTCATAATGCCGCGCGATCCGCGCCTTCAGCGCCATGCTCTCCCAATAGCCCATGCCGTCGCTGTCGAGCACGTCATGCGCCCGCGCGATCGAAGCGGCAGGCGCGCCGGTGGAGGGCTGGCCGAACTCCATATGGATGATCGAGCGCCCCTCGGCCGCCATGCGGTGTGCGGCGCGGCTGATGACGATGGCGTGGAACGGATCGATCTCGGCTGACATGGTGCCGGCTTAGCGTGCGCGGCGAATGAGGCAATCGCCCGCCGCAGTTATCCTCTTGCCCGTCTCTTTGCCCGCGCTACCATCGCCCCGCCATGAATCGCCTCGCCTGCGCCCTGCTGCCCGCCTTGCTCGCCGCGACGCCGGCGACGGCGCAGGTCCATCATCGCATCTATCCCGCGCCGACTGCACCGCTCAGCCTGGACGGCTTGCCCGCCACCGCCGTGCTCGACGCAGTGCGGACGGCCGACGGCCTGACGCTCGGCGGCATCGAGATCGCCCCGCGCGACGGCAAGCCGACCCTGCTCGTCTTCCATGGCAATGGCTCGAGCGCGATGCGATCGGTTCAATGGTTCGCCCCGCTGATTGCCGAGGGCTACGGCATCGTCGCGGCGGAGTATCGCGAATATAGCGGAAACCCGGGCACCGCGAGCGAAGCCGGGCTCGCCGCCGACGCCGACGCCTTTTATGCTCGCGCCCGCGGCATCGCCGGCTCGGGCAGGCTGATCGTTATCGGCCACAGCCTTGGCGGCGGCGTCGCCTTCGGGCTCGCCACGCGCCAGCGGCTCGATGCGCTGGTCACGATCGGCGCCTTCACTCGCCTGCGCGACATGGTTTCCAGGATCTTCCGCGCCGCCGTGCCCAATGAATATGACAATGCGGCAGCGGTCTCGAAGCTTGATGAGCCGCTATACCTCGTCCAGGGCACTGCCGATGACACCGTGCCCTGGCAAATGGGCGAGCAGCTCGCCAAAGCGGCGGAAGCGGCGCACAAGCCCGGCGCTGCCTTCGTGATCAAGGATGCCGGCCACGCGCCCGATGCCGCCGTGCTGGCGACGATCCTGCGCGCGATCGTCGCGAAGCTCGACGGGGAGGGGAAGGTCGAAATTACCCTGCCACAGACCGTTCACCTCTACCCGTTCGGGCAACAGGACTTCACGGCCCCTTCACCACCACGCCGCCCTTGATCACCAGCCGCACGTCGCGCGCTGCCGCCACGTCCCGCGTCGGATCGCCGCCGACGGCGATCAGGTCCGCGAGCAACCCGGCCTTCACTGCGCCCAGCCTGGCATCGAGATGGAAGGCCCGCGCATTGCCCGATGTCGCCGCGATCATCACCTGCGCCGCCGGCATGCCGCCCGCCGCCATCAGCTCCATCTCGCGCGCGTTGTCGCCGTGCGTGAAAACCCCGACATCGCCGCCCATGCATATCGGCACGCCGGCCGCACGCGCGAGCGCGAAGCTCCTGCGGCTTTCCGTCACGCCCGCCGGGGTCGGATCGGCGCCCTTCCAGCCGCGATAGCGCGCCACCGCATCGGATGCGGCGAGCGTCGGGCACAGCGCGATCCCCTTCGCCGCCATCGCCCTGAACACCTCCGCCGTCCCGCCATAGCCATGCTCGATCGAGTCGACCCCGGCCGCGATCGCGCGGCGCATGCCCTCGGCGGTGGAAGCGTGCACCGCGACGGTCCGCCCCGCATCATGCGCTGCCTCGGTCGCGGCCACGATCTCGGCCAGCGACAGGGTTGGCCGGCTCGGCTCGCCCGGGCCCCAGCGATAATCGGCGTAGAGCTTCACCACATCGGCGCCCGCCGCGATCTGCTCGCGCACCGCGCGCACCATCTCGGCGGCGCCGCTCACTTCCTGCGCGCCCTGCGGGATGGCGGTGCCCGGCTCGAATCCCTTGGGGCCGTAAGCGCCTAGCGCGACGATCGCCCGCGTCGCCACAGTCAGCCGCGGTCCGGGTACGATGCCCTGGTCGATCGCCTGTTTCAGTCCGACATCGGCATAGCCCGCCCCCTCGGTGCCAAGATCACGCTCGCTGGTGAAACCGGCCAGCAGAGTCGCGCGCGCCTGCGCCACCGCCCGCGCGGTGCGCAGCGCCAGCGGTTCGTGCAGCACCTGATCGTCCCAGCTCGTCTCGTCATAGGGATGCAGGAACAGATGCCCATGGCCTTCGATCATGCCCGGCATCAGGGTCTGCCCTGGCAACGCGATCACACGCGCGCCGGCGGGCGCGGCCAGCTTCGGCCCGACCGCGATGATCCGGTCGCCCGTCACCAGCACCTCCCACCCGGCGTGCGCCACCGGATCGACGCCGTCGAACACGCGGTCCGGCCGCAGCAGCAGCGATTCCGGCTCGGCCGCCACTGCCGGCGTGGCGAAAGCGAGCGCGAGTGCGAGCCACCTCCCGATCAGCGTTCCCATCATTGCCCTCCTTGTCGCGGGCCGCTGCGCCCGATAGCCCCTGCGCATGGATAGACTGACGCTCCTTCCGCGCAACCTGCTCCTCGCCGCTGCGCTGCTGTTCCCCGCGATCGCCCAGGCCGCCCCGAACGAGCTCGCCGGCTGGAAGGCGCAGGCGACCCGGGTCACCATCACTCGCGACGACTGGGGCATTGCCCATGTCGTGGGCAAGAGCGATGCGGATGCCGTGTTCGGCGCGATCTACGCTCAGGCGGAGGATGATTTCAGCCGGATCGAGGCCAATTATCTGACCGCGCTCGGCCGCACGGCGGAGGCCGAGGGGGAAAAGGCGATCTGGGCCGATCTGCGCCAGCGCCTCTATGTCGATCCGGTCGTGCTGCAGAAACAGTACCGGGAAAGCCCCGCCTGGCTGCGCACGCTGATGCAGGCTTGGGCCGACGGGCTGAACTATTATCTCGCCACCCACCCCGCCGTCCGCCCGAAAGTGCTGACGCGCTTCGAGCCCTGGATGGCGCTGTCCTTCACGGAGGGCAGCATCGGCGGCGATATCGAACGCATCTCGCTGTCGGAGCTCGAGACTTTGTACGGCCGCCGCCAGGTCGCGCTGACGGACGCCGAGCTCGGCCGCGTTCCGGCCGAGCCGCGCGGCTCGAACGGCATCGCCATCGCGCCGAAGAACACCGCCGACGGCCACGCCCTGTTGCTGATCAACCCGCACACCAGCTTCTATTTCCGCTCCGAGTTGCAGATGACGAGCGGGGAGGGGCTCAATGCGTACGGCGCCTCCACCTGGGGGCAGTTCTTCATCTATCAGGGTTTCAATGCCAATGCCGGCTGGATGCACACCTCGTCCGGCGTCGACAATGTCGACGAGTTCGCGGAGACGGTGATCTGGAAGCCCGGCAAGCTCGCCTATCGCTACGGCGAGAAGACCCGCCCGCTCACCACCAGCCGCATCGCCATCGCCGTCCGCCAGCCGGACGGGACGCTGGCTACGCGCCATTTCACCACCTGGCGCACCCATCACGGCCCGGTGGTCGCAAAGCGCGACGGCAAATGGATCGCTGTCTCGCTGATGTGGAAACCGGTCCCCGCGCTCGAACAGAGCTGGCTGCGCACCAAGGCGACGGATCTCGCTTCCTATCTCGACGTCGCCGGCCGCCAGGCCAATAGCTCGAACGACACGCTGTTCGCTGACGACAAGGGGGAGATCGCCTATCTCCACCCGCAATTCGTGCCGGTGCGCGATACGCGCTTCGATTACGAAAAGCCGGTCGACGGCGCGGATCCGGCGACGGACTGGCAGGGCCTGCACAGCATCGCGTCGCTGCCCAATGCGATCAACCCGCCGGTCGGCTGGGCGAAGAACACCAATGACTGGCCGTGGCAGGCTGCCGGCCCCGACAGCCCAAAGGCGAGCGACTATCCGCGCTACATGGACAGCGCCGGCCCCGATGCGCGCGGCACCCATGCCGATCTGCTGCTGACCGGGAAAAGCGGCTTCACTCCGGAAAAGCTCCGCGCGGCGGCCTATGATTCCTATCTGCCCGCCTTTGCCGTCCTGGTCCCGCAGCTCGTCGCCGCCTGGGAAGCCCTGCCCGCCGCCGACCCACGCCGCGCGAAGCTCGCCGCGCCGGTCGCGTTGCTCCGGGGCTGGGACTATCGCTGGTCGGCCAGCTCGGAGCCCACCGCGCTCGCGGTGTTCTGGGGCGACACCCTGTGGAAGGATGTCGGCGGCTTCGCCCGTGCCGAGCGCATGAACGTGCCCGATTATATCGCCGCAAAGGTCACGCCGGACGCGAAGCTTGATGCGCTCGCCCAGGCGGGGGACCGGCTGACCCACGATTTCGGCGGCTGGCGCGTCGCCTGGGGCCGGATCAACCGCTTCCAGCGGCTCGACGATTCGATCGCCGCCCGGTTCGACGATTCGAAACCGAGCATCGCCGTGCACTTCACCTCGGCGCAATGGGGCTCGCTCGCCTCGTTCGGCGCGCGGCCCTATGCGAACACGAAGAACTATTACGGCACCAGCGGCAACAGCTTCGTCGCGATCGTCGAATTCGGCCCGCGCCTCAGGGCCTGGGCGGTCACCGCGGGCGGCGAAAGCGGCGATCCCGCCTCACCGCATTTCAACGATCAGGCGCAACGCTACGCCGACGGCAATCTCCGCCCGGTCTATTTCTACCCGCAGGACCTCACCGGCCACATCGAGCGCCGCTACAGTCCGGGATCCTGAGCCCATAACGCGAGCGGCCGGGACCGTAATCCAGATATCGCGTCCGTCGGCGCGCTGGCGAGGACGCGTGGAATTATGTATCGACTATGGTCTGGTTACCGTGCCGCAATATCCCATCGCGCCTAAGCGCCGTCGTTCACGGTCACCCGGATTTCGACAGCTGCCATATCGCCCAGCCCGATCTTCCCCTTTGCCCGGACAGCCATTTTGAGCGGCAGCAGGTATCCGCCGTCCCTGGGGAACAGGGAAGTGGTGAAGGGCACGCCGCCGATCGTCGCCTGCACCGGGACGACACCCCAGCCATAGCTGGCGAGTCTCGCGGCGTATCTCAACTCGCCGACCCATTCGGGCGGCACTGCGACGAAGAAGAAAGGGGCCGGACCGCGCCACTCGATAACTTCACCGACGAAGGCGACGTCGGCGAGGGTCTGACGGCTGGCAACCATCTTCCTGCTATAGGTCGAGCACGGCGATCGCGATAGATTGGGCCGCGACGGCACCTTCTCCCGGATCCGGGGCGAGAACCTCAAAAAGACGGGCGGCGAAGCGAACAGGGGGCGGTACATGGGGCTGGTCGGGCGCGTGATGCTCTGCTTCATCGGTTTCGCGGCCACGGCGAGCCTGTGGCTTATCGCAACAGGTTTTGCGCTGGCCCTGCTGTTGCGCGCCTGTGGGATAGTCTCTGCTGGCGCCCAGCCCCGATCAGGTGCTTCGATAGACCCGGGAGCGCAGCAGCTGCGCTCCCGGCCATGATCATTTATTGTCGTCTTTGACGCCGACGACCGGAACGGAAATCTCTTCCTTCTCGGTCTTCACCTTCGGCACGTCCACCGTGGTCGTCTTGGTGCCGACGACGACTTCCTTGGACTTCAGATCGACATCGGGAAGCTTGCCGCTGTCGGCGCTGACGTTGATCTTGGGAAGCTCGCCTTCTTTGACGTCAGCGCTCCAGAAACCGGTGGCGAAGAGCAGCGCGACGATCACCGCGGCAATCGCCAGGATGATCCCCACAATTGCTGTTCCGCTCATGCCGCGGCGTACTACTACTGTCTCGGTGCGGTCGTCATATCTTGGGTCAGCCATCGTCTCACTCCCTTTGTTTTGAGACGCGCTAACGTCATGCCGCCCCGAAAAGTTCCGAAATGGGCGCATTGTGGTGTCCCATTTCGGCCGCGCTGACGGGCGCAAGGCCTTGCCGAACCACTCTTTTGATGGGCACCCCGTCGATCGGCCGGCAGCGCGATGCCCTGCACGAACCTGGCGGCATTGCCGGACTTTCGATGCCGGCTGACGGGATAGCTGGCGCGTTCCTATATGGCAGTCATATGTTTGACGAGGAAGACATTGCTCATGTCGCGGACCGGTCGGCTATTTGAACTGATCGGCATTCTGCGCGCCCGCAGAATGCCCGTCACGGCGCTCGATCTGGCCGGTGAACTGGGCGTTTCGCAGCGGAGCATATACCGGGACATCGATACGCTGCGTTCGCTGGGCGCGCCGCTCGAGGGAGAGGCGGGTGTCGGCTATTGTTTGCGGGAAGGTTTTTTTCTTCCGGAGTTCGCTTTTTCACAGGATGAACTGGACGCGCTGGTCCTTGGCCTGGGCTGGGTGCAGCAGCGGGCCGACCCCGCCCTGGCGAAAGGCAGCGAAAGCGCGTTGGCAAAAATCCTTTCCGCGGGAAGCAACGGTCCCGCGACACGTGACGGGCCACCTGCGCTCGTAGCGCCGTCATCGGCGTCCGAGCGCGTGGATCCGCCGCAGACCGCCTTGTTGCGGGATGCCATCCGCCGGCAACGCAAAGCCGAGATCCGCTACGAGGACGCGCACGGCACGCCATCCGATCGCACCATCTGGCCCATCGCCATCGTGTATTTCGACGATGTGCGCTTGCTGGCGGCCTGGTGCGAGCATCGCTCGGCCTTCCGCCATTTCCGTATCGACCGTTTGCAGGTGAAGGCAATCTCGGAGGAACGATACCCCGGGCGACGCCAATCGATCATAACGCAGTGGCGGCAGCAGGATCGCGACTGGCGTTCGTTGCTGACAGTTTCTGACACACCGATCGCTTAACGATCGACGGACGGCCCCCCGCCGTTTCAGGAGAGATAGATGGTTTCGTTGTCCCCTGCCGCGATGGCCTTCCCGACCGAAGACGACGATTCCGCCGTTATACCGTCGAATCCCGTCCCGTCCGAGCCTCGGATGCGGCGTGCCCGCGGGAAAACGGTCATGCTTTGTGCGGCTATCTTGATGAATTTAGCGATTTTATTGATCCCGGTTTCTGCACAGGCAGCGCCGGATCAGGCGAAAAAAGGAGCGTCAGCAATGACCAATCAGGAAGCCTGGAATATATACCGGAAATATATAAGCGCCTGGAACACAGACGACATCGATCAGCGCTTGAAAATCGCCAATGATGTTCTGGCCGATACCATCGAATATCAAACGGCCCGACATGATTGGTCGACCGGCCGAACGTTGGTCATTCAGGACATGGCCACGTTCCATGAGAAATTCCCGGGAGGCCATTTTGAAATCGGCGATGTCTCTGCGCATCACGATGTGGCCCTGCTGACATGGGTAATCGTTCAGGCCGACGGCAAGGTTTTTGCTCGGGGAGGTGACCAGATCACCGTAGATCCGAGCGGGAAGATCTCGAAAATCATCACCTTTGCGCCGTCCGTAAAAGATCCGAACTAGAATCGGCCGGATTTCCTTTGGAAATGACTTGCTGCCCTGAGATGGCGCAAAGGATAGGGAAAGGGAACGTTGCGCCAGGGGGCAAAAGCGCCTTAACTTGAGGAGGTGAGGCACCGACTCCATCTGTTTATTGGTTGCGTCGTGCTCCTCGGCGCGCCCGCGGTAGCGCGAGACAAGGCGGCCCTTCCCAATCGTGCGGACGTTATCGCCGCCGTAAATCGGGCGGGCGAGGATCGCCTGGTGGCGTACTTAAACCGCTATCCAGCCGGGTCCGTCACAGGGCATGTCATTCCCGCAAGCAAGCTGTCGGAGCTATCGTGCGTTTCCGATCGGAATGCAGCATCGGTCGACTGCCATTTCGCGGCTCACTACCACGACAAGATCGTTTATCACATCGCGACCCTGACACGCGATGGTGACGTCTGGCGCATAGTTGACGATCATAGGATCGACATCCCGCGCCCATGAGATAGCCGCTATTGGGTCTCTTCTCCCAAGCCGTTTCAGGTGAGGATTGTCGAAAAGCAGCCGCGGAATTCGGGGGCGCTATGCTAAACTATCTCCGGCTCTCAGAATGAAATCAACCGCGAAGGTCAGAAGCTAGTTAAGTATAGTGTTGTCTAATTGATTCCGTCATGATGCTGATATTCCTTGTATTCTGACCTTGGTCTATGGTTGTCTTCGTGGTCATGGTCGGCCTTGGCGGCATTGAGACCATGCCGCATGATCGCGGTCAGGCGAGGTAGGTGGACGTCCCTGATGTCGCCAACGCGGTCTGGGCCGCGACACTATAAGCGGGATCGTCCGGTTTTGGCCTTCGGTCGTGGTTCTGCCGGGGTCAGTTCCAGCAGAACTCGGTGTCCGCCTGCCAAAGGCGGTGGAGCAGGATGGCGAGCTTGCGGGCGACGGCGACGCGGGCGCGCTTGGCCCCCTGGTTTCGGCCAGCGCCTTGCCCCATGTCTGCAACGCCGAGGGGCGCTTGACCCGTACGAGCAGCACATTGGCCGCTTCATAAAGCGCAGAGCGCAGCATCGGATCGCCAGCCTTCGAGATATGGCCCTTATAGTCGCGCTCGCCTGACTGGCTGCGCCTTGGCGTGGACCTTATGGCTTCATAAACCGAACCTCACTCGATCATCACCCCCACCACAAGCCACGCGCCATTCACGTGCTCCAGCGTTACCTTCTCCACCATTTCCTTGTTGGCGAAGCGCGTGCGGAACTTGGCCATTTGATAGCCATGGGGCGGCGCGGCGATATCCTCCTGGCTGAGGAAGGTGCGCGAGAGCGCGGCGCCCAGGGGGGCGCGCACCTCTTTGGACACGTCGGTCCAGACCTGGAGGGTGTTCAGCTTGCGGAAGGTCGGCGCGAATGCCTGATAGCTTTCTTCCCAGCGGCCCTGATCGAGCAGGACGAGAAGCTTCCGCGCGGTGTCCACCACCGCCACATCCGGCGCGACGCGCGACGCGACCGGCTCAGGCGGCGCGGTTGAAGCGAGTTGGGGCATAGTGGCAAAAGCCAACAGGCAGAGAGCAAGCGTCATGAGCAGAACTCCGATGATGATCCGGGGCCGGCGGAATGGCCGCCCTGCCCCCTGATCCATCCGGCCGGGGCCAGCGTCTTCCCCGATTTCGATGTCCCCAAGCAATTCGGGGTCAGGAAATTCGGGGCCGCCCTCCGCCGCCAGCAACAGGCGCGCCGCCTCGCGGCTGCTCGATACCGCCATCTTACGCCGCGCATCGCGCAGCCGCTCGTTGATCGTGTGGACCGAAAGATCGAGGCGGCGCGCGATCGACTTTGCGTCATGCCCGCGGACGATCAGGCGAAGCGTCTGCTTCTCCTTTTCGGAAAGCGCCCAGGATCCGTCGTGTACGCGCGTGCTCATACCGCCCGGAAGCTAGGCTGGGCACAGGGCCGCAGCTACCCCGAAAAATTCGTACCTCAGGACTGGGGACTGTCAGCCGCTTCGCTCTTCAAAAGGCGATAACGCACAACGCCGGCATCGTCGCGTTCGATACGAATCGATGATGACAACACCATGCCTCGTTGCCCCAACGGCTGAAGGTGGTGCGCCAGCCGCCATTCGCCACCGCTCCCTTTGAACGTCAGGCACGGCTCGCTCACCTCAGCGCCGCGCGACCCCGCTACGATCCCGCTACGATCCCGGCGAATCCGCAACCAGCCGGCAAAGATGCTGATACAGCTGCGCCGGGGAAACCGGCTTGTGCATGAGCAGCAACCCGCTGAGCATCGCCTCGCGCAGCCGCTCGGGGGCCGTGTCGCCGGTGATCAGCAGGGCGGGAATGTCGCCGCCGATATAGTGCCGGAGCATCGCGGCCACATCGGCGCCCGTCTGTCCGTCCCGGAGGCGATAGTCGCATAATATCGCGTCCGGTCGCGGATATTTCGCCAGCAGGTCGATCGCCTCACGCTGCGATTCGGCCGTGTGGCATTCGCAACCCCAGCTGCGCAGCAGATGCCGCATCCCGGCCCGCACGATCGCGTCGTCATCGACCACCAGGAATGTCCGCCCGGCAAGCTGCCCGAAGGGACGGTCGGGAAGCTGTTCGGCCGCAGTGCCTTCATGGCGTGGAGACGCCAGCGGTACGCTGACCCGGAAGACGCTGCCCCGCTCGACCACCGACGACAGGGACAGCGGATGGCCGAGCGCGGCGGCCAGCCGGTGCGCGATGGCGAGTCCCAGCCCCAGCCCCTTCTGGCGGTCGCGCTCCGGATTGCCGAGCTGGAGGAATTCGCAAAAGATGTCGGCTTGCGCATTCTCGGCGATGCCGATGCCGGTATCGTAGATTTCGATCGACACCGCGCCGGAGCGGCGGCGGCACCCGATGAACAATCCGCCGCTGATGGTGTAGCGGATGGCGTTCGATATCAGATTGCGCAGGATCTGTTCCAGCAGGACACTGTCGGACGTAACCCAGAGCGGCGTCTGCGGGGAGCGATAGATCAGCTGCTTCGCATCCGCCATCGGCGCCAGCTCATTCTCCAGCTTGTCGAACAGCGGCTGAAGCGGAATGTCGCGGATATTGGGGACGATCACGCCAGCCTCGATGCGCGAGAAATCGAGCAGCGTGTTCAGCATCTCGGACGAGGCAAGGCTTGCCGTCTGCGCGCTTTCCACGGTCTGGCGCTGCGTCGGCGTCAGCCGGCTATGCGAAAGCGCCTCCAGGAACATCCCCAGCGCGTGCACGGGCTGGCGCAGGTCATGGCTCGCGGCGGCAAGGAACCTGGATTTGGCCGTATTGGCGCGTTCCGCTTCGAATCGCGCTTCCTGGGCCAGGCCCATTTCATTGCGCAGCTGATCGACCAGCCGGTCGTTCTCGAACTGCAGCAGGATCACATCGCGGATGCGCCGGTTGGCAAGACGCGATTGGCCATAAAGGCCGACGACATACAGGATGCAGCAGAGCGCAAGCACGCGATACGGCGTGGTGCCCATCGACCAGAATCGCGTGAAACCAAACGCCAGCATGGGCAGGGCAAGCGCCAGATAGAGGTCCCGTAGCGGTGCCAGCAACGCAACCGCGTTGCCGCAAATGGCGCAGAGCAAGGCCATGAGGACGATGCTGATGGCCGGGTCCGACGCGGGCAGCGCGATCCAGAGAAGGGCGCCCCACAGGCAGCCTTCATAGATTTTCAGCAGCGCCAGGCCGTATTCGATGCGCTTGCCGGGTCCGCTATAGGCGCCGGACCGCAAAAGATGCCGCGCGGCAACAACCATCACCCAACGTCCGGCGAGAAAAGCCACGTACCAGATTGCCAGCCATCCGTGCGGCGCCGACTGTTTGAGGAAGACGACGAGGAGGCTGGGGAGCAGGATGCCGACGGCCAGGGACGCGCCCACCCCCTCCAATACCATTCGTATTTGCTCGGTGCGCGCGGCGCCGCGGGCCAGGGCGTTCACCGAATGAGGCCCAGGCGGCGGGCCGCAAAGGCAGCTTCCGTCCGGGTGGCCGCGCCAAGCGATGCAAGCAGGGCCTGGACGTGGCCACGGACGGTATGCTCGGAAAGGCCAAGGCGCCGTCCGATCATCTTGTTGGATAGTCCCTGGCACACCAGGTCGAGCACCTCGGTCTGGCGCGGCGTCAGGGAGGGTCGCGCATTGTCCGGGGGGCGTGCGGAAGGCTTGCCGGGCGGGCCGTCCAGCATGCGGCGAAGGGTCGCAATCATCCGGTCGGGGCGCTCGGTCTTGGCCAAAAAGCTCTCGGCGCCCAGCGCCAGGGCATCGGCGATGATGTCCGGGGTGTCGAACGCCGAAACCACCAGGATGCGGGCATGGGGCCACTTCCGTCTCAGCGAGGCCATGCCCTGCAGGCCACTGATCCCATGCAGCTGGACGTCGAGGATCAGGATCGACGGGCTGATCCCTCTATAGGCCAGCGCCTCTTCCAGGGAGCCTGCCTCGCGAATCTCCGCATTGTGCAGCCCGATGGAGAGCAAGGCGGCCACCCCCGACCGGAACAGCGCATGATCGTCGATGATGAGAACAATGGGATCGCTCATGGTCCGTGAGTGTAACCCGAACAGCGGCGATAGTCCCGGGTGTAAGCCAGTCCAGATGGACTATAGCGGGCGTTTTCAAGCTGATGTAAAAACGCTCCTGCATCTCGCTGGTTACCGGTTTCCGGTCCCTGCGAGTATTTGGTTGGCGCGCGTCCGCGAGTTGCATGATGGCGGGGAGTCGAGGCGCAAGTAAAACTGCTTTCGACAAGGAATTCTTTGTGCCGGTCCTGGTGCCTCGCTCTATCCTGTGCAGGATGAACCGGCATGATCCGGATCGACGCAGGGTGTTATGGGATGGCCTTCACTATGTCGGTACTTGTACCGGCTGCGGTTCGAACATCCATCGTCAGTCGCGCAAACGATGGCGAAAGAGCCAGGAAGGTAGAGACGGGGACATCGCTCAACGGTCGCCGTCTGATTAGGGGCTGGGTCGATGGCTCTGGAAACGCCGCGGGAGCAGGTGGGGCGGATAAGCGGGGGGGAAGGGGATGGCCGGCTACAAGGTCGCCGAAGAACTGCAATGGCTCGATGATCTGAAGCGGCGCGGGGCTATCGCGGAAGAGGAGTTTCAGAAGCGCAGGGGCGCTCTCCTCCTCGGGATCGCTTCGTCCGCCGACGATCCCCCACCCGCGACGTCCAGGGCGAACGAGGTGCGATACGGTGCGATCGCGTGGATCGCACTGTTCGTGATCCTGGCCGTCCTGTGGGCGCATTTTCGGGTTGGATAGATGGCGGGCCGCCAATTCACGGCGGCGCGTCAAATCCGACCGATACCCGTTGGGGGGGCTGTTCCCCGGCGGAGGAGCACCGGGTTAACATGCTCCGCATGTTCGAGGATCGTCGGGGGGCGATCCCACCAGTGCCCCTTCGCCGGGGAGCAGAAAAAGGGGGGGCGTGCCCGCTGGGTGCCGATGTACCGCGCGCCGCTCCGGCTCAATGCGCCATCACTGGCGTGGCCTCGTCGCCGATCAGGCGCGATCGCGGCCCGGTCGCCGCGAACAGCACTATTCCGATAGATGCTCTCCTCCTCAGGATATCTTCGTCGGCGAACGACTCCGCGGCGGGAACGTCCGAGGCGAACGAGGCGAGGAACGACCGCTATCTCCATCCGTCCTGCTTCTATCCGCAGCACCTCACCGGCCATTACAGCGCCGCTACAGCCTTTGGGTCGAAAGCATAGACTAATTTTTCATTGGCGCAGATCACGCTTGACTCGAAGGATGTATGACCTTCATTTTCAATTAATTGCGGCGTTGTATGTGGTGTTCACGGCCGCTGTTTTGCTGGGATTGAAGTGCGGTGTCACGGAAGTGAATCCCAGCGCCTGCTGCGATTAGCTACCGTCGGTCGCGGGGGGCGCGCTAGAGAATGTTGAAGGGGCGAGCATTTGCCGCGGACAATAGTCCGCCGGTCTTTTGTGCGATCACGCTGGCTCCATTGCCAGCGGGTGGGAGCACAAGATTTTCCGACAAGTTCGCGAAGGGCGTGGCCGAGAAGGTCACTGGCACTCTTAAATAATGGCGCGCTTGCGATCCCTCATCTGCCTTCGGGGTGAGACCATCATGAACAACATTGGCTCCGCTTGCACACCCAATCGGTGGAGGCGGGGTGTTTCGCTGTCGATCGCTGCCATGTTTGCGGGCGGTGTCGCGACGGTTTCTCTCGCGAATGAAACAATGGTCTACACCTATGATCCATTGGGCCGCCTCGTATCGGTAACGATCGCGGGAGGGCCTCGTAATGGGCAGCAAGTCTCAACCGGCTTCGATCCGGCCGACAATCGCACCAATTATCAAGTCGCGGGCGCGCCCAGCGGTACTTTCTCGGTTGCCGATGCCAACATCACCGAAGGCGGCAGCGCAATCGTGACCATCACGCGATCAGGATCGGTATCCGGCGTGGCGGCGGTCAATTACGCGACGTCGAATAATTCCGCGACCGCACCCGCCGATTATACCGCTGCGTCGGGTACGGTCACCTTCGCTGCCGGTGAGACCAGCAAGACCATCTCGATCGCTACGGCCGACGACAGCGTCTACGAAGGGCCGGAGGCTTTTGCGGTCACCTTGTCGGGTCCAACCGCGGGCGCCGGGCTCGGCAAAGCGAACGCCATCGTCACGATCATCGACAACGAGACGGTGCCTGAACTGGCCATCTCGAACGCGACCGTTACCGAGGGCGGTTCGGCGGTCCTGACCGTCACCCGTTCGAGCGTCACCGGATCGACCGTGGCGGTTAACTACGCGACTGCCAATGGTACCGCGACGGCGCCGGGCGATTTCGTTGCCGCATCCGGTACGCTGACCTTTCTGGCTGGCGAGACCTCCAAGACCATTACCGTCGCGACCGTCAACGACACCGTCCACGAAGCGTCGGAGTCCTTTGCCGTGGGGCTTTCGGGCGCGACGGGAGGAGCAATCATCACCAACGCTACGGGCAGAGTGTCGGTGGCCGACAATGATACAGCGCCAAGCTTCGCCATCTCGAACGCCACCGCGACGGAGGGTGGCTCACTGGTCATGACGGTGACCAAGACGGGCTCGACCGCGGCAACCCTCTCGGTCACCTATCAAACGGTCAACGGGACTGCGGTGGCGCCCGGTGACTATGGTGCAGTTTCCGGCACGCTGACCTTCCTGCCGGGCGAGACCTCCAAGACCGTCACAGTCGCCAGCATCGACGACGCCATCTATGATCCAGGCGAAACACTATCGGTCCGCCTGTCCGGCGCCTCGGGTGGTGCGACCATCGCTACCGCGACTGGGACAGGTACGATCAATGATAATGACGCGATGCCGAGCTTCTCGGTGTCGAACGTCTCGGTTAACGAGGGTGATTTTGCGAACCTGACCGTTGTGAAATCGGGTGCGACAGGGGTCAATGCCACTGTCTCCTACGCGACGGCCGACGGCAGCGCGAGCCAGAGCCTTTATCAAAGCGCCAACGGAAGCCTTACGTTTCTCCCCGGCGAAACCACAAAGACAGTTCAGGTCCGCACGACACATGATGTATCTTTTGATGTGAGACAGACGTTTACAGTTGGATTGTCGGGACCTTCGGCGGCGACGATTGGCGCGCCAATCGCAATTGTTTCGATCAACAACATTGATCCGCCACCCTCTTTCACGGCAGTTACGCCGACACAGAAGAATGAAGGATCGCTTGTTGAGTTTGGTGTCGTATTAACGGGGAATCCCTACTATAAGCCACCTCTTACAATATATTACACGACATCGAGCGGAACGGCGACTTCCGGCACTGACTTCACTCCTGTATCGGGAACCTTGACATTTAACTCTCCGAGTTCGGTGCAATCAGTCTTGGTGCAGACGACGCAGGACAGCGATGTCGAGCCCGACGAGACGATCATCTTCACGATTTCGTCCCCCAGTTACGGCGCAGGGATCGTCACGGGCCAGGTTAGTGGCACGATCAAGAACGACGATATCCCACCGAGTACGGGACCGGTCGCGAATACGGACAACATGGGAAGCTTTTCGAGATGTGATACCTTTACGATCACTCCATTGTCGAACGATACGGACCCTGGGGGGCATTATCCGCTCACACTCGTCTCGGTGGCGACCGGAAACGGCTACTCGGCAGTAGTCTCTGGCAACACGGTCTATTTCACTGTGTTCGGCGTCGGCACCAGAAATGTTCAGTATGTCGTGGCGAACTCGGCCGGCGGCCAGGCGACTGGCATCATCACATTCTCCGTCGCATCGGGGCCTATCTGCATATGATGAGCGATCACCTCCAACTCATCCCGGGGATGCTACGCAGCGGATGCAATAGGCTCGAACGACTGTTCGCGGGGGCTGCTACGCGCGCTGGTAGAACGATTTGTAAGGCAACTCTCTTCGGTGCGCTCCTGCTGGTTCTTCCCGCCGCAGCCGCTCAAGCTCAGGATTTGCCGAAGTCGATTTCACCGCTGCAGATCGAGCCGGATCGCAACGGGGTGAACATCGTAACGGGTAAGATGGCGCCCGATGCTTTGACGCTTTCAGTCCCGGCTGCGCCCCGTCTCAAGTTCGACCGGGTACAGAATGCCGCTCCCTATGTAACCGGCGAGGTGCTGGGCAATTGGGATACCGGTGACCGAAATGCCGTTTGGACGGTCCACACGGCACAGGGGATGTCGGAAGCATTTCGGTGCGCCTGGGACGTAGATGGAAAGAATTGTGCGAGCACGACCGGTTCAGGATCGATGCTCAATTATGGCGGGACCAAATTTCGGAAGGGAGGATCGGGCGAAATCTACACGTTCAATCTGGTCCATCTCTTCCAGAACCCTGCCCCTAGTGACCTTAATCAGCAAAGGAAGCGCCTGTTCTACGCGTCGCGCGTGGAATATCCCGACGGGGAAGTCATCAGCTATACCTATGGCACGTCGCCCCTGCCAGGCGATCCTTATAGCCGTACCTGGTTTCGTCCCACCCGGATCGATAGCAATCGCGGCTATTTCATTACCATAGCCTATCAGGGGAATGACCTGGCCCAGGTTGGTTGGGGAACGGCCAGCGAGGTCGCGGTCTACAACGCCAATGCGCCCCTGACTCCCCTGGCGAAGCTGACCTATGCGGGCAACGGCACCGTGACTGACCTGCTGGGACGAATCTACCAGGGATATGATCTGGGGACCTTGGGCGCCGATATAGAGACGGCCAGTTTTTCCCGGACCCTCCCCACCGAGAGTGCGGCCACGGTGATCGTTACCGCCGCCAGTCTTCCCACCAATGCCTCGATGGTCGGCTCCGTCAGTGCTGATGGCGTGCCGTGGAACTACACCTATGCCAGCCCCCAATTTTACGCGGGAATTGACGGCTATCTTTATAGCGGCGTTACCGTCACCGGGCCGAACGGCTACCAGAAATCCTATCAGATCAGCAGTCCGAACCCGCTCTCCCCTGTCGGCAACCGCAATCTTATCACTCGGGTAACCGACGATATCGGCCGCGCGACCAATTATGAATATGATTCGAACATTCGCGTCACCAAGATCACTCAGCCGGAGGGCAATTCGGTCTCGATCGGTTGGGATGATGCCGGGAACGTTACCTCTCGGACATTGACGGCGAAGCCTGGATCGGGCCTCGCTACCGTCGTCGAGCAGGCATATGTCGATCTGAGCGGCCATTACACAGCGGGGGGCTTCCTGGACTGTCTGGAAGCAATCCTCTGTTACCGGCCCACCTGGTATCGCGACGCGCTGGGCCGCCAGACCGATTACGCGTACAACGCCCGCGGCCAGCTCATCGAGCAGACCGAGCCGGCCGATGCCAGCGGCGTCCGCGGCAAGACCTTCATTGAATATGAATCCTACGATACCGGGTCCGGCGTCGTCTCGCGCAAGAAGACAGTCAGGATCTGCGGCGTCACGACGACCTGTGGCACCAATGCCGAAATCAGGACCGAGTATGAATATTGGGGCAGCACCAGTCTGCCGACCGTGGAACGGCAGGTCGATGCCGTCACCGGCCAGGTACGGGAGGTTCGCTACAGCTACGATGTCGCTGGCCGGGTCCTGTCGATAGACGGTCCTCGGCCCGGCTGGGACGACACCCAATATTTCCGCTATGACGTCGTTGGCAGGAAGACGTGGGAGATAGGCGCATTGGCGCCCAACGGGCTGCGCATGGCGAAGCGATTCACCTATCGCGATTCGGACGACAAGGTCACCAGCGTCGAAACCGGCACCGTGCCCGACGCGGCAAGCACGACTCTGACGGTGCTTGAACGAACCGACATGACGTATGACAGCCGCCGCAACGGCATCCGGGAGGCGACATCGGCGGGTGGCTCACCGTCGCGCGTCATCGATCGTTCCTATCTCGACCGCGGGCTGCTCGATTGTACCACAACCCGGATGAATTTGGCCGCATTGCCGGCCGCCAGCAGTGCCGGCGCCTGCGCATTGGGCACCACGGGAACGCAAGGCCCGGATCGGATCACCAGGAACGTTTACGACGCCGCCGGCCAGCTCCAGCAAGTGCAGCAGGCTTATGGTACGACGTTCGTGCGGAACCAGGCGACGTACAGCTACACGCTGAACGGCAAACGGCAGTTCCTTACCGATGCCAACGGCAACAAGGCGCAGTTCGCCTATGATGGGCATGACCGTCAGACGCACTGGTATTTTCCGCACAAGACCGCGGTCGGCACCGTCAACACCAGCGACTATGAGCAATATGGCTATGACGCCGCCGGCAACCGCACATCGCTGCGCCGCCGCGACGGCCGCACGCTGGCCTTGGCCTATGATGGGCTCAACCGCGTCGTCTCGAAGGTCGTGCCGGATGGGTGCGCGCCGATCCAGGTGGGCGCCTGCGCGCCCGCTTCGGCAACGCGCGATGTGTTTTACAGCTATGACATCATGGGCCGGCAACTGACTGCGAAGTTCGACGCGACGAACGGCCCGGATGGGCTGACCAGCACCTATGACGGGTTCGGCTCCCTGCGCTCGAGTACGATCAGCATGGGAGGTTTCTCCAGGGCGCTGAACTCGGACTATGACGAGGCAGGCAACCGCACCCGGCTCACACATCCGGACGGGCAGGCGTTTACCTATGCTTATGACGCGCTCAATCGGCTGACCGGCCTCTATGAGGGCGTGGATACAACAGTTTCGTTGGATCAGTTCAGCTATAATCCGCAGGGTCTGCTCGCAGGGCGAACCGAAGGCATGGGTAGCGGCACAACCTATGGCTATGACGCGATCGGGCGTCTGACCAGCCAGACGGACAGCTTCGTCGGGGGCATCGGCAACGTCACCATTGGGTCGATCGCCTATAATCCCGCGTCGCAGATCGTTGGTCAGGCGCGCGACAATGATAGCTATGCGTGGCGCGATGCCCTCATGGTCAACCGGAATTACGCCGCGAACGGGCTCAATCAATATACCAGCGCCGGTCCGGCCAGCTTTACGTATGACGCCAACGGCAATCTGGTCTCTGATGGCACGAGCAGCTTCGTCTATGATGCCGAGAACCGGTTGATCTCCGCGTCGAACGGAACATCGCTGGTCTATGATCCGATGGGGCGGCTGTGGCAGGTGGCAAAGGGCGCGGCCAGTTCCCGCTTCCTTTATGACGGCGACGCGCTGGTTGCCGAATATGACGGCGCCGGCGGCATGACCGCGCGCTACGTTCACGGCAGCGATGCGGGAGCGGACGATCCGCTGGTCTGGTACAGCAACGGTGCGGCGCGCTGGCTTCACGCCGATCTGCAAGGATCGATCGTCGCAGCGACCAATGGGTCGGGTGGGTCGCCTTCGATCAACACGTATGACGAATATGGCATTCCGGGCGCGGGCAATGTCGGTCGGTTCCAATATACCGGCCAGGCTTGGCTCGCCGAACTGGGCATGTATCATTACAAGGCGCGCATCTATTCGCCGACACTGGGGCGATTCCTGCAGATGGATCCGATCGGCTATGACGATCAGATCAACCTATATGCCTATGTCGCAAATGATCCGGTCAACGGTAGCGATCCCAGCGGACTCATAGGCAATACATGCTCGAGAGTTGGCAGTGGAGCATGCTCGGGGAGTTATTCGGGTTCGGGTGTTGGAGCATCAGAAGCAAATCTGGTTCGTGCCCCGCGCATTCGCCGTAGTGTTGGAGCAGGCCGCGGAACGCCGAGGTCGCCTCGTATCGGGCGACAAGGGCTGCGAGGACACGAAGGTATACCAATCGGCCGTGGCATTACGCATGCGCTGCGGGTACATGTAGGGAAGAGTAATGCTTTTTTAAGAGCAAGGATCGAATCTAAGAAAGTGTCAGAAGCTTCAACATTCTCTTCTGAAGCATTAGCTAATTCCTCATTGAGGGAAGCCGTTAATAATAAAGCATCAAAGATAGCTTCTTGGTTGAGTAGCGATGCTCCGGGATCAATGACAGTGAGATTTACGTCGCCAATTCCTTTAGGGAGGCACATGGATTCTAGATTCAGAGTAGAGGATGCCTACGAGGCGGAGTTTATTCTTTTGCCATATCCGAATGGAACTGGAAGTCCATTTACCGTTCTTACGGGGTATACAGGAAACAACTTAGGTGAGTGACAAGTTAATTGGGCTAAAAAAGTTTATGTCCAACTATTGGATGCAAACTGCTGATATTGTATTCAACAATTTCTCGGAAGCGGTCTACTTATATAGGGCTGTGGAGGGAGAGAAGATGTTTGATCACTTGGTGAGCGATATAATATTAGTAAAAGAAAGAGGGCTTTTATGTTCCGAGTTCGGAGAAAGTCAGAGCAGTGACAAATTCTGGAAAGGTATGGGAAGTAGATATATTTCTAAAAAACAGGCTTCTGAAATAATTGAATACAAGAAAATAAAGCTAAGTAGCTAAGTGGCGGGCTGCAAACTATGTTGACGGTTGGCGTGGAATGCCGGAGGTGGCGGTATTTCATCTACCCGACATGTTAACTGGCCGAATGCGGGGAGCGTGCTTGTCCCAACATGCTGCGAGAACCTGTCTTAAGTAAGGCACTAATTGAACCGCATGACCGTCCTCACAGGAATATCGGCACCGCTCACCGATCCGTCCGGCGCAAATCCCCTAACGTCCGCGGTCCAATGGCTCCAGGCAACTCTCCTCGGCACCGTCGCCACCACGATCGCGGTGATAGCCGTCGCGTCGGTCGGCATCATGATGCTCACGGGCCGCGTCGATCTCCGCCGCGGCGCAACAGTGATCATAGGGTGCTTTCTGCTCTTCGGGGCGTCCAGCATCGCCGCAGGTATACGCTCGGCCGCTGAGGCTAGCTTCGGGACAGCAATCGTCGAACGCCCGCCTCCCATCGGGGCAGCGCCGCCAGGGTTCGAGGACCCGCCGCGTCCGGCACTTGACCCCGCTGACGACCCCTATGCCGGCGCCTCGGTCCGCCGCTGACGAAAATCTACCGCCTGTCATCCAGCTCAATGCGCCATAACCGGCGTCGGTTCTTCGTCGCCCATCAGGCGCGATCGCGGCCCGGTCGCCGCGAACAGCACGATCCCGACATAAGCGATCGCCGGCAGCACGAAGGTCATCCCGATGCTGGTCGCATCCGCGATCCAGCCCGAGAATAGCGGGAGCAGCGCCCCGCCGACGATCGCCATGCAGAGCAGGCCGGATACCGATGCGCTCGATACCTTCGATCGCTCCATCGAGATGCTGAAGATCGTCGGGAACATGATCGAATTGAAGAAGCCGACGCCCAGCGCCGCATAGGCCGCCGCCGGCCCGTCAAGCAGGAACGCCGCCGCGCTCAGGCCTGCCGCAATCGCCGCCGCGCCGGTAAGCAGCCAGCTCGCACGGACCTTTGTCAGCAGCACGCTGCCGATGAACCGGCCGACCAGCGCGCCGCCCCAGTAATAATAGGCCAGCACGCCGCCCGCCGCCTCGAGCGGCAGGCCGAGCACGTCGGGCCGGTTGAGGAAGTTGATCATCACGCTGGCGATCGTCACCTCGGCCCCGACATAGAGGAACACCGCGATTGCGCCGAACACGGCCCAGCCCGAGGTCAGCGCCTTGAGCGGCGATGCGCCCTGAATGGTGATGTCGGCCGCCGACGCGTTGATGCGGTGGCGAAAGGCGTAGATCAGCACGGCGAGCGCCGCGACCGCGACCGCGATCAGCACAAAGGCATGGTCGATCGCGCCCAGCGCCGTGCTGCGCGGCACACCGGGCAGGATATGCCCGCCCTGGCCGAAGACGTCGGGCCGCAGCATGATCTTCGATCCGATACTCACGCCCAGCACCACGCCGAGCGAGTTGAACGCCTGGGCGAAGGTCAGCCGGAAATGGCTGCGCTCCGGCGCGCCGAGCGAGGCCGCCAGCGGGTTCGCCGCCACCTGCAGCACGGTGATGCCGCTCGCCATCACGAACAGCGCGACGAGCACCATCGCATAGGCTTCCATGTGCGAGGCGGCGAGCATGAGCAGGCACGCGCCGATCATCACCATCAGCGCCGTGATGATCGTGCGGCTGTGCCCCAGCCGCGCGAGCAGCGCCGCGGCCGGCAGCGATATGACGAAATAGGCGAGGAAGAAGGCGAACTGAGTCAGCATGCCTTCCGCCACGTTGAGCGTGTAGATGCCGCGCATCGCCGCGATCAGTGGGTCGGTGTTGGAGGTGATGAAGCCCCAGGCGAAGAACAGGCACGTCACCACTGCATAGGCCGCGGTCGCGCCGCCCGCCGTCTTCGTCATGCCGAACTCCCCTGCTGCCGGTGCGGTCGAATCGAGCCCGCTCATTTCGGGCACGCCGCTGCGCCGCCGGCACTGGCGAAGCGCACATCGGAGATCGAGAGCGTCATTGCGCCCTCGCTCGCCAGCACGAGCGGTGCGGTGACGCGCCGCGGGTCGAGCCCGGCGCTCGCGAAGCAGTTGAGCGGCAGGGTGAGGGTGGCCCATTGCCCGATCGGCGCCGCGCGCAGGATCGGAGCGATCGGCACGCCGCCCTCGCAACTATTGCCGCATTGCAGCCCGATCCGCACGGGGCCGGTGGGTGCGGCATCGATGCGATATTCCAGGATGATGCTGTACTGCGCATTGGTCTCGCGCCCGATGTCGATCGGCTTGTCGGCACTGATGCGCAGCGTGCCGCCCGCCGCACCCCAGGTGACGGTGCGGGCATCTTCCTGCGCGCGCCGGTCGACCCCGGCCAGCCTGACCACGCCGCCGCCCGTCGCGCCCGAATTGCCGGTCACCGGCACGGCGACGCCGCTTGGCTCGGCCAGGTCGAACCGCCAGCCCGGCGGCAGCGTGCCGCGCGCGAATACCATGCCGTCCTCGCGCGTCGCCGTCACCGGCCGCTCCTCGGAGAGGCGCGACAGGTTGCCCGGGTCGGCATAGGTCAGCCCGTAGCCGAAGGCGAACAGCGGATCATATGCCGCATCGCCGCGGTTGAGCGGCGTCTGGTCGATCCGCTTCGGCCAGGAAAAGGAGAGCTTGCCCTTGAAGTCGTGGCGCGGTTTGCCCGCTGCGTCGGCCAGCAGCACATCGGCGATCCCGCCGCCCTCGCCGCCGGGCAGGAACGCCGCGACGAACGCATCGGCTGCGTTGATCTCCGGGTTCACCCAGAGCGGCCGGCCGGACAGGAACACCGCGACGACCGGGATGCCCTGCGCCTTCAGCTTCTTCAGCAGCGCCAGGTCGCGCGTGTCGCCGGCGCGATATTCCACCGTCGGCCGGTCGCCGGCGAACTCGGCATAGGGATCCTCGCCGAATATGACGATCGCCGCGCCCGGCTTCTTGGTGAAGCTGCCGTCTGCGCTGAGCGTGGCGCTGCCGCCGGCTGCCTTGGCTGCCTCGGCGATGCCGGCATAGATGGATTGCGCATGCGGGAAATCGGCATTGGTCATGCCGGTGCCCTGCCAGCTGATCGTCCAGCCGCCGCTCTGCTTCGGGATATTGTCGGCGCCGTCGCCGGCGACGAGCAGGTCGAGCTTGGGCGACAGCGGCAGGACATGGCCCTGATTCTTGAGCAGCACGAGAGATTCCCGCACGGCCTGCCGCGCGACGGCGCGGTGCGCGGGCGCGCCGAGCAGCTCGAACTTGCCGGCAAAGGGGCGGCTGGAGGGCTTGCCCTTGTCGAACATGCCGGCACGCAGCTTCACCCGCAGGATGCGCCGCACCGCTTCGTCGAGCCGCGCCTTGGATATCTCGCCCGATCGCACCTGCGCGAGCGTGTTCTCGTAAAAGCCCTTCCAGCTGTCTGGCGCCATAACCATGTCCATGCCGGCATTGATCGCCGCGGCGCAGCTGGTGTTGGTACAGCCGGGCACCTGGCCGTGCGCGTTCCAGTCCCCCACCGTCAGGCCGTCGAAGCCCATCTGCTCGCGCAGCGCGCCGGTCAGCAGGTCGCGGTCGGCGCTCAGCTTGGTGCCGCGCACGCTGGAGAAGCTTGCCATCACGGCCTGCACGCCGGCCTTGATCGCGGGGGGATAGCCGGCGCCGTGGATGTCGCGGATCTGCTCGGGGGAGGCGGGGTTGTCGCCCTGGTCGACGCCGTTCGCGGTGCCGCCGTCGCCGACGAAATGCTTGGCGGTCGCGATCACCTTGCCGTCGCGCAGGAATCCCTTCGTGCCGGGCACGCCCTGCAGCCCCTCGATCATCGCGCCCGCATAATCGCGCACGACGGACGGGTCCTCGGAAAAGCCTTCGTAGCTCCGGCCCCAGCGATCGTCGCGGACCACTGCCAGAGTCGGCGAGAAATCCCAGTCGATCCCGGTGACCGCCATTTCCTTCGCGGTGACTTCGCCGATCCGCCGGATCAGGGCGGGGTTCCGCATCGCGCCCAGGCCGATATTCTGCGGGAAGATCGTCGCGCCGATGATGTTGGCATGGCCGTGCACGGCGTCGATGCCCCAGATCGGCGGGATCACCGGGTGCCCGTCGGTGCGCGTCGTCACCGCGTCCCATGCGGCATCGGCATAAGCGAGCCAGGCGGCGGCTGGCGCCTTGTCGTCGCCGTTCGGGCCGGAATTGCCGCCGGTCAGGATCGATCCGAACTTGTACCGGCGGATCTCGTCGAGCGAGACGCTGCCGATGTCCGGTTGCACCACCTGTGCCACCTTGTCCTCGTCGGACATCTTCGCCAGCAGCGAATCGATCCGCGCTTCCATCGCCGGGTCCGCGGGCAGCGGTGATCCGACATGCGGCCAAGGCGCGGCCGAGGTCTGCGCCGCGGCAATTCCCGTTGCGATTGAAATGCTTAGCAGACTCGCAACGCAGAGCGCCGCCTTCATCCTGCGCTTGTCGAGCATCATCTTCCCCTCCCGCCGGACCGGCCACCTGCCCGATCATCCGGGTCTCGAGGGTCCTTACATCACAAAATGACCTACGTTATCAATTTTAATCGGACATACGCTCCCGTGTACGGAAACCCCCTGCTTCAGGTGGCCGGCGCGGGCCCGGTCGACTGCCGGGTCACCAGCGTGACGGGATGGTTGATCTCGTTCTCGTGCGGCTTCTTCTCGAGCATTGCGACGAGCATCGAGGTCGCGTCGCGCGCCATGTCGGCGACGGGCTGGTGAATCGTGGTGAGGCGCGGCCAGACGATCTGCGCGATGGCGCTGTCGTCGAAGCCGGCGACTGAAAGGCTGCCGGGCACGGAGATTCCCAGGTCATGCGCCGCCATTATCGCGCCCGCCGCCATGTCGTCATTCTGCGCGAAGATCGCGGTCGGCCGGTCGCTGCGCCCGAGCAGCCGGGTGGCGGCCTGCAGCCCGGATTCGAAGGTGAACATGCCCTGCTCGATATCGTCGAGCCGCATCGGCAGGCCCGCGGCCGCGAGCGCATTGGAGAAGCCGAGCAGGCGCGCCTCGCTTGACGGATGGCTCGGATCGCCCTTGATCATCCCGATCCGCCGATGGCCGAGCGAGATCAGATACTCCGTCATCATCCGCGCCGCGCCGACATCGTCGGTCAGCGTGCGCGGGCCGAGGTCCGGCGACCGCGTCGGCGCGATGCGCACGAACGGGAAATGCGCCGCGGCCAGATGCTTCAGCACGACCGGATGGTCTGAGGCGGGCGGCGTCAGCACGACCCCGTCGAGCGCTGCCGAGCGCACCAGCGAGACGATCTTCTCGGCGATCACCGACACTTCGCCCACGGGCAGCACGACCAGCCGGTATTTCTCGCCCTGCAGTCGTTCGAGCGCACCCTGCTGCAGCTCGACGACATAATTGGGGCTCGGATTCTCGTAGAGCAGCCCGATCAGATAAGACCGCCGCCCGACCAGCCCCTGCGCCACGACATTGGGGTGATAATGCAGCGCGGTCGCCACCTTCATCACCCGGTCGCGGGTCTTGGCCGTGACGTTGGGCGCGTCGTTGAAGACGCGGGAAACAGTCTTGATCGATACGTCAGCCTCTCGGGCCACGTCGATGATGGTTGCACGCCGCCCCAGGTCCATGTCCGCTCCGCTAGCATGGGCATTATCGCCGCGGTAGCCGCACGAAGGTCGCGGCACAGCAAAGCGGCGCCATAGTGCGTTACCGAACGGCTACGGAACAAGCGGTTTTTGCAATCCGGCCGATCTTTTGACAACGTTGGCTGCCAAACGCTGCCGCTTCACCGACGGCATCCAGTGTGATTTAACGCATCAATGAATCGCTTCTCGACTCTCGCGACGCTGTGCCTCGGCGCGGCGGCCAGCCTCGCCACGGCGCAGCCAACGCCCCCGCCCGCCGCCATCGCGGCGGTCGATCCCTTTATCGGCACCGGCGGGGAGGGCCACGCCTTCCCTGGCGCGACCGCGCCGTTCGGGATGATTCAGTTGGGCCCGGACACCGATATCCGGCCTTTCAAGCAAAGCTATAAATGGGCGGCCGGCTATCGGCATGAGGACAATACGATCCTCGGCTTCTCGCACACCCATTTCTCGGGCGCCGGGCACAGCGATCTCGGCGATATCCTCGTCGCGCCGGCCGCGGGCGACGCCGTGTCGCTCGAACCTGGCGATCCCGCCCGGCCCGGCTCGGGTTACCGCTCGCGCTTCAGCCATGCGAGCGAGGTCGCGACGCCGGGCTATTATGCGGTGACCCTGAGCGATTCCGGGGTACGCGCCGAGCTGACCGCGGGCACGCGCATCGGCGTGCACCGTTATGCTTTCCCGGCAGGCAAGGCGGCGCATCTGATCGTCGATCTCCGCTCGAGCATCTACAATTATCCGGGCAAGATCCTGTGGTCGTCGATCCGGGTTCGGGCCGACGGCACGATCACCGGCGTGCGCGAGACGCGCGGCTGGGCCCCGGCGCGCAAACTGTTCTTCGCGATGCGCTTCTCTGCGCCGCTGGCCGGTCACGCCTTCGTCAACCGTGAGGAGGATGTGCCGTACAAAGGCTTTCAGGGCCCCGGCCGCGGCGATGATAATGTGGCGCAGCTGGCCGGCCGGGCGCTCGTCGCACGGCTCGATTTCGGTCCGCTGACCGGGCCGCTCGAAGCGCGTGTCGCGATCTCCGGCGTGGACGAAGCGGGTGCCCTCGCCAATCTGGCCAGTGAGCCCGGCGATTTCGATTCGGTGCGCGCGCGGACTCGCGCGGCCTGGGAAAAGGCACTGGGTGCGATCGACATCACCGCGCCGGCGCCGCTGCGCAGAACGGTCTACACCGCGCTCTACCACAGCCTCCTCGCCCCGAGCGTCTATGGCGACGTCGACGGCCGCTATCGCGGGCCGGACGATCAGGTCCACCAGGCGACCGGTTTCACCTTCCACTCGACCTTCTCGCTCTGGGACACGTTCCGCGCCGAACACCCGCTGCTGACCCTGATTCAGCCGGCGCAGCGCAACAGCGATTTCGTCAATTCGCTGATCGCGTCGCGGCGCGACAGCCCCTTCGGCATCCTTCCCGTATGGCAGTTCCACGGGCGCGAGACCTGGACGATGATCGGCTATCATGCCGTGCCGATGATCGCCGACGCCTATCTCAAGGGTGTCCGCGGCTTCGATGCCAACGCCGCGCTCGACGCGATGGTCGCGAGCGCCGACTATGCGCCCTATGGCGGGCTCGGCGATTATATGAAGCTCGGCTATGTCCCGATCGATCGCGAGCCGGAGGCAGCGTCGAAGACGGTCGAATATGCCTATGACGACTGGACGATCGCGCGAATGGCGCGCGCGCTGGGCCGCACCGCGATCGCCGACCGCTTCGACAAGCGCGCGCTTTACTGGCGCAACAGCTTCGATGCGAAGACCGGCTTCCTGCGCGCCCGCAAGGCCGACGGCAGCTACCGCGAACCGTTCGATCCGACCGCGATCAACTATGGCAGCGACTATACCGAGGGGAATGCCTGGCAATATAGCTGGTTCGCGCCGCAGGATCAGGGCGGCCTGATCCGCACGCTGGGCGGCGACGCGGCGACGGTGAAGAAGCTCGACGCGATGTTCGATTTCGACAATAGCAAGGTCGATTACAGCCATGCCGAAGACATCGCCGGCCTGATCGGCCAATATATCCATGGCAACGAGCCGAGCCACCACGTCGCCTATCTCTACAGCTATGCCGGCAGCCCGTGGCGGACTCAGGAGCGGCTGAAGCAGATCGTCGACAGCCAGTACAAGCCGACGCCGGACGGCCTGTCCGGCAATGACGATCTTGGCCAGATGTCGGCCTGGCTGGTCTTCACGACGCTCGGCTTCTATCCGGTCGCGCCGGGTTCGGACGAATATGTCATCGGCCGCCCCTTCCTCGATCGCGCCGTGCTGAACCTGCCGAACGGCAAGCGCTTCACGATCCGCGCGGAGGGGCTGTCCGACGCAAACCGCTATATCGGCCAGGTCTTCCTCAACGGCACGCCGCTGGGGCGTAGTTTCATCCGCCATGCCGAGATCGTCGCTGGCGGCGAGCTGCGCTTCGTGATGCAGGCCACCCCCAACGTGCGCTGGGCGACGGCGGAGCGCGACCGGCCTTATTCGATGACCGGCTATTCGGCGGGGAAATAGGGCGCCCGCAATCAATCGGCTGACGGCACCCGATCGCGCAGATATAGCCGCCGCCATGTTCGATCTCGACGCCTATCTCGCCCGCATCGCCCTCAAGGAACGCCCGACCCCCGACGCTGCGGGTCTGGCCGTGCTCCAGCGCGCCCACCGGCTCGCCATCCCGTTCGAAAATCTCGACGTCATGCTGGGCCGCGGCATCAGGATCGACAGCGACGCGGTGTTCGCCAAGCTCGTGACGGCGCGGCGGGGCGGCTATTGTTTCGAGCATAACCGGCTGTTCCTCGATGCGCTCGCCGCGCTCGGCTTCACGGCCCGCCCGCTGCTCGCCCGCGTATGGCTTGGCGTCGAACAGACGCCGCCGCTCACCCACACACTCAGCCTGGTCGCGATCGACGGGACGGACTGGATCGCCGATCCCGGCTTCGGCGGCAGCTACGCTCCGGTCATGCCGCTGGCCGACGGCGCCTTTGCCGAAGCGCCCGACGGCGCGATGTTCCGGCTCGCGCTCGATCCCATCAATGGCTGGATGCTGTCGCGCGACGGCCATGCCGGCACCACGGACGGCCGCGGCACCGGATCGGGCTTCCAGCCGCAGTACAGTCTCACGCTGGCCGAGGTCTGGGACGCCGATCTCGCGCTCAGCAATCACTGGACGTCCACTGCACCTGCAAGCCGCTTCCGCCAGCTAAGCATCGTCAGCATCGTGCTGCCCCAGGGCATGGCCGGCCTCACCGATCGCCGCTATCGCTGCCGCGCCGGAGAGGAGGAGACGGTCGCCGAGATCGACGATCCGCACGTCTACCGGACGCGGCTGAGCCTGATGTTCGGCATCGATCTTACCGCCGGGGATATCGCCGCGCTCGGCCTGTTCCCGGCCTAGCCGGACAGCCGCCCAAGCTCGACCGTGATGACCCGGTCGCACCGCACCAGGCTTTCCGCCCGGTGCGAGATCATGACGATCGTCGGTCGCGGATCGAGCGATGCGAGGCGTTCCAGCAGCGCCGCCTCGCCCGCCGCGTCGATCGCGTTGGCCGCTTCGTCGAGCACCAGCAGGCGTGGGTCGCGGAGCAACGCCCGGGCGATGGCGAGGCGCTGGCGCTCGCCGCCGGATAGCGCGCTGCCACGTTCGCCGACCAGCGAATCGAGCCCGGCGGGCAGCCGCGCGACGATCTGCTCGGCGCCGGCCAGGCTCAGCGCCTCCCACAGCCGCGCCTCGCCGATCCCGGATGTGCCCCAGGTGAGATTGCGGCGCACCGTGTCGTTGAACAGGAATCCTTCCTGCGGGACATAGGCCAGCTGCTCGCGCCAGCCGGCCTCTCGCGCCGCGTCGAGCGCTTCGCCCCCGATCAGCATCCGCCCGGTCTGCGGTTCCTGTAGCGTCGTCAGCAGTTCGACCAGAGTGGTCTTGCCGGCGCCCGAGGGGCCAGTGATGCCGATAAACGCGCCCGGCTCGATCCGCAGATCCGCGGGATGCAGGCCGCCCCCGCCGGGATGGAGGTAGGACACGCCCTGCAGTTCGATCGGCCCGGCCGGCGGCGTTACGGGCTTGGGGGCAGGCGCGGCGCTGGCGCTCAGGTCGCTCTCGAGCTGGCGGATCGCCTCGAACGCCGGCAGGCTGAAGAAGAAATTCTGCACGGACATCTGGATCTGCAATGCCGGCCCGCTCATCCGCGCAAAGATCAGCACCAGCGTGATCAGGATCGCGGCCGGGATCGCGGCGAGATACCCGGTCAGCACCACAGCAGCTGCCATCAGCGTCGATCCGATCGCGAACAGCCGGCGGCCACGCGCCTGCCGCCGCATGAAATCGACTTGTCGCCCGCGCACGCTGCGCTGGATCACCGCGAATTCCTCGACGAAGCCGTTCTGGGCATTCTGCGCCGTCGCTGCCTTGAGCCCGCCGAGAAAGCCGGTCGCGCTGCCGATCATCTTGTGGTTGGCGTCGACCAGGCCGGATCCAAGCTCGCGGATGCGGCCCTGCGCCAGCAGGATCGCCCCGCCGCCTACCACGAAGATCGCGACGATGGTCAGGGCGAGCATCGGCGCCAGCACGAAGGCAAGCGTGCCCTGCACGATCAGCATGACCAGCGCGACGCTGCCCTGGATCAGGAACTGCGCGCTCGATCCGATCCGGTTGATCTCGACGCTGATCAGGCTGGTGACGCGCGCATGGCTCAGCGCTGCGATCCTGCTCCACGGCGCCGCGGCGAGCATCCGCATGACCCGGTTGCGTTCATGCTCGCCAAAATCGCCCTGAAGCAGCGCCAACCAGATGTCGCGCGCATATTGGACCATCGCGCGCAGTAGCGACAGGCTCACGAACGCGGCCAGCAGCACCGCAAGCCGCCCGAGCGGAGACTGCACGCCGATCCCGTCGAGGATCGCACGCGTCTGGAGATGACCGCCCTCGGGGCTGACCACCGCCTCGACGATCGGGATCAGCAGGATGATGCCGGCGCCGTCGAGAAGCGCTGCAAAACCGACCAGGCCGACGGCGATCCAGCCGCGGCGGCCGGCAAATCGGGCGAAGGTGCCGAGAAAGGCGAGAGCAGGGCGCCAGAGCGCGGTGACCGAAGCGAGATTCATCGCCGCTCCTTCCCACGCGCGCGCGCGCCAGTCGAGCGGGTGCGTTGCCCACGTCGTCCGTCACGGATGCGGTTTCGGCCGCACCCGCCGGGCGTTCAACGTAAATATAAGATTTCCCACGCGAAACGATAGGAACTGCGCTGCTCCGGAGTGGTTGGGGCCTCACACCAGGAGAAGCAACATGCCCGAAGATGTCCGGGAACGCCCGACCGACGACGCTCCGCTCGCTGCGTCCAAACGCGGCGACGCGTTAACCCAGGCCACTGAAACGCTGGTAGAGCCGAAAGGCGATTCCCTCATCGGCCGAGCCGTTACGATCAACCGTCCGCGAAGCGAGCTGTTCGCCTTCTGGCGCGATTTCTCCAACCTCGTGACCTTCATGGAGAATGTCGAGCGGATCGATGTAATCGACGATCGGCGATCGCACTGGGTGGTGAAGGCTCCCGGTGGAAAGTCGGTCGAATGGGATTCGGTCGTGACCGAGGAGCAGCCCGACCAGTTCATCGCCTGGGCGTCGGAGGACGGCGCTGACGTGCCCAACAGCGGCAGGATCGATTTCCGCGATGCAGGTGCCAGGGGCACGGTCGTCACCGCGACGCTGCTTTACGATCCGCCCGCGGGTGTGATCGGAAAGCTGATCGCCAAGATGTTTCAGCGCGAACCTGCGATCCAGGCGCGCCGCGATCTCCGCCGTTTCAAACAGCTGATGGAGACGGGGGAGGTCGCTACCTCCTCCTGGACGCGCGCTCAACTTGATGAAGAGAAGGATTGATTCGATGCGCGCACTTGCCTGGCACGGAAAGCACGACGTCCGCATGGATACCGTGCCCGATCCCGAGATTCTCAATCCCCGGGACGCGATCATCAAGGTCACCTCGACCGCGATCTGCGGGTCGGACCTGCATCTCTACGACGGGTATATCCCCTCGATGATGGCGGGCGACGTCCTTGGCCATGAATTCATGGGGGAAGTGGTGGAAACCGGCCCCAAATCGACGCTGATCAAGGGTCAGCGGGTCGTCGTCCCGTTCACCATCGCCTGTGGCAGCTGTTATCACTGCGGCAAGCATCAATATTCTGCCTGCGATAACGGCCTGCCCGCCGACAATCAGGATATCGCGCAGGAACTGTACGGACACCCGATGTCCGGGCTGTTCGGCTACAGCCACATGACCGGCGGCTATGCCGGCGGGCAGGCCGAATATGTCCGGGTGCCCTTTTCCGATATCGGCCCGATCGTGATTCCCGACGGAGTCGAGGACGACAAGGTGCTGTTCCTGTCGGACATCCTGCCGACCGGCTGGATGGCGGCCGAGAATGCGGACATCGAGCCCGGCGATATCGTGGCGGTCTGGGGGTGTGGCCCGGTCGGGTTGTTCGCGGTGCAGTCGGCTTTCCTGATGGGTGCCGATCGCGTCATCGCGATCGATCATTTCCCGCACCGGCTTGAGCTGGCGAAGAAGTTCGGCGCCGAGACGATCAATTATGAGCAAAGCGCGGTCTATGAAGCCCTGATGGAGATGACCGGCGGAATCGGCCCCGACGCGGTGATCGATTCAGTCGGGCTGGAGGCGCATGGCTTCTTCGTCGATAACGTGATCGATCAGATCAAGGCGTCGACCTTCCTCGGCACGGATCGCACGCATGCTATCCGCCAGGCGATCATCGCCTGCCGCAAGGGCGGGCGCGTTTCGATGCCGGCCGTCTATGGCGGGTTCGTCGACAAATTCCCGCTCGGCGCCTTCATGCAGAAGGGCCTGACCCTGAAGACCGGCCAGACTCATGTGCAGCATTATATGCCCGCACTGCTGAACGCGATCATGGAGGACAAGATCGATACGACCTTCCTGATCAGTCACCGCCTGCCGCTCGAACAGGCGCCCGAGGGCTACAAGATGTTCCACGACAAGCAGAACGAAGTGACCAAGATCGTGCTCAAGCCCGGTCTCGATCGCGTTGCCGCCTGAGGAGAAGAGACATGGCCGACAAGCTCGCCATCATCACCGGTGCTTCCACCGGAATCGGATTCGAACTCGCCACGCTCGCTGCGAAGGACGGCTATGACCTGATCGTGGTGGCGGACGAACCGCTGATCGATGCCGCCGCCGCTGACTTCAAGCAATTCGGGACCGAGGTTCGGTCGGTCCAGGCCGATCTCGCGACGATCGAAGGCGTCGATCTGGTGCTCGCGGCGGCGGGCGGGCGGCGGATCGATCTGCTGTGTGCCAATGCCGGCCAGGGGCTCGGCCATGCCTTTCTCGATCAGGATGTCGCGGCCTGGCGGCATGTCATCGATACCAACATCACCGGGACGGTCTATCTGCTGCAGAAGGTGCTGCGCGACATGGTCGCGTGGGAGCGGGGCAAGGTGCTGGTGACCGGGTCGATCGCCGGATATATCCCGGGATCGTTCAACGCCGTCTATAATGCGACCAAGGCATTTATCGACAATTTTACGGACGCGCTCCGCAACGAGATCAAGGAAGTTGAGGGCGTGACCCTCACCACCCTGATGCCGGGGCCGACCGAGACCGAGTTTTTCGATCGCGCCGACATGCTCGATACCAAGGTGGGCGCGGACGACAAAAAGGCCGATCCCGCCAAGGTCGCGAAGGACGGGTGGGAGGCGCTGATGAATGGCAAAGCCAGTATCGTCTCGGGCCTGATGAACAAGCTGCAGGTTGCCGCGGCCGGCGTGGCGCCGGCTAGCGTGATGGCGGAAATGCATCGTGGCATGGCTGAACCGGGCAGCGCGCCGGAGTAATCGCTTGCGCTCAGGGCGGTAACTTCCTGTATGCGGTCAGCGATTTCAGGAGCTGCCCGATGACCGTCCGCCCGCGCCGCAGCGCGCTGTTCATGCCCGCCTCCAACGCCCGCGCCGTCGAAAAGGCGCGGACCCTCGATTGCGATGTCGTGATTCTCGATCTCGAGGATTCGATCGCGCCGGAGGCGAAGGCGGAGGCGCGCGATCATGCCATCACCGCTGCCGCGGTGGGCGGCTTTGGCGAGCGGTCGTTGCTCGTCCGTGTCAATGCGCTCGACACGCCGTGGGGTGCGGACGATTGCCGCGCGCTGGCGGAGGCCGGGTTCGAGGCGGTGGTCCTGCCCAAGGTGTCGGGCCCGGCTGGCCTCGAGGCGGCGCACGCGCTGCTCGGCGCCATGCCGATCTGGGCGATGATCGAAACCTGCGCCGGCGTGCTCGCGCTGCCGTCGATCGTGGCCGCCGCACCGGCCACTGGCCTGCAATGCCTGTTGGCCGGCACCAATGATCTCGCCAAGGAAATGCGCTGCACGCCGGGGCCGGAACGCACGCCGCTGCTGGGCCATCTCGCGATGATCGTCACCGCCGCCCGCGCGGCCGGGCTCACGGCGCTCGATGGCGTGTGCAACGTGATCGAGGACGGCGCCGTGCTGGCTGCCGAATGCGCGCAGGGGGCAGCATATGGCTTTGACGGCAAATCGCTGATCCATCCGGCTCAGATCGCCGCCGCCAATAGTGCCTTCGGCCCAGGCCCGGACGCGATCGCCTGGGCCGAACGGATCATCGCTGCCTTCGCGCAGCCGGAGAATGCGGACAAGGGCGTGATCCGCGTCGCGGGCGAGATGGTGGAGTTGCTTCACCTCGAACAGGCGCAGCGCATCGCCGCGCTGGCCGGCGCTATCCGAAAAAGCTGAACAACAAGGTCGCGTTCAGCCCGATCACCGTCGCGGCGATCAGCCAGGCAGTGATCTTCAGCCACAGGGGATTGGCCAGCGCGCCCATCTGGCGCTTGTCGCCGGTGAAGCTGACCAGCGGCACCACCGCGAATGGCAGTTGCAGGCTCAGCACGACCTGGCTCAGCACGAGCAGGCTCGTCGCACCCGAATCGCCGGCGATGGCCACGACGATCACGGCAGGGACGATCGCCAGCATACGCGTCACCATGCGCCGCAACCAGATCGGCAGCTTGAGATCGAGGAACCCCTCGGCGACGATCTGCCCCGCGAGCGTGCCGGTCACGGTCGAATTCTGGCCAGATGCCAGCAGCGCCACGGCGAACAGCACGCTGGCCGCACCGGCACCCAGCGTTGGAGAGAGCAGCTTATAGGCCTCGCTGATCTCGGCCACGTCAGTCCGCCCCTGGGTATGGAAAGCCGCGGCGGCGAGGATGAGGATCGACGCATTGATGAACAATGCCAGAGTCAGCGCGATAGTGCTGTCGATCGTCGCGTGCTTCACTGCGTCGCGCTTGCCCGCTTCGTCCTGGGCGAAGCGGCGCGTCTGTACGATCGACGAGTGGAGATAGAGATTGTGCGGCATCACCGTCGCGCCGAGGATGCCGATCGCGATGTAGAGCATCGCCGGATTGGTCACGATCTCGGTCGACGGGACGAGCCCGCCCATGATCGCCGCGACGCTTGGTTGCGCCAGCGCGAGTTCATAGGCGAAGCAGCCGGCAATCACGATCAGCAGGGTGACGATGAACGCCTCGAGCTTGCGAAAGCCGAAGCGCTGGAGCGCCAGGATCAGCAGGACGTCGAAGGCCGTCAGGCACACGCCGGCGACGAGCGGCATGCCGAACAGCAATTGCAGCGCGATCGCGGTGCCGAGCACCTCGGCCAGGTCGCAGGCGATGATCGCCAGTTCGCACAGCACCCACAGGGTGAAATTGACCACTGGCCCGTAATTGGCGCGGCATGCCTGTGCGAGATCGCGGCCGGTGACGATGCCGAGCTTCGCTGACAGCGACTGGAGCACCATCGCCATCATGTTCGACAGCAGGATGACCGAGAGCAGGGTGTAGCCGAAGGCCGATCCGCCGGCGAGGTCGGTCGCCCAGTTGCCCGGGTCCATATAACCGACCGCAACCATATAGCCGGGCCCGGCGAAGGCAGCGGTCTTGCGCCAGAAACCGCCCTTGCCGATCGGCACTGCGACGGTGCGGTAGCTTTCGGAGAGCGAGGGGCGCTGCGGCCGCGCCTCGCTCATGCCATCGAACCCGGGCGAAGCAACGGTGGCTGAAGGCGGCGGCGACATGCGGTATCCTCTCGTATGCGCGTCACACCGTCAATCGCTGGTCGCACCCTGCGGTGCCGTCTAGAGGAGAACGCGGCCGGCGACAGCATCCAGTTTTGCCAGCATCGCCGGGTCGCGAGCCTCGGGCGCAGTGATCAGCGCATGATCGAGCACAGTGTCGAGCGGCGAAGGGGTGCGCTCTGGCGGCAGCGCAGCGACGAAAGCCAGCACTGCCTGGCGCGCGATCGTGCCATTGGCCGACATCTGCCTGATCACTTCGCTCACCTCGACGAACGCTGCCTCGTCGCGCCAGCAATCATAATCGGTGACCATGCCGATCAGCGCATAAGGCAGCTCGGCCTCGCGTGCGAGCTTGGCTTCGGGCATCGCGGTCATACCGATCACGTCGGCGCCCCATTGGCGATACAGCTGGCTTTCGGCCCGGCTGGAGAATTGCGGGCCCTCCATCGCCAGATAGGTCCCGCCCTTGGCGACCGTTCCGCCGGCGGCGCTGACCGCTTCGGCGGCGAAGGCGGACAGGCGCGGGCAGGTCGGCTCGGCCATCGAGACATGCGCCACCATACCGGGGCCAAAAAAGCTCGATGTCCGCGTGACCGTCCGGTCGATGAACTGGTCGACCACCACGAAATGCCCCGGCGGCAATTCCTCGCGCAGCGAACCGATCGAAGAGATGGCAAGAATATCGGTGCAGCCGACCCGCTTCAGCGCGTCGATATTGGCGCGGAAGTTGATGTGCGATGGCGGGATGCGATGGCCCCGGCCGTGGCGCGGCAGGAAGACGAGCTCGACGTCGCCGATCGATCCGAACAACAGGTCGTCCGATGGCGTGCCCCAGGGTGTCGAGACATTGCCCCATTCGGGATTTTCCAGGGCATCGATCGCATAGAGGCCGGAGCCGCCGATGATGCCGATCTTCCACTTTCCGCTCATGCGATCTCCCCTTCCGCTTCCAGGCGGTCGAGCCACGCCTGGGCCTGTTTCGGTTCGCCCACGGCATGGGCCTTTACCGGCCCGCGTGACGCCAGGAATTGCTGGTGGAGGGCGAAGGGCTCAAGCGACAATTGCGCGCGTATTCCGTCGATCTCGTCGCCCAGTTCCACGAGGCCGCCGATCAGTGGGGCCGCCTTGGCCTGGGCCGATTTGTCCTGATTGTGGCCGAACAGCCCCCAGCGCCCGGCCGCCGTCAGTCGCAGCGCCGCGACAAGGGCGGTGCGATACGCTGCCTCGATCTCGATTCGCCGCTCATCGAGGCGCGCAAGGCGGTCAGCTTTGGCCATCGCCACTTCCCTAGATGGGATCGGGGGCGCGTCAACCGTGGAAGAAGGTGTCGGACTGAATCATCTTGCCCTCCGGACTGCACACCTTATCGATACTGCGCGGGATATTTGTCCGCCCGGGAGTCGTACATGCGTTTTGTCTTTGTATTTCTGCTGGCCTTGGCGTTCCCAGCTGTCGCTCAGGCGGCCGACCACATCATCGGCGATTGGGTGTCTCAGGACGGAAAGGGCATCGTCACCATCGCACCCTGCGGCAAGGCGCTGTGCGGACACATCACCCGACTGACCGACAAGGCGAGGACCGAAGGCCCGACAACGGACAGCAACAACCCCGATCCGGCCTTGCGCAGTCGCTCGCTGGTCGGCGTCAGGGTCCTGTCCGGCTTCACGCCGCAGAGCGACGGGCGATGGCAGGGCAAGATCTATTACCCGTTCCAGGGCAAGACCTATCGTGCCTATATCAGCCGCGATTCCGCCAGGAGCCTGAAGGTTCAGGGTTGCTGGCTGGTGATCTGCCGCACCGTGAAATGGCCGGCTGCGGACTGATCGTTCCTGCCTGGGTCGCCCAGGCGGATCAGACCACCTTCATGTCGGCGGCATAATGGTGCCAGGCGAAGATCGCCGCAGCGCCGCGGTGCGGGCGCCAGGCGTCCGCCATTTCGCGGGTGAGTTTCTCGCTCGGCCGTTCGGCATGACCGAGGATCCGTCCGATCTCGATCTGCACCGCCAGGTCGCCCGCCGGCCAGATGTCGGGGCGGCCCTCGGCAAACAACAGATACACCTCGGCCGACCAGCGGCCGATACCCTTGATCCGTACGAGCGCCGCGACCGCCTCCTCGTCATCGGGCGGAAGATTGTCGAGATCGAGCCGGCCGGTGGTAACCTCGTCGGCCAGGCTGCGGGCATAGCTTGCCTTTTGGCGCGACAACCCCGCCTCGCGCAGCTGTTCGTCGGTCGCACGTACGATGTTGCCGGGATCGTCGAGGCTGCCCACGACTCCCTCCAGCTTGCGCCAGACCGATTCGGCCGCCTTGGTGCTGACCTGCTGTCCGACGATCGTGCGCAGCAGGGTGGCGTACCCCCGGGGGCGGATTCGCGGCGGGGGATAGCCGGCGCGGTCGATCGCGGCAGCGAAGCGGGGTTCGCTCCCGGCCAGGATATCGAGCGCTGCACGCAGCTGTTCGGCGCTCAGGCCCATGGCGTCGTCCCTTGATTAGCGGCGCCGGGGGCGGCATGGCGACGCCAGACCCGCGAGGAGGAATTGATGCCCAAGCTTATCGTCGTGACCCGTGAAGGGGAAGAACGGGAGATCATGGGCGAGGCCGGGCTTTCAGTGATGGAGGTCATCCGCGACGCCGGGATCGATGAGATCCTGGCGCTGTGCGGCGGTTGCTGCAGCTGCGCCACCTGCCACGTCCATGTCGACCCGGAATTTGCGGCCAAACTGCCGAAGATCAGCCCGGACGAGGATGACCTGCTCGATTCGACATCGGACCGCGACGATCGCTCGCGCCTGTCATGTCAGATCGAGCTGACCGACGCGCTCGACGGCCTCAAGGTAACGATCGCGGCAGAGGATTGAGAACTCTCTCCCGCAAGCGGGAGGGGGTTTCGTTTACTTCGCCGCCGCCAGGCGCAACACGGCGCTCGGGGCGTCCTTGGTCAGCGGCGTCGCCTTCCAGATGATGGTCTTGCGGCCGCCTGTCGTCACGGCGCCGTCCTCGTTGTTCTGGCTGACGATCTCAGCATTCGTGTCGAGCGTGAAGACGCCGTCGAGCTGGCTTGACGCCTTGTCCATGCCCGGCATGCCCATGCTGCTGCTCTTGCTGTTTTCATTGGCGAAGGCGGGGGCCTTGATCCGCACCGTATTGTTGGCGCGCAGTTCGACCGCGATGAACGGGAACATGATCTCGGCATCGACATTGTACGGCCACAGGAAGCTGTGATCGAGCGTGCCCGAGATCGCATAATCGATGCTGAACTTGCCGTCGCCGAGATAGGTCACCTTGCGATAGCCCGTCTCCTTGGCGAGCGTCGCCGCGATCGTGCGGTTCTTGGCATCGGCCGCAGCCTTTTTGCTAGCAGCGTCCTTGCTGTCGTCCGCCTTGCCGTCCGCCTTGTCCTGGAAGGCGAGCTGCTGGAGCGTGGCCGTGCCGTCGCCGCTCGCCGGATCGGTCGCATCTTCCGCGGGTGTGTCGCCCAGGCCCTTCATCATGTCGTCGCCGATATCGAGCGCGACGACTTCGCCTACATAAGTAAAGGTGAAATGGCGATCGGCGTCGATGCGCAGCGTCGATACGAACTTGCCGGGGGTGAGCACGCAGCTCGCCAGGGCGAACGGCATCAGCAGCACAAGCGCGAGGCGCGACAGACGTGCGATCATTTAAAAATCCCCGGGTTCAGCCGCGTGTCGTCACTGCGTAGAGCGCGATGGCCGCAGCGTTGGACACGTTCAGGCTTTCGATTTTAGGCGAGATCGGGAGGCGCGCAAGCTCGTCGCAATGGGCCGCGGTGTTCTGGCGCATGCCTTCGCCCTCGGCGCCCAGCACCAGGGCGATCCGCTGCTGGCCGATCGCCTCGGCCAGCGTCTGATTCGCTTCGCCGGTCAGGCCGACTCGCCAGAAGCCCGCCTCGGCGATCTCCTCGAGCGCGCGAGCCAGGTTCACCACGCGGACCCAGGGCACGATTTCGAGCGCGCCCGAGGCCGAGCGCGCGATCGTCCCCGATTCGGGCGGCGCATGCCGGTCGGGCGTGATGATGCCGAGCGCATCGAACGCCGCCGCCGAGCGCAGGATCGCGCCGACATTGTGCGGGTCGGTCACCTGATCGAGCACCACCAGCGGCCGGCGGTCGTCCCGGCCCTGTTCGAGCAGGTCGCCGAGCCAGATATCCTCGAGCGGGTCGACCTCGGCCACCAGCCCCTGGTGCGGCGCATCGCCGGGCACGAGCCGCGCGAGATCGGTGACGTCGGCAAAGGTGATCGGGATCACCGGCGGGATGTCGAGCGAGGCAAGCGCCTCGCGCGTCGCCCATAATTTGCGGACGATACGTTCGGGATTGGCGAGCGCGGCGGTCACCGCATGGCGTCCCCAGAAACGGGGGCGGCCGACAGGCGCCTTGGAGGGGCGATGTCCTTTGCGGGCCATCTAGTTCCTCCACCGCAGGGGGAGGGGCGTGGACTGGGTCATGGCAATATCAATCATCATCATTGGTGTAGGCGAACGGATCGGTCACGACCGGCTCGGTCGGCAGCGGCGGCCGCGGCAGCGCCTTGTCGGCATTGGCGGCGTTGGCGAGGAACGAGGCCAGGATGATCGATCCCTGGCGCATGTCGTCGCCCTTCAGATGGTCGAAGGTGTCGATGCTCGTGTGATGCACGCGGCTGCCATAATCGAGCGGATCCTGGATGAACTGGAAGCCGGGCACGCCGACCGCCTGCATGAAGACGTGATCGGTGCCGCCTGTCTTGCGGATCACCACGTCCTTGGCGCCCATGCCCGCGAACGGCGCGAGCCAGTCGCGGAAGATCGGCGCGACGGCCTGGTTGTTCTCGACATAGATGCCGCGGATCTTGCCCGATCCGTTGTCGAGGTTGAAATAGGCGGCGAGATCGCCCCAGCCGGACCTGGGCGTGATGGGCCAGCGGTTCTGCCAGCCATAATAGCGCGCGAGGCCGGTCTGGACCGGATCGCTCGCCTTGCCGCGTGTCGCGAGATGGCTTTCGACATAGGCCAGGCTGCCGAGCAGACCCTGCTCCTCGCCAGCCCATAGCGCGAAGCGGATCGTGCGCTTCGGGCGGATGCCGCTGGCGGAAAGGATGCGCGCTGCCTCCATGATCATCGCCGTGCCCGCGCCATTGTCGGCGGCACCGTCGCCAGCCACCCAGCTGTCGAGATGCGCGCCGGCCATGACATAGCCCGCCTTGGGATCGCTGCCGGGGATTTCGGCGATGATGTTATAGGCTTTGGTATCGCTATCGTCGAAACGCACGTCGCTGTTGATCTCGAGCGTCGGGGCAGGGCCGCTCTTGGCGAGGCGGGCGAGGCGCCGATAATCCTCCGCCGCGATCTCGACGCCCGGCACGGCCTGGGTTTCGCCGGCGCCGAACAGATAGCCTTCGCCGTGGACGAGCTTGTAGTCGAGCCGCGACATGGTCGCATAGGCGACGGCGCCCTCGGCCTTCAGGAAGGCGTCGAGCTTCTTGGCGTAATCGAGCCGCTTCAGGCGGCGGTCGGCGGTTTCCGGATCATAGGTCGGCTGCTGATACTGGTCGAGCTTGGCCAGTTCGTCGGCAGTGTAGCGCTTGAACGCCGGTTCGCTCGGCTCGCTGCCACCGTTCGGCAGCGTGACGAGCACGATCTTGCCCTTCAGCTTCCCGCGCCATTTGTCGAAATCGCGCTCCTTCGACATCGGGGCGACGAAGACGGGCGCGCTGATCGAGCCGTTGGTGGAGGGCGTCCAGGCGATCGGGATCGCCGTCAGCACGATCGGGCGCGGCGTGAGCATGCGCACGCTGGCATTGTTGATCCACCAGCCGCGGCCGAAATCGAACCCTTCCTTGCGGACGTTCTTCAGGCCCCATTCGCTGAACTTCGCCTGGGTCCAGCTTTCCGCCTGGCGCATCTGCGGCGAATTGGTCAGGCGCGCGCCGATCACGTCGGACAGGTGCTGCGCGATCGGCATCACCTGGCTGCGCGTCGTGCCTTCGTCGATGATGCGGTTGACCTGGCCGCGATCGACCGCCTGCGAAAAGGCGGGCGAGGACAGAGCGAGCAGGGCAATGGCAAGCAGCGGCGAACGGCGCATTCGAAAGACCCCTGTGGCGTTGAAAGATTGTTACGAGGCCTATTCGCCGCCGCCGCCGCGCGCAAGGCCCGGCACGACGCGTTACCAGCCGTTGACAGCGCGCCGTTCGGTCGGCATTGGACCGCCTCGCTTTTTGGAGCGGCCCCAATGGACAGGTGGCCGAGTGGTTAAAGGCAGCAGACTGTAAATCTGCCCGGGTTTCCCGTACGCTGGTTCGAATCCAGCCCTGTCCACCAAGCTTCCCCGCAGGAGGCTCCCGGTATTTTTTCGACCCCGCGAATCTCCGACACTCAGGTGTCGGGCGAGTCGCTGCGCGCCTTCAGCCCGGGGACGAATCGCGTGCCAGCGCGGCCAGATCGTCCGGCGTGTTGATATTGGGCAGCGCGGGCGCCGATACGATGGTCGCGCCAGCCGTGACGGCCCATCGCCGCATCGACCGGTCGGTGGCGGTCGCGAGATAGGCGTCTAGCGCGTCGGCCAGGCTGGTCGGCCACAGCCCGACGATCGGCACGGTGCCGAGCATCGCGATGTCGCCGGCCGCCCGCAACCGGGCGACGAGGTCGGTGGGCAGCACCGGCATGTCGCAGCCGACCGTCGCTACCGCCGCGAAGCCGTGCGCATGGCCGTAGTGCAGTGCTGCGTTCAGCCCGCCCAAGGGCCCGAGGTCGTGCGCAGGCCGATCGGGGATCGCCGGCACGCCGCCCTCGGTCCCCGGCCGGCCAACAATGACAAGCCCGTCCACCTGCGGCGCAAGGGCGGACAGGACATGCGCGATCAGCGATTGGCCGCGCAGCTCGGCCAGGGCCTTGTCGCTGCCGAAGCGGCGCGACTGGCCGCCGGCAAGGATGGCGCCCAGGGTCCGTGTCACGCTGGCAATTCCAGCACGGCGTCGCCCCGCGCCAGCACGACGAGCCGCAGCCCGGCATCCGCCGCCCGCGCCACGGCGAGGCTGGTCGGCGCGGAGATCGTCACCAGCAGCGGGCAATTGGCCAGCGCTGCCTTCTCGACCAGCTCATAGGAGCAGCGCGACGAGAGCAGGGCGAAGCCGCCGTCCCAGTCCGCGCCAGCCCGGGCCATCGCGCCGATCAGCTTGTCGAACGCATTGTGACGCCCGACATCCTCGCGCACCAGGCTGACCTTGCCGTCCGCTGAGCACCAGGAAGCGGCATGGACTGCACCCGTCTCGCGGTTCAGCGGCTGCAATGCGCGCAGTCCCGCCAGCGCCGCGAAGATCGCCGCATCACCGGCCTCGCTCGTTGCCGTCACGCGGGGCAGGGGGCGGAGCGCCTGCTCCAGATTCTCGATGCCGCACAGTCCGCACGACGAATCGGATACGCGGTGGCGCACCCGCCCCAGCAACGTGTCGGTGCGCGACTCCTCCAGCGTAAGCCGCAGGATATGGCCGGCAGGCGAGGGGTGGTGATCGATGGCCAGGATCTGGTCCGCCCGTTCGACCAGCCGCTCGCTCAGCGCGAAGCCGGTCGCGAAATCCTCCAGGTCGGCCGGGCTGGCCATCATCACGGCATAGCCGATCCCGTTGAATTCGATCGAGACCGGCGCTTCCACCGCCACCGCGCGCGTGATCGGCACGTGCGCGCCGTCCGGCGTGATCCGGCTGAAGGCGACGGGCCCGGCGGTCTCGCTCATCCCGCGTCGGAGGGCGGCGCGCCGTCCGGGCCGGGCCCGAAATCGGTGGCCGGGGTCTGCGACGGCGCCTCGCCCCGGTCGCGCAGCATCGCGATGGCGCGGCGCGCGATCGCGTTCAGCCCGTCGCCGCCGCGATCGAGATGGGCGATGATCTGCGCGCACATCCCCGGGTCCCAGAAATGCCAGATATGGTCCCAGGTCGCGGTCGCTGCATTGGCGCCCTGCTGATGCTCCAGCTCGACCGCGATCTGGTTGGTCATCCGCACGAGCTTGTCGATCGTCGCGCTCATTCCGCGGCCACCGCCTCGATCCGCCGCGACAGGCGCGCGCGCTCCTCATAGCGTTCCTGCCAGTCGGTCGGCCCGTTGGAGCGGCCGACCTGCACTGCCGTTACCTTGTATTCGGGGCAATTGGTCGCCCAGTCCGAATTGTCGGTGGTGATGACATTGGCCTGGGTGCTCGGGTGGTGGAAGGTCGTGTACACCACGCCCGGCGCCACCCGGTCCGTGATCAGCGCGCGCAGCGAGGTGTCGCCGGCGCGGCTCACCACTTTCACCCAGTCGCCGTCGACCACGCCGCGCTGCTCCGCGTCGTGCGGATGGATCTCCAGCCGGTCTTCCTCGTGCCAGCGACTGTTCTCGGTACGCCTGGTCTGCGCGCCGACATTATACTGGCTGAGGATTCGCCCCGTGGTCAGCAGCAGCGGGAAGCGCGGGCCGGTGCGCTCCTCGGTCGCGACATATTCGGTGCGGACGAACTTGCCCCGCCCGCGCGCGAAGCCGCCGATATGCATCACCGGCGTGCCCTCGGGCGCATCCGTGTTGCACGGCCACTGGATCGAGCCGAGTTCGTCGAGCCGGGCGAAGGACACGCCGGCAAAGGTCGGCGTCACGGCCGCGATCTCGTCCATGATCTCGGACGAATGGCGATAGGCCATGTCGCAATCGAGCGCCTGGGCGAGCAGCTGGGTGATCTGCCAATCCTCATAGCCGTTCTTCGGCTCCATCACCTTGCGCACCAGCTGGATGCGGCGCTCGGCATTGGTGAAGGTGCCGTTCTTCTCCAGGAAGGTCGATCCCGGCAGGAAGACATGCGCATAATTGGCGGTTTCGTTGAGGAACAGGTCGTGCACCACGACGCATTCCATCGCGGCGAGCCCGGCCGATACGTGGCGCGTGTCCGGATCGGACTGGAGGATGTCCTCGCCCTGGATGTACAGCGCCTTGAACGTGCCATCGACCGCGGCATCGAGCATGTTGGGAATGCGCAGGCCCGGCTCGTCGTCGAGCTCGACGCCCCACAGATCCTTGAACATCTCGCGCGCCGCATCGTCCGAGACGTGGCGATAGCCGGAGAGCTCGTGCGGGAAGCTGCCCATGTCGCACGCGCCCTGGACGTTGTTCTGCCCGCGCAGCGGGTTCACGCCGACGCCGTCGCGGCCGAGATTGCCCGTCGCCATGGCCAGGTTGGCGATGGCGAGCACGGTGGTCGATCCCTGGCTGTGCTCGGTCACGCCCAGCCCGTAATAGATCGCGCCGTTGCCGCCGGTCGCAAAGAGCCGCGCCGCCGCGCGCAGACTGGCGGCGGGCACCTGAGTCATCAGCTCGGTCGCTTCCGGGCTGTGGCGCGGATCGGCGACGAATTCGGCCCAATCCTCGAATTCGGACCAGTCGCAGCGTTCGCGCACGAACGCTTCGTCGACCAGCCCTTCGGTGACGATGACATGCGCCATCGCGGTCAGCACCGCGACATTGGTGCCGGGGCGCAGCGCCAGATGCTCGACGGCCGCGATATGCGGCGATCGCACGATGTCGGTGCGGCGCGGATCGATCACGATCAGCTGCGCGCCCTGGCGCAGCCGGCGCTTCAGCCGGCTGGCGAACACCGGATGCCCGTCGGTCGGGTTGGCGCCGATGATGACGACGACATCGGCCGCCATCACGCTGTCGAAATCCTGCGTGCCGGCCGAGGTGCCGAACGCGGTCTTCAGCCCGTAACCGGTTGGCGAGTGGCAGACACGCGCGCAGGTATCGACATTGTTGTTGCCGAAGCCTGCGCGGATCAGCTTCTGGACGAGGAAGGTCTCCTCATTGGTGCAGCGGCTCGATGTGATGCCGCCGATCGATCGCTTGCCATATTGCGCCTGGATCCGTCTGAATTCGGACGCGGTATAGGCGATCGCTTCGTCCCAGCTTACTTCGCGCCACGGCTCGTCGATCGAGCCGCGGATCATGGGGTTGAGGATTCGCTCCTTGTGGTTGGCATAGCCCCAGGCGAAGCGGCCCTTGACGCAGCTATGCCCGCGATTGGCCTTGCCTTCCTTCCACGGCACCATGCGCACCAGCTCCTCGCCGCGCATCTCCGCGCGGAAAGTGCAGCCGACGCCGCAATAAGCGCAGGTGGTGATCACCGATCGGTCGGGCGTGCCGATCTCGACCACTTTCTTCTCGATCAGCGTCGCGGTCGGGCAGGCCTGCACGCAGGCGCCGCACGACACGCATTCGCTGGAGAAGAAGTCTTCCCCCTGGCTGGCCGAAACCTTGCTGCCGAAACCCATGCCGGCGATCGTCAGCGCGAAGGTGCCCTGAACTTCGTCGCACGCCCGCACGCAGCGCGAACAGACGATGCATTTCGACGGATCGAAATCGAAATAGGGGTTGGAGGTATCCTTGGCCTGGCCGAGATGATTTGCTCCGGTCGTGCCGTAGCGCACGTCGCGCAAGCCCACCGCGCCGGCCTGGTCCTGCAGCTCGCAATCGCCGTTGGCCGCGCAGGTCAGGCAATCGAGCGGGTGATCGGAGATATACAGCTCCATCACGCCGCGGCGCAGCTTCTTCAGTTTCTCGGTCTGGGTGCGCACCACCATGCCCGGCGTTACGGGCGTGGTGCAGGACGCGGGATAGCCGGCGCGGCCTTCCACCTCGACCAGGCACAGCCGGCACGATCCGAACGCTTCCAGGCTGTCGGTCGCGCATAATTTGGGGATGGTCGTGCCCATCAGCGCCGCGGCCCGCATCAGGGACGTGCCTTCGGGCACGCTGATGTCCTGGCCGTCGATGGTGATCGCCACCATCGTCTCGCTCGCGATAGCGGGCTTGGTGCCCAGGTCGATTTCGCCGCGCCATGCCATATCGCTACTCCGCAGCCACTGGCAGCGCGGTCGCGCCGCCGAAATCTTCAGGAAAATAATCGAGTGCGCTCAGCACCGGATAGGGCGTGAACCCGCCAAGCGCGCAGAGCGATCCGTACTTCATCGTATCGCACAGATCGCGCAGGATCGCGATATTGTCGTCGATCCGGTCGCCGGCGACGATGCGGTCGACCGTCTCCACGCCGCGCGTCGATCCGATGCGGCACGGCGTGCATTTGCCGCAGCTTTCGACCGCGCAGAACTCCATCGCGAAGCGCGCCATCTTCGCCATGTCGACGCTGTCGTCGAACACGGTGATCCCGGCATGGCCGATCAGCCCGCCCGCCGCGGCGAAGCTCTCATAGTCGAACGGCAGGTGGAACATGGATGGCGGGAAATAGGCGCCGAGCGGCCCGCCGACCTGCACCGCGCGCACTGGCCGGCCGCTCTCCGTGCCCCCGCCGATCCCGTCGACGAGTTCGCCCAGCGTGATGCCGAAACCCACTTCGTACAGCCCGCCATTGCGCACATTGCCGGCCAGCTGGATCGGCATTGTCCCCCGCGACCGGCCGAATCCGACCGCGGCATAGGCCTCGGGCCCGTTCGCCAGGATGAACGGCACTGCGGCCAAGCTCAGCACATTGTTGATGACGGTCGGCATGCCGAACAGGCCGGCGATCGCCGGCAGCGGCGGCTTGGCGCGGACCTGCCCGCGCTTACCCTCGATCGAATCGAGCAGGGCGGTTTCCTCGCCGCACACATAGGCGCCGGCGCCGACCCGCACTTCGAGCGTGAAGGGCGCGATCCGCGCCGCCGCGCGCTGGATCGCCGCACGCATCGTCGCCACGGCAAAGGGATATTCGGAGCGGATATAGATATAGCCATGGCCGGCGCCGACCGCATGGGCGGCGATCGCCATGCCTTCGATCAGGCAGAAGGGATCGCCCTCCATCAGCATGCGATCGGCAAAGGTGCCGCTGTCGCCCTCATCGGCGTTGCACACGATGAACTTTTCCGGGCCCTCGGCATCGAGCACGGTCTGCCATTTGATGCCGGTCGGGAAACCCGCCCCGCCGCGCCCGCGCAGCCCGCTTGCCTTCACCGCCGCGACGACTTCGGCCGGCGCCAGCGCTCGCGCTGCGTCGAGCCCGGCCCAGCCGTCATGCGCGGCATAATCTTCGGGATCGAGCGGATCGACAATGCCGCACCGGGCGAACGTGAAGCGCTGCTGCGAGGCGAAGAAGGGCAGGGCGGCGAGGTCGCCGATCCGGTTCGCATGGCTGCCGTCGAGCACGGCCGCCACGTCGTCCGGCCCCACCGGCCCGAAGCCGATCCGTCCCTCGGGCGTCTCGATCTCGACCAGCGGCTCGATGCGGAACAGCCCGTGGCTGCCGGTGCGCACCACCTCCACGCCCGCGGCGGCGAACGCAGCGGCCACGGCATCTGCGCCGAGCGCGACCGACGCCATGTCGCGGCTGATATAGGCGCGGGTCACGCGGTCACCTGCGCGACCAGCCGGTCGAGCGCCGGCCCGTCGATCCGCGCGACCGGCACGTCATCTACCAGCGCGCAAGGTCCGATCGCGCACAGGCCCAGGCAATAGACCGGCTCGAGCGTCACCTGCCCGTCGGCCCGGGTCGCGCCCATCGGCACGCCGAGCCGCTCGATCGCGGCCCGCTCGATCGCAGCACCACCACGCGCCTGGCAGCTTTCCGCCCGGCACAGCTTCACGACATGGCGGCCGGCGGGCTGGCGCCGGAAATCATGGTAGAAAGTGACGACCCCGTGCACGTCCGCCCGGCTCAGGTTCAGCGCCTCGGCGACGCGCGGCACCAGCGCATCGTCGATATGGCCGAATTCGTCCTGCAGGGCGTGCAGCAACGGCAGCAATGCGCCACGCGCATCGCTTTCATCGTCGGGCATCAGCCGCGCGATCGCTTCGACATGGGCTGCGTGGCCGACGGCCAGCGCGGCGCCCGAACGCTCGGTCTCGGTGGTGGTACGCATATGCCGCATTTACGCGCGACCGGGGCGCGTCCGTCAAGTTGACGATGATGATGTTTGATAGACAGCGTCTATCACGCGCCTCGTTCTAAGCCCCTCCCCTTCAGGGGAGGGGTGGGGGTGGGGCCTGGCCGTCTCACCGAGACCAGCGCTTGAGGATAGGCCCCACCCCAACCCCTCCCCTAAAGGGGAGGGGCTATCCGTTCAGGGGAAGGCCTGTGCTTTTCACCTAAGGATATCCGGCCCAAGCCCATGCGCCGCCGCCAGCGCAGCCTGCGCCAGCTGGCTCGACGGCGTCCGATCCAGCACGACCAGCCCCACCCGGCTCGCCGGAAACGGTTCCTCGAGCGGCAGGATTTGCGCCCAGCTGCCGGTCGGGATCAACGCGGCGTAGCCCTCCGGCACGATCGTCGAAAAGCCGCCCGCCTCCACCATCGCCAGCAGCGCGACATAGGAATCCGCGGTTGCCCGCGGATGCACCGCCATGCCACGCGCGGCGAGGTGCGCGTCGAAGATCCGGCGGTTCTGCATACCCTCGTGCAGCAGGCACAGCGGCTGGGCGATCACCTCGTCCCAGCCGATCGTCGTCAGCCCGTCCAGCGCCCCGCCCCGGCGGGTGACGAACATCCCGCGCTCCGCATAAAGCGGCGCCGCCAGCACCTGCGCCGGCGGTTCGTGATCGAGATAGGTGAGCCCCGCGTCCAGCTCGAACGCGGCGAGCGCAAGCTCGATCTCGCGCGAGGTCAGCGATCGCACCACGATCGAGATTTCGGGATGCGCGGCGCACAGCGCGCGGGCGAGATGCCCCACCGCCGGCATCGATGCCGGGATCGCGCCGAGCCGCAACGTTCCGCGCAACGGCCCCCGCGCGGTCTCGGCGGCATGTTCGAGGCCGTCGACCATCGCCAGCGCCTGCTGCGCCCAGGGTAGCGCGGCGCGGCCTTCCTCGGTCAGGCCGATGAAGCGCCGGTCGCGATCGATCAGCCGCTTGCCGAGTTGCGCCTCGAGCGCCGCGATCCCGGCCGACAGCGTCGGCTGAGTGACATGGCAAGCCGCCGCGGCCCGCGCGAAATGCTCCTCGCGCGCCAGCGCCACGAAATATTCCAGCAGGCGTAACTGCACGGGCTCACCTCCAGCCGGACCTGGCAGCCACTAGGGTAAAGCCCGGTTGGGGCGGGGCCATCTCTCCCCCGCTCGCCCTGAGCTTGTCGAAGGGCCGCTCTTTCTTCTGTATATAGGGATATTCTATCAGCAGCCATGCCCGCGCCTCGCGCGCGGCGGCTGAACCTTTGCGTATACTCGTTGGGGAAACCCTGCGCCTCAGCCAGCAGCCACCGGCGGCTGGCGGTTGAGGATGATCAGCATCGCGGCCGCGATCAGCGCGCCGGCCCCTACGATGGCGATGGCCAGCGGGATGCTCATGCCCATCTGGATCAGGATGCCGCCCAGCACCGGGCCGATCACCGCGCCCGCGCGGCCGATGCCGATCGCCAGGCCCGTGCCCGTCACTCGCAGCTCGGCCGGGAAGGATCGGGCCAGCAGCGAATAGAGGCCGACGATCCCGCCGAACACACAGGCACCGGCCAGGAAGGCAACGACCTGCATCGCGATCAGGCCGGAGACCATGCCGAACACCGCGAAGGTCACGGTCGTCCCGATCATCGCCACGGTGACGAGCCGGGTAAGCCCGAAGCGCGGCGCGGCCCAGCCGAGCGCCGAACCGCCGATCACGCCGCCCAGGCTCATCAATGCCGAGGTACGGATCGCGTCGGGCGTCTCATAGCCGAGATCGCTCATCAGCTTGGGCAGCCAGCCGGAGAAGAAATAGAAGGTCGTGATGTGCAGGAAATAGCCGGCGACCAGCAGCAGCGTCAGCGTCCGGTAGCGCGGGCCGAGCAGCTCGGTCACGCTGCCGCCCCGGGCCGGCGCGGCGACCAGGGTGATGTCGCTGCCCAGCGCTGGATGGCCCATGCGCGCCAGGATCGAATCGATCTGGTGCCGCGCCGCCGGCGTACCCTTGCGGGCGAGATATTCGAGCGATTCGGGCAGGCCGAACCAGATCAGCGGCAGGAACGCCGCCGTCGCCAGGCCGCCCGCCACAAACACCGATTGCCAGCCATGGGTGACGACCAGTTCGGCCACGGCGAAGCCGCCGATCAGGCCGCCGACCGGATAGCCGATCGTCATCAACGCGACGGAAAGGTCGCGGCGCTTCTCGTTGGCGAATTCGGAGGCAACCGCATTGATCGCCGCCACCATGCCGCCGATGCCGAGCCCGGTGACGATGCGCCACAGGCACAGGCTGAGCAGCCCGGTCGCGGTCGCGGTCAGCAACATGCCGGCGGCCATCAGCACGAGGCAGCCGAGCACGAGCGGCCGCCGGCCGAAACGATCGCCCAGCGGCGCGAGCACGAGCGAGCCGAGCGCCATGCCGACGAGCCCGGAGGAGAGCGCGACGCCGAGTTGCGCCGGGCCGATGCCCCAGTCGCGTGTGATGCCGGGCGCGGCGAAGGTGATGGCGAGCACGTCGAAGCCGTCAAGCGCATTGAGCGCCACTGATATCGCCACCGCGAAGATCTGCCGGCTGCTCATCGGCGCATCGGCCAGCAACCGCATCACTGGGTTGCCGGCGGCGGTCGATACGTCATGTCCTGCCACGCTTAGTGTTCCTTCTCGACCTCGACGACGATCAACTCGTCGGTCGCGTCCTGTATCGCGTCCGCGTCGCCGGTGCGGCACAGTTTCGTCGTTACCGAAGCCATGCCGGCGGGCAAGGCCTGCGGCTTGTCGACGCTCACTTCCGCGCCGAGCACGCCCGGCAGCTTCAGGCACCATGCCGCCAGACGCTGAGCGAAGATCTCGATCAGCGCGATGCGGGTCTCGCCCAGTGCCTCGGCCGCGCGGGCGATCAGGCGGTAATCGGTGGTCGCCTCGATGCTGTCCGCTTCGATCGGCGCGACATCGAGCGTCACGGAGACCATCAGCGGCTGGCGCCGGCCGATTTCATGGGCATGGATGCCGATATCGGCGAGGATCGGCAGGTCGCGCACCGATACGCGGGTAAAGGCCACTGCGCTGGTCATGCCACCGAGAGCCAGGCGGCACGCGCCGTGTTGGACAGCAGACAGGCGATCGTCATCGGCCCGACGCCGCCCGGCACCGGCGTCGCCGCGCGGGCATGGCCGATTTCGTCGAAGGCGACGTCACCGACCAGCCGTTTGCGCCCATCGGGATCGGTCACGCGGGTGATGCCCACGTCGATCACCACCGCGCCGGGCTTGACCCAGTCGCCGCGCACCAGCCGCGGGCTGCCGGCCGCGACGACGACGATGTCGGCGCCGCGCACGATCGCCGGCAAGTCGCGGGTCGCGATATGTGTTACCGTTACGGTGCATTCGCGTTCGAGCAACAGCATCGCCACTGGCTTGCCGACGATGTTCGATTTGCCGATCACCACGGCGTTGAGCCCGTGATAATCGTCGATCACCGTATCGAGCAGCTTCATGCAGCCAAGCGGGGTGCACGGCACCAGCCCGCCCGTCCCGGTCGACAGCCGGCCGACATTCACCGGGTGGAAGCCGTCGACATCCTTGGCCGGATCGATCGTGTCGAGCACGCGGCCCGCGTCGATCTGCGGCGGCAGCGGCAGCTGGACGAGGATGCCGTGAACCAGCGGGTCGGCGTTGAGCTCGGCGATCAGCGCCAGCAGCGCTGCCTCCGGCGTAGCCGCGTCGAGCCGGTGCCCGATCGATCGCATGCCGACCCGCGTCGTCTCCGATACCTTGCGCGCGACATAGACCTGGCTGGCGGGATCGTCGCCGACCAGCACCACCGCCAGCCCCGGCACGATGCCGTGCGCTGCGTGCAGGGCGGCGACGGAGCCGGCGGTTTCGTCCGACAGCTGCCGCGCCAGCGCGCGGCCGTCTATGGTTGCCGCCACCAGGTCAGTTCCGGAAGACGACCGTGCGCGATCCGTTCAGCAACACCCGGTCCTCCAGGTGATAGGACACCGCCGTGGAAAGCACGCGCCGCTCGATGTCGCGGCCCTTGCGGACCAGGTCGTCGGGCGTGTCGGCGTGGCTGATCGGCTCGACGTCCTGGCCGATGATCGGCCCTTCGTCGAGGTCGGCGGTCACGTAATGGGCGGTTGCGCCGATCATCTTCACGCCGCGCTCATGCGCCTGGTGATAAGGCTTGGCGCCCTTGAAGCCGGGCAGGAAGCTGTGGTGGATGTTGATGCAGCGGCCCGACAGATAGCTTGCCATGTCGTCCGACAGGATCTGCATGTAGCGCGCGAGCACGATCAGGTCGGCGCCGGTCTCCTCCACCAGCTGCTTGATCTGCGCTTCCTGCTGCGGCTTGGTGTCGCGGGTCACCGGCAGGTGATGATAGGGAATGTCGCCGACCATCGTCGTCTGCAGCGCGCTGCGCGGATGGTTCGAAATGATCCCGACCACGTCCATCGCCAGCTCGCCGATACGGTGGCGATACAGCAGGTCGCCCAGGCAATGGTCGAACTTCGATACCAGCAGCAGCACGCGCTGGCGCTCGGTCGACAGGCGAATCTTCCATTCCATGCCATGCTCGGCGCCGATCGGCGCGAATTCCGCGCGCATCCGCTCCGCCGTCACGGTTGGATCGGTCAGCTCGAACACTACCCGCATGAAGAAGCGGCTGGTCTGGCGGTCGTCGAATTGCTGGGCATCGAGGATGTTGCCCCCCCGTGCCGCCAGAAAACCGGCTACGGTTGCCACCAGTCCCGGACGGTCGTCGCACGACAGCGACAGCGTACAAACCTCATTCACGCCTGGTTTCTCCCCTTGGTCGTTCGGATATTTCAGCGCGCGTGGCGCGCGGTATAGTCGCCGATCCACTCGACGGTACGCGACAGGCCGCCAAAGGGATAGAAGTGCAGCCGCACTGCCCCATGTTCCGGCCCGATGCCGCGCGCAAGCGCATCGACCAGCTTGTCGGGCCCGGCCGTGCCGAGCAGCCGCGACAGCGATACGCCATATTTCGTCATCACGCTGGCCGATGCGCCCACGCCGCAGCGTGCGGCGAAGCGCAGCAAGGTCTTGATCCCGGCCGGGCCGGGCACGCCGATCCGCACCGGCGAATCAATGCCGCGGGCGCGCAGCTCGCGCAGCCAGGCCAGGAACGGATCGGCATCGAAGCCGAACTGGGTGACGATCAGCGAAGCCATGCCGCGATCCGCGATCTCGGCACGCTTGTCGGCCAGCGCCTGCCACAGCTGTTCGGTATTCATGTCGGGATGGCCATCGGGATGGCCGGCGATGCCGACGGCTGCGATGCCGTTGCGCTCGAACAGGCCGGTGCGCAGCAATGACATGGTATCGGAAAAGGGGCCGATCGGCACGGGCGGATCGCCCGCCACCAGGAACACGCGCTTGGCGCCCGCTTCGGCGGTCGATCGCTCGATCATTGCGGCCAGTTCATCGTGCGATTCGATGCGTCGCGCGGAAAGATGCGGCATCGGCTCGAAGCCGAGCGCGCGGACCTGGACGGCTGCGGCAATGCGCGCGTCCATCGTCTCGCCGGGCAGGAAGGTGATCGCGACGGGCGTGTCGGGCGCGATATGCGGTGCGGCGTCGCGCAGCGCGTCGATGTCCTTCGCGGTCATCTCGAGCGAATAACCGTCAGTCATCACCTTGGGTGCCGCCACGGCCCAGGCTGGATGTATCGCACTGGCATTCATCGTCGGTCTCCCATCTGCAGCCGCCCGCGGAAGCGATCTTTTAAGTCCATAGCCCCCTAGCGCATGCCGTATCGTTCGTATATCAGAATATTTCAGAAACGCGAATTTATGGAGAGAATATGCGTGGGACGGCGCCGGCAACACTGGTTCTACTGCCGGGATTGCTGTGCGATTCGCGCATCTTCGCCGCTCAGCTCGCGCGGTTCCCCGGCGCGGTCGCGATCGACGGTTTCGGTGAGCGCCGCAGCCTGACCGAAATGGCGCGATTCGCGCTGGAGTCGGTGCCCGGGCCGCTCTCCCTGCTCGGCCATTCGATGGGCGGCCGTGTCGCGCTCGAGGCGTATCGGATCGCGCCGGAGCGTATCGCACGGCTCGCCCTGCTCAGTACCGGCATCCATATGCCGCACCCGGGCGAGGCGGAGAAACGCCATGCGCTGCTCGATCTCGGCCTAGCGCAGGGTGCCGCCGCGCTGGTCGATCGCTGGCTTCCTCCGATGGTCGCGCCCGCCCGCGTCGATGATGCAGCGCTGATGGCGCCGCTGCGGGAGATGTGCATCGCGGCCGGCGTGCCTGCTTTCGCCGCGCAGATCATCGCCCTGCTTGGCCGCCCCGAGGTCGATGCGCTGCTGCCGACGATCCGCTGCCCCACTTTGGTCGGCGTCGGTCGTGAGGATGCGTGGAGCCCGCCGGCGCAGCACGAAACCATCGCCGCGGCGATCCCCGGCGCGCGGCTGACGATCGTCGAGGGCTCCGGCCACATGCTGCCGGCCGAGGCGCCCGATGCCCTGAACGATGCGATCGCCGAATGGTTGTCCCAGCCGGCGCTCGATTGATCCACCCCAAGACCCCGAACGACAGGAGAAAATACCAATGACCGACAAGACCCTCGAAAGCGTGCTGTCTGACAGCGGCGACATCGTCGAGCTTCTGCGCAACCAGCAGACCGGCCCCAACGCCTATCCCGGCGTGCCGGCCGAATATTCCAACTGGCGCAGCGAGCAGCAGGCCTGGGCAAAGACCTGCGTGCTGTTCAACCAGTCCTATCACATGGTCGATCTCGAAGTGTCGGGCCCCGATGCGTTCGCCATGCTCAACTATCTCGGCGTGAACAGCTTCAAGGGCTTCGTGCCCAATCGCGCCAAGCAGTTCGTTCCGGTCACGCCGGACGGCTATGTCATCGGCGACGTGATCCTGTTCTATCTGGAAGAGAATCGCTTCAATCTGGTCGGCCGCGCGCCGACCATCGAGTGGATCGAATATCATGCCCAGACCGGCAAGTGGAACGTGACGGTCGAGCGCGACGAGCGCACTGCCGTTCGCCCCGATCCGGAGAATCGCAAATCCTATCGCTTCCAGCTCCAGGGCCCGAACGCGATGAAGACGCTCGAAAAGGCGATGGGCGAGACCCCGCCGGATTTGAAGTTCTTCCACATGACCACGCTCACCATCGCGGGCAAGCAGGTCCGCGCGCTGCGCCATGGCATGGCAGGCCAGCCCGGTTACGAGCTGTTCGGTCCCTGGGCTGACGGCGAGACGGTGCGCCAGGCGCTGATCGAAGCGGGCAAGGATTTCGGCCTCGCGCTCGTCGGTGGCCGGACCTATTCGTCCAACACGCTCGAATCCGGCTGGATCCCGTCGCCGCTGCCGGCCGTCTATACCGGTGAGGCGCTGAAGCCCTATCGTGAGTGGCTCTCGGCCAACAGCTATGAAGCCAAGGCGTCGGTCGGCGGCAGCTTCGTTCCCGACAGCGTCGAGGGCTATTATCTCACGCCGTGGGACCTGGGTTACGGCCTGTTCGTGAAGTTCGATCACGACTTCATCGGCCGCGAGGCGCTCGAGCGTATGGCGGGTCAGCCGCATCGCACCAAGGTGACTCTGGCGCTCGATACCGAGGATTCGCTGCGCGTCATCAGCTCGGCGCTGCAGAAGGGCGACCGCGCCAAGTACATGGAGTTCCCGTCGGCCGTCTATTCCATGCACCCCTATGATTCGGTGCTGGTCGACGGCAAGATCGTCGGTATCTCCACCTGGATCGGCTACAGCTCGAACGAGGGCAAGATGCTGACCCTCGCGATGCTCGACGCAGAATATGCCACCCCCGGCACGCAGGTCACTTTGCTCTGGGGCGAGCCCAATGGCGGCACGCGCAAGCCCACCGTCGAAGCGCATGTGCAGACCGAGATCCGGGCGACCGTCGCTTCGGTTCCCTATTCGGAAGTCGCGCGCGACAGCTATGCCGACAGCTGGCGCACCCGTCAGCCGGCGGCCTGAACGATACCGGAAGGGGGCGCTCCGGCGCCCCCTCCACCCAACCTCCAATCCGTACGGCGCACCGAGCGGCTGCCTGACATTCCCTGAGCGACCTGGTCGTCGGGATATATATCGCGATAAATAATATTCTGGACATCTCCACGACTCGCTGTTAATAGAATGCATATCGCGATAATTATTACCGCGATCTAGCAGGAGCCAGATGATGGATATTCTCTATCGCACCGAATCCACTGCCACCGGCGGCCGCACCGGCACCGCCGCAACCACGGACGGCACGTTCAGCGTCGCGCTGGTCACTCCGAAGGAACTTGGTGGCCCCGGCGGCCCCGGCACCAATCCCGAACAGCTCTTCGCCTCCGGCTATGCTGCCTGCTTCCTCGGCGCGCTGAAATTCGTCGCGAGCCAGCGCAAGGTGAAGATCGCCGACGACAGCAATGTCACCGCAGCGGTAGGCATCGGCAAGCGGGACGACGGCCAGGGCTTCGGCCTCGATGTCGCGCTCACCGTCGCGCTGCCCGGTGTCGATCCCGCCATCGCCCGCGAGCTGGTCGATCAGGCGCATATCGTCTGCCCCTATTCGCATCTCGCCCGCAACGGCCTCGACGTGCGCCTCTCGCTCGCCGCTTGACCGTCGCTTTTTGTCCCTTCACTTTTTGAACGGAAAGGAACCTCACCATGCCCGCAATCCGCACCATACTCGCTGCCGCCACTGCCAGTTTGTCCCTCGCCGGCGCCGCCCAGGCGCAGCAGGCCGATCACACCGCGCACGCCCAACCGCCCGTCCGCAATGTCGTGCTCGTGCACGGCGCCTTTGCCGACGGGTCGGGCTGGCGCGGCGTTTATGATCAGCTGACGAAGCGCGGTTACCGCGTCACCATCGTGCAGAACCCGCTGACCTCGCTCGCCGACGATGTCGCCGCGACGAAGCGTGTCCTCGCGCGCCAGGACGGCCCCGCCATCCTGGTCGGCCACTCCTATGGCGGCACCGTCATCACGCAGGCCGGCGATGATCCGAAGGTAGCGGGCCTAGTCTATGTCTCCGCGCTCGCCCCCGATGTCGGTCAATCGACCGGCGACCAGTTCGCCGAGATCCCGCCGCCCGCGACCTTCGTCATCGAGCCCCAGGCCGACGGCTTCGGCTTCGTGAACATGGCGAAGTTCAAGCTCGGTTTCGCCGGCGACACGACCGATGCCGATGCCGCTTTCCTGCGCGATTCGCAGGTGCCGATCGCCATGTCGATCTTCGGCACCAAGGTCACCCACGCCGCATGGCGGACCAAGCCGAGCTGGGCCGTGATCGCGACCGAGGATGCCGCGATCGATCCGAAGCTGCTGCGCAGCACGGCAAAGCGCATCGGCGCGACCACCGTCGAGGTGAAGGGCAGCCACGTCGTCTTCCTCACGCAGCCCAAGGCCGTCGCCGACGTGATCGATCAGGCCGCGCAAGGCGCCGGCAAGCGCTGAATCGCACCCTGCTGCAATCGTCCCCGAAAGGCAGGCGGAGCGATGGCTCCGCCTGCCTTTGCCCGATATAGCCGCTCGACGCCGATGAACGAGGACATGATGGTTCGCAGATTGCCCCCGCTCTCCGCCTGGTCATCGGCGCTGGTCGCCACGCTGGTCGGCTTCGGCGGCACCATCGCCCTGGTCGTCCAGGCGCTGCGCACGCTCGGCGCATCGGTCGAACAGACCGGATCGGCGGTCACCGCGCTCTGCCTCGGTATCGCCGTCGCCGGCGCAGCACTGTCGTGGCGACTGCGCATGCCGGTGGTGCTGGCCTGGTCCACCCCCGGCGCGGCCTTGCTCGCCGCCACCACGCCGGGCCTCGCCTGGCCGGTCGCGATCGGCGTCTTCCTCGCGGCCGGGCTGATGATGATCCTGCTCGGCGTGGTGCCGATGCTGGGCCGCTGGGCGGAGCGTATCCCGCCCGCCATCGCCTCCGCCATGCTCGCCGGGGTGCTGCTCCCTTTCTGCCTCGAGCTGTTCCGGCTGGCCGCGATCGATCCGCTGCTGGTCGGCCTGCTCGTGCTCGTCTTCGTCGCCGCCCGCCGCCGCGTGCCGCTCCACGCGCTGCTGCTCGTGCTCGCGGCCGGCATCGCGCTCACTTTGGCGCGCGGGCAGGGCACGGCGGTGCCGCCCGGTCCGGTCTTCGGCACCTTGGTGCCTGTCCTGCCGCAGTTCGATAGCCGTGCGATCCTCAGCCTCGGCGTGCCGCTGTTCCTGGTCACTTTGGTGTCGCAGAATCTGCCCGGCCTCGTCATCCTGCGCGCCGCTGGCTATGACCCTAAGCCGGGCCCTCTGCTCGTCGGCACCGGCATCGCCACCGTCGCGACCGCGCCGTTCGGCGCCCACGCCGTCAACCTCGCCGCGATCACCGCCGCGATCTGCACCAGCCCGGAGGCGCATCCCGACAAGGCGAAGCGCTGGACCGTCGCCGCGCTCTATTCCGGCTTCTACTTCGTCCTCGCGATCTTCGCGCCAGCGCTGGTCCGCCTGTTCCTGGCGCTGCCGCATTCGGTAATCGCCGCGCTGACCGGCCTTGCGCTGATCCCGGCGCTCACCGGCGCGATCGAAACTATGCTGAGCGCAAAGGAAGACCGCGATCCCGCCATCCTCACTTTCCTCGCCACCGGCTCGGGCCTCGCTCTCTACGGTCTCGGCTCTGCCTTTTGGGGCCTGGTCGCCGGCTTCGCCGCGCTCGGCGCCGGGGCGCTGCTGAAACGACGGTAAGATGACGCGGCAGGCCTTCATGCCGCCGCCCCACCGTTACTCCTGCTTGACGAACACGTAGTCGACATTGTCATCCAGGCCGACAAGGTGGAGCGACTTGGCTTCGGCGATTGCGGGCGTCGCCATGCTGTCTTTGTTGAAGTGAACGAATACGAACGTGTTGTTGGACTCGATCTGCCCACGCCGCACGCCGATGCCGGCGGGGACATCGATCTGATGTCCGAACTTGCCATCCGAAACGAGATAGCGCGTGGCCTTGGTGCCGGTCGTCAGAGTCCCGTTCCGCAATACCACCGGCGCGCAGCATGGGTGCGTATATGTGCCGTCCGCCCAGCTTTGTGGCGGTGGCGCATAGCTCGGCATCACAAGGTAGATCAGCCCAAAGACAAACAGCAAGCCAGGGATCAGGACTAGGCTGGCCCACTTCATCAGCGATGCCCGCAACGCATCGTCCTCGCTCTTGCCGCCAGTTTTCATACCTCCTTCTATCGAGGGGGCAGGGCTTGACCAAGAAGCTGGTTCTTGATGGCAACAATCCATCCAAGTGCCGCACCAACCGGCCGGAACACGCCAGCGGAGGAAACTTTGGGCGCCCAACCGGCGTTCCACCCCTATGAAAAACCTCCCCGCCTTTTCCGCGTCCGCCCTCGCCATGCTCCTTGCGCTCGCCGCCTGTGCCCCGCGATCGGACCAGTCGAACGCCAGCGTACCCGCCACTGGTGCCTTGGAGAGCGAAACCGTCGCTCCCGCCGCCACGCCAACCCCGGAGGCACCGCGCGAGACGCCGACGCCAGCTGTTGCGCAGGCAAAGGTGATCGGGCTCGAAGGCCTGGGCGATCTCCGCATCGGCCAGCCAGTGCCCAAAAACGCGTCCTGGGCCGAGCGCGGCGCCCAGACCGGCGAAGCCTGCCGCACCGTCACCTCGCCCGATTATCCCGGCGTCTATGCCATCGTCACTGAGGGCAAAGTGCAGCGCATCACCGTCGGCCAGCGCTCGGACGTGAAGCTGGTCGAGGGCGTCGGTATCGGCGCCACCGAGCAGGACGTGCGCAAATGGTTCGCCGGCTTCCGCGCCGAGCCGCACAAATATGAAGACGCCCCCGCCAAATACCTCACCGCCCCCAACGCCGCGAGCGGCGATCCGGCGCTGCGTTTCGAGATCGGCCATGACGGCAAGGTGAAGCTGATCCACATCGGCACGATGCCGGTGCTGGGCTATGTCGAGGGATGTGGCTGATTCCGGCGCCTACTGGGCGGCCGTCCCGGAACGCCATAGAATAGCCGGATGACCAGCACTTTACGCGCCTGTGCCGCCCTTCTGGTCGTCGCGTTGGTTCCAGCGCAGGCGACCGCGACACAAACCCTGTGTCCGGGCTTCGCAGAGGGAAATGCATCGCCAGGCGCGGTTGATCGGTTCTACGTAGCGCGCGCGGTCACGATCGTGAGAGCGGGTCTGGCGGCAGACACCGCAACGCTAGCCACATTGGTCTCTCCGGACGCAGCGTTCGCCACCTGGCGCGGCGACTACGCGATTGGCGGGCGGGAAACCGGCGTGGCGGGCACCGTCGCATGGGCAAGGGACCTGAACCCATCCCGCTTCGAGAGCTCCATTGACCAGCGCGGGCCGATCTCCGTTGCGACGCCGAATTGCCGGCAGACAGCAAGGATTTTGTTTGGCACCCGAGATGCGGGAACCGGCGTCAATGTTACCTTCGAATTCCTCGACGGTTTGCTCGTCCGGGCAACCGGTCGGGAGGTAATATTGGTAGAAGGCGAGATCCGCTGACCGCGGCGTCGCCCCGTTCGGTCGGGGTCACGCGGAAAGCGACCTGACAGGACCCGACAAAAATCAGTCAACGGAAGACTGACGAACGCAAGGACGCCTTCCTTCAATGCGCAATCATGTAGAGCGCGCCGGGAGCGGCCAGGATACTGATAGCCAGCCAATGTTTCCAAGTGCGGTGCTCCACCTTCCGGAAACTGACAGCGAGAGCAAATGCCAAACCCCCGAACACCAAAAGGGCGCCCCTGGCGATGTTTGCATCTTCGCCAGTTGCCAACGCGCTGACAACAAAGGCCGAACAGATCGCCATTAACGCGCTGAGCGACAGGGAACAGGTGATTGCCATGCGGATCACGGAATCCCATGTCCGCGCAGTGGAATCCCACGCTCGCGCCGCTTCATAGTTGTTCGACTTCATGGCTTCAGCCCCAACACCGAACCGCGCAGAAAAGAAAGCCGTGTCCGCTGCCACCATTCTTGTCACGAACCGCGGTGGAAACCAACAGGGGCCATAACCCCTAATTCGCCGAAGCCGACGTCACGCCCCCAAACACCGCCGCCAGCTTCGCCTGCACACTCTCGGGCAGCGGCGGCGCCAGGATCGCCGCGATATTCTCGTCCAGATGCGCCGCGCTTCCGGTCCCGGTCAGCACGACATGCGCGCCCGGCTCGTGCCGGCAAAACCGATACGCCGCCTCGATCTGCGATCGCACGCCCGGCGCCGCGCGCAGGAAATCGAGCGGGTCGTCCGGATTGATCGCGGCCGGATCGATCTCGTGGCGTTCGATCAGTTCGGCCACTGCCTCGCGCACATGCTCCGCGCTGTTCAGGCCGCGCCGCACGGCGAACATGATCAGTGTGCCGATATCTCGCGACATCGTCAGCGGGAACACGGTCTTGCGCGCGCCCGGGTTCAGCAGGTTGAAGCCGACCATCACGACATCGATTGGCATCGCCGGCAACGCCGCCTGCAGCATCTTATGCTCGGTGTCGTAACGGAACACTTCGGTCAGGCCGATGAAGCGGATCTTCCCCGCCTGTTGCTGGCGCAGCATTTCCGGCAGCAGCACCTCGCGCGCATGGTCCAACTGCGCGAGCGAGACGCCGTGCAGGTGGAACAGGTCGACATAATCGGTGCCGAGACGCCCCAGGCTCGAATCGAGGTTCGCCGCGAACTCGGCGGCCGTGAAATTCTCGGGCGACATCTCCGCCCCGGCATGCCCCACCTGGGATTTGGTCGACAGGAACAGCTTGCTACGGTCCTGCCCCCTGATGCCCAGCGCCACCGCTTCCTCCGTGCGATAGACCAATGCCGTGTCGATGAAGGTAATGCCCCGGTCGATCGCATGCCGCACCAGGTCGCCGGCCTCGGCCGTCGTCGCGCCCCGCGCCATGCCGAGCCGGCTGTGGCCGCCACAGCCAAGCCCGACGACGCTAACCTGCGCGTCCGTCCGGCCCAGCCGAACATACTCCATATGCTGCTTCGTCATGGCGTTCCCGATATCGCTGGCGGAGCGCCGCTCCCGCGGCCCGGATTCACCCGGCGCAGAGCATGTCGCTCGCCCGGTCGAGCAGATGCATCGCGCGGTGCTCGATCGCGTCGTCGAAGCGCACCGCCGGGATCGCCACGCTGAACGCGCCGACCACTTCGCCGTCGATCCGCGCGACGCGCCCCAGGCCGTGAATGCCCGGGGTATGTTCTTCGCTGGTATGGGCAAAGCCGGTGCCCCGGATCACGGCGATCTCGGCGCGCAGCTGCGGCTCGGAGACGATCGTCGTCGGGGTGAAGGCGACGCGGTCGGTCTCAGCGAAATAGCGGTCGAGCTCGTCATCGTCCATCGCCGCGAGCAGCGCCTTGCCGGCCGAAAAGCCGTGCAGCGGCGTGTGGCTGCCGGTCTGCACGGCATAGCGCAGCGCGTGATCGCTCGTCTCGGTCACCAGCGCCTCGACTTCCCAGCCGCGCCGCACGAAGAAGCTCGTGGTCTCGTTCAGCTGGATGCGCAGCATCCGCACCAGCGGCGCCACCGTTTCTGCCAGGGTGAAGGCTGGCGCATGAGTCTGCAGCCGCTCGAGCCCCGGGCCGGTCGTGTAGCGCCGCCCGGTGCGCTCCAGATAGCCGCGCTCGACCAGCGTGCCGAGCAGATAGGAAAGGCTGCTGACCGGGATCCCAAGCGCGCCGGAAATCTCCTGCGCCACCAGCGGCCGTCCGCGCGACACGACATATTCGATGATGTCGAGCGTGCGCATCGCCGATTTGACGGTTGCGGGGGAGGAGATGTCAGTGGACATTATCGGCTTATACCGCGTCGAGAGGGCGTGGAAAGCTCGGGGGAAAGCTCAGGGCGTGAACAGCAGCGTGCCGCGCCGTTCGGCGAAGCGCCAGCCTTCCGCCGTCAGCACGAACCGGTCGCTGAACGATCCGACCAGCGGCGCGGGCGCCCCGGTGAACAGCAGCATCGCGCTCTCGCCGCGTGCTTCGGTCGCCGTCTCGACGTCGATCACGACATTGCCAACGATATGGCGCGTCGTCCGCGCCGGCCGCGCGAGGAAGCCGGCCAGGATCGCCTCGCGTCCGACGATCGGCTGGTCGGGCGCGGTCGGCCGGGTCATCAGCCCGTCCTCGGCATAGAGCGCCGCCACCGCCGGCCAGTCGGCCGCATCGTTCAGATTGGCGTAGAGGTTGATCAGCCGCGCGCAATCCGCCTCGATCGCGCGACGCACCTGCTCCGGCACCCCGGTCATGCCGGTTCCAGCACGATATGGCCGACCGCGGTGTTGGAGGCCGGGACATGGTAGAACCGGTGCAGCTCGGTCGCGCCGTCGCCCAGCGCGCCGCGCATGATCAGCCACATGATCAGCTCGATGCCCTCGGATCCCGCCTCACGCAGATAATCCAGATGCGTGATCTTGCGCAGCGCCTGCGGATCGGCGGTCAGCTTCTCCAGGAAATCCTTGTCGAATTCCTGGTTGATCAGGCCGGCGCGCGGCCCCTGCAACTGGTGGCTCATCCCGCCCGTGCCCCAGATCTGGACGTTCAGGTCCTCCGGGAAGCTCTCGACCGCGCGGGCGATCGCCTCGCCCAGCCGCCAGCAGCGGTCGCCCGAAGGCGGCGGATATTGCGTCACGTTGACCATGATCGGCACGATCCGCGCCGGCCAATGCTCGACGTCGCCGAACAGCAGCGACATCGGCACGGTCATGCCGTGATCCACTTCCATCTCGTTCAGGATGGTCATGTCGAATTCGTCGATGATCAGGCTCTGCGCGATATGCGCGGAGAATTCGGCATGGCCCTCGACCACTGGCACCGGCCGCGCGCCCCAGCCTTCGTCGGCCGGCGTATAGCTGTCGGCACAGCCGATCGCGAAGGTCGGCACGACTTCCAGCATCAGGCTGGTCGCATGGTCGTTGAACACCAGGATGACGACATCCGGCTTCTCCGTGCGCTCCCAGGCGCGGCTCCATTCATAGCCGGCAAAGACCGGCGACCAATAGGCCTCCTTGGTCTTGCCCAGGTCCATCGCCGCGCCGATGGCGGGGACATGGCTCGTCCCGACGCCTGCCGTGATCCGCGCCATCTCAATATCCTCCCTTGATCGATCGGTTGCCCTGGGGCGAACGCCCGCCGGCGACCATCATCGCGCCGTAATCCTCGGCGCTCATGCCCGCCATCGTGCCAACCGCCTTCTGCACGCTCCAGCCATCGGTGTTGGAAATCTTGACGAGGAAATAGATATTGCCCCCCGTCGCGATCAGGGCGTTGAAATCGCGGTCGATCACGCCCTGCTTCTGCTCGGGCGTCATCGGGAAGCGGTCGAGATAGGCGCCTTCGTCCGCCTTGAACGCGGCGCGGTTCTCCGCCTTCATCAGCGACATGCAGAATCGGTGGAGCTGATAGGCCCGCCGCGAGCTGGCCGTGGTGAAGATCGTGGTCCCCGGGATGTCGGCCAGGTCGGCCGGGTCATATCCCAGTTTGTCGTTCGCGGCGGTTGTCATGCCTTGCCTTTCCAACGTCTCGATCGATGCCCCGGCCGTCATGCCCGTCCCGAAGCGCCGGGCGGGATGACGGCCGAGGCCGCTCGATCCTTTTAGAACTTGTACCCCATGGTGGCGCCGAACGTCCGCGGCGGCAGCCAGGTCGCCCCGATCAGGCGGCCGGTGGCCAGCGCGAAGGTGCTCGACGGACGGAACTTGTCCGTCAGGTTCTTCACCCAGATCTGGAAGTTGATGTTCTTCGAATCCAGCTGATAGTTCAGCGACGCGTCGACCAGCGTATAGGCGTTGGCGCTTTCGATATCGCGCTTGAACTCGCTGAAATAGGTCTTGCCCTTGTACGACACGTCGATCGACGGGGTGATCGATCCGTTCAGCGCAGGCGTCTGGATCTGGTACGCCGCATGGGCATTCCAGGACCAGCGCGGGCTGTTGCGCGTCGGGTTGCCGGCCAGCTGGTAATTGCCGCCGCTCGGCGCACCAAATGCCGTGGGATCGTTGTTGGTGATCGGATCATAGGGCACGCCACCCGGCGTGGCGACATTCGCCGGGTTCAGCGGATCGAGCGTCACATAATCGACGAAGTGCGAGTCGGTATAGGAGACCGCGCTGGAGAGCGAGAGGCCGTCCAGCGGCCGGGCATTGACTTCTAGCTCGAAGCCCTTGGCCTTCGTCTTCGCTGCGTTCTGGAAGATCGTCTGGTATCCGGTCGGGCCGCCCGCGATCGTCTTGTTCAGCTGCAGGCCGTCGAGCGAGTAGGAATAACCGGCCAGGTTCACCGTCAGCCAGCGCAGCGGCTGCGCCTTCACGCCCACTTCGTGGTTGGTGATGGTTTCCGGCTCGACGATCGTCGTGCTGCCCGCGGCGTTCTCGGGCGATCCCGCCTTGAAGCCTTCCGAATAGGTATAATAGAGCATCAGGTCGCGGGTCGGCTTCCACTCGAGACCGGCGGTCGGGGTGAAATCCTTGAAGGTCCGCTCGCGGTGCGTGCCGGCGGCGGTATATTGCAGCACCGGGCCAACGCCGTTGCGGGTGATGACGATCGCTGGATTCTCCGAATCGACCTTCTCGGTCGACCAGCGGCCGCCCAGCTTGATGCTGATGCCGCTCAGCGCGTCGGACAGGGCGCCCAGCTTGATTTCGGTCTGGCCGAATACCGCGAAGGTCTCGTCGCCCAGGTTGGAATGGGTGCAGACGCGCTTGGGGGCAATGACGGTGCCGTTGACGGTGCCCGGCGAATAGCCGCACAGCGCATAGGCGGTGTTCAGGTCGACGCCGGCTGCCTGCAGCACGGCGATGTTCTGGAACATGCCGTTGCGGTTGCTCAGGCCGACATTGTCGATCGGGCGCTGCCGCTCGTTGAAGTAGAACAGGCCGACCACGGCGTTCATCAGGTCGCTGTTATAGTTGATCTGGAATTCGTTGCTGAACTGCTTAGAATCGATCCGGCGCTCCTGCACCGTCGTCGCCTGGCCGTTGCTGGGCAGGCTGTCGACCACTGCCGACAGATCGAGATCCTGGAACAGCGATGAACGGAAGCGGCGGTAGTTCATGATGTTCGTGATGCCGAGCGTGCTGGTCAGCTCGGTGCGGAACGTGCCGGTGAACGCATAGGTCTCGGTCTTCGTGCCGGGGCTGGATTCGGTCGCCAGGTCGCGCGGGTCGGTGGCGTAGCCGCCGACGCCGAGCGGCGCGAGCCGCGCCACGCCCGGGAAGGAAGCGCGCAGATAATGGATCGCGCCCGAGCTGTCGTCCTGGCGGAAATATTCGCCGGCCAGCAGCAGCGATGTCTTGGGGGCGATGTCGAACAGCAGCTGGACGCGGCCCATGCGGCGGTTGAGATCGTCGATGTCACGGCCGCTCACCGGGTTCTCGCCATAGCCGTCACGGTCTTCGGTTTTGGCCGAGACGCGGAAGCTTACGCCGTTGACGATCGGGCCGCCGATCGCGACCTCGGCGTTGATCGCATTGTAATTGCCGTAGGTCAGGCGGGCATAGCCCTCGAAGAAGTCGGTCGGCTTGGCGGTGATCAGGTTGATCGATCCGCCGACCGCGTTGCGGCCGTACAGCGCGCCCTGCGGGCCGCGCAGCACTTCGACGCGCTGGACGTCGAACAGCGAGGTCAGCTGCGCTTCGGCGCGCGCGACATAGGCGCCGTCGACATGGAAGGCCACGCCGGTCGAGCTGCCCGTGGTCGAGGTGTTGGCGCCGACGCCGCGGATGAAGATCTTCGCCTGGTTGAAATCGCTGCCGAAATTGACCGACGGGACGATCGTCTGCAGATCCTGGATGTTGTTGACCTGGGCTGACTGCAACCGGTCGGCGCCGATCGCGCTCACGGCCGCGCTGACGTCCTGCAGCGACTGGCTGCGCTTCTGCGCGGTCACGATGATATCGGGGCCCTCGGCACTCGCGGTGTCTGCGGGCACTGCGGTGGCCGCGGCATCCTGGCCGGTCGGCTCGGTCTGCGCATAGGCACTGGTGGAGGCCAGCAGGGCCGCCGTCGTCATCACGAAAAACTTCATTACGTCACTCCCAAAAAATAGCCGGGACGTTGCCCGGTCTCGCTATCATTCCGGATCGATCACGACTTCGATAAGGCGCGGCCCCGATCCGGCGAAAAGACGGTCGATCGCCGCGTCGAGCGCGGCCGCGTCGGTCACGCGCTCGGCCGGGACGCCGTGCCCCTGCGCGATCGCGACGAAGTCGATCCCCGGCAGCTTGCTGCCGACGACCTTGATGCCGAACAGCGCGCCGAACTGGTCGAGCGCCGCATAGCCACCATTGTTGACCACCACGAAGCGGACGTCGGCGCCGTGATGCGCCGCCGACCACAGGCCCTGGATCGAATACATCGCGGAGCCATCGCCGAGCACGCACAACACTGGCTCCCCGGCGCCCCCCAGCGCCAAGCCGACGGCGTCGCGCGCCAGCGCCACGCCGACCGCTGCTGGCAGGCCATGGCCCAGCCCGCCGCTCGCGCAGGTGTGGAATTCGTCGCCGGCGCGGATCGGGAACAGGTCGTGCATCGGCCCGCGCGTGCTCGGCGCTTCCTCGACGATCGCGATATTGGCCGGCCGCAGCGCGGCGAGCCGTGCCATCAGCAGGGCATCGGTCAGGCGGTCGGCGGCGGGGGCGGGGAAGGCGGGGGCGTTGCCCGTCGGGGCTGCGTCGCGCTGTGCGACGCGGTCGTGTAGCGCGTCGAGCGCGAGCCGCACGTCGCTGACCAGCGCCAGACCTTCGGGCACGCGCGACGCGATCGCCGGATCGTCGCCGATCTGGATCAGCGCCGCGCCGACGGGCACGAACGGGCCCTTGCCTTCGACATGATAGGTGAAGGCGGGGGCGCCCAGCACCAGCACGCAGTCGGCATCGTCGAGATCGCGCACGATCGCTTCGCGCGAGGCCGGCAGGAAGCCGCGGAACAGCTTATGGTCTTCCGGGAACGGGTTGCGCGCCGCCATCGGCGCAATCCACACGCCGGCGTTCAGGCGCTCGGCGAACGCGACCAGGCTGTCGCGCGCGCCGTTATTGGCGACGCCGGCGCCGGCGACGATCACCGGGCGCTCGGCCTGGGCCAGCAGCGCGAGCGCTTCTTCGAGCGCGACGGGGTCGGCACCGGTGCGGCCATGGACCCGGGCCGGCTTGATCGGGGTACAGGGTCGCTCCCAGTCGTCGATCGGGATCGATACGAAGGTCGGGCCACGCGGGGCCTGCATCGCGATGTGGAAGGCGCGGGCAATGGCCAGCGGCACGTCCTCGGCGCGGGCCGGCTCGGCGGTCCATTTCACGAACGGACGCGGCAGTTCGGTCGCGCGCTCGGCGAACAGGAACGGCTCGAGCGGCAGGATCGATCGCGCCTGCTGGCCGGCGGTCACCACCAGCGGCGTGCCGTTGCGGAATGCCGTGAACAGATTGCCCATCGCATGGCCGAGCCCGGCTGAGCTGTGCAGGTTGACCAGCGCGGCCTGGCCGGTGGCCTGGGCATAGCCATCGGCCATGCCGAGCACGATCGACTCCTGCAGGCCCAGGATGTAGCGGAACTCTTCGGGCAGGTCGCGGAACATCGGCAGCTCGGTCGATCCGGGATTGCCGAAGATCGTGGTCATGCCCAGCTCGGCGAGCAACTGCATCACGGCGTCGCGGACGGTCGGGCCCTCGGCTCTGGCGAGCGGCTCGACATGCAGGCTGCGGGCGCTCATCGGGCGATCCGTCGCGCGCGCTGGCCGCGCCCGAAGGTCCTCCAATGTGCCAAGCTGCCCTCCTGTTCAAATATGCGAATTATTCGCTTACATGAACTCTCTACAGCGCGCGATGCGTTTTTACAAGCCGTTCCGGCGTCCGATCGCTATCCATCCGGCAGGGGCCGCCCCTGAGTCGGCGGTCATTGAACTGATGGCGGGAACGCATCGGCCAAGCTTGGCAGCGAACTACTCCATGGCTTACATTACGGAGATGGCAATATCCCCCAATGCCCGATCGGCTGCATTTCTTGCCCTGGCGCTCGCCCTCTGCGCCTGCAGCGAAAAAAAGGATGCGGACACCGCGAAATCCGTGGCGGCGACCGGCACGGCGCCCGCTGATCTCGACGCGGCTGCGCGAGCCTATGTCGACAGCTTCATTACCGAAGATCCCGATCGGTGTTTCGGAAAGGTCGAGCTGGAGCAGGCGGCGCTGGAAGGACGTCGAAACCCGATCGGTCCGTCCATCCCGCCGACACGCGTGATCGTCGCGATCGACGGCTCGGGCTCGATGGCCGGCAGGATCGGCGGCCAGACCAAGCTGGAGCTGGCGCGTCAATCCGCGCTCGGCTTCATCGACGGCCTGCCCTCCACCGTACCAGCCGCGCTGCTGGTGTTCGGCCAACAGGGCGACAACAGCGAGGCGGGCAAGGCGAAATCCTGCCAGGGGATCGACGTGCTCGCGCCGATGTCGATCGATCGGGTGGGCCTCACCGCGGCGGTGAAGCAGGTTCGCGCCACCGGCTGGACGCCGCTCGCTGCCGGGCTCGAGCGCGCCCAGTCGCTGCTCGGCACCGCGACCAGGCCCGGCGAGCAGGTCATCTACGTCGTCTCCGATGGCGAGGAGACCTGCGGCGGCGATCCCGTCGCCGTCGCGCGGCGGATCAACGGTGGCAAGACGCGCGCGGTGGTGAACATCATCGGCTTCGGACTGCCATCAACGGCAGCGGTGGCTCTAAAGGCCGTCGCCGATGCCGGCGGCGGCGGCTTCGTCAACGTCTCGACCCGTGCGGACTATGATCGGACCATCGAGATGGTCCGCGAGTCGAATCGCCGGGCGGCCAACGAAGTTCGCAAGAGCGACGCGATTGCCCACAACACGGTCAATAGTTCCGACGTGAGCGCCCGTGCCTCCCTGTGCATCAGCGATCTGCTGGATGGCGAAAGCAAGCGCATGAGCGATGATCTTTCGGCGCGATGGAAGCGCGGCGAGAAAGTGCCGTTCGCGGGCGAGGCGAGGACGCTGCAACAGCAGCGCCATCGCGCGCTGCTCGACCGCGGGATGGCGTTCTCGAAACAGCTGAGCGGCGAAGCGGACGCGGCGCAGGGCCAAATGGACGCGGCAGCGAACGCGGTTCGCTGAGCTGGAGTTGGCATTCGCCGGACCACCAGCTTGAACGCCCGGCCAAATCTTCGCCGAACAACCTTGGACATAAACCCTCCTACAAAGGGCTGCCCTAATTTACTGCCTCAATCCAGGGGGGACTCCAGCTCTTCGCCAATCCATCCCGGCTTTGAAGTCGAGAGCGCCGAGCTAATGAAGGCATCGCGACAGCTTCCCGCGGTAGAACACGATATTGCTCACTACGGGCAGCCCATATTCTGTGGTGTTACCAAAATGGCCGGCTTAATATGAGCGCAAAGTGAGGGCCGAAATGCGTGTTAGTCGGGTTGTCATAAGGAACGTAAGAGCGATCGAGTTCGCCGACGTGCCTTTGAGTGAAGCAACGACGCTCGTTATCGGTGAGAATACTACCGGAAAATCATCATTCATTCACGCTCTGCGGCTTTGCTTAGACGTCGGATTGACTTCGACATATCGGTCACTCGCGAAAGACGACATATATTGCGGCGTCGATCAGACCTTGCCGTTTCAGGCTTTTGTTGGTGTCGAAATTACGGGGTTCGCGGGCAACGAAAACGAAGAGGCGATGCTGCACGGCACGCAAATTGAGCCTGACAAAGCCCGGATTTTCTATCGGTTTCGGCCAAAAAAGATCATTCGGGAGCAATTGCAGCAAGGCCCGCTCGGTCGCGATCTGGCCTTGGACGATTTCAGTTGGGAGCTCTTCGGTGGCGGCAATCCGGGCATCGATCTCACTCAAATCGCGTGGAACCATGAGAACGACCAGCTTAACGCCAGCCCGGTGGGGCTACAATATTTGCAATCTTACCTCGTCGTACACCTGCCAGCACTGAGGGACGTTGAAAGCGACCTGCAACAGCCTCGGCGGTCGCCATTAATGAGGTTGGTAGAGGCGAGCGACATCAGCCAAGCCGAACAGCAGGCCATTGTGGAAGCGGTGTCGCAGGCGAATGCCCTTATCGAGGGGACGCCTACCGTTCAGGCCATCGCGGAATCGATCGACCGGGCTGTTACGGAAGTAACCGGCCCAGCCTTCGATCTTGATGTGGAACTCGGGCTGTCGTCGCCGTCGTTCCAATCGATTATTCGAAATCTGATCCTGTTGCTCTCCAATCCGGTCGTGAAGCAGTTCGAGCCAAGGCGGAATGGGCTAGGCCTCAATAATGTGCTCTACATCGCAATACTCATCGAGCAGTTCAGGAAACGGGCGGCAGCAGGCAAATCGGCGGGCGAGCTGATCTTAATCGAAGAACCCGAGGCGCACCTTCATCCACAGCTGCAAGCGACGCTCATGGACGCGGTTCGACGCCTTCCTTTTCAAACGATCGCGACAACTCACAGCACGCAGATAACCGCGGGAGCGTCGCTGGCATCCTACGTGACATTTACCCAGCGCCCTAACCTTGCGCCGGCCATCGCCGTGCCGAGCCGGGCACCGGGACTGACGCCTGCGGATCAGCAGGATCTCGAACGCTATTTGGATGCCACCAAAGCTAACCTGCTTTTCGCGCGCAAGGTGATGTTAGTCGAGGGAGCGGCGGAGCTCCTGCTTATTCCGCCTCTCGTGAAAGAGGTCATGGACGTAGACCTCGAGCGTGAGGGCATTTCCCTCATCGCCATCCACGGGGTGCACTTTGCCGCATTCGCGAAACTTTTCTCGGCGCAGTGTTTGCCGAAAAAGTGCGCCATTGTCGGCGACGCCGATCTCGATCCCGAGATCGTGCCGGCAGGTGATGATGTTCCAGCTCCCGCAAACCTCGCCTTGCTGCAAGGCGATTATGTGCGGGTCTTCGTTGGCCAGACGACGTTCGAATGCGAACTGACGTTGCTTGACAATCTGGACATGCTTGGCCGGGCCGCGGGCGATCTGGGGGCCAATCAGTTGCGTGGTGATTTGGGCATGCAGGAACTCATGGGCGGACCTGTTCCGGATGCCTTGAAGGCAAAGGTTCTCCGAACCGCCAAGCGGTTCGGAAAGGGCCGGTTCGCGCAGGTAACCTCACGGCACGCGTCGCTCGCAGGTGAGTTGCCGCAATATATCATCGATGCAGTCGATTGGTTACGTGCAGAATGACACTGACCGTGCAGCAGACGGCAGCCATCGCTGAGCAAGGGAATTTGATGCTCACGGCCTGCCCGGGCAGCGGCAAGACCCGAACACTCATCGAGAAGCTCGTGCGGGAGATTGAGGGGGTCAGGGACACTCCCCGGCGGATTTGCTGCATCACCTATACCAACACAGCCGTGCAGGAGATCGAGCATCGAACACTGCAGCAGACGGGTCCGGATGACAGCCGATACGTTGATGTCTCGACGATCCACTCCTTTTGCCTGAATGCGATCGTCCGCCCGTTTGCTTGGCTACGCCCCGAGCTGGCCGTCGGGCGGCGAATTCTAAATCCCGACAATCCCGATTTTGCTGGCATCTGCGACTTTGCCGCGCAGCAGGTGAACCTGCTGCACCTTACGCCGGCGGACTACGAAGCATTCGAGAACCTTTCGTTGGATTCAAATGGCCAGATCGTAGGTCTCGCTGCGGAGAACGTCGCCGTGGCGCAAGCCGCACCCCATTTCTTGGCTCGGTGTCAGGCGATGGGCTACATCACGTTCAGCACCATCATCTACGGTGCCTTTCAGCTCCTGCGCGATCATCCCACCATCGCCACGACGCTTTGCGCAAGGTATCCTTGGTTCCTGATTGACGAGTTCCAGGATACCACCGAACTTCAGATTGAGATACTCCGGCGGCTCCACGCCACGGGGCGGTCGCGGTTCTTCTGCGTCGGCGATTTGGCGCAATCCATCTTCGGGTTCACAGGTGCCCGACCTGAGTTGGTAGCACCGTTCGCTCAACATATCGGCGCACGTACCAACCTCACGCTGTCCGGCAATTTCAGATCAAGCCAGCGGGTCGTCAATCACGCTGAGCGCCTTTTTCCGCGCAACCCGACCATGACCGCGGAGGGAGAGAACCGGAATTACCCCGTCGACCCGTTTCTCGTGCGAGGGCTCTCGACGTTTCAGGCAATCACGGAGCATTTTTTGCCTGCGCTGGAGGCAGCCCACATACCCCTGGGGAAAGCCACCATCCTCGCAAAAGACTGGATGTCTCTCATCAGGCTCGCTCGCCAGTTGCGAGACTTTCAAACACCCATCGTTGGGCCGGGTGCGAGGCCGTATCGCCGGTCCCGTCTCTTTGCCACATTGGCAGAGCAACTATGTGGCGCCGTAACCGATCCCGACCCGGACACAACCGGCCAGCTAGAGCGCGCACTGTATCATGCGATTCAAGAGGTCACTGGGACAGCGCCTACAGGGGTGTTCTCGTTCGAAGGTCGTCGGGTCATTATTCGGTTGCTCCGCGAGGCGGCACAGCTTGCGAATGCGAATGCCAGTGCGGTCGTTTGGCTGGATTCAATGTCAACAGCCACTGGCCGAATTTTGGCTGATGCGGAATTCATCTCACCCATTCAGGGCGGCTTGTTCTTCGCATCGGTGCAGGAAATGAAAGTCGATATGGCGCGGCAGGAGATTGATACCGCCAACCTGTCGATCGCGGATTTGGGCCTTTTCGCGAGCCCGACGAGAGCGCTGCGCCTCTCGACTATCCATTACGCAAAGGGCCGCGAGTACGATGCGGTCGCACTCATCGGTTTGCGGAAGGGAACTTTTCCCCACTTCCGGGCAAACACGCCTGAAAAAATTGAAGCGGAAAAGCGACAATTCTACGTGGGCGTGACGCGCGCCAAGAACCTGCTGATGTATGTTTCGGAGCAGGATAACTGGAACAATCCGCCAAGCATTTTTCTCGGGCCGCAAGGTGTAAATGTTGTTCCGGTTCAATGACTGGCGAAAGAAATGGTGCACTGTACTAATTATAAATTCACGAGAAGACGCTTTCTCAAAGACGTAGTCAGTATAGTGTCCCCGTTTCTGTCGTGGACTACCAAACATGAATTCCCTGACCGATCTTGGATGGGAGATTGGTGATCTAACGCTGTTGCCAGCTGGCACGACGAGCGCCCGAACGGGCCGATGACGATTAGGACAGCGGCGCGTTCGTGAGCCGCATGTACTCGCTTTCGGTCACGACAATAGAAATCAGCGGACAGGCGCGGCTTACCGACCCTATCGCTTTCATCAACCCATTGGCATATTCTGTCGCCACTGCGGGAGTCGGAGGCGATCTTGAACGAACAGCAATACGAAATAATTAGCGCGCGCCGAAGTAGTTACGACTCTTTTCTTTGGCAAACTCCAGGCCTCGCCATGGCCGCGCAGGCTTTTCTCATCGCCGCCTCATTTGATGACAAAACCACGCAGTTAAACTCAATCACACTGGGTTCTTTCTCTCTTTTTGTCGGCTTCGCCTCCCTCCAGCTTCTTATGAAACATCGTCACTGTGAAGTGGAGGATTCAGAACGACTCGCTAAATTCGAAAGAGATAATGAGGCAAAAGGATTTTCTGTGGCCCACGGCCGCTCTGTCCCATGCACTCACGAGAAGAACTTCGTGACGCAATTTAGTGCGTACAAGGTTTGGAGAGCCGTCCTAATCGGATTCTGCGGCCTCTCCGTCTTTAGCATCGGAAGCGGAGTGGTTACGAAGAGCGGAGCCCAGCAAGCGGCGCCGGCCTCGCCGCCGCAACATGAGAAGGTCGCGAAATAATTCATCCCCGTTGCGCGACAGTAAATTCGCGCTGCAAATCCAACCTCTTCTCGTCGGCCCGCGCGAGAGCTAAAAGAAAAGGGTACACTATACCAATTATGACTCCACGAGGCGAGAGACGTAATTAGTATAGTGTCCCGGTTTCTTTAATGCTTTGGCCGTCTGAAGCATTTCAGGTGTTTTGCCACCCGCTACGATCGCCGAACCGTCCACTTCAACGGCTTCGTACATCTAGCCGCCGCCATGATCTGGCTACGCTGAATGTCGATCCGGCCTAGCACAGTGTCGTCGTTTCTCACACTCGCGGACGTTTTAGCTGGTCGAAACCCTTGCCAAAAAGGCAGAACCGAAAGGAATATGCTACTCCGTTATCTTGGCAATGAGCAGCATTTCGGCGCAGCGTTTCCAGGGGTTCTCGGCGACTTTCGGCCGTAGAGGCGGTCGCCGGCCCGCCTCGGCAGCCGCGCTGTAGAGCAAATCAGAGATTGTCGCAACTTCCCAGCCGAGTGGGCCCGAAGAGTACTTATGCTTATCTGGGTTTGCTTCATACATCTCCCGATCTGCTTCAAAATCTGTCGCCAACGCATGAAGGAACAAGCCGAAGCTCTCTTCGTCGGAAACGAGTTCAAGTAGAGTGTCGAGATCGGCTGGAGCCATGCGGCAGGATGCGCCCACCGTCAGGAAAGGGCAATGTCCACTTTCCATCAGAGATCCCCGTCCCGCGGTCTTCCGGCCACGCTTACGTTTCTCATCCAGATCTAGGGTGAGTATCCGGCGTTCACGACGGTCCCTGGCTTCTTCCACTTCGACGATGCCACCGCCGACCGGAGCGAGCTCGCCCGCGCGAATCGCCTCGCAGGTGCGGCGAGCGAGGAACTAAGCGCTTATAACTGCACTTCCAGAACGCGGCTAAGCTGGCGGGCGCCGATACCGTTACGGCTCGAACCATCAGGTGGACAGCCTGCGAAGCCGGCTGCTCACCCCAGCCGCTGAGCGGCGATATCGGCCCCTTCTCGCAGCGCGCGGAGCTTCATCCAGGTCACTGCCGGATCGATCTTGCCATAGCCGGCAAAGGTCCCGAACCCGCAATCCGTGCTCGCCACGACTCGGTCCGCCCCGACGATGGCCGTGAAGCGCTCGATGCGCTGGGCGATCAGCTCGGGATGCTCGACATAGTTGGAACAGGTGTCGATCAGCCCCGGCGCCAGGATCTTGTCGTCCGGCAGCTTGGCGTCGCGCCACACTTTCCACTCATGCTCGTGCCGCGGATTCGCTGCCTCGAACAGGATGGTCGACGGCCGCGCCTTCAGCACGATGTCGATGATCCGCTCCAGCGGGATGTCGCGGTCGTGCGGGCCTTCGTAATTGCCCCAGCAGACGTGCATCCGCATCGCCTCGGGTGCGATCCCGGCGGTCGCTGCGTTTAGTGCCTCGACATTCGCCTCGATCGTGCGGAGGAACTCGGCTTCGTCCATGTCCTGATAGCCGGTGTGCCGCGACATGGCGAGATCGGGGCAATCGAGCTGCAGCTCGAACCCGGCCGCCGCGATCGCCTCATATTCCGGCCGCATCGCATCGACCAGCGCGGCCAGATAGGCCTCGTGGCTCGGATAATAGGCATTGGGCTGGAATGCCGTGATCAGGCCCGGCGACGCTGCGTTGAGGAAGGCGCGCGTGCCTTCGCCGTGCCGGTCGAGCGCGCTGCGGAAACGGCGGATGTCGTCGTCCAGCGGCTCCAGCGTCTTCAGCACCACCGGCGCGATGCAGGAGGCGCGGGTGAACTCCTGCGCACCCATGATCGCGGCCAGCTTGGTGCGCAGCTCGGGCAGCGGCGCCAGGTCGAGCGCCGGCTTGCGCGGGCTGTTGCCGCCGAATCCTTCCAGCCGCTCGATGATATAGGTCGAATAGCCGACCTTGCCGAGTTCGCCGTCGCTGACGATCGTCACCCCCGCCTCGACCTGCGCTGCCACCGCCGCGTCGACGGCGGCCTGGACCACTGTGTCGAACGCGACGGGGTCATAGGCCTCGCCCGCATCGCGGGCGAGCAGCAGCGGGGTCAGTTCGGGCCCACGCGGAAGGCTGCCGACATGGCTGGTGGCGATCGTCGTCATGGTTATGCGTCTGCCAGTTCTACGGCGTTCACGATGTGCGCCTGGGTGTATTCCTCGAGCCCCGCCTGGCCGAGTTCGCCGCCGATTCCCGACTGCTTCGATCCGCGGAACGGGATGTTGGCGTCGATCGCGAGATACTGGTTGACCCACACGGTGCCCGTATCGATCCGCATCGCGACATCGGTCGCGCGCTTCACGTCGCGGCCCCATACGGTGCCGCCAAGGCCGTATTCGGAATCGTTCGCCCGGGCGATCACGTCGTCGATGTCGGTATAGCTCAGCACCGGCAGGACCGGGCCGAACTGCTCCTCGCGCACCAGCGGCGCATCGTCGTCGAGATCGCGCACGATCGTCGGCGGGATGAAATAGCCCGGCCGGTCGAGCGCGGTGCCGCCCGCGATCACCGTGCCGCGCTCCCGCGCATCGTCGAGCAGCGCCTTGACCTTCTCGAACTGCATGCGGTTCTGAACCGGGCCGACCTGCGCGCCCTGCTGCGCGCCGTCGTCGACGATCGCGCCCTGGGCGAGCCGCGCCAGTTCGTTGCAGAATTCGTCGTACATCGCTTCCGGCACATAAGCGCGCTTGATCGCCACGCAGATCTGGCCGGCATTGGCCATCGCGCCGCCATAGACTTTCCGCGCGACCTGGACCGGATCGACATCGTCGAGCACGATCGCGGCGTCGTTGCCGCCCAGTTCCAGCGTCACGCGCTTAACGGTGCCCGCGGCGCTCGCCATGACCTTCTTGCCGGTCGCGGTCGATCCGGTGAACGCGACCTTGGCGACATCGGGGTGCGCGGTCAGCGCGCTGCCCAGGTCGTTCTCGTCGCAGATGATGTTGACGACGCCTGCCGGCAGGATCTCGGCGCACAGCTCGCCGAACAGCAGCGAGGTCAGCGGGGTCGTCGGCGCGGGCTTGGCGACCATCGTGTTGCCGGTCACCAGTGCCGGGCCAAGCTTGTTCATCAGCAGGATGACCGGGAAGTTCCAGGGCGTGATCGCCGCGACCACGCCGAGCGGCGTGCGGTGCTCGATGATCTTGTTGCCGCCCTCGTCGCGCAGCGTCTTCGCTTCCAGCTTCATGGCGGCGAAGGCGCGCAGGGTGAACACCGCGCCCATCACTTCGTACATCGCCTGGTCGAGCGGCTTGCCCTGTTCGGCGGTCAGCAGCGCGGCAAATTCGCCCGCGCGCGCTTCCATCGCGTCGGCCAGCTTGGCGACCAGGTCGGCGCGCTCGCTCGCCGGGCGCTGCGACCAGGGGCCGAACGCTGCCTTGGCCGCGGCGACGGCGCGGTTCAGCGTGTCGAGATCGGCCTTGGGGCATTGCGCGAACGGTTCGCCCAGTGCCGGGTTGATCACGTCGAACGTGCCGGAACCCGCTTCCGCGCGGCCATCGACCAGCATGCTAAAGACCTTGTCGACCATCAGAACCCTCCGGATCGTTCCGGCGCTTGGCCGCCGGAACCTGTTTGAGACACGTTGTGACAGAGGTGACGTCGTCCCTGAACCGCCCTGCGGCAACGACCCGATCGCGCGCTGAAACCAGCCCGCTCCGACTCGTCCGCCGTGCTCAGTCCGGCACCTCTCCCGAATTCATATACATGAATGCTTCACTTATCGGATGGTATGCCCGGCGGCCACCTTTTGCAACCACCGGTTTCACCTGCCCTAGGCAGTCAGCTGCCGCTCCAGCGAGTCCAGCACCCGGTAGCACGGCAGGACCTGTGCCACCGAACTGTTCGGCTCCCGCCCCTCCCGGATCGCCGCGATGAACTCCCGGTCCTGCAGCTCGATGCCGTTCATCGACACGTCCACCGCGGAAACGTCGATCGCTTCCTCCTTGCCCGTGAACAGATCGTCATAGCGCGCGATGTAGGTCGCGCTGTCGCCGATATAGCGGAAGAAGGTGCCGAGCGGCCCGTCATTGTTGAAGCTCAGCGACAAGGTACAGATCGCCCCGCTTTCCGCCTTCAGCTGGATCGACATGTCCATCGCGATGCCGAGCTCCGGATGGATCGGCCCCTCGATCGCGTTCGCCTTGACGATCGGCCCGGCCTGATAGGCGAAGAGATCGACCGTATGGGCGGCGTGATGCCACAGCAGATGGTCGGTCCAGCTGCGCGCCTCGCCCTTGGCATTCATGTTCTTGCGCCGGAAGAAATAGGTCTGGACGTCCATCTGCTGGACGTTGAACTCGCCCGCCTTGATCCGGTTGTGGATATATTGATGGCTCGGATTGAAGCGGCGGGTGTGGCCGACCATGCAGGTCAGGCCGGTTTCCTGCTGCTTCGCCAGTACGGCCTCGGCATCGGCCAGGCTGTCGGCGAGCGGGATCTCGACCTGGACGTGCTTGCCGGCATTCATGCACTGGATTGCCTGCTCGGCATGCATCTGGGTCGGCGTGCAGAGGATCACCGCATCGACATCGTCGCGGGCGAGGCTGTCGGCGAGATCGGTCGTGGCGTGGCCGATGCCGTATTTGTCGGCGATCGCCTGAGTGGGTTCGAGGCGACGGCCGACCAGGGATACGACCTCGACGCCGTCGATCAGCTTGAGGCCGTCGAGATGCTTTTCACCGAAGGCACCGGCACCGGCCAGGGCGATTTTCATGGGCTGTTCCTTATCTTGGCGCCAAGCGGGAGGGGAGAATTAGACCGGTTCCAGCACGATATGCCCGACCGCCGTATTGCTGGCGGGCACATGATAATGCCGGTGCAGCAGCTTCGTGGCCTTGCCGAGCGCGCCGCGCATGACGAGCCACATCACCATCTCGATGCCTTCGCTGCCCGTCTCGCGCAGATATTCGATATGCGGGATCCGGCGCAGCGCATCGCTGTCGCCGATCAGCCCGTCGAGGAAGCGGTTGTCCCACTCCTTGTTGATCAGGCCGGCGCGCGGCCCCTGGAGCTGGTGGCTCATGCCGCCGGTGCCCCAGACCTGCACGTTGAGATCCTCGGGGAAGCTCTCGACCGCGCGGGCGATCGCTTCGCCGAGCGCCCAGCAGCGATTGCCCGAAGGGGGTGGATAGGTGACGACGTTCACCGCCAGCGGGATCACCTTGCACGGCCAGGCGTCGGTCTGGCCGAACATCATCGACAGCGGCACGGTCAGGCCGTGATCGACGTCCATCTCGTTGATGATCGTCATGTCGAATTCGTCGAGGATCAAGCTCTGCGCGATATGCCAGGCGAGATCGGGATGGCCGATCACGGTCGGCACCTTACGCGGGCCCCAGCCTTCGTCGGCCGGCTGGAATTCCTCGGCGCAACCGATCGCGAAGGTCGGGATGATCTTCATGTCGAACGCGGATGCATGGTCGTTATAGACCAGGATCACGACGTCGGGCTTGGCCTCCTTTTCCCATTCTTTGGTCCAGTCGTAACCGGCAAAAGCGGGCTTCCAATAGTCTTCGCCCGTCTTGTCGAGATCGACCGCGACACCCAGGGCCGGGATGTGGCTGGTCGCGACGCCGGCGGTGATGCGCGCCATGTCAATTGTCTCCCTTGATCGAACGAAGCCCCTCGGGCGAGCGTCCACCCGCGATCATCATCGCCGAATAATCTTCCAGGCTCATGCCGCTCATCGTGCTGACTGCCTGCAGAAAGCTCTGGCCGTCGGTCGAGAAGACCTTGGCCAGGAAATAGATGTTGCCGCCCAGATCGAGCAGCCGGTTGTAATCGCGGTCGAGCACTGCCTGCTTCTGCTCCTCGCTGAGCTTCCACTCGTCGAGATAGGCGCGCTCGTCCGCCTTCCAGCGCTCGCGGTTGTCGGCTTTCATCAGGCTCATGGCGAACTGGTTGAGCTGATAGCCCTGGCGCGCCCGCTTTGCGGTGAAGACGCGCGTGCCGGGAATATCGTCGAACTCGGCCAGATAGGCATGGATGTCGCGGGGCTGGGTCACAGGCCTCTTTCCTTCAGCTTGGCGTCGAGGCGCGGGAATACGCGGCGCGCGTTGCCCTCGAATATTGCGTGCTTCTGCTCGGCGCTTACCGGCAGCGCATCGACATAGCGCTTGGTGTCGTCGAAATATTGCCCGGTCTGCGGATCGATTCCGCGCACCGCGCCGACCATCTCGCTGCCGAACAGGATGTTCTTCGTATCGATCACTTCGGCCAGCAGGTCGATGCCGGGCTGGTGATAGACGCAGGTGTCGAAATAGACGTTGTTCATCACATGCGTGTCGAGGCTCGGCTGCTTGAGCATGTCGGCCAGCCCGCGATAGCGTCCCCAGTGATAGGGCACCGCGCCGCCGCCATGCGGGATGATGAAGCGCAAGGCGGGGAAGTCCTTGAACAGGTCGCCCTGGATCAGCTGCATGAAGGCGATGGTGTCGGCGGCGATATAGAAGGCGCCGGTCGCATGCAGCGCCGGGTTGCACGATCCGGAGACGTGGATCATCGCCGGTACGTCCAGCTCGACCATCTTCTCGTAGAAGGGATACCAGTAACGGTCGGTCAGTGCGGGAAAGGCGAAATGCCCGCCGCCGGGATCGGGGTTGAGGTTGCAGCCGATGAAACCGAGCTCCGTGACGCAGCGCTCCAGTTCGGCGATCGATCCCTGAAGGTCGGCCTTGGGCGATTGCGGCAGCATGCACACGCCGGCGAAAGTTTCGGGATAGAGATCGACGACGCGCGCGATCAGGTCGTTCGACACGCGGGTCCAGGCCTTGCTGACGTCCTCGTCGCCGACATGGTGCGCCATGGTGGACGCGCGTGGGGAAAAGATCGTCATGTCCGCGCCGCGCTCCTTCAGGAGCTTCAACTGGTTCGTCTCGATCGTTTCGCGGATCTCGTCGTCGGAAATGGCGGGATAGGGCGGTGCCGTCTCGCCCGCCTTGAACGCGGCTTTCTGTGCGTCGCGCCAGGCGTCGTGCTGCGGCGGCGCCGTCGTATAGTGGCCGTGACAATCGATGATCAGGGTCATGCTGCTTGGTCTTTCCTGCGCGCTGATAGGGCGTCGAGCTTGTCGGTGAGAGTCGGCCCGGGCGAGAGGCCAAGCTGGCCGATCGCGCGCTGGCGCTCGACCGTGCCGCGCGTCATCGCCGAACCGGTGCCGAGCGCATCGAGCGTCTTTACCACCTCTTCCATCTCCGCCGCGCGGCGCAGGCCATGGACCATCATCCGCTCGAGATTATAATCGGCCTTCTGTCCCCAATCGACGCCCGGCCAGCTTGCATTGAGCGAAGCGCCAACCGCGTCCGAAACACCGGCCGCATCGGCTGCGATGAAGCATTCGGCAGTCAGCGCCTCAAGCCCCTTCACCATCACCGAGCGGATCATCTTGATCGACGAAGCCGCCCCGACCGGACCGGTCACGATCGTGACGTTGGTGAAGCCGAATGCCGTCAATGCCTCGGCCCCGGCTTCGGCATGCGGCCCGCCGACCAGCAGTGGCACGGCCTGCCGCGCCGGATGCACCGGCGCCATCACTGCGACATCCACATAGCGACCGCCGGCCGCCTCGATCGATGCGGCGGCGGCGCGCTTGGTGTCGGGCGCGACGCTGTTCATGTCGAGCCACAGTGCTCCCGTATCAAGTGCGGCGGTGGCTGACTGCGCCGCGATCAGTGCCTGGTCGGCGGTAACCACCGAGAAAACAGCGCCCGCGCCCTTGATCGCCGCCGCGGCATCGGCGCAGGCGACAATGCCGGCACAGGCAAAATCGTCCAGTTTCGCGGCGCGCAGATCAGGCATATCGGTCTTGCGGTCATAGCCGCGCGCCGGGGCTCCGCCGGCAAAGGCAGCGCCCGCTTCCCCAAAACCGATAAAGGCGAACCGCGTATCCACGCACCGCGCCTAGGTGACACGCGCCCGCGCCCGCCAATCCAATTGTCGACCCGGCTATTTGTTTTTCCGAATTCTTGTCTCAGTCGGGACGGTTTCGAGCAGCTCGACGAAGCGGCGCTGCGCGGCGGTCGGCCGCCAGCCGCTGCGGGTGGTGATACCGATCGTTCGCACGCCATGTTCGAGCGGTGCGCCGATAGCCGTCAGGATGCCGCTCTGGATCTCGAGCGCCACCTGATCGGGGGACAACAGGGTGAGCAGATCGCTGTCGCGCAGGATGCCGCGGATCACCATCACAGATCCGCATTCGATCGGCGCATCGGGCGGGTGCCGTCCCGCGAACAGCGCGTCCCATTGCGCGCGAAGCGGCGTATCGGCCTGGCCGACGATCCAGCCGTAACGGGAAAGGTCGTCGAGCGTCACGTGGGGTTGCGCCGCCAGCGGATGGCCGACGCGCCCGATCACCACGAGCCGGTCGGCGAACAGGGCGCGCTGGTCCAGCCCCTGCGGCGTTTCCTCGCGCAGGGCGCCGATCATCAGGTCGATCACACCGTCGCGCAGCGGGTCGACCAGCTCGCGCCACGATCCCTCGGCGACATCGACCAGCGCGCGCGGCGAACCCTGCACAAAGGCAGCGATCGCGGCCGGCAGCACCAGCGCGCGCGACAGCGGCATCGCGCCGATCGCGATCGTGCCGCTCTCCTGTCCGCCCGCCAGCTCGGCGACGCCGGCACCGATTTCCCGGGCGGCAAGGCGGATGCCGCGCGCGAGCCGCCGACCGGCCGCGGTGAGCACCACGCCGCGCCCCCGCCGTTCCGCCAGCGGGATTCCGCAAATCTGCTCCAGGTCGCGCGCGGCGCGGTGCAGCGCGGGCTGCGACAGGCCGGTCGCGGTTGCTGCCCCAACAAAGCTCCCCGCATCGGCGAGCGCGAGAAAGGCGTGCAGCTGGCTCGCGGTCATCAGCTGTTCCGGCCGGACGAAACCGCGCCCACCGCGCCGCAGCCCACGCGTCGCTGCGGTGAGGTGATCGAAGGCGGCGGTGGCGCGCTCGGCCATCAGCGTCCCGGCTTCGGTCGGGGCGACGCCGTCCGGTCGACGATCGAACAGCGTCACGCCCAGCTGCCGCTCGAGCTTGGCAAGGCCCTGGGTAAGGGCGGGCTGGGACAGATTCACTGCCTGTGCCGCGGCGTTCATGCTGCCATGCGCGGCGATCGCCGACAGCGCCCGCAGGTGCCGGAGGTTCATGTCGAAGGGGCGGGTCATCTGCGCACCCATAGCAAAAACTTATTGCCTGCGCGCAATTGTGATTGGAGGCGTGGGCTGCCCGCTGCCTAGGGCAAGATGTCCTGGAAGGAGTTCAGCATGGCGGGTCGGGTTATTCGCAATATCGAGCGTGCCGAGGCCGCGGTGGTCGACGGCCTGGCCGCATGCGGCGTCGCGACGGTGCATGAGGCGCAGGGCCGGATCGGCCTGCTCGCCAGCCGGATGCGGCCGATCTATCCCGGTGCCCGCATCGCCGGCTCGGCCGTGACGATCTCGGCGCCGCCGGGCGACAACTGGATGATCCATGTCGCGATCGAGCAGCTCCAGCCCGGCGATATCCTGGTGCTCGCGCCGACGTCGCCGTGCGAGGACGGCTATTTCGGCGATCTCCTCGCCACGTCCGCCATCGCGCGCGGCTGCCGCGGGCTGGTGCTCGACGCCGGTGTGCGCGATGTGCGCGATCTGACTCAGATGGGTTTCCCCGTATGGTCGAAGGCGGTGTTCGCGCAGGGCACCGTCAAGGCGACGCTCGGCTCGGTGAACGTGCCGATCGTCTGCGCCGGCGCTGCGATCGATCCGGGCGACGTTATCGTTGCCGACGATGATGGCGTATGCGTGGTAAAGCGCGCCGATGCCGCCGCGGTACTGAAAAAGGCGCAGGCCCGCGAAGCGGCCGAGGAATCGAAGCGTCAGCGCCTCGCCGCGGGCGAACTCGGGCTCGATATCTATGACATGCGCGGCAAGCTCGCCGAGCTGGGCCTCACTTATGAGTGAGGGCGTCGCCTGCATGTGGATGCGCGGCGGCACCTCGAAGGGCGGTTTCTTCCTGGCCGAGGATCTGCCGGCCGATACCGCGGCGCGCGATGCCTTCCTGCTCGGCGTGATGGGGTCACCCGATCCGCGCCAGATCGACGGCATGGGCGGGGCTGACCCGCTGACTTCGAAGGTCGCGGTCGTCTCCCGCTCGGTGCGCGTCGGCGTCGATGTCGACTATCTGTTCCTGCAGGTGTTCGTCGATCAGGCGATCGTCACCGACGCGCAGAATTGCGGCAACATGCTCGCTGGCGTCGGCCCGTTCGCGATCGAGCGCGGGCTGTTCGCGGCGACCGGGGACGAGACGCGGGTGTCGATCTACATGGTCAATACCGGCCAGATCGCGGTCGCGACGGTGCAGACGCCCGGCGGCGTCCCGACCTATGCCGGCGACGCGCGCATTGACGGCGTACCCGGCAGCGCCGCGCCGATCCCGCTTGAATTCCGCGACACCGCCGGCTCCTCGTGCGGCGCGCTGCTGCCGACGGGAAATCCGGTTGATCTGATCGAGGGGGTCGCCTGCACGCTGATCGACAATGGCATGCCCTGCGTCGTGTTCAGGGCGGCGGATGTCGGCGCGACCGGCTATGAGGATCGCGAGACGCTCGATGCGGCGACCGAACTCAAGGCACGGATCGAGGCGATCCGGCTTATCGCGGGACCGATGATGAACCTGGGGGACGTGACCGAAAAGTCGGTGCCCAAGATGATGCTCGTCGCGCCGCCGGCGCATGGCGGCGCGGTGACGGTCCGCAGCTTCATTCCGCACCGGGCGCATGCCACGATCGGTGTGCTCGGCGCGGTCAGCGTGGCGACCGCATGCCTCGTCCCGGGCTCGCCCGCGGCGGCGGTCGCGTCGATCCCGGACGGCCAGCGCAAGACGCTGTCGGTGGAACATCCGACCGGCGAGATGAGCTGCGTGCTTGAACTGGGCGCGGACGGGCAGGTGGCGACCGCTGCATTGCTGCGCACCGCGCGAAAGCTGATGGACGGAAAGGTCTTCGCGTGAGCACGGACGAACAGGGCCGCATCCGCAGCTGGGCGGAGCATCCATCGAAGCCGCATTTCGTGCCGCCGCCCGGTGCGGTCGACGCGCATTGCCACGTCTTCGGACCGGCGGCCGAATTCCCGTTCAGCCCGCTCGCGAAATACCAGCCCCAGGATGCCGGACCCGATATGTTGTTCGCCCTGCGCGATCATCTCGGCTTCGTGCGTAACGTGATCGTCCAGGCGAGCTGCCACGGCACTGACAATGCCGCGACGCTGGATGCCATTGCGAAATCCGGCGGCAGGGCACGCGGGGTTGCCGTTGTCGATCCGGCGATCGGTGCGGCCGATCTGCGGCGGTTGCATGATGGCGGAATGCGCGGCGTGCGCTTCAACTTCCTCAAGCGGCTCGTCGATAATGCGCCCAAGGACAAGTTCCTCGAGCTGGCGGCGCGTCTGCCCGAGGGCTGGCATGTCGTCGTCTATTTCGAGGCGGACATCCTTGAGGAAATGAGGCCTTTCCTGGCCGCCATCCCGGTGCCGGTCGTCATCGATCATATGGGTCGGCCGGACGTGTCGCAGGGCCCCGACGGCCCGGACATGCGGGCCTTCCGCACATTGCTCGACAGCCGGGACGACATCTGGACCAAGGTGACCTGTCCCGATCGCCTGTCGCCACAGGGCGAGCCCTATGACGATTTCGTGGAAGCCGTGCGACCGCTGGTCGAGGACTATCAGGACCGGGTGCTGTGGGGCACCGACTGGCCGCACCCCAATATGGAGCATCGCATCCCGGACGATGGCGGCCTGGTGGACGTGATCCCGCGCATCGCACCCACGGCGGCGCTGCAGCACAAGCTGCTCGTGGCGAATCCGATGCGGCTCTATTGGGCCGAGGAACCAAGCCGGTAACCCGAACGATCGCCGCTTCACGCGGCGGCGGCGAGCTGTTCCTTCAGCCAGTCGTTGGCAATGCAGTCGATCACCAGATGGACCCGATCGGTGGTGCCGCGGTTGGCGACGCTGTGCGGATCGGACAGGCGCAGATACCATACGCTGCCCGGCTCCATTACGACCTGTGTCCGGTTCACCAGGAACTCGACATCGTCGTTGGTCGCGATCGGGATGTGGATGCGCGCTGCCCCCCATTCCACGGCGAGGTCGTGGTCGCGATGCTCCTTGATCACTGAACCGGGTGTTAGCCGCATCAGCCGCACCGGGCCGAGCGGACATTCGAACTGTGCCAGCGCCTTGCGAAAATGCGGTGTGAGGTCGAGCAAGGGCGCGTCTTCATAAGCAGTGGCCGAGGGATCGGAATATGCCTGCATGATCGGGTGAGTCGCTCCGGCCGTGAAACGGAGCGGCAGCACGCTCCAGTCCCCTTCGTAATTCTGCCGCACGAAATGCTCGACCCAGGTGGCGCCGACGATCCGGTCGAGGTCGGCGCGCAGGTCCGCGGCGTCCAGGGTGATCGGCAGGCGCAGGCGATCGGCGAAGCTGAAGGGCGATTGTTGCGGCGTTTCGAGCATGATAGGCACGGCGTCCATCATCGGGCGGTGCGCCTGATTTCTGACCAGCCTATCGGCCGCGGGGGCGGTTGGAAAGACGCGATTCGCGACCCGTCATGACAGATCCTGGCTTGCTCGATATCGAAATCCCGCTTGATCGTTTTCGCCGTCACCTGCTGGCCGACCCCGGATTGCAGCGACAGCTGAGCGCGTTCGACGATCCCGCCGACTTCGTTCCCGTGGCGGTCGCGGCGGCAGCCGGGGCCGGGATCGTGCTGAGCGAGGATGAGCTGCTGGATACGATGCGGCCAGATCCGCTCGGTATCGCGCGGTACAGCAATGCGCCGGCCACCCATCTCGAGCCCCCGGCGGGCGACTGGTTGCCGGTCGCCATCGTGTCGGCCGGCGCTGAATTGGGACTCGACTGGGCGCATTTTGCCGGCAGGCCGTTGAGGGAATCCTTTTTCGAGGATTCGCTGCGCCAGGCGCGTGCGCTGCCGCTCAATCGGATGCTCAAGGTCCGCACGCCGCTGTCCGCACTCGCGGCCGCAGTTGGGGATGACCTACCCGTTCCAGATGGCTTCATCTTTCATCTGTCGCGGTGCGGGTCGACCCTCGTATCCCAGATGCTTGCCGCCGACCCGCGCAATATCGTCCTGTCGGAGGCGATCCCGATTGAATCCGCGGTGCAGCTTGCCCAGTCCAATCCGGGGGTACCAATCGAGGAACGCGTCCGGCTGTTGCGCGCGATCGTCGGCGCGCTCGGCCGGGACCGAACCGGCAGCCGGCGCCATTTTGTCGTAAAGCTCGATAGCTGGCACGTCTTCGCCCTGCCGCTGTTCAGGCTGGCCTTTCCCGATACGCCCTGGGTGTTCCTGTACCGCGATCCGATCGAGATATTGGTGTCCCATGCGCGCATGGCCGGCATGCAGACCGTGGTCGGAGTCCTGCCGCATGATCCCTATGGCATCCCGGACGGCGAAACGATGCCGCTGGAGGAATATTCGGCCAGGGCGCTCGGGCTCACTGCAGCGGCGGCGGTCGAACATTTCGATCTGGGCGGTGGGATCGTGATCAATTATGCGGCACTGCCACAGGCGGTGGAAGATCGCATCCTGCCGCATTTCGGCATCGTGCCCGACGCCGAGGAGCGCGCCGCCATGGCCGCGGCGGCGGGCCGTGACGCCAAGTCGCCGCTCAAGGCGTTCCGCAGCGATGGCGAAGAGAAACGGCGCGATGCGAGCCCCCGCATCCGCGATGCCGCCGTTCATCTGGCCGAGCCGTATCGGCGCCTCGAAGCGCTGCGCCTCGCCCACGAGAAATGAGCGCGATCTTCGGAATCCTGCGCTTCGACGGCAGGTCCGTTTCGCCGCGCGAGATCGAGCGGATGGGAAACGCGCTGGCGCACCGCGGGCCGGACGGGAAGCGGACGGTCGTCGAGGGCAGCCTGGGGGTGGGGCATTGCCTGCTCCGTGTGAACCAGGAGGACTGGAACGAGGCGCAGCCGATCCTCGATGGCGAAGTGATCCTCGTCGCCGATCTCCGGCTCGACAATCGCGAAGTGCTGGCGGCCGAACTGGGCATCGCCGCGGATGCGCTTGGTGACATGCCCGATAGCGCGGTGCTGCTTGCGGCGTACCGGCACTGGGGCGAGGATTTAGCCGAGCATCTGCTCGGCGATTTCACCTTCGCGATCTGGGATGCCGCGAAACGCGTCCTGTTGCTCGGTCGCGATCATATGGGCCAGCGCGGTCTCTTCTATCATCATGGTGCCGGCTTCCTGGCTTTCGCCACTGAAGTTCAGGCGTTGTGGGCGGTTGAAGAGGTGCCGCGCCGGCTTTCCGAAGACATGCTGGCCAAGCGCTTGTTGTTTTCGCTCGACCGCGAGCCTGGCGAAACCCTGTTCGAGGACGTGACCGTTCTGCCCGGTGCAACGATGGTGCGGCTCGATCGGGACGGCACCCTGACGCCGCGGGTCTATTGGAAGCCGCACGCCGGGGCGGACCATGTCGGCCGCGACGAGGCCCATTTCTACGCGGCCTACCGCGCCATCGTCGAGGAAGCGGTCGCATGCCGCGTGCGCCGGCTGCTGCGCCCGCCCGCCTTGTGTTTCAGCGGCGGGTTCGACAGCGGCACGATCGCTGCCGTCGCCGGTCCAATCGTCGCGGAAAAGGGCAGGAAGCTGGTCGCTATCGCCTCGGTACTTGAAGCAGGAGAAAGCCGCCCCGTCATTGCCGATGCACGTGCCGCGGTAGAGGCGTTCCGGGACTATCCGTTCATGGATCTTCATTATTACACGCGCGGCGACGACACTGCCTTTACCGATCTTGAAACGGTGTTTGCGACGACCCACACGGGCGGCGGCTCGCCCTTCGTGCGCCGCGGCCTCTATCGCGTCGCGGCGTCAGCCGGCACACGCCTGGTGATGGACGGACATGGCGGCGATTATACCGTCAACGTGCTTTCAGCGGGCATGTTGGGCCGGTTCCTCTTGCGCGGCAGGGTATCGACCTTTGCACGGGAATTCACGGCGCGGATGCGGGCGACTGGCCGGCCAGTGCGGCATGTAGTGCGGCAGGACATATTGCCGGCTCTGATTCCACCGCGCGCCGGAGCATTCCTCAACCTGCTTCGGCGCGGCTTCGTGCCGGTCTGGCGCACCCGGCCGGTCGCACGGGCCTTCGCTCAAAGCATGATTGCGCGGGGCGTTGTGCGCCCGTCCCGCATTCGCGTGGCCCAGTCACTGCATCATCGCTGGCAAGCCAGCTGGCTGCACCGACTGCGCAGAGCAGCACAGGGCCCGGCGTTGCAGGGAACGCTGGCGGGAGCGCAGCGCCTGGATTTCACTCGCCCTTTCCATGACAAGCGCGTGGTGGAACTGGGCCTCGCGATCCCGGAAGGATTGCAGTTCAGGAATGGGCTGGAACGCCACCTCGCGCGGACCATGTTCGCTGATCGTCTGCCGCGACGCCTGCTGATTCGAGGCCCCGGTAACGACGCCGAGGACCCTGATCATTTCCGTATGGCGGCTGCAAGCCTGCAGGCAGCACTCGCCGAGGCTCGATCGCTTGATACGGACGGACGGCTATCGCGCTATGTCGATTTCGGGAAACTCGCTGAGTCGATCGACGACCTGGACGAGACCAGAAGGGCCGATCACCTGAGGCTCCATCGGGCGGTGGCAATGATCTCGGTTGCCCGGTTCATTGCCTGGTTTAATCGCGCCAATGATTGAGTGGCCGGACGGCTTTGATCAGGATCCGTACTGGAACCCGCCGGTGCTCGTGCCGTCGGTATTGTCGCTCACATTGGCTTCCGTGTTCCTGGCCACCGAGACGATCACCAGGGGCGTTGACCAGGGCTTGCGCGACTCCGAATCAGTCGGAGTCGAAAGAGCCGTCATTATGTCGCCCGACATATCGGTTGAAGACTGGTATGATGTCATGTCGAACTGTCCCCCACGGCGCGTTGGCCGGTTGCGCGCAGAAATATGGCAGAAGCTTTTCGCACACGCAACACCATCGACGCCCTTGGCGGAGTTGAATCATGTAAATGCATGTCGAACCAGACCCGGAATGGCGCTAATTAATATTTTTTTCTGTTGTTTCATGTGTTTGGCGCTCGGTTATAGGCGGACTAACGGGGTTTCAGGGCAATATGCCTATTGTGTCTTGTTGGCGGTCCGGTACATTCGCGGCAACGACACCTGGGGGGCGGGTGTGATGGTGTGTGCCTCCCTATGCAGTGTGAGAGGCGGCCAATGACCCAACCGTTTATAGGTGAGATAAGGTTTTTCTCGTTCGATTTTCCGCCTCGCGGCTGGGCGACGTGCGGTGGGCAGTTGCTGTCGATCCAGCAGAATCAGGCATTGTTTTCGCTGCTGGGCACGCAATATGGCGGGAACGGGGTCCAGACCTTCGCGCTGCCCGATCTGCGCTCGCGCGTGCCTATGCATCGCAGCTCCAACAACCCGCAGGGTACGGTCAGCGGCTCGGAAAACGTAACGCTCCTTCAGGCCCAGGTCCCGCCGCATACGCACAGCCTGATGGGGACGACCGCAGCCGGCAACGCCCGACCGCCGATCGGACGAACCTTCAGCGCCGATACATCGGACAATTTCGATTTTTACGCGACCGGCAACCCGACGACGACTCTGGCGCCGGCGTCCATCGCGTCCGCCGGTGGGAGTCAGCCGCATCCGAATGTGCAGCCTTATCTCACCTTGAACGCCTCCATCGCGCTCCAGGGCATTTTCCCGTCGCGCAATTGACGACCCGAATTTCGGCCGAACGGCACGGAGGATGACATGAGTAACCCTTTTCTCGGTGAGATCAGAATGTTCGCCGGAGTTTTCGCGCCGCGCGGCTTCGCCTTTTGCAACGGGCAAACGATTGCGATCGCCGAAAACGACGCGCTCTATACGCTGATCGGCACGACTTATGGCGGCGATGGTGTAACGACTTTCGGCCTTCCGGACCTGCGCGGGCGGGTGCCGATCAACCAGGGCCAGGGACCGGGCCTTTCTTCCTATGTCATCGGGCAAAAGGCCGGCACTGAGTCGGTCACGCTGACGCTCCTGCAGACTCCCTCGCACAGTCATACGCTGAGCGCCACGTCGGCCAACGGCAACGTGGCGGTGCCTAATAATCAGACGCTGCCGGCGGCACCGGATGCCGCCACGCCTCACACCACCGCGTCGCTTTACGTCGAGGCGACCCCGAATACCGTCGTCCAGAACGCAATGGACCCGACCAGCATCTCGCCCAGCGGTGGCGGCAATCAGCCGCACGAGAATCGGATGCCGTTATTGGCCTTTAGCTTCATCATCGCCCTCGAAGGCGTTTTCCCGAGCCGCAATTAGTCGGAGACAGAACGTGACCCAGCCCTTCGTTGGCGAAATCAGGCCTTTCGCGTTTACCTTTGCGCCCCGCAACTGGGCGACCTGCGATGGCCAGCTCATGGCCATCTCGCAGAATACGGCACTATTTTCCCTTCTTGGGACGAATTATGGTGGCAACGGCACCAGCACCTTTCAGCTGCCCAATCTGCAGGACCGCGTGCCATTGCATAGCGGCGGGCAGCAGGGCCCAGGCCTTTCTCTATATGACGTGGGGGAGCAAGCCGGATCCGCGACGGTAACGCTGATCAGCGATGAAATGCCGTTGCACACCCATTCGCTGATTAGCGGCGTTTCCAACCCGCTCGATCAGGTGCAGCAGACCAACATGCCGTCTCCCACCGCGCTGATCTCGGTCTCCGGTCCGGGACAGGCGTTCAGCAACAACGAGACACCGGCTGTCGCGATGTCGCCACTGGCAATCGGAATATATCAAGGCGGCAGTGGGGCTCACCAGAATCAGCAGCCTTATCTGGCGGTACTTTTCTGCATCGCGCTTCGGGGGGTTTTCCCGGCACGCAACTGACGGATATTTCGACGTGACTCAGTCCGCCGCGCCGCCGGCATTCCATTTGCCGGCGGCGTTATCGTCTCACGGCTTCACTCTCCGGCCCGAGCTCGACAGCGACATCCCGTTCGTGATGCAGCTCTACGCCTCCACCCGGGAGGCAGAGCTGGCGTCGGTGGCGTGGAGTGCTGAGGAAAAGCAGGCGTTTCTTGCCCAGCAGTTCGCGGCGCAACGCCATCATTACCGCACGGTGTTGGCCAATTGCACGTTCGAGGTGATCGAGCAGGACGGGGTGCCGGCCGGCCGTCTCTATCTGGAGGAGCATGACACCCAGATCCATGTGGTCGATATCGTGCTGGCTGCGGCCTGGCGCGGTCAGGGCGTCGGCACCGCAATATTGCGCGCGCTGATCGACCACGCCGCCACGCGGGGCCGGGGCGTCGGCATCTTTGTCGAGAAATTCAACCCTGCTCTGAGGCTCTACCGCCGGCTCGGATTTACCGAGATCGACGACACCGGCGTCTATCTTGAAATGAAGCGGCCGTTCGATCGCGCCAAGGCCGGCGTCGCATAGGACTGCCGGCGCTTTCCCCGCTGGGTCAGGTCAGTTGAAGGTCGCGCAATATTCGACGCCCTCGGCGTCCTGCGCTGATGGCACCAGGAAAATGGTCAGATCACCCATCGCCGCGTGGCGCAGCTGAACCAGCCGTTGTTCAATGACGTTCTGACTCTTCAGTCGGAACAACAGCATGAACGGTGGCCGCAACTCGTTCCCGCCTTTGGTCGGCGGGAGCGGCTCGGCGCTGGTAAGAGTCATGGCAAGCGCGGGAAGATCGTCGGCGGCAATGACGAAATCGGTGCCGATATGAGGTTCGAAATCGGCGCATTTAAGGATTTCGTCGGCCATCTGGTTCCTTCCCCGACGATGCTTTCCACCGTCCTTTCCAGAATCAACTGCCCGATCACAGCGACCTGATCAAGCGCGACTGCATCCGCGTCCGGTCGCATATGATCATCGGAGAAAAGGCAGGCCGAACTTGCCAATGATCGGGTGAGCGACGACCGCGCTCAGACGAAGCACCCGAGTTCCGCAAGGTTGGGCGCAATCGGATAGCCGGTCACCTTCACGCCGGCGGCGTCGAGCCAGGCATGGGCATCGATCGGCTTTTCTGCCCCCTTGCCCGCGCCGAAATGCAGCACGCTGGCGATCCCGCGGCGCTTGAGCATGGCGCGGGCGGCCATTGCCTGTTGCAGGCACACGGATCTGAACGGCATCCAGGGCGCCGTCGCCCGCACCGCCCAGCCGATTGATCTGGCGATGCGGGCCTGTTCGGGCCCGATACTGGCGGCCTGGCTCACCACACGTGGATCGCTGGGGGGCACGAAGGCGCCGAAGCCCTTCGCGACACGCCGGAACGGAAAGATCACGATCACTATGCGCGCGACCAGCATGCTTATGATCGCCTCGACGACGAGCAACTGGCGCCGCGGCCCCAGCAGTATCGCCGTACGGAGCTTACGGACGATCGAACGAAACTGCGCCATGCTTTTCCATTTCAGACAGGAACGTCCTGACTTCAGCCTCGCAATCCTCGGGCGAAACGGCGAATTCGCGCTGCAGCTCGGTGCAGACGGTGGCGATGTCGCTGGGCTTCTCGATCAGATCCCAGATCCGGGCGCCGACTTCGTTGACCCCGATATATTTGCCGTGTTCGATGCTCATCATCATGACTTCGTCGCCCACCCGGGCGCTGAGCCAGTCTCCCTTGCGCTCGATCAAACCGCCGTCCCTTCATCATGGGCGCCCGATACGGGATAGCCCAGGCGCGCCATCATTGCCGCATGATCCGCCTCGATCCGGGCGACCTGCCCGGGCGTGAGTTCGTCATTCCAGGCCCCCGATACACCGCGGCGAAAAAACCCGCCACCGGGTAGCGTCCGGGGCGCTTCGCGAAATCCGCGTTCGGCTTCCTGCTTCTTCAACTCGCCGAAATCAGCGAACCGCGCCGCCTGCTCCGCTTCCTGCCGGCTGACCTCGACGCCGGCAAAGGCCATTGCGCCACGGAGCACTTCGACCGTCTCGCTGTGCAGATCCTCGTAGCGGACGAGATGGATCGGCAGGTCGGTCTGGTCCAGCCAGCTCGCATTGTAACCGCTCCAGGTCGGTAATTGTTGCCGCAACTGGTTGGGCTGGCGATCCGTAACCCCGCAAAAACAGGCTCTGGCGTTCGCTATGAAGCCGATCGCCTCGTCGAGCGTCTGGTTGTTGTGATTGGCCAGGCTCGGCGCCACGTCGCGCGGATCGCGGACGATCAGGATCGCGCCGTCCGCGCCCTTGCGCCCGCCGAGCAGCGGCTCGCCGCTGCGCGTATAGGTCCAGGCGTCATGAGTCTTGACGAAGCGGGTGTCGCCGATGCGGGTTTCCCGTTCCTCCGGATCGTCCTGTTCGGCACCCCGGGCAAGCGCCTCATAGACGCGGGGACGCAGCTGATCGCACTCCTCGTGCGTCAACAGTCCGGACGGGAACAGCATCGCATTGTCGAACCAGGCACGCGCGCTGGCGATGCCGCCGCGTTCGGGAAGATCGTTGATGTCGACCGGCTTTTCCCGGCCGAGATTCGCCACCAGCATCCGGAACCAGGTGTTGCCCGATTTCGGATATGAGGCGAGCCAGAAGGTTCGCCTCAAGCTGCGCGCTCCAGGCCGAGTTCGCGCCAATGCGCCTCTAGCCAGCCGATCACCTCGGGGAAGCATTTGAAATGCATCTCGCGCGTCAGGGTGAAGACGCCGGCGCGTTGCGAGATCGTCGCGGCCGCCTGAAAATAGAGCCCCGTCTGCGCCATCCGCCGCACCATCGCCGGGCGATAGGCGTTGTTGCGCACCATCAATCCGCCATCCACGATATTGGGCCGCGCTATCCCCGGCATGTTGGGCGGCCGTGCCTCGCGCAGCACATAGATCGCAGCGAGCGGCAAAGCGGCGGCGGTGGCTGCCCGTGGCTCGACATAATATTTCTCGATCTGCGGCCGCACGGGGACGCTGCGGCGCTCGGCCAGCGACAGGCGATCGATCGAATTCTGCCACAGCTTGAGCTGGCGGCCATCGGGCTCGACCCATGGTGTGCCGTCGGAATGAATCGAGATGCCGCAGAAATCGTCGGTCACCAGGTCATATCCGGAGTCGACCAGCGCCGCCGCGAGCGTCGATTTGCCGGCTCCGGACGGGCCGCAGAACAGGATCGCCGAATCCCCCACACGCACGGCGCTCGCATGGAGCACGATCCGGCCGCGCTGATGGAGCAGCACGCCGAAGCCGGTGCTGCTGAGGAAGATCGCTGCCTCCTGCGGGGAGGTGCCGTCTTCCGGCTCGTACACGATCTCGCGCCCGCCGATCAGGAGCATGCGGATCACACCGGGAATTGCGAGGAGGAAGCGATCGCCGGCCAACTGCCAGTTGGGACCAGTCGTGCCGGCATCCTCCAGATTGGCTGGTACCGCGCCGGCGTGGATCACGACATCGACTTGCCCGGGCCCGGATTCGGACTGGATCAGGCCGGGCAAAGCAAGGTCGCTGGCGACGCTCAACCCGGAAACGAGATAGGAAAACAAGACAATCACCCCCGCGATGTCGGTAGCCAGCGGCGCTTGGTGCGATGCCGAGCGGGTTGTGGCCAATCTGCGGGTGGGACGCAACCACCGGATGGGCCTTCGCCCGCGCAAGCTTTTCCGCCGGTCACTGGCGCAGCGCGTGCCGCTGCGGCATGATCCGCCGATGAATCCGATTTATGCATCGCTCGGCACCACCATCTTCGAGGCCATGTCAGCGCGCGCGCGGGAGACCGGGGCGATCAATCTGGGCCAGGGCTTTCCCGACGGCCGCGGACCGGAGGATGTGCTGGCCGAGGCAGCGCGTGCGCTGCTCGAGGACTCCAATCAATATCCGCCGATGCCCGGTACCGCTGCATTGCGCCAGGCTGTCACCGATCACTACCGCGTGCATCAGGGGCTCGATCTGTCGCCGCAGGAAGTGATCGTCACCTCGGGCGCTACCGAGGCGCTGGCGGCAGCTATCCTCGCGCTCGTCACGCCCGGCGACGAAGTGGTGATGTTCCAGCCGCTCTACGACGCCTATCTGCCGCTGGTCGAGCGCGCAGGGGGCGTAGCGCGGCTGGTCCGGCTCGAGCCGCCCGAATGGCGGATCACAGCAGAGGCGCTGGCGGCCGCAGCGGGCCCGCGCACCAGGCTGCTCATTCTCAACAATCCGCTCAACCCGACCGGCACTATGCTGACGGCGGAGGAATTGTCGCTGCTCGCCGATTTCTGCATCAGCCACGATGCGATCGCGATCTGTGACGAGGTGTGGGAGCATGTCGTATTCGACGGAGCCGTGCACCGTCCTTTGATCGGCGTGCCCGGCATGCGCGAACGGACGGTCAAGATCGGGTCGGCCGGCAAGATCTTCTCGCTGACCGGGTGGAAGGTCGGGTGGATGTGCGCCGCCCCACCGATCGCCCAAGTGCTGGCCAAGGCGCACCAGTTCCTGACCTTCACCACGCCGCCCAACCTCCAGGCCGGTGCGGCCTATGGGCTGGGCAAGGACCCGGCCTATTTCACCCAGATGCGCGCCGGCTACCAGCGCTCGCGCGACCGGCTCGCGTCAGGCCTGGAAAAGCTCGGCTATGCCGTGCTGCCCAGCGCCGCGACCTATTTCCTCGCGATCGATCTGCCGCGTTCGGGCGTGAACATGGATGACGTCCAGTTCTGCAACTGGCTGATCGAAGAGGCAGGGGTGGTATCGGTGCCCTTCTCCGCCTTCTACGCAAAGGACCCGGTGACGAGCGTGGTGCGGCTCTGCTTCGCCAAGCAGGATGCGACGCTCGATGCGGCGCTGGAGCGCATGGTGAAGCGGCCGTGACTTCTTAAAGCCCCTCCCCTTCAGGGGTTGGGGTGGGGCAGTGCCTCAAGTGATGTGGGCGAGGTGGGTGAGTCACCCTTTCCAAAGGGAAAGGGGCTTGAGAAGCTCAGACCTTCTCCACCAACCCACGCTCGGTCAGATACCCCGTCACCAGTCGCGCGGGTGTCACATCGAACGCCGGGTTAGCCGCCCGCGATGCCGTCACGCGGATGCTCCCGCCCTCGCCGACGACATGGGTAACCTCATCCCCGCTGCGCTCCTCGATCGGCACGTCCGCGCCCGTGGCCGTCCCCGCATCGAAGGTCGTGTAGGGCAGCGCCACGTAGAAGGGCACGTCATTGTCCTTCGCCGCCAGCGCCTTCAGATAGGTGCCGATCTTGTTGCACACATCGCCGTTCGCGGTGACCCGGTCAGTGCCGACGATCACTGCGTCGACCTGCCCCTGCATCATCAGATGCCCGCCGGCATTGTCGGCTATCACGGTGTGCGGCACGCCATGCCCCGCCAGTTCGAACGCGGTGAGCAAGGCGCCCTGGTTGCGCGGGCGCGTCTCGTCGACCCAGACATGCACCGGGATGCCCGCATCATGCGCGAGATAGATCGGCGCGGTCGCCGTGCCGTAATCGACCGTCGCCAGCCATCCCGCATTGCAATGTGTCAGGATATTGAGCGGGCGATCCGGGTTCTTCGCATGAAGTGCGCGGAACAGTTCGAGCCCATACTCGCCGATCGCGCGGTTGAGCTCGACGTCCTCGTCGCAGATCGCATCGGCGCGGGCAAAGGCAGCGGCGGCACGCTCGGCCGGGGGCAGGGGCCGGACCGCCTCGACCACCTTGTCGAGCGCCCAGCGCAGATTGACCGCGGTCGGCCGTGCGGCAAGCAAGGTCGCATAGGCGCTATCCAATGCGTCGTCCGATCCGTCCTCGGCCAGCGCCATCGCCAGGCCATAGGCCGCGGTCGCGCCGATCAGCGGTGCCCCGCGCGTCCACATCTCGCGGATCGCCCGCTCGGCGTCGGCGGCGCTGCGCAGTTCGACCCAGACGATCTTCCAGGGCAATTCGCGCTGGTCCATGATGCAGGCACCGCGCCCGTCCTCAGTGCGCCTGATCGAGCGCTGGTGCGATCCTTCGAGTTTCATGCCGTGATCTCTCCGAAGGATGCGATATCGCCTGCGCCACCGGCCCGGTCGATCAGCAATGCCTGCAGGCGGGCCGCGCGCGCCGCGGTGATTTCCTCCGGCGTATCCGACAGGAACAGCACGTCCTGCGGATCGAACCCGATCGCCCCGGCGATCGCGGCATAGGATGCGGCCTCGCGCTTCGGCCCGGTGGTGGTGTCGAAATAGCCCGAGAAGAGCGGCGTCAGGTCGCCCGCGTCGCTATGCCCGAACAACAATTTCTGCGCCGCGACCGATCCCGAGGAAAACACGTACAGCGCGATCCCCGCCTCATGCCAGCGCCGCAATGCCCCCGCCGCATCGGCATAAATATGCCCGGTGAACGCACCCTCGCGATAGCCGTCGGCCCAGATCATTCCCTGCAACGTCTTGAGCGGGGTCGCCTTGCGGTCCTCGTCGATCCAGCGGATCAGCGTCGCCACCGGATCGCCCGCCTCGGTCGCCGCCACTTCGGCCAGGATCGGCGCGGCCGCGTCCGGATGCGCCGCGACGAATGCCGGCAACCGCGCGCGCGCATAGGGAAACAGCGTCTCCGCCACGAAGGCGATGCTCGAGGTCGTGCCCTCGATATCGGTCAGGATCGCGCGCGGCATTCAGGCAGGGATCGGCTCGTGGCGCGGAAAGCGGTCCGCGATGGCGTCGCCGGTGAAGCGCGCGACCCAGCCATCGGGGTTCACGAACAGCCGGATCGCCGTGAAGCGTGGTGCCGCCCCCATGTCGAACCAGTGCTTCATGCCCGCGGGCACGGAGATCAGGTCGCCCGTGGTGCACAGCATGTTGAACACCCGGCCGCCCTCATGCAGCGTGAACAGCCCTTCGCCGTCGACGAAGAAGCGAACTTCGTCCTCGCCATGCGTATGCTCGGACAGAAATCTCCCGCGCAACGTCGCGCGATCCGGATGATCCGGCGTCAGGGCGACCACATCGACTGACCGATATCCCGCCTCGGCCTTCAACGTCTCGATCTCGGCGGCATAGACCTGGAGGATCGCTGCCGGGTCCGGCAGCGGCCGGGTCGGCCAGCGCTCGAAGCGCACGCCGATCGTCGCCAGCTCCGCGGCGATCGTCGCTTCGTCGGACGTGTCGAGCAGCGGGATTGACCCGTCGCTTTCGTCGAACACCTGCAAATGGCTCATCGTGTGCTCCCTTGCCGGAAACTGATTTCCGCCAGCTCGGCGGCGATCATCCACTCGACCGCTTCGATCACGCGCTCCGCCTCGGCCATGTCGCGGCCCCAGCCGTACAGGCCGTGGCTGCGGATAAGATAAGCCGGCGCCGCGCCCGGCGCCAGCAGCCGCGGTGCGATCAGAGCGTCGATCACGGGCATGTCCTGGCTGTTGTCGACGATCGGCAGGCTGATTTCCGTCTCATGGGTGGCGATGCCGGGCAGCGCCTTGAGCATCTCATGGCCCGCGAGCGTATAGCCGGCAGCATCGGCGAACGCGCGGCTCAGCCCGACGGCGGCAGGGGAGTGGCTGTGCAGCACCGCGTCGGCATCGGGAAAATCGCGGTAGATGGCCAAGTGCAGCGCCGTCTCGGCCGAAGGCTTCTTGCCGTCAAGCGATGCCCCCGCCGCATCGACCCGCATCACATCGTCCTCGGTCAGCCGCCCCTTGTGCCGGCCCGAAACCGTCACCGCAAAGGTCCCGTCCTCCAGCCGCATCGAATAATTACCGGCGGTGGCCGGCGCCCAGCCCTTGCCGTCGAGCCAGCGCCCCACCGCGACGATCGCAGCCCTCGCGTCGGCAAGCGTAGTGGCGGCCATGGACGCGCGTCCTCAAGGAAGATGGAGCGGGTAGCGGGAATCGAACCCGCGTATTCAGCTTGGAAGGCTGCTGCACTACCATTGTGCTATACCCGCAAGTTACTGAATTGCCTTCAGTTCTTTCACGCCGCCCCGGCCCGTCTACAAACCGTTTTGCAGCGATGCGGTTGCCTAGTGCCACGGCGGTTGCAGCCTGGTCAACATAGACCTTGCGAATCTGGCCGACCCACTTCGGTGACGCCCATGACACCTGCCGTCAGCGCTATCGCGACGGATCATGCGAGCGCCGAAAAGAAAATCTTTTTAAATCATTGGCATGGTTCACCCGGCGCCGTTTTCTCGTGATGGGGGATGAACGCGACATTTAAGAAATGCGTAAGTCAAAAAGCGCATAGTACCTTGGGGCGGGCATGTCGGAGTTAGCATGAGTTGGGGCGCGGGTATTCTGAAGGGCCATGATCCCGCGCTAGATGGACTCCGCGCTATTGCCGTATTTTCAGTAATCAATGTTCATCTCAACGAAGATTTATTTCCTGGTGGCTGGCTGGGGGTAGATATATTTTTTGTATTGAGCGGATTTTTGATTACCGGTATTATCAATGATGAGATCGATAGAACTGGTACCATAAATCTAAAGAGATTTTTCATAAGACGAGCACTTCGACTCACGCCGGCTCTATGGCTATTGCTTTGTGCTGCCATAGCGCTGATCATGATTGGGTCGAGTAATCACTCTGCCGCGGCGTGGTCCGTCGTATATGCCGCGACCTATCTGATGAACTGGTGCAGGGCGCTTGGTTGGGGAAACGGATGGGCTCTCGCCCATACTTGGTCGCTCGCCATCGAAGAGCAATTTTACCTCGTCTGGCCGTTTCTTCTGTTACGATTCGCAACCTTTGGGCACCGGTTGAAGCTGACCAGCCTGTTACTGTTCATCGCGATCGGGTGGCGTGTCTATCTTATCAACTCGGGCGCGTCGTCTGAGCGGATCTACAACGGTTTCGACACGCATGCAGATTCGCTCGTGATCGGCTCAATGCTGTCCATGGCCCGCTTACCCGAGCGGTTCGAACGGGTGGTGGTGATGGCGACCCCTTTGACGATCACAAGCCTGCTCATCATCCTTTTCACACTGCCGTATCAGACGATGACGGCTTTGTTGGTTGGCTATCCCATGGTCGCCATGTTGAGTGTTGCCCTCATTATATCGGCGCAGCAGCCCGGCTGGTTTCGCAACGTGCTCTCCATTCCAGTCCTAGTTTACTGCGGCAAGATTTCTTATGGCATCTATCTCTGGCACTATCTGCTGATTTCGGCATGGAATACGCGACTTCCTGAAAATCTGGCATTTGTTTCAGCACTGTTGTCGATCGGCGTAGCGATCATTTCCTATGAATTGGTGGAAAAACGGTTCGTAAAGCTGAAGGACAAGTGGGCACCGAAACAGGGCGCGAAGCCAGAAGGAGAGTCGTTGCTGTCGCTCCCCGTCGCCGCCCCGGTCGCGCTTGTGGCTGACATCGTCCGACCTTCGGCACCTTAGGTTGACCCAATCACCACAGTCAGTTTCTTTTCGTATATTCACCTCGCATTGAGCGCAGATCAGCGAAGCTGCTCCGCCAGATAGTCGATGAACACCCGCACGCGCGCCGGCATGATCGTCCCGCCGACGAACAGCGCGTGGATCGGCTCCCGGTCGCCGGGATTATAGGCGTCGAGCAGCGATACCAGGCGCCCGGCCGCGATATCCTCCGCGACATGGAAGGTGCCGACTCGCGCGATGCCGATTCCCTCGCGGGCCAGCTGCGCGACGGTCTCGCCATTGTTCGCTTCGACATTGCCCGACACCGCCAATTCGAAAACCTGACCGTCGCGCCGGAAAGGCCAGGCCGGTTCGACCCGGCGGAAATTGAAGGCGATGCAATTGTGGCGCATCAAGTCCTCGGGTTCGAGCGGCATGCCGTGGCGATCGAGATAGGCCGGCGCGGCTACGATCGATCGCCCGCTGTCTCCCAGCCGCCGCGCGACCAGATTGCTGTCGGACAAGGGCCCGATGCGGATCGCGACATCGGCGCGTTCCTCGACCAGGTCGATCGTCGCATCGGTCAGGCTGATATCGACCAGGATATCGGGATAGCGCTCCAGGAACCCGCGCAGCAGCGGCACGATGAACAGCCGCCCATGCGCCAGCGTCGCGCTGACCCGCAGCCGCCCGCGCGGCGCTGCCTGATCGGCCACCGCGCGCTCCGATTCGTCCAGATCCTTCAGGATGCGCTGCGCCGCGCGGAGATAGGCCTCCCCCTCCGGCGTCAACGCCAGCGCGCGGGTCGTTCGCACTATCAGCCGCACCCCCAGCCGCGCCTCGATGCGCGCCACGATCCGGCTCACCGCTGACGGGGTCAGCCCGAGCAACCGCCCGGCGGCTGAGAAGCTGCCGCGCTCGATGACGGCGGCAAACACCTCCATCTCGCCGGAACGGTCGATCCAGTCGCGCGCCATTTGTGCTCCTGCATCACAGATGCTTGTCCGATGGCCTCTCTACCGCCCGGTGCCCGGTTCCGCCACCTGTGACGGGGACAATGGGGCCACGGCTGTGCCGTGCTATCGCTCGCCGGGTCCGCGCGACGGCCGCTAGGCCTTGGCTTCCCCATATCGCCCGGTCTGCTCGCGCATCGCTTCCTCGCGCTCCTGTAGTTCGGGCGTAAAGGCATCGCCGAAGTCGGCGGCCTCGAAGACCGGCCTGATTTCGATCTCGTGGTGATCGCCGTCGGGATTGGGCACGCGGCGGATCCAGTCGATCGCTTCGTCCATCGATGCGACCTGGAGCAGCCAGAAGCCGGCGATCAGTTCCCGCGTTTCGGCGAACGGGCCGTCGATCACGCTGGTCCTGTCGCCCTCGAACTTGATCCGCGCGCCTTGGGAACTCGGCTTGAGGCCCTCACCGCCCAGCATCATCCCGGCTTTCACCAGTTCCTCGTTATAGGCCGTCATCTCGGTCAGCAGCCGCTCGCTCGGCATGATGCCCGCTTCGGAGGCCGCGCTCGCCTTCATGATCACCATCACCCGCATGCCATTCTCCTTTCGGGAGCGATCCCGGGATGCTCCATCCCGCGCAGATACACTCTCCCGACACGTCGAACGAGCGAAGCCGGAATCGACAGGCCAGCGAAATTTTTTTGAAGGCTCGGCCGAACTAGCGTCCCGCCGTCGCGCGAATCCTAGAAGCGCAGCTCGTCATACACTTTGGAAACGTCGCCGCCCCACACGCCGTGATAGCGATCGAGCAACAGCTGCGCCGGCACCTTGCCCGATCGCACGATCTCGCGCAGCGGATCGAGGAAGCCGGTCTCGTTGCTGCCCGATGCATCGACGCGGTTGCGCGCCGTCAGCCCGGCATTGGCGATGTCGAGCACTTCGCCCGCGATATCGCGCAACCTGCCGCCGCCCGGGATCGGCGCATCCAGCGCCAGTTTCGGCACTGCATCGCGCAGCGCCTGGCGCTCGTCGATCGTCCAGTGTTTCACCACGTCCCACGCCGCGTCGAGCGCGGTGCCGTCATAAAGCAGGCCGACCCACAAGGCGGGCAGGGCGCAGATCCGGCCCCAGGGCCCGCCATCGGCGCCGCGCATCTCGAGGAAAGTCTTTAGCCGCACTTCGGGAAAGGCGGTCGAGAGATGATCGTTCCAGTCGTCGAGCGTCGGCAGCTCACCCGGCAGCACCGACAGCTCACCCTTCAGGAAATCGCGAAAGCTGAGCCCGGCCGCATCGATGTACCGGCCCTCGCGATAGACGAAGTACATCGGCACATCGAGCGCATACTCGGTGTAGCGATCATAGCCGAAGCCATCCTCGAACACGAAGGGCAGCATGCCCGTGCGGGCCGGATCGGTGTCGGACCAGATATGGCTGCGATAGGAAAGCATGCCGTTCGGCTTGCCCTCGGTGAACGGCGAATTGGCGAACAGGGCGGTCGCCAGCGGCTGCAGCGCCAGCCCGACCCGGAACTTCTTCACCATGTCCGCTTCGGTCTGGTAATCGAGATTGACCTGGATCGTGCAGGTGCGGAGCATCATGTCCAGGCCCATCGATCCGACGCGCGGCATGTGCCGCAGCATGATCGCATAGCGGCCCTTGGGCATGATCGGCAGCTCGGCGCGGGTCTTGTCCGGCCACATGCCAAGGCCAAGGAAGCCGATCCCGAACTTGTCGCCGATTGCCTTCACCTGTTCCAGGTGACGGCCGGTCTCGGCGCAGGTCTCGTGCAGATTGTCGAGCGGCGCGCCCGAGAGTTCGAACTGGCCGGCCGGCTCCAGGCTGATATTGCCGTCGGCGCCAGCCAGCGCGATCACCTTTCCGCCCTCTTCGACGGGGCGCCAGCCATAATCGGTCAGCGCGGCGAGCAGGTCCTTGATCCCGCCCGGTTCGTCATAGCTCGGCGCGTGATGATCCGAGTCCGCATAGACGAATTTCTCATGCTCGGTGCCGATGCGCCAGCGATCGACCGGCTTCTCGCCCCGGGCGAAGCTCTGGACGAGTTGGTCGCGGTGCTCGATGACCGCCACGTTGCTCTTTGAAACGGTCTTCGTGCTCATCGCGGCCCTTTAGCGAGCGCAGAGGAGTGACGCTAGAGGGACGAATTCTCCTTCTCCCTCATGGGAAGAGGAAATCATCACCAGTCGCCCGCAGCCGCCATCCACAGGCTCACCGCCGCCGCGGCGGCCGTATCCGCCCGCAGAATCCGCGGCCCCAGCCCGATCCCGACAGCGTCCGGCAGCGCCCGAATCGCCGCCCGTTCCTCGCTATCGAATCCGCCCTCCGGTCCGATCAGGATCGCCCCGGGGCCCTTTGCTGCGCGCATCGCTTCCAGCGCGGGAGCCCCACCGGTCTCGTCGGCGAAAAACAGCGTTCGCCCGGCCGGCCAGTCGCGCAGCAAGGCGGCCAGCTTCACCGGCTCGGCCAGTTCGGGCACCGCGGTCCGCCCGCATTGCTCGGCCGCCTCGATCATGTGCGCGCGCAGGCGATCGAGGTTGAGCCGGTCGACCACCGTGCGCCGAGTCAGCACCGGCACCAGCCGGCCGACGCCAAGCTCGCACGCCTTCTCCACCATCCAGTCGATCCGGCCCTTCTTCAGTGGCGCGACGCACAGCCACAGATCCGGCACTTTCTCGCGCTCGCGCAGCTGCGCCGTCACGTCGAGCAGCAGGTCGCGCTTGCCGACCGCCGCCGCGATGCCGAGCCATTCGCCGCTCGTGCCATCGAACAGCTTCACCGGATCGCCCGGCTTCGTCCGCATCACGGACACCAGATAATGCGCCTGCGGGCCCTCGACGCGCAACTGCGCGCCCTGGCTCAGCTGCGTCTCGACGAACAGCCGCGGCGTTGATTGCGGGGGCCAGGCGGGGGTGGCGGGCATGCGCCGTCCTAGCCGCGAAACCGGCAACATCGCCACCCTCTTCTCCCTGTCCGGCTCTTCCCGGGAGCAGGGCACCGGTCCCGCCAGTGTCAGTGGTTTAATTCCCACTTCCCTTATATGCTTTGCCGATAACAGGTGGAGGGAAGCATGAAAGTCTGGTTCTCCGGCGGCGCCATGATCGCGGCGCTTGCGCTCGGCGGTTGCCATAATCCAGCCCCGGCGAGCGGTTCGGCGCCGTACGAGCACGGCAGATATGCTGGTATCGGCATCTACGCGGCGGATCCGCTCTGGTCGCACATGACGGTCAGCGAAAAGCCCACGAACAAGGCAGCCGCGACGATCGCCGACGATCGGACGATCATCGTCGTCGTTGACAGCAAGACCGGGGAGGTTCGTCAGTGCGGCAATATGTCGGGCTATTGCGTCGGCATGAATCCCTGGGCTGGCGCGCTCGCTTCCGGCCGAAGCGCACCGCTGAATCTCGCCAAGCACGCTGCGGAACTGGGGGACGATGAAGCAGTGGTTACCAATGAGGTGATTGCCGAGAATGCGTCCGACGGAGAGCATTGAGTCGATATTCTTATGAACGCGTTATAAAATAACGATATTATATCCAGTATAACAGCGCGAGCTCCGCAGGAGATAGGGGACATGTCAGTGTCCCCTATCTCCTGCGAGCTTGTTCGGATGTCCTCCATCCGCCGTCGATTCAACCCGCCGCGCGCCTCCGCTATTCAGCGACGATGGAAACACACATTGCCGCCGCGCGGCATCCGGCTACAGACGCGGCATGACTGCACCAGACATTGTCCCCGACACGCAGCATCGCGGCCTGGTCGGCCTGTTGCCTGCGGCCGTCCGCCCCTTCGCGCTGCTTGCCCGGTTCGATCGGCCGATCGGCTGGTGGCTGCTTTACTGGCCCTGCGCCTGGGGTGTGGCGCTGTCGGGCAATGCGCAGGGCGACTGGTGGCTGCTGTTGTGGCTGCTTGTCGGCGCGATCGCGATGCGCGGCGCGGGCTGCGTCTATAACGACATCGCCGACCGGAAGCTCGACGCCAGTGTCGAGCGCACGCGCAACCGGCCGCTTGCCAGCGGCCAGGTCACGGTGCGCGCTGCCTGGCTCTGGCTGCTCCTGCTCGTCGCAATCGGCTTTGCCGTGTGGTGGCATATCAACATCTACGCCAAGGGGCTGGCGCTGCTCACCCTGCCGCTGGTCGCCATCTACCCCTTCATGAAACGCATCACCTGGTGGCCGCAGCTCTGGCTCGGCCTGGTGTTCGCATCGGGCGCGGTGGTCGGCTTCGCCGCGGCCGAGGCCGTGATGTTCGAGCTGGCCTGGTGGAATCTCGTCTGTGCGATGGTGCTGCTCTATGCCGGGTCGATCGCCTGGGTGGTCGGCTACGACACCATCTATGCCCTGCAGGACCGCGAGGACGACGCGCTGGTCGGCATCCGTTCCTCGGCGCGCCGGCTGGGCGATCGGGTGCGTCCTGGCGTGGCGCTTTTTTATGTCGTCGCGCTCGGCTGCTGGGCGGTGGCTTTCTGGCAGGTCCGTCCCGATCCGCTCGCCTTGCTGGCGCTGGTGCCGGTCGCGCTCCATTTCGCCTGGCAGGTCGGGACGCTGGTGCCGGACGACGGGGACAATGCGCTGGCGCGTTTCCGCTCGAACCGTTTCGCCGGATTCCTGATGTTCTGCGCCTGCTTCGTCGTCGGGGTATCGTCCGCGCTGTGAGGTTCCGGGCCATCGGTCATTGCGGGAAGTGATCGCGGCCCTTAAGTCCGCGCCATGCTTACCGTAGATCAGGCGCGCGACCGCGCTCAGGATATCGTCGCCCGCGCCAAGGCCGCCGGTGCCGACGCCGCCGATGCCGTCTTCGCCGACGATACCTCGCTCGAGGTGTCAGTGCGCCTCGGCGCGCTCGAGGATGTCGGCCGCTCGGAAAATGCCGAACTCGGGCTGCGCGTGTTCGTCGGCCAGCGTTCGGCCAGCGTCTCGACCTCGCATCTGTCGAGCGATGCGATGACTGAACTGGTCGAGCGTGCGATCGCCATGGCGCGCGAGGCGCCCGAGGATGCCTGGGCCGGTCTGGCGCCGGAAAGCCGCCTGCTGCACGGCGCCCCGCCGCAGCTCGATCTCGACGATGGCGGCGCAGCCTCGCCCGAGGAACTGCGGGAAGCGGCGCTCGCCGCCGAGGACGCGGCGCGCGCGGTGCCCGGCGTCTCGAACAGCGAAGGCGGCGGCGCCAGCGCGTCGCGTTCGGTCTTCGCGCTCGCCACCAGCCACGGCTTTTCCGGCGCCTATGTCGCCACCGGCTATGGTCTGTCGGCCAGCGTGCTCGCCGGATCGGGCGGCGAGATGGTGCGCGATTACGCGCATCACTCGGCCCGCCACCGCAGCAAGCTGGAAGATGCCACGACGATCGGCACCCGCGCCGGGAATCGCGCGGTGGCGCGCCTCAATCCCGGCCGCGTCGCCAGCGGCGCGATGCCGGTGGTGTTCGATCCGCGCGTCGGCTCTAGCCTGGTCGGCCATCTGATCGGCGCGATCTCCGGCCAGTCGATCTCGCGCAAGACCAGCTTCCTGCTCGATGCGCTGGGCACGCAGATCTTCGCCCCCGGCGTCACCATCCTTGACGATCCGCATCGGCCGCAGGGACTGCGCTCGCGCCCGTTCGACGGGGAGGGCCTGCCCGTCTCCCCGGTCGAGATCGTGTCGCACGGCATGCTGGAAAACTGGCTGCTCGACAGCGCCTCGGCTCGCCAGCTGGGCCTGGAGCCGACCGGCCATGCCGCGCGCGGCGGCGGGGGCAGCCCCGGCGTCACGACCAGCAACATGCATATGGTGGCAGGTCAGGTCCCGGCGGCGACGCTGATCGCCGACATCAAGCGCGGCGTGTTCGTGACGGAACTGATCGGCATGGGCGTCAATGGCGTGACGGGTGATTACAGCCGCGGCGCCGCCGGCTTCCTGATCGAGGATGGCGAGATCACCACCCCGGTCGCCGAATTCACCATCGCGGGCAATCTGAAGGACATGTTCCTCAACCTCACCCCCGCCAACGATCTCGAATTCCGCTATGGCACCAACGTCCCCACGCTCCGCGTCGAGGGCATGACGGTGGCGAGTGGCTGAAGCGTTCGTCGAATCCCCGGGAGCGCTGGCCGACGCGATCGCTGCGATCGCGGCGGAGGCGGGCGCGCTGGCCCTGGGCAAATGGCGCACGGATTTCAAACGCTGGGAAAAGAGCCCGGGCAACCCGGTCTGCGACGTCGATCTGGAGGTCAACGCGCTGCTCCACCGGCGCCTTTCGGCCCTGCTGCCGGATGCCGGCTGGCTGTCGGAGGAGACCGTCGACAATGCCGATCGCCTCGCCCAGGCGCGCCTCTGGGTGGTCGATCCGATCGACGGCACCCGCGATTATGTGCGCGGCCGGGAAGGCTGGGCGATCTCGATCGCCCTGGTCGAGGACGGCCAGCCGCTGATCGGCGTGCTCGATGCGCCGGCGCGGGGCGAGATCTGGCGCGCCGAACTCGGCAAGGGCGCGACGCTGAACGGACTGCCGATCCGCACCGGCAACCGCTCGGTCTTTTCCGGCGCGCGCGTGCCGACCGATACCCTGCCCAAGGTCGACAGTGATCTGGTCGCGGTCGACAAGCCCAATTCGATCGCGCTGCGCATCGCGATGGTCGCCGCCGCCCAGGCCGATCTCCTTGCGACGCTGCGCTGGGGCTATGAATGGGATATCGCCGCCGCGGTGCTGATCGCAGCCGAGGCGGGCGCCTCGGTCAGCGACGCGTTCGGCGAGCCCTTGTTCTTTAACACCCCCAGCGCCCAGGCCTTTGGCGTGCTGGTGACGACGCCCGGCATTCACGACGCAGCGATCGATCGCCTGGCGGACCGCGCGAAGACGCTCGCGATCCGATAATTTCCGTCGATTCGACTGAGCGTGGAATCGGCTTCCCGCTCCGTTCGTTTCGAGCGAAGTCGAGAAGCCGCCAAGCAGCACTCAACCAATGTTTCTCGACTTCGCTCGAAACGAACGGGTCTAGCTAAAGTCATCCGCTCCAGCCGAAACGGAGGCGACGAAGACTGCGTCATTTCGGACTCGTTCCGGCATCCACCGATCCGCACACCCATCGGCACCTTGGCATCGGCGCGCACCTTGGTATCCGGCCAGCCTCACCCGGCGCTCCGGACCAGCTCGACAATGTCGACGTCATGCCCCACCCAGCCACGATGGGCGCCCGCCTCGGCCGCCAGGGCACGCGTCTTCTTCGCCTCGGCCAGCGACTTGCTGTGGCCCCAGAACACCTCGGTCTTGCCGTTGGCGAGGCGGGCGACGATCCGCCAATAATGGGTGAACTCGGTGGCGGTCGGGCCGATCGTCTTGACGTACCCGTCAGGCAGAGTCGCGGTTAGCAGATATTTCTTCTTTGCCACGCCCGCCTCAATCCGCAGCCAGCAGATCGAAGCTGGTGCGTGCCATGGTCTGCCCATTGACGATCAATTCCACCGCATGCGTACCAGGATGGTGCCGCCGCGTGCTGAAATCCTTGATCGTCTGGCGGATGCTCAGGGCAACCCACTCGCCTGCGCCGATCTCGAACGTGCGCAGCTTGAACACCTTGGCAGCGCTTTTTCCCCCGGCACGGGCGTAGTGCAGCCGGTAATCGACCACCAGTCGCTGGGGCTCCGCTGCCGTCGAGATCAGGTCGGCTGAGATGGCGACGGCATCGCCGAGCCGCACGGTCCCCGGCGCAACCGAGAAGCCCCGCACCGAAATGGCTGCGCCATGCCCCACGCCGATCAGCGCCAGCGCCCGTGGCTCGCCCTGCTTGATCAGCGTGCGCAGCGCATGGCGGACGATCCACACGGTGCAGGGATCGTCCTTCGGCCAGCTTGCCAGCCGGTCGACCAGCCAGTCGGGCCGATCCTTGGCGATATCGTTCAGATGGTTGGCGACCGATTTCCGCACATAGGCGCTGGGATCGCTTTTCAGTATCTCCAGGATCGGGGCCGCCAGCGTCGGATCGGCCTTCAGCGCCGGCACCCGCGCCGCCCAGGGGAGGCGCGGCCTGCTCCCCTCGCTGGCGAGCCGGCGGACATGCTCGTCCTCGCTGCGGCTCCACTGCGCCATCACCGCCAGCGTCCGCGCGCTGTCCCGTACGAGGAACGGGCGGATGGCGAATTCGGCTGAGCCGAAGCGGGTCAGCTCGGCCAGCGCCGCGAGCGACCGGTCGAAATCGTCCAGCCCATGCCGCGCTACGAACTCGGTCACCGCGACTGCCTGGAAGCCGTGAGTCAGGTGCGGCGCCATAGCGCGGACGATCGCAAGCGCCTCCGCATAATCGTCGGGCAGGGCCGGCCACAACGCATCGGCGATATGGCGCACCCGCTCCATGATCGACAGCGCGTCCAGCCCTCGCGAGGCTGCGTCGAGAAAGGCCGCGCGATCGAAGTGTGGAGAGGCGGCCACGCCGGCGTCGGCAATCACGGCCAGCGCTTGCCGTCCAAGAATATCCTTAAGCAAGGCAGGGCTGGCCGCTTCGTCCGTCATTTCCTGCTCATCCCTGTCGTGTCGCGGACGATCTAGCGGCTCGGCAGGGGTGAGCAACCTGCGATAGCGCCGATCGGTGCTATCCGGCTCACGACAGGAAGTCTCGAATCTCAGCTGCGATATCGGCGGGTGACTCTCCAGCGCGAAATGGCCGGTGTCGAGGAAGATCACGCGCGCCTCCGGAATGTCGCGGCGGAGCGCCTCGGCGCCGTGGTCGAGCAGGACTTCGCTCAGGTCGAAGCCTGTGAAGGACATGGCTGCACCTTGCTGTTTTCGGACCATACGCGTCGGCGCACGCGGCGGTGGTGCAGCATGAGCGTCCGCGGCAACCGGGCCAAGGTCTCGGCGCATCGCAACGGCCGGAAGGAAGCGGCGTCGTAATCTGTAATCTGCTAATGCGCGCTCATCTCGACCTTGGCGGCGGCGGAGGCGCAACCCGCCCCGTGTCGGGGCAATCGATGTTGTTGTGCGTGGAAAACCGGAAAACGCGCCCGAAATAGACTTTGTCGCCGGTCAGATGCAGATCCACGCCATATCCAATCACGGTGCACCTGTCCGTTCCGACGGGCTGAGTCCGGCAAATCCATCCTATTCCGTCCGAAGACTGGAAGCGCACGCCCTTGGTATAGACGTCGGATACGACGCAATCGCGCACTTCATCGAGAAAAGCGTCACGTGACAGGCGCCTGACCGGGCCGGGCACGCCGCCGCCAGGCATCAGGACTGTGTCGCGATCCTCGCTGATCGCCTTCAGCCGGGTCCAGTCCCTCGCCTTGAAAGCGTCGCCGATCTGCTTCGGGGTCAGTGGCTGCGGTTCCGCTGCAATGCCCGCGATTGCGATGCCGGCTGCCGCAAGGGCAACGATCCAGTGTCTCACCGAGGTCGCCTCAGGTCGAATGGCAGCATCGTGACCGCCTAACTCCCGCTCAGATCGTCGTCCCGGTACTTGATCTCCAGGAAGCGACCGCGCGTCGCGAGCAGGTTGAGATCGCCCTCGGCCAGCTGCGCCGACATCTGGCTGATTTCCTGGTCGATCAATTGCAGTCCTTCGGCCAGTTGTGTGTCCGGGGTCTTGCCGTTGCGATCCACCCCGCGCAGGGGTTCCGGCACGCGCGCATAGCCCTTGATCAGCTCGGGCAGCTGCTCGCCGATCAGCTTGCGCACTTCGGCCGCCGCCGGCTCGCGCTCGTCGAGCGTGGCGAGTTGGGGCGCGAGTGTCTCGAGCCGCACGCCGATGCCGTCGAGCAGGGTCCGCGCCGGCGCGGGCAGGGCCGGGCGCTGCGCTTCGAGCCATTGCTCGGTCTTGAGCGGCAAGGCCTTCAACGGCACCTCGGCCAGTTTCTCGGGCGTCACCGGCGCCTCGAGCGACACGAACGCGATCAGCAGCGTTACCGCCACCAGCAGCAGCCCCACCAGCAGCGCGCCGCCCATGCCGATCGGCGTGAACCAGCCGAACACGATGGTCGCGATCACGATCGCCAGGTCGGCCGTGACGATCAGGCCGGCGCGCTTGGCAAGCCCGGTGCCCTGCCGCCGGCGCTTGCGCTGCGCCAGCGCCTGCTCGCGGCGCTCGTCGAGGAATTGGGTGCTGCGCGCGATCTGGCGATCGACATCCGTCATTTACACGGCTTCCAGCTTGAAGGTTTCGCCCCCGCTGCCCGAATTCTGCGCCGCGCCTTCGGCCCGGGCGATATAGCCCTTCGACTTCTCGACTTCCTGGCCGAGCACATTGACCGTGGTCTTCATCGAATCGAGCGCCTTCAGCTTGAACGTGTCGATCGCGTCCATCGTGTCGTAGATGTTCTGGAACGCGCGTTGCAGCGTCTCGATCGGGATCGTCGCGCTCGCCGCCTGCTCATGGATCGTCGCGGTCTGGCTCTTGAGCAGCTTGCCGGTCGAATCGATGATGTTGGCGGTGGTGGTGTTCAGCGCGGTGATCTGCTCCAGCACCAGCTTCTGGTTGGTCAGCGCCTGGGCAACCGTCACGGCGGTGCGCAGCGCGGAGACGGTAGTGGTGGAGGCGCGGTCGACGCCCTTCACCAGCTCGACATTGTTCTTCTTCACCAGGTCGAGCGCCAGATAGCCCTGCACCGTCACCGCCATCTGAGTCAGCAGGTCCTGGGTGCGCTGGCGGACGTAGAAGAGCGCGCTCTCGCGGATCGCCTTGGCCTTGGCCGGATCGGTGTGGTCGAGCTCGTTGGCCTTGTCCTCGAGCCGCTCGTCCATCGTCTTGGACAGCAGGATCATCTGCTCGAGCCGACCCATCGCGTTCCACAGATTGGCGCGCTCTACGTCGATCGCCGCATTGTCCATCAGCAGCTCGTCCTTGCCGCTGCCCAGGCTCTTCAGGATCGTGGCGATGTGCGTCTGCGAGCTCTTATAGCCGTCGAAATAATCGCGCATCTTGTTGCCGAACGGGATGATCCCGAACAGCTTCTTGGGCGCGAGCAGGCTGCCCTGCTTGCCCGGATCGAGATCCTCGATAGTCCGGCGCAACTCGGCCAGGTCGGCGCCGACGCCCGATTCCTGGTTCATCGCCTTGACCGGCCGGTCGAGGAAACGGTTCGATTGCCCCGCGGCCTCGCGGATTTCCTTCTGGCCCATCGCGCTGATCGCATCGACCCGCTTGCCGAATTCGGGCGAGTTCACGTCCTGCGCGACGAGGTCGTCGATGAAGGTCTCGACTCGCGCCTGCAACTGGGTGCGCTTGCTGTCGTCGACCGGCACCAGCCCGACGGCCTTTTCGGGCGCGACTGCCGGCACCGGGTCGGGCGGGGTCAACACCAGATCGGTGGTCGCGTCTTGGGTTTCCGTCGCCATCACTCTCTCCACGCTGTCGCCGCCCTAGATGACGGTGATTCGACCGCGCTTCAAGTGTATCATTCAACTATAACACTTGTCACGCCGTGCCCCTCGCCGAGAAGAGTAGCGGAAAACCGTTGCGCAATCGATGCCGGACGCGCCAGATGCCCTACGTTGGACAAGGGGAGAGTCGGTCGATGCGCCACCTGTTGAGGAAGATCCTCGCGCTGGTCTTGATCGGCCTGCTCGCCGCGTCGGTCCAGGCCGCGGCGCAGGAGGTCGTCGATCTCAACCGCGTGCCGCCCTCGCTCGATCCCGCCCGCACCGCCAACGACCTGGCCCGCACGCCGCCGATGGGCTGGAACAGCTGGAACAAGTTCGGCTGCTCCATCAGCGAAACGACCGTCCGCTCCGTCGCCGACGCGCTCGTGTCGAGCGGAATGAAGGATGCGGGCTATAGCTATGTCGTGATCGACGATTGCTGGCACGGGGCGCGCGACAAGGATGGCTTCATCACCGCCGATGCCGCCAAATTCCCCTCCGGCATCAAGGCACTGGCCGATTACGTCCACGCGAAGGGGCTCAAGTTCGGCATCTATTCGGATGCCGGCATGAAGACCTGCGGGGGCCGCCCGGGCAGCCAGGGCCATGAATATCAGGACGCGCTCACTTATGCGCGCTGGGGCGTCGACTATCTGAAGTACGACTGGTGCTCGACCGGCTCCCGCAATGCCGAGGAAGCATATGCCCTGATGTCCGATGCGCTGAAGGCGAGCGGCCGCGATATCGTGCTCAGCATCTGCGAATGGGGGCAGAACAAGCCGTGGTTCTGGGGTGCCAAGATCGGCAATCTCTGGCGCACCACCGGTGACATCCGCGATGCCTTTACCGGCGCCGACAAGGAGCATTGGTGGACGCTCAACCTGCTCGACATCATCGATCGCAACGCGCCGCTCTGGCCCTATGCCGGCCCCGGCCACTGGAACGATCCCGACATGCTCGAGGTCGGCAATGGCGGCATGACCGACACCGAATATCGCAGCCATTTCAGCCTGTGGGCGCTGATGGCCGCGCCGCTGATGGCCGGCAACGATATCGCCGCGATGAGCCCCGAGACGCGCGCGATCCTGCTCAACGGGGACGTGATCGCGATCGACCAGGATCCGCTTGGTATCCAGGGCCGGCGCGTACGCGACGATGGCGACCAGGAAGTCTGGTCCCGCCCGCTGGCCGATGGCGGCCGCGCGGTGATCCTGTTCAACCGCGGCGCGGCGCCGGCGGCGATCGCGGTCGACTGGACCGAACTCGGCTATCCGCGCGGGATGAAGGCCGAGGTGCGGGACCTGTGGGCGCACAAGTCGCTCGGGCGCAAATCCGGCAGCTTCTCGGCGGCGGTCGCGCCGCACGGCGTGGTGATGGTGCGCCTGCTGCCCTGACCGATCGATCGGCGGCTTCGTAGCGGTCTTGTCACATCCACCCTTTCCGCGACGCAGCAATTGCGCTATCGGCCCCGCAACCTTTTCCCTGCAAAATATCGAGTATCCTAATGAGCCTCCGCAACGTGGCGATCATCGCCCATGTCGATCACGGCAAGACAACTCTGGTCGATCAGCTCTTCCGCCAGTCCGGCACCTTCCGCGACAACCAGCGCGTCGAAGAGCGCGCGATGGATTCGAACGACCTCGAAAAAGAGCGCGGGATCACCATTCTCGCCAAGTGCACGTCGATCGAGTGGGACGATCATCACGGTCACAAGACGCGCATCAACATCGTCGACACCCCCGGCCACGCCGATTTCGGCGGCGAGGTGGAGCGCATCCTGTCGATGGTCGACGGCGTCGTCCTGCTGGTGGATGCGGCCGAAGGCGCGATGCCGCAGACCAAGTTCGTCACCGGCAAGGCGCTGGCGCTCGGCCTTCGCCCGATCGTCGTCGTCAACAAGATCGATCGCAGCGACGCGCGCGCCCAGGAAGTGCTCGACGAAGTGTTCGATCTGTTCGTGTCGCTCGACGCCAATGACGACCAGCTCGATTTCCCGGTGATCTTCGCGTCGGGCCGCAACGGCTATGCCGGCGACAATCCCGATGTGCGCGAAGGCACGCTCACGCCGCTGTTCGAGACGATCGTCAAGCACGTGCCCGCCCCGTCGGCTGATCCGGACGGCCCGTTCAAGTTCCTGGTGACTCTGCTCGACCGCGACAATTTCCTCGGCCGCATCCTGACCGGCCTGGTCTTCTCGGGTTCGGTCAAGACCAACATGCCGATCCATGCGCTCGATCCCGAAGGCAAGATCGTCGAGACCGGCCGCGCCTCCAAGATCATGGCGTTCCGCGGCCTCGAGCGCGTTCCCGTCGACGAAGCCAATGCCGGTGACATCATCTCGATCGCCGGCCTGACCGTCGCGACTGTCGCCAACACCATCGCCGATCCGTCGGTGAGCGAGCCGCTGCACGCCCAGCCGATCGATCCGCCGACTCTGTCGATGCGCTTCGCGGTGAACGATTCGCCGATGGCGGGTCGTGAGGGTTCCAAGGTGACGTCGCGCATGATCCGCGATCGCCTGCTGCGCGAAGCCGAGTCGAACGTTGCGATCAAGGTCACCGAATCGGCTGACCGCGACAGCTACGAAGTCGCCGGCCGCGGCGAGCTCCAGCTCGGCGTGCTGATCGAGACGATGCGCCGCGAGGGCTTCGAACTCGGCATCAGCCGCCCGCGCGTGCTGTTCGGCGAGGATGAGAAGGGCGGCAAGACCGAGCCGTACGAGATCGTCATCATCGACGTCGACGAGGAATATTCCGGCACCGTCGTCGAGAAGATGAACATCCGCAAGGCCGAGATGACCGACATGCGCCCCTCGGGCGGCGGCAAGACCCGCATCACCTTCTCGGCGCCATCGCGCGGGATGATCGGCTATCACGGCGAGTTCCTGTCGGACACGCGCGGCACCGGCATCATGAACCGGCTGTTCGAGAAATACGGCCCGCACAAGGGCAAGATCGAAGGCCGCAAGAACGGCGTGCTGATCTCGAACGGCGCGGGCGAGGCCAATGCCTATGCGCTTGGTCCGCTCGAGGAGCGCGGCATCCTGATGGTCGCACCGCAGGAAGCGCTCTACGAAGGCATGATCGTGGGCGAGAACGCCAAGACGGATGATCTCGAGGTCAATCCGATGAAGGCGAAGCAGCTGACCAACTTCCGCGCTTCGGGCGGCAAGGACGATGCGATCCGGCTAACCCCGCCCTGGCGCCTGACGCTCGAGCAGGCGATCGCCTATATCGACGACGACGAGCTGGTCGAGGTGACGCCCAAGTCGATCCGGCTGCGCAAGCGCTATCTCGATCCGAACGAGCGCAAAAAGGCCTCGCGCGCCAAGCAGGCGGCCTGAATTTCCCGTCTTCCCCGCAATCGGGGAAGGCGGGATGGCTATCGTCTGGAAAATCTGTAGCCTCCCTGCTTCCGGGGGGACTTGCAGATGAATCCGATTATCCGTCCGTGGCGCCAGGTCCTTGATTTCAGGGGCCGCGCGACACGCACCGAATATGCCTTGTTTCATGTCAGCGGAATTATTGGCCTGATCCTTTTCCAGCTGGTCAGCATTTTCGTCACCGCTGCGATCGGCGGCGTCGATCGCGGCACAGCCACCCCGGTTCTGATGGGTATGGCGTTGATGTTCGGGATTGGCTCCCTGGTCCTGGTCGTCAGCTTCCTGATCGGTCATGTCTCGATAGGCATCCGGCGCCTGCACGATCACGGCGAGCCGGGCCTCAAATATCTGCTGACCTTCATCCCGCTGATCGGCTTCATCTTCTGGCTGATGATGATCTTCACCCGGGGCGACGATTACGAGAATGATTACGGCCCCGATCCGCGCGAGCCCGAGCAGATCGGAACGGAGCAGCTTGGCGCCGTGTTCGAATGACCAGGTGGGATAGCGGCGCGGCGGTCACGCCATAGCGAGAAGCACCGCCCATTCCGCATCCCCCACCGGGGATACAGACAGCCGCGACTGGCGCAGCATTTCCATGCCCGCCAGCTTCGGCTCGGCCTTCATCGCGGCGAGTGTGACCGGTTTGGCCAACGCCTCGACCGGCCTGACCGCGACCGAGACCCAGCGCGGTTCGTCGCCGTCCTGCTGCGCGGTGCGGGTGATCTCCATCACGCCGACCGCGGCCTTTTCCTTGCCGCTATGGTAGAACAGCCCGCGGTCGCCCACCGCCATCGCCTTCAGGTGGAGCGCCGCGGCGGGATTGCGCACGCCGGTCCACTCGGTTGCGCCCTCGCGCACCAGATCGGCCCAGCTATAGCTTTCGGGCTCGGATTTCAGCAGCCAGTACGCCATCGTCGATCTCCCTCGGAAAGCCGACTTTACTTTGCCCGGGGCGCGTTTCAACATCGGCGCGGGGAGGGACTGCCATGGACGACATGCTGCTGCCGCTGCGCCGCTTCGCCGATTTCCAGGGTCGATCGCGGCGCCGGGAATATTGGCTGTTCATCCTGTTCCAGTGGCTGATCTTCCTGCCGCTCGGGCTCGCCTTCGTCGTGGCCGGTGGCGATATCGCGAAGCTCTCGAACCGGCCTTTCGACCTGCAGGGCGGCGCAAGCCAGGCCGTGCAAATCGTCGGATGGCTGGTCGTGGGGTTCCTGGTGATCCCGATGCTCGCGGTCGAGGTGCGGCGGCTGCACGATCAGGACCGGACCGGCTGGTGGATCCTGCTCGCCCTCGTGCCTTTCGGGCAATTGCCCTTGTTCGCGCTGATGTGTTTCGACGGCACGGCCGGCGGCAACCGCTACGGCGCCGATCCCAGGCGCCGCGACGCCATCCACCGGCAGGACTGGCGTGACGCGCCGGCGGATCAGGCGCATATGCCGCCGCGGCCGCGGCTTGGCGACGGCTGAACACGCTGAACGCTCGCTAAACGCCGCATTCCGAACGGGTTCAGGCCGACTCGCTTATCCCTTGAAACAAGCTGGACCGTTTCCGCGTTTATTCCCCCGATGCGGTGGCGGGTTGGCTAACAAGAGGAGGTTGGAAATGACCAATTTTGTGAAGAAGGCCGGGCTCGGCGTGGCGCTCGCCGCGACCGCGCTCACCACCGCCGTCCCAGCGGAAGCGCAGCGGTATCGCCACTACCGCGACCATGACAACACCGGCACCGCCATCGTCGCCGGCATCGCCGGTCTCGCGATCGGCGCGGCGATCGCCTCGGGCAACAATCGCGACCGCGACCGCTATTACCGCCAGCGCGGCTATGATCCCTATTATGACGACGGCTATTACCGGAGCCACGGCTATTATCCGAACGACGGATATTACGCCTACAACTACCGGCAACGCTACCGCCACTGCTATACCGAGCGTCGCTGGGATCCCTATTGGGGCCGCGGCGTCCGGGTACGGGTGTGCCGCTGAGCGGCATTGCCCGAGTGAACGAAGCGGCGCGGGACCGGCCGGTCCCGCGCCGTTTTCGTCCGCGCGCTCTGGCATCGCGCGCGATTTTGCGTCATGAGCCGGCCCCATGACCGACACACCGCCAGACCGCCTTTCGTCCAACCCGCGCAGCCCGTTCTTCGACGAGGCGCTGCTGTCGCGCGGGATCGGCATCCGCTTCAAGGGTAGCCAGCGCACCGACGTCGAGGAATATTCGATCTCGGAAGGCTGGATCCGCGTCGCGCTCGGCAAGAAGGTCGATCGCCACGGCCAGCCGCTCACGCTGAAGCTCAGCGGCCCGGTCGAGGCCTGGTTCGAGAATCCCGCCCAGGGCGCCGAGGAAGCGCCCGAGGCGTAAAGCCCGGCGTCAACGCCAGTCGAACGCCTCCTGCGCCGCGGCGGTCAGCGCCGCCATTGCGGTTCGATAGGGGTTCGGCCCATGGCTGATCCGGGCAACGCCGGCCGCCGCGACCTCGCGCGTGCCCGGGGCGCCCGGAAAGGCCATGAAATTGATCGGTAGCGGCACCGCCGCGCTGATCCGTTCGAGCAGTGCCAGATCGACCAGTCCGGGAACGAAGAAGCCGCTGGCGCCAGCCTCGGCATAGGCCGCGCCGCGCTCGATCGCTGCGTCGGCCATCGCCGAATCATGCGTCGCAGGGCCGTTCTGCAGGAAGATGTCGGTACGGGCGTTGATGAAGAAGTCGCTGCCCGTGGCGCGCCGCATCGCAGCGATCCGCGCCGCCTGGAACGCGATCGGGTGCAATCCCTCGTCGCCGACGATCTGATCCTCGAAATTGCAGCCGATCGCGCCGGTCGCCGCCAGCCGCGCGGCATTCGCCGCGACCGCCGCCGGATCGACCGCATAGCCGCCCTCGAAATCGATCGACACCGGCAGGTCGACCGCCCCGGCGATCCGCGTCGCCCCGGCCAGCGCCAGCTCGAGCGGCAGTCCCTCGCCGTCGCCATAAGCCTGTGCCGCTGCGACCGACCAGCTGCCCGTCGCCACCGCCTTCGCGCCGGCATTGGCGACTGCACGCGCGCTGCCCGCGTCCCAGGCGTTGTAGAGGATCAGCGGATCGCCGGGCACGTGCAACGCCGCAAAGGCGCGGAACTTATGGGTCGTCATTTTCTTCCCCTCTCCCGTCGGAGAAGGGGATTAATGCACGAAACGCGCGACCACGTCACGATAGGAGCGCGATACCTTCACTTGCGCGCCCGAACCAAGCACCAGGAAACATTCGCCATTGGTGTGCGGCTTCACCTCTTTCACGAGGTCGAGGTTGACGATGGTGGAGCGGTGGACCCGCTGGAAACGGCGCGGATCGAGCCGTTTCTCCAGGTCCTTCATCGTCTCGCGCAGGATCAGCGTGTTGTCGCCCGTATAGATGCACATGTAATCGCCGGCCGCGTCGATCCGCTCGATCGTGTCGACGTCGACGCGGAAGATCTGCCCGCGATCCTTGATGTTGATCAGCTTCTCGAAGCGGTTGGCGGAAACCTGCTCTCCGGCGTCGCTCAGATTCTCGACGGAATCCGGCGCGATCTCGGCGATCACTTCCTTCAGCCGGTCGACCTCCTCGATGCCCCGCTTCTCCGCAAGCCGCTGGCGGACGCGGTCGAGCGTATCGGCCAGACGCGATTCCTCGACCGGCTTCATCAGATAATCGACCGCCTGCGCCTCGAACGCCTTCAGCGCGTGGTCGGAATAGGCAGTGACGAACACGAACAGGGGCGGCTCGACCTCCATCAGGCCCTGGACGACCGAGAAGCCGTCGAAACCGGGCATCTGGATGTCGAGGAAGACGAGGTCTGGCTTGTGCGTCTTGATCGCGCGGATCGCCTCGCGTCCGTTCTGGCATTTGTCGATGATTTCGACATCTTCATGTGCGGCGAGACGTAGCTCGAGCCCCTGGATCGCCAGCGGCTCGTCATCCACCAATATGGTCCGGATCGTCATGGTACCTCTCTAACCGGTTCATCGAGCTGGAACGGAATCTCGATTTCGACTCCGAACCCGCCCCCGGGGATGGAGCGTGTCTCGAAGCGGTGGTCGGGCCCGTAAGCCTGCGCCAGCCGCTCCCTTATATTGGCAAGCCCAACCCCGGTTGAAAGGCTTGGCCGTGCTTTCATTTCATTCAAGCCCGGTCCGGTGTCGGATACGCTGATCTGCACCCGATCCCCGGCGAGCCGCGCGATTACCGCGATTTCGGCGCCTTCTTCCTTGGGCGTGACGGCATATTTGATCGCGTTTTCGACCAGCGGCTGGAGCAGCAGCGACGGCAGCCGTGCCCTGGCGACACGCGGATCCACCTCGAAACTCGGGCGCAGCCGCTCCTCGAAGCGCATCTTCTCGATCTCGAGATAGAGTTTCAGCGTCTCGACCTCCTGCGCGATCGTCACATGCGCGGTCGGCTCGTTGGCGAGCGTGTAGCGCAGGAAGGAGGACAGGCGGCTCAGCATCGCATTGGCCCGTTCGGTCTGCTTGAGCAGCACCAGGGTCGAGATCGAATTGAGCGTGTTGAACAGGAAATGCGGGTTGAGCTGGTAGCGCAGCATGGCAAGCTGCGCCGAGCTCGCCTGGCTGCCCAGCGCTTCGAGCTGATCGATCTGCTCCTCGACGATCAGGTAGAAATTGATCCCGAAATACAGCGCCGACCACCCCGCCAGCACGGTGAAGTTGAGGAAGATCGTGCCGAGCACCAGGCTGAAATTCAGTCCCGGGCTGGAGAATTTGACGAACGAATAGGCGAAGGCGTCGAGCACCGCGTACAGCACCGTCGCCACCCCTAGCGTCAGGATCGTCAGGATCACCGCCGCGATGCGAGGCCGGCCCCGATACGCATGATAGAGCGTCGAGAGCAGCAGCGTGATGCAATAGCCGACGATCGATTCCACCACGATCAGCAGAGTCGCCGGCAGGTCGAGCTTGTTCGAAATGCCCGAGACGCTGCGCAGGATCAGATAGCCGGTCCAGCCCGCTGCCTGGAGCCGCCAGAAGGCACGGCTCTTGTCCTCGAAGAAGGGCCGCGAAAAGATCGCGGGCTTGGTGAACAATGGCATGGGCGGGGGTCTTAACCCGACTGGGAGCGATGCGCAAAGTGGGGTAGGGTGTGTGCAGAGGCTTTCGGATGCGAAGCGCTCTTTCTCCCTCTCCCCTTGTGGGAGAGGAGCATTGGGTGAACAGCGCCCCGCGCTGTTCAGGTCATGCCGGGGGCATGACCGACCCAATGCTGGGCCCGCTGCCGAAGGCTGTGGGAAGGGTGAGGGGGACACTCGTCAGTGTTCCGAACCTCACTCCCCCTCATCCGGCGCTTCGCGCCACCAGTTTTGACGATAGCCGGGTAAACCATGCCCCCGGCATGGTTTAGAAATGCCCGGGGGGCATTTCGGCCCGACTATCGACAAAACTCCCACAGGGGGAGAAGGGAAGGAGCCCTACGGGATGTAAAAGCCCGGCGGTCTCGAAGGAGAGAGAAGCATGACCGAGCACCAGGACCGCGCGCAATTCACCGCGATGACCGAGGGTACCCAGCAGGACTGGAGCATCATCGGCGGCCATTTCCGCGATTTCGCGAAGGAACTGCCTGCCCGCGTGCTGACGCATCTGAAGCTTCTCGAAGGCGATTTCGGCGGCTTCCCGGTCGACCGCCTCGAACATTCGCTCCAGACCGCAACCCGCGCCCACCGCGATGGCCGCGATGAGCCCTATGTGGTGATGGCGTTGCTCCACGACATCGGGGACACGCTCGGCACCTTCAACCATCCAGAGATCGGCGCGGCGATGCTGCGCCCGTTCGTATCGGAGGAACTGCACTGGATCGCCAACACCCACGGCGTTTTCCAGGGCTATTATTTCTTCCACTATCTCGGAATGGACCGGGATCTGCGCGAGAAGTACCGCGGCCACCCGCATTTCGAAGCCTGCGCCGAATTCTGCGAGAAATACGATCAGTCGGCGTTCGACCCGGCGTACGAAAGCGCCCCGCTGAGCTTCTTCGAGCCGATGGTTGGGCGTGTGTTCTCCCGGCCGATCAATTCGGTTTATGCCAAGGCGGCGGCGTAGGATCGCGGTTCTCTCCTGAGGACATGATCGGGCTGATGTGCTGAGCGACATCGCGATGAATCTGACTGGCAGCGAAGCAGCATGGTTGAATCTACCGGCGGGTGATTCTGCAGCGCCGACATAGGATGCGCGCCGCGGGATAGGGATCCGTGGTGGGGATCGGCTACGCGGTCCAAGGCGACGTAGCGATGCGCGGTATGAGGCCAGAGCAGAGTCAAAACAAAACCGCCGCCCACTTTCGGGGGCGGCGGCCATGTTTCCGATACTCGCTTGGCTTAGAAGGTGAACTTCGCGCCGATGCGGATCGAGTAGAGCGACTGGTTTGCGTAGATCTGGTCAGTCGGCGTCGTGAAGCTCGTGCCGTTATTCACCGGTGAGTACCGATATGACGCGCACGCCTGGCTGACATTGGTAATAACCACGCCGGCCGCCGTCAGACACTGAACCTGTGCAACAGCGACGTTGTAGGGGAAGACATATTCGCGCGTCTGGCCCCAGTTCTTGTTGATGAAGTTCGTGAAGTTTTCAACGTCCGCAAACAACGTGATGCGCGAGCCCCCAACGAAGGTTGGGATTTCCTGCGCAAGGTGCAGATCGAGCCGCGTGAACCACTTCGAGTTGAAGGCGTTACGTGGCGCGATCTTCCCGGCATATTTGTCGAGGCCCGAGGTCTTCAGGAAGTTCTCGAATGGAGCCTGGAATCCAGGTGCGTAGGTGACCTTGGGATCGTTCGCGGTCGGGACGTAGATCAGATAGCGGTTGCCGCCGGTACCCGTCGCGCTGCTGCGCCCGGTCGTCCCGAACACTGCCGAACGACCCGAACCGAAGTCCTGGAAGGTATAGCTGTACGGATGGCCGATCCGGGTTTCGCCGAACAGCGCAATCGTGGTCTTGTAATCGCCAAAGAAGGCGTGATCGAAGGTCGCGCCATATTTGAAGAAGTACTTCACCTGATCGTTCGAGATGCCATAGGCAACGTTGTTCGGATCGACGAAGGCGCCGTTGGAATAATTCGAACCCGCCGTCGACGATGTCGCCGGTGCCTGATCCTTCACGTCCTGATAGGTGAAGCTGGCGTTGATATTCAGGCCGAAATCCCAGCTCTTATCCAGTCGCGCGACAGCGATATAAGAGCGTCCCTTGTCGGTGTTCGTCAGCAGGATGTCGGTGTTCGTGTCAGTGCTCGCCAGATTCTTGTCGGCGAAGTTATAGTAACGCTGGCGACCGTCCGGGGTGAGCGAACCGGCCAGCGGTTGCGAACGGATGTCCGTGAAATATACCTGATTGCGGACCTTCGAGTAGAGAAAGTCTGCACCGAATACCCAGTTGTCGCCGAGCGGGCCGAGGTTGGCGCTATATTCGCCCGTCAAGGTCGCGCGCCACTGCGAGGGAATCTTGAAGTTCGGATCAAGCGCGTTGACCGTCGATGCCGTCGAGGCGGTGGTGCCCGAGAGATAGGTGTTCACCGAGGACGGGATGCTCGTGCCGGTGACGTTGTTCAGCGCGTCATTGCAGACCGCCGCCGACGGCAGGTTGGTGCATCCGATCCCGGTCGTTGTCCGGTTGGACGAAACGGAATTGGTCAGCACGCCGGTATTGGAGAAGCTGTTCGAGACATAGACGTCGGGCGTGCCGCCGCCGAAGATGCCGCCGCCGCCGCGGATGCTGATGCGATCGGTCGGCTTCCAGTCGAAGCCGATGCGCGGCTGGAACAGGCCGAAGCCCGAGATGTTCGTCGTGTTCGAACCGATCGTCTTCAACTCTCCGTTTACGACTGCGCCACCAGCGTAGCGCGCGGTGTAATAGGGGCTGAGCGCCGGGTTATCGTGCATGGCGTACAGATCATAGCGCATGCCGTATGACAGGTTCAGTGTGGGCGTGATCTTCCAGCTGTCCATGACGCCGAACACGAAGCTCTGATAGCTATACTTTGCCGCGGCATCGTTCGGCACCAGCGATGGAACTGCGTTGCCATAGCCGAAGGAGCTTGCCCGACGATTCTGGAAGTCCTGGATCGAGTCGAAATAATAATTGCCGGCGCTGTTCTGCAGGAACGCATTGAAGATCTTCACGTCCTGGAATTCGCCAAATACGCGAACGTCATGGTCGTTCATGGTCAGGCGAGCCTGAACCAGGCCGCCCCAGGTTTCGGTCTTGAGCTGATTGGTCTGACGCGATGAGTCTGGACCGAACGAGACGACTGCATCGGTGCCGACCTGCGTGCCTGTTCTTGCCTCGCAGCCCGTCGCCGAACCGCCCGATTGGTCGTTGGTGCAGACACGGAACTGAGCGAAGCCACGGCCCAGCAGCGGATCCTGGATACGGGTATAGTTCTTGTAGAAGCCGCGAACTTCGGTCGAGAAGCTGTCCGACCATTCGGAATTCAACTGCGCCACGCCGGTGTGAAGCCGATTGCCCTGGATATAAGCGTTGGACGCCAGGCCCAGGCCGGGACTGCCCGTGGCGATCGACGAGAAGGTGTTGTTCAGCAGATTGATCGCATCATTCGCATAGGTGTAGGTCAGCGACAGGCGCTGCTTGTCCGACAGATTGGCGTCGATCTTGGCGACCAGGCGGTCGTCCTTATCGCCCAGGTTGCGCAACACGCCGCCGGTGTCGTAATTATAGACGCTCTTCGCAATCGCCGACACAGCATCAACTTGAGACTGGCTCAGGTTCGGGATGGCGGTTCCGGCATTGTTGTCGGTGGGGCCCTCGGCGATCGGGCGACCGCCACGTAGCCGTTCGCCAGCCACCATGAAGAACAGCTTGTCCTTGATGATCGGCCCGCTGATTTCCGCGCCGTAGTTCTCGATCTTGAAGTCCGGAATGTTGACCTTCAGGTCCTTCGTCTTGTTGCCGACGAACTCGTCGCCGGAACGCGAATAGAAGCCGGTTCCGTGGAACTCGTTGGTGCCTGACTTCAGGATGATGTTGATCGCGCCGCCCTGGAAGTTGCCCTGACGGACATCAAATGGTGCCACCTGGGCCTGAAACTGACCGATGGCATCAAGCGGGATGGGCGAGCGCCGGCTCGGCAGGCCATCGGTGTTGAGGCCGAAATTGTCGGTGATCGAGACGCCGTCGACCGAGAAGCGGTTGAAGCGAGCGTTCTGGCCGGCGAAAGAAACCGCGCGGCCACCGCTGGGGGTGTCGTCCAGGCGGGCGAACGGATCGCGACGCGACAGGTCGCGGATGTCGCGATTGACGCTGGCGATGTTCGCGATCTCGCGCGCGTTTAGGACGGTGGCCGGACCCTGCGATACGGAGCGCGCATTGGGCAGGCGCGCTGCAGTTACGACGATGTCGCCGCCAGTGCTCTCCGCGGTCAGCTCGACCGGAATGTCATAGGCCTGCGCGACAATGGTGTTGATGTCAGTGACTTCGGTGCCGTTATAGCCCGGCGCGGTCACCTTGACGGTGTATGGGCCGCCGGCGCGAAGGCCGGTTGCGTTGAAGCTGCCGTTGGCATCGGTGCTGACGGTCGACTGAGTCCCCGACGGCACGTTGAGGATGTTCACGGTGGCGCCGGCGACGGGCGCGCCGTCAGCGGTCACGGTGCCGCGGATGGTCGACGTCGTTTCCTGCGCGCTTGCCGCTGCTGGAATGACGAGGGCGGCTGCCGCCACGCCAATGAAAAGACTATGTCGCATGATTTTTCCCTTTTAGGCATCAGTCGCAAGAATTGCTCGGCGGTTTCGCCGTCGCTGGCCCCATGCGACTCGAATATTTCGGATAAATGACATGGGGGAATCTTCAAGTAGCTGCGCAGCATTCGGTAATGCTGCGTTGCAAAAAGGCATCACTTCGCGGCGGCGACGATCTCTGCCCAGGCCGCCTCGTCGATCACCCTAACCCCGTGTTCCGCCGCTTTTTTCAGCTTCGATCCGGCGCCCGGCCCGGCAATGACAATGTCCGTTTTGGATGAGACCGATCCCGATACGCGCGCGCCCAGCGCCTCGGCCTGGGCCTTGGCTTCGTCGCGGCTCAGCGTCTCGAGCGATCCGGTGAAAACCAGGGTCATGCCGCTCACTTCGGACGGTCGGATATTGGACACATAGGCCGCAGGGCTTACCTCGCCGAGCAGGTCGGCCCAGGCCTCGCGATTATGCGCCTCGGCGAAGAAGTCGACCAAAGCTTCGGCCACGACCGGCCCGATGCCGTCGACCGCGATCAACTCGGCCCGCGCTTCTTCGTCCGTGGCGGCGCGCGTCGCGACATCGGCAACGCGCTCCACCGTGCCGAACGCCTTGACCAGGTCGCGCGCGGTGACGCTGCCGACATGGCGGATGCCCAGCCCGAACAGGAAGCGCGCCGGGTCCGGGCTGCGTTTGTCCTCGATCGCCGCGAGCAGATTGTCGACTGACGTCTCCGCCCAGCGCTCGCGTCCGATCAGTTCCGCGCGCTTGTCCTTCAGGCGGAAGATGTCGGCGGGGGAGTGGAGCAGCCCGTCATGGAAGAAGGATTCGATGCTGGTCGCGCCCAGGCCCTCGATGTCGAGCGCCCCTCGGCTGGCGAAATGCCGAAGGCGTTCGACGCGCTGCGCCGGGCAGATCAGCCCGCCGGTGCAGCGTACATCGACCTCGCCCTCTTCGCGCACCGCATCCGACTGGCATTGCGGGCAGACGGTCGGAAAGGGCCAGGCGCCGCGGCTTTCGTCGCGTGACAGATTCTCGACGATCTGCGGAATCACGTCGCCGGCGCGCTGCAGCACGACGCGGTCGCCCGGCCATACGTTCAACCGCGCGATCTCATGCTCGTTGTGCAGCGTCGCGTTGGTGACGACCACGCCGCCCACCGTGACGGGCGTCAGCCGCGCCACGGGGGTCAGTTTGCCGGTGCGGCCGACCTGGATGTCGATCCGCTCGAGCGTCGTCTGCGCGCGCTCGGCGGGGAATTTATGCGCCAAGGCCCAGCGCGGCGCCTTGGCCACTGCGCCCAGCCGTGCCTGCCAGTCGAGCCGGTCGACCTTGTATACCACGCCGTCGATATCGAACGGCAGGTCGGCACGCGCCGTCTCGATCGCGCGGTAATGCGCCAGCGCCGCCGCTATCCCGTCGGCCCGCACGAGCATGTCGCTGACCGGCAGGCCCCAGGCTTCGATCGCGCACATCACGTCATATTGCGTCTCCGCCGGCAGCGTCGAGGTTTCGCCCCAGCCATGCGCGAGGAAGCGCAGCGGCCGGGTCGCGGTGACGGCGGCGTCCTTCTGGCGTAGCGATCCCGCGGCGGCGTTGCGCGGATTGGCGAACTGCCGCGCCTTGCTCGCATCGCCCGCCGCTTCGGCCTCGGCGAGCAGCCGGGCGTTGAGCGCGGTGAAATCCGCCTTGGCCATATAGACCTCGCCGCGAATCTCGAAAACCTCGGGCGCCGCGCCGTGCAGCTTCTCCGGGATGTCGCCGATCGTGCGCACATTGGCGGTCACGTCCTCGCCGACCTGCCCGTCGCCCCGGGTCAGCGCCTGCACGAGCTTCCCCCGCTCATAGCGCAGCGAGCAGGACAGGCCATCGATCTTGGGTTCGGCGGTCAGCGCGACGGGCACATCTTCCGCAAGGCTGAGGAAGCGCCGCACCCGCGCGACGAATTCGGTCGCGTCCTCATCGGCAAAGCCATTGTCCAGGCTCATCATCGGCCGGGCATGCGCTACCTTGGCCAGGTGACTGGAGGGCGCGGCGCCGACTTGCGCATTGGGCGAATCAGTACGGATCAGGCTGGGAAAGGCTGCCTCGATCGCATTGTTGCGGCGGATCAGCGCATCATAGTCGGCGTCCGAAATCTCCGGCGCGTCGTCGGTATGATAGAGCTTGTTGTGATGGGCGATCTCGCCCGCAAGCCGCTCGAGTTCGGCGGCGGCTTCCTCGTCGGTCTCGGGGAGCGGGGCGGATAGGGGCAGGCTCATGACGAAGCGCTAGCTTAGGCAGGATGTCGATTCAACGATCCGCATCGGCGTGGCAGCGAAGCACTGCCGGATCGCGTACCGCGTTCCGGTCCGCTGTTTCTCATCGTTGGTTATATAGCGTGCGGTTTTGCGGTCATTTTGCGCAAAAACCATGCTTTTCAGCACGGTTCGGAGGAAAACTTTCCGCTGTTATGCGTAACAGGGAAAGTCACTGCAAGCCATTGAAAAGGCACGCCATTTTCGGGACCCAAATCCAACTTAACAGGGAAAGAAAAATAAGGGGCAATAGCAGCGGGTAATTCGGGGTCGCTGTGGGAAGGGACGATCAATCGTCCTCCATCATCTCCGCGACCATCTTGGCTTCCTCATTCACCGATTTCCGTTCGGCGGTCTTCTCGGCGCGGGTGGCCATTTCGTCCCAGGCCTTTGCTGCGCGGATCCAGCGCGAGCGGACATTGTCCAGCGTTGCGGCATTGGCGTCGGCTTCCGCCTGACGGGCGCGATCACGATAGAACATGGCGGTGGTATTCGTATGACGTCTCCGCGAATGGGGGAGCGGAAAGGGAAGGGGCGCCGGCCGAAACCGGCGCCCACCCGTCAATTACGCTGCTGCGAGATTGACCGCGGACATCTTGCCACGACGGTCCTGCTCGAGCTCGTAGGACACGCGCTGCTCCTTATCGAGCGTGCGCATGCCGGCGGCCTCAACGGCACTGATGTGGACAAAGGCGTCATTGCCGCCGCCCTCAGGCGCGATAAAGCCATAGCCCTTGTCTGCATTGAAGAATTTAACGGTGCCGATCGGCATAAGTATTTCCTTGGGTAGCCCGGTGGCGGCATCGCCTTGCACCGGTTTGGGGCCGAGAAGAGAGAGCGGAGCACCGTCCGGCCCCGGCCGGCGCATCCGAGCACGGTCGCGCTCTAGTCGTCGAGGACCTGAGCGTTGCGAAAGGGATAGGGCGCAGCGTCGAGCAGCGCAGCATAGCCGCGCGCAAGACCCGCATGCGCCGCGCGCGATGACAGGCAGGCAGCGCGTTCGGCACGCACCAGCGAAATCTGCTCACGGCTGAGAAGGTAGTTGAGGTCCAAGAATCGAAGCTCCGACGGCTTTGCAAGCGGGAGCGCGAAGGTCTCTCAGTCACGCGATGCTTGTTGGGGAATCGCGAGATGCCCGTGGTATAACACGAGTCTGCGCAAAAGTCGCATCCTATCGGTTCGGCCCTTTTTCGGCCCCTTTTGCGATGTTTCTATCCGCACCTCCGGTACGATATTTTCATCCATCCGGCCCGGGGACGCGCCCATGATGATCGCGATACTGGTGTTGCTGCAGGCTGCCACGCCAATCGCCGCCGGCCCGGCCGATCGCGACGAGGTGCCTCGCCAGGGGCCGACGCGCTGCCCGCTCAGGATGGACGAAGAAGGCGATATCATCGTGTGCGGTCGGGCCGTGCCGCAGGAGCAGTTTCGCCTGCGCCCGCTCTCCCAGCGATATGATCCGGTCGGCGGCCCGGGGGTCGGCTTCCGCGTCGGGGCCGGGACGGGCAATGTCTATGCGGTCGCGCAGAAAAGCCCTGACGGCAAGCCCGACAAGCGACTCATGGTGACGGTGAAGCTGCCTTTCTGACCGGGCGTTACGCCGCCTCCAGCAATCGTTCGGCCTGGGCGCGCGCTTCGTCGGTGATCGTCGCGCCGGACAGCATCCGGGCGATCTCCTCGCGTCGCGCCGATTCGTCCAGCAGGACCACGCCGGTGCGCGTGACGAAGCCGTCATGGCTCTTCGCGATCAACAGGTGATGGCGCCCCCGCGCCGCGACCTGCGGGCTGTGCGTCACCACCAGCAGTTGGGTGTTGGCCGCCAGTCGCGCGAGGCGTTCGCCGATGGCGCTCGCTACCGCGCCGCCGACGCCGCGGTCGATCTCGTCGAAGATCATCGTCGCCGCACTGCCCTGCTCGGCCAGCGCGACCTTGAGCGCCAGGATGAAGCGCGACAATTCGCCGCCGCTGGCGATCTTGGTGAGCGGCGCGAACGGCGCGCCGGGATTGGTCGAGATCTCGAACTCGACCCGGTCCTTGCCCGCGGGGACCCAGTGATCGCTGCCGAGCGGCGCGACGACGGTGCGGAACCGCGCGGCGTCGAGCTTGAGTGGCGCCAGTTCGTCCTTCACTGCCGCATCGAGCCGGGCGGCGGCCTCGGTGCGGGCTGCGGTCAGGGCATCGGCGGCCGCCTCATAGGCCGCGCCCGCGTCCCGCGCTGCACGCTCCAGCGTAGCGATCCCCGCGCCGCCGCTTTCGATGCGCTCGAGCTTGTCGGTTAGGTCGGCCGTGAGTGCCGCGAGATCGTCGGGCTGCACGCGGTGCTTGCGGGCGAGCGCGCGCAGTTCGAACAACCTCGTTTCGTCCGCTTCGAGCTGCGCCGGATCGAAGGCCAGCGCTTCCGCCGCCTCATCGACCTTTTCCTGCGCCAGCCCACCCTCGACCAGCGCGCGGTCGATCGCTTCCAGCGCTTCGCCCAGCGCATCGTGATCTTCGGCGACGCGCTCCAGCGCCCGCGCCGCCTGACGGAGCCGGGCCAGCCCGCCCTCCGATCCTTCGAGCAGGTCGGCGATGGCCTGCAGGTCGCCGGCGATCTTCTCGCCGCGCTGCATGCCCGCCCGGCGGGTCGCGAGGATTTCCTCCTCGCCCGGCTCGGGCCCGAACGTGGTCAGTTCGCCCACGGCATGTTCGAGCCACTCGCGGTCGCGCGCAATCGTGTCGAGTTCGGCGCGGGCGATCGCCAGCGCGTCGTCCGCCTCGCGCCAGGCGCGGTGCGCGCGGGCGGCGGGGCCAGCGTCGATCCGCCCGAACGCGTCGAGCAGCGCACGGTGACCGCGCGGGTTGAGCAGGCCGCGATCGTCATGCTGCCCATGGATCTCGACGAGGTGCACGGCGAGTTCGCGCAACAGTCCGGCAGAGGCCGGCTGATCATTGACGAACGCCCGGCTGCCGCCGTCGGACTTGACGATGCGGCGGATGATCAGCGGCTCGCCCGGCTCGACGTCGAGGCCGTTCTGGGCGAGCAGCGAGGCAATGGGCCCCTGGGCGTGCGGCGTGTCGAAGCTGGCGCTCACCACGGCCTGGCTCGCGCCCTGGCGCACCAGTCCGGTCTCGCCGCGCGCGCCCAGGGCAAGGCCCAGCGCATCGAGCAGGATCGATTTGCCCGCGCCGGTCTCGCCGGTCAGCACGCCGAGCCCATCGCCGAAATCGAGGTCCAATGCCTCGATCAGCACGACGTCCCGGATGGAAAGCGAGGTCAGCAAGAGGGCAACCCCGTGGGCGGCATGAGCCGCGTCAGGCGCCCGTCGTCGCCGGCGCAACCGTCGCGGCGGCTTTGGCCGGGACCGGAACCGGCGGGTGCTCCTGCACCAGCTTGTAGGCGCGCTGATACCAGTCGGTGCCGGGATAGTTGGCGCCCAGCACGGCCGCGGCCTTCTTCGCTTCCTCGGGCACGCCGAGGTTGAGATAGGTTTCGGTCAGCCGCATCAGCGCCTCGGGCACGTGCGTGGTGGTCTGATAATCGTCGATCACGCGACGGAAGCGCAAGGTCGCCGCGAGCCACTGGCCGCGCGTTTCGTAGAAGCGGCCGATCTCCATTTCCTTGCCGGCAAGGTGATCGCGGACGAGATCGATCTTCAGCCGCGCATCGGCGGCATAGCGCGAATTGGGATAGCGCCGGGTCAATTCCCCGAGCGAATCGAGCGCCTGCTGGGTGATCTTCTGATCGCGGGTGACGTCGCTGATCTGCTCGTAATAGCCGAGCGCGATGAGATAATAGGCATAAGGCGCATCGCGGTTGCCCGGATGGACCGAGATGAAGCGCTGCGCCGACTGGATCGAGCTGGTGTAGTCGCGGTCCAGATAATAGGAAAAGGCGCTCATCAGCTGCGCGCGGCGCGCCCAGATCGAATAGGGATGCTGGCGCTCGACTTCGTCGAACAGTGCCGCGGCCAGCTTGTACTGCTTGCGGTCGAGCCGGTTCTTGCCCGTCGTGTACAGCGTGCCGACATCGCGCGCGACATAGGGAATATCGCTTTTGGCCTTGTTGCCGGCACAGCCGGAGACGGTGAACGCCGAAGCGCCAATGAGCGCGAACGCGAGCGAGCGGGACAGGGGGATACGCATCGTCGTAACCCTTAGCCGAAGCGCTCGCGCGCGAACAATGTTTTTCGCGAGTCGGGTTCGGGCCGGGATCGGATGGCCGGGGCGGCGCGTTCGCGTTATCACACGTCATTCCCAGGGGACTCGCATGACCGCAACCTTGCTCGCCACGAAGCGCGTCGAAAAGCCGTGGGGACGGCACCGGCTGTGGTCGGGCTTCGCCGATCCCGCGCCCGGCGGCGATCCGATCGGCGAGGTCTGGTTCCAGACGCCTCATGCCGGCGAGCCCGATCTGCTGATCAAATATCTCTTCACCAGCGAGAAGCTGTCGGTCCAGGTCCATCCGGATGACGCCGACGCGCGCGCGGCCGGTTATCCCCGCGGCAAGGACGAGGCTTGGGTGATCCTCGCCGCCGAGCCCGGTGCGACGATCGCGCTCGGTACCAAGGCGCCGATGACGAAGGAAGCGTTGCGCGCCGCGTCGCTGGATGGCTCGATCGAGGAGCTGCTCGACTGGAAACCGGTCAAGCCGGGCGATTTCTTCTATTCGCCAGCGGGCACGGTGCATGCGATCGGTGCCGGCATCACGCTGGTCGAGGTCCAGCAGAATGTCGATCTGACCTACCGCCTCTATGATTATGGCAGCGCGCGCGAGTTGCATCTGGAGGCTGGCGTCGAGGTATCGAATCCAGTGCCGTTCGAGCCTCTGCCAGCGCCGGGCAAGCTGTCGGAGGATCGGACGATCCTGGCCGAAGGGCCGAAATTCGTGCTCGAACGCTGGCCGGCCGGCCACCGCGTCGTGACGCTTCCGCCGGGCCTCACCGGCTGGTTCGTGCCGCTGCGCGGCGACGGCACGGCGGACGGCGTGGCATGGCGCGCGGGCGAATGCCTCACGCTCGAGGGCCGCTGCGAGATCACGGCCTCGGCCGACAGCGATCTGCTGCTTGCCTATCCCGGCGACCAGCGAATCTGATTCGCGGCGAGGGGCTCAGCGTCGCTTGGGCTTGTAGGGCGTGCCGCGCCATGCCGCCGCCTGGCGGTCGGCGAGATCGACGAGGTTGCCCATCGCGACCGGCATGTCGATCAGGTGCAGCCCCCAGTCCGGCAGGATCACGCCCCCAACGGCGACGTCCCCGACGATCGTATCGGTCCGCGGATCCGCCGGATCGGCGTTCACCGAGACGGCGAGATAGGTGAACCCATCCTTCGACACGCATTCTGTGGAGATCAGGTCCGGCACTTTCACAAAGCTGGTCGTGACGGGCAGGTTGTCGCTGGTCCACGGCCCCATCGTGGCACTGCCGAACCCCCCACCCTTTGCGCCCAGGATCGCATCGGCGACTGCCTTGCCGCCGGCGAGTGCCGCGGGATTGGTGCAGGCTGCGACCATGCCGGGCTCGGGCACCTTGCCGAAACGGCTGTTGGCGGGCGGCGGCGCATCGGCGCGGAAGCTGGCATAGCTGATGACGCAGTTGAACTGGTCGTCGGTGCGGCAGAGTGGGGTCCGCTTGAAATCGCCGCCCACGTCCCTGCCCGCGGGTACGGCGACGTTGGCGCCCAGCAACATCGCCGAGATCATGTTGCGCCGAACGGGCTGGGGCTCGATCGTCTTGGCGATCAGTTCCTTCAGCACCAGCGATCCCTGGCTGTGACCGATCAGGACGACGCCGCGGCCCTTGTTGTCGCGCGCAAGATAGTCGTTCCACGCGGCCGTGATGTCGGCGATGGGCGTGTCACGGTCCATCGTCACCGGCTGGCCGCTGATGAACGCGCGGAGCGCCGTCAGCGTGAGCTGGCGATAAAGCGGCGCGAACACGCGGCACTTCGAAGCGAAACGGGCCGCCTGCGATGCCGCGACCGCAAGCTCCTCCGGCCCGGCCGTCATGTCGCTGTTGGGCGTCGGATCGTTGGAGACTGTCGGATAGACGTAGAAACAGTCGAACTGGGGCGTCGCGGTCGCCTTGAATTTCTCGATCTTCCGCTTACCGTTCGCCTGGATGACAGTCACGTCCTGGTTGACCGCGCAGGCATCGGTGCGGCCCGGTCGGCAAAGCCATGCCGCATCCTGCGTATAATCGGGTTTCGGTGCGGTGCTTGCCATCGGTGCCGTCTGCGCGGCGGCGGGAACGGTAAAGGACGGGACGGCGAGCAAGGCCAGTCCGGCGAGCAGCTTCATGCGATCTCTCCCCCCAAAGCTATCGAGCTGGGGCCATGATAGCGATACGCCGAACGGCGGTCAAAGCGGGTAGAGCGCCCCCGCGATCCAGCGGCCTTCGCCGCGCAGCACCGCCCAGGCCCGGGCCGCGGCGCGGCTGTCCATCGCCTCGATGCCTAGCCCGTGCGCCTCGATTGCCCGCACGAACGACACGGGCGGGCGGACCAGCGAAGGCCCGGTGCCGAGCAGCAGGAATTCGGGAAAGGGATCGAGCGCGAGCAACGGCGCGACATCGTCGGCGCTCAATTGCTCCATGGGCGGCGGTGCCCAGCCATCCGCGCGCACCGGCGTGAGCAGTAGCGCGCGATAGACCCCGTCATCGACCTTGAACCCGCCGCCGGAAAAGGCCGAGATGATCGGGCCGGCGGTCTGCTGGCCTTTGTCCATGCGCATCGTGGGTTACCCGACAGGCTTCAGGGTATGTCCTTGAAGGCGACCCGCTCGGCCTTCGATCCAGGCGTGTCGTCGCCCTTCGGCTCGGCGCGCAGGCCGAGCGAGATGAGCAGCGAGGACGAAACGTAGATCGATGAATAGGTGCCGACGAAGATGCCGAGGATCATCGCCGCGGTGAAGCCGCGCAGCACATGGCCGCCGAAGATCAGCAGCGCGAACAGCGCGAGCAGGATGGTGACCGAGGTCATCACCGTACGCGGCAGCGTCTCGTTGACCGACAGGTCGACTATCTGAGCCATGTCCATCTTGCGATAGCGGCGCATATTCTCGCGGATTCGGTCGTCGATGACGATCTTGTCGTTGATCGAATAGCCGATGATGGTCAGCACGGCCGCGACGATGTTCAGGTCGAACTCGAACTGGGTCAGCGCGAAGAAGCCGAGCGTCATCAGCACGTCGTGAACGATCGCGACCATGGTCGAGACGCCGAACTGCCATTCGAACCGGAAGATCGCGAACAGGCCGATGCCGACAACGGCCAGCACGACCGCGAGAATGCCCTTCCAGATCAGCTCGGTGGAAACCTTGCCGCTGACGGCGTCCTGCTTCGAGAAGCGGGCGTCCGGGAACTCCTTGTTGATCGCGGTCTGCACCGCCGCGACAACCTTGTTGGTCGCATCCTCTTCGGTGCTCTCGGGCGGTGGGAGCTTGATCGAGATGGTCTTGCCATCAGTGCCGACCGACTGAAGCCGCACTTCGCCGAGCCCGAGCCGATCGACCACCTGCCGGAGCTTGTCGGTCGAAGGTGGTGTCTCGAACTTTTCCTCGATCATCAGGCCGCCGACAAAGTCGACGCCCAGATTGAGGCCGCGCGCGAACACCAGGGCGACGGCGGCAATGGTCAGCAGCATGGTGAGCCCGAACGCCCATTTGCGCAGAGAGACGAACGGGAGGTTCGTATTGTCGGGAACGAGTTTCAGGAGACGCATGGCCGGTCGCCGATCAAATATTGAGGTGGCTGGGGCGCGTACGGCGGACCCAGAGCACGACGAGCATACGGGTGAAGGTCACCGCGGTGAACACCGAGGTCGCGATGCCGATCAGCAGGACGACGGCGAAACCCTTCACCGGACCTGAGCCGAGCAGCAGCATGATCACGCCGGAGATGGCGTGAGTCGCGTTAGCCTCGAAGATCGTCCGGCTCGCTTCCTTGTAGCCGAGTTCGATCGATTGAATCACGCTGCGACCGCGCCGTTGCTCTTCGCGGATTCGTTCGTTGATCAGCACGTTGGCGTCTACTGCGGTGCCGATGGTCAGCACGAAACCGGCGATGCCGGGCAGGGTCAGCGTGCCGTTGAGCACCGCCAGCACGCCCATGATGACCACCACGTTGATGACCACGGCGAAATTCGCATAGATGCCGAAGCGACCATAGGTCACCAGCATGAAGGCGATAACCAGGATCACCGCGATCACCGAGGCCTTGATGCCGGCGTCGATCGAATCCTTGCCGAGATCCGGGCCGACGGTGCGTTCCTCGATCACCTTCAGCGCCACCGGCAGCTTGCCGGAGCGCAGGGCGATCGCCAACTGGTTGGCGCTCTCGACCGTGAAGCTACCAGATATAGACGCCGTCCCGCCCAGGATCGGTTCGCGGATGGCCGGCGCCGAAAGCACGGTGTTGTCCAGAATGATCGCGAACGGATGGCCGACATTAGCCTGAGTAACCCGCGCGAACTTCCGCCCGCCCTGACTGTCGAAGGTGATCACCACCTCCGGCTCGTTGGTCGTCTGGTCGTTGCTTTGCTGGGCGTTGATCAACTGGTCGCCGGTCAGCATCACTGATCGTTTCACCGCGATGAACGGTGTGCCGGAAGGATTGCCTGGATAGGGCAGCACCTGGCTGCCGACGGGCGCAATACCCTTGGCGAGTTGAGCTGGATCTGTGGCGGTTTCGTCGACGAGCTTGAATTCAAGCTTGGCGGTCTTGCCGAGCAGATCCTTCAGCTGTTGCGGATTCTGCAGACCCGGTACCTGAACGACGATGCGGCTGTTGCCCTGCCGGACGATGTTCGGCTCGCGCGTCCCAAGCTCGTCGATGCGCTTGCGCACGACCTCGGTGGCGTCGCCCATCGCCTGGTTGATCTGTTGGTCGATCCCGGCCTGGGTCGGGGTCATGACGAAGCGCGTGCCGTCCCTGACTTCGATGTCCCAGTCGCGCTGGCCGGTAAGGCCGGCGCCGGTGGTCAGCGTCTGGAGCTGCTCGCGCGCCGCATCGACCTGGGATACGTCACGCAGCATGAAGCTGACCTTGCCGTCCCGGGTCGAGATGTCGCCAATGTCGATCTTCGGCTTCGCCCGCTTCATCGCGGCCGCAACCTCGTCGCGCTTCTGTTCGACGCGCTGGTTGATCAGATCCTTGGTATCGGCCTCGAGCAGAAGATAGGAGCCGCCGGCCAGATCGAGCCCGAGGTTGATCCTGGGATGCGGGATCCAGCCCCAGGCCTTGGTCTGGTCTTCCGAGAAGAAGCTCGGGATCGCCAGCGCCATCAGCGCGGCGAGCAGCACCAGGATCGAGGTGATCTTCCAGCGCGGGAAATCAAGCATCGGATTAATCGTTCGCCGGCTTCGCGGTGCCGGACGGAGTGACCTCCGCCAGCATCGACTTCACCACGCGCACCTTGACGGTGGGCGCGATCTCGACGTCCACGAAACGCTCCTCGACCTTCACGACCTTGCCGACGACGCCGCCGGCAGTCACGACCGAATCGCCCTTTTTCACCGCTTCCAGCGTGGCGCGGTGCGCTTTCGCCTTCAGCTGCTGCGGCCGCAACACCAGGAAATAGAATACCGGGATGAGCAGCAGATAGGGGATGAGCACCAGGAAGGAACTGCCGCCGGCGGCGGCGCCTGCGGTGGCTGCATAGGCTGGGGTTGCGAACATGGCATCCTGAATGGCTGGCCGAAATGGCTGGGTATCGAAAAAGGGGCAAGGCCCATTCTATAAGCGCCGCGCGCTATCACTTGTGCGATGGGCGCGCAACAATCCTTGGCCGGTGGAACCCGGGTAGGCGTCACGCGTCCAACGCGAAGATGGCATTTCCATGCGATGCGATTGGGGTATGAAGCAAATCGAGCCGGCCGGCTTTCCGGCCCACCTGAAGGGACGAATCATCTTTAAGGCTGCCATTGCACTCCTGCTGCTGGTCGTCCCGGCCGCTGCCTCGGCGGCGTCACGCGACATGCTCACCCAGGCTGTCTTCACCGCGCACGACAAGGCCGCGGCGCTAACCCAGATCGCCGGTGCCGAGGCCAATGCCAATGCGACCCTTGCCAAGGCGCCGCATGACAGCGAGGCGCTGCTGACGCGGGCGATGGCGATCGGCTATCGCGCCAAGCTTAACAAGAGCCGCCACGACGCGCTCGAATGCCGCGCCCAGTTCGAGGCGCTTGTCGCGAAGAATCCACAGGATCCCGAGGCGCAGGCAGCGCTCGGCGGCTGGCACATCGATGCGGTCGCCGCGCTGGGCGGGCTGACCGCACGCGGTGTGCTCGGCGCGCGCAAGGCCATCGGGTATGCGGCGACCGATCGGGCGGTGGCGCTCGGTGGCGATCGAGCGCTGTTCAGCGGGCTCGCCGCACTGCTGCGGCTATCGCTCGATCCGGACGACGCGCGCGGTGCTGCGCTTGCCAACGCCGCGGTCCGAGGCACGACGCCCACGACACTCGACCGCCTGATGCAACGTCGCGCGGCCGAACTGGTCAATGCGCTGAAGGGCGGGGATCGGCGAATGGTCCAGGCGCTGGCGAAGCGACTCCTGCCGCTCGGCCAGATCAGGGACTAGCCACCCCACCTTCCGCGCTTGCATCCCGAGCCCCACCCGCATATGTGCCCCACCCTCGGTCGGGGCGTAGCGCAGCCTGGTAGCGCATCACACTGGGGGTGTGGGGGTCGCAGGTTCGAATCCTGTCGCCCCGACCAGAGATTTGGCAATCGGTTGGCGGCACCGGGCGGCCCTACTCTCCGCCTGCTCGCGATCCGCGCACCAGTCCGCGCTCGCCGGATAAGCGCATAGTTTATCGTCCGCTCGGGAATCCTTAACCGTTCCGCGCGAGAGTGGCGCATGGATTTTCTGACCGACTTTGGCGTTGCCACCGAACGCGCCTATCTCGGATGGGCGCTGATCTTTCTCTTCGTCACCGCGATCGAGATCTCGTTTCCCAAGGAGGGCAGCCCGGTCGCGTCACGCTTGTCGGGGCTGGTGTTCTGGGCGGTGTGGCTGCCGGTTACGGGGATTACCAACTTCCTGCTGCTCGAACTGTGGGGTGCTATCGGGCTGCCTCCTCTATTCTCGGTCGATGCCGTGCATGCGATGGGATGGGCTGGCCCATTTGCGGTAACCGGCGCGATGTTGATTGGCCTGCTGGTGGCCGATTTCTTTGCCTATTGGTATCACCGGGCCCAGCACGCGTGGCTATGGCGTTTTCACGCGGTCCATCACTCGGTTCGCGATCTGAACGGCGTAAACTCATTCCATCATGTGAGTGAAGCATTCTTCAACATGCTCATCATCACGATTCCGCTCAGCCTGGTCACGGTCGACTATGGTGAAAAGCCGGGCCTCGTCAGTTTCCTGATCTGGTTCCAGGTGGTGTTCATTCACTCGCCGTCCCGGGTAAACTTCGGTTTCATGCGGATCCTGTTGGCGGATAACCGATTTCATCGCATCCACCACTCGCTCGAGCCGCAACATTTCGACAGGAATTTCGCGATTAATTTCACGATCTGGGATCGCCTGTTCGGGACGGTTCACAACCCCGGCCCGGACGAGTGGCCGGCGGTCGGACTGGCGCAGATCGATCAGCCAAGAAGCCTTCGCCAATGGCTGGACCTCCCGCTGCGCTACAGGGAAGCGGCTGATATGCCGGAAGCGAACCAGGTGGTCCCTGCTTCGCCAGCGCGAATGTCCAAGGAAAGCGCCCGCTTCACCCCGATCACATAGCACTGGACGGCCAACACCCGCTCCGGGTTCTCCAGTGAGCGCTACGATCGTTCGCGGTCCCGGCCGACTTACCGGGCGCGAAACAGGCGCATTTCGCGCGATGCTTCCTGCCGGCAGATGTCCCTGTCGCTCTTGCCGCGCGTGACGATGAACGGTCCTTTGCCGCCTGGTCCGGGCAGAAACGAGATGGGAGCCTTGCCCGAATGACCGGCGCAGGCGCGGGTCACTGCATCGCGTAACCGCTGGTCAAACTGCCTGAGGCCGGCTTCGGTCGTCAGGTCGAGTCCCGTCGCATCCACATCGACCTCGACAGATCGATCATGGGCAGCGACCACCGTCGGCACCATCGCGGCGGCCAGCCCAATCAACCAGCTTGTGATTTTGGTCCATCGCATCACATGTCATCCTTTCGCTCTTGCGGGACGACGATGATCGCAACGGACGATGGCATCGGGGTTTCAGGCCGTGCCTGCTTGGTGACATCGGTAGCCCGGACGGCGGTTGGCGATGCAACCGGGCAAGCCTGCGAAAAGCGCAACGTGGCCTGGGTACGGCGCGCTGTGGCCGCTCAATGCTTCCTGATAACCCGGTTGCATTTGCAATGCTTTGGCGCCGCAGCGAAATATTCCGATAACGGGTTGGGCACCATGGTCGGCTCAACAAGGCAAAGGATCTCGGATCCAGGAGTCCTTGGCTCTAGGCAGCGCGCCCCATCCCGGCGCTGTAAGGCGGCGCGTCGCTCCTTCCGATGCGCCGCCTCTTTATTGTTTCGGCGATATCCGGGATCGAAGGGAACGCCCCGTAAAGAAACCAGCTGGCAAGATCGCCTGCAGGCAGCAAATCCGCTTTTCCTATATCATATATTTGATATAGGTCGCTCCGACTCCCCGCCCAGCACACGGCAATAGCCGAGGGACGGTGAGCTGAAATCCGGCGGCGCGCGCCGGTCCTTTTGGAGGGAGATGACTGATGCGTGTTCTGAAAACCACGATGACTGCCGGATTGATCGGAACCGCCGCGCTGCTGGCGCAGCAGGCATTCGCCCAGGCGGCGCCCGCGCCGCAAGCCGCTCCGCCTGCAGCCCGTCCTGCGCCGCCGCCGCCGATCTTCGGCTGGGTGCCGAAGAAGACGCCGGTCCAAGCCTATATCGCGCCGAACAAGCCTTGGTGGAAGCTCGCCGACGTGCTCGCGCTGCACAAGGGCCAGGCGAGCTGGTCGCAGCCGATCGTCCGCAACAAGGACCTTGCCGCCGACTGGCATCAGCTCGCCCCCGGTGGCCGGAAACCCGAAGTCCTCTACGCCGACAACCGAGTCGCGATGATCGTCTGGAGCGGCCAGGTCCGGGTCAGCATCAAGGGGCAGGAGCCGTTCGTCGCTTCCAAGGGCTTCGAGATCAACGTGCCGCTGCGCCTACCCTTCACGCTTGAGACGGTCGGCTCGGCGCCTGCCTTGTGGCTGGAGATTCACGAAGCCGGCGACATCCCGATCTATCCGGAAACGAGCACGCCGGCCAAGCCGGCGGACGGCAAGGGCTATACGTACACCAAGGCGATCCTGTCGGGCGGCGACGGCGTCTATGATGGCACCAACAAGCCCTATCTCGATTATTACAAGGACGTGATCGGCGCAGATGCGCGTGCGGGCGCGTTCATTGCGAGCGATCACATGTTCGTCAACAATATCCGCGGCAAGGGCACGCCCACCCCGCCGCCGAGCAATCTTGGCCATTTCCATACGAATTACAGCGAGTTCTGGTTCATCATGGAGGGCAATGTCGATTATCAGATCGAGGGCGTGCCGTTCTTCACGGCTTCGGCCGGGGACGTCGTCACCGCTGAAGTCGGGCGGTGGCACCGGGCGAGCTTCGGTGGTCCGGTCGGCCAGTCCGCCACCCGCGTCGCGATCAACCCCTTCCCGCGCGGGTTGCACAATTACGCGCCTGAATCGGGTGGCCGGCAGTGAAGCCGGACCAGTCCGGAAATTGAGAGGCCCCGTCTGCGTTGGCAGGCGGGGCTTTTTCATTGCGCCAGCGCCGCCAGCCTGCCCGTGTCGATCGACGCCACCGCCTGTTTAAGCGTATCGATGGTCGGGGCCTCGCCATCGGCTGATACCATGAAGCGGCTGGCGACCATCCTGCCGTAGCTGCCGCGGCCCGATTCGGTGTTCCACTTCTGGCTGACCATCGCGCCGCCGGCCATTTCGGTCTTCTCATATCCCGTGGCGGTCTGCCGGCTCGTCTCCATGTTCATCGCGCCGCCCAGAGACGCCAGCGCCCCCGCAGCGCCCATGTCGGTCACGGACAGGCTGAAGCTCTTGTCGCCGAGCGTGTAGCGTCCTTCGGCATGACTGCCCGCGATCCCGCCGACGCCGCCGCTCTGAGTCTCCGTATCGCCGCGGGTGAAGCCGCCGATCGATGCCGGCAGCAGCGCCTGGAGCGCCGTGGCGGGGATCGGGGTCGCGGTGCCGTTCTGCATCTTCTCGGTGGCGACCTTCATGCGCTCGACCGCGGCATTCGCCTTGGCGAGATCGACCTCAGCCACGCCGGGGATATTCAGCGTCCCGCTCACGCTCCCGGCGTCGGAGGCGAAGACCGGGCGGGCGATCGTGGCGCTCACCTGCGCGGCGACCGCGGCGATGACCAGGAAGACGACGATCCCGACCACCATGATCACCGCCACATAGGGCAGAGTCCGCTCCGCCGGCACCTTCATCAGTATCGGCAGCCCGATCCACAGCAGGTAAAGGCCGTACAGGCAGCCAAGCAGCGCGAGCCAGCCGAGGGTCGGGAGGATCTGAAAGATCCCCGCGAGCCAGCCGGCCGTCGCGGAAAAGGCCGCGACCTTGAAGGCCGAGACTATATTCTTCGTTCCGCCGAAGCTCGGCGCCAGCGCGTCGATGATCAGCGCCAGGACGTAGGTGCCGATCAGCGCGAGGACATAGCCGACCAGAGCGGTGCTGACCGCCGCGCCGATCGGCGGGCGATAGGTGATGCCCAGGAAGCTGTAGCCGAAGATCAGCGAGCCGATCAGGCCGGCGACCGGGCCGATCGCCGCCAGCGGCACGACCCAGCCGGTATAGATGCCCTTGATTGTCATCGGCTCCGCGTCGATCCGCGGCCATTCCTGTGCCGGCGCGGTCAGCAGCCGCTTGATCCGTTCCGTCATGCTCGTGGGTCGATCGCCTGGAATATGCGTGGCCATGGCCTGCTCCCTGTTGCTCCTGCCCCCCGGCGCGCGACCCTAGGCAGGATCAATCCGAAGGATAGGATCAAGGCGACATGCACGACGGTTTTGCGGCCGACACGGGTTATTTCAGCACGGCGCTGTCCAGATTGAGGGCGCTGGCCGGGATGAGTTCGAGTGTCGGATAGTCCTTTCTGAGCGCATCGACGAAGTCTTTCGCATCGCCGACCACGACGATGCTCGCGCGGGACGGATCGAGCAATTTCGCGGCGGCAGCCTGGACGGCGGCCGGATCGACCGCCGAGACCGAGCCCGTGAAGGCCCTGAGCTCGCTCAGCGGCACGTCCTGCACGACATAGTCGCCCAGCGCGTCCGCGATGCCGTCGGTCGTCTCGATGCCCCGCCCGAAATCGCCGATCAAGGTCGCCTTGCGTGGCTCGAGCTCGTTGGCCGGCACCGGCTCGCTGCCGAGCCGCTTCAGTTCCGCCACCATGATCGCGACCGTCTCCGGTGCGGTCGGGTTCTTGGTCTGGGTGCGCGCCGAGATCGAGCCCGGAGCGCGCCGTGCCGACAGCGAGCTGCCGGCGCCATAAGCCAGGCCGCGTTTGATCCGGATTTCCTGGTTGAGCCGCGATGAGAAGCCGCCGCCGAGCACGGTGTTGGCCACGCTCGCCGGATAGAAGGCCGGGTCGCGCCGCGCGATGCCGGGTCGCGCGACGACCACGCCGGCCTGGCCCGCGCCGGGCATGTCGACGACGATCACGCGCGGGGCTGGCCAGGCCGTTGCGGCGACGGGGGCCGCGACCGGGACAGCCGGTCCAGTCCGCTTCCAGCTGCCGAAATTCTTCTCCGCCAGCGCCTTTGCCGCAGCCGTCGTGATGTCGCCGACCACGATCAGCGTCGCCTGCCCGGGCTGCCACGTTCTCGCATAAGCGGCGCGGATGTCAGCGGCTGCGATCGCCTTCAGCGATTCCGGCGTGCCCGACAGCACATGGCCATAGGGCTGGCTGCCGAAGACCGCGCGGCCGGCAACGAGCCCGGCGAGCTGCGCCGGATTCTTGAGCGTTACGTTCACCCCGTCGATCGCCTGGGCGCGGGCCCGCTCGAGCTCCTCGGCGGCGAAGGCCGGGTTGCGCGCGACATCGGCGAGGATGGCGAGCGCCGGGGCCGCTTGATCGGACTTCACCGTCACGTCGATCGACGATCCGTCCCAGCTGGCGTCGGCGCCGATCGAGCCGCCCAGCGCCTCGATCTCCGCCGCGATCTGAGTTGCCGAGCGCGTCTTGGTGCCCTTGGTCAGCAGGTCGGCGGTCAGGCTGCCGACGCCGGCCCGATTGGCCGGATCGGCTGCACCACCGCCGCTCGCGACCAGCGAAGCCGTGAGCAGCGGCAGGTCATGTTTCTCGACCACGATCACGCGCAGGCCGTTGGCCAGTCTCAGTTCCTGCGGTGAAGGGATGGCGGGGCTGACGGCCGCACCCGGCGCGGGCGGCGCGATGCGCTCGGCCGCCGGGGCCGGCGTCACCACCACGACATCGGGCGGCGTTACCAGCGGGGCAACCTGCACGGTCGAGGCCACGGTGACGGTGTCGCCCTTCACGCCGGCGGGCGCGCTTTCGGCGGGCAGATACCAGATCGTCGCCGAGCGTTCGTCGCGCAGATATTCCCGCGCGACGCGCTGCAAGTCCGCCGCGGATACCCGGGCGATCGCGGCGAGCTGGCGGTCGGCCGCACGCGGATCGCCGTTGATGATGACGGAGGCGGCAAGGGTGGAGGCCTTGCCCTCGGCCGTCTCGCGGCCCTTGAGCGCGCCGGTCAGGATCTCGTTCTTCGCCTCGGCCAACTCGGCCGGGGTGACGGGCGCGTCGCGCAGGCGGGCGATCTCGCGCCGCAGTGCCGCTTCGCCGGCCTCAGCGGTCTTGCCGCCGGCGAGGATGGCGAAGACGCCGAGTGCGCCCGGACCCTGCTTGGTGTCGAGATAGGTCTCGGCGGCCTGGGCCAGCTGGTCGCGATAGACGAGGGATTCGTAGAGCCGCGAGCTTTCGCCCTGCGACAGCACTGCGTTCAGCACGCTCAGCGCCGGGCTGTCGGGATCATTATCGGTCGGCAGCGGATAGCTGATCGCGACCGCGGGCAGCGGCGTGTTCGCCTCATAGACGGTGACATGAGTCGCCTTAGTCCGCTCGGGCTCAGTGACGGAGACGCGCGGGATCGGGCGGTCGGGCTTTCGGATGCCGGCGAAATACTGGTCGACCCAAGCATCGAGCTGCTGCGGATCGAAATTGCCCGAAACCACCAGGATCGCATTGTCCGGCCGGTAATAGGTCGCGTGGAAGGCGCGGACATCGTCGATCGTGGCGCTTTCGAGATTCTCCAGGCTGCCGATGCCGGGCCGGGCATAAGGATGCGTCGTGTAGGAGATTTCGGGGAAATAGATCGAGAACAGCTTGCCGTAAGGCTGGGCCAGGGTGCGCGAGCGCAGCTCCTCCTTCACCACGTCGCGTTCCGATGCGAAGCTCTTGGGCTCGACCACCAGGCTCGCCATGCGATCGGCTTCGGCGAAGAGCAGGCGCTGCAGATGGTTGGCGGGGACGACCTCGTAATAATTGGTATAGTCGTCATTGGTGGAGGCGTTGTTGTAGCCGCCGACATCCTCGGTCAGCCGGTCCATCTGTTCGGAGACGAGGTTGCGCGTCGCCTTGAACATCAGATGCTCGAACATGTGCGCAAAGCCCGAGCGGCCGGCGGGATCGTCCTTCGACCCGACATCGTACCAGACCTGCACCGAGACGTTCGACGTGCCGGTATCGCGGATCGCATAGACCTTCAGCCCATTGGCGAGCGTGCGTTCCGTGAAGGCGATCGGCTTGACCGCCGCGGCCGCCGGTGCGGGCGCCGTTTGCGCCTGGGCCGAGAGGGGAAGCAGGGCGGCGCCGAGCAGGAGGGCGGCACGGGTAAGGCGCATGAACTGGCTCCGGTATACGGGACAAGGATTGCGGGAGGGTGTCGCGCCCGCGCGTTGCTGTGTCAATCGCACAATACACCGCCGATACTGGCCGGGGGGTAAAGACTTTCCCGACATCGATAATGAACAGGCGCGCTGATCATGCGCCGATATAGGGACGCTGTGCTTGGCCGCGTCGGATCGCGCGGCAGTATTTTCCGATTTATGTCACCCATGGAGGGTGAGGGCGATTCTGAAACGCTGCAATATTGCCTTACTATATTTGTTGGAAATAATGACTCGATGGACATTTCGTGATGAAATAGGTCATTTCTATGAAATAATATAATATTCTGATCTTGTAAATTATGGATTAGTTTTGTCACCGGGGTGTCTATAGTGTGCACGATGAATTCCAGCCGCTACGGGCATGGTGCCCGCGCCGCATAAGAGCATATCGCGTCCCGCCATTGAATCTGCCCGCTGAGCACACCGGCAAGGCCGCCCGGTCGATATTGGCGTTGCCGGGGATCCGTTTCGCATGGCCGCCGCGCTGGTTGCGGACAGGGAACAACACCGGGCCTCAGCGGCCGGGAGTCTTGGCCCCGGCGGCCGGACCATTAGGCCCGACCGGACCGATCGGCACTGCCTGTTTGCGGGCCGCTGCCTTCTCGGCGACGGTGACGACCCCGTCATGGTTCGTATCGAGCAGATCGAACTGGCTCAGCGCACGCGAGCCGGCCTCGACCCGGCTGAGCTTGCCGTCGTGATTGGCATCGACCGCATTGAATGCAGCCATAGCGGCGTCGAGCATCTTCTGCGCCTGTTCCCTGGATGGTGCGTTCGGCGCGCCGGGCGGGGTCCGGTTCAGCACCACGCCCATGCGCTTGCCGAACTCGTCACGGCTCATGAAATTGTCCTTGTTGGTATCGGCGCGGTCGAACACCAGCTTCACCTGCGCTTCCATCTGCGCGCGCGTCACATCGCCCTGAAGCGGCGCGGGTGTCCTGGCCTGCGCGGCGAGCAGCGCCGGCGCGGCCAGCAGGCCGAGCGTGGCGGCCATTTTGGTGAGGGTGGTGGGGAACATGATCATCCTTTCACGGCGCACCGACCAAGGGCGGCGCGCGGCACTAGTGCGGCGCCGGAATAGGCGGGGCAAGCTGGCCGCGGGGTGAACGGGCCGGGGCGGGCGGAGTTCCGCTGTGGTGGGTGTCGGGAAGCAGGAGGGGCGGCGCGGAAGGAGTGCGCATTGGCCTCAGGCTACGCCTCACCTCGTCTGCAGCACCAGCGACAGCACGACGATCACCCCCAGGCCGGCGGTGATGCTGGTGGTCAGGCCCATGGCGCGCGAACGCGTCCAGCCACTGACGCCGAGACTGACCAGCAGCGCGAGCAATCCGAGCACGAAGCTAAGCGACATGATCGCGCGTCCGGCATCCGCCATCCGGCTGGCGCCCGCAGGTGCGTCGGGATGAAGCGCGGCGATCAGCATGGTCGAGGCGATGACCGCGACGATGAAGCCGACCGCTGACGTCACCGCGCCGCCGATCGCGACCGACGCCGGGCGCGAGCGCTGGCCGAACGTGAGGAAAGTGGCGAGATAGGTCGCCGCAAACCCGCCGAGAAAGGCGCTCAACGCGCCGATCTGAGTCGCGAGCGTGGTGAGATAGGCGGGGGCGAGTTGCTGCATGCGCGGGTGTAAGCCGGGAAAGCGACGGGCGGCAAGCCGCTTCGGGCGGTGAGCCGCAGCGTGACCAGCCGGAGGTGGACGGCCCGGCTGTCTTCCTTACGAGCGGGTATTCAGGAGGCCGCACGCGCGCGGCGCTCGACCTCATACGCCATGGCGTCCATCGCGAGGTCGACGACGGCGTCGAACAGCGCGTCGTCGGGCTTGCGCGAATATTCGATCGCGAGTCCGCGCGTCAGCGAGCGCAGGAAATATTTGAGGACGCGAAAGCTCGCCTCGTCGAACCCGATGGCATGGGCGGCGATGTCGATGTCGCGCCGGTCATTCACGTCGCGCAGAGTCGCATTGACGCGCTCGCGAAGCTCCTGGTCGGACTTGGAGGCGATCCAAACCTCGATCAGGAACCAGGTCGCCGGGTCGCGATAGGCCGCCTTCATCGTGCTGCGGGGATCGATCGCCTCGCCCTCCGCCGTCTTGCCGTAGAAGGCGGCATAGGCGTCCTGGCGCTCGCTCAGAATATGCTCGGTCACCTTGGCGATGATATCGACGCGCCGGTCGCCGAAATGGTGCTGGATGGCGCCGCGCGTGACACCGGCGCGCTCGGCGATTCGCATCATCGTCGCGCCCGCATAGCCATCGTCGAAGACCGAGCCGACCGTCGCGTCGATCAATCGCGCATAGGTTTCGGCGCCCCGCTTGTCGCCATTATTTCCGTTGTAATCCAGCACGTCCGACAATCCATTCCTGCCTGCATCGCCGCCTTCGGGCTTCGCGCCCGAAGGTGAAACATAGCTTGTCACGACCATGTAACAGGAATCGGACAGAGACAATACATGCATGAATGTATCTTATGAGGTGGACGGTGAAATACGGACGGTGCGGATTATGGGTCACGGTAGCGGCGGCGGCGATTCTCGCCGCGCCGGCATGGGCGCAGGACCAGGCGCCCGACAGTGGTTCCCCGGCGTCGGACATGTCCGGTGGCGACATCGTCGTGACGGCGCGCAAGCGGGCCGAGCCACTGAGCCAGACGCCGATCGCGGTGACCGCGATCCGCGGTGAGACGCTGCGCGAGCGCGGCCTCCATTCGCTGGAGGATATCGCCACCGTGACGCCCGGCGTCAGCTTCCGCGAGGATGTTGCCGGACGAGCGGGGCCGGCGATCACCATTCGCGGCATCGGCTTCGACGATTATCACGCCAATGGCAGTCCGTCCGCAGCCGTCCATGTCGACGAGGTCTATCAGGGATCGAGCGCGTGGATCACCGGCCAGCTCTTCGACATCGATCATGTCGAGATACTGAAAGGCCCGCAGGGCACGCTCTACGGACAGAATACCACGGCCGGCGCGATCAACGTGCTGACCCGCCAGCCCGGCGACAAGCCCAATGGCTATCTCGACGCCAGCTATGGCAGCTATGATGCGTTGCGCATCGAGGGCGCCGTTGGCGGCCCGCTCACCTCCACCTTGTCCGCCCGCGTCGCCTTCCTGCGTGAAACCGGCGGCGGGTTCCTCAAGAGCATGGGCAATGCCTCCGTCGCGGGGAACACAGCGGTCCCGGGACGGATCCCGCCGCTGGCGGCGGTCGCGCCGCAGGACGGTTTTGGCGACGCCGACTTCTGGGGCGTGCGCGGCACACTGGTCTATCAGCCAGGCACGGCGACTCGCATCACCGCCGAGGTCAATTATGGCCGTGATCGCGGCGCCAACAGCCAGAGCGACGTGCTTGGCCGCTCGGCGACGGGCTTCACCGAGCCCGACAGCGATCCCTATACTTTCTACGCCAATATGCTGCCCTTCATTGACGCCGACCAGATCGGTGGACGGATCAAGCTGGAACAGGAATTTGGCGGCGTCACCTTCACCGGCATCGCCAGCCAGCAACATCTCAAGCGCAGCTTCACGCTCGATCCGGGCTCTCCGCTGCGTGCCTTCGACATCCTCTATCGCGACTCGCTCGACCAGACGACGGTCGAGGCGCGGCTCGCCAACAAGCCCGGTGGCGCGATCGACTGGATCGTCGGCGGCTTCTATTTCCGCGACCGCGTCCACACCAACCAGAATGAGGATGCGAGCGATCTGCTGCGCTCGGTGATCGAAGCCGATGCGCTCCAGCATCGCGAGAACCTGGCCGCCTTCGGCGAGGCGAACTGGCATTTCGCACCGACGCTGACGGCGACCCTGGGCCTGCGCTACACACATGAGCGCGCCACCTATCGCGGCGCGACCACCGACCTGAACCCTTATGGGACGAGCATCGTCCGCAGCAACTTCCCGGATCTGCCGGTGGTGTTCGACAACCGCTTCTCGGACGATGATCTGTCCGGCCGCGCTGTGCTGACCTGGCGGCCGGAGGACGGCGCGATGCTCTATGCCTCGGTCAGCCGCGGCTTCAAGAGCGGCGGTTTCGACGGCGCCACCATCTTCACGGCCAGCAAGGCGCTGCCGTTCAAGTCGGAACATGTCTGGGCCTATGAGGCGGGCGCCAAATGGTTCCCGCACGACCAGCCATTCAACGTCGCGGTTTCGGGTTTCTATGACGATTTCTCGGACATGCAGGCGACCGCGACAGTGGTGCTCGGCGGCGCGGCCGGCGGCATTCCGACCAATGTGCGCACCAACGTCGCCTCGGCGACCCTGTATGGTGGCGAGATCGAGGCGGGTTTCCGGCCGGTCCGGGGCCTCGACCTGACCGCTGGCATCGCGCTCCTCCATTCGACGATCGACGATGTGGTCTCGGCCAATGCGGCGGAAGCCGCGCGGCGCGAGGGACGGCCGCTGCCCAATGCGCCGGGCCTCTCCTTCACCGTCGGCGCGCGCTATCGCCACGCGCTGGCGAGCGGCTGGGCGATCACGCCGGGCACCAATGTCTCCTATGTCGGGAGCCAGTATAAGGACATCGACCATTTTGCGAAGGCCGGGCGTTATGCGCTGCTCGACGCGCGACTATCGATGGATTCGCCCGACGGCCATTGGTCGGTCTCGGTCTGGGGCCGCAACCTCACCGACAAGGCCTATTTCGTCGGCCTGATCGCGGCGCCGAGCGGCGGCAACGTCATCGGCACCCAGCGCATCGTCGGCGCGCCGCGGACCATCGGCGGCGAAATCGCCTTCCGCTTCTGACCTTCAACCGTAACCGGGGCGGTCCATGGCGGCCGCCCCGCCTCCCGATCGGACAGACTGTTGCTCATCGCCCATATCAGCGACTTCCACATCGTTCCCCCACCCGCGCTCTGCTATGGCTATTCCGACACCCGCGCCGGACTGATGCGCGCAGTCGCCGCGCTCAATGGCCTCTCGCCGCGGCCGGACCTTGTCCTGGCGAGCGGCGATCTCGTCGACGAGCCCTCGGCCGAGGCCTATGAAACGCTCCGCGCGATCCTGGCGAAACTCGCCATCCCCCATGTGCTGCTGCCCGGCAATCACGACGATCGGGGGCTGCTGGCCAGGACCTTTCCCGAGCACGACTATCTGCCGCAAGGCGGCGCGCCGGCGAACTTCGTGCGGGACCTGGGCGCGGTGCGCCTCGTCGCCTTCGACGCCGTGATCCCGGGCAAGGAGTATGCGGAGCCGACCACCGAAGGGCTCGACTGGCTCGCGACGACGCTGGCCGCCGCGCGGGCGCAACCGACCATGCTGGTGCTCCACCATCCGCCGATCCCGACTGGTCTTGCCTTCATGGACGCGATCCAGCCGGCGTGGCCACAGCGCCTTGCCGCGATCCTGGACGCAAACCCGCAAGTCCGCCTTGTCGGTTGCGGCCATGTCCATCGCCTGATCGACGGTATGCTTGGCCATGCCCGGGTGGCGAGCGCCGGGTCCACTGGCCATCAATTCGCGTTCGCCACCGATCTCGACAGCCCGCCGCGACTGAGTGGCGAACCCGCGATGATCCGGCTGCATCTCTGGCGGGACGGCGCGGCGACGAGCTTCGCGACGCCGGTCGACCGCGATTTCGCCACCCATGCCTTCGAAGGGATCGACGACTCCGGGTGGAAGCGGATTCGCGCGCAGCTGCTCGGCGGGCAGAGCCGGCCGGGTGGCGCCACGATCGAGGGAGCCTGAGCATGGACATGGCGGCAAATCGCGCGGGCATGGCGAGCGCGGCACGGCGCATCGGTTCCGGGCTCATCGTCCGTTATGCCGCGATCGGCTTCGTCACCAAGGCGCTGACGCTGCCGCTCGTCTCCTATCTGCCGCCGGCTTATGCCCAGGCGACAGGCCTGCCGCTCGCCACGATCGGCGTGCTGTTCATGGTGGCGCGGCTGTGGGACATCGTGCTTGATCCCATTGTCGGCTATTGCATCGATCGTTTCGATCCGCCCTTCGGCCCGCGCAAATTCTGGATCGCGCTTGCCGCGCTGATCATGATCCTCACTATTCCGCCGGTGTTCGCGCCGGGTGCGTTCGGCCTCGGGCAAAACGGCGCGATCGCGGTGCCGGCGATGCTGCTGCTGATCTTCTATTTCGGCTGGACGATGATGTCGGTCGCTCACGCCGCGTGGCCGGCCGAGCTGAGCGAGGCACCGGCCGATCGCGCGCGGCTGATCGCCTGGCGGGAATGGGCCGGCGTGCTGGGCATGCTCGGCATCGTCTCGGCGCCTGCGCTGGTCGAGCATCTCGGCGGGAGCCGCCTGACCGATCAGCTCTCGGTCATGGGCTGGTTCGCGATGATCGCGCTGCCGATCGCGCTGGTCCTCGCCCTGCGCCTGCCCGCGGCCGGACGGCATCAGGGCGGCACGGCCGATCCCTTCGCCGTCCTGCGCCTGCTGGGCGCGTCCGCGGGCCTGCGCCGGCTCCTGCTGGCGGACCTGCTGTCGGGCGGCGGGTTCGCGGTGATCAGCGCGACCTCCTTCTTCATCCTGAGCCTGCTGGGCCTGGGACACTCCTTCTCGACGCTGATGCTGGTCTATTTCATCGGCATGATCGCCGGCGTGCCGCTGTTCCTGCGCATCACGATCCGCATGGGCACCCGCGCCTCCTTCACCATCGCGATGACCGGCGCCGCGGTCGCGACGCTCGGCCTGGGCCTCGTGCCCCATGGCGCGCTGGCGATTGCGGCGGCGATTCAATTTGGGGTCGGGCTATTCACCGGAGGCTATCAGTCCAACCTCAATGCAGCGATGGTCGAGGTCGCCGGTGCCGACGGCGCGCGCAGCGGGCATTCGACCATGGGCAGCCATTTCGCCTTGCTCGCGCTCACCAACAAGCTCGGCTACGCGCTCGCCATCGGCCTGTGCTATCCGTTGCTCGACGCGCTCGGCTTCAAGGGCACGCAGATCGCCGGCAGCAACGGCACGCTGCTGATGGTCATCGGCCTGGGTGGTGCTGCTGTCCTGCTCGCGCTCGGCGGGATCATGTTTCCGCAAGCCGACCGTAAGGCGATCGACCCCGCCGGACGGCAATGAGCAAGCCGGGCAACGGGCGCGAACGCGTCCATTCCGGCGGACATGGTCTGGCCTAACGCTTCTGCCGCGACCGGTTGGCGTAGAGCAGGGCGGCGACGACGGCGGCCGAGCCGATGCCGAGGCCGATCGTAGCGATCGGCCAGCGCTTCGCCTTGGCGGGATCGGCGGTCACAGCGGCCGCCTCGCGGTGTTCCTTGGCCTCGCGGGTTGCGGCGAGAATCTCGTTGGCGTCGTCTTCGTCGGTACTGGACAAGTCACTCTCCCTTGGGCGGGCCGGCATAATCCCGCCTGAACGCATCGGCAAAGGCCGTGATCCGCCCGTCCGCTATCGCCGCGCGCAGATCGGCCATCAAGACCTGATAGAACCACAGATTATGTTCGGTCATCAGCATCGCGCCGAGAATCTCGCCGGCGCGGACCAGATGGTGGAGATAGGCGCGGCTCCAGCCGGCGCAGACCGGGCAGGAGCAGGCCGGATCGAGCGGACCGGTGTCCTCGGCGAATTTCGCGTTGCGGATGTTGATCGGCCCCCGGCGCGTGAAGGCCTGTCCGGTGCGGCCCGATCGGGTCGGCAGCACGCAATCGAACATGTCGATGCCGCGCTCGACCGCGCCGACGATATCGTCCGGCTTGCCCACGCCCATCAGGTAGCGCGGCTTCTCCGCCGGGAGCTGCCCGGGCGCGAAATCGAGGCAGCCGAACATCGCCTCCTGCCCCTCGCCGACCGCGAGGCCGCCCACCGCATAGCCATCGAAGCCGATATCGATCAGCGCGGCGGCACTGTCGCCGCGCAGCGTCTCGTCGAGCGCGCCCTGCTGGATGCCGAAGATCGCGGCGCCTTCGGCATGGGCGCCGCCGCTGTCGAACGCATCGCGGCTGCGCTTCGCCCAGCGCATCGATCGCGCCATGGCGGCGGCCTGCACTTCCGGCGTGGAGGTGGTCGGCACCAGCTCGTCGAACGCCATGACGATGTCGGAGCCGAGCAGGCGCTGGATCTCGATCGAGCGTTCCGGGCTGAGCGTATGGCGCGAACCGTCGAGATGGCTCTTGAAGGTCACGCCGTCCTCGGAACGGGTGGTCAGGTCGCTCAAGCTCATTACCTGATAGCCGCCGCTGTCGGTCAGGATCGGGCGATCCCAGCCCATGAAACCGTGAAGCCCGCCGAGCCGCGCGACACGCTCGGCGCCAGGCCGGAGCATCAGGTGATAGGTGTTGCCAAGGATGATGTCGGCGCCGGACGCGCGCACATCGGCGGGCTTGACGGCCTTGACCGTCGCGGCGGTGCCGACCGGCATGAAGGCGGGTGTGCGGATCGTGCCGCGGCGCATCGCGATCTCGCCGGTGCGGGCCTTGCCGTCGGTGGCATGGATGGTGAACTCGAAACGCGGAGGCATGCGCCCCCCTAGCCCCGCGGGTCGCCTGCTGTCGACACGCATCGCTTCGCCGCCCTGGCCAGAGTCCGGACTCAATTTAATTCGATGAAGCGCGCGCCGGGGATCATCTCCTGATCTTGGGTGGATGGGCGCCCCCCGAGGCGGGCGCCCATCCACCCGGCAATCAATGGTCCGCCAGGCCGATCTGTTTCAGGTTGTTGGTCGACTGGGTCCGCGGCGCATGCTCGCGGGTCACGACGCCGCTCCTCCGGATTTCGCGCTTGCTGTCCCCGGTATCGCGCCGGGGCGCATCGCGCAGATCGGTGGCCGAGCCGTTCCGGCCACCAAAGCCGCTCGACTGCGTTGCGGTGTCGCGCCGCGGGGCGTCGCGAAGGGTGGTGGCGGACCCGTTCCGGCCGCCGAAACCGGTCGACTGGGTGCCGGCGGGCTTGCCGCGATCCTGCGCGAAGGCGGGGGTGGTGACGATGACGGCCGAGACGGCCGCTGCAATGATGATCGACTTCGACATGGTAATATCCTCTTTCCGGTTCGGCGGGTATCGCGGCCGGCTCGATGGCAGCGTCACTAGGCGGGGCGGATCGGTGCGAGGAGTTGCAATGGCGCGCCGCGGACGGTGCAACCGCCGTGCAACCATTGTGGTGGTCGCAACGAACTGCAGCGGCACCTCACGCTCTTCATCGACGCCCAGAATCATGGCTGGCGGCTAAAGGCCCAACGCGGCCTCGCACCACACGAATATGTTTCCCATCTGGACGGAAGATCCAGGCCGCTTCAGGATCGAGCCGTACCGCGACTTCCCGGGACTAAACATCTAGACGGGCATCATGGCTGACGAACGGGATGAGGCGCTGCGCGAGATGGCGCGGCATCGGGGGCTGAAGCTGCAAAAGTCCCGGCGGCGCAAGGCCGGTGGCGATTTCGGGCTTTACGGGCTGGTCGATGCGGCGGGCAAGGCTGTGCTCGGCATCGGCGCGTCGGGGTTCGAAGCGAGTGGCGAGGATATCGAGGCGTATCTGCGCGCGGCGATGCGGGCGACGTGGAAAAGCTCGGCCGGGACGATCGAGGCGCTGAAGAAAGTGGCGCCGCCAAAGCGAGAGCCAGAGCCCGAGCCTGAACCTGAGGTACCGGCATCCGAACGAGCGCCGGAACGGAGGCAGAAGCCGGCGGCCAAACCCAAGCCGGCGCCGAAACCGAAAGCCGTGCCCAAGCCGAAACCCGCGCCCAAGCCAAAGCCCGCATTCAAAGTCGCGGTCGGCAATCTTTTCTCCAAGCTGCCCGCCGCGCGCCGCGCCGAGGTATTCACGGATCTACTCGAGCGCCCCGGCGTGCGGATCGAGCGAATCGTCTCGCGCGGCCAGGCGACGCCGGAGGATGCGCCGATGGTGCAGGAGCAGGACGAATGGGTCGTGCTGCTGAGCGGCGAGGCCGGAATTCGCGTCGAGGATTCGGTAGGGGTGACCTTGCGGCCGGGGGATCATCTGACGATCCTCGGCGGGCAGCGCCACTGGGTGACGTACACCGCGAAGGACGAGCCAACGGTGTGGCTCGCGGTGCATGTGGAGTGATCCGACCCCATCCCCGTTCCTCAGGCCGAACGGGGAGAGGTTTGGGCTTATTTCCGCAGCCCCAGTTCCCAGATTTCGCCCTGTTCGGGCCGACCGAATTCGTGATGCACCTCAGTCGAGACGATCTCGAACCCGGCGCCGGCATAGATGCGGCGTGCGCTGTCCAGCACGGTATGAGTCCATAGCCGCATCGTCCGGTATCCGGCGTTCCGCGCAAAGACGATGCAGCGCTCGACCAGGTCGCCGCCGATTCCCATGCCGCGCGCCCAGGGTTCGACATAGAGCAGCCTGAGCTGTGCGACATCGTCGCCCGCATCGACGACGAAGATCGATCCGGCCATCGCCCCGCCGCTCTCGGCGACCCAGCATTGCTCGCGACCGGCGCGAAAATCGCGCAGGAAATGGGCGGTGACCTCGCCGAGCAGCACTTCCATCGGCGCCCCCCAGCCATGGCTCTCCTGATAGAGGATCGCCTGGCGCGCAGCGATCATGCCCATGTCGCCGGTGGTGAAGGTCCGCAAGCTATAGTCGGCCGCGCTTTCGGCCGAGAGCAGGGTGTGCGCCGTCCCGAGCGCGGCCTCGAGCACGCGGCGGTCGGCGGCGCCAAGCGGCTTGAGATGGCGCTCGATCGCCTGGCGCTGGCGCTGGTCGAGATCGGCGAAGACCGCGCGGCCGGGGGTGGTCACCCCGATCGGCCGCCGCCGCGCGTCGGTGCCGCGCATCCGCTCGATCCAGCCCTTGCTCTCGAACTTGCGCAGGATGCGACTGGCATAGCCCGCGTCGAGGCCGAGCGCCTGTTGCAGCTCGACGGCGACCGGCTGCTCGCGCGTGACGATTTCGTAGAGCAGGCGGGCTTCGACCAGCGAGAGCTCGCTGTCAAGAAAGCGCGCTTCGAGCACGCCCGCGAAGCGCGTGTAGAAGCGATTGAACGCCCGCACGGACTGGAGAGTCGATTCCATCGTCTGAAAATGTCGCCATTACTTGACGGAGTCAAGTATCTCTCATTCAGGGCCGAAGCGGTCCACCATCTCCAGGAAAAAGCTGTCAGCCGCCGCCTGGGAGCGGGGATCGGTCATGCCCTTTTCCTCAGCCTTGGCATGGGCGAATTCAGCTTCGGCGAACGCCGCCAGTTCGGCCGGCATCGGCGCGAGGCCCAGCTCGCGTGTCTCCGCCTTACGCGCGATCAGCTCAGCGACGATCGCACCGACCTGCGCCGGCGGATCGCATTCGGCGATCAGCGTCGGAAAATGCATCGGCGGCGTCAGCCCGGGATGAAGGCGCATCCAGCGCAGCACTGCGGCAGGACGCAGGATATAGAAGAGGCGCTTGATCGCGATCGCTTCAGCGTCGCCGGCCCGGAGCCATTGCTGCGTGCCCAGATGCAGATAGTGACGCCGCAGCAGCGGCAGCGGGGCATGCGCGTCGGCAAAGGCGAGCACCGCGTCCCGAAACGCCGGATCGCCGCGATAGGCGATCGGCGAGCGCAGCCATTCGATCGCCACGGCATTGCCCTTGACGATCAGCCGCAGGGCCTTGGCGATATCCCAGCCATTGGCATCGAGCAGCCCTTCGAGCGCCGTTTCGATCACGTCGCGCCGGGGCCAGAGCGTCAGATAATCCTCGCGACGGCGGACATAGAGGAAGCGGCAATCATAATCGCTGTCGGGTGAAGCGAAGCCCCAGGCGCGGCTGCCGCTTTCGATCGCGAGCGGGATCGACACGCGCTCGTCGCGCACGATCCCGTCGAGGCGTCCGTCGATCGCCGTAACGCTCTCGGCGTCGAAATCATCGGGGATCGATCGCATCGCGATCATCCTTGTCGCGACGCGCCCGGGCAGTCCGCCGTCCCAAGCAGCAGCTGCGCGATCTCGTTCGGATGCTCGAAGAAAATGTCCGGGCGCGCGCGCTCCAGCGCCTTGCGATTGGCATAGCCCCACAGGACCGCACCGGCGGCAATGCCGGCCTTGCGCGCGGCGGCGATATCGCGTGTCTCGTCGCCGATCGCGATTGCCTCATAGGCCTCGATATAGCCGCGGCGCAGCACCCTGCGATACCGCCGCGCCTTGCCCAGCAGGGAAGCGCCGCATTCGAACCAGTCGATCCGCGCGACATTGGCCGGCCCCAATATCGCCCGTGCATTCTCCTCCGAGTTGGAGGTGACGACCGCGATCTTCAGGCCGGCCGCGGACAGCCGCTCGATCAGCGAATCGATCCCGTCGAACAGCGCGATGCGATCGGTCTGCTCGGCCAGCAGCGCGTGGAGGTAGCGGCCGATCGCGGGGAGCTTCCAGCGCGGTATGCCGAGAAAGCTGAGCACTTCGCGCGTTGTGCGGCCGCGCAACTGCTCGATCTCCTCGGTCGTGACTCTGCGGAAGCCGAAGCGCTGGGCGAGCTGGTCCGAAATCGAAATGAACCAGTCGCCGCTATCGGCGAGCGTGCCATCGAAATCGAAGATGGCCAGCCGATAGCGTCGCGCCGAGGGGGGCAGGGGCGGATCTGCGGGATTCACGCGGAACATGCCCTCAGCGCCGCGGCGGTTTCGCGCCGCGCTTCCCGTCGGGCTGGGCGAGGGGCGTGCCGATCGCGACCGACCGGATCGTCAGCAACTCCGCTCGGGTGACCGCGCCGTCGTGGTTCGCATCGAAGCGCGTGAAAAGGCGGTCAAACTGCGCGGTCAACTCGGCGAGCGTGATCCGATTGTCGCCGTCCGTATCGATGGTGAACGGGCTGGGCAGGGCGTTGCGGTCGCCCAGCCACAACAGCGCCCAGTCGCTATAACCGATATAGCCGATCGATCCGGTCCCGCCCCGGTCGATTGCGGCAAAGCTCCGCGTCAGGCAGGCCTGCAGCTCGGCATGAGTAACCCGCGCGTCGCCATCGGCGTCGCAAGCCGCGATCATCATCGCGACAGGCTCTGCAATGATCGTTGCCGGCGGCTGGCCCCCCGGCCCGGTCGAGCCCGGTGCGACACTGCCCGGGCCGGTTGGAATCGGCACGCGCTCGGTGGTCTGCCCAGTGGCGGGCGCAGCGATCGCCAGGGCGGCGGCGAGGATCGGCATGCGCATCTCGGGAAGGCCTTTTCACGGATCGACTGGCGTCTTCGCCATGGTGATCCGATAGCCCAATCGAGCGGCGTGGCGATAGCTATGTCGTGCCGGTCCGGACCTTGGCCTACGCGGCCCGCGCCAGCCCGGCCTCAAGCACCATCGAGGCGGCGGCGGTGTTGGAAATGGGGATATGGTAGTTGCGGCAAATCTCGTGCGTGGCCGCACCGAGCGCGCCGCGCGCCGCGATCCAGTTGAGAATCTCCACCCCCTGGCTGCCCGCCAGTTCGACGATGTCCAGGCTCGAATGGCGCGTCAGCAGATCGGGTTCGTTGGCCAGCGCATCCATGCAGCGCCGATCGAAATCGCTGTTGATGAAACCGGCACGGGGCCCTTCGAGCTGATGCGACAGGCCTCCGGTGCCGAACACCACGATCCGCTCGTCGCCCGGCCAGCGCGCCAGCGCCCGGCCAACCGCACGGCCGAGCGCAAGGCAGCGCGCCGGGCTGGGCAACGGATGCTGCACCGTGTTGATCGCGATCGGTACGATCCGCACCGGCCACTCTGCAACGTCAGGCCAGCACAGCTGCATCGGGATGGTCAGCGCATGATCGATCAGCATCGACTGGCAGGTGGTGATATCGAATTCGTCCGCGACCAGCGCTTCGATCAGGTGCCACGACAGCGCCGGATCGCCGGCGAAGGGCTTGCTCACCGGCAGGCCCCAGCCCTCATCGGCATTGCCATATTCAGTGGCGGCGCCGACCGCGAAGGTCGGCAGCTTGTCGAGGAAGAAGTTCAGGCCGTGATCGTTGTAGAACACGACGGCCACATCGGGCCTCGCCCGGCCGAGCCAGGCTTGGACCGCATCGAACCCGGCGAAGAAGGGGCTCCAATAGGGATCCTGCTGGAGACCGCGGGCGATGGCGCCGCCGATGGCGGGCACGTGGCTGGCGAAGACGCCGCCGACGACCTCAGCCATGACGGGCCACCTTTCCGGCATCGAGCGTTCCGGCATCGAGCAGGCGCTGCTTGAAGGCTTCTAGGCTGAGGCCAGTCTGCTGGGCTCCCAGATCCTGGACGCTGAGGCCGAGGATCCCGGCCAGCTTCGCGAGATAATAGATGTTGCCGCCCGCGCGCAGCATCGCGAGCACGTCGCGGCTGGCGACGGCCTCGCGCTGCGCCTCGGTCAGGTGGAAGCGATCGCAATAGGCCTGCTCGTCGGCGACGAAGGCCGCGCGGTTGGCGGCGTCGTTGAACGAAAAGCACATGGCGTTGAGCGCGAAGCCGCGCGTCGCGGCATCCCCGTCAAAGATGAACGTTCCCTCGATCTGCCTTCCCATCGCGCCCTCTCCACGGCCAGTTTCAGGAGCGGAGAATAGGACGAACGGTCGAACGGCCTTTGACTCGGATCAAGGGGCCAATGTCGGCTCAGGGCAGGAGGAGCGAGGAGTCGCCATAGCTGTAGAAGCGATAGCCGGTCGCGATTGCATGGGCATAGGCCGCCCGCATCCGATCCCGCCCCATCAGCGCCGATACCAGCATGAACAAATTTGGGTTAGACTGGGGAAATCTTTCGAGCGAAGGTTTCCGGCAAACGATTTCTTTCAGCCCAAGGGCGACATCAAATGGTGACGTCCACCGATTGATCAGCAAACGTCACCCTTTCGACAAACTCCGGGCGATCGGAGCATCAATCCATCATTTGTCCTTCGGAGGCACGATCTCGAGCGACCCCGGCTCTGCAATATTCACGCCTCCGAAGACAATCGCGCCCGGGGGGAATTCAATCAGGGAATATTCGCCATAATGGCCCAGTTGTAATCCCTTCATCTTGAAAGGCTTGCCGACGAAGGGGAGGGATCCGTTGAAGGTGACCCTCGACTGCTTGTCCCGGGGATAGGGCTGGGAACGATCCTGGAGCATCACCTGGATGGCCGTTTCCAGCTCCGAGGTCAGAAGCGCCTTCAGGCGCGCGCCGTTGTTTTCGGCAAGGCCACCTTCGCCGAGAAGCGGCAATGGCTTCCCTTCACAGCAGAAATATTTCAGCGCTTTGGGCGATTCGCCGGGCGCTCCGGCAGCGGGCTTCGTCTTCAGCACGACATAGGGGCGAACATCGGTCTCGTTCACGAACGTGATCACGACATAGGGCGTCACGTTGAAGATGCGATCGCCCGGCTGGGGCGATAACTTGAAACGCTCCCCGTACTTTCCGTCCGCCAATATTGTCCGGGTCAGGTCGAGTGCCATTGCCGTCGCGTCGAAGCGCAAGTCATCTTCCACGTTGTGCACCTTGGCCGTACCGGTTTGGGTGTTGGCCGAACTCTGGATCGCCATGCCGACCACGCCGAACAGCATGCCCACGCCGCCGCCCTTCTGATGCCCCGAGATGATGACGTTGCTGTCCGGAATACGATGGACGCCCATCGGGAGATCGGCCATCCGGCTCATCCCGTCGTCCGAATAGACGATGGTTGTCGGCTGCGCCTGTGCCGGAGCGGCGGCCTCTTGCGCGGCAGCCCCCTGTGCAGCCAATGCGGACACGCCCGCGATTACGGCAAGAAAGAGTCTGCGCATTTATTTCCCCCAAGAAACTGACGTAAGATGCTATCCACTCTTCCCCGGGATGTACACCGGACTGGGTCTACAAAGCGCTTACCGGGCTTCGTGGACAGTTTTACGCCAGCAGCAGCGACGCGTCCCCGTAAGAGTAGAAACGGTATTCATTTTCAATGGCATAAGCGTAAGCCGCTCTCATCCGGTCGAGCCCCATCAGCGCCGATACCAGCATGAACAGGGTCGATTTCGGCAGATGGAAGTTGGTGACGAGACCGTCGATGCCGCGAAACCGGTAGCCCGGGGTGATGAAGATCGCCGTGTCCCCGGCGAACGGGCGGATCACGCCGTCCTCGCCCGTGGCGCTCTCGATCAGGCGCAGGCTGGTGGTGCCGACCGCGATCACCCGGCGGCCGCGGGCGCGGACCGCGTTGAGCCGCTCGGCCGTCGCGGCGTCGATCCGGCCCCATTCTGCGTGCATCCGGTGCGCGTCCGTATCTTCCGCCTTGACCGGCAGGAAAGTGCCGGCGCCGACATGCAGCGTGAGCGTGGCGTGATCGATGCCGCTGGCGGCGAGGCTCGCCATCAGGCCGGGAGTGAAGTGCAGCGCGGCGGTGGGCGCGGCGACCGCGCCCTTTTCGGCCGCGAACATCGTCTGGTAATCCTCGGCGTCGCGCGCATCGGCCGCGCGCCGGGCGGCGATATAGGGCGGCAGCGGCATCCGCCCGGCGCGTTCGAGCAACAGCTCGACCGGCTCGTCGCCGGCGAAGGTCAGCGCCAGGCTGCCGTCGTCGGCACGGTCACTTGCGATCGCGCTGACGCCATTGCCGAACTCGATGCTGTCGCCCTCATGCAGCCGCCGCGCGTTGCGGATGAAGGCGCGCCAGCGGCGCGGGCCTTCACGCTTGTGGAGCGTGGCGCCGATCCTGGCGTCGCCGCGTTTGCCCTCGAGCTGGGCGGGGATCACGCGGGTGTCGTTGAACACGAGCAGATCGCCGGCGCGCAGCTGGCCGGGCAGGTCGGTGACCGTCAGGTCGCGCGTCGCGTCGCCGTCGAGCACCAGCAGGCGCGCGGCATCGCGCGGCGTCGCGGGGCGCAGCGCGATCCGCTCGGGCGGCAGATCGAAATCGAACAGATCGACCTTCACGGGGCTATCCCTGCCGGTCCGTGTCTCCGGCTGGTTATTTGGCCTTCGCCTTGGCCTTCGGTGCGGGCGCCTTGGCTTTGGCCGGCGCCGGCGCCTTGGGGGCGGGTGCATCCGTGCCGAGCGTCAGGCTCGGGGCCAGGGTCGGCGGTGCTGGCGGGGGCGGCGCGACATAGGCCGGGGGATTATCGGACGCGATATAGGCGTGGAGGATCTTGGTCGGGTTCGTCGGCGGCTCGCCGCGCTCGATCGCATCGACATATTCCATGCCGGAGATCACCCGGCCGAACACCGTATATTTGTTGTCGAGCGGCAGGCGCGGCTGAAAGACGATGAAGAACTGGCTGTTCGCGCTGTCCTCATTATCCGCGGTGCGGGCCGCCGAGACGGCGCCGCGCACATGCGGCAGGAAATTGAACTCGGCCTTCATGTCCGGCAGCGTCGAGCCGCCGGTGCCATCGCCCTTGGGATCGCCGCCCTGCGCCATGAAGCCGTCGATCACGCGGTGGAAGGCAAGCCCGTCATAGAAATGCTGGCGGGTGAGCTCCTTCACTCGCTCGACCATCTTGGGCGCGGCATCGGGGCGCAGCCAGATGGTGACCCGGCCGCCAGTCGACAGATCGAGATACCACAGATTCTCGGGGTCCTTGGTCGGCAAGGGCGGACGCCCCGCGACCGGGATGTCGATATTCTGCTGGGCGGTTGCCGAACCCGCGACGAACAGGGCGGAGACACACGCAATCAGGCTGGCAATAAAACGCATCATATCCCCGTAGGCTCTGGCCCGCAGACGGGGCCGTGCAGCGCGCTTAGAGCAAATCCCTGCTTGCGCCAATCTGAACATCCGGCCGTTCATCCGACGCAACCGTGGCGTCCATGTGGCAAGCGCGCGAAATTCGTCAGCTGCCCTTGCGCCCGATCTTCTCGACCCGCGCCGCGACGTCGATGGCGACGGCGGGTGTGACGAACCGGTCGATCGGTCCGCCATAGAGCGCGATTTCCTTGACGAGCCGGCTGGCGATCGGCTGCAGCGACACGTCGGCCATCAGGAACACCGTCTCGACTCGCGGATTAATCTGCTGGTTCATGCCCGCCATCTGATATTCATATTCGAAATCGGCGACCGCGCGCAGGCCGCGCACGATCACCTTGGCGCCGGCGCGCTCTGCGAAATCCATCAGCAGCGAATCGAAGCTGACGACATGGATTTCCCCGCCGATCCCGGCGACCTCGCGCTGGACCATCGCCATACGCTCGTCGAGATCGAACATCGGCGATTTGGACGGATTAGTGGTGACGCCGATGACCAGCCGGTCGACCAGCTTCGCGCCGCGCCGGATGATGTCCATGTGCCCGAGCGTGATCGGATCGAACGTGCCGGGATAGACGCCGGTGCGGATGGTCATGTGCTTCTCCCCTGTTCGTCGATGGGACGGTCCGGCCGGCCGAACGAAGCGCGGTGGGGGAGGATCACCGGTCGCGTTCCAGCGTGAAGCGGGCGATGTCGCGCAGCAGATCGGCCTCGGCCCCGAAGCCCTGGAGGTGCTGCACTGCCTGGTCGACCAGCATCCGCGCCTGCTCGCGGGCGCGGGCGACGCCGAGCAGCGACAGGAAGGTCTCCTTGCCGGCGCCCGCATCCTTGCGCAGCTTCTTGCCGGCGGTCGTCTCGTCGCCCTCGACGTCGAGCAGGTCGTCGGCGATCTGGAAGGCCAGGCCCATGTCGCGCGCATAGCCGCGCAGCGGAGTGCGGCCCTCCGGCGGCACGCGGCCGAGGATCGCGCCGGCCTCGACCGAGCAGGCGATCAGCGCGCCGGTCTTCATTGCCTGCAGCCGGGTAACGGTCGACAGGTCGAAGCTCGATTTCTCGGCCTCCAGGTCCATCATCTGCCCACCCGCCATGCCCGACGGGCCGGAAGCGCGCGCCAGATCGAGCACCAGCTCGCTGCGCACGAACGGATCGGCATGAGTCGCCGGATCGGCGAGGATCTCGAACGCCAGGGCGTGGAGGCAATCGCCCGCCAGGATCGCGGTCGCCTCGCCATAGACCTTGTGCGCGGTCGGCTTGCCGCGCCGCATGTCGTCATCGTCCATCGCGGGCAGGTCGTCATGGATCAGCGAATAGACATGGATGCATTCGATCGCCGTCGCGACTCGGCTGGCACAATCGCGGTCGACGCCGAACAGCCGCGCCGTCGCGAACACCAGCAGCGGGCGCAGGCGCTTGCCGCCGCCGATCGCGGCATGCCGCATCGCCCGGTACAGATCGGCGCGGGGATCGTCGGGCACGGCCAGCAGGGCGTCGAGGCGCCGATCGACATCGGCGCCGACCTGCGTCAGCGCGGCCTGCAACGACAGAGAGGCGGCAGGCACGCGGTCAGCCGGCCGCAAAGGGATGGGTGCCGGCGGCGCGGCCTTCGCCGTCGAGCCGGATCGCCTCGATCCGCGCCTGGGCCGCATCGAGCCGGTCGGCGCAACGGCGGCGCAGCTTGTCGCCGCGCTCGTACAGGCTGATTGCCTGGTCGAGCGGCGCATCGCCACTTTCGAGCCGCGAGACGATTGCCTCGAGCTCCTTCAGCGCGTCCTCGAACGACAGCTCTTCGATCGGTATTTCCATCGCGCCGCTATGCGGCAGGCGGGCGAGGGGGGTCAAGGACGGCTGGTGTTGAGCAGGCTCAGTGGATGCCTTATATGATAAAATCATATTGGAGGCCGATATGGCGAGCAAAGCCGTTACAGTGACTCTGGGTGACATGGCCGATCGGGCGAAGCGCCATGTCGAGTCCGGGCGCTTCTCCTCTATGAGCGAAGTGGTGCGCGCCGGCTTGCGGGCGCTCGACCGGGAGGAAGCTGCGCTTGATGAAATGCTGCGGCTGAAAATCCAGGAAGCGCTCGACGACTCGCGCCCGTCGATACCGATCGACGAGGCGTTCGTCCGGCTGGACGCATTGTCCGCCGCGAGACGGGCGGGTTGAGTTACCAGGTCAGGCTGGGCGCGCGCGCCTATGAGGATCTTGCCGATATCTGGATGTGGATCGCGACGGAGGCTGACCTCGATACGGCTGACGCGTACGGCTCGCGCCTTCGACGTCATTTGGCGAAGCTGGTCGACTTTCCCAGGAGGGGCTCGCCCAGGAACGATCTCAGGCATGGCCTGCGCAGCCTCGTCTTCGAGCGGCATATGACGATCTTCTATGAGATCGAGGGTCAGGTCGTGACGATCCTGCGGATCGTTCATGGTGCGCGCGATCAGACCGCGCTGTTCGGGGCCTGATTTTCGGCCATCACCTCGGCGACCAGGTCCTTGCGGCTCAGCTTGCCGATCATCGTCTTGGGCATGGTCAGCCGGATCACCACCTGGTCGACGCGTTCGTGCCGTCCGATCTGCGGGTTGAGCCAGTCGCGCAGCTCGTCGCCGGTGATCGCCATATCGTCGTTCAGCGTCACATAGGCGCGGGGATGCTCGCCGCGATAGGGATCGGGCAGGCCGATCACCATCGCCTCCTTTACCGCCGGATGATGGTGCAGCACTGCCTCGATCTGGCTCGGGAAGACCTTGAAGCCCGATACCGCGATCATGTCCTTCAGCCGGTCGACGATCTTGATGAAGCCGTCATCGTCGATCGTGCCGACATCGCCGGTGCGCAACCACACCCGGCCCTCGGCATCAGTGATGAACACGTCGTCATCGGCTTCCGGGCGCTGCCAATAGCCCTTCATGATCTGCGGACCTGCAGTAACGATCTCGCCGGGCTCGCCCGCGGGCGGCGGGCGGCTTGGATCGCCCTTGTCGACCAGCTTGACGCGCGTGCCCGGGATCGGCTGGCCGATCGTGCCGGATTTGCCGTCGCCCTCATAGGGATTGGCCGAGATCACCCCGGAGCTTTCGGACAGGCCATAGCCCTCGACCACGGCCGATCCGGTCGCCGCCTCGAACTTGCGCTTCAGCTCGGCCGGCAAAGGCGCACCGCCGGAGATGCAGACGCGCAGCGAGGAAAAGTCGGTCGCTGCCAGCTTGGGATGGTCGAGCAGCGCCTGGTACATGGTCGGCACGCCCGGCAGCGCAGTCGCCTTGGTGCGGTCGATCGCCGCAAGCACCTGGCCCGCCTCGAAGCGCGGCAGCATAACGATGCACCCGCCGTTGAACACGGTGCGGTTGAGCACGCAGGTATTGGCGAAGACATGGAACAGCGGCAGCACGCCGAGGATACGGTCGGGCCGCTCGGGATGCGGATCGAGGCCCATCACCTGGCGCGCATTGGCGCTGAGATTCTGGTGAGTCAGCATCGCGCCCTTGGGCGTGCCGGTGGTGCCGCCGGTATATTGGATCAGCGCGATATCGTTGATCGGATCGATCGCCGGGGCTGGGCACACGCCGTCATTCGCGATCAGCTGCGAAAAGGCCATGATGCGGGGATCGTCGGGTCGCGTCGCCACCTCGGCGCGCTTGAACAGCCGGTAAAGCACTGATTTCGCCGGCGGCAGCACGCCTGCGATTGAACCGACGACCAGCCGCTCGAGGCTGCTCTCCTCAAGCACCTTCAGCGCGGTCGGCAGCAAGGCGGTGGCCGACAGGGTGAACAGGAGCTTCGTGCCCGAATCGGCGACCTGATGCTCAAGCTCGGCGGCGGTATAGAGCGGCGAGAAATTCACCACCGTCGCGCCCAGCTTGAGGATGCCGTAATAGGCCGCCAGATAATGCGGCACATTGGGCAGAAACAGGCCGATCCGGTCGCCCGGGCCATAGCCCAGCGCCTTCAGCCCGCAAGCCACGCGGTTCGCACCGTCAAGCGTCTCGGCATAGCTATAGTGCCGGCCGAGGAAATCGATCAGCGGCGCCGTGCCGCCCCGCGCCGCGCCCTGATCGAAGAAATCCACCATCGACAGCGGCGGATACGTGCCGTCCCAACGCGTGGGGTGGCGATAGGAATCGCGCCAGGCGCTTTCGGGATCGTTCATTGACAAGGATGTAAGCAGCGAGCCCGTACCGTGCAAGCGTCAGACGAAGCGCTTGGCCGTCCAGGTGATCAGCACGGAGACCGCCACCCAGCCCAGATCGAACGCTGCCTGGATGCGCTGCGGCGCAATGTCCGATTGCTCGTGCGTCAGGATGCGGATGTCGGCAGACGGATGGCGCGCGGCCAGGACGAGCAGAGCCGCAGCCGCGATCCCCAGGCCTATTCGACGATTGCGCATCTCACTCCTCCAACGCCGTTCACCATAAGCGCGTGCCGAAACGGGGGCAAGCGCGCCATCCAGCGCAACGGGCGCTTGTGCGACGATTATGCGACGATACGGCTTTCGGGGACCGCGCCGTGGACCCGGTCGCGCCCGGCGGCCTTCGCCTCGAACAGCGCCCGGTCGGCGCAGCGGTACAGCGCCTTCCAGTCGCCCTCCTTCGTGAGCCGCCCGGTGCAGCTGCCGATACTTGCCGTCACCGACAGGCCGAACGGCATCCGGGCCTCGCGCAGCCGCGCCAGGATGTCTTCCGGCTCGACGGCGAGCGTCACCGGCGTCACGATGGCGAATTCCTCGCCGCCGATCCGCGCGACCAGTGCCTCGGGTGGTACCGACTGACGCAGCGTGCGGGCGAAGACGCGCAACACTTCGTCGCCGCCGTCATGGCCGATCGCTTCGTTGACGCGTTTGAAATGATCTATGTCCGCGACCAGCAGGATCTGATCGCCCTCCCGCCCGATCGCGTGGCGCAAGAAGGCGCGGCGGTTGAACAGGCCGGTCAGCGGATCGGTATCGGCCAGCAGGCGCGCGGCGATTTCCTGCTCGCGTGCCTCGTCCCGCTCGAGGCTGAGCAGGCGGATGCGATAGGCGATCGCGAGGCTCGAAAAGAGCGCCTCGACCGTCATCGCCAGGATCGTCGAATTGTCGAGCCAGAAGCTCCAGTCGAGCGCGCCGAACGAGCCGGCGGCGCGGAAACAGGCAAGCACGATCGGCGCCGCCCAGGCAATCGCGAACATCCAGAGATAATTGCTCCGCATGCGCCAGCCGCGCCACAGGATCGGCACCACGATCCCCAGTTGAGCGGCGAAGACCAGGCAAAAGAACAGGTCGAACAGGGGGACGTGCGACGGCTTCAACGTCGCGAGCATGGCGACGGTGATCACCATCAGGCCGCATACCACATTGCTCGTCTTCGCCAGCCATCCGGCGAAGACGCGCGGCTCGAAGAAAGTCCGGGCGAAGAGCATCGCCGCTACCGCTGCCATGCCCAGCGACGCGTAGTTGACCCGCAGACGATCGTTGTTGGCCATATCGGGCCACGCCCAGGCCAGCGCCCCCGAAGACGAGGCCGTGTAGACCAGCAACGCCAACAGCATGCCGCAATAGGCCAGCTGGAACGGATGCCGCAGGGCGCCCCAGAGCGCGAGATTATGGATGAGCAGGGCGATGCACAGTCCGGCGAACGCTGCATAGATCGCGCCCAGCAACAGGTTCGCGCTGGTGCTTTCCTCCGGCGTCGCGATACGCGGGCCGATCAGGATGCCGCGCAGGTTCGCCGAACCCTCGACATGCCAGAGCAGGCGAACCAGCGGGGCATCGCGTGCCGGGAAGCTGCGCTGGATGATCGCGCCAAGCTGCAGATGCCGGGTGGCGGCGCGGCCATCCGTCACCGCGGACAGGATCGTGCCATCGGCATAGAGCGCGTACAGCGTCACCCGTTCCTGCCACAGGCTGCCGATGCGAATATCGACGGGGCCGGTCGCGTGCACCGGAGCGGAAAGTGCCCAATATTCGCCGGGGCCGAGGGCGGTCTGTGAGGTGACGCAATTGAAGCGGCCCTGCCCGGCGAACACGGCGTGCGCATCGATGCCCGGCGTGGCCCGGGCGATACAAACATCCACCGGTGTTCCGGCAAGCCCGGTCTGGGCCATCGCAGGTTTCGCGCCGATCAACGCCAACAGAATGAAAGCGCCGATCAGGGCCGATACAGTGAAAATCCACCCCTTATACATGCGCGCCCGTATAGGCCGGTTATGGTAAACGCAAAGCAGGGATCGAAAAGCGCTTCACATTTTTCAAGGCGATTTTATCGCCCTATTGCAACCGGTGGCGGACCGGCAGCGGTGACTGCGGCCGACGCGAAAAGAGCCGCGGCGTTTCCGCCACGGCTCCTTCGTTTCCGGCGATGAACGCCGTTATTTGGCGTCGACGCTCTCGGCCTTGCCCTTCTTCTTGGGCTTTTTCGGCGGCGCCGAGACGACCTCGAACGCCAGTGCCCCGTCCTTCAGCTTCACGCTCACCTCGCCCCCATGGACGAGCTTGCCGAACAACAGCTCCTCGGCCAGCGGCTGCTTGATCTTCTCCTGGATCAGCCGCCCCATCGGCCGCGCGCCATAGAGCTTGTCATAGCCCTTGGTGGTCAGCCATGCCTTGGATTCGTCGTCCAGGCTGATGTGCACGTGCCGATCGGCGAGCTGCAGCTCGAGCTGGAGGATGAACTTCTCCACCACCCGCGCCACGACTTCCGGCGGCAGATATCCGAACGGCACGATCGCATCGAGCCGGTTGCGGAATTCCGGCGTGAACATCTTCTGCACCGCCTGCTCGTCCTCACCCTCGCGGGAGAGGTTGCCGAAGCCCAATGTCTCGCGCGCCATGTCGGACGCGCCGGCATTGGTCGTCATGATCAGGATCACGTTCCTGAAATCGACGGTCTTGCCGTGGTGGTCGGTCAGCTTGCCGTTGTCCATCACCTGCAACAGGATGTTGAACAGGTCCGGATGCGCCTTCTCGATCTCGTCGAGCAGCAGCACCGAATGCGGTTGCTGGTCGACTGCATCGGTCAGCAACCCGCCCTGATCGTATCCGACATAGCCGGGAGGGGCGCCGATCAGCCGGCTGACCGAATGACGCTCCATATATTCCGACATGTCGAAACGCTGGAGCGGGATGCCCATGATCGACGCCAGCTGGCGCGCGACCTCGGTCTTGCCCACGCCGGTCGGGCCGGTGAACAGGTAATTGCCGATCGGCTTGTCCGGATCGCGCAGGCCCGCACGGCTGAGCTTGATCGCCGAGCTGAGCTTCTCGATCGCCGCATTCTGCCCGAACACGACCCGCTTGAGATCGGTGTCGAGGCTTTCCAGCGCCTTGGTGTCGTCGGCCGAGACCGATTTCGGCGGAATGCGCGCCATCGTCGCGATCACGGCTTCGATCTCGCGCGTGGTGATCGTCTTCTTGCGCTTCGACGGCGGCACCAGCATCTGCATCGCGCCGACCTCGTCGATCACGTCGATCGCCTTGTCCGGCAGCTTGCGGTCGTTGATGTAGCGTGCCGACAGCTCGACCGCCGACTTGATCGCATCGGGCGTGTACTTGACCGAATGATGCGCCTCGAACGCGGTGCGCAGCCCGGTCAGGATCTTGATCGTGTCCTCGACCGTCGGTTCGTTCACGTCGATCTTCTGGAAGCGCCGCAGCAGCGCGCGGTCCTTCTCGAAGTGGTTGCGGAACTCCTTGTAGGTGGTCGAACCGATGCAGCGGATCGTGCCGCCCGACAAAGCCGGCTTCAGCAGGTTGGACGCGTCCATCGCACCGCCGCTCGTCGCGCCGGCGCCGATCACCGTGTGGATCTCGTCGATGAACAGGATCGCGTGAGGCAGCTTCTCCAGGTCGTTGACGACGGCCTTCAGCCGCTCCTCGAAATCGCCGCGATAGCGTGTGCCGGCGAGTAGCGCGCCCATGTCGAGCGAATAGATCACCGCGGGCAGCAGCACCTCGGGCACGTCGCCTTCGACGATTTTCCGCGCCAGGCCTTCCGCTATCGCCGTTTTACCGACTCCCGGATCGCCGACGTACAGCGGGTTGTTCTTCGATCGGCGGCACAGGATCTGCACCGTACGGTCGACTTCCGGGCCGCGGCCGATCAGCGGATCGACCTTGCCGTTCCGGGCCTTTTCGTTGAGATCGACGGTGAATTGCTTGAGCGCGCTTTCGCTCTTGCCCTTGCCGTCGGCCTTTTGCGCTTTTTCCTCCTCGGCGCCCTTCACTTCGCGGGGCTCCGGGGCGGCGCCGCCCTTGCCGACGCCATGACTGATGAAGCTGACGGCATCGAGACGGCTCATATCCTGCTGCTGGAGGAAATAGACGGCATAGCTTTCGCGCTCGCTGAACAGGGCGACCAGCACGTTCGCGCCGGTCACCTCGTCACGGCCCGAAGACTGGACGTGGAGGATCGCGCGCTGGACGACGCGCTGGAAGCCTGATGTGGGCGAAGGGTCGGTCGCGGCGTCCACCTTCAACGCCTCGAGCTCGGTGTCGAGATAATGCGCGACGGTGGCCTTGAGTTCTTCGAGATCGACCCCGCACGAGGTCATCACCTTGGAGGCGTGCTCGTCGTCGATCAGCGCGAGCAGCAGATGCTCGAGCGTCGCATATTCGTGGCGTCGCGAGGACGCGGCTTCAAGCGCCTTGTGGAGGGTGGTTTCCAGCGCGGAGGCGAAAGAGGGCATTACTTTACTCCATGCGGGCCGCGAGAGACGAACGGCCCTTTCCTTCTATGTCGGAAGGCGAGGCGTCCGCATCAAGCACTTGACGAAAACCCCGGCCTGATCGGGCTGCCGGGGCGATCGCGTTCATCGCTTGAATAAATCGTTGGCGCTTGCGCGATGCTTAACGGCGTGGGTCAGCCGCGCCTTAGTGCGGACGATTTCCGCCTCAAGCGCCGCGATGCGCGTTTCGCATTCCTCGACCGAAAAGGGATCGAGATCTTGCCGCGCAAGCTCGGTTAGCGGATCGCCCGCCCGTCGTGCGAGAATCTCGTCCGGGTCCATGGGATGGAACGTTGACCCGGCACGCCGCGATGTCAATAAGGCGCGCTATTCCGCGACGGGGGGCGGCGTTCCGCGACCGGGGCGGCAGCGGAGCAATGACCGACATGCCGATGATCATTCCGACGATGATGCACGCGATCGACCCCGAATTGCCGGGCGGTCCCGAGGTGCTCCGCCTCGTCGAGCGCCCCGTGCCCGTGCCCGGCGAAGGAGAGGTGCTGATCCGGGTCGCAGCGGCGGGCGTGAACCGGCCCGAGGTAATGCAGCGCAAGGGCTTGTACCCGCCGCCGCCGGGCGCTCCATCGATCCTCGGCATGGAATTGTCGGGCACGATCGTCGCGGCGGGCGCCGGCGGATCGGGTATCATCGGGCCGGCCGAACTGATCGGCCAGCCGGTCTGCGCCCTGGTGTCGGGCGGCGCCTATGCCGAATATGCGGTCGCGCCCTATGGCCAGTGCCTCCACGTGCCCGAGGCGCTGTCGATGGTCGAGGCGGCCGCGATGCCGGAGACGCTTTTCACCGTCTGGACCAATTTGTTCGAGCGCGGCTATGCCAGCGAGGGCGATACCGTGCTCGTCCATGGCGGCACCAGCGGCATCGGCACGATGGCGATCGGTCTGGCCAGGTTGTTCGGGCTGACCATCATCGTCACCGCCGGATCGGATGAGAAATGCGCCGCGGCAAAGGCGCTGGGGGCCGATCATGCGATCAACTACAAGGCTCAGGATTTCGTGGCCGAGGTGAAGGCCATCACCGGCGGCGCTGGGGTCGCGGTGGTGCTCGATATGGTCGGCGGCGATTATGTGCCGCGCAACCTTCAATGCCTCGCCGATGACGGCCGCCACGTCTCGATCGCGGTGCAGGGCGGGCTGATGGCGACGATCCCGATCTTCGAGATCATGCGCCGCCGGCTGACGCTGACCGGTTCCACCCTTCGCCCGCGCGATACCGCGTTCAAGAGCATGGTCGCCGAGGAGCTCGCGCAGACGGTATGGCCGCATGTCGAGGCGGGGCGCCTGAAGCCGGCGATCGACCGGACCTATCCGCTCGCCGAGGCGCCGGCCGCGCATGAGCGGATGGAAGCGGGCGATCATGTCGGAAAGATCGTACTGACGATGGAGTAGGTGCGCCGGGGAATAGGTACGCGGGGGCGCGTCGCGAATTAAAAGGGGGGAACCGAATGGCCGAGAAGAAGCATCCCGTGATCAGGCGGGACGAAACGATCCGCAGCGTGCTGATCGGCGTGGTCGTGATCGCGGCGGTCTTCGCGATCCTGCTGTCGGATAAGCCGCTTGGGCTGACGAACCGGCCCTGGGTCGATCCGATCGCCGAAATCCCCGCACGCGCCGATCTGCCGGAGGTGAAGCGCTTCATCCAGAACTGGGCCTATTTCGTGCCGAAGGCCAACCATACGCCGCTGTTCGCGGTGCTCGATCGCCGGCCGCCCAGGGCGGAAGCAGAGCCCAAGCCGATGCTCGGCTATTCGATCCGGGAGGTCACGGCGGCTGGCCTGCCGATGCTGTCCTACAAGGAACTCGGTTATGTCCTGTATCTGGAGCGCCAGGGCAATTTCCAGATGGTGCCACTCGACGAAGCCGGGCTGAACCTGCTGGCGAGCAAGACCGGCACGCATCTGGAGGCGGGCTATGTCTTCCCCTTCTGGAGCCATTTCTGGGGCCTGCTCTTCCTCGTCGCGCTCGGCGGGATCGGGCTGTTCGAGCTGGGTGCGCTGCGCCGGCGTCGCGAAGCGCTGGGTCTGATCTAGAGTCGTTTGCGGCTTCGCTAGATCGGCACCAGCCCGCTCCCCCACCCCGCCGCCCACAGAATATCCTGGATGGGAGGCCGGGTGGGGAGGAGCGGGCTGGTGCCGTCTTACCGAAAACGACTCTAGGCACGGCGCTCACGGGCGATAGACAAGGTGCGCTTGTCGATCGTCCGCTGCATTTGATTTGACGCTCCGCCCGGCGGCGTCATGAGGATGGCCGCAAAGGGAGCGCCACATGTCCAGCCTGATCCTCCACGAATATGCCGCGTCGGGAAACTGCTACAAGATCAGGCTGACCGCGGCGCATCTCGGCATCCCGCTCGAGCGCCGCGAATATGATATCATGAAGGGCGAGACGCGCTCGGCGGCGTTCCTTGGCGGGATCAACGCCAATGGCCGCATCCCGGTGCTCCAGGTCGGCGACGATTATCTGCCCGAAAGCGCTGCTGCCTGTCTCTATCTGGCGGACGGCTCGGCGCTGATCCCGCACGATCGCTACGACCGCGCCGACATGTTCCGCTGGATGTTCTGGGAACAATATAACCATGAGCCCAATGTCGCGACGCTGCGCTTCTGGCGCCGGTTCGTGGGGGAGGCGCATCTCAGCGAGCTCCAGCGTGCGCAGCTTCCCGCCAAGCAGGCGGCGGGCGAGGCGGCACTCGCGCTGATGGACGAGCATCTCGCGCTGACCCCGTTCTTCGTCGGCGATCGGCTGACGCTCGCTGACATAGCGCTCTACCCCTATACCCATGTCGCAGAGGATGGCGGCTTCGATCTCGGGCGCTACCCCGCGATCCGCCTGTGGCTGGCCCGGGTCGCTGCCGAGCCGCGTCATATCGCTATGGAAGCGTAACCGGGCGTTCACACCAATAGAATCAAGCTGTAACATAAAGCGGCCATAGCGCAGGTCCATCAAGGGCTGCGCGGGACGATGCCAGATGGACGCTATAACCAGGATCGCGATGGATAATAGCATCGCTGATTTCGCCGACTTCGCAAATTCGAAACCGGCTATTCCGGAACGTACGGTCACTGAACGCCGGGCCTTTCGCACGATCTGGATTTCCGACATCCATCTCGGTACGCGCGGCTGCAACGCCGACATGCTGATCGACTTCCTGGATCACGTCGACAGCGAGCGGATGTATTTGGTCGGCGACATCATCGACGGCTGGCGGCTCAAGAAGAAGCTCTACTGGCCGGTGTCGCACAACGACGTGGTCTGGCGCATCCTGAAACGGGCCAAGCGCGGCGCCGAAGTGATCTATATCCCCGGCAATCACGATGAGGTGGTGCGCCAGTTCACCGGCCTCGATTTCGGGGGCGTCTCGATCCGTCGCAACGCGATTCATGAAACCGCCGACGGCCGTCGGTTGTTGGTGCTGCATGGCGACGAATTCGACATGATCACGCTCACGCACAAATGGCTCGCGCATGTCGGGGATGCCGCCTATGAATTCATGATGGCGCTCAACAGGTTGGTGAACGCGTATCGCCGCTTTTTCCAGCTCCCCTATTGGTCGCTGTCGAAGCACGCCAAGGCCAAGGTGAAGAACGCTGTGGAGTTCATCTCCAACTATGAGGAAGTGATCGCCCACGCGGCCGGCGCGCGGGGCGTCGACGGCGTTGTGTGCGGCCACATCCACACCGCCGAGTTCCGCAATATCGGCGGCATCGAATATTATAATGACGGGGATTGGGTGGAGGGCTGCACGGCGCTGGTCGAACATTTCGACGGGCGGATGGAGCTGCTGCACTGGGCCGACGAGATCGCCGAACGGGAAGCGGCGAAGATCGAGATGCTGGCGGCCTGACGAGCGTGCGCATCGCGATCGCCACTGATGCGTGGACCCCCCAGGTGAACGGCGTGGTGCGGACGCTCCAGGCCGTGCGCGCCGAACTCGAGCGGCAGGGGCACCAGGTCATGGTCGTCTCGCCCGACCTGTTCTATTCCATGCCTTGCCCGACCTATCCCGAGATCAGGCTGGCCTTTGCGCGCACCGGCGCGGTCGGCCGCATGCTCGCCGATTTCCGGCCGCAGGCGATTCACCTCGCGACGGAGGGGCCGGTATGCCTGGCGGCGAGGCGCTGGTGTCTGATGAACCAGTTTCCGTTCACCACCGCCTATCACACCCAGTTTCCCGATTATGTCTCGGCGCGCACCGGCGTGAATCCGGAATGGGTATGGCGGTACATCCGCTGGTTCCACGCGCCGGCCCAGTCGATCCTGGCGTCGACCCCTTCGATCGCCGCGACGCTCAAGGAACATGGCCTCGTCAATGTCCGCCACTGGGGGCGCGGCGTCGATCTCTCGACCTTCTCGGCCGCGGTCGCCCCCGATCCCGCCCTCGTCTCGCTGCCGGGCCCGATCCAGCTCTATGTCGGTCGCGTCGCGGTGGAGAAGAATATCGAGGCGTTCCTGGCCAGCAACCACCCCGGCACCAAGGTCGTGGTCGGCGATGGCCCGGCCCGTGCCTCGCTCGAGGCGCGTTATCCGGAGGCGAAGTTCCTCGGGCCGCGCTTCGGCGCCGATCTCGCCGCTGCTTATGCCGCGGCTGACGTTTTCGTCTTCCCCAGCCGCACCGACACGTTCGGGCTGGTCATGATCGAGGCACTGGCCTGCGGCGTGCCGGTCGCCGCCTATCCGGTCACCGGGCCGGTCGACGTACTGAACGACGCGGTCGGAGCGATGGACGAAGACCTCACCGCCGCGATCGCCCGGGCGCTGACGAAGGATCGCGCGGCATGCGCCGCTTATGGCCGGACCTTCACCTGGGAGGCGAGCGCCCGCCAGTTCCTCAACGCGCTCGTGCCGGTCGCGCTCGACGAGGCGATCGCGGCGTGACGCCGACCACGCCCTCCTGCCGGTGGTGGAGAGGGTGGTCGGAAAGCCCCGAATGCTCCCGCCTTGCCTCGAAGTGCAAGGAGGACTAAGTCGGTCCCATGCCAAGGCCGCTCCGAAAGGGGCGGCCCTTTCTGTTTTTAAGGAGTTTCCCGGTGGCCCAGCCGCTCATGCCTCATGCGACCGCGTCCTGGCTGGTCGACAATACCTCGCTCAGCTTCGAGCAGATCGCCGAGTTCTGCGGCCTTCACATCCTGGAGATCCAGGCGATCGCCGATGATACAGCGGCGACCAAGCTGACCGGCCGCGATCCGGTGCGCGCGCACGAACTGACTCAGGACGAGATCGACAAGGGTCAGGCCGATCCCGATTATCGTCTCGTCATGCTCAAGGGGCCGGAACAGGTCCGCCGCACCAAGGGGCCGCGCTACACGCCGGTCTCGAAGCGTTCGGACAAGCCCGACGGCATCGCCTGGATCATCCGCAATCATCCGGAGATCACGGACGGGGCGATCGGCAACCTGATCGGCACCACCCGCACCACCATCGCCGCGATCCGCGATCGCAGCCACTGGAACATCGCCAACATCACGCCGAAGGACCCGGTCACGCTGGGCCTTACCACTCAGCGAGAGCTGGACGCAGCAGTGGCGAAGGCGGCCAAGGCCGCCGGCATCGAAGCGCCGGTCGACACGCGTCTCGAAGGCGATCGCGAAGCGCTGATCGTCGAACTGCGCGCCCAGCGCGACCAGCTCGCCCGCGATGCCGAAGCCGCTGAAGCCGGCGAGGAAGCCGCGCCGTCCGAGCCGACCGCAGAGACCTTGTTCCGCCGCTGACCATGATCCACTCCCCTTCAGGGGGAGTGGCCGGGGCGAGCGGGGCTTCCCTGCTCGTCTCCGGCGGGCGCCATTGAGGCGCCGCACATTTGCCGCGTGACTTGCCCGGCATCCCGTTGCTACCTGCAACCTATGTCAACTGCCTCCCGCCTCGATGCTGCCTTTGTCGCCGACGAAAGCTTTGTCCCGACCAGCCACAAGGGCCTGACCTATCCGTTCGGCGGGCGCGAGCCGATGCCGGGCCAGGCCATGACGGTAGCGCCCGGCGTCCGCTGGGTGCGGCTGACCGTCCCCGGCCCGCTGAAGCACGTCAATTGCTGGCTCATCGACGACGACGGCGGCGTGGCGCTGGTCGATACCGGCATGAACCTGCCGGACGCGCGCGACGCCTGGAAGGCGTTGTTCCGCGGGCCGCTCGCCGGCACGCGCGTCACCCGCATGATCGGTACGCATTTCCACCCGGACCATATCGGCTTGGCCGGCTGGATGTGCGACCACCATCAGGCGACGCTGGTGATGACGCGCGGCGAATGGCTGACGGCGCGCATGCTCGTCACCGATGCGCGGGATAATGTGCCTGACGAGATGGTGGCCTTCTGGCGCGGGGCCGGCTGGAGCGACGAGCAGGTCGCGCATGCCAGCGAGCGCGGCTGGGCGGGTTTCCGCCGTCTCGTCACGCCGCTGCCGCTGAGCTATCGCCGCATCGCTGACGGCGAAACGCTGACGATCGGCGGCGTCGCTTGGTGCGTGGTGGTCGGCTCTGGCCACAGCCCCGAACATGCCTGCCTGCTCGACGAGGTCGCTGGCGTGCTGATCGCGGGCGATCAGGTGCTGCCGCGCATCAGCCCCAATGTCTCCCTCGGCGTGACCGAGCCCGAGGCCGATCCGCTGGGCGAATGGTTCGCCTCGATCGCCAGGCTCAAGCTGCTGCCGCACCATCTGCTTGTCCTGCCCGGTCACGGCGATCCGTTTACCGGGCTCCATGCCCGGCTCGATGCAATGGACCGGGAGCATCGCGAGCGGCTCGACGAGCTCGAGGTCTTCCTCGCCGAGCCGCGCCGCGCGGTCGATTGTTTCGGACGCCTGTTCCGCCGCGCGATCGGCCCCGATATGCTCGGCATGGCGAGCGGCGAGGCCCTGGCGCATCTCCGCCGGCTGGAGGTCGAGGGCAGAGCTGCAAAGGAAGATCGCGACGGCGTGTGGTGGTATCGCGCGATCTGAGCGCAGTTTTCGCGCTCCGCGACAGTGTTACTGCGGCGTTCACCATGATTTCAATATTGGCGTGTCCGAAAATACTATAACGAAAACTTGCGAAAGTCTTTTCGGAGAAGCTGGGGCTATTCATCCCTGCGCTTTGACGCCAATTGGAGGCTGCGTCTGATCGAGAGCCGTCGTCGATCCGCGGTTTTTGGAAATTCGTCCGTTTTGATCATAAAGTTCGTTCGTTATGGTTGTATCGCGCTTGCCGAATTGTTACGCTTTCCCGGTCCGCACAGGGGCGGCGTGTAACGGGGATATCGGGCATGTCAGACAACGACAATCAACCCATGTCGGAAGCGATCGATATGGGCCGGGCGCCGCTTGGCCGCCGTGCCGCGATGCAGCGGATCGCCGCACTTGCGGTCGCGCCTGCCATGGCCGCTTCCGGAATGCTCGGCTTTGCCGGCGCCGCGCTCGCCGCCACCGACGATTCGCAGCTGAACGCACGCAAGCTCCGCTATGCGCTCCGCGGCGGCAAGATCATCAACGGCTATTTCGCATCGCCGCGCGGCCAGGCCAATCTGGGCCTCGTCGTCGTGATCCACGACCAGAACGGGCTCGACGCAAAGGCTGAAGCAACGGCGCGGCGCTATGCGCTGGCCGGCTATCAGGCGGTCGCGCCCGATCTCGCCGCGACCTTCAAGGGCAGCCGCGACGCGATGATCGCCCAACTGATCGCTCAGACGCCGCACCTGAAGCGGTCGGCGCTCGGCAACGGCAAAGTCGCCTTCGTTTCAGCCTGAAGACCGACCGGGTCTGCAGCAATATCGGGACCGGCGTCAGGCCTAGGCTTGACGTCGGCCGAATGCTGTGTTCCACTTATGTTCTGCAAAGAGCGTGAGTCGGAGGATGAAATGGGCGCTGACCTGATCCTGTACACCAATCCGATGTCGCGCGGGCGCATCGCTCGCTGGATGGTCGAGGAAACTGGCGCGGATTACGATATCGTCGTGCTCGATTACGCCTCGACGATGAAGCAGGAGCCCTATCTGTCGGTCAATCCGATGGGCAAGGTGCCGGCGGTCGTCCACAAGGGCCATGTCGTCACGGAGTGCGCGGCGATCTGCGCCTATCTCGCCGATGCTTATCCGGAGGCCGGCCTCGCGCCGCCCGTGGCGGACCGTGCGGATTATTATCGCTGGCTGTTCTATGCGGCGGGGCCGGTGGAACATGCCGTGACCAACCACGCGATGAAGTTCGTGCCGACCGAGCAGCAGCAGCGCTCGGCCGGATACGGCAATTACGATCTCGTGGTCGACACGCTGGAGCGGGCGGTATCGGCGCACCCCTATATTGCGGGCGACAGCTTTACCGCGGCCGACGTCTATGTCGGGGCGCAGGTCGGCTGGGGCGTCCAGTTCGGCACGCTGCCCAGGCGCGATGCCTTCATCGCCTATGGCGAGCGTGTCATGGCGCGCCCCGCCTATCAGCGCGCCAACGACAAGGACAATGCGCTGATGCCGCCGCCCGAGCCCGGCGGGGAAGTGTGAGAGTTCTATGCCTGTGGGTAGATTTCGAAGATCCGCGATCGCGATGTGCGCGCTTTTGATGCCGGGCTCCGGCAGCGGCCAAGTCGAGTCAGCCGATATTCCGCGACTCGTTAGCGGCATGTCGAGTGACGACTATCCCACATGGGCGCGCCGCGCGAATATCGAAGGCCGGGTGAGGGTCGAGTTGCAGATCGATCGCCAAGGCATGGTCGCGGACTGCAAGGTGGTTGGATCCAGCGGTAACGCGATGTTCGATCTCTCGACCTGCATAACGTTCAAAGCAAAGGCCCTCTTTACCCCTGCGACGACGGCAGAGATACGAACGCTCGTCACCGTTATGAACTGGCGGCTTTCGGGAGCAGAACCGTTCAACCCGTTTGACACGCTCGGGCTGTTTCCGATGAGGATGTCGGCGACATGGAAGCTCGGCGCCCCCATGACCGCAGAAATTGCAATGATGAAGTGCTCAACTGCACCCGCAACGAAGATATGCGAATTTCCGCCGCCTCCGGAAATGTATCGCCCCGATCTGCCGGCAAAGGCGAAACTGACGGCAACGTTGCTGGACGATAATCGCCTTGCCGGAATTACGCTGGAAGCTGCGCAGAACCAGAAGGGGGAGGTTCTTGATCGGATCACGAGCCGCTGGGGTGTGCCCTGCTATCGTGATCCGCAAGCGGACATTACTGGCTGGATCGCCGGCCATGGCTACATCGTTACCAGGCCAGGCGTGATATCGATCGGCACGAGGGATTTCGATTCCATTACCACTTCGGTCGCCGCAGCCTGCCCTCCTCTCGTAGGTTGAGTCAGGTGGCGCCGCGGATGATAGAGTGCGCCGTCAGCCGTGCGGGCAGCTTGGCCATCACCCCGTCCCGCCACTCGGGGCTAGCGCTCGACCACCGGGCAATCTCGTCGAGCGTGCGCGCGCAGCCGACGCATAGCCCGCTCGCCGCGTCGATCTCGCAGATATTGACGCAGGGACTCTCGATTCGCTGAACCGGCACCGTCTCGACGATCCCGTCCATGCCAGCTCAGTCGGTCAGCTTCGCCATCAGGAAGTCGGGCATCGGGCCGTTCCAGCCGTCATCGGGGCCGTCGTCCGGTTGATGCCGCGGCGCGCGGTCGTCCCGTGCCGGGCGTTCCTGGCGCGGTGGCCGGCTGTCGCGTGCCGGCCGTTCTTCGCGGGCAGCCCGTTCTTCACGAGCGGGCCGCTCCTCACGGGCGGGTCGTTCCTCACGCGCTGGGCGTTCTTCGCGGGCCGGCCGCTCAGCGCGGGGAGGGCGCGCTTCGCGTGGTGTGCGGGCCTGACGCTCGGGCTTGACCGGAGTTTCGGCAGGCGCTTCGACATCGGCGACTGGCTCGGCTTTCGCGGTCTTCGCCTTGGCGGCGGGCTTGGCCCTGCCGCGCCCGCGCGGTGCGGCGTCGCCAGCGGGCTCGTCGGCGGCGCCTTCATAGCGCTCGATCTTCATGCCCGTCAGTTTTTCGATGTTGGTGACATTCTCCGCGTCGTCGGCCGTCACCAGCGTGAAGGCGACACCGGTCGCGCCGGCGCGCCCGGTGCGGCCGATGCGGTGGATGTAATCGTCGGGATGCCACGGGGCATCGAAGTTGAAGACGTGGCTGACGCCCTTGATGTCGAGCCCGCGCGCCGCGACGTCGGAAGCGACCAGGATGTTGACGTCACCCGCCTTGAACCGGTCGAGCTCGGCGATGCGCTGAGATTGCTCCATGTCGCCATGGATCTCGCTTGAGCGGAAGCCGGCGCGCTGCAGCGCCTTGTTGAGGTCGCGCACCGTCGTCTTGCGGTTCGAGAAGATGATCGCGGTCTTCACGTCCTCGTGGTGGAGCAGCTCGGTCAGCTTCTCGCGCTTTTTCGAGGCGGATACCGGCACCAGCCACTGCTTGATGTTGATATTGGCCGTCGCCGGGCGAGCGACCTCGATCGTCTTTGGGTTCGACAGGAACTTGTCGGCCAGCTTCTTGATCGGCGGCGGCATCGTCGCGGAGAAGAGCAGGGTCTGGCGCTGCTTGGGCAGCTTGGTGCAGATTTCCTCGATGTCGGGGATGAACCCCATGTCGAGCATCCGGTCCGCCTCGTCGATCACCAGCAGGTTGCAGCCGGTCAGCAATATCTTGCCGCGGCCGAAAAGGTCCATCAGTCGGCCCGGCGTCGCGATCAGCACGTCGACGCCCTTTTCGAGCGCCTTTTGCTGGTCGCCCATCGAGACGCCGCCGATCAGCAGCGCCATGGAGAGCTTGTGGTACTTGCCGTATTTCTCGAAATTCTCCGCAACCTGGGCGGCGAGCTCGCGCGTCGGCTCGAGGATCAGCGATCGCGGCATGCGCGCGCGGCTGCGGCCCTCGCCCAGGATGTCGATCATCGGCAGCACGAAGGCGGCGGTCTTGCCGGTGCCGGTCTGGGCGATGGCGACGATGTCGCGCATCATCAGCACGCTCGGAATCGCGCTCGCCTGGATCGGAGTCGGCTCGGTATAGCCGGACTCATTGACGGCTTGCAGAAGTTGGTCGGATAGGCCGAGGTCGGCGAAAGTCATGCGGTGTCCGGAAAAAGGCCCGGTCATCATGCCCGGCCAGCTCCCGGAGCGCTTGCCGATAAGGGGCCGATTGTCAAGGAAAAGGGGCATTTCACCGACGATACGGTGCCGATGCGCCCTCGCGTTAGCCGGTCCTAACGCTTCGTTCTGGCCACCAGCCGCTTGAATTCCTCGATCCGGCACGATCCCCCGGAGCGCGATCGAATCGCGTCGCGATCGGCGCAGACCATGCCGTCGGGCGTCGGCTTGAGGTAATAGCTCGAATAATAATCGAGCGGCGGGCAATCGTCGTCGAGCTTGGCGCGCACCCGCGTGCCGTCGTCGACCATCAGATCGATGCTGTCAGGGGCCGAAATCGCCGCACCGATCAGATCGCCCATGGCGACGCATTTCGGGCCCTTCTTCTCGGACCATTCGAGCGGCTTGCCGGTGTCCACCGGCTTGCGCATGAAGGGCAGGCGGGGGATTCGGATGATGATCCGCTGATGCAGCGTCATCTGCGCAACCTCGACCCGTTCGATGCGCGATTCGGCAACCGACGGCCCGGGAGCGACGGCGAGCACGATCAGCGCGAGAATCAGTGGTTGCGACATTGCCCCGCCGCGTTAACCGAAATGCTTGAACAGTGCATGAATTGGCGCACGCCGCGCTGCATGATAGGGCGCGGGCATGACGCCAGCCCAATCCCGCCTGATCGACGCGGTCCGCGACAGGTTCGGCCCAAAGGCCGCCATTACGGACGATTCGGCGATCGCGCCGTGGCTCGATGACTGGCGCGGCCGCTATCACGGCGCCGCCCCGGCGATCCTCGCGCCGGACAGCCGCGACGCGGTCGCCGCCATTCTGGCGCTGGCGCACGCAGCGCAGGTGCCGCTGGTCCCACAGGGCGGCAATACCGGCATGGTCGGCGGCGCGACGCCGCCGGTCGACGGCTCGGCGCTGATCCTGTCGCTGCGCCGCATGAACCGGATCCGCTCGGTCGATGCCGAAAACGGGCTCGCCATCGCCGAGGCGGGAGTGATCCTGGCCGATCTCCATGCCGCCGCGTTTGAACGGGGCAGGCGCTTCCCGCTGACGCTCGGCGCGCGCGGCAGCGCCACGATCGGCGGTCTCACCTCGACCAATGCCGGCGGCACTCAGGTGCTGCGCTTCGGCACGATGCGCAGCCTGGTCGCGGGCGTCGAGGCAGTATTGCCCGACGGCAGCGTACATGACGGCCTGGCCGCGCTGAAGAAGGACAATCGCGGTTACGATCTCAACCAGCTGCTGATCGGCGCGGAGGGTACGCTCGGGGTGATCACCGCGGCGACCCTGCGGCTCGTGCCAGCCATCGCGGCGCGCGCGGTCGCCTGGATCGGGCTCGCCGATCCGGCGACGGCGCTTGCCCTGCTGCGCCGGCTCGAGGCCGGGACTGACCGGATCGAAAGCTTCGAGATCGTGCCGGACACCACTTTGCGTCTTGTGCTCGGCCACATTCCGGGCGCCCGTCCGCCGCTCGCCGGCCCGCATGACTGGCATGTCCTGATCGAGGCAGTCACCACCGATCCCGCCGCCGAGCTGCCCGCCGCGATCCTCGAGCGGCTGCTCGCCCCGGCGCTCGCTGATGGCCAGGTCGCCGACGCCGTGATCGCCGCGAGCGAGGCCCAGGCCGAGGCTTTCTGGCGTCTGCGCGATTCGATCTCCGAGGCCGAACGTAACAACGGGCCGGCCGTACAGCACGATATCTCGGTCCCGGTCTCGGGCATGCCACGCTTCATGATCGAAGGGGGCGCTGCCTGCGAGGCGCGCTTTCCGGGCACGCACGCTATGGCGTTCGGCCATCTCGGCGACGGTAATGTGCATTTCCACGTCCGCGCGCCGCGCGGCGTGGATGCGGCCCGCTGGTATGCGGAGGAGGCGCCCGTCATCACGCGCTTCGTCAACGATCTGGTCGTGGCGGCGGGGGGCTCGATCTCGGCCGAGCACGGCATCGGCCAGATGAAGATTGCCGAGCTCGAGCGTCTGTCCTCGCCGGCCCGCATGGCGGCGCTCCGCGCGATCAAGACGGCCTTCGATCCGGGCGCCCTGATGAACCCGGGCAAGCTCGTGGCGCTTGCGCCTGGGCCGCGCGCGCCATAGAGCCGGGCGCCGTCCGGCACGCACAAGCCACTATTTTTGTTCCGATGGAGAGATTTTCATGGCCAGCGCGCCGCAATCCCAACTTCCGCTGTTCTACAATGCGCTCGAGCCGCTTTCGAGCGAGACCCATGTCGATTTCAAGATGCGTCAGCTGACCCAGGCGAAGTTCCTGGTCGGGCAGCATGCGATCCCGATCACGGTCGACGAGTTCCCGCTGGTGCAGCGCCACCTGCCGATCGTCTTCACCGAAGGCGACGATTCGGTGCCGCTCGGCCTGATGGGCCTGAACGAGGGCGTCAACGTGTTCGTCGATGCCGATGGCGTGCTGACCGAGAATCAGATGTACGTGCCGGCCTATATCCGGCGCTACCCGTTCCTGCTCGCCCGCCTGCGCCCGGAAGCCGACGAGCTGTCGCTCTGCTTCGATCCGACCGCGGAAGGCATTGGCGCCGATCTCGACGGCCAGCCCCTGTTCGAGAACGGCCAGCCGTCCGAAGTCACCAAGGGCATCATGCAGTTCAACGAATCGTTCGAACAGGCCGGCGCCCGTACCGCCCAGTTCATGCGTGACCTGAAGGAAATGGACCTGCTGATGGACGGTGAGACCACCATCCAGGCGGACGGCATCGAGCAGCCGTTCATCTATCGCGGTTTCCGGATCGTGAACGAACAGAAGCTGAGCGAGCTGCGCGGCGATCAGCTGCGCAAGATCCACAAGAACGGCATGCTGCCGTTGCTCTACGCGCATCTCTTCTCGCTTTCGCTGATGCGCGACATCTTCAGCCGCCAGATGCAGCTCGGCCTGATCCCGCCGCAACTGCCGGCAGTCTGACCTGGCCGGCGCGCCGCGCTCCCTGTGGGACGCGGCGCGCGGCTTCTCCGGTATCGAAGCCGTTTGCAGCTTTGCTGGATTCGCATTGCTGCCGTCTCGATGAAAACGAATCGGGACGCCCGCGAATCGTCTCGCTCAGGGTCGGAGTCGCCGCCCGTGCCTGCGGCGCTGCGGCATTATTTTCGGCCGGGACTCGGCGAATCGCTGCCCCGTTGCCCTTCGCGCAAGCCGGCGCTGACAACCACAATCAAAACCGGCTCTTTTCACCCTTGAAGCGCGAAAACCCCCCTCCTATATCGGTGTTGCGCGGCTTCGTGTCCCCCCTTTCGCGGGCCGTGCGACACACCTTCGGGTGTGTCTCCTCCCTGAACCTCGGCCACCGCGTGCTGCATTGCACGCGGTGGTTTTTTTGGGCTGCGCCTATTCCGCGGCGATCGCGCCGGGCAGGGCAAGGGCTTCGTCTGCCACCGCGTCGATCATCCGCCGCAGCAGCGCCACCATAGCCGCCATGCCGTCTCCGGGGCCGTCGAGCGCCGGATCGAGGTAAAGCGTCCGGTCGAACTCGATCTGGACCGCGTGGATTCCCTGAGCCGGCCGCCCCTGTACGTCGAGGATATGGCCGCCCGCATAGGGCGCGTTGAGCCCCGGGGTGATCCCGGCCGCAAGAATCTCGCTTTCCAGCCGGTGGACGAAGCGCGTCGCCGCCGATCGCCCGAATCGATCCCCCAGCACGATCCGCGCCGGGCCCTGAGCGCGCGTGAGCGGCGGCATCGAATGAAGATCAAGCAGCACCGCCGTGCCGAAGCGCGCCCGTGCACGCGCCAGCGCATCGGCCAGCGCGGCATGATAGGGGCGGTGGTCCAGCATGATTCGCGCGACTACCTCGTCGCCGTCGAGCCGCCGGCGCCAGATCTCGCCCACACCCGAAACCCGGCGCGGTACCAGCCCGAGCCCGCCGCGCATCCGCGCGGATTGCTGCGGCATCGCCTGGCGGCTGGCCCCGTCGTCCATGCCGGGATCGCGCTCCTGCTCGCTGCGGTTGAGGTCGATCCAGGCGCGGGCGACGCGCTGGACGAGCATCGTCTCCCGTTGCTGTGCGGCGATCGCGACCGCGTCGATATGCCGGTCCTCCAATGGCGTCAGCGCCACCAGCGGCACGCGCAGCGCCGCGCGGAGCGCCAGCGGATAGTCGCGCCCGGCATGCGGCACGGACAGGATCACCGGGCTGGCCGGCTCGTCCGCACCGTATCGATCGAAGGAAAGCGGGTGGTCGGCCATCGCGGCCAACCTAGGGCGGGCATCGGCGCTGCGCAATCTGGACCAAAGGCTTCGCCGCGCTGGAAAATCTTAAGAGCTTGGCGCATAAACGGGCGGCACAGGCTGAGCGGGACGGTGATGATCAGGATATTGCTGGCGGAGGACGACCGGGTGATGCGTGAATATCTCACGCGCGCGCTCGAACGGTCGGGCTACGCCGTCAGCGCCGTCGATCGCGGCACCGCTGCGATTCCGTTGCTCGAATCGGAGCCCTTCGATCTGCTGCTGACTGACATCGTCATGCCGGAGATGGACGGGATCGAACTGGCCCAGCGCGCCGGCGAAATGTGCCCGGATCTGCGCGTGATGTTCATCACTGGCTTTGCCGCGGTCACGCTCAAGGCCGGAAAGACGGTGCCGCAGGCACGGGTCCTCTCCAAGCCCTTCCACCTGCGCGACCTCGTGCTCGAGGTCGATCGCATGTTCGAAATGGAGAATGTGACCCGGGGTTCCTGATCCCGTCGTCGATTTCGTGAGTCGCCGCTTGCGCGCTCCGATAACCCTCGTTAGAGGGCGCAACTCGCGTGGGCGTGTAGCTCAGTGGTAGAGCACTGTGTTGACATCGCAGGGGTCGCAAGTTCAATCCTTGCCACGCCCACCATAAAAACCCCCGGACATCTCACGATGCCCGGGGGTTTTTTGTTGGCCGGGAGAAACGAGCACCGTTTCATCAGAAACCGATCCTGGCTCCCCGTTCGGGCTTGCACGCCAGTTCGCGCCGGAGAAGGTCGATGATGGTTCCGCCCTGCGCCGTATCGGTATGCCGCAGCTGCCGGGCCACCACTGCGAAATCTCCCGGGGTGAGGCCGGTCAGCTCCGCCAGCTCGGCCGGGGGCTCGCTCCCGAAGAACCGTCGGAAGGCGCTGGCGGCGCGGATCGCGCCGAGCGGACGCAAATCGAGCTTGAACACGAATCGCCGCAGTGCTGCCGGATCGAGCCGGTGCGCATGGTTGGTCGCCGCGACCACCGGCAGGGGGTGATGGTCGAGCCAGGTAAGCATCTCGTTCACCTGCCCTGCTTCCCAGCTGTGGGTTGCCGTCGACCGGTCGAACAACAGCGAATCGACCTCGTCGAACAGCAGCACGCTGCCGCGCTCGCGCGCCTCGGCGAACGCCTCGGCGATCGCTGCCTCGGTCCCGCCGACCCAGCGCGACAGCAGGTCCGACGCCCGCTTGATCTCGAGCGGCCGGTCGAGGGCGCGGGCGAGATGATGGGCGAGGGCGGTCTTGCCGGTGCCGGGCGGGCCGGTGAGCAGCAGCGACACGTCGCTCGCGCCGGTCGCGGCTAGGCGATCGATCAGCGGCCCGATCGGCGGCTCGGTCTCGAACAGGTCGAGATCGAGGTGATGGCCGATCGCCGGCGCCAGCTCGCGGCCGCGCAGCGCCCGCACCAGCGCCTCCGCCGACCGGGCCCCGCCATCGGCTTCGCCCGCGAGCTTCGCCGAGCGCGTCGCGACGCGGAGCACGGTGGCGGTCTCGGGCGCCGCATCGAGCAGGCGATCGAGGCGCGTCGTCGGCTCGACCCCTTCCTCCAGCGCGATGCGTGCCAGAATCCGTTGCGCAGCGGCGCGTGACGGCAGGTCGAGCTTCAGCACGAAGCTCATCCGGCGGAGGATCGCCGGATCGACATTGTCGATTGCATTGGTCGTCCAGATGACCGGCACCGGATTGGTTTCGAGCAGCCGGTTCACGAAGATCTTGCTGCCTTCGCGCTTCGCGAAGAAGTCGCCGCCGCTTGGCCGAGCGTCGCCGATCAAATCCTCCATCTCGTCGAACAACAGGACGGCACCGGTGCGGCGTGACAGCACGCGTTGGGCGAGTTGCAAGGCAGTGACCCGGTCCCAGCGATTGGGCTCCTCGCCATCCACGTCAGCCTCGCCCACGCCGTGCAGCACCAGCCCGGCTTCGGCCGCCAGTGTGCGGGCGAGCTCGGTCTTGCCGGTGCCCGGCGGGCCGTGGATCAGGATGTTGACGCCCGGCGCCTGCACCGCCACCGCGCCGTGCAGCAGCCGCATGAGGAAGTCGGCATCAGCGACATGTGCGAAGTCGGCCCGTTCGAGCCGGGCCGCCTGGCGCGCGCCCACCAGCGTGTCGATCATCGCTTCGCCCTGCGCCGGGGCACGATCGAGCAGGCGTTCGAGCGTCCAGCGCACATCCACCTCCACCTCGCCCTGACGGTTCGCCCGAAAGGCCGCGAGGCCGAGCTTGAGCACGGCGCTTTGCCGCACGACGCGGTCGGCCTGGTTCGGCTCGGCGCCCGCCAGCGTGCCCAGCAGCGTAGGCAGGTCATGGCCATGCTGGCCGGCGATCTTCGCCAGCGTCGCCACGCGCGGAAGCCGGTCGCAGGCGACGATCAGCGCGAGCAGCGCCGTGTCCGCCGGGGGCAGCATCAGCAATTCAGCCAGCTGTTCAGCCAGCAGCAGCGCATGCGGCCGCGCCTCCCCCGTCGGCGGTGCCGCGGTGGCGGCACCAAGCAGCGTCGGCCAGTCGAGCGCGTCGCCCTCGCTGCCGGTCAGCCAGGCGCGGTGCGGCTCGGCCCAGTGGAGCACCGCTGTCGCCAGCGGCGTTGACGCGGCGATGCCGCGGCTGATCCGGAGCAGCATGCCCCGGACGATATCCTGTTCGTCCATGATCTTTTCCGTGTCCCCGCCCGGCGGCGAGCGGCCGCGCCAAAGCGCACGCCAGTTCGGCCCGGGTCGAATGATCGTCTTGCGATGGGGTGCTGCGGCGGCGTTGCCTGCCGCAGGCTTTTGGAAAAGCGCTAGGGCAGGGATCGGTTGCCGCCGAACAACACGCCCGTAAAGGCGCTGAGGTCCAGCAATGCATGTCTCCAGATGTGCGGACGATCTTGTGCCCGCGGCGGCGCCATTAGGCGAAAACGCGTGCTTTCGCAACGGCGCCGTCGCGTAGTTCCATCAGGTGCATCCCGCCCGGCAACTGCGAGAATACGCAGTGCCGGCCCAGAAAGCGTTCGATGATCGTCGCGGCCGTCAGGCTGTGCTCGCTCGGCTTGACCGTGGTGAAGCAACCACCGCCCGCCAGCGCGAACGGCAACAGCAACTGATCGGCCAGATACGGCCCGGCAAAGGCAGCCGAGTCGAGATAGCCCTTCATCCGCCCCGCCGCGCGCTTCGCCACATGTTCGGCGGGCACGCCGAGCTTACCGAAACCGCTGACGATCTCGGTGGCATGTTCATAGACCGCCTCGAGCAGCAGGATGTTGCCCGGCCCCTGCTCCTCCGGCAGCTCCCGCACCGAAAAGGCGCGCTCGGGCCAGTCCAGCTGCTTCCGCGCCATGCGGATCTCGCGGTCGGCGACATCGAAGGGCAGGCCGGCAAACAGCGCGGTCGCTGAGCAAGACAGCATTGCGCCGCGCTCGACGCACTCGATCGGTACCAGCGGCGCCGGTTCGATATCCACCTCGATCCGCCCGCCGCCGCTCGGGTAGAAACCGTGCCGCACCAGCCGCGCCGAGACGCGCGGGCCCATGCGGTTGACGATCGGCAGGAACACCCGGTCGATGAAATCGAACGGCGGCGCGAATACATTGTGCGTGCCGCCCTCCAGCACGATCCGCGACGGCCCATCGGCAAGCAGCAGCGGCATCAGGATGGTCTGTAGGACGAGCCCCGTGCTGCCCGCTGTGCCGACCGCGAAATGATAGTCGCCGGCCGCGACCTTGCCCGGCCGGAAGACCAGCTCGCGCGATCCGACCGACGCGCCTTCGCATTCGCCCGCGCCGATCGCGCAGGCGGCCTCGATCGCGGTGACATGCTGGCGCATCAGCCCGGGCTTCGACCGTCCGCCGCGCGCATTGGTGATGTGGAACGGCGTACCGGTGACGAGCGACAACGCGCACGCATTGCGCACGACCTGCCCCCCGCCTTCACCTTCCGCTCCGTCGATGATGATCATTCTACCTGCTCACTTTTTTCCCTCTCCCCTTGTGGGAGAGGGAAGGGGCCCAAGCGAAGCTTGGGAAGGGTGAGGGGGACACTCGTTTGTCTCGAGCCTCACTCCCCCTCATCCGGCGCTCCGCGCCACCTTCTCCCACAAGGGGAGAAGGATTTAGGTAGCGCGCGCCAAGGACCTAGCCCTTCACGCACACCACCTGCTTCAGCGTGTGGACGATCTCGACCAGGTCGGCCTGCGCCGCCATGACGGCCTCGATCGGCTTGTACGCCCGCGGGCTCTCGTCGATCACCCCTTCGTCCTTGCGGCAGGCGACGCCTGCCGTATCGGCGATGTGATCGGCGAGCGACACTTCCCGCTTGGCCTGGGTACGGGACATGACCCGACCCGCACCGTGCGAGCAGCTGTCGAACGACTCCGGGTTGCCCAATCCGCGGACGATGAACGATTTCGCGCCCATCGATCCCGGGATGATGCCCAGCACGCCCTTCGCCGCGCGCACCGCCCCCTTGCGGGTGACGAGCACATTCTCGCCGAAATGGTTCTCCCGCGTCACATAATTGTGATGGCAGTTGACCGCTTCCAGCTCGGCATCGAACGGCTTGGCGATGACCGTCCGGATTGCCCGGATGACATTGGTCATCATCATCCGCCGGTTGAGCGCCGCATAATCCTGCGCCCAGCCGACCGCCTCGACATAATCGTCGAAATGCTCGGTCCCTTCCGGGAAATACGCCAGATCCTGGTCGGGCAGGTTGATGAACCATTTGCGCATGTCCTGTTTCGCCAGCTCGATGAAGAAGCTGCCGATCGCATTGCCTACGCCGCGCGATCCCGAATGGAGCATCACCCATACCCGCTGCTCGGTATCGAGACAGACTTCGATGAAGTGGTTGCCCGTGCCGAGCGTGCCGAGATGCACGAGGTTGTTCGTGTTCTTCAGCCGCGGATATTTCGCCGTGATCGCGTCGAACCGCGCGACGAGAGTCGCCCAGGCCTCGACGATCGCCGGAGGCGGATCGCCCCACGAGCCCGTGTCGCGTTTCCCGCGCCCGACCGACCGGCCGACGGGGACCGCCCGCTCGATCGCCGCCCGCACGCCCTCCAGATTGTCCGGAAGGTCGCTCGCGACGAGCGAGGTGCGCGCCGCCATCATGCCGCAGCCGATGTCGACGCCGACCGCGGCCGGGATGATCGCGCCCTTGGTCGGGATGACCGAACCCACCGTCGCGCCGATGCCGACATGCACGTCGGGCATCGCCGCCACATGGCGGAAGATGAACGGCATCTGCGCCGCGCGGGCGAGCTGCGCGCGCGCCTGGTCGTCGACCGGCACGCCGCGTGTCCACATCTTGACCGGGAATGCGCCCTCGGCCTTGCTGTACTCGAAATTCGCTTCGGTCATCACGACCTCCTGTTGCTCTTCTTTCATGTCGCGGCCGTGGCGACGAGGGTGGTGGCGGGACATTTCCGATGCTCTCCCGCTGAGCTACGGGCGCGAAGCCCGGCCGGAGTCGAACCGGCGACCGTCGGATTACCATGTAGTCCCGCGCGGCATTCGCCACGGCTGCATTTCGGTACCGGCGACGAGGGTCTGGCGAGACGTTCTGCCTGAGCTACCCGGTTGCCCGGAGGTGGAGTTGAACCACCGACCTCCTGCCTTGCGGCAGGTGCTCTATCCTGTAGTCCCGCCGGCATTCGCCGGTATGTTCTGGTGCTGGCGACCAGGATTGGTGAGACATTTTCCTCTGAGCTATCCGGTTGCCCGGAGGCGGAGTTGAACCGCCGACCTCCTGCCTCGCGGCAGGTGCTCTGACCTGTAGTCCCACCGGCATTCGCCAGCTTTTGAATGGCTCCGTCATGCTGAAACAAGTTCAGCATGACGATGAAGACACGTCGTCACGGCGACGAGGTGTTGACCGGACATTTCCCGCTCTAACCGACTGAGCTACGGGCCCATGGAAGGCCCGGCGGGACTCGAACCCGCGACCTGGGGTGTTGAAGACCATGTAGTCCGACCGGCATTCGCCGTGATGTCTCCATTCTTTTGTTCCCCGGCGAAGGCCGGGGCCCAGTTGGGAAACGCACATAAAAATGCGCTTCGGCTGTTTCCTTCTGTCTCCCAACTGGGCCCCGGCCTTCGCCGGGGAAGTGAGGTAGAAGGGCCGGTCGTGGCGACGAGGATCGGCGAGACGTTGGCGTCCTTAAGCTACGTTCCAGCGGCAGGATTTGAACCCGCATCTCCCGTCCGCCGTTGCCGGCTTCCGGGCGCTTTACTCTCCGGACTTTCCTTGGTGGATGTAGTCCCGCCAGCATTCGCCACGACCTGTTCTTCAAACCTCCGTTTCGTTGACGATGCTCACCCAGTCCCGCGTATCGCCACTGGCGAAACGCGCGATCGTGTCGAACACCGCGTCGGAGAAACCTCCGACATTGAGTATCTCCGGCCGGCCCGACGCCTGCGTCGTGCCGTGCGGCTGGATGTCGACGCAGACGAGCTTCGCCCGCGGGTTGCGCCGAACGATCTGGTCCCATTCGCGCATCGTCGCGGTCGACCTGCCCCGGGTGTTGTCCACCCAGGACTCGTTGTCCGACACGATCACGACCAGGTCGACCGCAGCCCGTTCCGCATTGAGCTGGGCGAGGGGCGCCGAAACGCTGGTCCCGCCGCCACCCACCGCCGCCAGCTTCGCCGTGTTCACGGCAAGACGGGCGAACGGATCGAGCTTCACCTGCACCACGCGCTGCTCGAACGGGAGCACGCGCGCCTGGCGGTTGGTCCGCAGCATCGCCGCCGCGACGAGCGCCGCGACCTTGTTGCACGAGACCTTCGACGTGGCGCCCTTGCGGTAACCCGTCGCCGGCGAGGCCATCGATCCCGACACGTCGGGGCAGACGACCACAGTGCCGGACACTTTCGGCACGTTCGAGACCGAAGCCTCGAGCGCGTCCTCCAGCGCCGCCTGGACTTTCAACGGCACGCCGTCTCCGGTCGAATCCAGCGCCACCATCAGCTGATAGGGCAGGACGCGCGCCTTGCGGAGCACCTCCGTATCCGACAGCCGGGCGGCAACCGCCTGGGTGACACCGTCCACCGCCAACGCGCCGTTGCGCGCCAGGGTGTTCAGGTTCATCCGCAGCGCCTGCCAGCCCATCGTGCCGGCCAGTTCGCCCCATTGCTCCGCGGTCAGCGGAAAGGCGGTGAGCCACTGGAACGGCACCGGCGGCAACGCGCCTGAAGGCGCGCGCTTCCAGTCCTCGAACGCCGCGATCTCCACGGGGAGCGCCGCGACATCATAAGGCTTGCCGATCAGCCAGCCGTAAAAGGCACGCCGCGTCTCGTCCCTCGGGCTCGGGTGAACCATCCGGACGATATCGGCGAGCGACGGATCGTTTCCCGTCGCGGCTGCCATCAGGTCGCGCATCGACGCCTGCTCCAGCCAGCCCTGGACGAGCCGCTTCGGCCGGGTGCCGAGCGAGGTCCGCCCGACCTGGCCCGAACGCATGATCTGCACGAAGGTCCGGAGCATCCGGCCATTATCGATCACGCGGCCGAAGACGCGCACGGCAAGGTCGGGCTCGGCCACCGTGAGATAGGCGGTAAGCAGGGCTGGCATGTCCTTCATCACGCCCGACTGGCGGGCATAGACCGCGGCCCGGGCGACGAACATCGGATCGACTGCCTTGGCCGCTGCCAGCACCTCGGAGAGATGCGTTTCGGCGGTGGCGTAGAAGCTGTCGTTGAGCGTCCCCGTAGCGGCAAGCTGGGCGAGCTTCGCCTCTGCACCAAGGGCATAGGCCGGCGCGCCTTCGCGGTTCACCATGGTCGGTGCCGGGAGCAGCCGTGCGATTGCGGATGCAAAAAGTCCCTTGTTGGCCATCGTCTCTATCCTTCTGGTCAGGGCGGCTGGACTCGAACCAACGACCCCCGGCTTCCAAGGCCGGTACTCTGCGCAACTGAGCTACGCCCTGATGCAATCTCATGTGCGATCCGGGGCGGCCGGCCTATTCCGGCCGCCCCTTGTTCCGCGCTGCCCCGCCGGATGTTCGACGAACCGGCTGGACACGATACCTATTGCATTCGGCGTGCCAGTTTGACCGACGAGTCTGGAATATTTTCATAAGAATCTGATAATGCTATTAAAATATCGAAAGTACGAGATTTCGTGTTGAACAGAGTGTGTGTGGCGCTGGCGCGAATGATATCGACGCGGATAAGAGTTTATCCTACCATATCGTAATGAAGCCACTCACCGTCATCGGATTCCTCGGCTCGACGCTGGACGCGAGCAAGTTCGGCCCGTCGCGCTGGAGCAAATGGCGGCCGTCGGTCGGCCTTACCATGCACGAAGACCTGCGCGTCGATCGCTTCGTGATGCTTCACGCCGATGCCCATACGCGTCTGGCCGACTATATCGCGACGGACATCGCCAGCGTCTCGCCCGAAACCACGGTCGATCGCCACGTCATCAACTTCGCCGATCCGTGGGACTTCGAGGAAGTCTACGGCAAGCTCCTCGATTTCACGCGCAGCTTCGCCTTCGATCCCGAGACGCACGACTATCTCGTGCACATCACCACCGGCACGCATGTCGCGCAAATCTGCCTGTTCCTGCTGACCGAGGCGCATTACCTGCCCGGCCGCCTGCTCCAGACTCAACCGGTTCGCGGCATGCCGACCGGCGCGCCCGGCACCTGGAACATCATCGATCTCGATCTCTCCCGTTATGACAGCATCGCGACGCGCTTTGCCGCAGCCAGTGCCGAGAGCACATCCTTCCTGAAATCGGGCATCGACACGCGCAACGCTGCCTTCAACCGCATGATCGACGAGATCGAGCAGGTCGCGGTCCGCTCCAAGGCCCCGGTGCTGCTGATGGGGCCGACCGGTGCTGGCAAGAGCCAGCTGGCGCGACGGATCTACGAGCTCAAGCGGCTGAAACATCAGGTGCAGGGGCCGTTCGTCGAGGTGAACTGCGCCACGTTGAAGGGCGATGGTGCGATGTCGGCTCTGTTCGGGCACAAGAAAGGCGCCTTCACCGGCGCTACTGCCGATCGCCCGGGGCTGCTCCGCGCCGCCCACACCGGCACCTTGTTCCTTGATGAGATCGGAGAACTCGGACTCGACGAGCAGGCGATGATCCTGCGCGCGATCGAGGACAAGCGCTTCCTGCCAGTCGGCGCCGACCGGGAGACGGGGAGCGACTTCCAGCTGATCGCCGGTACCAATCGCGATCTCGCCCAGTGCGTCCAGCAGGGCAGTTTCCGCGACGATCTCTACGCCCGGCTCAACCTGTGGACGTTCACGCTGCCCGGTCTGCGCGACCGGCGCGAGGATATCGCCCCCAATCTCGATTATGAGCTTGATCGCTTCGCCGAGCGCGAGGGCACGCGCGTCACCTTCAACAAGGAAGCGCGCGATCGCTTCCTGGCCTTTGCGACGAGCGCGGACGCGCAGTGGCAGGGCAATTTCCGCGATCTTGCGTCGAGCGTCACCCGCATGGCGACGTTCAGCCCGAAGGGGCGGATCGATCTCGACGGGGTCGAGGCCGAGATCGCGCGGCTGAAGCGGACCTGGTCGCGGGTGGGCGACACGGCCGACACGCTCGATACGATCCTTTCCGCAGAACAGCTCGGCGCGCTCGATCCGTTCGACCGGGTCCAGCTGGCTCATGTCGTCGAGACCTGCCGGCACAGCCGCTCGCTGTCGGATGCCGGTCGGACTCTGTTCGCAGCATCGCGGTCGCGCCGCGCATCGTCCAACGATGCAGATCGGCTCCGGAAATATCTCGCCCGCTTCGATCTCTCGTGGCAGCAATTGAGCGAAGCCGGCTGATCGCACCGCCGCAGGGGCCGGTCCGCCCTGGCGTCAGGGCTTGCGCCGCGCGCCCAGGGCGATCGCGCGCAACATGCGCGAACGGTATTTGACGCGCTGCCAGAAGGTCGCTTCCTGCAGCCGCAATTGCCTGATCGCGTCGTCGGTCAGCAGGTCGAGCACCGTGTCGCTCACCTCGGCGCTGTCGCGGGCGAACTCGCTCGAAATCTCGTCGAACCGCTTCCGATCCTCCTCGAAGCTCCGCGCGGGGCGCGCAGGGTCGCTGTCCTCGTCCGGTGGACCCGTCATCGCGGGGCTGCCTTCGCCACGCCACCCACCGCTTGCTTCGGCGTCCGCGCGCCGATAGAGCCGATCCCGTGACGGGTTCCCGGCAACGGGAACAATAGGGAAGTCGGTGCGCGGAACCTTCCGCAACTCCGATGCTGCTCCCGCAACTGTGACCGGATAGCCGGCGCTCCACGGTCCCCTCGCAAAGCCTGCTTTGCACGGGAGCCATCATGCCACTGGGTGAAAGCCCGGGAAGGCGGGGCGTCACGCGAAGACCCGGAAGCCAGGAGACCTGCCCGCCACGGTCGATCCATCGCGCGGGCGGGATGCACCGGGCGGACGAGGGCATAGCCTCGAGTGAGCGACATGAACCGGGCCGTCTGGACCGGGCGTCGCTCTGAGCGCGCCCGGAACTGGGGCCCCCATGCAAAGGGGTACATCATGTCCATCAGATCCAAGATTAACGGAAAAGCCATTTCCCTCTCTCTGGAGATTGCGCGGCCCTATCCGGCAGTTTTGCGTAACGGTCAGCCCGTTTTTGAAAACTTTCGAGGTAAATTCCGTATTAACCATCTAAATATGCTTGCCGCAACGGCCGCTCTATTGTCGGCCACGCCTGCGCTGGCGCAGGCCGCCCCTTCGGACGAAATCGATAATTGTGCCCCGGCGCGCAACGATTGCCGCGCTCCCGTCGATACGGGCCGTTCGGACATCGTGGTCACCGCGACCGGCGTCGCGCAGCCGGTCGAGCAGATCGGCCAGGCCGTGACGATCATCGACCGTGCCGAGATCGAGCGCCGCCAGACCATCTCCATCTCCGATCTGCTGAGCACCACGCCCGGGGTCACCGCTACCCGCAATGGCGGCCTCGGCAATTTCACCGGCGTCCGCATCCGCGGTGCGGAGGGCGAACAGACCCTGACCCTGATTGACGGCGTACGCGTCAACGATCCCTCCTCGCCGGGCGGCGGCTTCGATTTCGGCAACCTGCTTGCCGGCTCGGTCGAGCGGATCGAAGTGCTGCGCGGGCCCAATTCGGTGCCCTGGGGCAGCCAGGCGATCGGCGGCGTGGTCAACATCGTCACGACCACCCCAACTGAAGACCTGAAGGGCCGCGGCAGCGTCGAGTACGGCTCGAACGACACCGTCTTTGCCAATGCCGGCATCTCGGGCGGCAAGGGCCCGGTCACCGCGTCGCTGACTGGCGGCTATCTGCGCACTGACGGTATTTCGGCCGCTGCCTCCGGTACTGAGCCCGACGGCTATCGCCAATATGGCGGCACCGGCAGCGTGGGTATTGCCTTCACTGACGAGATTGGCCTCGATCTGCGCGGCTATTATGCGCACAGCCGGCTTTCGCTCGATGGCTATCAATCGGTCTCGCCCTACGGCTTTATCGATACCCCCGAATATTCCACAGCGCAGGAGATCTACGGCTATGCCGGGCTCCATGCGAACCTGCTCGATGGCCGCTTCCGCAACAAGGTCGCCTTCACCATCGCAGACATCAACCGCGACAATTACGATCCGAGATTCGGCTCTGCGGTGAGTTTCTTCGGCCGCGGCCGCAGCGAGCGCTACACCTATCAGGGCGATTTCCAACTGGTCGACCAGGTCCGACTCGTTGCCGGCGCGGAGCATGAGAACAGCCGCTATTTCGACGGCGTGACCGAAAAGACCGGGATCACCAGCTTCTACGGCGAGGCGATCGTGCGGCCGATCGAGCAGCTCACCCTGACAGGCGGCGTTCGCCATGACGATCATCGCAAGTTCGGTGGCCATACCAGCCTTGCCGCCAACGCTGCCCTCGCGCTCGGCTCCGGTACGATCCTGCGTGCCAGCTATGCCGAAGGCTTCAAGGCGCCGACGCTGTATCAGCTGTTCAGTGCTTATGGCGACGAGGATCTGCAGCCGGAAACCGCGCGCAATTATGACGTGGGCATCGAGCAGAGTCTGCTCGAAGGACGCCTCACTGCGCGGGCGACCTATTTCCACCGCGACACGAAGAACCAGATCGATTTCGATCTGACCAGCTTCACTTACAACAATATCGTGCGGACCCGTGCCCAGGGCGTCGAATTCGAGCTGGCCCTGCGCCCGATCGACGATCTCACCCTCACCGGCAACGTCAGCTATATCGACAGCGAGAACCGCTCGCCGGTCAATTTCGGCAATGACCTTGCCCGTCGCCCGAAAGAGACCGCCAGCGTCTCGGTCGATTACCGTCTGCCCCTCGGCCTTTCGGTCGGCGGAACGGTCAGCGTGGTTGGGGACAGCTATGACGACGCCGGCAACTTTACCCGCCTCGATGGCTATACGCTGGCGAGCCTCCGCGCAGAGCTTCCGGTCGGCGACCGGATCGTGGTCTATGGCCGTGTCGAAAACCTCTTCGACGAGAAGTATGAGACCGTCGCGACGTACGGCACCTTTGGCCGCACGGCGTTTGGCGGCATCCGCGTGAAGTTCGACTAATGAAGCTGGCGATCCTGCCGCTCGTCCTGCTCCTCGCCGGGTGCTCGCCCGCGCGGGCGCCGGGCGGCGGCGGGATCGCCTCCCAAAAAATCGTTTCCACCAATCCCTGCGCCGATGCGATCCTGATCGATCTCGTGCCGGCCAACCGCATCGCCGCGATCAGCCATTATTCGCAGGATCCCGGCGCGACCTCGATCCCGCTCGATGTCGCCAAGCGCTTTGCGTCGACCACTGGCACGGCGGAAGAAGTGATCGCGCTCAATCCCGCTCTGGTGCTGACCAGCAGCTTCACCCCCGCCAGCACCCGCACTGCCTATGAACGGGCCGGGCTGAAGACTCTGCTGCTCGATTCCCCCGTCACGATCGCCGCGAGCAAGGCCCAGGTCCTGCAGATCGCCGATGCGGTTGGTGCGACGGAACGGGGCAGGGCGCTCAATGTCCGGATCGATCGCGCCGTGGCATCCGCTCGGCCCGAACCGGGAGCCGACAATCCCTCGGCCCTGCTGTTCATCGCCGGGGACCTGGTCAATGGCTCCGGAACCCTGCTCGACGAGCTCCTCGCCAAGGCCGGCTTTCGCGATGCCGCGATCGATTACGGCCTCGCCTTCACCGGCACGCTCCCGATCGAGACCATCGCAGCGAAACCGCCGCGCGTGATCCTCACTCCCGGCCCGTCGCGCACCGCGACGCTGCGCGCCCGCGTGCTCGCCCGCACCGGCGCGAACACGGTCGAGGCGGCCTTTCCGCGCACCCTCGTCAATTGCGGCGGCCCGACCATCATCCCCGCCATCACCCGCCTCGCGGCGATCCGCCGTTCGCTGGATAGTCGGCCCCCTTCTTCCCCTCTCCCAGCGGGAGAGGGGCGAGCTGCGCAGCAGCGCGGGGTGAGGGTGACGGGCCCCGTCGCCCTCACCCTTCCGCCGCTACGCGGCTCCCTTCCTCTCCCGCTGGGAGAGGGAAAATGAAGCGCAAGCTCGCTTTGCTAGCTGCGTTGGTGGTCCTCGCCTTCGGCCTCTCGCTGATCGCCGGTAAGACCTGGATCCCGCCGCAGATCTGGTTCTCGGGCGATCCCCGCACCGCCATCATCGTCGAGCTGCGCCTGCCGCGCGCCATTCTCGGCCTTGCTTTGGGCGCCGTGCTCGGCCTCTCCGGCGCGGTGCTGCAGGGTTACCTGCGCAATCCGCTTGCCGATCCGGCCGTGGTCGGCGTTTCGTCCAGTGCTGCGCTGGGCGCAGTGGCGGCGATCGTGCTCGGTATCGCCGGCAATCCATTGGTCCTGTTCGCCTGCGCGATGCTCAGCGCGGGCGGATCGATGGCGCTGCTCGCCGCGCTTACCTGGCGCAGCCCGAGCCCGGTCCAGTTCATCCTCGCCGGCACCGTCCTCGCCAGCCTTGCGGGCGCGCTCACGGCCTTTCTCATCTCGATCGCGCCGAACCCCTATGCCGTGGCCGAGGTGATCGACTGGCTGATGGGCGCGCTGACCGATCGCAGCATCGAGGACGTCCGCACCGCGCTCCCTTTCATGGCCGTCGGCGCGGTCCTCCTCTTCCTCACCGCGCCGTCACTCGACGCGCTGACCCTGGGCGAGGCCGCCGCCCGCTCGCTCGGCGTCCGGCTCGGCCGGCTCCAGGTCCTGGTCGTGCTCGGCACTGGCCTCACCATCGGCGCGAGCGTCGCGGTAACCGGCGTGGTGGGCTTTGTGGGGCTCGTCGTGCCGCATCTGCTGCGCCCCATTTTCGGTCATCGCCCCGCCGCGCTGCTGCTGCCCAGCGCGCTCGGCGGCGCAGCGCTCGTGCTGATCGCGGACAGTCTGTGCCGCCTTGCGCCCGGCGCCGGAGAGGTCCGGCTCGGCGTCGCCATGGCGCTGCTCGGCGCACCCTTCTTCCTGATGCTCCTGCTGAAGGGCCGTGCGTCATGGAACTGACGATCGACGATCTCGGCGTCATGCTCTCCGGCCGGACCGTGCTGGAGGGCATCAATGCCGTGCTCCGGCCCGGCCGGGTCACCGCCATCCTCGGCCCGAACGGGGCGGGCAAATCCACCCTGATCAAGTGCGCGGCCGCCTTGATCGCTCCGACCAGCGGCGCGGTCCGCCTCGGCGACCGTGCCGTCGCTGTGCTCGATCCGCGCGAACGGGCCCGCGCGATTGGCTATCTGCCGCAGGATGCCAGCGTCCACTGGAACATCGCGGCGACAGAAGTCGTGGCGCTCGGCCGCGCGCCGCATCGTTCGTCCTTCGCCGCGCCCGGCCCGGAGGATCGCGCGGCCGTCGCGAACGCCATGGCCACCACCGAGACCACCCATCTCGCCGATCGCCCGGTCAATCATCTGTCCGGCGGCGAGCGCGCCCGCGTGTTACTGGCCCGGGTCCTCGCCGGCGAACCCGCTTGGCTGCTTGCCGACGAACCCCTCGCCGGCCTCGATCCCCGCCACCAGCTCGATATCCTCGATCGACTGGCCGAAGTGGCGCGGCAGGGCCGCGGCGTCGCCATCGTCCTCCACGATCTGCTGCACGCCGGCCGTGTGGCGGACGACGTCGTGCTGCTGCACCGCGGCCGTATCCTCGCGCATGGCGACGCAGCGACGGTGCTCACCCCCGACCATCTCCGCACTGCCTTCGAGATCGAGGTCAGCGTGACCCGCGACCACCGCGGCCGGTTGACCTGCCTGCCGCTGGGTCGGGCCTGAAGAGGACTCTGTCCGGCATCGCTCTCCGTTCCTTCGTCGGGGAAGGGATAATATTCCGAGAGTTCAGCTTCCTGCTGGACGACCGCGTAGCTTTCGCGCAGCCTCGCGGCAGGAGGGGTGCCCATGATAAAACGCTTCGCGATCCTGCTCGGCCTCGCCGCCGCGTCTCTCTCGGCCCCAGCCGTCGTCCGGTCGCTACAGCCTGATCCCGCCCCGGCCCCCCAGGCCGGTCTCCGAAACGACGCCGAGTTCGATCGCCTCGCCCGAACCGAAGGCTCTGGCCGCTTCCTCGCCTTGCCCCAACTCATGTTCGCGATCGATCGCGCCGCCGTGCCGCCGCGCGCGCTGTGGATCGATACGAAGCGCTACCGCTATCATCTCGAATATCTCCAGGCGAAATACATGACCCTCGCTGACAGCGAGGCGTTCAACGCCGCCAATTATTCCAACCCGAAGCGGCGCTTCCTGCTCGGCTCGGTCGTCCGCTACCCCCGGCTCAATCGCTACGGCGTCGAACTATGGGAGGGCGATGTGGTCGAACCCGCCCTGCTCGCTGACATGATGCGCCTGCTTCAGGCCGGCTTTCACGCACCGCTCACCTTCAAGCCCAATTCCGATCAGCAGCGCGAGGCCGCCGGCAAGGCGAAGCTGCCCACCATCGGGGTCGATGAAGCCTATGGCAGCCGCGAGGAACTGATCCTCAACCATGGCCGCGCGGTGGGGCGGCTGGTCGTGGTGAAGGAGGGGCAGGAGGACGGGCTGACCCCCGGCGACATCGCGGTGCTGACGACCATGCCGATCCGCATGCCGCCGGTCGCCGGCATCGTCTCCGCCACCTTCACCACGCCGATCAACCATATCAGCCTGCTCGCCAAGACGTGGCGAATCCCCAACGCCTATCGCGCCGACGCCGATCGCCGCTGGGCCTCGCTCGCCGGTCAGATGGTGGTGCTCGATACGCGCGGCGCCATGGTCGTGCTGCGCAAGGCGACCCTGGCTGAGGTCAAGGCAGCTGAGCGCGCCAAAAAGGCGCGCGCGGTCCAGGTGGCGCAAGCAGATGCAGTTTATACGGGCCTGCCCTCGCTGGTGGAGCAGGACGCAGGCTGGGCGCGCCGCACCGGCGCCAAGGCGGCCAATCTCGGCCAGGTGGCGCAACTGGCTAAGCGCGACGGCCGCTTCACCGTGCCGCCCGGCTTCGGCATTCCCTTCTCCTTCTACGACCGATTTGTCGCCGCCAACCAGCTCGGCCCGCGCATCGCGGCGCTGCTCGCCGATCCGCGTCGCACCGATCCCGCCTGGCGTCAGGCGCAACTGGCGAAGCTTCGCGCCGCCTTCCTCGCCGGGGCGATCCCGGACGTCGATTTCGCCGGAATTACGAGTCGTCGCGCTGCGCTGCTCGGCCCCAAGGGCGTGTTCGTCCGCTCCTCCACCAATGCCGAGGATCTACGCGGCTTCAACGGCGCCGGTCTCTACGATACCGTCCCCAATGTCGTCAGCGCGGCTGATCTCGCGCGGGCCGTGAAGACCGTATGGGGCTCGATCTGGAACGATCGCGCCTTCGCCGCGCGTGAGGCGGCGGGCATCGATCATCGCTCGGTCCGCGCTGCCGTGTTGATCCAGATCGGCGTCGATGCCGATGCGGCGGGCGTGATGACCACGATCGATCCGTTCGACGAGCGCCAGGCCGACGAGATCCGCATCTTCATCGCCGCCAAGCGCGGCCTCGGCATCCGCGTGGTCGAGGGCCGGAAGATCGCCGAGCAGCTGATCTACCGCCCGCAGCTCGATTCGGTTCAGGTCCTCACCCGCTCGAAGGACGATGTCGTCCTGCATTTCTCGCCCGGCGGCGGCGTCGAGGAAATGAAGACCGATCCCGATCGTGCCGTGCTCTCCGACGATCTCGTCCGCCGCCTCGGCATGATCGGCAGCGCGATCGAGGGCGCCTTCAACCGCCGCCCGCAGGACATCGAGTGGCTGGTCGTCGGCGACCGGATCATGATCGTCCAGTCGCGCGATTATGTGCGCGGGCAGTAAGCTTATTGCCGCGCGCGCAGCGTGAAGCCGATCACCCGCGGGTCGCTCGGGGTGCCCAGGATCAGGCCCGAATTGCCCGCCTGGATCGTCATGTTCTGCATGTAATCCTTGTCGAACAGGTTCCGCGCGAACACCGCGATCTCAAGCCCGGATCTGGTGCGGAATCCCACGCTGCCGTTCACCACGGTATAGCCCTTGATCACGGTATAGGCCGATCCGGTGGGATCGCCGAGCTGGCGGCTGCGCGAGCTTGAATCGGCATGCAGCACGAAGCTCCCGCCGAGCCGTTCCACCGGCAGCGTATAATCGCCGCCGAGCGAGACCGACCATTTCGGCAGGCTCGACAGCGCGGTACCGCTCAGGTCGCACACTGTCGTGCTGTTGCCGATCCGCTCGATCGGGCAAGGCCCATTCGGGTCGGACGCATATTCGCCGTCGGCATAGGCGACGGACGCGCGCAACGAGAAATCGGGCGTGATCGCCGCGATGGCATCGGCCTCGAACCCCTTGACCGTCACCTTCGGAATATTGGCGAGATAGGTGCGCAGCGCGGCCGCCGCGCCGGTATCGGTCACGTTCGCCTGGAAATCGGTGACGCGCGTATAATAGCCGGCGATGTTGAAGATCAGCCGCCGGCCGAACAGCCGCGTCTTCAGGCCGATCTCATAAGCGGTGTTCTGCTCCGGCCGCACCACCGCCGTGCCGAGCGCCGGGTTGTTGCTGTTGTCGAGCGGCAGGCCGGACATGTTGATCCCGCCCGATTTGGCGCCCCGCGCGAAGCTCGCATAGCCAAGCACGTCGTCGCTCGCCTGCCAGGCGATGTTCGCCCGCCCGGTCAGCGCGCCGCCCTTGACCGTCGCTTCATAGGATTGCGGGCGCAGGATCGAGAGCTTGGCATTGGCCAGCGCGCTATTGCTGGTCGCCAGGCCCCCGAACACGAAGGTCGCATAGCTGCCGCTCTTGTCCTCATAGGTATAGCGCAGGCCACCGGTCAGGGTGAGGCGTTCGACCGGCCGCCAGTTGACCTCGCCGAACGCGGCATAGCTGTTCGACTGGAAATCGGTCCGTCCGTCCGTGCCATAGCCGTCGAGCAGATTGCCCGGCACCGGTGTGGCGTTGGCGCCGGTTGTCGGACCGATCAGCCAATAGGCGGCAAGCGGCCCATAGATCGAGATCGGCCGTCCGATCACGCGCTGCCGGAAGAAATAGAGCCCGCCGACATAGCTGATCGGCCGGTCGCCATTCGAGGCGATGCGGAGTTCCTGGCTATACTGGTCCTGCCGCGACGGGATGTGCTGAGTCAGCTGGATCGGCAGGCCGGTATAGTCGCGGTCATTGGCCGCATCCCAGTTCCAGAACCGCCACGCGCTCACTGAGGTGAGCGTGGCAAAGCCCAGATTCCAGTCGGCGATGCCGGAGACCCCGCCCTCATTGGTGTCGACGCCGAGCGCCGCATCGATATCGGTCAGCCGGTCATAGGGGTTCAGACTGGGCGGCGCATAACCGACCCCGGCGGCGAGCCCGGGATATTGCTTGGTGCCGGCCGGCGTCTTCAGCGTCGGCGCGACACGGACATACACCTGGGTGCAGCAATCGCTCTCGAAATTGGTCCAGTCGGCGATCAGGCGCAGCTGGAAATCGTCGGACGGCCTGATCAGCAGCTGCCCGCGCACCGCCTGGCTGCCGATGCCGTTATGGTCCTGGCCCGTCGTCACGTTGCGGATCACACCGTCGCGCCGGGTCATCACCGCGGAAATCCGCCCCGCGACCGTATCGCCGATCAGCGGGCCCGATGCCGCCACCCTGGCCTGGACGAAATTGAAGCTGCCGATCGATACTTCTTCCTGCGCCTCGGGCGTGAAGGTCGGCGCGCGCGAGCTGATGCTGATCGCGCCGGCGGTGCTGTTCTTGCCGAACAAGGTGCCCTGCGGCCCGCGCAGCACTTCGATCCGCTCGATATCGCTGAAATCGAACGCCGCCGTCGCCGGGCGGGCATGATAGACCTGGTCGACATAATAGCCGACGCCCGGCTCGAGCCCGTCATTGGCCTGGCTCACCGCGACGACGCTGCTGCCCAGCCCGCGGATCGTGAAGGCAGTGTTGCGCGGATTGGCAGAACTGTAGTTGAGCGACGGAACCAGCAGCGAAAGCTGTGCCGTGTTGACGGTATAGGACCGGTCGAGCAGGTCCCCGCCGATCACGGACAGCGATCCCGGAATCTTCTGCGCATCCTCCACGCGGCGGCGCGCGGTGACGGTGATGTCGGGCAGGCCCTCGGCATCGCCGGCAGGCGCCGCCGCTTCGTCCGCCGGTGCCGCGCTCGCGGTACCCGGCCCGCACAGGCCGCAACTCAGCGCCAACGATGTCGTGACAGCCAGCACCACCCGCATATGGCTTCCCCTTTTCCCGCCGAATCTCTATATCTCGCCGTATATAGAGGTGTCGGTGCGGGGAAAGTGCCGTAAGCAGATTTTTACGGTGGTGAAGGTGCCGCGAGCTGGCGCACATTCAAGCCAGGTTATCACCCACTCCGTTCGGGCTGAGCTTGTCGAAGCCCCGCTCTTCCCGCGAAGAAAGAACAGCCCTTCGACGAGCTCGGGGCGAGCGGGGAGGTAGTTTCTGTCAACGGCGTGCTGCTGCCCTCGGCCTGCAGGGAGAGCGATCATCCCACCCGACTCGCCGTAGTCCTGAAGCTACGGCTTGGCCGGCAACGGCTGCTCCAGCAGCCCGCCAACCAGCAGGCGATAGGCCGGGCTGTCCGCCACCCGCGCCGTTTCGGCCTCCAGCATGCGATAGGCAGTGAGCATGGTCCGCCCGCTCTCGGTCAGCCGCGCGCCGCGCTCGTGTCCACCGCCCGCCACCGTCTCGACCAGCCGCTCGCTGAAACATCGGTTCATCTGGTCGACCAGCAGCCATGTCCTACGATAGCTCATGCCGAGCGCACGGCCCGCCGCGGAGATCGATCCCGCGCGATCGATCGCTTCTAGCAGATCGGCCTTGCCCGGCCCCATCGCGAATTCGTCGCCGCAGACGATCTGCAGCTTCAGCTTCAATGCCCCGACATGCATGTCATTTGCCGATCAGCACGTCGCTTGCCTTGACGATCACGGTCACCCGGTCGCCGATCGCCAGCTGCAGCTCGGCGATCGCTTCCTCGGTGATGCTGGAGGTCACGATGTTGCCGCCGCCGATATCCACCTTGATCGTGCCGTTCACCGCTCCCGGCGTAATCCCGATGATCGTTCCGGCGATCTGGTTGCGCGCGCTGATCTTCATGGGCGGTCCTCCCTGGCTTGTTGGCCGACTATAGCAACGTCGCGGGCCTGCCGCCTACGGGGCAATCCACCGCCGTCGAAGGCGAAACCGGCGTCGGCAAGCTCAGCCGCCCCGCAATGCCGCGACTGACCGGGCAAGGTTCGCCCGCGCCGTCGCCTCGAACCGGTCCCGGCCCCAGCCGGAGAAATACAGCGCCTCGCGCGCGAGGAATCCCTCCAGGATCGCGGCACGCCCGGCGCGGAACGCCTCTTCCGGTACCTCGCGATACTCATGCCGCACGCCCGCTTCATAGGCGTCGAATAGCTCGGGCGCCGCGCCGAGGATCGACAGGTCCATGTCGAGGAACAACGCCATGTCCGCCGCTTCGTCGGCCGGCAGATCGGCGGGGATGGCATGATGTGCCGTCGCCTCGATCAGGCGCAACGTCCGGCCGAGCGTCGGTTCGGGTACGACGTTTTTCAGCATCTCCGCCGCCAGCGCGGCGCTGCGGCTCTCATTGTCCTGGCGGCGCGGTTCGTAGATCGCGTCGTGCAGCAGGATCGCGCAGCGCACGGCCTCGGCATCGTGCAGCATGCCCTCGACCTCGGCGTGGAGCGCGAGCAACGCAAGCGGATGGCTCCAGCCATGATAGCCGCGATCGGGGCCAGCGTGCAGGACACGGATCTCGTGAATCAACGCCTCGCCCAGCATGGCCTTTCTCCGATCCTGTCACGCGCGCTTATTCAGCGAGATTAAGCTAAATACTTGATATTAAAAGATAATATCTCGACTTCTGGGCACAGGAAAAATGTCAGCGAACTGCATGACATTTTCAATGAACCCCGTCGATTCAATCGCTCGGCCGCGGTGCTTAAACCGCGATCATGGCGGACGCCCGAATCCCGCTTCTTTCTAATCGTTGGCCCGTATCGCGCGCTCCACCGCCGCAACGGATCGCCGCCCCGCCGCGATGGCAACGCTCCGTGCGATGCGATGCTCAGCTTCCGGACAGTGGTGCGGGATTCTGCCCCTCGTCGCGCGGTTCGAGCGCCCAGCCCTTGTTGAAGGCCAGGGCGGCGAGCGTGCACAGCGCGCCCGACAGCAGATACAGGCCGACCGACCACAGGCCGAAACGGCTCGCCAGCGCCAGCGCCACCAGCGGGGCGAAGCCGGCGCCGATCAGCCAGGCGAGGTTGGCCACGGTCGCGGCGCCGGTATAGCGGCGCTCGCTGGAGAAGCTGGCGTTCACCGCGCCGGAGGACTGGCCGAACGCCAGGCCAAGCAGCACGAAGCCGGCGAGCATATAGACGGTCTCGCCGAAGCCACCCGCGCCGAGCAACTGCGGCGCAAAGCCGCTATAGGCAGCGATCAGCCCGGCCGAGATGCCGAGCACCGCGCGCCGCCCGACCCGATCGGCGATGACTCCCGAGGCAAGCATCGCGAGCACGCAGATCACCGCGCCGATGATCTCGATGATGAGGAAACGCTCGGCCGGCTCGCCGGTCTTCAAGGTCACCCAGGAGAGTGGAAACACCGTCACCAGATGGAACAGCGCGAAGCTGGCGAGTGGCGCAAAGGCGCCGAGCGCGATCGTCCGCCCTTCCAGCCGCACGGTCTCCCAGAAGGGCGCCGGCTGGAGCTCGCGGCTTTCGAACAGATGCTGGAACTCGGGCGTGGCGACCAGCCGCAACCGGGCGAACAGCGCCACCACGTTGATCGCGAAGGCGACGAAGAAGGGATAGCGCCAGCCCCAGGAGAGGAAGTCGGCCGTCGACAGGGTGGATAGGAAGAAGGCGAAAAGCCCCGCCGCCACGATCAGCCCGAGCGGCGCGCCGAGCTGGGGGATCATCGCATACCAGCCGCGCTGGTCCTTCGGCGCATTGAGCGAGAGCAGCGACGGTAGCCCGTCCCACGCCCCGCCCAGTGCCATGCCCTGTCCGATCCGCAGCAGGGCGAGGATCCAGATCGCTGCGGTGCCCACATCGGCGTAACCGGGCACGAACGCCATGGACATGGTCGATCCGCCGAGCAGGAACAGCGCGATGGTCAGCTTCACTCCGCGGCCATGGTTGCGGTCGATCCACATGAACATCGCGGAGCCGAGCGGCCGGGCGATGAACGCCAGCGAGAACAGGCCAAACGAATAAAGCGTGCCCGTCACGGGATCGACGAACGGGAACAGCAGCGATGGGAATACCAGCACCGATGCGATCGCGTAGACGAAGAAGTCGAAAAACTCGCTGGTGCGCCCGACAATCACGCCGATCGCGATTTCGCCGGGCGCGATGCGATGCTCGCGCGCAGTGATCACGCGCGCATCCCGTTCGAGGGATGTCGAATTCGATGCGGCGATCGGTGCAGTCATGCGCTATTCGCTCCGCGGCCTGAGCCTGCTATTATTGCGTTTCTACATCCCTTGCACCAGAAAAGCACTGCGGTGGGGATAGGACAAAATGTCCAATGTCGGTGCGGGGGCGTGCCGGGATAGGCGGTAAGCATGCGCGAACACTCATTCCCGGCGATTCCGCGACGGCTTGTCGCGATAGCCCTGCTGCCGGCGACGGCCCTGCTCTCGGCGTGCAACCGGGCGGTGCTCGATCCTGCGGGCGACATCGCGCTCCAGCAGCGCGACATCATCTATATCTCCACGGCGCTGATGCTGCTGATCATCGTGCCGGTGATCGCGCTGATCATCACCTTCGCCTGGCGCTATCGCAAGGGCAACGGCGCGACCTATGATCCGAATTTCGATCATTCGACCGCGCTGGAGCTGGTGATCTGGTCGGCGCCGCTGCTGATCATCATCTGCCTGGGCGCGCTGACGTGGTGGAGCACTCACCTGCTCGATCCGTTCCGGCCGATCAACCGCGTGTCGGCGACGAAAGCGGTCGATCCCAAGGTCAAGCCGCTGGTTGTTCAGGTGGTGTCGCTCGACTGGAAATGGCTGTTCATCTACCCCGAACAGGGCATCGCCACGGTCAATGAGCTGGTGCTGCCGGTCGATCGCCCGGTGCGGTTCGATCTCACCTCCACCAACATGATGAACACCTTCTATTCGCCCACGCTGGCGGGGATGATCTACACCATGCCCGGCATGCGCAGCACGCTCCACGCGGTGCTCAATCGCGAAGGCACGTTCGACGGCATGTCCGCCAATTACAGCGGCGCCGGCTTCTCGCGCATGCACTTCACCTTGTACGGCGTGGACAAGGGCGGGTTCGACGGCTGGGTATCGCGGGTGAAGGCAAGCGGCCCGATGCTCGACACCAGTCGCTATCTCGCGGTGGAAAAGCCGAGCGAGCGGGTGCCGGCTTTGTACTTCTCGGGCGTCGAGGGCGATCTGTTCCAGCGCATCCTCCGGCGCTGCGTAAAGCCGGGCACGCCCTGCGCGAGCGGAATGCACGGCGGCCAACCCGAAAAGGGCAAGCCGGAAGGGGCGATCTTCAGGGAGGGCGAGGAAAAGGGCGAGGGGCCCAACCGGACATCGCCCGAGTCGAAGACGGATGGCGGCGCCGACGCGCATGGCCACCCCAAGACCTCGCTTCTCCTCCCCACCATGACCGTGCCAGGCGCCCCGCGCGCCGGCGCCGCCTGAGCCCCGCGGAGCCATCATGTTCGACGAATCCGTGACCCGGACGATCTTCGGTCGCCTCACCTGGGAATCCTTCCCCCTGCACGAGCCGATCCTGCTCGTGACCTTCATCGTCGTCGTGCTGCTGGGCCTTGGCCTGGTCGGCGCAGTGACGAAGTTCAAACTGTGGGGCTGGCTGTGGCGCGAATGGTTCACCACCGTGGACCACAAGAAGATCGGGATCATGTACATGATCCTGGGCATCATCATGCTGCTGCGCGGCTTTGCCGATGCGCTGATGATGCGCATTCAACAGGCCGTCGCGTTCGGCGCGAACGAGGGGTATCTGCCCCCGCACCATTATGATCAGATCTTCTCCGCGCACGGGACGATCATGATCTTCTTCGTGGCGATCCCGCTGATCGTCGGGCTGGTCAATTACATCATGCCGCTCCAGATCGGCGCGCGCGACGTGGCCTTTCCCTATCTCAACAATCTCAGCTTCTGGCTGACCGTGGCCGGCGCGCTGCTGGTGATGATCTCGCTGTTCGTCGGCGAATTCTCGCGCGGCGGCTGGCTCAACTATGTGCCGGTCACCAACCTGCAGAACAGCCCGGATACGGGGCCGGACTATTATCTATGGGCGCTCCAGATCGCGGGCGTCGGCACGACCTTGTCCGCGATCAACATGGTCACCACGATCATCAAGATGCGCGCGCCCGGCATGGGCATGATGAAGATGCCGATCTTCTGCTGGACCGCGCTGTGCAGCAACGTCCTCGCCATCGCGATCTTCCCCGTGCTCACCGGCGCTTTCGCGCTGCTGCTGCTCGATCGCTATGTCGGCACCAACTTCTTCACCAACGATCTCGGCGGCAACCCGATGATGTACTGGAACCTGGTGTGGATCTGGGGCCATCCGGAGGTCTATGTCCTGGTCCTGCCGGTGTTCGGCATCTATTCGGAAATCACCTCCACCTTCACTGGCAAGCGGCTCTTCGGCTATTCGTCGATGGTCTATGCGACGGTGGTCATCACCATCCTGAGCTATCTCGTCTGGCTCCACCATTTCTTCACCATGGGGTCGGGCGCCAGCGTCAACAGCTTCTTCGGCATCGCCACCATGGTGATCTCGATCCCGACGGGCGCGAAGATCTTCAACTGGCTGTTCACGATGTACCGTGGCCAGATCCGCTTCGAACTGCCGATGATGTGGGTGATCGCCTTCATGCTCACCTTCGTGGTGGGCGGGATGACCGGCGTGCTGCTCGCGGTGCCCCCGGCGGATTTCGTGCTGCACAACTCGCTGTTCCTCGTCGCGCATTTCCACAACGTCATCATCGGCGGCGTGGTGTTCGGGCTGTTCGCCGGCATGGATTACTGGTTCCCCAAAGCCTTCGGCTTCCGGCTCGATCCCTTCTGGGGCAAGGTGACCTTCTGGGGCTGGGTGATCGGTTATTGGGTCGCCTGGACGCCGATCTATATCGTCGGCCTCATGGGCACGACGCGGCGCGTCAACCATTTCGACGATCCGAGCCTGCAGATCTGGTTTGTGATCGCGGCGATCGGCGCAGGCATCATCCTGATCGGCATCCTGGCCTTCGTGATCCAGATCGTCGTCAGCATCATCAACCGGGACAAGCTGCGCGACGCCACCGGCGATCCCTGGAACGGCCGCACGCTCGAATGGTCGACCTCGTCGCCGCCGCCCGCCTATAATTTCGCCTTCTCGCCGCAGGTCCATGATCTCGACGCGTGGTACGACATGAAGGATCGCGGCGCGGAGCGGCCGGTTAAGGGTTTCCTGCCGATCCATATGCCGCGCAACACCGGCGCGGGCGTGATCCAGTCGGCGCTGGCGATGGCCCTCGGCTTCGGCATGATCTGGTACATGTGGTGGCTGGCGGCGCTCTCGGCAGTCGCCTTGCTGGCCTACTCCATCTACCACACCTTCGATTACAACCGCGACTATTTCATCCCGGCGGATGAAGTCGCGGCGCAAGAGGACGCGCGCACGCACTTGCTCGCGGCGGGAGCGTGACCATGGCCGCGGACGCATCGACCTTCTACGTCACCGAGGAGGAGCATCACGAACCCGGCGGCGCCACGCTGCTTGGCTTCTGGATCTACCTGATGAGCGACGCGCTCATCTTCGCAACGCTCTTCGCGACCTATGGCGTGCTGAGCAGCAGCTACGCCGGCGGCCCATCGCCGCACGAGATTTTCGAACTGCCGCTCGTCGCGCTGAACACCGCGATCCTGCTGGTCTCCTCGATCACCTATGGCTTTGCGATGATCGCGATGCAGGAAGACAGGCTCGGCGGCACCAAGGCCTGGCTGGCCGTCACCGGCCTGCTCGGCGCGGCCTTTGTCGGCGTCGAGCTCTACGAATTCGGCAATCTGATCCACGAGGGCGCGACGCCCCAGACGAGCGCCTTCCTTTCGGCTTTCTTCACCCTGGTCTCGACTCACGGGCTCCATGTGACGTTCGGCATCATCTGGCTGTGCGTGCTGCTCGTTCAGCTGTCGCAGCGCGGCCTCCATCCCGAGAACAAGCGGCGCCTGATGTGTCTCAGCATGTTCTGGCACTTCCTCGACGTCGTCTGGATCGGTGTCTTCACCTTCGTCTATCTGCTCGGGGTCCTGCGATGAGCGATGCTACCCATGCCGACACCGGCCAGCCGCACGGTTCGCGCCGCGTCTATCTGATCGGCTTCCTGCTCTCTGTGGTGCTGACCGCCATACCCTTCTGGCTCGTGATGACTCACGCGCTCGATCCCGGGATCTCGGCGTTCGTGATCGTCGTCGCGGCGGTCGTCCAGATCCTCGTCCACACGGTCTGCTTCCTCCACGTCAACACGACGTCCGAGGGTGGATGGACCCTGCTTGCCTATGTCTTCACCGCCGTGCTGGTGCTCATCGTGATCGCAGGGTCGCTGTGGATCATGTACCACCTCGGCACCAACATGATGCCGATGACGGAGATGGAATCTTCATCCTGAAGCAACTGTGAAACGCTCGATCCTCGTCGCGCTGGCGCTGCTCGCCACGCTCGCCTTCGTCGCTCTCGGCGTCTGGCAGATCGAGCGCCGCGCCTGGAAGCTCGATCTGATCGCCCGCGTCGAAAGCCGCCTCCACGCCGCCCCGGTGCCGTTCGCCGCTGCGGGCGGCGAGGAATATCGCCGCGTTACGCTGACCGGCACCTTCCTCAACGACCGCGCCACGCTGGTGCAGGCGCTCACTGAACGTGGCGCCGGTTTCTGGCTCCTCACGCCGCTGCGCACGCCACAGGGTATCGTCCTCGTCAATCGCGGCTTCGTACTATCCGACCAGCGCGGCAAGGCCGACCGCTGGCGCGGCCCGGACACTGCCGTCACCGTCATCGGCCTGCTGCGCCTCACTGAACCCAAGGGCGGCTTCCTGCGCACCAACGATCCCGCCGCCGATCGCTGGTACTCGCGCGACGTCACTGCCATCGCCCGGGCCCGCGCGCTCGGCCCGGTGCCACCCTTCTTCGTCGATGCAGACGCCACTCCCAATCCGGGCATCTATCCGATAGGCGGCCTCACGGTGGTCCGCTTCAACAACAATCATCTCGTCTATGCGCTCACCTGGTTCGGCCTTGCGGGGCTGAGCGGCTTCGCGGCGTTCCTGGTGCTGCGCAAGGCGCGCTGATGGACCGGCCGCTCCTCGCGCTGACCCGAAGGCCCGCCGGCCCGACCGAAGAGACCGCCGCCGCCGAGAACACGCGTCAGCTGATCAAGCTGCGCTGGATCGCCGTCGCCGGCCAGACGGTTGCTATCCTGTTCGTCCAGTACGGGCTCCAGGTGCCGCTGCCGCTCGCCGAGATGCTCGGCGTCGCGCTGCTGCTCGGTATCGCGAACCTGCTCGCCACGATGGCGCTGCCACGCCACCGCGTCCTTGAGCGCGAGGTGCTCCTGGCCCTGCTGCTCGATATGGGGGTGCTGACGCTCCAGCTCTATTTCAGCGGCGGTGCGACCAACCCGTTCATCTCGTTGTACCTGCTTCAGGTCGTGCTCGGGGCGATCCTGCTGCCCCCGGCGCGGGTCGCGATCCTCGTCGTGGCGACCGTGCTCGGCTACGCGCTGTTGAGCTTTCGCTACGTGCCGCTGGTGCTGCCGCCTGGACTGGCGGACAGCGTCGATCTCTTCGCGATCGGCCGCTGGATCAGCTTCGCGATGGTGGCAGTGCTGCTCGTCCTGTTCATCGTCCGCATCAGCCGGAACCTGCGCGCGCGCGATGCCCATGTCGCCGATCTTCGCCAGCACGCGGCCGAAGAGGAAGGCATCGTCCGCATGGGCCTTTTCGCGACGGGCGCGGCGCATGAACTGGGCACCCCGCTCGGCACGCTCTCGGTCATCCTCGCTGACTGGCGGCGCATGCCCGGCGTCACGCGCGACCCGGAGCTGGCGCTCGAAGTCGAGGAAATGCTGGCCGAGGTGCAGCGCTGCAAGGCGATCGTCTCGGACATTCTCCATCTGGCGGGCGAACCGCGCGGCGAGGCGATGGAAAGCAGTGCGGCCGGCGCCTTCCTCGACGCGACGGTCCATGAATGGCGCTCGACCAATCAGCAGGTCCGGTTCGCCTATGATCGCGATGCCGCGGGCGACGCCGTGATCGCCGTCGATCCGGCGCTGCGCCAGGCGATCTGGAACCTGCTCGACAACGCAGCCGAGGCCTCGCCCGCCGGTCTCTCGCTCACCGTATCGATCGAGGGCGGCCTGCTTTCGATCGCCGTGCGCGATTCCGGTGCCGGCTTCGATCCCGCCGCACTCGGCCGGGTGGGCACGCTCTTTCAATCTACCAAGGGTGCCGGGCATGGGCTGGGCCTGTTCCTCGCCACCAATGTCGCGCGGCGGCTGGGCGGACGGCTCGAAGCGCGAAACCGCGATGCAGGCGGCGCCGAGGTGACGCTGCTGCTGCCGCTCGCGACCGAAGGGAGACCGCGATGGACTCGCCCAGCCTGATCCTGGTCGAAGATGATGCGACCTTCGCGCGGACCCTGCGCCGCTCGTTCGAACGCCGCGGCTACCAGGTCCGCATCGCAGCGAGCCCCGCCGAACTGGATGCGTTACTGGCCGACGCGACGCCCAGCCACGCCGTGGTCGACCTCAAACTCGGCACTGCCTCCGGCCTGCCCTGTGTCGCCACACTCCACGCCCATGATCCCGCCACGCTGATCGTCGTGCTGACCGGCTATGCCAGCATTGCCACCGCGGTCGAAGCGATCAAGCTCGGCGCCTGCCAGTATCTGGTGAAGCCATCGAACACAGATGACATCGAAGCTGCTTTCGGCAAGGCTGCCGGTGACCCGGAAGCTCCCCTCACCGGACGCGCCTCCTCGCTCAAGACGCATGAGTGGGAAATGATCAACCAAACCCTCGCTGCGACCGGGTTCAACATCTCCGAGACCGCACGCCAGCTCGGCATGCATCGCAGGACGCTCGCGCGGAAGCTCGAGAAGCGACCGCTGAAGTGACGGTTTAGCCCGAGCCGCGACCGGCTCGCCTACCGCACCATCTTGCCGACCGCCCCAATCCCGCTACACCTCTCTGCAAGGGGAGACCGAACAATGGCCACGATTGCGGCAACCGACATCGCGCCGGAACCCGGCGCCGCGCCCGAGCCGAGCCGGAAGGATATCCAGCTCGTCATCACCGCGTCCTCGCTCGGCACCATTTTCGAATGGTATGATTTCTTCATCTACGGCACGCTCGCCGCATCGGGCATCATCGGCCGAGTCTTCTTCCCCACCGGCAATGAGCTGGTCCAGACGCTCGCCGCCTGGGCGGTGTTCGCGGTCGGCTTCGGCTTCCGTCCGCTCGGCGCCGTCCTGTTCGGCTTCCTCGGCGACAAATGGGGGCGCAAATATACCTTCCTCGTCACCATCACCCTGATGGGCCTTGCCACTGCGGGCGTCGGGCTGGTGCCTTCGGCCGCCTCGATCGGCCTGGCCGCACCGTTCATCGTCATCGGCCTGCGCATCCTGCAGGGCCTGGCGCTTGGCGGCGAATATGGCGGCGCGGCGATCTACGTCGCCGAGCATAGCGGCAAGGGTAAGAGCGGCTATTATACCAGCTTCATCCAGGCGAGCGTGGTCGGCGGCTTCATCCTCAGCCTGATCGTCGTGCTGCTCTCGAAATGGCTGATGCCGACGGCGGTCTGGGAGAGCTGGGGCTGGCGCTTCCCCTTCCTGTTCTCGCTGCTGCTGCTCGCCGTGTCGCTGTGGATGCGCCTGAAGCTCAACGAAAGTCCGGTGTTCAAGGCGATGAAATCCGCCGGTGAAACCGCGAAGAATCCCTTCACGGAAAGCTTCACCTATCCCGGCAATCTGAAACGGCTGTTCGTCGCCCTGTTCGGCATCTCGGCCGGCCTCACCGTGATCTGGTACACCGCGACCTTCACTGTGCTCTCCTTCCTCCAGACGACGATGCGCGTCGAATCCACCACGGCGCAGCTCATCGTCGGCTTCGGCGCGACGCTCAGCCTGTTCTCCTTCATCTTCTTCGGCCGGCTGTCCGACAGGGTCGGCCGCAAAACGCCGATCATCCTCGGTTATGCGATGACTCTGGTGCTGATCTTCCCGCTCTTCTGGATGATGGGCGGTGCCGCCAACCCGGAGCTGTCGCGCGCCGCGCGCCGCGCTCCAGTGATCGTCTCCGGCCCGACCTGCGACTATAATCCGTTCGCCACGAAGCAGGTCGATAAATGCGGGGAGCTGCTCGACTATTTCTCGAAGAAGGGCGTCGCCTACACCAAGCGGCACACGCCCGTGACGCTGGTAACGATCGGCGGGATGCCGATCGCCGACAACAGCCCGGCGGGCCTCGACGCCGCGCTCGCCGAGGCGGGCTATAACCTCGATACGGTGGTGCCGAGCGTCCGCAGCATTTTCATCATCTTGCTCGCCATCCTCGCCATGGGGGCGCTGTCGGGCATGACCTACGGGCCGGTCGCCGCCTTGCTGTCGGAGATGTTCCCGCCGCGCATCCGCTACAGCTCGATGTCGATCCCCTATCATATCGGCACCGGCTATTTCGGCGGATTCCTGCCTTTTATCGGCCAGTATATCGTGGCGAGGACGGGCGATCCCTATGCCGGCCTGTGGTATACCTTCGCGGTCGTCGCGATGGCGTTCGTGGTGACGGCGGTCGGCCTGCACGAAACCAAGCCCGGGATGGCGAGCGCTGATTAGCCACGGGTCTGGCGGAGAAGCGAAAGCGCCGCTAACCGCCGCAGCATGAACGCCCCGCTACGCCTGCGCCTCGATGGCGCCGCTCTCGTGCAGAATTGGCGCACGCTCGCTCAGCTGAGTGGCGCCGCCGCTTGCGGGGCCGCGGTGAAGGCGGACGGCTACGGGCTGGGCTCAGTCAAAGTTGCGAAGCGTCTCGCAGCCGCCGGCTGCCGCGATTTCTTCGTCGCCACATGGGCCGAAGCGGAGGTCCTTGCGCCGCTGGGCTTGCCCGTCACGGTGCTCCACGGCGTGCGGGACGAGGACATGGCGCTTGCCCTGACCGGTATCGCGCGCCCCGCGCTCAATACGCTCCATCAGGTCGCGCGCTGGAAGGCGGCGGGGGGCGGCGCCTGCGATGTGATGATCGATACCGGCATGAACCGGCTCGGCCTCTCGGTCGATGAGCTGCCGTTGCTCCAGGGCCTGGCGATCGAGACGCTGATGAGCCACCTCGCCTGCGCCGACGAAGATAGCGCCATGAACGGGCGGCAGCGCGACGCTTTCGGCGCACTGGCGGGGAGGACGGTGGCGAAGCGGATGAGTCTCGCCAATTCCGCGGGCATCGGCCTTGGCCCGGATTACTACTTCGATCTCACCCGGCCGGGCCTCGCGCTCTATGGTGGCGTACCGCGCGGCGAGCTGGCCGCAGTTCGCCAGGTCGTGACGCCGGAAGCACAGATTCTCCAGCGCCGCACGGTGCGGGCTGGCCAGACCATCGGCTACAACGCAATCTGGACGGCGCCCGTCGCCACAGAGGTTGCGGTTCTCAACATGGGCTATGCCGACGGCTATTTCCGCGGCTTCTCGAACAGAGGTGCGGCGTTGCTGGATGGGCAGGTGCTGCCCCTTCTCGGCCGGGTCTCGATGGATCTGATCGCGATCGACGTCACCGCCGCGCCCGATCTGGCCGAAGGCGACTGGCTCGCCCTCGATTATGCCCTGCCGGAGGCCGCGGCCCAATCCGGCATGTCGCAATACGAGTTGCTCACCAGCCTAGGCGACCGCTTCGACCGGATATGGACCAACTGAGTCGATGCTCCCCTCCCGCAAGCGGGAGGGGATTGCTTCACCGCTCGACGCACATGGCGATGCCCATACCGCCGCCGATGCAGAGCGTGGCCAGGCCCTTCTTCGCGTCGCGCCGGGCGAGCTCGTACAACAGCGTGGTCAGCACGCGCGCGCCGCTTGCGCCGATGGGATGGCCGATGGCGATCGCGCCGCCATTGACGTTGACCTTCTCGGCGTCCCAGCCCAGCTCCTTGCCGACCGACAGCGCCTGCGCCGCGAACGCTTCGTTCGCCTCGATCAGGTCGAGATCGGCAAGGGTCCAGCCGGCCTTTTCCAGCGCCCGGCGAGTCGCCGGCACCGGGCCGATGCCCATGATCGAGGGATCGACGCCGGCCGACGCCCAGCTGGCGATCCGCGCGAGGATCGGGGCGCCGCGCTGCTCGGCTTCCGCACGAGTCATGATGACCAGCGCCGCGGCCCCGTCATTGAGGCCGGAAGCATTGGCGGCCGTCACCGTGCCGTCCTTCTTGAACGCCGGCCGCAAACCCGAAAGGCTCTCCAGCGTCACGCCCGAGCGGATATATTCGTCGTCGGACACGACGGTGTCGCCCTTGCGGCCCTTGATCGTCACTGGCACGATCTCGTCCCTGAAGCGGCCCGAAGAGCGCGCGGCGTCCGCGAGATTCTGCGAGCGGACCGAGAACTCGTCCTGCTGGCCGCGCGTAATCTGATATTGCTCCGCCAGATTCTCGGCAGTGATACCCATGTGATAATTGTTGAAGGCGTCGGTCAGCCCGTCGCTGATCATCGTGTCGACCAGCGAGAGATTGCCCATCTTGGTGCCGCCGCGCAGATTCTGCGCATGGGTGGAGAGCGACATGGATTCCTGCCCGCCCGCGACGACGATGCGCGAATCACCGGTGGCGACGGCCTGTGCCGCCAGCGCCACCGCGCGCAGGCCCGAGCCGCATACCTGGTTGACGCCCCAGGCCGGAATCTCCTTGGGCACGCCCGCCGCCATCGACGCCTGGCGCGCCGGGTTCTGGCCCTGCGCCGCTGTCAGCACCTGGCCGAGAATCACTTCGGACACTTCCTCACCCGACACGCCGGCCTGGGCCAGCGCCGCCTCGATCGCGATGCGCCCCAGCTCATGCGCCGGCGTTGAGCCGAAGGCGCCGAGAAAGCTGCCCACGGGCGTGCGCTTGGCGGCGGTGATGACGATGTCCTGCATGAATCGGGAACTCCCGTTGGAGAAAGATTTGGGGGCTATCTAGTGCCGGGGATCGCGCTTAGCCAGTCCGCCAACGGGTCCCATAATTGCGACCGTGCACCCCGCCCGACGATCATGCCGACATGGCCTGCGCCAAGATCGCGCCGGTCGGGCAGGTCGGCCGCGCTCCGGGCCGGCACGATGCGGTCGGTCATCGAGACGAAGTCGATCGAGGGGCAGGAAAGTCTGGCCGGATCGGCGATCGCACCGCCGACGCGCCAGCGGCCGGTGCCGGGCAAGTCAGCGTCGATGAAGTCGTCGAACATCTGCCGGCCGGCGGCATAGGGCAGGGGCGCGCCGGCATTCGCCCAATCCTCCATCGCGATGAAGGATCGCGCTGCGGCACTGCCCGGCTCCATCCCGGCGAAGGCTTCGTATTTGGCCACGGTGCGCGCCGGGTCGAGTCGCCAGAATCCGGCCTGGAGCACCTCCATCGGCACCAGCCCCATGCGTTCGCAGGCCGGTTGTGCGGCGCGCCAAAGCTCGGCGATATCGGCGCGCGCCGTATTGCCGAAGCCGGAGAAGTGCCACGGCGCCGCAATCATCGCGAGCCCGGCGACCGGAACCGCGCAGGCGGCGGCCAGCGCGATCGTGCCCCCCAGGCAATAGCCGGCCAGCACCGGGGGTTCATCGAACTTGGCGATAAGCGGCAGCAACAAGCGTTCGACGTGCGCCGTCACATCCAGATCGCGCTCCGCTGGCGTGGGGTTGCCCCAGTCAAGCAGGAAGGGCCTAAACCCCTGATCGGCAAGCCATCTCAGCAACGAAATCTCGGGCAGCAGATCCAGGATGAAGGGTGGATTGATCAGTGAAGGCACGACGATCACCGCACGCGCGGTGCTTCCCCTGGTGCCGTAATCGCGCAGGCGGACGCGCCCTTTGCGGAACCGGGCCGGTGCCGGCCGGCGGGCCGGCCCGCGTTTCGCATCCTGATAAGCGCGCAACCCGGCCAGCGCCGCCGCCCGTCGTTCGGGCGATGCTGCGGTCTCGTTGCGCAGCATGTCGAGGAACAGCGGAAGCGGACGCGGCCCGTGTTGCGATGCGGTATGAAAGGGTGATACAGATGGATCAAACACAGGGGTCGGGAGCCTTCTTCATGAAGAAGCAGAATACGGGCGACGGCCCGGTCATCATCAAGAAATACGCGAACCGTCGTCTCTATAACACCGAGACCTCATCCTACATCACGCTCGAGCACCTCGCTGCGATGACGCGCGAAGGCCGCGACTTCAAGGTCGTCGACGCCAAGAGCGAAGAGGATATCACCCATAATATCCTTACCCAGATCATCATGGAGGAAGAATCGCGCGGGCAGACCATGCTCCCGGTGAACTTCCTGCGCCAGCTCATCGCGATGTACGGCGATTCGATGCAGCAGATGGTGCCCGGCTATCTCGAGGCGTCGATGGACAGCTTCCGCCGCAACCACGAACAATTCAAATCGGCAGTCGAGGGCGCCTTCGCCAATTCGCCCTTCGCCGAGATCGCCAAGCGCAACATGGCGATGTTCGAAGCTGCCACGCAGGCGTTCAAGCCCGGCACCGCGGCGCCGGGGACGGCGAAGCCAGGCGAAACGCCAGCGGCCAGCAAGGACGAAGAGATCGCGACGCTCAAGGCCGAGCTCAGCCGGCTCCACGAGAAGATCGAGAAACTCGGCAGCTAAGCCGGATGCCCGCGGTTCCCCTGATCGGCGCGGGCGCAACGCTTGCGCTCGCGCTCTACGCCGGAATCGGCGAGTGGCGCCGCAAGCGGCGCGCGAATCTGGATTCGATCGGGCTTGTCGATTGGCCAACGATCCAGGTGCTGGCGCTGGTCGCCACCGCGATCCTGGTCTGCGTCGCGCTGAACAGCTGAGGCTCAGTAGAAGGCGGCAAGCGTCAACGCGCGGGTCTCGCCGCCGCACAGGCCGAGCGCGACCGTTCGACCCGGCGTCCCGGCCGGCCAGTCGCCGCCGGGCGGCGTTACGCCGTCGACCGAACAGATGCGCTCGCCTGCGCGCCATCCCGCCGAATCGGCGGGCCCGCCTTTCATCACATGCAGCACGACCAGCGCGTCGGCCTGCCGCTCGACGAGCAATCCACTGGTCGAGCGCACCGGTGGCGCATCCGCGTCCGGGCCGGGGCTCAGGAGCATCTGGCCGGCGGTGGGATCGAGCAGGACGCGATAGTGCCGCAGGAACCCAGATCCGATCCGGCCCGCCACGCCGATCCGCCGGGAATAGCCGTCCGCCCGCTCGATGCTGAGCTCGACATCGCGCGCGGCCAGCGTACCGAGCGTCACCTCGCGCAGCACGGTCAGGTCAGCGACGGCCGGGCCCGCCAGCCCATGGCTCATGGTCGAGGTGAGGCGTGCCGTGGTACCTCGCGGCACCCATGCCTCACCCCCTATTGTGACGGCGCCCCCGTCCCCGGTATCGATCATCATCGGGCGTACGTGCCGCCCATCCAGTTCCATATCGGTGAGGTAGAAGCGCCGGCCGGTCCCGATCCGCAGCGGAGCGCGCGCGCCGGTGAACGGCATCCGCCCCGATTGCAGGAGCCGAAAGCGCCGCGCCGGATAGTCTATCTCCAGGGCGTAGCCGGCCACGAGATCGGCACCGACCAGCATCGCCGCCGCCGCGTCCCGGCCAGTCGCCGCCGCGGAGACGTCGATCACCGCGAGGGTGCCGCCGGTGCGGCGCAGCCCGCCGAACGCGATCGAACGAGCCGCGGCCCATTCGATCCCCAGCGTGCCACCGATTGCCGCCGCGCTGCCTTCGCCGCGCGTCTTCAGCTTCATCCGCGCCGCCTGATCACGCGAGATCGCAGAATTGCTCACGGCGGTATCGAGGATCGCTGGTATCGGCACGCCGTCGAGCTCAAGCGTGAAGCGGATCTGGTTGTGCGGTGTCAGCTCGAATCCCACCCACCGCGCCTCGCTGTCCGAGGCGAGGGTGAAGACCGGTTCCCCGGCGAACGCCGGCGCGGCGAGGAGGAACACGCCTGCGACGAGGCATCGCAACCCGGCGGCGATCATCCTTGCGAGGCGTTGCGCCTTCACATCCTTCTCCCACCTTGGAGAAGAGTTACAGGCACGCCTCGAGATAGGCCTGATCGAAGCCGAACTGCCGCGCCTTTTCCAGCGTGTAGGGGCGCAGGCCCATCGAGCGGTACTCGCCGATAATCTTTCCGTCGGCGCTCTCGTCGAGATATTCGAACTTGAACAGCTCCTGGGTGACGATCACCGGGCCCTCCATGCCGATCACCTCGGTCACGTTGGTCACGCGGCGCGAACCATCGCGCAGGCGCTTCACCTGGATGATCATCTCGACCGAGTCGGCGATCTGGCGGCTGATCGCTTCCTTCGGCACCTTGATGTCCGACATCATCACCATGTTCTCCATACGGGCGAGCGCCTCGCGCGGGGAGTTGGCGTGGAGCGTGCACATCGAGCCATCATGGCCGGTGTTCATGGCGGCGAGCATGTCGAAACACTCGCTGCCGCGAATTTCGCCGAGGATGATGCGATCCGGTCGCATACGCAGGGCGTTCTTGACGAGATCGCGAATGCTGATCTCGCCCTGGCCTTCGAGATTGGCCGGCCGCGTTTCGAGCGGCAGCCAATGCGGTTGCTGCAAGCGAAGTTCGGCCGCGTCCTCGATCGTCAGCACGCGCTCGCCCGGGTCGATCATCTTCGACAGGGCGTTGAGCATAGTGGTCTTACCGGAACCGGTACCGCCGGAGATCACGACGTTGAACCGGCAGGCGCCCGCGATCTTCAGGGCGGTCGCCATTTTCGGACTCATCGAGCCGAAGCCGGCCATCATGTCGAGCGTGATCGGCTTGGCGGAGAATTTACGAATCGAGATGGCGGTCCCGCGCAAGCTCAGCGGCGGCACGATCACGTTGACGCGGGAACCGTCCTTGAGGCGGGCGTCGGCGAGCGGCGTGGTCTGGTCGACGCGGCGGCCGACCGAGTTGCAGATGCGCTGCGCGATCTGGAACAGATGCTCCTCGTCGCGGAACTGGATATGCGCCAGCTCCAGCTTGCCCTTGCGCTCGACGAAGGTCTGTTCGGGGCCATTGACCATAATGTCCGAGATGTTCGGATCGGCCAGCAGTTCCTCGAGCGGCCCGAGCCCGAGCAGCTCGTCGACCAGCACTTTTTCCAGCGCGAACTGTTCGCGGCGGTTGAGCGTCAGCTTCAGCTCGGCGAGCACTTCGCCGATGATTGGGCGGAATTCCTCGGCCAGTTCGTCCTTGTTGAGCGTCGCCGCTGCTTCAGGATCGACGCGCTCGAGCAGGCGCGGCAAGACTTGCTCCTTGATCTTGTGGACCGAGGCCTCGAACCCCTCTGCCTTGCTGGCGCCGGCCTCGCCCGACGCATTCTGCCGATCGGCGAGCCGGGCCAGGGCATCGTCCTGATTGTTGCCGCCCGACGCTTCCGCTTCGCGCGGCAGCGGCAGATCGGTCAGCGGGGGAAACTGCTCGCCGCCGCCCGCCTCGCGCTTCTTCGCTCCGCTTCCCTGCATCGGGCGGGCCACGCCGAACGCAGCCCGAGCTCCGGGTCCGTTGGCCACTCCGGGGCGACGTCCAAATGCACTCATAGTGGCAGGTCCTCATGCTCCCGCACGGAACTAGTGGCGAAGGCTTGATAATTGACTAACCAAGGATCGCGGATCCGATCGCGGCGGACGGGGTCGCGATAGCCTGCTATTCTCCGGCGGTTGCAGCGAGGAGGACACCATGCGCCTGGCCACGATGTTGATTGCCGTGCTGGCCTTATCGGCAGGCGTCGGCTCTGCCCAAGCTTTGGTTGAGGCCGAGGGCCCACCCGACTGGATGGCCGGCTGCTGGATCGAACAGAGCGGCCAGAAATGGGCCGAGGAGTGCTGGACGGCACCGCGCGCCGGCACGATGCTTGGCGCAAGCCGCGTCGGGGAAGGGGCGACGCTCAGCTCGTGGGAAGCCGCGCAGATTCTGCCGGATGCGTCGGGCAGGCTGACCTTTTGGGCTTCGCCGAACGGCGGGACGCGCGTTCCGTTCGCGCTCGTCTCGCGCAGTGCGACCGAGGCGGTGTTCGCCAATCCGGCGCATGATTACCCGCAGCGCATCCGCTATTGGCGGGAGGGCGCAATGTTGAATGCGGAGATTTCGCTGCTCGACGGCAGCAAGCCGATGCGCTGGCGCTTCAGCGCAATGCGCTAATTACTCGGCGCGTTCGGCGAGCACGGTCAGGCCGGCCGAGCTGACTTCGGCAAAGCCGCCCTCGATCGCGATCGTCTCGGGCTCGCCCTTTTCGGTGCGGTAGATCGACAGCGCGCCGTCGCGGATCGTGGACATCACCGGCGCGTGGCCTTCGAGCACGCCGAAATCGCCCTCGCTGCCAGGGACGACGACCATATAGACCTCCTCCGACCGGACGAGCTTTTCGGGAGTGACGAGTTCGAAGTGCAGCATTTCCATTCCTCACTCCCCTCCCGCTTGCGGGAGGGGCTGGGGGTGGGCTCGCGCTCTCCCCCGATGTTGCGTCTAGTTCAGGCCGGGCGCCCACCCCTCGGTCCCCTCCCGCAAGCGGGAGGGGACGAGAACGTTACGCGTCCTGCGCCATCTTCTCGGCCTTGGCGATCGCTTCTTCGATGCCGCCGACCATGTAGAAAGCGCTCTCGGGCAGGTGATCATATTCACCTTCGACCACTGCCTTGAAGCTCTTCACGGTATCCTCGAGCTGCACGAACTTGCCCGGGATGCCGGTGAAGACCTCGGCCACGTGGAACGGCTGTGACAGGAAGCGCTGGATCTTGCGCGCGCGCGACACGGTGAGACGATCGTCTTCCGAAAGCTCGTCCATGCCGAGAATGGCGATGATGTCCTGCAGCGACTTGTACTTCTGCAGGGTCGACTGGACCGCACGGGCCGTCTCGTAATGCTCCTGGCCGACGACGCGCGGCTCGAGCACGCGCGAGGTGGAGTCAAGCGGATCGACCGCCGGGTAGATGCCCAGCTCCGAGATCGCGCGGTTGAGCACCGTCGTTGCGTCCAAGTGAGCGAAGGACGTGGCCGGCGCCGGATCGGTAAGATCGTCGGCCGGCACGTAGATCGCCTGCACCGAGGTGATCGAGCCCTTGTTGGTCGAGGTGATGCGTTCCTGCAGCGCGCCCATGTCGGTCGACAGGGTCGGCTGATAGCCCACGGCCGAAGGAATGCGGCCGAGCAGCGCCGACACTTCCGAACCCGCCTGGGTAAAGCGGAAGATGTTGTCGACGAAGAACAGCACGTCCTGGCCTTCGACGTCGCGGAAATATTCGGCGATCGTCAGGCCAGACAGCGCGACGCGGGCGCGGGCGCCCGGCGGCTCGTTCATCTGGCCATAGACCAGCGCAACCTTCGAACCCTCGGACTGCGGATTGCCGTCGGCATCCTTGGCGATGACGCCCGCGTCAAGGAACTCGTGGTAGAGATCGTTGCCCTCACGGGTACGCTCGCCGACGCCGGCGAACACCGAGGTGCCGCCATGGCCCTTGGCGATGTTGTTGATCAGTTCCTGGATGAGCACGGTCTTGCCCACGCCGGCGCCGCCGAACAGGCCGATCTTGCCGCCCTTCGCATAAGGCGCGAGCAGATCGATGACCTTGATGCCGGTGACCAGAATGGCGCTCTCGGTCGACTGGTCGACGAACAAAGGCGCCGAGGCATGGATCGGGGCGGTTTCGGTATGGCCGACCGGGCCACGCTCGTCGATCGGCTCGCCGATGACGTTGAGGATGCGGCCGAGCGTCTTCGGGCCAACCGGCACGCGAATCTGCGAGCCGGTGTCGGTGACGGTCTGGCCGCGGGTCAGGCCCTCGGTCGCGTCCATCGCGATGGTGCGGACCGTGTTCTCGCCGAGATGCTGCGCAACCTCGAGCACGAGGCGGTTGCCGTTATTGTCGGTTTCGAGCGCCGAGAGGATCGCCGGCAGGCTGCCCTGCGGGAAAGCGACGTCGACGACGGCGCCGATGACCTGGCTGATGCGGCCGACATTGTTGGTCGTCGCGACGGTCGCGGTCGTCTCGGGAGCGGCTTCCTTGGGCGCGCGCGGCTTGCGGGCAGGCTTCTCGGTGGTCGGGGCTGCGGTTGCCATCGTTCTTTCCTTGCTTCGGACTGCTTACAGCGCTTCGGCGCCAGAGATGATTTCGACCAGTTCCGTGGTGATCGCGGCCTGGCGGGTGCGGTTATACTGGATCGTCAGCTTGTTGATCATGTCGCCGGCGTTGCGCGTGGCATTGTCCATGGCGGTCATGCGGCTGCCCTGCTCCGACGCGGCATTCTCCAGCAGCGCACGGAACACCTGGATCGCGACGTTGCGCGGCAGCAGGTCGGCCAGGATCGATTCCTCGTCCGGCTCATATTCGACCGCAGCGCCGCCATCATCGACGGGAGCGGCGTTTAGGTCGATCGCGACGGGGATGATCTGGCGGCCGATCGGCTCCTGTACCAGCGCCGACTGGAAGCGGGCGTAGAAGAGATGCGCGACATCGAACTCGCCCGCCTCGAAGCGTGCGATCACGTCATCGGCCACCGCGCGGGCATCGGAGAACGCGACGCGCTTGATATGGCCCATCTCGTGATCGGCGACGACCAGCTTGGGATAGAAGCGCTTCAGCACGCGACCCTTCTTGCCGGCGATGTAGATCTTGACCGTCTTGCCCTCGGCGATCAGCTCTTCGGCCTTGCGGCGCGCTGCGCGGACGATGTTGGTGTTGAACGCACCGGCCAGGCCACGCTCGGAGGTCGCGACGATCAGCAAGTGAACCTGGTCCTTGCCAGTGCCGGCGAGCAGCTTCGGCGAGGATTCGCTGACGCTCACCTTGGCAGCGAGGCTCGCCATCACCTTTTCAAGCCGCTCGGCATAGGGGCGGCCGGCGACGGCCGCTTCCTGCGCACGGCGCAGCTTCGCGGCGGCGACCATCTTCATCGCCTTGGTGATCTTCTGCGTCGACTTCACCGAGCCGATGCGGATCTTGAGGGCCTTCAGAGATGCCATCTTGGTCCTTCTTGTGCTCCCGCTAGGGCGGAAGCCCAGACTGGGTCCCCGCCTGCGCGGGGACACAAGTTAGTGATTAGGCGAACGTCTTGGCGAAAGCGTCGAGCGCAGCCACGAGCTTGCCCTTGGCTTCGTCGCCCAGATCCTTGGTGTCGCGGATCAGGCCCAGCACATCGGCATGGTTTGCGCGGAGATCGGCAAGCATCGCGGCTTCGTAACGGACGACGTCCTGCACCGCGACGGCATCCAGATAACCCTGGGTGCCGGCGAAGATGGAGGCCGTCTGCTCCTCGAACGGCAGCGGGCTGAACTGCGGCTGCTTGAGCAGCTCGGTCAGGCGGGCGCCGCGGTTCAGCAGCTTCTGGGTCGAAGCGTCGAGATCCGAGCCGAACTGAGCGAACGCTGCCATCTCGCGATACTGGGCGAGCTCGAGCTTGATCGAGCCCGACACCTTCTTCATCGCCTTGGTCTGCGCGGCCGAGCCGACGCGGCTGACCGAGAGGCCGACGTTGATCGCCGGGCGGATGCCCGCGAAGAACAGGTCGGTTTCAAGGAAGATCTGGCCATCGGTGATCGAGATCACGTTGGTCGGGATGTACGCGGACACGTCGCCGGCCTGAGTCTCGATGATCGGCAGCGCGGTCAGCGAGCCCGAGCCATTGTCCTTGTTCATCTTCGCGGCGCGCTCGAGCAGGCGCGAGTGGAGATAGAACACGTCGCCGGGATAGGCTTCGCGGCCCGGCGGGCGGCGCAGCAGCAGCGACATCTGGCGGTAGGCGACGGCCTGCTTCGACAGATCGTCGAACACGATCAGCGCGTGCATGCCGTTGTCACGGAAATACTCGCCCATCGCGGTGCCGGTGTAGGGCGCGAGGAACTGCAGCGGGGCCGGGTCGGACGCGGTTGCGGCGACGACGATGGAATACTCCATCGCGCCATTCTCGGTCAGCGTGCGGACGAGCTGCGCCACGGTCGAGCGCTTCTGGCCGACCGCGACATAGATGCAATAGAGCTTCTTCGATTCGTCGTCGCCGGCATTTGCCGTCTTCTGGTTGATGAAGGTGTCGATCGCGACGGCCGACTTGCCGGTCTGGCGATCGCCGATGATCAGCTCGCGCTGGCCGCGGCCGACGGGGACGAGGGCGTCGATCGCCTTCAGACCGGTCTGGACGGGCTCATGCACCGAGGTGCGCGGGATGATGCCCGGCGCCTTCACTTCGACGCGGCTGCGCTGATCGGTGACGATCGGGCCCTTGCCGTCGATCGGATTGCCGAGGCCGTCGACCACGCGGCCGAGCAGGCCCTTGCCGATCGGCACGTCGACGATCGTGCCGGTCCGCTTGACGACGTCGCCTTCCTTGATCTCGGCGTCGGAGCCGAAGATCACGACGCCGACATTGTCGGCCTCGAGGTTGAGCGCCATGCCCTGCACGCCGTTCGAGAATTCGACCATCTCGCCCGCCTGGACGTTGTCGAGCCCGTGGATGCGCGCGATGCCGTCGCCGACCGACAGCACCTGGCCGGTTTCGGAGACCTCTGCCTCGGTGCCGAAGGAGGCGATCTGGTCCTTGATGACCTTCGAGATTTCAGCGGCGCGGATATCCATTTTCAGCCTTTCATCGCGTGCGCGAGAGTATTGAGACGAGTCTTGATCGAGGAATCGATCATCTGCGAACCGATCTTGACGACCAGCCCGCCAAGCAGGGCGGGGTCGACCGAGAGGTCGACGGCAACGTCACGGCCGATCCGGGTGCGCAGCTGAGCCTTCAGCGCATCGACCTGGTCGGGGGAAAGCGGATGTGCGGACGTCACCTCGGCCGTGGTCTCGCCGCGATGGTTTGCGGCGAGTGCACGGAACGCGCGGATGATCGCGGGCAGTTGCGACAGGCGACGGTTGTCGGCCAGCACACCCAGGAAATTCCGGGTTGTGCCGTCGATCCCCATCGGCGTCGCGATTGCCGCTACGGCCTTCGCTGCGTCCTGGCGCGAGACCAGCGGGCTGCCGACCAGTCGCGCGAACTCGGGCGATTGCTCGAGCGCAGCACGGACAGTGGCGAGGCTGGCCTCGACCTTGTCGATCGTTTTAGAATCGCGGGCAAGCTCGAAGAGCGCGGTCGCGTAGCGTCCGCTTAAGCTTGCTTGAATACCGCCGGATGTCTCCACGCGATCGAAATCCTCGTTTGGAACGGTTTGCGACCCATACGAAAAGGGAGGCCGGAATCGGCCCCCCTGATGGGTCGCCGCGCGGTTAGCATCGGGTTGCACGGGATGCAACCCGAGTCCGTGACAGACCTGTCATGAAAGCCGCCCGCAGCGCGCAGGATGGCAGCCATTCGATGCGGCGCAATGCATCCTTGCAGGAGACGGATAAAGAAGAGGTGGCCACGTTCGCCGGTTAGCAGCCGATCGCCGCGTGTTGAATCGACGAATCCGGAAAGCCCAGTTCGAGAGCAGGCCCGGCGACGCTGATCTTCTTTCATGGCATGGCTTGTTGCCAAGGGCGTCCCCACGAACAGAATCGTCGCCATCGGCAATTCGCTGGGCTCGGAGGTTGCGACCGAGACAGCGGCGCGCAAGCATCTCGCCGGCCGATCCTGTTGCTGCACGGAACGGCGGCTTCGGTCGTGGACTCGGCAACAGCCGGGCGCTCGCCTCGCGCCTGCCATCAGCGAGACTGGAGATCATCACCGGGGGTGGGGCACGACCTCGCCTATCTCCCGATATCGCAGGCGCGGATTATCGCGTGGCTCCATCGCGGCGGGATGCAAGACCGGCCTTCGCTTTGAACGCAAGTGTCGGGATGTGGCGGGCAGCGGCAACGCGTATATCGATGGCATGACACAGCACATCATCGACACCGATACGGCCTGGGCCGCTTTCGAGCGGCGCGACCGGGCTTTTGACGGGCGCTTCGTCGGGGCAGTCACCTCGACCCGCATCTATTGCAAGCCGAGCTGCCCGGCCCGCCACCCGAAGCGCGAGAATGTGCTCTTCTATCGCGACGGCGCCGAAGCGCGCGCGGCGGGGTTCCGTGCCTGCCTGCGCTGCAAGCCCGACGAGGTCGGGCGCGACCGGATCGCGGTCGCGGAGGCAGTCTCGCTGATTGAAGCAAGTGAGGACGGCATCGGGCTGGAGGAGCTGGCTGCGCAGGTCGGCTATGCGGCGCATCATTTCCACCGGCTGTTCAAGCGCGCGACCGGGGTGACGCCAGCCGCCTATGCCCGCGGCCTGCGCGCCCAGCGCGCGGCCAAGGCGCTGATCGAGGAGAACAGCGTCACCCAGGCAATCTATGAAGCAGGCTATTCGGCGCCGAGCCGATTCTACGAAGGCGGGGCAAAGCGGCTCGGCATGTCGCCGAGCGCGTGGCGCAAAGGCGGCGCCGGCGTGACGATCCGCTGGACCATCGCCGATACCAGCCTTGGGCCGATGCTGGTCGCCGCGACCGACAAGGGCCTGTGCCGCGTCTCGTTCGACGAAAGCGAGGCAGCGCTGAAGCAACGTTTTCCCAAAGCCGAGATCGTGCCGGGCGGTGCAGCGCTGGCCGATCTCGCCGCGCGCGTAGTGGCGAGCGTCGAATCGCCCGAACGCGACCAGGATCTGCCGCTCGATGTGCAGGGCACTGCTTTCCAGGAGGCCGTGTGGCAGGCGCTCCGCGCGATCCCGGCGGGCGAGACGCGTAGTTATAGCGAGCTAGCGGCGATCGCCGGCAATCCGAAGGCGGTACGGGCGGCCGGCACGGCCTGCGGCCAGAACCAGGTCGCGGTGGTCATCCCATGTCACCGCGCCCAGCGCAGCGACGGTACGCCCGGCGGCTATGCCTATGGTCTCGACCGCAAGGTCGTGCTGCTCAAGCGCGAGGGGGTAGCGTGACCGGCTTCGCCATCACCGGCCTCGATCCGGCGCCGTTCCTGCCGCTCTACGGTTTCGATGATGCCGATCTGGCCGGTCTTGGGATGAAGCGTCTGCCGGTCGATGCGGCACCGGGTTTTCCCTGCCGAATCTCGCTTGAAGACGCCGTGCCGGGCGAGCAGGTGCTGTTGCTCAATTACGAGCATCTGTCCGTCGCCTCGCCCTATCGCCAGCGACATGCGATCTTCGTGCGGGTCGGGGCGACCGCTGCGGCGCGGTTCGAAAATGCGGTGCCCGAACAGCTCGCGATCCGGACATTGTCGGTCCGCGCTTATGACGCTCAGGGCATGATGACCGATGCCGACCTGACCGAAGGGCACGATCTGCCGGCGCTGATCGATCGCTTCCTTGCCGATCCTCAGGTTGCCTATCTGCATGCGCACAACGCGAAGCGGGGCTGCTTCGCCGCGCGGATCGAGCGCGCCTGAGCCGTTTTGCCTCCGCCGTCGATGCGAGCTAGGCTCCCCGATTGAATCGAGGGGGTAGCATGGAACCGATCAAGCCCGTCACGCCGCCGAACAGCCTGGTGTGGCGCATCGTGCATTTCCCGCTGGTGCTGCTCGCTATCGGCATTGCGTTCATGATGGGCGCTGGCGTCACCGCGACGATGGTCAGCCGCGCCATCCCACGCGCCGGCAACGACTGGCTGGCGGTGCTGGTCGCGATCCTCGTCGCGGCGGTGTTCGTCGCCTATTATTGTGCCTTCGTGCGGCTCGTCGAACGGCGCCCGACCGTTGCCGAGTTCTCCCTGTCCGGCTGGCCGAAGGAACTCGGCGCCGGGATTCTCGGCGGCCTGATCCTGTTCTCGGTCGTGGTGTGCGTGATTGCGGCCCTGGGCGGCTACCGGGTGATCGGCCAGAACCCGGTCGCCGTGGTGCTGCCCGCGCTCGCCATCTCGATCACCTCCGGCGTCACCGAGGAGATCATGCTGCGCGGCATCTTCTTCCGCCTGGTCGAATCCTGGCTGGGGAGCTGGATCGCGCTGATCCTGTCGGCGGCACTGTTCGGCGCGCTGCACCTGGGCAATCCCAACGCCACGCTGCTGGCGGGCTCGGCCATCGCGCTGGAGGCAGGGGTGATGCTTGCCGCACTCTATATGCTTACGCGCCGGCTATGGGCCGCGATAGGGCTGCATGCCGCGTGGAATTTCGCTCAGGGTGGGATCTATGGGATCGCTGTGTCGGGATTCAGGCAGGACGGCGTGCTGGTGCCGCGCATGACCGGGTCCGACCTGTTGACCGGCGGGCCGTTCGGCGCCGAGGCTTCCCTGTCGGCAATTGTCGTCTGCACTGCTTTCGGGGTTGCGCTGCTAGTTCTGGCCCATCGGCGCGGCCGTTTCGTCCAGGCGATCTTGATACGAAAGGCCTGGGCAATTTTGGCCCGACTGATCCGTCAATTTCGGTCGGGTTGAGGACTTCAATCAACCGAGCCTGGCTCAGCCCGCCGACTTGCAGGAATAGACGATTTTCTCGTTCGGATAGGCGGGCAGCAGGGTGCGGATCGCGCTCTGCTGAGTCATCAGATTGGTGCGCCCTGCCTCGTCGGGCGAGCAGGCCTTGATCGTCACCTGCGACCTGACTTTGCGCAGTGCGTCCATCTGCGCCGCAGTCAGGAAATAGCGCTGGTTCGAATAGATTCGCGTTGCCGGATCGAACTGCAGGACGGATACGGTCTGGTCCTCGGACGGAACCAGGATGCGATCCCATTTGCTGCCATTCTCGGCATATTGCGTGCGCCCGTTCATGCAGCCGGCCGTGCCCCAGTCGATCGTCAGGTCCTCGGTCGACGACGATACGACCCGGCTTCGCTCCGGCACCACGGTGCACACCATCTTGCCCAGCGCAGCCGTCGAGGACACGGCGGGCGCCTGGGTTGGCACGCTTTCCGCAGGCAGGGTGACCTCGCCGTCCGGCCGGGTGAAGAAGATGGCAGCAGCCGCGATCAGCAGCACGCCGCCGGCCGACACCGCCCAGATCGCCTCACGCCGGCGCCGTCGGACCTCGAGCAGGCCGCCGCCGCCGATCGCCAGCGCGCCGGCCACCAGCAGCACCGCGGCGAGTGCGATGATATTCTCGCGGGTGCGCTGCGCATCGGCGCGCGCCCTGACCAGCGCGGCCTCCCGCTCGGCCGCGATCCGTGCCACCGTGTCGCGTCTGGTCGTCTCCGCCTCGGCGCTTGCCCTGGCCTCGGCCTCATTGTCCAGCTTCACGCGGTCGAGGATGCTCATGCAGGGCGTACCGACTGCCGGATATTCCTGTTTCGCCGCGCGCAGGAACGCCGCCACTTCCGAATCGGCGATCGCGAACCCGAAGCTCGCATCGCCGTCCTCGCCCGGCGCGAAGGCCGAGTTCACGCCGATCACCCGACCGCACGGATCGAGCAGCGGGCCGCCCGAATTGCCCCGCGCAATGCTCGCGGTGTGGAGCAGCACCTCGATGCCCGACATCGCCCGCCGGCCGGAGAACACGCCTTCGGACCGGATCGGCGCCAGGGGATGGATATAGTCGATAGCGGATCGCGCGGTGGCGAGATCGACATTGCCCGGATAGCCGAGCGCCGTAACGGCTGCGCCCTCTTCGACCGGGCCGGTATAGAGCGCGACCGTCGGCAGCCGCGTGCCGGTGAATTCGATCAGCGCCAGATCGCGGACCGCATCGATCGCGATCACCTTTCCCTCATAGCTCCGGGCGCCCTCCGACGGCACAACGCCGACCACGACATTGTCGGGATAACGCTTGGCGAGATCGACGACATGCGCGTTGGTGACGATGCGGTTGGGCGCGACCGCGAAGCCGCTGCCATGGCCGAAGCCGACCACTTCGTCGTCCACCACCGCGATGGTGACGATCCGCACGACGCCGCGGCCGGTGGCGGAGATATCGTCGGCGCGCGCGGGGCCGGCGAGCGCGAGCAGCGCCAGGAACAGGCTCGCCAGAATCAGCAAGGGCCCGGGCACCCGGCGCCGATTCGATGCGAGAGATACGCTCGATGCGGGGAAAATCGGGCGACGCAGCAGGGCTGAAGACATGCCGGGATTCTGACAGCAACCCGGATCATAAGACAGAGAGAATATGGTGAAGCGCCACACCGCGTTCGAAAAGCGCGGCCTGACGATCACAGGAAGCTGTACGGATCGACGTCGACGACCACGCGGACCTTCGACGGCCAGTCGAGCTTGCCCAGCCAGTCGCGGATCACGTCCTGCACGTCGAGCGCGCGGCGGGCGTGGACGAGCAGGCGGAAACGGTGCCGTCCGCGGAGCATGGCGAGCGGCGCGGGGGCCGGGCCGTAGACCTCCATCGCCTCGAGCCGGGGGGCGGTCCGGCCGATCAGCGTCGCAATCTCGTGCGCGGCGGCGCGGTCCTCGCTCGACACGACGATTCCGGCGAAGCGGCCAAAGGGTGGGGCGCCGGCCTCGCGGCGGGATTCGGTCTCTGCCTCGTAAAAGGCGTCGGCGTCGCCAGTGACGAGGGCGCGCATTACCTGGGCATCCGGGCTGTGGGTCTGGATATAGACGTGCCCCGGCTTGGCGCCGCGCCCGGCCCGGCCGGAAACCTGCATGATCTGCTGGAAGGTGCGTTCCGATGCGCGCAGATCGCCGCCGCCCAGGCCGAGATCGGCATCGATCACGCCGACCAGGGTGAGGTTCGGGAAATGATAGCCCTTGGTGACCAGCTGCGTGCCGACGACGATGTCGATATCGCCCGCTTCCATGCGGTGGACGAACTCGGCGGCCTTGGCGGGCGACCAGATCGTGTCGGAGGTGACGATCGCGGTCTTCGCCGCCGGGAACAGAGCGCGCACTTCATCGGCGATTCGCTCGACCCCGGGGCCGACCGCGACCAAAGTATCCTCATTGCCGCATTCCGGGCAGGCGCGCGGTACCGGCTCGACATGGCCGCAATGATGGCAGGCAAGGCGGGCGACGAGGCGGTGTTCGACCATCCAGGCCGTGCAATTGGGGCATTGGAAACGGTGGCCGCAGGTCCGGCACAGAGTCAGCGGCGCATAGCCGCGGCGGTTGAGGAACAGCAGCGACTGTTCGCCGCGCTCGAGCCGGTCCTCGATTGCCTTGACGATCGCCGGCGCGATCCAGCGGCCGCGCTCGGGCGGATTGGCGATCAGGTCGATCGCCTCGATAGCCGGCATTTCCGCCGCGCCCCATCGGCCCGGCAGCTTCAGTTCGGCATAGCGGCCGAGCGCGACCTGCTGGCGCGTCTCGATCGCCGGCGTCGCCGAGGCGAGGATGACCGGGCATTGCTCGAATTTCCCGCGCATCACCGCGACGTCGCGCGCGTGATAATGCACGCCTTCTTCCTGCTTGAAGCTGGTCTCATGCGCTTCGTCGACGACGATCAGGCCGAGATTCGCGTAAGGCAGGAACAGCGCCGACCGCGCGCCGACCGTCACCAGCGCCTGGCCGCTGGCGATGGCGCGCCACGCGCGGCGGCGCTGCGACTGGCGCAGATCCGAATGCCAGGCGACCGGCATGCAGCCGAAGCGCGCGGCGAAGCGCGTGAGGAATGGCTCGGTAAGGGCGATCTCGGGCAGCAGGACGAGTGTCTGCCGGCCCTCGCGGATGGCGGTGGCGACCGCTTCGAAATAGACTTCGGTCTTGCCCGATCCGGTGACGCCGTCGAGCAGAGTCGGCTGGAATGCGCGATCGGCGACGTTTGCGGTCAGCACCTGCGCGGCGGCGCGCTGATCGGGGGAGAGCGCCGGCACGCCGAATTCCGGATTGGGCACCGGGAAAGGGCTGTCGATATCGACTTCGACCGACTCAAGCGCTCCCGTCTTCACCAGCCCGCGGATCACGGCATCGGAGACGTCCGCCGCCAGCGCGAGCTCGCGGATCAGGCCCTGCCGGTCGCCGATCCGTTCGAGCGCCTGGGTGCGCTGGGGAGTCAGCCGATCCGGGACGAGGCCGGTCGCGCGATATTCGGTGACGGTCCGGGCGCCCTCGAGCGCCGAAGTCGAGGCAAGCGCCATCCGCGCGACCGAGGCGGGTGGCGCGAGATAATAATTGGCGGTCCATTCGATCAGCCGGCGCAGCGGTGCGCGGAGCGGTGGGGCGGGCAGCACGCCGATCAGGTTGCGCAGCCGGTTGTCGCCGACTTCGGCATCCGACGGCATATGCTCGGGTTCCCAGACCACGCCGATCAACTGGCGCGGACCGAGCGGCGCGACGACGATCGAACCCGGCTCGACCTGCATCCCGTGCGGGACGCGGTAATCGAGCGGGCCGAGTGCTGAATTCATGACGAGGACGCGGGCGCGGGAAGACATGCCTCGGCATATGGCTGTTGCCGACATTGGAAGGAAGGGAGTCCCGCCGGTTCAGCGCAGCATCGCGGCAAGGATCGTCGCGTCGAGGCCGGGCTCATCCTTGGGGGCGACGATCGCGCAGACCTGCCGGTCAGCAATCAGCCCCGCGGCAAGCGGCGGCAACGCCGCCGCGGCACGGGCGTCAGGCGGCGCTTTGACCAGATCCACCGCGTCGATATTGTCCGCGAGATATTCGGCAAGGAGTGGCCAGCGCAGTTCGATCAGGGTCCAGCGCGCCAGCGTGTCGATCGAAACGGTGCGTGCCTCGAGGAAGCAGCGCGCCTGCGCCATGCCGACAGCATTGACCAGCCGCTTCATCGCGCGGGGATTGGGTTCGAGCAGCGGCGCGAAACGCTGCAGCCGATGCTCGACTGCCTGCGCCGCATCCGGCCGGGTGATCTGCACCGCCGCAGCCGCGCGGAGGGCCGGTTGCTCCGCGGCCGGCGCCTTGTCGATCACTGCCTGCAGCGCCTCGATGCTGGTCTTGCCCTCCACCTTTTCCGCCGCAGCCTCGGTCGAGAGCGACCCTTCAGGCGCCATTGGCGCACCGTCGAGCAGTGCCTTCCAGTAGCCTGACCGGGCATCGCCGGAGAGTGCCGGAAGCGCCGCCGAGATTTGAAACAGCTTGTCGAGGAAGAGATAGCCGAGCGGCCGGCCCAACTCGCCGATGTGCCCCGAGAAATCGCCATATTTCCGTTCGAACGCTGAACAGATCCATTTACGGTCGGCGGCGACGACATAGGTGACTTGTTCAGTGCGGAGCAGCGTCTGGATGCCCTCGATCAGTTCGACGAGATAGGCACTGTCACATCGATCGAGATCGTCGATGAAGATCGCCACCGGTCGCCCGACCGCTGCGATCAGCTTGGCATAAAGCCGCACCACCGGCTGATACGGATCGGTTTTGATCTCCGAATAGGCCTCGGCCGCCTTGGCTGAGCCGAACAATAGGAAGCGCATATAGGCATAAACGCCCGCCGCCGCGGTGACGATCGCGGTCAACACCTTGACCGCGGTTTCGCCCGATCCGAATTTCGTGACCACGCCGAAGGCAAGCAGGCCCATCACGGCAGCCACGAGCAGGATAGGCAGCCAGTCGGCACGTAGCCGCCAAGCCCACCAGATGCGCCTCAGGCGGAAATTGCCGGAGACGTTGGGCGCACCCAGCGCGGCGGTATAGACGGCGCTGATCAGCGACCACCATGGCGGGCGCAGCCGCTGGTGCTTCCACGCATTGAACTCTACGACCAGCCACGCGGGTCCCTTGGGCGGATGCTCGAGTTCGGTGCGCAGGAAGTTGAGCGCGGAGGATTTGCCGAATCCCCACGGCCCATGAATATGCGCCATGAAGGCGCCTGCGTCAGGCTGGCCCGCTGCATCGTCGTGGGCGGCGCGCAACCGCTCGGCGAGGACCCGCGCAAAGGATTTGCGGCCAAGCATGTCTACCCGTGCCGGCTGGTCGGCAAGCGTCCGGAGCGATTCGGGCGGGGCCGGTTTAGGTGGCGGGGTCGCCTTAGTCGCGGCTTTTTTCCGGCGTGGCGCCGCCTTTGCTGGCGGGGGGGCGACCGGTGTTACAATCCCGTTCGTCGGCATCACCGTTGCCCGCCAAGCAGCATTCGGATCGCCAGTTACGATCTGATCGAGCAGATGCTGCCGAAGGGTGTCGAAGTCCTCCGTTTCAAGCTCGGGCGCGACAAGCCCGCGCCATTCCGGTCCGGGGTCCTTCAGCACCGCGAACAGCAAGTGACGCAGCTCGATGAGAGATTGCCCCCTCGTCGCGGTAGCCACCTTCATCGCCTCGGGAAGGACGACCGCGATCATCTCTTCGGAAAGGACAATTTTGCCATTCTTGTCGGCATAGTCGTTGATCATGCGGGTTTGGGGTTCGAGGTGCAGGACGCGTCCCCGCGTCAGCCACTCCACCATCCACCGCGCGGTGCTTGACCAATCCGTGCGGCGCGCATCCTCCATTTGCGTAATGCCGGTCGCGATGAGGCCGCACAGCACGGCCTTCTTGTCGATCAGCAATGAGCTCGATTCAACCGAAAGGAAGTTGCCAATGGTGCCGATGCAATGGGCGAGGGTAACCGCATCCGGATCGACATAGGGCTGGAACGCGGCCTCTACGTCTCGGACCACCGAACTCGACAGACGTGCTGGTTCCAGGTCCATTACCAACTCCAATGGTTGCTGCCGTCTCATAGCCCGGGATGCTTGCGGCCGCGAAATATCTGCAAAGGAATTGTGCTGCCTTTACAAAGCCAGGCTACGCCATCGATTTGCTGTCCATTCCCAAGGGACTGGGATCGCACGAAAGAATAGCTGACCGATACGGCCGATAACGCCGAACCGGATATAGTTGCTGGAACAGCCGTCAGGCCAAATCCGCCATGGCGGTTGATCGGTCGGAGCGGCTAGCCCGGATGGGGTTCCTGCCGTAGCATCGGATGGTGGACACTCCGCTTGCCCCAGAATTTGCCGATCACCTGCGCCGCGACCGGCGGCGATCGGTGCATACGATCCGCGCCTATGAAGCGACGGCCAATCGGCTGCTGCACTTTCTCTCGGCGCACTGGGGCGGCGCGATCGACCGCGAATCGCTGGGCAAGGTCAGCGCCGCCGACCTGCGCGCCTATCTGGCGCAGCGCCGCGGTGAGGGATTGGGCAATGCCTCGGCCGCGCGGGAATTGTCGGCGGTGCGGGCGTTCCTGGTGTTTGCCGGCGGGGAGGGGGCGGGCCCGCGGCTGAAAGGCCCCCGCGTCAAGAAGGGCGTGCCGCGCCCGGTTTCGCCTGACGAAGCGGTCGCGCTGGCGGAGGATGTCGAGGAGAATGCGGCCGAGCCCTGGATCGGCGCGCGCGACTGGGCGGTGCTGCTTCTGCTCTACGGCGCCGGGCTGCGCATCGGCGAAGCGACCGGCCTGACCGGTGCGGTGCTGCCGCTGGGCGCGACCCTGAGCGTGACCGGCAAGCGCGACAAGACCCGCATCGTGCCACTGCTGCCGCAGGTGCGCGACGCGATCGAGGCCTATGTGGAGATCTGTCCCTGGCCGATTTCGCGGGATGCGGCCCTGTTTCGCGGGGCGAAGGGCGGGCCGCTGGCGCCGGGCATCATCCGCCGGTCAGTCCAGGCGGCGCGGACGAGGCTTGGGCTGCCCGAACGCACGACGCCGCATGCGCTGCGCCACAGCTTCGCGACTCATCTGCTTGGGCGCGGCGCCGACCTGCGCGCACTCCAGGAACTGCTCGGCCACGCCAGCTTGAGCTCGACTCAGATCTATACGGCGGTCGATGCGGCGCATCTGCTCGACGTGTATCGCAACGCCCATCCACGGGCGTAGCGGCGCTTCGATCACGCGCGCGGCTTCCAGGTCACCACGCGCCACAAATAGAACAGGACCACCCCGGCCATGAACGCGATCGCGGCCGGCCCCACGAAGCGGTCAAGCTCGCGGAAATTGGCGCCGAGATAATAGCCGCCGGCGACGAGGAAGCAGTTCCAGATGCTGCTGCCGGCCGCAGTCCACAGCAGGAAGCGCCAGTGTCGCATGCAGGTCATGCCGGCGGGGAGCGAGATGATCGTGCGGAAGGCAGGCATGAAGCGGAACACGAAGACGATCCAGTCGCCATGCCGCTTGAAGAAGGCATGCAGCCGCTCGACATCGTGCCAGTCGACGGTCAGCCAGCGGCCGTGGCGATCGACCCAGGGCTTGAGGCCGAGATAGCCGAAGCGCCGGCCAAGCGCGTACCAAAAATAATTGCCGACCACCGTGCCCGCCGTACCGGTCAGGATCAGCGGTATGACCTCCATCTGGCCGCGCGCCACCGCCATGCCGCCAAGACCCATGATTACCTCGGACGGGATCGGCGGGAAGACGTTCTCGAGCACCATCAGCACGAAGATGCCGAAATAGCCGCCCCAGGCGGTCAGGTTGACGATGAAATCAGTCATGCGGAGAGGACGAACGGGACGCGCAAAAGTCCCGTTATTTTCCCGCCTTCGCCTCGATCGCATCCCAGATCAGGCCGGCGACGTCGGTGCCGTCGAAGCGCTCGATCGCGACGATGCCGGTCGGCGAGGTGACGTTGATCTCGGTCAGCCACTTGCCGCCGATTACGTCGATGCCGACGAACAGCAGTCCGCGGCGCTTCAGTTCGGGGCCGAGCACAGCGCAGATTTCCTGCTCTTCGGGAGTCAGCACGCTCTTCTCGGCCGAACCGCCGACCGCCAGGTTGGAGCGGATCTCGCCCGCGCCGGGCACGCGGTTGATCGCGCCCGCCACTTCGCCATCGACCAGCACGATGCGCTTGTCGCCCTTGGCCACGTCGGGGAGGAAGGCCTGGATCATGTGCGGCTCGCGGTACGCGGTGTTGAACACCTCGATCAGCGCCGACAGGTTCGCGCCGTCGCTGCCGACCTTGAAGATAGCCTTGCCGCCATTGCCGTGGAGTGGCTTGACGACGATTTCGCCATGCTCGGCCAGGAAGGCGCGCGCCTCGTCGAGCGAACGCGTGACCAGGGTCGGCGGCATGAAGCGCGCATAATCGAGCACCAAGACCTTTTCGGGCGCGTTGCGCACATTTGCCGGGTCATTCACCACCAAAGTCTCATGCGCGATTCGCTCGAGCAGGTGGGTGGCAGTGATGTATCCGAGATCGAACGGGGGATCCTGCCGCATCAGCACGACATCCGCCTGCTTGCCGAGATCGAGGCTGATCGGATCGCCGAAGCTGAAATGATTGCCCACGACGCGCTGCACCGTCACCGGGTGCGCCCGAGTCCAGACGCGGCCGTCGGAATAGTTCAGGTCCTCGGCGGTATAATGGAACAGGCGGTGCCCGCGCGCCTGCCCCGAGAGCATCAGGGCGAAGGTCGAATCGCCTGCGATATTGATCGAATCGAGCGGGTCCATCTGGACGGCCACGGTGAGCATCGACGGACCTCTTGTTCGTGCATTGGTGGCGGCGATGTAGGGCGGGCGATGACGGAAGTCACCCGATCCACGCATTCTCGATATGGCGCGGCCGCGTGCCGGGGGCGAGCAGGATCACGTCGACCCGGATATCGTCGCCCGGGCCGGCATATCGGGGCATGAGATATTCCGCGGCGGCGGCGACGCGGGAGAGGCGGCGTTCGTCGATCGCGAAATCGAGTTCGGCGCTGGTCTTGCGCATTTTGACCTCGACGAAGGCGACCAGGTTGCCGCGCCGGGCGACCAGATCGACCTCGCCGGCCGGTGTGCGCACGCGGCGATCGAGGATGCGCCAGCCCTTGAGGCGGAGCCACCAGCCGGCGAGGCGCTCGCCGCGGCGACCCGCGGCTTCGGCGACGCGGCGGTCACGCGCCACATGTTCCTCCCCGTTCCGGGGAGGAACTAGAAGGGCGACCCATCACCCCTTCATCTCCAGCGCGCGCGCATAAAGCTCCTTGCGATCTACCCCGAGCTTCTTCGCCACTTCGCTCACGGCCTTCGCCATCGGCAAACGGGTCAGCGCCTCGACCAGCGCCGCCTCGGCATCGTCAACGCTCGCCGCTTCGGGCTCGCCGGGCGGTGCCACCACCACGACGATCTCTCCCCTGGGTGGCGCATCGGCATAGCGCGCCGCCAGCGCGGACAGGGTTCCGGTCACCGCTTCCTCGAACTTCTTGGTAATCTCGCGCGTCACCGCAGCTTCCCGGTCGCCGAGCCCCTCGGCCAGCGCGGCCAGCATCGCGGCGAGTCGCGGCCCCGATTCGTACAGTACCAGAGTCGCCCGAACCGATCCGATCTCGGCGATCGCCGCCGCGCGTGCCTGCGCCTTGGGCGGCAGGAAGCCGCAATAAAGGAACCGGTCGGTCGGCAGGCCGGCGAGCGTCAGCGCGGCGATCGCGGCGCAGGGGCCGGGAATCGTCACCACCAGATGCCCGGCCGCGCGCGCATCGCGGACCAGCTTGTAGCCCGGATCGGAGATCAAAGGTGTCCCGGCATCGGACACCAGGGCGACCGCCTCACTGCCCATGCGGGCGATCAGGCCCGGCCGGACATGCTCGGCATTATGATCATGATAGGGTGTCATTGGCCGCTTCACGCCGATATGGCGCAGCAGGCCCGCCGTCACACGCGAGTCTTCGACCGCAACTACCGCGGCGTTCGAGAGTATATGCGCAGCACGCGGGCTCAGGTCGCCGAGATTGCCGATCGGGGTGGCGACGATATAGAGACCGGGCGCGAGTTCGGCGTTCATTGGAGCAGTCATGGCAGAGGCCCTATCGATACCGCAACGGGGAGCGAAGCTCCTTCGTGCAGCAATCATTGCGGGAGCGCTGATCCTGAGCGGCTGCCAGTCGGTCGTTCCGCGCGGCCGCCCAGGGCCTGCCGCACCAGTCGTCACCCGGCCCGACGCCGCGTCGCAACAGGTGCAGCCGGGCATTCCGGTCGACGTGGCGCGCCACCGCGTGGCGCTGCTCGTGCCGCTCACCGGATCCAATGCCGGCATCGGCCAGAGCCTGGCCAACGCAACTCAGCTGGCCCTGCTCGACACCAAGAACGAGCGAGTCCGGATCACGACCTATGATACCAATGGCGGTGCGGCCGCGGCCGCGCAGCGCGCGCTCGCTGACGGCAACCGATTGATTCTCGGCCCGCTGCTTGCGGAGGACGTCCGCGCAGTGACGCCGATCGCGCGGCGCGCCGGCGTGCCGGTGATCAGCTTTTCCAACGATACGACGGCTGCCGGGAACGGCGCCTATCTGATGGGCTATGCCCCGGCGCAGTCGATCGAGCGCGTCGTCGGCTACGCCAAGGGGCAGGGCGTCACGGAATTTGCCGGGCTCGTGCCCAACGGCACCTATGGCGAGCGGGCATCGACTGCATTCCTGCGCGCAGTCGAGGGCGCCGGCGGTCAGGTGCGCACGCTGCAGACCTATAATCGCGGGCCCGGATCGATCACCACCGCGATCACCCGCATGGCGCAGAATGCTCCCTACCAGGCGGTCCTGATTGCCGATGGCGGCGCTACGGCGGCGACGGCGGTGCCGCTGATTCGCCGGAATGGCGGGGGCAATGCCCATATCCTCGGCACCGATCTGTGGAATTCGGAAAGCTCGATCACGAACCGGCCGACGCTGAACGGCGCCTGGTTCGCCAGCGTTTCCGATACGCTCTATCGCCAATATGCCGCGAAATACCGCGCCCGCTTCGGGGCGGCGCCTTACAGGCTTTCCAGCCTCGGCTATGATTCGGTGCTGCTGACGGTGCGGATTGCGCGCGACTGGCCAATCGGCAACGCGTTCCCCGAGGCGCGACTGCGCGACTCGGGTGGCTTCTCCGGAATCGACGGGGCGTTCCGCTTCGGCCGCGACAGCGTCGCCGAGCGCGCGCTTGAGGTGCAGGAGATCAAGGGCGGGACGACCGTAGTGGTATCACCGGCACCGACGGGGTTCGGCGATCGCTGAACGGGACGGCCAGGTCAGGCCGTCGCGGATACGGGTTCGTCGGCGTCGCGGACGATCTCGGGCAGGATTGCATCGAGGAGCAGCATACCTGCCTCTGTGACGGTGAGCCTGTCGCCCTGCCGGATCAGGAACCCCTGGTGCGCAAGGCGTTCGGCCGCGGGGAGGTTGATCAGGCGGGCGATCACCATCTCGCCCAGGCGGGCGATCCGCGCCAGATCGACACCCTCGCGCAGCCGCAGGCCCATCAGCAGTGCCTCGGTCGCGCGGGTGTGGGGGGCGAGCGGTTCCTCGCTTTCAATTCCGTGCTGGTTGCGCTCGATCGCGGTCATCCAGTTTTCCGGCTTCCTGCGACGGACGGTGGCGAGGCCACCGCGCCGGCCATGTGCGCCCGGGCCGATGCCGGCATAGTCACGGTAGCGCCAATAGGTCAGGTTGTGCCGGCTCTCGGCGCCGGGCCTTGCGTGGTTGGAGATTTCATAAGCCGGGATGCCAGCCGTGGCGGTCATGGCGCGGGTCGCCTCGAACAGATCGGCGGCGCTGTCCCCGTCGGGGACGACGATCCGTCCCGCGGCCGCCTCGGTCGCGAAGCGCGTGCCGGGCTCGATGGTCAGCTGGTATAGCGAAAGATGCTCGGTTCCGAAGCCGATCGCCTGCGTCAGTTCGGTCTCCCATGCCGCGAGCGACTGGCCCGGCCGAGCGTAGATCAGGTCGAAGCTCACGCGTGAAAAGGCGCGCTGCGCGGTGGCGAGCGCGGCCAGCCCTTCGTTCACGTCATGCGCTCGGCCGAGAAAAGCCAGCGCTGCGTTGTCGAGCGCCTGCAGGCCGAGCGACACGCGGTTCACGCCGGCCGCCGCGATATCGGCGAAACGTGCTGCCTCGACCGAGGAGGGATTGGCCTCGAGCGTGATCTCGATATCGGGCGCGAAGCCCCAAGCCTGTTCGGCCGCTTCGATCACTGCGGCGACCGTCTCGGGGGGCATCAGCGAGGGCGTGCCGCCGCCGAAGAAGATCGAGCCCAGCCGGCGGCCGGGCAGCTGTTCCGCCTCGTGCCGCAGATCGGCGAGCAACCCGGCACGCCAGGCCGCCTGGTCGACTTCGGCGCGGACATGGCTGTTGAAGTCGCAATAAGGGCATTTCGACACGCAGAACGGCCAATGGACATAGAGCGCGAGGGGCGGCGTTTTGGGATCGTTCATGCGCCCCCCATATGATGCCGGGAACGAGGCGAGGGAAGATGCGGCATTTGTTGATGATACTCGCGGTATTGACCGGCTGTTCCGCGGCGGCACCGCCGCAGCGGGTGGTGGAGGAGCGCGGCTTCACCGGGGTCGCGCCGCGCGGTGCCGCGATGCTGCGCCAGGCGATGATCGAGGCGCATGACCGCGCCCGCGCCGCTGTCGGCGTGCCGGCGCTGACCTGGAACCCCGCGCTGGCCGAAGACGCGGCGGTCTATGCGCGTGAGTTGGCGCGGACCGGCAGATTCGAACATGCGAAACAGCCGCAAGGCGCGTTGCGCCAGGGCGAGAATCTCTGGACGGGCACGCGCGGTGCCTATCGCTACGAGGAGATGGCCGGCCATTGGGTGGACGAGCGTCGCTATTACCGCGCGGCGCCGACGCCCGATTTCAGCACCAGCGGCCGGTGGGAGGATGTCGCCCACTACACCCAGATCATCTGGCGCGGCACGACTCAGTTCGGTTGCGCCGAGGCGAGCAACAGGACCGACGATTATGTGGTGTGCCGGTACACGCCGCCGGGCAATGTCGTGGGGCAGATGGCGACTTGAATCCCTCTCCCGCTGGGAGAGGGAAATTTAGGGAGACGGTTAAAGCACCGCCGCCATCATTTCCTCGAAGGCCCGGGCGCGGTGGCTGATTGCCTTTTTCGCGTCGGGCATCTCGGCAAAGGTCTGATCGCTGCCGATGGGCATGAAGATCGGGTTGTAGCCGAACCCGCCGGTGCCGCGCGGCGGCCAGACCAGAGTGCCGTCGACCCGGCCCTCGAACCATTCGACATGGCCGTCGGGCCAGGCAAGCGCGAGCACGCAGATGAAATGCGCGTCGCGGCTCGCATCGGGGCCAGTCGCCTCGATCGCATCGTTGACGCGCTGCATCGCGACGCGGAAATCCTTCGATTCCCCCGCCCAGCGTGCCGAGAAGATGCCCGGATCGCCGTTCAGCGCATCGACGCACAGCCCGCTGTCATCGGCCAGCGCCGGCAGGCCGGTGAGGTCGGCCGCCTGGAGCGCCTTCAGCTCGGCATTGGCGAGAAAGGTCGTGCCCGTCTCTTCCGGCTCGGGCAGGTCGAGGTCCGCGGCCGAGACCGGCTCGATCCCGTAGGGCGCGAGCATTTCGAGGATTTCGCGGACCTTGCCCTGGTTGTGGCTCGCAATGACGAGCTTGCCGGGTTTCAGCTTGCGGATCGCCTGCGGGGCCACTTCCTCGGTCATTTTGCGACTGCCTTTGCCTGGGCGGCGAAGATATCCGCGCAGCCGATCCGGGCGAGCCGCAACAGGCGGAGCAGCGCTTCCTCGTCATAGGTCGCGCCTTCGGCGGTGGCCTGTGCTTCGGCGATATTCCCGTTTTCGAGCAGGACGAAATTGGCGTCCGCGTCGGCATTCGAATCCTCGTCATAGTCGAGGTCGAGCACTGGCGTGCCCTGGTAGATGCCGCACGAAACCGCCGCGACCTTCTGGGTCAGCGGATCGGCAGTCAGCTTGCCTTCGGCCATCAAGCCGTTGATCGCGAGCCGGAGCGCAACCCAGGCGCCCGAGATCGCGGCGGTACGGGTGCCGCCATCGGCCTGGATGACGTCGCAATCGAGTGTGATCTGGCGCTCGCCGAGCAGCTTGAGATCCGTCACGGCGCGCAGCGAACGGCCGATCAGCCGCTGGATTTCCTGAGTCCGGCCGGACTGCTTGCCCTTGGCGGCTTCGCGGTTGCCACGAGTGTGGGTCGCGCGCGGCAGCATGCCATATTCGGCCGTCACCCAGCCTTCGCCCTTGCCGCGCAGCCATGGCGGCAGGCGCTCCTCGACGCTCGCCGTCACCAGCACGCGGGTGTCGCCGAAGCCGATCAGCACGGAGCCTTCGGCATGGCGGGTGAAATGCGGCTCGATCGAGATCGTGCGCATCTGATCGGGGGCGCGGCCGGATGGGCGCATGAAGTGAGTCTCCTGAATGGTCGGCACGCCACCTAGACGCCTGCCCCGGAACGCGCCAGTGTTAGCGGATGATCCGGACCGACATTGAGACGGGAGGCCGTCGCCCCTAGATGGTCTTCATGCCCGCCCCGCCGATCACCGAACTCAACGACCGCGCCCGCGACGTATTTCGCGTCGTCGTCGAAAGCTATCTGAATACGGGCGCTCCGATCGGATCGCGGACGATCGCGCATCTGTCGGGGCTGAACCTCTCGCCGGCCTCGATCCGCAACGTGATGCAGGATCTGGAGGAGCTTGGCCTGCTCGCGGCGCCCCATACCAGCGCCGGCCGAATGCCGACCGAGACGGGGCTTCGCCTGTTCGTCGACGGCATGATGCAGGCGCTCGAGCCGTCGGCGGAGGAACGCGCCGCGATCGAATCCCGCGTGTCGCAGGTCGGACCGGTCGAGGAAGCGCTGGCGGCGACCACGGCTGCGCTGTCCGGCCTGTCGGCCTGTGCCGGGCTGGTGATGGTGCCCAAGCGCGAGCTGGTGCTGCGCCAGATGAGTTTCGTGCCGCTGTCCGCCGACAAGGCCCTGGCGGTGCTCGTCAGCGAGGAGGGCGCGATCGAGAACCGCGTGATCGATCTGCCGGCCGGTGTGAACCCGTCGGCGCTGATCGAGGCCGGCAATTACATGACCGCCGTGCTCTCGGGTCTCACCATCGCCCAGGCCCGCGCGCGGATCGAGCGTGAGATCGGCGAGGAGCGTGCGCTGCTCGATACCGTCGCGCGCGCGCTGATCGAGCGCGGCCTCGCAATCTGGAGCGAGGACAGCGATCGCCGCCCGGTGCTGATCGTGCGCGGGCAGGGCCGGCTGATCGACGCGGCCGCCGCGGCCGATCTCGAACGGATCAGCGATCTGCTCGACGATCTCGAAGGCAAGCAGGAGATCGCCCAGCTGCTCGACAGCGCGGGCGCGGGCGATGCGACGCGCATCTTCATCGGGGCGGAGAATAAATTATTCTCGCTGTCGGGATCGTCCGTCATCGCAAAACCGTTCCGCGGACTGGACGGGCGGGTGGTCGGCGTGGTCGGGGTTATCGGCCCGACGCGGTTGAACTATGCGCGCGTCGTGCCCATGGTGGATTTCACTGCCGCGACGCTGGCGCGGCTCATGCCATAACAGGATCGACACTACCCCATGATCGAAGACGAGAAGACCGAAACCCCGACCGCCGACGACGTGCGCGAGGAGACTGCCCAGGCATCGCCGGAGCTGGCCGAGCATGATCGGCTGGCGAAGCTCGAGGCCGAACTGGCGGACGCCAAGTCGTCGCTGCTCTACGCCCATGCGGAGGCGCAGAATGTGCGCCGCCGCGCCGAGAAGGAAGCGATCGACGCACGCACCTATGCCGCGACGGCCTTTGCGCGCGACCTGCTTTCGGTCGCCGACAACCTCGCACGCGCGCTTGAGGCGATCCCGGCAGAACTGCGGAACGACGAGAAGGTCAAGAGCGTCATCGCCGGGCTGGACGCGACCGGGCGCGAGCTCGAGACCGTCTTCCAGCGCCACGGCATCACCAAGATGACGACACTGGGCGAGAAGCTCGATCCCAATTTCCACCAGGCGATGTTCGAACTGCCGAGCGACAAGCCGGTCGGCACGATCGTGCAGGAAATGCAGGCGGGCTACATGATCAAGGACCGCCTGCTGCGCCCGGCACTGGTCGGGGTGGCGAAGCAGCCGGAGTGAGCGCAAGGAGTGCCGGCGACGCATTGAACGTCGCACTCCAGATCGGTTTTTTCGGGCTGCTTATTTGGGCCTGTGCTCGTTTCCGTCGGCGTCCCGCAATCGCTCCCGACGGACCACCAGACGAGCCCTACAAGGTTTATACGCGCGCGTACGATCTGACGCTGCGGGCACGAGAGGTGCCCGCAGCGCTCATCGCGGATGCGGTCAATCGCGCCAGAGGCTGGACGTTGCGCGATCCGGCGATGTGGCGTCACAAGATCGATGCTGCCACCGAACTATATGCAGGCATACCCGCGGTCGCCGCCGATCCAGTGCGGACGGCGTTTGCCGAAGCCAAAGCGAGCAATTGGGCGATCTGCCTGCTCGTCGATCACTCCGGATCAATGCGCGACGAACCGATTCTACACGCCGCGGTGGCCGTCCGCTGGATTTCGGCCGTGCTGGGTGACTTGGGGGCAAGTGTCGCCTTGCTGGGCTTTTCTACCGTTAACTGGCAGGGCGGGCGACCACGGGAGGATTGGCTACGGGATGGGCGGCCAAAGCGACCAGGCCGGCTCTGCGCGCTGCTCCACATCGTATATCAGCGCCTCGACGCGCCTTTGGCGGACGAGGATTGGGAGGTCATGCTCCATTCCGATATCCTCCGTGAAAATATCGATGGTGAGGCTATCCAATGGGCGTGTCGCATGTTGCGAGAGCGACCGGAGCCGCGAAAGCTCCTCGTGGTGCTTTCGGACGGCGCGCCGGTTGACGATTCGACATTGACTGAAAATGGCGAGAGTTATCTCGAACGCCATCTCCTATCGGTCATTGGCGAAATTGAGCAGGCGGATGATGTCATCCTGGCAGCTCTCGGTATTCAATACGACGTTGGCCGGTATTACCGCCTGTGGCGCTCGGCAAAAAACCTGGAAGACTTGCCCGGTGCGTTATCCGGGTTGATCGCGCAATGCGTTGGGCAGGCAAAGGGCATCGAATGAACGCGAACCTCACCACCGATCGTCCGACCTTCGTCACGCATCTCGAATGTTCGATGACGGGCGAGCGTTACGAGGCGGACCAGCTTCACGGCCTGTCGCGCGTCGGGCGGCCGTTATTGGTGCGCTACGATCTCGATACGCTGCGCGCGATGATCCCAAGGGCGATGATCGCCGCGCGGCCGACTGATCTGTGGCGCTGGCGGGAATTGCTGCCGGTGCGGGCGACCAAGGACGTGGTGAGCCTGGGCGAGATCGAGACGCCGCTGGTGCCGATCCCGCGTTCGGGCGGGCCGAACGTGTTGGTCAAGGACGAGGGGCGGCTGCCGACCGGATCGTTCAAGGCGCGCGGGCTGGTCATGGCGGTGTCGATGGCCAAGGCGCTTGGCGTCACGAAGATCGCGATGCCGACCAACGGCAATGCCGGTGCGGCGCTCGCCGCTTATGCAACGCGGTGCGGGATCGAGACGATCGTCTTCTGTCCGGACGACACGCCCGAGATCAACGTGCGCGAGATCGCGTTGCAGGGCGCGCGGGTCTACCGCGTCAACGGGCTGATCGACGATTGCGGAGCGATTGTGGGCAAGGGCGCGGCCGAGGGGCTGTGGTTCGACTTCTCGACGCTGAAGGAGCCGTACCGGATCGAGGGCAAGAAGACGATGGGGCTCGAGCTGGCCGCGCAGTTCGGCTGGAAGCTGCCCGATGCGATCTTCTACCCGACCGGCGGCGGCACCGGGCTGATCGGCATGTGGAAGGCGTTCGACGAGCTTGAGCAGCTCGGCTGGATCGGTTCCGCTCGGCCGAAGATGTTCGCGGTGCAGGCATCGGGGTGCGCGCCGATCGTCCGGGCGTTCGAGGCGGGCGAGGAGCATGCCGAGCGGTGGGAGGATGCGCATACCGTCGCGGCCGGCATCCGCGTGCCCCGGGCAGTGGGCGATTTCCTGATCCTGCGCGCGGTGCGGGAAAGCGGCGGGCAGGCGCTGGCGGTCGGCGATCCGGCGATCCTCAAGGCAGTGGACGATGCGGCCAAGAAGGATGGTCTGCTGCTCTGCCCCGAGGGTGGCGCGACGCTCGCGGCTTACAAGGAAGCGCTGCGCACCGGCCTGGTCGACGAGGAGGAGAGCGTCGTCCTGTTCAATTGCGCGACCGGGCTGAAATACCCGATGCCGCCAGCGGACAATGCGCTTGACCGGCATGGCGCGATCGATCTGGCTGCGCTCTGACGTCAGATCATCTGCGCGCGGTTCTCGTCGCGGTGCTTCTTCAGATATTTCATGAACGGCGTGCCGCCGGTGCCGATATCCGGATCGTTGCCGGCGCCCGATGACGCCTGCTTGTTGATATAGGCCGCGGCATATTCGAGGTGACGCGTGCGGAAGCGGGCGACCTGCTCGACACAGGCATTGAACGCGTCCTTCAGGCTCTGGTCCTGGCCGATCGCAAAATCGCGCAGCCCGCTCGCTGCCTGCAGATCCTCGATGAAGGCACGGTGACGGCGCGGGCGGTAGGGATGGAGTTCGAGCAGCAGGTCGCGCAGTTCGTCATTCTCGTGCGAGACCTGGAACAGCGCGTCCATCGCCGGGACGATCGAGCTTTGCGAGCCGGTGGGCCCGCGAAATTCCTGCGGCGTGCCGCCGAAGCGTTCGACGCCTTCGTACAGCAGGCCATCGGGCAGCGCCGCGTTGTTCTTCCAGCCGTTGATGTAGAGCCGGATGCGATTGTAATAGATGTACGGATCGCATTTCTCGCCCATGCGATCGAAGATCGCGATGATCCTGTCCCACACTGCGTTCATTTCGATCAGCAGCGCCTCGACCCGCGCCGCGTCGCCTGCATCGCTGGCATGGACCAGGTCGATCGCCAGTTCCAGCGCATGGCCAGCGGTCGCCTCAATCGCGACATGCACCTGGACGAACCATTCCTCGTCGAGGCCGCCGGCGAAGCGCTGGTTCTGCATGACATTGCCGAGTTCGATCGGGGCCTGCTTGTTCAGCCGGTACCAATTGTCGAGGATATAGCCGGCATAATTCATCACCGGCGGGAAGCCGATCCGGTCGGCCAGGGCGACGAATGGCACTGCGAGATTCGCCGGCAGCTTCTCCGGCGGGTCGGGCTCGCCCCAGACCCAGGCCTGGACGAGGAAGGAATAGCGCACCATCGCCAGGCTGATCTCGGCCTCGCTGGCGCTGGCCACGAAGGCGGCGATATCGGGCGCCGGCAGGTCCTTCAGCCAGTGGCGGATTCGACCCGTCGTCACCAGCCCAGACAGATCGGCCGCGGCTGCCTCCACCGCGGCGAATGCGGGCGGGAGCACGACCGTATCGATATCGGCCTGCGACAAAAAGCCGCGCTCGCCCGAAAGCCCGTAATGGGCCAGGCCGTGCAACGTCATGAGCGGTGTCCTTTGCCAAACCGGTATCGAATGAAACGTCCTAACGAAGCGGGCAGGCGCGCGCCAGTCGCTCGCGCGCGCAGATTGTTGACAGGAAAGGCCTCAATGCCCACGGTCTCGAACGGTCGGAAAACCGGCCGCGATGCAAGTCGCTGCGAGATTCGATGCTGATGATGCGCATAACGGTCCAGCCATGAAGCCTGCGCTTGGCTTCCTCGACGGCGGCGGTGAGATGAGCGATCGGATTCGCGCATTCGACTGGTCGGCGCATCCCTTCGGCCCCCCCGAGGATTGGCCGGCGGCGATCAAGATCACCGTCAGCCTGTGCCTTCATTCCAGCTTTCCGATCTCGCTCTATTGGGGCCCGGAGCTCCGCCTGATCTATAACGATGCGATGGCGAAGGTGATCGCCGACCGGCATCCCTGGGCGCTCGGGCGTCCGGCGATCGAGGTGCGGCGCGACAGCTGGCATATCGTCGGCCAGCAGCTCGAAGCCGCCTATGCCAGCGGGGAAGGCTATTCGATCACCGATCAGCGATTGCCGATGTGGCTTGACGGGGTCCGTACCGAAATGTGGTGGACCTACAGCATCTCGCCGATCCGGGACGAGAACGGCATCGTCCTGGGCATCATCAGCCAGGGGCACGACACCACCGCCAAGATGCTCGCCCAGGCGTCGCTCCGCACAAGCGAGGAGCGGCTGAAGCTGGCGCTCGCGTCGTCGGGCAATATCGGCACCTGGGAATGGGACCTGACCACGGACACCGTCATCGGCGATGCGCGGATGGTCGGGCTGTGCGGCGTCGATCCGCGCTACGCGCATGAAGGCGCGTCCGTGGCACTGTATATGGAGCACATCCATCCCGACGACTACCTGCCCTTCACCACCGCGATCCAGGCCGCGTTCGTGCACGAGGCGCCGGTTTCGGGCGAATGCCGCGTGGCCTTGCCGGACGGCACTCAGCGATGGCTAGCGGTGCAGGGGCGAAGCCGGCTCGGCCCGGATGGGCGACCGCAGCGCTTTTCCGGCATCACGCTCGACATAACCGACGCGAAGCGGAGCGAGGCGGCGCTGCGGGCAGCGAAGGACGAGCGCGAGTTCGTGCTGGCACTGGTCGAGCGGCAGCGCGCGCAGCAAGACCCGGACGACGTGATGCAGATCGCGGCCGAGGCGGTCGGCCGTCGCCTGCGGGTCAGCCGTGTCGGCTTCTTCCAGGTGATCGACGACAGCGTGATCCGGTACGGTGCCTGCTGGGTGGATGGGTTACCGCCGCTGACCGGCTCGGTCCCGACCGCCAGCTTTGGCGAACATCTGGGCGAGGTGATTCGCACTGGCCAGACGCTGGCCTTTGGCGGGCCGGACGATCCCTTTCGCCCTACCGATGCAGCGATCGCCGCGACCGGATCGATCGCTGGTGTCAGCGTGCCGCTGGTGCGGGGTGGCCGGTGGGAGGCGGGCTTCTATCTCGGCCAGGCCGAACCGCGTGCCTGGACCTCGGCGGAGATTTCGCTGGTCGAGGAAGTGGCGCAGCTTTCCTGGGACGCGGTCGCGCGCGTGCGGGCGACCGCGCAGTTGCGCGCGATAAACGAGAGCCTGGTCGGCGAAGTCGCCGAGCGCACCGCCGAGCGCGACCGGATCTGGGAAGTAAGCGAGGATCTGCTCGGCATCGCCGATGCGAGCGGGCGCTGGCAGAGCGTCAATCCCGCCTGGACCCGGGCGCTCGGCTGGCCGGCGGAGGATATCATCGGCCGTACCTCCGCCTGGATGCGCCATCCCGACGATCAGGCGCGGACTGAGGACGAAATCGCCGCCATCGCCCTTGGGGAGGCGACCACCGGATTCGAGAATCGCTTTCGCACCGTGGCGGGAGACTATCGCACCGTGTCCTGGAAGGTGAGCTTCGCCGACGGGCGAATCTACGCCACCGCGCGGGACGTTACCGACGAGCGGCGGCGACAGGATGCCCTGCTCGCGGCCGAGGAACGCACCAGGCTCGTGCTAGAGGCGATGGATGGCGTCGGCGTCTGGACCTATGATGTCGTCGGGGATTGTTTCCACAGCGATGCCAGCTTCGCGACGCTGTACGGGTTCAACCCAGAGGAGCAGCATGGCGCGACGATGGACGAAGTGCTCTCGCTCGTTCACCCCGACGATCTCGCCAAGGTGCTGAAGTCGATCGCCGACGCCCGGGAGGTAAAGGGCGATGGCGAGATCGAATATCGCGTGCTGCGGCCGGACGGATCGATCCGCTGGATCATGACGCGCAGCCATGTCGTGCTCGATTCGGCGGGCATGCCGGAAACGGCGATCGGCGTCGGCGTCGACGTGACCCGGCAGCGCGAACTCGAGGACCGGCTGCGCCAGGCACAGAAGATGGAAGCCGTCGGCCAGCTGACCGGCGGGCTGGCGCATGATTTCAACAATTTGCTGACCGCGATCTCCGGCGCGATGGAGATGATGCAGTTGCGGCTCAAGCAGGGCCGGATCGGCGATTTGCCGCGCTATATCGGGACGGCGCAGACCGCAGCGGGCCGCGCGGCGGCGCTGACGCATCGTTTGCTCGCCTTTGCCCGGCGCCAGCCGCTCGATCCAAAGCCGATAGAGATCAACCGGCTGGTCGCGGGAATGGAGGATCTGATCCGCGGGACCGTCGGGCCGGGCGTGCAGGTCGAAGTGGCGACCGGCGCCGGCCGGCTGCCGACGCTGGTCGATCCCAACCAGCTCGAGAACGCATTGTTGAACCTGTGCATCAACGCGCGCGACGCGATGCCCGAAGGCGGCCGGCTGACGATCGCGACCGACACCGTCCACCTCGACGAAGACGCGGCGCAGGAGCGCGACCTCTCGCCCGGTACCTATCTGAGGCTGTGTGTCGGCGATACCGGGACCGGCATGACGCCGGAGGTGATCGCGCGCGCCTTCGATCCCTTCTTCACGACCAAGCCGATGGGGCAGGGCACGGGCCTTGGGCTGTCGATGATCTACGGCTTCGCGCGGCAATCGGGCGGCCAGGTGCGGATCCACTCGGTGGTCGGCGAGGGCACGAAGATGTGCCTCTATCTGCCGCGCCATGAGGGCCCGCTCGATGACGACGGGCCGACGGGCACGGCGCGCGAAACGCCGCGCAGCGGCAAGGGCGAGGCCGTGCTGGTCGTCGACGACGAGCCCGCGGTTCGCATGCTGGTGACCGAGATCCTTGGCGAACTCGGCTATGCGGCGATCGAAGCGGAAGACGGCGCCGAGGCGCTGGCCGTGCTGCGTTCCGACGCGCGGATCGACCTGCTGGTCACCGATGTCGGCCTGCCCGGCGGGATGAACGGGCGCCAGGTGGCGGACGCAGCGCGCGCGGCGCGGCCCGACCTGCCGGTGCTGTTCATCACCGGTTTTGCCGAGAATGCAGTGATCGGCGACGGTCCACTCGATGCGGGCATGGAACTGGTGACGAAGCCCTTCTCGATGGAAGCACTGGCCGCCCGTATCCGGGACATGATCGCCCGGACCTGATCGTCCCTACCTTATCGTGCGACCAGTCAGGCGTTGGCGATCCGGGTGAGGATATCGGTGTAGATTTCGGTCAGCGCTACCAGATCGTCGATGGCGACTGCCTCGTCCAGCTTGTGCATCGTCGCGTTGATCAGGCCGAATTCCACGACCGGGCAAAGCGCCGAGAGAAAGCGCGCGTCCGAGGTGCCGCCCGTGGTGGACAATTCCGGCCTGATGCCCAGCTGTGCCTCGATCGCATCGCCGATCAGGGTCGAGAGGGCGCCGGGTGCGGTCAGGAACGCATCGCCGGAGACGCGGGCTATCATCGTCGCCTCCGGGGCGTGACGATGGACGATCGCCTCGATCCGCGCGGCCAGATCGTCGCCCCGGTGCAGATCATTGTAGCGGATGCTGAGCCGTGCCGAGGCGTGCGCCGGGATGACGTTGGTGGCCGGATTGCCGACGGTGATGTCGGTCGCTTCGATATTGGAGGGCTGGAACCATTCGGTGCCCTCGTCCAGCACGATCGTGTCGATCTCGGCGAGGATCGCGACCAGTTTCGGGATCGGATTGTCGGCGAGATGAGGATAGGCGACATGCCCCTGCCGGCCGGGCACGTCGATCCAGATATTGACTGAGCCGCGCCGTCCGATCTTGATCATGTCGCCAAGCCGCGCGACGGAGGTGGGCTCGCCGACCAGGCAGAAATCGGGCTTCAGGCCACGTTCGGCCATGCGATCGATCAGCGCGCGCGTGCCGAAGATGGCCGGGCCTTCCTCGTCACCGGTGATGATCAGGCTCTGCGTGCCCGCCACCGGCGCCCGGCCGAGCGCCGCGACGAACGCAGCGATCGCGCCCTTCATGTCGACCGCGCCGCGGCCATGGAGCAGGCCGCCCCGTATCTCCGGCTCGAACGCGCCGCTGGTCCAGCCGGCGCCCGGCGGCACGACGTCGAGGTGGCCGGCAAAGGCGAAATGCGGGCCGCCCTCTCCACGCACCGCGAGCAGATTCTCGACCGGGCCGTCCGGCGCCTCGCCGATGATGAAGCGATCGACATGGAAGCCAAGCGGGATCAGCGCCGCTTCGAGTATGTCGAACACGCTGCCTTGCGCGGGAGTCACGCTCTCGCAGGCGATCAACGCCTTGGTCAGGGCGACGACATCGGGCAATCTGGTCTCAGCATCCATGGAGGCGGCATTGCCCAAGCTCGATCTCGATTCAATCCCGCAGACCAATGCGACCGGTTATCCGTCGCCACATTCGGAAAAAGTCCAGGGCCGCTGGTATCGCCGCCTCGCGCCGCCGTCCGGGCTGAGCGACTTCGGGGTCAGCCATGTCACGCTGAAGGCGGGCGCGTGGTCGTCGCAGCGGCACTGGCATCAGGGCGAGGACGAGTTCGTGGTGATGATCGCTGGGGAAGCCGTGCTGGTCGATGATGACGGCGAGCATGTCATGCGCCCGGGCGACTGTGCGGCCTTTCCCAAAGATGACGGCAACGGCCATGTCCTGCAAAATCGCAGCGATGCGGACTGCGTGTTCATTGCGGTCGGGCGGCCATCAGAGACCGACTGCCATTATCCCGATATCGACATGCATCTGTTTTCGGGAAAGGGATTTAGCCGGAAGGACGGCGGGGACTTCTAGTTCCCCGAGCATGCTCGGGGAGGATCCTCTTAAGCGACCGGCTGCTCGAATTGCTCGATCACCCATTCCTCTTCCTGCGCGCCGGCGATCCAGTCCTGCATGAAGGGATGCTGCAGCACTGCGTCCATATAGCCGGTGGCGAAGCGCGCGATCGGCAGGCCGTAGGTGACGAGCCGGGTGACGACCGGCGCGAACATCATGTCGGCCGCGCCGAACTCGCCGAACAGGAAGTTGCCGGTGCCACCGAAGCGCGCGCGGGCCTGTGCCCATAGCTCCATGATCCGGCCGATATCGGCGAGCACATCGTCATCGGGCCGCTTGGGCGGGAAGACCTGGCGGATGTTCATGCTGTGCTTGCGGCGCAGCGCGGTGAAGCTCGAATGCATCTCGGCCGCCATGGAGCGAGCCATCGCGCGCGCGGTATCGTCCTCGGGCCAGAACTTCGCACGCTCGGTCTTCTCGGCGAGATATTCCATGATCGCCAGGCTGTCCCACACCACGGCCTCGCCATCCCACAGGATCGGTACCTTGCCCGAGGAGGGAGCGAACTCGTCGCCCTCGCGGCGCTTGTCCCAGTCGGCATCGTACAGCGGCACGACGACTTCCTCGAAGGGAATCCCCGATTGCTTGCAGGCGAGCCAGCCGCGCAGCGACCAGGAGGAATAGGCCTTGTTGCCGATGATAAGCTTCATGGCGGCGGGGATAGACGCACGCCGCGCGGCGGGCAACCGGCCCGAACGCAGTATGACGGCATTGCGGTATCGGTTCATTAACCACGCGGTCCTAGGTCTGCATCGACATGATCGCCACGACACCATTCACCGCCGGCGCGGCGCGCGACCGCTTGATCATCCTGGTAGTGCTGGCGCTGGCGGCGGCATTCCTGTTCATCGATTCGCGGCCGCTTCCAATCCTGCTGTGGGACGAATCGCGCAACATCGTGAACGCGCTGGAGATGAACCGGGCCGGATTCGGGCTGGTGACGACCTATGACGCGCGCCCCGACTTCTGGAACGCCAAGCCGCCGCTGATGATCTGGCTGATGACCGCCAGCGTTCGCCTGTTCGGGGCGTCGGAATGGGCGCTGCGGTTACCGAGCATGGTGGCGACGATCGGGACGTTGCTGATCGTGCTGTCGTTCGTGCGCCGCACCACCGGATCGATCGCTACGGGCGTGCTGGCGGTCGCCTTCATCATGCTCAGCCCGAGCTCGTTCGGCGAGCATAGCGGGCGCGTGGCGGATTACGATGCGGTGATGATATTCTTCACGACCGCTTATCTCTGCCTGTTCTTCCTGGCGTTGCAACGGCGCCGGCCGGGTTTCGGGCTGCTGCTGCTGACCGGCGCGGCGACGTTGTGCGCGGTCATGACCAAGGATGTCGCGGGGCTCATGGCGGGGCTGGGCGCTGCGCTGTATATGGTGGCCACCGGCCGGACATCGCGCCTGTGGCAGACAGGGCGCTATGCCGTGGTGGCGATGGCGATCCTTATCGTCCTGCTGGCCTTTGCGATCGCCCGGGAGGCGCAGTCGCCGGGATATCTCGCCGCGCTCTGGCACAATGACGTGTTCGGGCGCTTTACGCGGTCAGTGATCGGCGACGAGAAGCCGCGCTTCTATTATCTGAGCCTGCTGCTCGCCGGCTATTTCGCCGCGACCCCGTTGCTGCTGCTGGCGCCGTTCTCGCTCTGGCAGGTGCGTGGCCGGTCGCGGTTCGTGCTGCTCTATGCGCTGTCGGTGTCGGGGACGCTGCTGCTCGTGCTCACGCTCGCGGCGTCGAAGCTCAACCATTATGTGATGCCCGCGATCCCCTTCATGGCAATCGCCGCGGCGATCAGCCTGCGCGCACTGATCGCGCGGTTCAGCGCGGCGCGGGCCGGGGGGCTGGGCGGCCGGGTGATCGCGATCGGCCTGCTCGCAGTCGGGACGATGCCGCTGGTCATGGCGAGCGCGGGGGCGGTCGCGCGGCGGCATGGGATGGAGATCCGTTACGAAGGCGCGCAGGCCGGCGGCTATGGGCAGCTGCTTGCCACGCTGGCGCAGCGGCCGGGGCCGATCACCGTGGTCGATACCGGCTTCGAAAATGACGGCGATCCGCATTACACCCCGATCCTGCGCGCCTATCGCCTGATCTGGGCCGAGCGCGGGGTAGCGATCCGGCATGTGACGGACCCCGGCGTTGTCGCTCGCAACGTGCCGGGCGCGATCGCCAGCTGCGATCCGGCCGTGATCCCTCTGCTGAGCGTGCGCGGCCGCGACATCGGCGGTACCGCGGGCTGCATCGCGGTCGCCGGTCGCTAGCCGATCGCTTCGACGACCGCCGCGCGCAGTTCGGCGATGCCGAGGCCGGTCTCGCTCGAAGTCTCCAGGATGTCGGGATGCGCCGCAGGCCGCTTGCGGACTTCCTCGGCAGTGCTGGCGGCGACCTCGGCCAGTTCGGTCGGCTTGATCTTGTCGGCCTTGGTCAGCACCAGGCGGTAGCTGACGGCGGCCTTGTCGAGCATGCCCATGATCTCGCGGTCGACATCCTTGATGCCGTGCCGCGCATCGATCAGCACCAGCGCGCGCTTCAGCTCCTGCCGCCCGCGGAGGAAATCATTGACCAGGAAACGCCACTTCTTGACCATGTCCTTCGGCGCCTTGGCGAAGCCATAGCCGGGCATGTCGACAAGCCGGAAAGCCAGGGGCTCACCCACGTCGAAGAAGTTTAGTTCCTGCGTGCGCCCCGGGGTGTTCGAGGTTCGGGCGAGCGCATTGCGCCCGGTCAGCGCGTTGAGCAGCGAAGACTTGCCGACGTTCGACCGGCCGGCGAACGCGATTTCGGGCACGCTGGCGTCCGGAATGAACTCCAGCGTTGGCGCGGATTTGAGGAAGGCAACCGGGCCGGCAAAGACCTTGCGCGCCGCCTCGATCGCCTCGGGGGGAAAGGGATCAGTCACGGGTCATTTCACCAACGCCTCTTTCATCCCCGGGTGCCGCGCATAGAGCATGCGCTGCTGGAGGATGGTCAGCGTGTTCGAGGTAATCCAGTAGATTTGCAGCCCGACCGCGAACGGCGCCATCACGAACATCAGCACCCAGGGCATGATCGCGAAGACCTGCTTCTGCGCCGCGTCCATCGGGGCCGGGTTCAGCTTGAACTGGAAGTACATCGAGATGCCGAGCAGGACCGGGATCACGCCGATCGCGAGGAACGACGGGACGGTGAAGGGCAGATAGCCGAACAGGTTGAGGATGGTCGCCGGATCGGGCGCCGACAGATCCTTGACCCACAGCACGAACGGCTGGTGGCGCATTTCGATCGTCAGCAGCAGCACCTTGTACAGCGCGTAGAAGATCGGGATCTGCAGGAAGGTCGGCAGGCAGCCCGCGAGCGGATTGACCTTCTCCGCCTTGTACAGCGCCATGATCTCCTGCTGCTGGCGCGGCTTGTCGTCCTTGTAGCGTTCCTGCAGCGCCTTCATCTTGGGCTGGATCGCGCGCATATTGGCCATGGAGGCGAACTGGCGCTGTGCGATCGGGAACATCAGCCCGCGGATCGTGACCGTGAGCAGGATGATCGCCAGGCCGAAATTGCCGACCATGCGGAACAGCCAGTCGAGATAATAGAAGATCGGCTTTTCGACGATGCGGAACCAGCCCCAGTCGATGCCGTAATCGAGCTTCGCGAAACCCTGCTGATCGGTATAGCGATCGAGCAGCCGCACTTCCTTCGCGCCGGCGAAGAAATGCGACGTCTGCGACACCTGCTGCCCGACCGGCAGCAGCTTCGGGTTGATCGCATAATCCGCCTGATACGCCTTGTTGGCGCCAGGACGGAACTGGCCGTCAAAGGGCTGCTTCTGATCGGGCAGCAGCGCCGTCAGCCAATATTTGTCGGTGAAGCCGAGCCAGCCGGCCGTCGTGCTGAATTTTTCCGGCGCCTTGTCGACGTCGCTGAAGTTGATGCCGTAATCGGCCGCGCCGTTATAGACCGCCATCGGCCCGATCTGGACCGTCCAGGTATCGGGATCCTTGAACACGCCGGTTCGGTTGATCAGGCCATAGGTCGCCACCTGGACCGGCGCCGCGCCGTTGTTGGCGACGGTCTGGCGGATCGTGAACATATAATCATTGTCGACCGCGATCTCGATGCGGAAGCGCTGGCCCTGCGCGTTGGCGGCATCGAGCGTGACCGGCTTGTCGGGCGACAGGACCGGGCTGTTCGCGGTCCACACGGTATCGTCGTTGGGCGGCTTCAGCCCGTCGTCGCGCCAGCCGAAGCCGGCGAAATAAGTATGGGGGGCGCCCGATGGCGACAACAGGCGAATCGACGCAGAGTCCTTCCCGATCGTTTCCTTGTACTGGGTGAGCACCAGATCATCGATCCGCGCGCCCTTCAGCCTGATCGAACCGCGCAGCCGCGGCGTCTCGATGCGGACGCGCGGGCTCTCGGCGAGCACGACCTTGAGGTCGCGCACCGCGGCGGCGCCATCGGCCGTGGGGGCGGCACCGGGACTGGGCAGGACCTTGGTCTTGCCGTCCTCGATCTTCGTCACGGGCGGGTTGGCCGCCGGGAAGAACTTCGCCGTCACCATCGGCCAGCCGAACAGGATCAGCGCGGCGAACACCGCGAACAGGATGAAATTCTTGTTGTCGTTATTCACGTGAGTGATGTCCCGCTCGTGGTAGGCGCTAGTTCAGGCATTGGTAGGTCAGGCTTTTCAGGGGACAGGATCGTGACCGAACCCGCCCCAGGGATGGCACCGCGCAATCCGTCTGGCCGCCAGCCACCCGCCCTTCATCGCGCCATAGCGGCGAAGCGCCTCGATTGCATAGCTTGAACAGGTTGGCTGGTAGCGGCAGCTCGGCGGCAGGATGGCCGACGGGCCGATTTGCCAGAAGCGGACCAGCGCGATGAGAAGGCGGGTCAGCATGGAGGATTTCCACGCCCGTTCGTCAGCCCGAACGGTGGGAGGGGCGTGCCGGATTTCACCGCGCCACCTTGGCGAGTGCCTTGCGCAGATCCACCTTGAGCTGGGCGAAGTCGCGCTCGATGCCGCCATTGCGGCCGATCAGCACATGGTCCGCCCCGCGGACACCCGATTCGGGCAGCAGCTCGCGGGCGAGCGCGCGCAAGCGTCGCTTCATGCGGTTGCGCACGACCGCATTGCCGATTTTCTTGGTGACGGTGTACCCGATTCGCATCGACGGATCGCCGTCTTCGCGACCGCGCACCAGCAGGACGAAGCCCGGCATCGGTGCGCGTCTTCCCGCATTCGCCGCGAGGAAATCGCGGCGAATGGTAAGAGTTTTCAGGCCGACAGCTTCTTGCGGCCGCGATTGCGGCGAGCGCGAATCACGTTGCGGCCGCCCGGAGTCGCCATCCGCGACCGGAAACCGTGCCGGCGCGCGCGCACCAGATTGCTCGGCTGAAAGGTCCGCTTCATCGTTCATTCCCTGGTCGTCTGAATAGAAAAGGGCCGCCACGCGGACGGCCTCGTAGCGGGTGCCCTTAGGCAAAGAGTGCGGGTTAGTCAACGTTGCGCGCATGCCGATCCCGCGCGCGCCGCCGAGCGGCACTCGCCCGGCGCAGCCCGATATCGGCATAATGGCCGACCCTGGGCCAGCGGCGCTTGCCGTGGACGAACTGGCGCTTTGCCCAGTGCGAATTCTGCAGCATCAGGGCAAGCCCGGCCGCGAAAACGAAGATGCCGCCGGGACCAGGCAGCACGCCGACCAGCGGCGTGACGAGGACCAGTAATACGCCCAGCACGAACAGCGCGTGCCGGAGCATGGGATGGCGGGTCGTTCGCATCTCCGACGATGTGGGTGCGGTGTGTTGGTTTGACAAGACACTGTTCCTGGCAGCGACCGGTTCTTTCCCGGACAAAATTGCGTATGACCAACGCTCTGCGGGGGGAGTCGGGGGCAATATGGTCGCGAGCGTATCGACAGTGGCGTATCTCGGGCTCGAGGCGCGCGCCGTCGAAGTACAGGTGCAGCTGATCCCGGGGCTGCCCGCGTTCAACGTGGTCGGGCTGGCCGACAAGGCCGTCGCAGAGAGCCGCGAGCGGGTGCGCGGCGCGATCGCCGCGATGGGCCTGTCGCTGCCGCCGAAGAGAATCGTCGTGAACCTGTCGCCGGCCGATCTGCCGAAGGAAGGATCGCATTTCGACCTGCCGATCGCGCTGGCCCTGCTCGGCGCGATGGGCGTGGTCGATGCCGAGACGCTGGCCGATTATGTCGTGGTGGGCGAGCTTGGCCTCGATGCGCGGATCGCCTCGTCGCCCGGCGTATTGCTCGCCGCGCTGCACGCGTCGGAGCTCGGCAAGGGGCTGATCTGCCCGGCGCCGCAGGGATCGGAGGCGGCCTGGGCTGCGGGCGTGCAGGTGCTCGCGGCGCCCGACATCCTGGCGCTGCTCAACCACTTCAAGGGGCATGGCCTGCTCTCCGCACCGCAGCCGGGCGATGTCGAGGAAACGAGCTTCGGGCCGGATCTCGCTCAGGTGAAGGGGCAGGAGACTGCCAAACGCGCCCTGGAGATCGCCGCGGCCGGCGGGCACAATATGGTGATGGTCGGCCCGCCGGGCGCCGGCAAATCGCTGATGGCGGCATGCCTGCCCGGCATCCTGCCGCCGCTGGACGCGGCCGAGGCGCTCGAAGTGTCGATGGTGGCGAGCGTCGCCGGCACGTTGACCGGCGGGCGGCTGACCCGCACCCGGCCGTTCCGCGCACCGCATCATTCGGCCTCGATGGCGGCTTTGGTCGGCGGCGGCCTGAAGGTGAAGCCGGGCGAGGTGAGCCTGGCGCATCTCGGCGTGCTGTTCCTTGACGAGCTGCCCGAATTCCAGCGCGCGGTGCTCGATTCGCTGCGCCAACCGCTCGAGACGGGCACGGTGAGCGTGGCCCGGGCCAACGCGCATGTGACCTTCCCGGCGCGCGTCCAGCTGATCGCGGCGATGAACCCGTGCCGCTGCGGGCATCTCGGCGATGCCGCGCTCGCCTGCTCGCGCGCGCCGCGCTGCGCCGCGGATTACCAGGCCAAGGTCTCGGGCCCGCTGCTTGACCGGATCGACCTGCATGTCGAGGTGCAGGCAGTCAGCGCCGCCGATCTCGTATTGCCGCCGCCGGCCGAGGGATCGGCCGAGGTCGCCGCGCGCGTCGCGGCGGCGCGGGCGATCCAGGCGGCGCGCTATGCCGAACACCCGATCCGCACCAATGCCGAGGTCGACGGGGTGCTGCTGGAAGCCGTAGCCACCCCGGATGAGCCAGGCCGCAAGCTGCTTGCCCAGGCCTCCGAGGCGATGCGGCTGTCGGCGCGCGGCTATACCCGCATCCTGCGCGTGGCGCGGACGATCGCCGATCTGGCGGGGAGCGAAGGGGTGGGGCGGATCCATGTGGCCGAAGCCCTGAGCTATCGGCGGCAGGCGCCGCGAAATTGAGGCGGCAGCGGGGGCGTAGTGCTGCCGGCGCGGCGGCGGGACGGTGTTGGGTTGGGAGCAAGTAAAGCGACAGTCGCGATACTTCGCCTCCGACGGTAAAAAGGCATTTTTGTCACCGCACGTCGACCCAAATTTTTCTCGAAGTTACTTGCGCGGCAAGGAACAGTGGCAATATTATCGGGCCGTCTGTGCGTTTCATAGAGCGCATTTCTCCGGACAAAGGGAAACAGTGCCTCCAAAAAATCTCTGGATAGTTGCCGAATTATGAGAATCGGTCGATCGGTGCTGAGGCTTTTCATGGCGCGCGTGTCGATCCTCGATCTTATTATAGCGTCCCCGATCCAGCCGCGATGATGCGGCAGGAAGGCAACAGCACAGGATAGCCGAGGCACGCCTTGTGGTTGAATCGAGCGACAAGGGGCCCGACGTGCTGATTTCAGGGCTCGGCGATGGTCTGCGGCGACTAAAAAATCCGGAGTGCCGGCCCGTCATGCCCTGGCGACATTTTCGTCCCGGTAACACTTTGCTCGGATAGTCCGGCTGGCTTGCTCTCCCGCATTGGCGAGCCGCGTTTCCGGCGCGTGCGTGGTGGGCGCTCTCAAGGGGACAGACGCGATGGAATGGATGCTTTTGCCGCTCAAGCGATACGCTCAGTTCACCGGGCGATCGCAGCGCAAAGAATATTGGATGTGGATCCTGTTTGTCATTCTTGGATCGATTGTGTGCGGCATCCTCGACTCGATGCTGGGGGCGGGCGGAAAATCCCCTCTGGAGCCAGCGCCGCCGCCGAATGGAGTGATGTATGTCGTGGGCATCATGGGCGGCGTGCTTTCCACGATCTTCGTGCTGGCCACCTTCCTTCCCGGCATCGCCGTCTCGGTCCGTCGCCTGCACGACGTGGATCGCACCGGATGGTGGATGCTGGTGACGTCAGCGCCTTATCTGATCGGCCTCATCCTCGTGGCCAGCGTCGCGACAACGGGCGAGGTTGGTGGGCCGGTTATTCTGGGCGGTATCCTGATGCTGCTGGGCGGAATCGCGAGCATCGTGATGCTCGTCTGGTTCTGCCGCAGGGGCACCATCGGCTCCAACCGTTTCGGCCCCGACCCGATCGACACGTCGGAGGAAGATCTGGTCCGGACGTTCGAATAAGGCGCAACGCCGGCCACGTCCGTCGCGCCGTTCGGGGACGCGCGCAAGCGATGCGTCACCGCGGCATGCTTGCGGGCACCCATTCCCATGGTACGGATCGAGACCGCAGTCACGTTGCCGGGCGGCGGCAACGAAGGGTGGCGCGTCGGCGGGGCTGTCGGCACCGCGAGAGCCGAGCGTTGAGAAAGAATTGGGGGTACCGTGCTTTTACCGTGGATGCTCGCGGCGGCGCTTCAGGCGCAGCCTGTCGGCCCTGCTCCAATCACCATTACGCCGGACAATGTCGATCTCGACGGAGCCGGAACTTTTACGTTCGAGCCGGACCGCCGGGCCTTCAACGTCGATCCTCCGGTTGGAGGGGATGGTCTGTCCTTGACGGTTCGACTGTGGTTCAATCCAGCAGGGGAACCCGTTGCGTGTGACGTCGGCGAAACGCCATTAGTGCAGGCAGCACAAACTGGATGTGGGCAGCTCATGGAATCGGCCACATTCCGCACTCTGCCTGGCATGGTAACGCCACTGCAGCGTGGATTTGTCGATGTAGAATTCAGCTTTTTCAAGGGCGCGCCGGGTGGCGCGGCGAACCGCGAAATGTTTGTGTTTGCTGTACCTGGATACAGAAACGTCCCGATACTCTACCCGCCCGATCAGGCGTCGGCTGCCGATCAATTACATAAAGCCGATGGAATTTTTTCTATTCCGGTCCAGGCAGATGATTATCCGTCAATAGCAATTCGTTTAGGGCTTGAAAGTGCAAGCGCCGTGCAGCTCGGCATAAGCCGCGACGGTTCTGTAAAAAGCTGTCGCCCGATAAGTACGTCTGGATTGCGGACGGCGTATCTGGATAATTATAGCTGCATGTTATTCCTCCGGCGGGGTCATTTTGAATTTTCATCCGATGCGCCATCCTATGAGGGGTTGCGATATTTGAATCAGACAATGCATTGGAGGATGCCTGAGGATTAGCGTCGCGGGAGATCGGTGCCGGTACGCGTCACCAGAGGCCCCCGTAGACATGCACAGGCCGGATCATGCGATCGAGTGACAGAGGACATCAAGCGATTGCCTCCCACTGCGCCTCCCTAATATGATCCGGCCTATGAAGCGCCTGGCCTTCACGATTGCTCTTGTTTTTGCCACTGCGGCGGCGGCGCAGGCGCCGCGGCGGGTGCCGCTGACCGGCTATGTCGACCGTACGGGCCGCGTGATCGAACCCGCCACCTGGGAGGCCGGATCAAGGCTGTTCAAGGGGGATTGGGTCGCGGTGCGGCGGGGCGGCAAGGCCGGCTATCTCAACCTGCGCACTCGGGCGACCACTGGGCTGGTCTTCGACGGCACGGCGGAGGCGCATTATGATCGCGCGCTCTTCGTGCACGGGCCCGAGCCTGTCCAGATCGGCGACCAATGGGGCTATGCCGACGAGACGGGTCGGATCGTGATCGCCCCGCGCTTTGCGGCTGCGGAAGGGTTCGACGCTGACGGGCTGGCCATCGTCAAGGTGCGCGACCCATCCGGTTTCGGCCAGTTGACCGGCATGATCGACCGCGCCGGGCGGATCGTGATCGAACCACGGTATGACATCGTCCGGCCGTTTCGGGGCGCCCAACTGACCGGGGTCAGCCGCGCCGGCCGGTTCGGCGTCATCGACCGCTCGGGACGCGAGGTCGTGCCGCTCCGTTTCGGCGGGATCGGCGCCTTTGCCGCGAATGGGCTCGCGCCCGCCACGCTGTACGGCGGTTATGGCAAGAACGACTCTCGCTGGGGCTATATCGATCGCACCGGCCGCTTCGTCATTACCGAACGCTTCTTTTACGCCGGGAACTTCACCGGCGACCGGGCCGATGGCGGTATCGATGCGCCCGCCGGACTGGCGCGCGTCGCGCTGGGGCCGAAGGAGGTCGGTTATATCAACTCGACGGGTACGTTGGTCACGCGATTCGCGCCCGGCGTGATCGCCTGGGGCGTCGGTCCCAATGGGCTGGCGAGGTTCCAGGATATGGCCACCGCCCGTTATGGCTTTGCCGACGCGAAGACTGGCGCGATCGTCGTTCCCGCGCGCTTTGCGCAGGTCGGCGGCTTCGACGATCACGGCCTCGCCGCGGCGACCGAGGGTGAAAGAGCCGGCTATATCCGCGCGGACGGGCAATGGGCCTTCCCGCCGCGTTTCACCTCGACCTATGATTTCGATCGGCTGGGGCAGGCGCAGGTGATCGAGGACGGCCAGTCACGGCTGATCGACCGGAGCGGGAACGTGCTGGCGACGCTGACTCATGGCGAAGGCTTCTATGCGCAGGACAGCCAGTTCGCCGCCTTTCGGGTCTTTCCCGGGCAGGAGAACGCCCCGACCCGGCGCTTCGGCGGCTGGACGCTGGATTCGACGCTCTTCGCCGTCCCCGAGACCCCGTCGCTCATGCCGGCCCCCACGGGCACGGTCCGGCTCGGCTTCGTGAGCCATGACGGCCTGGTTCGCTGGCGGATCGAGACGGAGGGCTGGGACGTGGTTCTGGTGAACGAGGAGGGGCCCGCTGCCGCGCCCGACGTGACTCGCCAGGACCGGATGGCCGCGTTGCCCGAAGACGCCGAAGCGCTGGTCGCGCTTCTCCTGCGCCAACTGGAGAACAAGACGGCGTTCAGCATCGTCGCCCAGCCGCAGGACGGTTCGGCCCAGGCCATCCAGGCCGAGCGCGTCGGCCGGATCGCGGCCAATCACGAAAGCTACCGCGCTGAGCTCCGCGCCTCGGCCCCGGATCTGGCACGGGCTCTCGCTGCCATGCGCGCCCGGGTAACCGAGCAGTTCGGCAAGCTTTCGGGCCGACCCTGCATGCCACCCCAGTGCGTTTACTAGCGGCGGCGGTAAAGCGGCGTACTTCGGCGGCACTATACTGAAAGGAATCGAGTATAGGTGGCCGTGGCTGCCAGGGATCTCGCGCGCTGCTTCTTCAGCGTTTGATGGATGCGAGCAAGTCCAATCAAGAGTTCGCCGTAGTTGCGATCAAGGAAAGATCGGGGAGCACTATACCCAACTGGCGGGCACCCTTTACGGACCGGTATCGAGCAACGTCATGTCAGACGCGAGAAAGGGGGCGAGCCGCTTGAACAGAATCGCACCGATCGAACATGTTATTTGACGACTAACCCCCAGTTAGGGTTCATGAGGACAGCGACTCAGGGGCCGAGTCGTTTGATTTTAGGGGGATATCATGAAAGCCATTTATTTTGGCGCACTTGCGAGTGCGCTGCTCGTCGGCACCGTGCCGGCATTTGCGCAAACCACGACGGGCGCGCCCGCGGCGGCTTTGGCGCCCGCACCGGCGACCGCGCCGATCGTCCTCGCGGCGGGAACCACCGGGAATCCGGGTGTGCTGCGCGCCGGGACGCCGATTGCGCTCAAGATGGCGGAGTCGATCACGACCAAGGGCAAGAAGCTCGAGGCCGGCTATCTCGCGCATCTCGAAGTAATGGATGCCGTAATGGTGAACGGGGTTACGGTAATTCCGGCCGGCAGCCCGGCGATCGCGGAGATCACCGATGTCCGGAACAAGGGGATGTGGGGCAAATCCGGGAAGATCAACGCCCGATTGCTGTACGTGACGGTCGGCGACCGGAAAATTCGCCTGAGGGGCGTGTTCGACGACAAGGGCGTGACGGGAACGGCGGGTGTCGTGGCCGCCATCGCCTTCGTGCCGATCGCCGGCTTCTTCACGACTGGCACCAGCGCGTCGCTTCCCGTGGGTGTGGGCGTGAACGGGTTCGTCGATGAAGACGTGACGTTGATCGCGGCCGGCGCACCAGCGCCTGCTGCTCCGGCTACCCAGGAATAACGGAACTTATGGGTCGCCCGCTCTTTTGAGGGCGACCCATTCGCCGGCTGCGCGAGACGGCCCTGTTGGGCAAGCCCCGGCTTTCCGGGATGTGTACTTCCCCCTTCCCGCCGTTCTCTTCCGTGCCCGAGATCGCGCTGACAACGCCGGCCAAGAGTCGCGACCAGATTGGTGCGGATTCCATGCCCGCGGATTGACTCGCGCGCGGCCACGCCACATTTTTCGGACCGCCGCCGCGAGGGTATCATTCGCGAATCCGGCGCTTTCGTGAACTGCTGTTCCGTGGAGGATGCGCATGTCCGACCAGGCATCGGGGAGCTTCGTCACGCCGGTGTACCGCACCAGCCGAGCCGCGGCCGCAGCATTGCCGGGCGGTGGCGCCACGGGTGGCCCGATAAATTCGGGCGGCGTTGGCATCTGCCTGAGCGGTGGCGGATCGCGCGCGATGGGGGCGGGGATCGGCCAGCTCCAGGCACTCGAGCAGCTGACCTCGGGCTCGGCCAGCCTGCTCAGCCAGGTGCTGGCGATGTCGACCGTGTCGGGCGGCGGCTGGGTCGGCATTCCCTTCACCTATCTGCCGTCGACCTTTTCGGACGACGCATTCCTGGGCAGCTATACCGATCCGGGCGACCTGACCGAGGCGATCATAGACGCATCCCCGGATGGATGGATCGGCGGCCAGGTGTCGAGCGCCTTCTCGATTCCCGATCTCGCCACCAAGGCCGTGTATCTGAGCACCCAGGGCGTGCCCTCCAGCATGTTGTGGCAGACTCTGATGGGCCTGCATTTCCTGCAGCCCTATGGCCTGTTTCCCATCGCGTCCGATTTCCAGCCGAACACCTTGTTCTCGTTCGACCGGACAGTGCTCGAAAGCCAGGTCACGGGCCCCAACCCGACACTCGCCGACGTGCCGGCCTATCTGGTGGCGCAGGTTTCCGGCCAGACGCGGCCCTATCTGCTCGGCGTCGCCAGCATGTTCGTCGGGCTCAGCAGCGACGACAAGGTCAAGCTGCTGGTGCCGGTCCAGTCCACGCCCTATCTGACCGGGATCCTCCCGACGCCGGACGGGGCGATCGACGTCAACGGCCGGGCGGTGGGCGGCGGCGGGATCGGATCGTTCGGGTTCAATTCCGTCTATCTGTTGAGCGTGGCCGGCGGGTCGGCGTCGATCCAGCAGTTCCGGCAATGGTCCCTGATGGACATCATGGGCACCAGCAGCGCAGCCTTTGCCGCCAAGCTGGAAGAGCAACTGGCCGACTGGTCGCGATCGCCCGAACGCTTCGCCGCTGCGCTGCGCCTGCACAAGGACAGCGCCGCCGAGAGCCTGGCCAGGGCCGGCCGGGCCGCGAGCGAGGTTGCGGCGACGCTGGAGGCGATCGCGACGGCCGTCGAGACCGGCGGGTTCGATGCGATCAAGGGGCAACTGGGCGGGGCGGCGGTGCTCAGCGGACTGATCCCGAAATACACCTATTGGTCGCCCGGAACGCCGCCGCCCGGCGGCGTTCCCGCGCTGCAGGAATTCGCCGATGGCGGATCGCTCGACAATAGCGGTGTCACCTCGATGCTGTTCTATCCCGACGTTTCGAAGATCATCGCCTTCGTGAACACGGAGAATGCCGTCACGCAGGATGCAAATGGTTATATCGTCGTCGATCAGAGCATTCCGCCGCTGTTCGGCTTCCAGCCCTATAACGACAAGGTATCGCCGCCCTATGCGCCGGCCTCCCAGGCGCCGGCGCACGACCTGACCCGACTGAGCCAGGTCTTTCCGAGCGAGGATTTCCAGCCGCTGCTCGACGGGCTGTGGAATAGCATCGGCGGCAACGAAAGCATGGCGCCGATCTTCACCCAGTCGCTTACCACCGTCGAGAACGGCTGGTTCGGCATTCCGGCCGGACGCACGGTGACGTTGCTGTGGGTCTATCTCGGCATGTCGCAGACCTGGCGCAGCCAGATCACCGACTGGCGCGTGAAACTCAAGCTCGACGAAGAACTGGCGAGTCAGGACTTCCCGCATTACGGCACGCTGCGGACTCAGCGCTCGCCGGCGCAGATCAACCTTCTGTCCAATCTCACTGCCTGGACCGTGCTGCAGAACGAGGCCGCGTTCACTGCCCTGTTCAGCTGAGTCCCGTTACGCGCGCGCCTATTGCGGGTGGCCGCAATAGCCGTCCCCGGCGGGCGCAATAGTGCTACGCGAATGAGTCAGCAGCACATCCACGTACTTTACAAATTTGTCGCTTTTTTCCGATAATTTTTGCTGGTTGTAAGCAATCATCGGAAAGACGTGCCATGAGATTGAGTCGTCGAGTCGAAATCCGTAACCAAGGAACGTATTTATATAAATTATAGTCCTGTATATACTTAGGTGAAATTGTTCTAAGCGGTGAAATATGCTATAGCGGACTCAGAGTGCAATGCCGGGAGTATTGCGATGTCCGCATCGAAAGGTTCCAGCGGCACCGGATCGGCGGGTGATGCCTGGCCGTCCGTGCTTTCCCTGATCTCCGGCATCAGGCGATTTTCGGAGATCCTGCCGGATCTTGCGCAGGATAGCGTGCAGCGGTTTGTGCTCGCCCGCGAAGGGGCTAAGCTCGCGCGGCGGTTCAAGCTGCTGAGCGGGGAGCCAGGCGACTCGGGCGGGCTCGATGGCCATTCCGTGCTGCTCAAGCAAGCCGCCGGGCGCGTGAGCCAGCTGGTGGTGCAGGCCGAGGCGGATATAGTCCTCGGCATTGCGACGATCCCGCGCTTCGACGATAGCCTGGTTTTCGCCCGCCTGCGGAAGCTACCCGAAGCCGATATCGTCAGGCTGTTCGGCCTGGTTGCAGGCGACCCCGCCGCGCTCGCGCCGCGCCAGCGCCTCGCGCTGCATCTGGAGCTCGTCGAGCTGGGCGTACCGGCCGGGCTGGCGATCGGGCCAGTTGGCTGGATCAAGCTGATCTTGCTGATCTTCCTGGTGCTCGGATTGATCGCCAGCCTGTTCAAGCCGGAATTGCTGCCGGCCGTGACGGCGCTGGCGCTGACCCTGGCGGTTATCGACGGCATTGCGCCGCCTGAGCCGGCCCCGCAGCCCGTGGCCCCGCCACCGCCGCCTCCTCCGCCCGTGCCGCGGGGTTACGGCCTGATCTTCCGGGACGGCGAATGGATCCTGCTGCCGCCGGGTTCAGTCTATGAAAAGGGCGGGACGACGATCCGGATTCCGGGCCACGCCTCCGGGCCCCCGAAGCTTTACACGCCGGAGCATTGCACTTGGGTCACTTTGTACCCGGACGATGGCGACTATCACAATTGGGACCTGGAATGGATGGGTCTGGTTTCCGACGGATTATCCGATGGTGCCCGGATCGAGATCAAGCTTGATGGCGAGCTTCAGCCGCCGCTGGAAAACGTCGGCGACAGACGGAGCGTGACCGCCAAGAAATGCGAGATTCATCTGAACGGCAAGGAAGGCGACCGGGGTGGCGTGAAGGTCTGGTTCAACTGGTGAAGGCGCCGCCCGCCACGTCGAGGGCCTGAGAAAAGGGGCGCCACCGTAGTGACGCCCCTGGTTAATGGTCCAATTCGGCGCTCAGCCGCGGCGGCCGTCCCAGTCGCGGCGCTCGAGGCGCAGCCTGGCATGGACGCGGTTCACTCCGACCTGCAGTTTCGCGACCTCGGCGCGGTTCAGGCCGTTGCGGTTGTAGCTGTTGTACGTCCGCTGCAGGTTGATCGCATCGCGGCGCAGGCCAGTGGCTTCGCGCTGCGAGATCGTGCGGCGCTGCGCCGCGCGCTGGATCTGGTTCTGCAACTGATTGATGTCATGCTGGATTTCACGCTGCACCCGCGGCTGGATGTGCCATGCCTGAGCGGAGGCGGGCACCGCAGCGATCGTGGCCGAGAGCATCGCGATCGAGATCATTACCTTACGCATTACAAACTCCTTCAGTCTCCTGGCCCCTACTCGGGCGCCAAGGACAAGATGGAACTCGCCTGTCGCAGAAATGTGCCGATGTGATGGAAATAGTGTCGCGATTTGTCGCGTCGGCGGGCCCCGAGACGCAGGAACCCGGGAAAGCCGCTGGCTTTCCCGGGTTCCGTCTTGCTGCCGGAGCTCTCGCCGCCGGTGCTGCCTTATGGTTCAGGCGGTCTTCTTCGGACGGCCGCGCGGGGCCTTGGGCGCCGCGACGCCGTCCACCGTCGGCTCGGCTGCCTTGCGCGGGCCGGGCTTGCGGCCGAGGCCGATCTTCTTGGCCATGGCGCGGCGCGCCTCCGAATAGGTTTCGGCGACCATCGGATAATCGGCCTTCAGGCCATAGCGCGTGCGATAATCGTCCGGGGTCAGGCCATGGCCCGACAGATGGCGGCGCAGCGTCTTGTAGGGCTTGCCGTCGATCAGCGAGATGATGTGATCCTTCGACGCGAGCGACTTGCGCACGGTCACGGCCGGAAGATATTCCGTTGTCGCTTCGGGCTGCACGTCCTCACCGCCGGATCCAGCGAGCGCGGAGACGGTCGCATGCATCTTCTGCAGGAATGCCGGCACTTCATCGGCGGATACCCGGTTGTTGGGATTGCCGAGCCACGCGATGGTCAGCTCAGTAGCCAACTCAGTCACGTTGAAGTCTGCAATGTCGTCCGCCATAATTACCTCCGAATTGAATATATCTGCTCCTTAACGCGCTCGTCCGGTGCGTCAACCGTGCTGTAACAATTGTCTTGAATGGAGCGGGCCATGTCGCAGAACAGCCCGGCTGCCGCAGAAAGCACCGGCACGCATCGTGTCATATCCTGGAACATAAGCGGATAATAACGCAGCGGACGCGAAGCTTCGACTATTGCCGGAATGCCATTTTGCGGTGCCCGTACAGCGGAGGCTGATCTGAGGCGTTGCATGGACGAATCATCTGTCGCGCGCCCACCGGTAACTTTGTCGTTGCGCAAAGCGATACGATAGCGCAACATTCTAATCCGGGGCGGGAGATGGGCGCATGACGAGTTTTATCGTCACTGAACCGGGGGGTTCGGAGCAGTACGAGGCAACGGGCGAGGGCGGCGCCGGCATTGCCGACGCCGGAGCGGCACTCCGCCGGGCGCGCGAGGCGTCCGGCTATTCGCTCGGCGAGGTCGCGGCGCGCACGCGCATCACCGAACGCTACCTCGTCGCGCTCGAGGCTTCGGCCTTCCATGTCTTTCCTGCGGCGCTCTATGCGGTGGGTTTCGCCAAGAGCTTCGCGCGCGATGTCGGCATCTCGGAAGGATGGGTTGCCGCGACGGTGCGCGGCCAGATGGCCGGGCTTGGGGTCGGATCAGCCGGCGAGCGGGTTGAAATCGCCGCCGAGCCCGGTTAACTGCCCGCGTGCCCGGCTCGACCGGGCGATGCGGGCGTGGTGGAACTGGTAGACGCGCCGGACTCAAAATCCGGTTCCGAAAGGAGTGTCGGTTCGATTCCGACCGCCCGCACCAGCATTTTTCAAGAAACAACGATCGTGCCGAGCCGCCTGGTTGATGGCACCGACATGTTTTCGGCAATCAAGGTAAAAAACGTCCGAATCGGAACGATTTCCGTCGATCTGCGTTTTATGCGACATGCCAGAATCAGCGCAACGATATGAGCTCTATAGCGACCGGCCGGCCCTCGATGAGTCGGGCACCCCGTCGCCGCGTAAAGCCCGGGCGCCGCAGTGGATCTGGCGCCGCCTGAACGAGGCTGGAGCCGTGATGGTGCACGGATCGCACCATGGCTCCCTCGAGGCGTGCTTTGCCGCCGCGCGCAAGCACCGGGAAGCGTTCGGCGATGCTGCGATCGCGATCAGCCTCAACCCGGACATGGCCGCACCGGCAGCGTCCAGGGACCAGCTACGCTGAACGGACCGGGAAGACCGGCTCAGGCCTCGACCGTCTCCAGTTCCTCGCTGACCTGAAGCCAGGCAGCCTCGGCCACTTCAAGCTTCGCGGCGACTTCGGCACGGCGCTTCATCAGGTCGCTCATGCCGAGCTTGGCGAGCCAGGGTTCAGCCGTCGTGGGATCGAACATCGCCCGGTCGATCGCGCTGCGCTGCGTGGTGAGCTTGGCGACCATGGCTTCGGCCTCGTGCGCGCGCTTCTTGAGCGCGACACTCTTCTCGCGCGCATCGGCGGCGGCCTTGCGGTCTTCCTTCTTGTTGCTCTTGCCCTTGCTGCCGCCGCCGGACGAACTGTCGCCGGAGAGCACGAAGGCGATATAATCCTCCATGCTGCCATTATATTCGTTGGCGACGCCGCCATCGACCAGCACCAGCCGATCGGCGGTGAGCTCGATCATGTGGCGATCATGGCTTACGATCACCACAGCGCCTTCATAGGCGTTGAGCGCCTGGACCAGGGCTTCGCGCGCATCGACGTCTAGATGGTTGGTCGGCTCGTCGAGGATCAGCATGTGCGGCGCGTCGCGCGTGATCAGCGCGAGCGCCAGGCGGGCGCGCTCGCCGCCCGAGAGGCTGCCGACCTTGGTCGTCGCCTTCTGCCCGGAAAAGCCGAACCGGCCGAGCTGCGCGCGGACTGCGGCGGGCGACATGCCCTTCATCACGCGCGTCATATGTTCGAGCGGCGTATCGGTCGTGTCGAGTTCTTCCACCTGATACTGGGTGAAATAGCCGACCCGCATCTTGCCCGAGGCCGTCATCTCACCTTCCATCGGCGTCAGCTGCGCGGCGAGCAGGCGGGCAAGCGTAGTCTTGCCGTTGCCGTTGCGGCCGAGCAGCGCGATCCGGTCGTCAGGATCGAGCCGCAGGTTGAGCCGGCGCAGGATCGGATTGCCCTCGGTATAGCCGACCGCCGCCATGTCGAGCGTGACCAGCGGCGGGCGCAATTCTTCCGGGTTCGGGAAAGCGAAGGACAGGGTCGGATCGTCGGCCATCGCCGCGATCGGCTGCATCTTGGCCAACATCTTCTGGCGCGACTGGGCCTGTTTGGCGGTCGAGGCGCGGGCGCTGTTGCGGGCGATATAATCCTGCAGCTTGGCGCGCTGCGCATCCTGCGAGGCCTTTGCGGCGGCGAGCTGGGCGGCGCGTTCGGCGCGCTGCTGCTCGAAGCTGTCATATCCGCCAGTGTACATCACCGTCTTGCCGCCCTCGAGATGGAGGATGGTGTCGACGACATTGTTGAGCAGGTCGCGCTCATGGCTGATGACGACCATCATCGCCGGATAGGCCTTGAGAAAATTCTCGAGCCACAGGGTCGCTTCGAGATCGAGATGGTTCGATGGCTCGTCGAGCAGCAGCAGATCGGGCTCCGAGAAGAGCAAGGCGGCGAGCGCGACGCGCATCTTCCAGCCGCCCGAATAGCTGTCGAGCGGGCGGCCCTGCATCTCCTCGTCGAAGCCGAGGCCGACCAGGATGCGCGCGGCACGTGACTCGGCGGTATAGGCGTCGATCGCGATCAGCCGGTCGTGGATTTCACCGACGCGGTCGGGATCGTGGCAATCCTCCGCCTCCTTGAGCAGCGCGGCGCGCTCGGTATCGGCGGCGAGCACCGTCTCGATCGGCGTGGTGGTGCCGCTCGGGGCTTCCTGCTTGAGATAGCCGATGCGCGTCTTGCGCGGCATCTCGATCTCGCCGTCGTCGGGCTCGAGCTGGCCGATCATCACCTTCATCAGGGTCGACTTGCCGGCGCCGTTGCGGCCGATCAGGCCGACGCGGCTCTTCGGCGGCAAAGTGGCCGTTGCGCGATCGAGGATCGTGCGCCCGCCGAGGCGCACCGTGATACCGTTGATATTCAGCATGACGCGCCATTATCATGCAGCGCAGCATTTCCCAAGGGGCAGTTCCATATTCCCCTCCCGCGGGCGGGAGGGGAAGAGGACGTCATGCGATGCTGTTGAGCAGGCCGCCTTCGGCGCGCAGTGCTGCACCGTTGGTTGCCGCCGACAGCGGGCTGGCGACATAGGCGACGAGGCTGGCGATTTCTCGGGGGTCGATCAGGCGCTGGAGCAGCGAGGAAGCGCGGGCGGTGGCGAAGAACTCAGCCTCGATCTGCGCCATCGTCGCGTCCGGATCGCTTGCCTGGCTGCGCAGAAACGCTTCGATTCCCTCGGACTGGGTCGGCCCGGGCAGGACCGAATTGACGGTTACCTTTGTGCCGCGCGTCAGTTGAGCGAGGCCGCGCGCGATCGAGAGCTGTGCCGTCTTGGTGGTGCCGTAATGGATCATGTCCTCCGGTATCGCGATCGCGGATTCGCTCGAGATGAAGATGATCCGCCCCCAATTCGCGTCGAGCATGGCGGGCAGATAGGCGCGCGACAGGCGGACGCCGCTCATCACGTTCACCTCGAACAGGCGGCTCCAGTCGTCGTCGCTGATCGCGCCGAACGCCTTACTTTCATAAATGCCGAGATTGTTGACGAGGATATCGACCTGCGGAAGCGCGGCCGTCAGCGCGGCCACGCCTTCGGCGGTGGCGACATCGGCGACCATGCCGGTAACTGGCTTGCCGCCCGCGGCACCGATATCGGCGATCGCTGAATCGAGCTTGTCCCGGCTGCGCCCGGTAATGGTCACGGCCGCCCCTTCGAGCGCAAGCGTGCGGGCGATTTCGAGGCCGATCCCGGCGGTCGCGCCGGTCACGAGCGCGGTCTTTTCAGTGAGATTGAGGTCCATGATGAGTCTCCGAATGCTGTGCGAACCCAGATAGGGAGCCGGGCCGCACCCGACTATTTCCCGGCGCGGATCAGCAGCTGTGCCGCGAAATCATCAATAGGCCGGCGCGGTCAGCTGCGCGGCAGCGTGATCGTCGCGGCCAGCCCGCCTTCGGGCCGGTTGACCAGCGTGACCTCGCCGCCGGCGTCGCGCACGATCGCGCGGGCCAGCGCAAGGCCAAGGCCGATGCCGCCGGTTTCCCGGTTGCGGGAGGTCTCGAGCCGGGTGAACGCGTCGAACACCAGGCCGAGCTGCTCGGGTGGGATGCCCGGTCCCTGATCGGTGACGACGATCGCCACTTCGTGCGGAGCCGGCACGATCCTGACTTCGGCCGATTTGCCGTATTTGATCGCGTTCTCGATCAGGTTGCGCACGGCGCGGCGCATCAGTGAAGGACGCAGGCGCATCTTCAGCCGGTCGGTCTCCTCGAAGGTCACGTCGCTGTCGAGATCGCGGAAATCCTCGACCACGGCATCGACCAGCGCCGCCAGATCGACTTCGGTCAGCGGCTCGCTCGGGCGGCCCAGGCGCGCGAGCGAGAGGATGTCGTCGAGCGTACGGTTCATTTCCTCGATCGTATCGGCCATCTTCGCGCGGTCATTCTCGTCCTCGACCGATTCGATGCGGACGCGCAGTGCCGCCAGCGGGGTGCGCAGATCATGGCCGATCGCGCCAAGCATGCGATCCTTCTCGTCGAGCATCGCGGTGACGCGCAGCCTCAGCGCATTGAAGGCGGCGATCACCTCGCGCAAATCGGCTGGCCCGCGTTCCTCGACCGGCACGTCGACCTCGCCCGGCACGAAGCCGCGCGCCGCGACCGCGAGGCCACGCAGCGGCCGCGAGATGCGCCGGCCGATCCACAGCACCGGCAGCAAGACGATGCCGTACAGGATCAATGTCTGCCAGATCAGCCGCCAGACCAGATGCGATTCGTCGCGCGGCCAGGGGGCGTTCAGCACCAGCCAGCCCTGTCCGGGCTGCTCGACCGCAATGACGACTTCGCCGCCCAGCCGCACCGCGCGCTCGGCCATGCGCGGCCCCCAGTGACGCAGCCTCTTGTCGTCCGGACGGAAATCGCGGACCTCGGTTTCGATCCGGCCGACCGTGAGCCCTGCCTCGGCGAGCTCGGTCCGCAGGCCCTTCTCCACATCGGGCTGATGTTCGGCCTGCTGGCGGATCGGCGAGGCGGTGGCTCGGCGCACGCGACCGCGAGAGCCGTCGAACCGGCCGCCTGCGCTGCGCTCGACTGCGTCGACGATCCGCGCGACGGCCGGCCCGGTCGCCTGCTCGTAACGGGCGGCGCGGCGATCCTGCAGCAGCATGGTGAAGTTGATCGCCTGAGCGACGAACAGAGCGAGCGCGACCAGCAGCGCCATCTGCCCGGACAGGTTGCGCGGCCACAGCCGGAGTCGGCTCACAGTCGCGTGACCTCGGCGGCGAGCGTGTAGCCGCCGCCCCAGACCGTCTTGATCAGCTCGGGATTTTTCGGATCGGTCTCGATCTTGCGGCGCAAGCGGCTGACCTGGTTGTCGATCGCGCGATCGAACGCAGCTGCCTCTCGGCCCTGAGTGAGATCGAGCAACTGGTCACGCGTCAGCACCTGACGCGGACGCGTCACCAGCGCGTGGAGCAGGTTGTATTCGCCGGTCGAGAGCGGCACCGACACGCCTTCGCGATCGACCAGCGCGCGCTCGCCCGACTTCAGCACCCAGCCGGCAAAGGCGAAGGAGCCCGTGTCAGGCGCGTGCTGGCGCGTGCCGCCGGCGGCCGCGCGGCGCAGGATGACCTTCACGCGCGCCGCCAGCTCGCGTGGGGAGAAGGGCTTCACGACATAATCGTCGGCGCCCATTTCGAGGCCGACGATCCGGTCGGTCTCCTCGGTGCGCGCAGTCAGCAGGATGACGGGCGTCTCGCTCGTCTCGCGGATATGGCGGCACAGGCTCAGCCCGTCCTCGCCCGGCATCATGATGTCGAGGATGACCAGATCGATCGCATAAGCGGTGAGGCGGGTGCGCGCCGCCTCGGCATCGCCGGTCTGGGTGACGCGGAAGCCCTGTTTGGTCAGATATTGCGCGAGCGGCTCGCGGATCGAGCGCTCGTCGTCGACCAGCAAGAGGTGCGGCGTATCTCCCATGGGATCGGCGTCTAGCATGATCGGTCGCCTTTGGAAGCCGCCGGGCGGGCATGCCGCGCCCGGCGGCCCGGGTTAGCCGGCGTCGGGTTTCGGCGTGGCGCCGCTCGGCGGCGGCGTGCCGGGGCCACCCTCGGAGTGATGCCGGCCATGGCCGCGCATCCTGCCCCAAGGCTTCATGCCGCTATGGGCAGCGGCCAGCTCGGTCCGCTCGATGAAGCCATTCTTGTCGGTATCGAGCGCCGCGAAGCGCGCATCGGTGCGCGCGCGCATTTCGTCGCGGCTGATCTTGCCGTCCTTGTTGGTGTCGATCGACACCATCATGCCGGCACCGTGGCCCATCGGGCCGCCAGCCCTGGCGGCGTGCATCGCGCCTCGCCCGCCATGACCGCCACGGGCTTCGCGCCCGCGGCCCATCAGACCCCTCATCTCGTCGGGCGAGATCTTGCCGTCCTTGTTCAGATCGAGCTTCGCGAACCGTTCGGACGCCTGGGCGACGAACTCGGCCTTGCTGATCTTTCCGTCCTTGTCCGTATCGCTGCTCTCGACCAGCCGTGTGCGGCCGGGCAGTTCGTCGCCGGCGATCTGGCCGTCGCCGTTTGCGTCGAGCCGGGCAAAGCGCTGATCGGTTTGCGCAAGGAATTCGGCGCGCGAGATTGCGCCGTCCTTGTCGGTATCGGCGCGCTGCATGGCGTGGCCGCCCATCGGGCCGGGGCGGTCGGCGCCCGCTGGTCCTGCGCCCGTCTGGCCGGCAATCGCTGCGCCACCAAGGGCAGTGCCGGCAAGAGCGAGGGCGAGAAGATATTTCTTCATGCTGATGTCCTTCGAGTGATCCGCCGGATCGCCCGGCTATGATCCCGTTTTTCGCTCAAGGATGTCACGCGGCTATGTCAGAGCCAGCCTAAAGTGTCGCAAATTGTCGCATTTTCCGCCCCGGAATGGGGCAGCATTTCAGGCGAAGATCGCGACACTTTGCATGCCCTGCGCGATCGGCTGACCATCGGCGTTCCACAACGTCATCGACTGGCTCGAACAACCATGTTTCGCATGGTCGGACGTCGCCGACAGCAGCCACCAGCCATCGGTGGTCGCCGGCGTCGCAGTGAGCAGATTGACGATCCAGGTGAGCGAACTGATCGGGGCGGGCTGCTTGCCGAGCAGCTTGAACGCAGCCGGGGGCAGGGCGTCGGCGACTGCCAGCACCTGCACCATCGGATCGAGCCCGTCCGAAGCGCGGAGCCGCGCCCAGCGCAGCCATTCGGCCTCGCCCTTCGCCTCGTCCTTGAGATCGAGGAAATTGAAGTTGCCAGTGAAGAACTCGTCGGGCCCGGTATAGAGCGTGGCGCCCGGCGCGGGGGGACGATGCGGGCTCTGCAGCCGCCCATCGAGATCGATGCGCGAGACCTGATCTGACATGAAGACGAAGGTGGCGCGGAAGCCGAGCCCGGCGTCGGAGACGATATCGGCCTGGATGAAGGCGGCGTTGCGGCCGCGGCGGAGCCTGGTCGCGGTGACGCTCACCTCGCCTGAGAGCGGGCCGATGAAGGCGACCTGTGCCGAGCGGAGCGGGGGCAGATCGGGTTCCGAATGCTGCGCGGCGTGAAGCGCGAGCGCGCTCGACAGCCCGCCATAGCTGGTGCGGCCCTGCAGCCAGTCGGCCGGAATCGCGGTGCGAAAGCCGCCGTCGATCGGGGTCGCGGCGGCGAGGATATCGGCGATCGGGGTCACAGCCGGTGTTCCGTCAGGCGATCGCGCAAATCGCGTTTCAGGACTTTGCCGATCGCGCTGCGCGGCAATTCGCCAATGGCATGGAGCGCAGCCAGACGCTGGGTCTTGCCGAGCTGCGCGTTGGTCCAGGCGAGGATATCCGCAACACTGGCATCGACGCCGGTGTGCGGCACGTAGAAGCCGACCGGCGTTTCGCCCCAGGTTTCGGACGGCATGCCGATCACACTGCAATCGGCGACGGCGGGATGCTGCGACAGCACTGCCTCGAGATCGGCGGGATAGATGTTGAAGCCGCCCGAGATGATCAGGTCCTTCTTGCGATCGAGCAGCGTGAGGAACCCATCGGCGTCGAAGCGGCCCACATCGCCGTGGCGGATATAGCGGCGCCCCTCGGAATCGAACCACTCCGCCGCCGCCGTCGCGTCGCTGCGGCCGTGATAGCCGGTCATCATCGCCGGCGAGCGCCCGACCACCTCGCCCATCTCGCCGACCGGAACTTCGTTGCCGTCATCGTCGATCAGGCGGATGTCGTGATCCTCGATCGGGCGGCCGACGGTATGGAGCTTGTCGGGGAACAGATTGGCGATCAGCAGGCAGGTGCCGCCGCCCTCGGTCATGCCGTAATATTCGACCAGCAGCCCGGGCCAGCGCGCCAGCACCTCCGCCTTGAGCGCGGCCGAGAAAGGCGCGCTGGTGCAGGTCTTGAGCCGGAAGCTCGACAGGTCGAAAGCCTCGAAATCGGGCAACGCCATGATGCGCTGATACTGCACGGGGACGAGCATGGTGTGCGTGGCCCGGTTCGCCTCGGCAAGCTCGAGAAAACCGCGCGCGTCGAATTTGTCCATCAGCACGACGGTGCCGCCCCAGCCGAGCGTCGGCAGGAAGCTGACCAACGTGGTGTTGGAATAAAGCGGCGTCGCGATCATCGTCACGGCCTCGCCGAAGCCGGCCGAGGCGTTGCGGTGGATATGCGCCCACCGCATAGCGTGGCTCTGCACGATGCCCTTGGGCGTGCCGGTGGTGCCCGAGGAATAGATGATGTTGAACCCGTCTTCGGGGGCGATGCTCACGGGCGCCGGTTTGGCGTCTTCCGCTGAGAGCCAACCCTCAAAAGCAGCGAACGGGACGATTTTCGCGGTGACGGGCTGGCCCGCCAGTGCCGTGACGGCTTCATCGTCCACAAACAGGATCGGCGCCCCGCAATCGGCGATCATCGCCATCAGCGCCTCGGGCGTGGAGGAGGGCGCCAGCGGCGCGGCGACGCAGCCGGCACGGAGCGCGCCGAGAAAGACCGCGGCATACTCGATTCGCGAAGCAGCGACGATCGCGACCGCCTGGCCTTGCCGCACATCGTCGCGCTGAAGCGCTGCGGCAACGCGATCCATCAGCGCGTCAAGCGCCGCATAATCGATCGCGCCCTCGGTCGAGGCGAGAGCAGTCTTGCTGCCTCGTTCGCTCGCATGGGCTCGGATCAGGTCGGGCAGGGTCGCGAATTCACGCGTTAGCAGATCGGCGGCTGTCATAGGCCCCGCTATGCGAGGCGCGCGTCAAATGCCATACGCAATCTTCTAAAAAAGGAGAGAAGGTGCCGATGCTGTTCTACGATGCGGCCAACCCCGCCCCCAATCCGCGCCGGGTGCGCATCTACCTTGCCGAAAAGGGGCTGAGCGTGCCGAGCGAGACGGTGTCGATCATCGCGGGCGAGCACCGGGCACCGGCCTATCTGGCGGTCAATCCGCTCGGCCAGATTCCGGCGCTGCAGCTCGATGACGGGGACGTGCTGACCGAGAGCGTCTCGATCTGCCGGCTGTTCGAGGCGGAGCATCCGGAGCCGCCGCTGTTCGGGCGCGGACCGCGCGGCCAGGCCGAGGTCGACATGTGGGTGCGCCGCGCCGAATTGCGCATGATGGTGCCGCTGTCGATGGTCTGGATGCACACGCACCCGTTCACGGCGCGCGTGGTGAAGCCGCAATATACCGAGTTCGGCGAGAGCCAGCGGCCGCGCGTGATCGCGGCGATGGGCGAGTTCGACCGAGCGCTGGCAGGCCGGGAGTTCCTGGACGGCGCGGCCTATTCGATGGCGGATATCGTCCTGTTCTCGATCGTCGACTTCGCGGCCTTTGTCGGCATCGCGATTCCGAGCGATCTGGTCAATCTTGCTGCCTGGCACGAGCGCGTCTCGGCCCGCCCGAGCGCCCGGGCATAGTCTCCATCAGGCAGGCGAAACCGCGCGGGGCACGCGATCCAGCACCTTCCACAGGATGATGCCGAGTGACATCAGCGCGAGGAGGCTGGCGAGGAGGAATGCGGCGCCGGGGAATCCGTGATCCACACCGGTCGCCAGCGCCTGAGTCAGCAGCAGCGGCCCAAGGATCGACGAGACGCTGCCCATGCTGCCGATGCCGCCCTGCAATGCGCCCTGGTGCGACGCATCGACCAGCCGCGAGAGCAGCCCGTTCATCGCCGGGAAGATCAGCCCCGACAGCGCGCTGACGAAGAGGAGCGCATAGGCCTGCCAGCTCTGCGTGACGAAGGCGAAAGCGAGGAAGGACAGGGCAGCGCATGCAAGGCCGATGACGAGTGCGCGCTGCTCGCCGACGCGCGCGATGATCCGGCCCGTCAGGCCGCCCTGCACCAACGCCATCACCAGCCCGACAAAGGCGAGCGACCAGCCGATCGCCCGGGCATCCCAATCGAAGCGGATCGTCGCCCAGAAGGCCCAGGTCGCCGGATAGACCATATGGGCCAGCTGCCACACGAACCAGGCAGCGAGCAGCGGCGCGGCATTGCCGGCGTGGAACAGCGGCCGGAACGCGCCGACGACATGCGCGTCGCGCAGCCGGAACGGGCGGCGATGCTCCGGCGCCAGCGTCTCGGGCATTGCGAAGATCATGACAGCCGCGTTGCCCAGCGCCAGGATCGCCGCAGCGATGAAGGGCGCGCGCGGCCCCAGATCGGCGAGCAGGCCACCGATCGCCGGGCCGATGACGAAGCCGATGCCGAATGCCGCCCCGATCAGCCCGAACACGCCGCTGCGCTTCTCGGGCGGGGTGACGTCGGCCAGCACGGAGCTGGCCGGCCCATAGACGGCGCCCGCAATCCCCGCGACCGCCCGGCCGAGGAACAGCCAGGCAAGCGTCGGCGCCCAGGCCATCAGTGCGTAATCCATGCCGAACGCCAGCATCGAGGCGATCAGAACGGGGCGGCGGCCGAACCGATCGCTGAGGTTGCCCAGCACTGGCCCCGCGAAGAACTGGGTCAGCGCGAACACGACCAGCATGTAACCGCCGATCCGCGTCGCCTGTTCGAGATCGACATGCCCGATCGTGGTGATCAGCGCGGGGAACACCGGCAGGACGATGCCGAAGCCGATCGTGTCGATCAGTACGGCGGCAAGGACGATCGGCACGGCGCGATGTTCGAAACGCATGATCGTCCCCCATTGTCAGATGCAAAGCCTGTTTGCGGAACAGGCGGAACATTCGCCGAACATGGCACAGCCCCGGCCGCCAGGACAAGATGGCGGCGGCGCGCAGTTGTCCCCAAAGCGGCAGTTTTTCTGGGTGCGCTGGAGATTGCGCGCGGGCGCTGTAGCGACGGTTTGCCGCCTTTGCTTGGCGCCCGATCTGTGCCACATGCCTGAGCATACCCGACATTCAGATTCGGGCGTTCCAGGAGAGTATCATGGCAAGTGCCGCCGAAGTCGACGCCAGCGTCAATCCCCTCGACGCCTTCCGCAAGGACGTGCGGGCGTGGCTCGAGGCGCATTTCCCGCCATCGCTGAAGGGCAAGGAAAACCCGATGGCGACGATCGAGGGGCCTACTGCCCAGTCGGACGACGAAGCGGCCTGGAAAAGGGTGTTCGGCGAGAAGGGTTGGGGTGTGCCGACCTGGCCGGCGGCTTATGGCGGCGGCGGGCTCGACCGCGCCGAAACGCGCGTGCTCAGCGAGGAAATGGCGCGGATCGGCGCCTGGAACCCGATCGGCGGCATGGGCGTGATGATGTTCGGGCCGACCCTGCTCGAATACGGCAATGAAGCGCAGAAGCACGAGCATATTCCCGCGATCGCCCGGGGCGAGGTGCGGTGGTGCCAGGGCTATTCGGAGCCCGGCGCCGGATCGGATCTCGCGAGCCTGCAGATGTTCGCCGAAGATCGGGGCGATCATTATCTGGTCAACGGCCAGAAGACCTGGACCTCGGGCGGGCAATGGGCCGACAAATGCTTTGCTCTGGTGCGGACCGACAAATCGAAAAAGCATGAAGGGATCAGCTTCCTGCTGATCGACATGACCTCGCCGGGGGTCGAGGTGAAGCCGATCCGGATGATCTCCGGCCAGTCGCCCTTCTGCGAGACCTTCTTCACGGACGTGAAGGTGCCCAAGGAGAATCTGGTCGGCCGCGAGGGCGAAGGCTGGACGATCGGCAAGAGGCTGCTCCAGCACGAGCGGCAGAATCTCTCGGGCGGCGGATCGCTGAGCCGGCTGTTCGGCGGTACCTCGATGGGCGCGCTCGCCAAGCAATATCGCGGTGCCGACGAGCAGGGGCGGGTCGGCGACAGCGACCTGCGGATGCGGATCGTGCGCCACGAGATGGACAGCCGGGCCTTTGCGCTGACGTTGCGCCGCGCGGCGCTCGAGGCCAAATCGAACCAGGGGCCGTCGGCGGCCACATCGATCATGAAGAATGTCGGCGCGCGCATCACGCAGGATCGCGCCGAGCTGTCGATCGAGATCATGGGAATGAACGGGCTTGGCTGGGAGGGTGAGGGCTTCACCGAGGCCGAACTGACCCAGACGCGCACCTGGCTCTGGGGCAAGGCGGTGTCGATCTATGGCGGATCGACCGAGATCCAGAACAATGTGATCGCCAAGCGCATCCTTGGGATGCTGGATCACCAATAGCTGCCGCCATCCCGAGTGATCGGGGGCAATCGTGCGGTGAGCGATGCGCTGGAGGTCCGGCGGCATCCTGAAAAGAAGAGATTCAAGGGGCAGGAACATGGCCGTACTCAACGACGAACAGACGATGCTGCGCGACATGGCGCGCGAGTGGGCTGACAATGAATCGCCGGTCGGCGCCTTTCGCCGGATGCGCGATGCGGCGCCGGCGGCGGGCTATGATGCCGCTGCCTGGGCCGAGATCGGACAGATGGGCTGGGCCGGGATCGTCGTGCCGGAGGCCTATGGCGGTTCCGAGTTCGGCTATCTGTCGCTCGGCCTCGTGCTGGAACAGCTTGGGCGCAACCTGGCCGCCTCGCCTTTGGCCGCGACCGCCGCGGCGGCGAGCGCGATCGTGCTGGGTGGATCGGAGGCGGCAAAGGCCGCATGGCTGCCGCGGATCGCCGCAGGCGAACTGGTGGCGACCCTGGCGATCGATGAAGGGCCGCATCATGACCCGGTCCGGATCGCGACCAAAGTGACGGACGGCCTGCTTAGCGGCACCAAGGAGTTCGTCGCGGAGGGCGACAGCGCCGGCCTGTTCGTCGTGGCGGCGGCCGATGGGTTGTACCTCGTCGCAGGCGACGGGGGCGTCACGCGGGCGGTCCGGCACATGACGGATTCGCGCAGCCATGCCGAGGTTACTTTCGAGCGTGCGCCGGCGGAAAGGCTGGGGGGAGCCGACCTGACGTCTCGGGTGATCGACCGCGCCACCGCAGCTTCGTGCGCCGAGATGCTCGGCATGGCCGAGCAGGCCTTTGCGACGACCAACGACTATCTGAAGACGCGGGTGCAGTTCGGGCAGCAACTGTCGACCTTCCAGGCGCTGCAGCACCGCATGGCGAAGCTGTTCACTGAGCTTGAGCTGATGCGCTCGGCGGTGGAGGGCGCGCTCGAGGCGATCGACGCGAACCGGTCGGATGTCGATCAGGCAGTGAGCCTGGCTAAGGCCATCGCCGGCGACACGTTGCACCTGGTCAGCCGGGAGATGATCCAGCTGCACGGCGGGATCGGCATGACCGACGAGCATGACGCCGGCTTCTACATCAAGCGGGCGCGGGTGCTCGAGACGATGTGGGGCAATGCGGCTTATCACCGCGAGCGCTTCGCGCGGCTCAACGGCTATTGATGAGCGCCTGCTGACCGATCCGGACCGCGAAATATCACCATTTCGAATATAGGTTCTGGCCGGATCGGGTTCTTCGAAGCGGTGCAAATCGGCAACACAGCGCGATACGTACCGTTTCGAAACGCGTGTTTCGCTTGACGTAAGGTCAATCTCCCTATCAATTCGAGGATACGGTACGGGATTCGACAAGGATCTCGACCTATGGGAGAGAGATATGCTGAGGAAGCAGTATTTGTGCGCGTGCGCCTTTTCGGCGCTCGCGCTGGGACTGGCCGTACCGGCGTCAGCCCAGGTCGCCGACAGCGGCGATCTCGTCGAAGACATCATCGTCACCGCGCAGGGACGCGCGCAGGTGCTGGCCGATGTGCCGCTCGCGATCTCGGCGGTGACAGCCGATACCCTGCAGAATTCCGGCGCCAACGACATCCGCCAGCTCAACCAGGTCGCGCCCTCGCTGCTGGTCTCCTCGACCGGCAATGAAGCGAACGGATCGGCGCGGCTGCGCGGCATCGGCACGGTCGGCGACAATCCCGGCCTGGAGAGTTCGGTCGCGGTGTTCATCGACGGGGTCTATCGCTCGCGGTCTGGCGTCGGCCTCAACGAGCTCGGCGATATCGACCGGGTGGAGGTACTGCGTGGCCCGCAGGGCACGTTGTTCGGTCGTAACGCTTCGGCCGGCCTGATCAGCATCTACAGCAAGCAGCCGGAATTCCGCTTCAGCGGCGGCGCCGAGCTGACTTATGGCAATTATGATTACTGGCGCGGCTCGGCCAATATCAACGTGCCGCTGGGTGAAACGGTCGCGGCCCGGGTCGACGGCGTCTATGTCTCGCGCAACGGCTTCTACAAGGACGTGACGAACGGCGGACGGATCAACGACCGCAACCGCTATTTCCTGCGCGGCCAGCTGATGTTCCAGCCGAGCAGCGACCTCTCGGTCCGGCTGATCGCCGATTACACCAAGCGCGACGAAGCATGCTGCGCGGCCGCCTATATCGACCAGACCGTCGCCCCGGCCAATGCGGGCCTGCTGACCAGCGCGAACCCGATCATCGGCGTGCTGACCAAGCTGGGCCAACCGGTCGCCGCGTTCAGCAACCCCTATTCGCGCGACCTCAACATCACGCCCGGCCGGACTTATGGCGGCAAGACCCAGGATTGGGGCGGATCGGCCCAGGTCGATTATGATTTCGGCGGCGCGAAGCTCACCTCGATCACCGCCTATCGCGACTATTACAACTATCAGGCGTCCGACACCGACTACAGCTTCGTCGATATCCTCTACCGCGCGCCGAGCCGCGACGCGGGCCGTCGCGGCTTCAAGACCTTCTCGCAGGAACTGCGCCTGCAGGGCGAAGCGTTCGACGGGCGATTCGACTGGCTGATCGGCGGCTATTTCGCGAACGAGGATCTCGCAGTGCGCGACAATCTGAAGTTCGGATCGCAATATGGTCGCTTCGCTGCCTGCCGCATCCTCGCCAGCGGCGCGCTCGCGGCCTTTTACGACGTGAACCAGACCGGCTGCCTCAGCGCGGTGGGCCGTGCGGTCGTGCTGCCCGGCGCGTTCGGCGCCGCCGCGCCGGCGATCATCGCCGGGTTCGACCGGCTCGATTCAGTCCGCAACGTCGGCGACACGGTGTCGCGCTACGACCAGAACAGCAAGAACTTCGCGTTCTTCACGCACAATATCTTCGAGGTGACCGACGGGCTGAAGATCACCGTCGGACTGCGTTATACCCATGAGACGAAGAAGCTCGATGCGACCTTCGGCAACAACAACACGGCCTGCCCGGCGCAGCAGGCAGCGCTGTCGCCGTTCCTGGCAAACGCCGGCCTGGCCGCGGTGGCGGGCGGCCTGATCAACCTGACCTGCCAGGGCAATTCGACATCAGAGCTGAACGGCGTGTCGATCAACGACAAGCGCAGCGAGAGCCAGCTGACCGGCACCGGGATCATCTCCTACAAGGTCACGCCGGACCTGCTGGTCTATGGCAGCTATTCGCGTGGCTATAAGGCGGGCGGCTTCAATCTCGATCGCTCCGCGCTCAAGGGGCCGGTCCCCAGCTTCGCCTCGGTCGGCGGCGCGCAGGCGCTGGTCAGTGCGCTCGAATTCGATCCCGAGATCAACAATGCCTTCGAGATCGGCGCGAAATTCTCCACGCGCGGATTCAACCTGAACATTGCGGCGTTCCACCAGGCGTTCAAGAACTTCCAGCTGAACACTTTCAACGGCAGCGTCTTCCTGGTCCAGAACGTCAACAGCTGCAAAGCCGGCCTGGCCGGGGCCGATCGCGATCTCAGCGCGACCACCGGGACCTGCTCCCCGGACGATGTGAAGGCGGGCGTGATCTCGCAGGGCATCGAGCTCGAGGCGTCGATGTCGCCAATCCGCGATTTCCGCGTCAGCGCCGGCCTGACCTATGCCGACACCAAATATCGTAACGATCTGATCGGCAACGAGCGCGGCGCGGCGCTCGATCCGGCGCTGCGGCTGCTGCCCGGCGATCATCTGTCCAATGCGCCGCAAATCACCGCGACTTCCTCCGTCGCGTGGACGCCGAAGCTTGGCGGCAGCGGCCTTTCCGGGCTGTTCTATGTCGATGGCCGCCTGACCGACGATTATAATTCGGGATCGGACCTGTTCCCGCAAAAGGAACAGGACGGCTATTTCGTGATGAACGCGCGCATCGGGGTGCGCGGTGCCGACGAACGCTGGGCGATCGAGCTCTGGGCGCAGAACCTGACCAACAGCCAATATACCCAGGTCGCGTTCAGCTCGCCCTTCCAGGCGGCCTCCACGACACCGGGCGCCACCGCCGGTTTCCCGGCCGCCAGCTATCCCGGCGGCACGCAGATCTTTTCGGCGTTCCTGGCGGAGCCACGGACTTACGGCGTGACGTTGCGCGGCAAGTTCTGACGGCCCTACCAGCCCCCGGCCCGCCGCCCCCCTCCCAGGCGGCGGGCCCTTTTTTGCGTAGCTCGGGTATTTTTCCATGATCGCTGCCGCATCGACCTCTTCCGAAACGGCCGATGCGCTGGCGATCCGGCGGCGGCGCCTGACCCTGGGGCTGCTGACCTTCGTCTATTTCTTCAGCTATATGGACCGCCAGATCCTTGCGATCCTGCTCGAGCTGATCCGCAAGGACCTGCTGCTCACCGACACCCAGCTCGGCGTGCTTTCGGGCTTCGCCTTTGCGGTCTTCTATGCCGGGCTCGGCATTCCGGTCGCGCGGCTGGCGGACAGGACCAGCCGCAAGAAGATCATCGTGCTGTCGCTGGCGCTGTGGAGCGCGATGACGGCCTGTTGCGGGCTCGCCACCAATTTCCTTACGCTGCTGCTCGCGCGCATCGGTGTCGGCGTGGGTGAAGCGGGATCGAGCCCGCCCAGTCATGCGATGATCGCCGATCTCTATGCGCCGCACGAGCGCGCGAGCGCGATGGCGATCTATGCGCTGGGCGTCGTGCTCGGCGCTGCGTTCGGCACAATCATTGGCGGGACGATCGGCCATTTCCATGGCTGGCGTATGGCGATGTTCGTGGTCGGGCTGCCCGGTCTGCTGCTGGCGGTAATCGTGTGGTTCCTGGTGATCGAGCCGCGCCGCGGCCTCTCCGACGGGCGCAGCGTGGCCGAGCAGGAGCATGCGGCGATGCCGAGCCTCGGTGCCGGCTTCAGTTCGATCTGGCAAGACCGGGCGGCGCGCCATCTCGTCATCGCCGTCACGCTGACCTCGCTGATCGGTTACGGCCATGCGCAATGGGGTCCGAGCTTCATCCAGCGATCGCTGGGCGTTCCGTTGCTGACCATTTCCTGGGTGATCGCTCCGATCGGCGCTGTGTTCGCGACCGTTTCGGGCGTGGCCGGGGGGATGCTGGCCGATCGGCTGGCGCGACGACGTGGGCTGCACTGGCAGAGCTGGATGGTCGGACTGCTCAAGACGATCGCGCTGCCGTTCAGCCTGGTCTTCTATTTCCTCGACGATCCGGAGATCGCGGTCGCCGCCTATTTCCTCTCGCTGCTGTTCGCGTCGAGCTATCTCGGGCCGACCTTTGCGCTGCTGCAGGGCCTGGCGCCGATGCGGCTGCGCGCATTGTGGGCGGCGATCACTCTGCTGGTGATCAACCTGATCGGGCTGGGGCTCGGGCCGACCCTGGTCGGCCGGATCAGCGATCTGCTGCGGCCGGCTTACGGCGAGGATTCGCTGCGCTGGGCGATGCTGGTGTTCGCGGTCGCGACGCCCTGGGCGATCTTCCATTACTGGCGCGCGGGCGTGATCCTGAAGCGGCGGGCGGAAGCCGGCAGGTGACGGCGGCAGCGTAAACCCCTATCTCCCGTCGATGCCCAAGCCAAAGCGAACGCCCGGCCTTCCCACCCGCGAGCAGATCCTCGATTTCATCGTCACGTCGGAAACGCCCGCCGGCAAGCGCGAGATCGCCCGCGCTTTCGGCCTGACCGCGCAGGACAAGATCGCGCTCAAGGCGTTGCTGAAGGACATGGCAGACGAGGGGCTGATCGACAGCGCGCCGGGCCGCGCCTTCCACAAGCTGGGCGGCCTGCCAAAGGTGACGGTGCTGCGCATCGTCGATGTCGATGACAGCGGCACGATCTGGGCCGTGCCGGAGCGCTGGGAAGCCGACACGCCCGCGCCGCGCCTCAGGGTGCGCGAGCGCAAGCGCGGCGCGCTGGGGGTAGGCGACCGGGTGCTGGCGCGGACCGAGGAGGCCGGCAACGGCTGGATCGCGCACCCGATGAAGCAGCTGGCGCGCGGCGAGGAACTGATCCTGGGCGTGCTGCACGACGAGGGCGGCAAGCTGTGGCTGCAGGGCGTGGAGAAGAAGGAGCGGCGCGAATTCCAGGTCTCCGATGCCGGGGACGCCAAGCCGGGCGATCTCGTGCTGGCGGAGAAGGCCGGGCGCCCGCCGCGCATCACCGCGCGCGTCACGCAGATCCTGGGCGATCCGTTCGCGCCGCGCAGCTTCTCGCTGATCGCGATCCACAAGCTGGGCATTCCCGACGTGTTTTCGCCGGAGACGCTCGAGGAAGCGAAGCGCGTCGCCACCGTGCCGCTGGGCGACGATCGCGAGGACTTGCGCCATTTGCCGATCGTGGCGATCGATCCGGCCGATGCGCGCGACCATGACGATGCGGTATGGGCGGCGCCCGACGATGATCCGGCAAACGAGGGCGGGTGGCAGGCGATCGTCGCGATCGCGGACGTCAGTTTCTATGTCCGGCCGGGGTCGGAGCTCGATCGGGAGGCGCGGCGGCGAGGCAACAGCGTCTATTTCCCCGATCGCGTGGTGCCGATGCTGCCCGAGGAATTGTCGGCGGACATGTGCTCGCTGAAGCAGGATGTGGATCGCGCGGCGCTGGCCTGCCATTTGCGGATCACGAAATCCGGCGAGTTGAAGAGCTGGCGCTTCACGCGCGCGGTGGTGCGTATCGCGGCCAACATCGCCTATGAAGATGCGCAGGCGGCGATCGATGCGCATTTCGCCTCCCCTCCCGCAAGCGGGAAGGAAAGAGCAGGTGGTGGAGATATTCTGGCGGCGCTCCTGCCGCTCTGGGCGTGCTGGAAGGCGCTCTACAAAGCCCGGCAGAAGCGCGACCCGCTCGATCTCGACCTGCCCGAGCGGCGGGTGGTGCTCGACGAGAAGGGGCGCATCCTCTCGGTCGCGCCGCGTGAGCGGCTCGATGCGCACAAGCTGATCGAGGATTACATGATCGCCGCCAACGTCGCGGCCGCCAAGGCGCTGGAGGCGAAACGCGCGCCGGTGATGTACCGGGTGCACGAGCCGCCGAGCCGCGAGAAGCTGGTCGCGCTGAAGGATTATCTCAAGACCTTCGGCGTCGAGTTCGCGCTGGGCCAGGTCGTGCGGCCGGGCACCTTCAACCATATCCTGGCGAAGATCGGCGAAGCGGATTTCCGCCAGCAGATCATGGAGCAAGTGCTGCGCACCCAGACCCAGGCCTATTACGCGCCCGAAAATCACGGGCATTTCGGACTGGCGCTGGGCAGTTACGGCCATTTCACCTCGCCGATCCGGCGCTATGCCGATCTGATCGTCCATCGTTCGCTGGTCAGCGCCTATCATCTCGGCCCGGGCGGGCTGACCGACGGCGAAGCGGCGACGATGGAGAAGATCGGCGAAAGCATCTCGATGCTCGAACGCCGCGCGATGGAGGCCGAGCGCGACACCATCGACCGCTATGTCGCTGCCTTTTTGTCGGAGCGGGTCGGACAGGTGATCGATGCGCGGATCACGGGCGTGACCAATTTCGGCTTCTTCGCGACTGTCGAGGGGATCGGCGGCGACGGGCTGATGCCGGTGCGCGACATCGGCGGCGAATATTTCCGCTTCGATGAGGCAGGGCGCCGGCTGGTCGGCGACGAGACGGGCACTGAATATGCCAGCGGCCAGCGGCTGCAGCTGCGGCTGGCCGAGGCAAACCCGGTCTCCGGCGCATTGCGCTTCGAGATGGTCGACGGGAAGGGGCACCGGGCCGAACGTGACAGCAAGCCGGCACGCGTGATCAAGCGGCGCGGGCGGCCGGCCAATATTCGGCACCAGGGACGCAAGAGGTGAGCGAGCTGCCCGCGGCCGCCCGGCGCGTGCGCGGGCCGGTGGCGGCGCATTTCCTCGCGCTGCATGCGCTGGCGCCCGAGGATGCGATCGATTTCGTGCCCAAGGATGGCGTCGAGCGCTGGTGGTTCGATCGCTTTTGCCGGCGCGGCGTGCTGCGCGCGGTTTCGCCGGGGCGCTACTGGTTCGATCTCCTCGCCTATCACCGCGACGCTGAAGCCTTCAGCAAGCGCTGGGTGCCGATCGCGATCAGCGTGTCGCTGGCGATCGTAGCGGTGGCGATGTTGTTCTATCGCGGATGACGCCTTGGCGCGGTCAGTGCGCGGTCGCGGTCGAGAAGGCGTTCATGATGACCACGCCGACCAGGATGAAGCCCATGCCGATCAGCGCCGCGGCATCGAGCTTCTGGCCCTGGAAGATCCACGCGATACTGGTGATCAGCACGATCCCCGCGCCGGACCATATGGCATAGGCGACGCCCGTCGGCACGGTGCGCAGCGTCAGCGCGAGGAAATAGAAGGCGATGCCATAGCCGATCACGGTGACGAGCGACGGCACCGGCCTGGTGAAGCCGTCGGACAGCTTCATGAAAGAGGTCGCCACCACTTCCGAGGCAATGGCGATGGCGAGAAATAGATAGGGCATTCCTCCTGGATAGCGTGACGCGGTGCCGTGTCACGGCAGTTTCTGCATCCGCTACCTCTCAGCCTGCCCGGAACGTCAGGCCCGCTTTTTCCTGAAGCCGCTTGACCAGCGCTTCGCCGAGCAGCGCGCCCGGAGTCCAGATGCCGCCTTTATCTTTGGCGCCGGCCACGTCCTCGACCAGGCAAAGCGCGGTCTCCGTGATCATCTTGCTGGTCGAGCCATAGCCGGGATCGCGATCCCCGGTGACGACCGAGTCGACTCGGGTGCCGTCCGCCATCTCGCCGATGAACCGGATGTCGTAATAGCCGTTCTCGCGCTCCTCCCTGGAGGGGCCTTCGCCGGGCTTCGGGCCCTTTTCGCTCGCGAGCGGGTTGATTTTGGCGATCGCCTCGGCCGCGGCCTTGCCGATATCACCGAGCCCGGCGACCAGCATCTCGTCATAGACGAAATCCGCCCCATAGGCCTCGCCGAGCAGGAAATTGGTGCGGTGGACGTTCTTCGTGTTGATCGGCGCCATGATGAACGGGGCGACCCACGCCTCGATAGTTTTGTCATATTCGGGAAGCAGGCCGCGGGGCTGGCTCGGGCCGGTGAAACCAGGGGTCAGCGCGAAGGGATTGACCAGCAGGCCGAGAATCGAGGGATCGCGCGCCGCCGCGGCGAGCGTCGCCTTGAGGCTGGCCGCGGTGCCGCCGGAGAAACCGCCCTGCATCTTCCGCACACGGCATTTCACGCGCGGCGCCGGCTTGCCGAACTTCGCCTTTGCGGCATCCTGCAGGGTGAGCACGCCGAGATCGAACGGGATCGAATCGAAGCCGCAGGAAAAGACGATGCGCGCGCCGGTGCGCTTCGCGGTTTCGTGATGCGCGTCGATCATGTGGCGCATCCAGGCGGGCTCGCCGCACAGATCGACATAGGCGGTGCCGGTCTCGGCGCAGGCGGCGACGAGATCGCTGCCGTAGAGCTGATAGGGGCCCACAGTGCTGAGCATCACGGTCGTGCGCGCGCACAGCGCCTTGAGCGAGGCGGGATCGTCCGAATTGGCGGTGAGCAGCGGGATCTCGGCGGGCGCGCCGATCTCGTCGCGCACTTCCTGCAGCTTGGTGAGCGACCGTCCCGCCATCGCCCAGCGCGGGGCGTCCTGGCCGAGATAGGCAGTAAGCAGATATTCCGCGACCAGGCGCCCGGTAAAGCCGGTCGCGCCGTACACGATGATGTCGAAGTCGCGCATGTCATTCCCCTCGTTCCGGAATGGTCCGGGCGCCGCCTCTCAGCGGGCGATGACGGAGTGTGCGGCACGGCGAGGAGCGGAACAAGCCCGCCATGACGCTGTCAATCGCCACAGCCAATCAATCGAGGCCGTAAGGGATGCAACGCAGCGTTGGTAGCGGTGTTTTGCAGGAACATCGGATCGCCGGGGTCGCCGAAGCAATGTTGCAGGACAGAGATGGTCCGCCGGCGCCGTTTGTGTGGAGATAGCACCGGTGCTATTATCGATAGGTGGGGCCCATGATGTTGGGAGGTATGCGATGCTTCGTTCGATCTTATTCGTAACGGCCTCAGCGGCCGTGGCGTCTTTGCCGATGCCCGCATCGGCCAGGGAAAGTGCTCTTACGACTGCTGAACAGGATCGTGTTGTCTGTGTTCCGTTGCGCGACAAGGCCGGTGCGCAAGCAGACGGTCAGATGTGTAAAACCGGGCGGCAATGGGAAGTCGCCCTGACGAGGGCAAGACTTAAGCGCGAGCGGAGTCTCGCGGGACGGGAAAATGTCTATCGGACGAATCCAGGGGTTTTTCAGACAGGGCCAAGCATATTGGCGAGTATCAGCCAGAAATAGCTGGGCGGTGTATCTGGCCGCCATGGCATCGGCTTCATCTGCTGCCTTGGCACCCTTTCGAGCTAACGCGCGAAATTCTGGAATTCGACCGGTACGGCGGAGCCGCCTGGCGGTTCACGCGACTATTGGATCGGGCGCGAAGGATGCCAGCTGTGCGTTCAGCGCGCGCTCAAAGGCGGGGCGTGCCAGGCAACGATCGCGATAGGCTATCAGGTTGGGGAATTCGCTCAGCAAGGCCTCGTCCGAGATCTCGCGCAGCACCGTCGCCATGATGATGTCGGCGGCGCTGAAATCGCCCTCCAGATATTCTCTTTCGCCCAGCCAGCCCGACAATCCCGCCAGCCGGCCGCGCAACGTTTCTATCACCTGCGGTCGGCGCAGCGGGGCCCATTCGGCATCCTTGTTGAACGTGTCGATATCGACCAGATCGAACACGAAAGGTTCGACGCTGTTGAGTGCGGCGGTTACCCAGGTGAGCACGCGCGACCGGCCTGCCGCGCCGTCGGGCATCAGCTTTTCGGAACGCTCGGCGATGCGCAGAACCATCGCGCCGCTTTCGAACATCTGTACTTCGTCGTCGCGATAGGCCGGCACCTGACCGAAGGGCTGCTCGCGGCGGTAATCCGCGCCCTTGGCCGTCTCGAAGCCGATCAGCCGCTCCGAATAGGTGAGGCCAGCCTCTTCACACGCCCAACGCGGCCGCAGGTCGCGGACGAAGCCGCGCGCGAAGTCCGGCACCCAGGCAAAACTGGTGATCTCGATATCGGCGTTGGGATCGATTGGCATGGCCACATCCTTCATCAATCGCTTGACATTATAAGTTGATATCAACATAAATGTCCGGTGTCAAAACACGATCTCGTACCTCGCGATCAGACGCTTTTCGTGCGCGATCATTGCCTGTGTCTTGCCGCCCAGCGGGCGGCGCGGGCCCTGTCGCGACGCTTCGACGACGTCTTTCGCGCTTTCGGCATAACCAGTGGCCAGTTCTCGCTGCTGAATGCGCTCAACCGGCCTGAGCCGCCATCGCTCGGCTCGGTCGCCGAGTTGCTGGCGATGGACCGCACCAGCCTCACCGCCAATCTCAAGCCGTTGCAGCGCGATGGCCTGGTGGCCGTGGAAGCGGACTCGTCGGACCGGCGTATCAAGCGGCTGGCGCTCACAGGGGCCGGGCAGCGGGTGTTGGCGGAGGCGATGCCGATATGGACCAAGGTGCACGGTGAGATTGATCGGAGCATTGCGTCCCACGCAGCGAACGGTGCAACGCTGAGAACTGGCCTGGCCGCGCTTCTTTGAATTAGCGCGCAGTCCATGATCGGGAGATTTCAGTGGCTGTACAGACCGCTAGATGCCAGCCCCGAGGTCGAGGAAGTCGCCCGCGCTGAGATGCGCTGCCGCCGGATTGGCAAGTTGCCCGACCAGCCGGTCGACCTGCACCGCGATCTCCGGAACCGCTGTGATCTCCCACCATTGCGGGCACGTGAGCGCACCAAGGGCGAACAGCCAGGTCGATTCGCGGCGGTCTATGTCGAGCAGCGCGCAATTCTCGGTTTCGAGACCGAGGCCAAGTGCATCCGGCAGAGCGAGGCCCTGATCGCGCAGGTCCGCGAGCAACGGAATGGCGATCGCCCCCGCGTCTCGCCGCGGGCCGGTGCAGTTGACGACGCGGGCGGCCGTGAAACGGCGCTCGTCGCCGGTGCGGGTGGCGAGGATGGCCTCGACTTTGTCTTCCGCCGGGCGGTAGGCGCGCAGACGTGCCGGCAGGATCTCCAGCCGGCCGCGCGCCGTCTCGGCGTGGAGCGCATCGTGGATGCGCCGTGCCATGCGGTGGCGGTGGACGTCCCAGCGCGTGCGCAGGTGGCGGAGGAACTGGCGCTTCTCGCGGGTCGACCAGCTGCTCCAGACCGCCGGGACCGCAGGGCGGGCGGCATCGAAGACTCGCTGCCACGGGATGCCCTGCGCGGTTGCGGCCGCGACCTGTTCGCGGATCAGGCGCATGAGCCGTCGCGGCGAAGCGGGCGTTGCCGCTTCGAGGAAGGCGGGCCAGGCGCCGCCGGCCGCATGCACCTGCGGCAACAGGCCCCGGCGCGACGTGGCGAGGATCGCGCCGCGATGGCCGGCGGCCGTGAGCTTCAGGACGATATCGACCGTGGTCAGGCCGGTGCCGAGCAGGAGCAGCGGATCGTCCTGGCCGAGCCCCTCGAACGCGTCCGGCGCCCAGGGGTCGGGCACGAAGCCTGGCGTGTCGTAGAACCATTGGTCGGGCCCGCCAGGTGCGCGCGGGGCGAGGTTTCCGGTGGCGAGCACTACCGTATCCGCCCGGATTTCGCGCCCGTCGCTCAGCCGTACCGCGCGATCGGGACGGGCGAGCACGCGCACCGCTTCGCCGCGCACCAGCGTCAGACCAGGGCCGTCACCCGTGACCAGCGCCGCTTCGAGTCGCTCTTCAAGGTAGGCCCCGAACAGCGCGCGCGGCACGAATATGCCGGGCAAGTCGCCGCCGCTTTCCGCCAAGCCTGTGGAGAGGGCATCGCGTGCGTCGGGGTTCGCCTGCAGCCAGTCAGCGAAGCCGGGCGTCAGGCCGACTTCCATCCGGCTGATCGGCACGTTGAGCAGATGCTGCGGCGTGCAGGCGCCATAGGCCAGGCCGCGGCCGATGCGGCGCGTCGCTTCGATCACGATCACCCGGAAATCGGGCCGGGCGGCTGCGAGCTTCAGGCCGAACAGCGCGCCGCTGAGGCCGCCGCCGATCACCGCGACGCTGTACACTGACGGCCGAGCGGTCAAATCACGCTGCCTCGTTGAACTGGAGGCTGGCGAGCCGGGCGTATAGGCCGCTCTCGCCGATCAGCGAACCATGGGTGCCGCTTTCGACGATGCGGCCGTCGCTCATCACGATGATCCTCGCGGCGGCACGCACGGTGGCGAGGCGGTGAGCGATCACGAGGGTCGTGCGTTCCTGCATCAGCCGTTCGAGCGCTTCCTGCACCAGCCGTTCGCTCTCCGCATCGAGCGCACTGGTCGCTTCGTCGAGCAGCAGGATCGGAGCGTCGCGCAGCAGCGCGCGGGCAATCGCCACGCGCTGGCGCTGGCCGCCCGACAGGCGGGCGCCGCCTTCGCCCATGAAGGTGTCGAGGCCCTGGGGCAGCTTGTGCAGGAATTCTGCGGCATTGGCGGTCTCGGCCGCCGCCCACAGCGCATCGTCGCTTGCCGCCCAATTGCCGTAGCGCAGATTGTCGCGCGCCGAGGCGCCGAAGATCACGGTTTCCTGCGGCACCATGGCGATGCGCCTGCGGATCTCGGCCGGGTCGGCCTGGGGCAGCGGCACGCCATCGAGCAGCACGCGGCCGGCATCGGGATCGTAGAAACGCTGGATCAGCTGGAACAGGGTGGATTTGCCGGCGCCCGACGGGCCGACCACGGCAACCGTGTCACCCGGCGCGATGGCAAGCGAGAAATCCTCCAGCGCCGCGATTTCGGGTCGGGTCGGGTAGCGGAAGGTGACGTGCTCGAACTCGATCGCGCCGCGTGCCGGAACCGGCAGGGCAATGGGGCTTGCGGGCGCGCGAATCTCGGGCACTTCGTCGAGCAACTCGGCGAGGCGGCCGGCGGCGCCGGCGCCGCGCAGCAGATCGCCATAGACTTCGGTCAGCGCGCCGAACGCGCCGGCGACAAGGCCACCGGTCAGCACGAAAGCAGCGATCGATCCGCCGCTGATCCGGCCGGCGGCGACGTCGACCGCGCCTTCCCACATCACCATGGTGATCGAACCGAAGATCAGCGCGATGACGATCGCGGTCATCACCGCGCGCAGGCGGATGCGGCGCTTGGCGGCGGCGAAGGTCGCGTCGACCGCGCCGGCGAAGCGGGCGGCCTCGCGCTCTTCCTGGCCGAACGCCTGGACGATCTTCATCGCGCCGAGCGTCTCGGACGCGATCGAGCCGACATCGGCGACCCGGTCCTGCGAGGTGCGCGAGAAATTGCGCACGCGCCGGCCGAGCAGCATGATCGGCAGGATGATGACGGGAATGCCCAGCATCAGCATGCCCGCGAGCTTGGGCGAGAGCGCGAAGAGATAGATCATCCCGCCGACACCGGTGAAGCTGTTGCGCAGGGCGACGGAGACGGTCGTGCCGACGACCTGCTCGATCAGCGTGGTATCCGAGGTGAGGCGCGAGGAGATTTCCGACGGGCGGTTCTCCTCGAAAAAGCGCGGCGCGAGGGTCAGCAGATGGCGCTGCACGGCCGCGCGGATATCGGCGACGACCCGCTCGCCCAGCCAGGAGACGTAATAGAAGCGCACCGCGGTCGCGAGCGCGAGCACGACCACGATCATCAGCAGATAGTGGAAGGAATTGGTCACCGACCCGTCGGCGCCGGGGCCGAAGCCACGGTCGATCACTTTCTTGAAGCCGTACGGGATGGCGATCGTCGCTGCGGATGTGACCACCAGAGCACCGAGCGCGATGGCGATCTGGCGCGGATAGCGGGACGCATGCTGCCACACCATCTTCAGATTGCCGAGTTGGCGGCGCGAGTCGGCGGGTTTCGGTGCTGACGGCGCGGGTGAAGCTAAGGTGGGCTCGGCCATGCGCGCGGACCTAGGACTTGTCCCGGCTTCCCGCAATGGCCGAGACGCCAGATAGAGCCATGGTTCGTGACGTTCTTCGCGGCCGGCCGCGGCATCGTCTGATGGCCGAAGGGGACGGAACCGGACGTCGGTATCCATTGCTTATGCTGCAATGCACACCTATGCCATAGGGTGCGATCCATATTTTCCGATTTTGGGTATCCTATGCTCTACAACGCTTACGAACTGCAGAAATCGATGCTCGCCGGAGCCAGCGCAATGGCCAATTTCGGCGCCGGGATGCTCCAGAATCCGAACAATCCCTTCGCCTATTTCGGTGGCGGCGCGATCCTCAGCTCAGCGCTCGACGTGTTCGCCCATGCGGCCGCGCCGCGCGGCAAGCCCGATTTCGGGCTCGATCATACGATCATCGACGGCAAGCCGGTCGCCGTCGCTGAGGAGATCGTGCTGCGAAAGCCGTTCGGCCAGCTCAAGCATTTCGTGCGCGAAGGTGTCTCGACGGGCCCTAAGCTGCTGATCGTCGCGCCGATGTCTGGCCATTACGCCACGCTGTTGCGCGGCACGGTCGAGCGGATGCTGCCGGCGGCCGACGTCTACATCACGGACTGGCGCGATGCGAAGCTCGTGCCGCTGAGCGACGGCAGCTTCGATCTGGACGATTATATCGATTATCTGATCGAGTTCATGGAACTGATCGGGCCGGGTGGGCACATGCTCGCGGTCTGCCAGCCCTCAGTGCCCTGTTATGCGATGGCGTGCCTGATGAGCGCGGACAAGCATCCGTGCCGGCCTAAGACGCTGACCATGATGGGCGGCCCGATCGATACGCGCGAAGCGCCGACCGCAGTCAACACGCTGGCGACCGAGCGGCCGCACAGCTGGTTCGAAAACAACGTCATCGCGACGATCCCGGCGACCTATCCAGGCGCCGGGCGGCGGGTCTATCCCGGCTTCCTGCAGCTCAGCGGCTTCATGACGATGAACCTCGGCAACCACATGATGTCGCATTACGAGATGTTCAAACATCTGGTGCAGGGCGATGACGACAGCGCCAATCAGACCAAGGATTTCTACGACGAATATCGCTCGGTCTGCGACATGACCGCTGAATTTTATCTCCAGACGATCGACGTGGTGTTCCAGGATCATTCCCTGCCCAAGGGCACGATGACGCATCGCGGCCGCCCGGTCGATCCGGCGGCGATCACCGACATCGCGATCCTGGCGATCGAGGGGAAGCGCGACGATATCTCGGGTTTGGGCCAGACCAAGGCGGCGCTGAAGCTCGCGACGAAGCTACCAGCGGCGAAGAAGAAATATCTGGTGGCCGATGCCGGCCATTATGGCATCTTCAACGGCAGCAAATGGCGCAACCAGATCGCGCCGGTGCTGGAAGAGTGGATGGCGACGAACGCCTGAAGCCGGAGAGGGCGACCGGACGCCCCGCTGACGACCTATCCAAAAGGCGAGGGGAGGGGATGGTGACATCCCCTCCCGCTCACGTCACAGGACCTCGAACAGGCCGGCTGCGCCCTGGCCGCCGCCGATGCACATCGTGACGACGACATATTTCGCACCGCGGCGTTTGCCCTCGATCAGTGCGTGGCCGGTCGCGCGGGCGCCGGTCATGCCATAGGGATGGCCGATCGAGATCGCGCCGCCCGAGACGTTGAGCAGCTCGTCGGGAATGCCGAGCTTGTCGCGGCAATAGAGCACCTGCACGGCGAACGCCTCGTTCAGCTCCCACAGGCCGATATCGTCCATCTTCAGGTTATAGCGCTGGAGCAGTTTGGGGATCGCAACGACGGGGCCGATGCCCATCTCGTCCGGCTCGGTGCCGCCCACCGCCATGCCGATATAGCGGCCCAGCGGCTGGAGGCCGCGCTTCTCGGCGACCTTCTCTTCCATCAGCACCGAGGAGGATGAGCCGTCGGAAAGCTGGCTGGCATTGCCGGCCGTGATCGTCATGCCCGGCCCCATCACCGGCTGGAGCGCGCGCAGGCCTTCGATCGTGGTGTCGGCGCGATTGCCCTCGTCCTTCGCCAGCGTCACCTCCTTGTAGGTGACTTCCTTGGTCTCCTTGTTGACCACCGCCATCGTAGCGGTGACCGGGATGATCTCGGCGTCGAAATAGCCGGCGGCCTGCGCCGCTGCGGTGCGCTGCTGCGAGCGAAGCGCATATTCGTCCATTTCTTCGCGGCTGATATTGTAGCGCTTTGCGACAACCTCGGCCGTGCCGAGCATCGGCATGTAGATGTCCTTGTGCATCGCGACGAGCTCGGGGTCGGGCGCGATGTTCATCTTCGGGGTCTGCACCAGGCTGATGCTCTCGACGCCGCCGCCGACGGTGATGTCCATATTGTCGGTGATGATCTGCTTCGCGGCGATCGAGATCGCCATCAGGCCCGACGAGCATTGCCGATCGACCGACATGCCGGCGACGCTGACCGGCAGGCCGGCGCGGAGCAGCGCGGTGCGGGCGATGTTGCCGGCCTGGTGCCCCTGCTGCAGCGCGCAGCCGAACACGACATCGTCGACTTCGGCCGGATCGATCCCGGCGCGCTCGACGGCGGCCCTGATCGAATGGCTCCCAAGCGTCGGGGCGGGGGTGTTGTTGAACGCGCCGCGATAGGCGCGGCCGATCGGGGTGCGGGCGGTCGAGACGATGACGGCGGAACGCATTTTGGCTGTCCTTCTTTCTTAGCCCCTCGCCTTCAGGGGAGGGGGCGGGTGGGAAGTCGGGTGGGGGCAGCCGTTGCGTCAATTTCGCAGGTCAGGCCCCACCCCGCCCCCCTCCCGCAAGCGGGAAGGGGAGTTCCAGGGGAGAAAATTACACGAAAATCTGGGCGATCCATTCGGCGATCATCGCGGGCTTGTTCTCGCCCTCGATCTCGACCGTGAATTCGTTGGTCTGCTGCCACTGGCCAGGACGCTTCTCGACGAACTCGATCAGCTTGAAGCGGCCGCGCACGCGCTTGCCGGAGCGGACCGGCTTGATGAAGCGGACTTTGTTGCCGCCGTAATTGACCCCCATCTTCACGCCCTCGATCTGCGGCGCATCGGGCACCTTCGAGGCGAGCAGCGGCATCAGCGACAAGGTTAGGAAGCCGTGCGCGATGGTGCCCCCGAACGGTGTCATCGCCGCCATTTGCGGGTTCACATGGATGAACTGGTGATCACCGGTCGCATCGGCGAACTTGTCGATCATTTCCTGGCTCACCTCGACCCAGTCGGAGACGGTTTCCGTACCGATGCGCTGCGCCATTTCCTGAACGGTGATCGTCGCCATGATGTCCTCGAATTCAGTTGGGCGCCGGGGCGCATGCGTCCTCTAGGCGCGGCGGCCCGATCCACGCAAGCCTCGCCCGACCGGAAACAGGAAGAACCCCGCGGACGTAGCGTCCATTGCCCGTAAAGCGAGCGCTCGCTTCCCATCCTTGCCGAACCGATGCTTCTAAAAGAGCCGGGTCACGTCCGTCCGCGACTCGGATTCACCTCTGCCGGGTTGGTCGGGCCCGCATGTCTGTCTGTCCAGATGCGACGAACGGGCGCTTGACGGTGCTGCGATTCGGGAGCCTGTTGGCACGGACGATTCTGCGTCGAACCGGGGGGTTAAGGCATGACAATCAAGATCTTCGCGCGCGCGGCGACGCTTGCTCTGGCGGTATCGCTGGTGGCACCGATCCATGCCCAGAATGACACTGCCGCGCCGCAGAAAATTCCGGCGGAGCTGGTCCGGTTCGAACAGAGCCTGCACAAACAGACCGGCGATGTCGCGATCCCGGCAGCGCACGCGACCCTGCATCTCGGCGACGGCTATTATTTCCTGCCGGCCGACGAGGCCAAGGCAGTGCTGACCAAGGTCTGGGGCAACCCGCCCGATGCGGTCGCCCATACGCTCGGCATCGTCTTTGAGAAAAATACGACGATCTTCGACAATGTCTGGGGCGCGGTCGTGACGTATCAGGACACCGGCTATGTTCCCGACAAGGACGCCGCGACCGAGGATTACGGCAAGGTGCTCGAGCAGATGCGCGAGGGCGAGGCGCAGGACAATGCCGAGCGGCAGAAGAACGGCTATCCGACGATGACCCTCGCCGGCTGGGCGCAGCCGCCATCCTATGACGCTCGGTCGCATGCGCTGATCTGGGCGCGGGATCTCAAAGTGTCCGGGTCTACGGTGGATACGCTGAACTATGATGTGCGGCTGCTGGGCCGGAAGGGCGTGCTGAGTCTCAACATGCTGTCCGACATGGATCATTTGCCCGAGGTGCGTACCGCCGCGGCCAATTTCGGCAACGCGGCCTCGTTCGATGCCGGATCGCGTTATGCCGATTTCGATTCGTCGATCGACAAAACGGCCGAGTACGGGCTGGCGGGCCTGGTCGCGGCAGGGGCCGGTGTCGTGGTGGCGAAGAAGCTCGGTTTCCTCGCGATCGCGCTCGGCTTCGGCAAGTGGATCCTGGCCGGCCTTGCCATTGCCGGTGCGACGATGCGGCGCTGGATCGGAGGCCTGTTCGGCCGGCGCGAGCGCGATGCGCTGGAGGGCGACGAGGGCGATCAATGAGGCGACGCGCGCGTCGCACTTTCGTCGATCCCGTCGAATGTCCTCCCAGGCACGGCCAGTGACGCGATAGCTCTACTTCATGAGGCCCCGCTTGCGGGGAGCAACCTGATGGAGCGCGCACATGATCTTTCACGTTTCGATCGATGCCGACAATCCCCGGCACGTCGCCCAGGTGATCGCCGAGCTATGGGAAGGACAGGCAACGCCGTTTCCGCCGGTGATGGAGGGCAGCTGGGTCGCGCTGGCCAATGATGATCGCAACACGATCATCGAAGTCTATCCGCGCGGCACGCGGCTGGTCCCGGCCGATGGCGATGCCGATGCCTATGGCGTGATCGGCCCGTCGGACCGCCGCTCGGCGACGCATATCGCGATCGCCACGCCGCTCGACGTCGAATCTGTCTTCATGATCGCCGCGCGCGAGGGCTGGGAGGCCAAATATCGCAAGCGCGGCGGGACGTTCGGGGTGATCGAGCTGTGGCTCGAAGGCGCGCGCATGATCGAGGTACTGACGCCAGCGATGCAGCACGAATATCTCGGCGGCATGACGGTGGAGAGCTGGAACGGCTTCCTCGCCTCGCTCGGCATGGGCCAGCCAACGCCGGCGCTTGCATAACGCCGATTATCCCTGCTCGGGCTGTTTCGCCACGAATGCGCCGGCCCGATAGCTTGGGCCGAAATAGACCTCGACGGCCCGGATCTGGCCGTCGGATACGGTCAGATACTCGGTGTTGCGGAATTGCTCGCCGGTGTCGGTGGTGACGAGGTAAGTGACATAGGCGCCATTCGCATCGGTGGCGACGCGCTCGATCCGCAGATCCTCGAACCGGTCGCCATTGGGCCAGCAGCGTTCGAAAAAGGCGTCGCGGGAAATCGCGTCGTCATAGGGGCTGGTGAAGGTGAAATCCGCCGCCAGCAGCGCTTCACTGTCCTCCCACCGCCGATCGCGGAATGCCTCGAACTGGGCGCGGACGATCGCTTCCTTGTCGTCGGTTATCCCCTCCCCGATCACGGGTGCGAATCCTGGTCGACCGCCGAACGGTTGGCCGAAGGCTTGAGTTCGGCGGTCGTGGACGGATCATCGGTGACCGGCGCGGCATTCTCGCCATAAGGCGGCGCTTCGGCATAGGGGCCGATCATGCCGCCGCGCGGCGCTGCGGTGAAGGCGGTCTGGGTGGGATAGGCCAGTTCGATGCCCTCCGCATTCAGTCGCTTGATAATGCCAAGGCCTACGGCGTGGCGGGCATGGAAGAAGTCCTCGAATGACGAACTGGGCGAATCGAATTCGACATCGAAATCATAGCTGGACTCGCCGAAGCCGATGAACCCGGCGCGGACGAATTTCCGGCCGCACTTCTCGATCACTTCCTGCAGGATATCGGGCAGCCGCTCCATCTTCTCGACCGGAGTCCATTGGACCAGGCCAAGCTTGAACTGTCCGCGGCGATAGTCGCGCTGGGTGTTGTTAAGGATTTCCTTGTCGAGCAGATTCTTGTTGGCGATGATCCGCTCTTCGCCGGTGGCGGCGCGGATGCGGGTCGATTTCAGCCCGATCGCTTCGACCGTGCCCGACGAGGTGTCATAAGTGATCGCATCGCCGCGGCGGAACGGGCGGTCGAAGATGATCGCGAGCGCAGCGAACAGATCGGCGAAGATACCCTGCGCCGCGAGGCCGATCGCGATGCCGCCGACGCCGAGGCCGGCGACCAGGCCCGTGACATTCACGCCGAGATTGTCGAGCACCACGATCAGCGCGATCGCGAACAGTGCGAAGGTGACGAGCAGGCGGATGATCCCCATCGCGCTGCCGATCGCCTCGCCCGAATAATTCTCCGAATGCGTGCGATGCTCGACCGCGCCGAGGATGATCTCGCGCGCCCAGATCGCTGCCTGGAACACCGCCGCGATGGTGAACAGGAAATTGATCGTCGCCGTCACTTGCTGCGGCGCATTGGCGTAGCCGGCGACCAGCTTCGCCGCGACCATGACGATGAATAAATTGCCGGTCTTCACGATAGCGCGGCCGAACACCGTGCCCCAGCCGGCGGCGCCCGGCCGCAGGTTGCAGAGCCGGTTGCCCAATCCGCGCAGGAAATGCAGCGCGACGACGATCACCGCCGCGGCCGCGGCGGCGATGATGATCTGCAGCCAGTGAGTCATGAACCAGGCATAGGTCGCGGAGAACAGATCCTGGACCTGCTCGTTCACGTCGGACGCAGTGATCGGATCCGCCTTGGCGGCGGCGCTGTTGTTGACGGTCATCGGGTCACGCGGCTTTCAGTATTTCGGGCTCGAGTGCTTCGAGATAGCCGATGAGGCCGCGTTCCGCACGCGACATCCAGCGCGTGCTGCGCGGCAGCCGCAACGAGAGGCGGAAGGTCGCCTGCCCGTCCTTGATCAACTGGATCAGGGCGGGGTGGACATAGGATTTGCGCGCGATCGCCGGGGTGTTGTTCAGCGCCGCGGTGACTGGACCGAGCAACGTCTTCAGGCTGATGTCCTGATCCGCTTCGGCCAGCGTCTCGAAGGCAAGCACGCTGGCGGACCAGGTGCGGAAATGCTTGGCGGTGAATTCGTCGCCCATCGCTTCCTTGATGTACGCGTTGACGTCCGACGACGTCACGGCGTGGCTCTCGCCCGCCTCGTCGACCCAGCGGAACAGATGCTGGCCGGGCAGGTCCTGCATCTTCTTGACGAAACGGCTGAGCGATCCATCCGTGATCGTCAGGGTGCACAGCTTGCCCGACTTCGCCTTGAACTGGAGCTTCAGCGTCTTGCCCTTCACCCGGGCATGGGGCTTGCGCAGGGTTGTCGCGCCGTAGCTCTTGTTATCCCTGGCATAAGCCTCGTTCCCGACACGGACATGACCCACGTCGAGCAGACGGACCACCGCTGCGACGGCGCTGGCCTTGTTCAGCCCTCGCTTGCTCAGATCCTGCTCGACCCGCGCGCGAAGCTTCGGCAGGGCACGCCCGAAGTGCAGGCAGCGCTCATATTTCGCGGCTTCCTGCGTTTCTCGGAATTCGGTGTGATAGCGATATTGCTTACGGTTCTTGTCGTCCCACCCGACGGCCTGAATGTGGCTATTGGCGTTGGGGGAAAACCAGGCGTCGCGGTAAGCGGGCGGCAGGCCGATTGCATTGAGCCGGTCGATCTCGTCGCGGTCGGTGATGCGCTTGCCGTCCGGATCGAAATAACCCCAGCCATGGCGCATCTTTTTGCGCGTGATCCCGGGTTCGCTGTCGTCGCAATAGGTTATCGTCGCCATGAGGCGGAAATGCGCGGCACGCGTTGGTGGTTCCCGCCGTCCCTCAGCCCGGCACCACGACGCGACCGGAGGCATAGCGCGAACCGCCCATCTAAAATGTTGCGCGTTACGATTCTGTTTACCAAAAAATTACCAAATCTGTGCCATCACTGCCGTCATGGTCGATTCCATCCGTCATCAGCGCCTGAATCTGCCCGTCGCGCCAGTCGTCGCGGTGGTGATCGGCGGGATCGTCGCGCTGGTCTTCGCAATCATTCCGGCGGGATCGCTCGAAAATCTGGTGATCGACACCGGCATCGCCGCGATCTTCCCCGCTACCCAGCCGCCGCTCGGCGTCACTGCCCGTGCCGTGCTGATCCTCTCGGCGGGTGCGGGAAGCGCGCTGGTGGCCTGGTTCGGGCTGTTCCTGCTGATCGGCGGGCGCGCGATCGTCGTGCAAAAAAACGGCGCGGTCGATGATGACGAAGCGGCGCCCGTGCTGCGCCGCGCAGATGCTCATCCCGATGCGCCGGCGCGCCGTCCGCTGTCCGCCACGCGAGAGCTCGGCACGCCGTTCCTGGAGGTGCGGGCGACTCGCCTTTCCGGGATAAGGGCAGACGAGCCTGTTATCGCCCAGGAGCAGCCGGCCACGGAACGTGATCTCCCGGTCGATCTGGACACACCCCTGGCGGCATTTGATCCTTATGCCATTCCGGCCAAGCCGATCGAATGGTTCCCGCCTGCTGACGAGCTCGCGGCGCCGACCGACGAATCGGTACTTGATTCCGGCGCGCATGAAACGGCCGATCCGATTCCGCCAGCGCCGAAGCCGAAAGGGCCGAAGCCGATGGGCGCGCCAGCTGCGACGGAATCGGAGACCCACGCTCCCGCACCGATCGCCCAGGAATCGGAGCCACTCAGCGACTCGGCGCCGATCTCCACGCCGGAACCAACGCCGGCCTTCGCACCACCCAGCGACCAGGCAGTGGAAGCGCCGTCAGAGTCCGCACCGGTCGGTTCGCCCGAACCGGCGGAACCAGTGGAACCGGCTGTGCTCGCGCCGATCGCGCCGATGCCCGCCCCGCCGCAGATGCGACCACCGGCCCAGATCTTCCGCGCGCGGCCCCATCCGTTCCGCACCGAACTGGCCGAAGAGGTCGAGCGGCCCTTCGCGCCCTCGCGGCCGCCAGCTTCGGCGCGCGTCGAGAAGGATCTGCCGGCCGGCATCCACGCCTTGCTGGACCGGCTCGAGCGAACGATGGGCCGCCGCGAGCCGGTCGCGCCGCCGCCCCCGGCGCAGGAAGAGCCACAACAGGAAGAGTCACAACAGGAAGAATCGCTGCAGGAAACGCTCGGCACGCTGCGCCACCTCGCAACGCGCGGCTGAGCCTCATTCCTCCACGGTCAGCGCCTCGAGCGCGATCGTCGCCATCCGATCAGCGCGGCTGATGCCCCTCACCACCAACTCGGCGAGCAGATGCCCACGCATCGCCAGGCCCGCTTGGGGCAGGGCCGTGAGCCACCGCTCGAGCGCCGGCGAATCGTCCGCCTCCACGCGCAAGGCGTGGCGGGCGCCGTTGAAGGTCGCGCTTGCCCAGCGCGTCCAGTTCGAGTCGGCGATGCGAATCAGGCAACCGGCGCCAAAGGCGTCCGCTTCCACCGCCCGGACGAGCAGGGTACCGGCATCGGGACCGCGGCTCACCGCTCCTGCCCCTGTGCCAGAAAGGCATCGATCCGTGCCCTGACCCGCTGGCCCGGCTCGCGCCCGTTGCGCAGATCCCCCACCAGCCGCGGATCGTTGACCGCCAGCCGGCCGAACCGGGTTGGCGGCATTCCCGTCCTTTTCAGATAGCCATCGATCTTTCCCAACACCGACATCGTACGCAGCCTTTCCCGAGTCCCTTGATTATGTTCTTGGTCTGTTCCGTAATTTCCAACTTGTCTAGGATTTTTCCTATGGTAATAGGACAGGAATGGAGGCGATTGATCCGCGCGCTGTTCTGGACCGCCTGGTGACCGCAGGCGGGGAAAGCTATGCTGCGTTGTCGCGCATGCTCAGGCGCAATCCCGCCTATCTTCAGCAATATGTGAAGCGGGGTACGCCGCGCCTGCTGGCGGAGCGCGACCGCAAGCTGCTCGCCGGCTATTTCCGGGTGGACGAGGCGGAACTGGGAGGGCCTCCAGCCCCTGCGACTCCGATGGTGGCGCAGGTCCGCCGGCTTGACGTGGCCGCGTCGGCCGGCCCCGGTGGGCTGGTCGACGAGGACCGGCTATTGGGCGGCGAGCTGTTCGATCCGCGCCTGCTCGCTTCGCTGGGCGTGCGCGAAGGGCAGAGCGCGGTACTGCGCGCCCAGGGGGATTCGATGACGCCGACGATCCAGGACGGCGATCGGATGCTGATTGACGAGCGCGATCGCGCGCCGGGTGCGCGCGGCGGGATCTACGTCCTGCGGCTCGACGGCGCGTTGATGGTGAAGCGGGTCGCGAAGACCGGTGACGGGATTGTGGTCACCAGCGACAATCCGGATTTTCCGGCGATCGTGCTGCCGGCACCGGATGCGGTGGACGTGCTGGGCCGGGTGGTCTGGCTGTCGCGCGCGTTGCGGTAACAGCTGCGCCTGCTCAGCCGCGTTTGGATCGCACGTCGAGCAGCCACATCGCGACCGAGATGACCACGCCGATGGCGGTGCCGATCAGCAGGCCCTGAATTGGCGCGTACAGCAATTGACCGATCAGCGTGCCGCCGAGCGCACCGAGCGCGATCAGGGCACCGCCGGCTAGCGGGGTGCGGGGAGGAGGTCTGCTGGCCATGCAGCGCCTCTGCCATGTCCCGCCGCAGGACGCCAGCGTCCCGGCATGGGGCTGGGTGCTGCGCTTGCGCAGTTCGGCTCGCAGCCGGAACGGTGCAGGGCGCCTGATCGACCGCCGGCTGCCAAGCCTCTGTCACTTGCGGATTTGAGCCGCTAGGACAGGGCCATGTGGTTTCCGGTCGGTCCACGTGGCGCGTTGTTATGGGCCACGGGAGGTCTTTTTATCTGTTCCGTCCCCTGCGCCTGGGCGCAGGATGGCGGGGTGGCGGGTGCCGCACCACAATCGACCGGTCTCGATCCTCAATCCCCGCTGGCGCCGATGCCCGGCCTGGGCGTCGACTGGCCCGATCTCGACGCTGCGCCACCCGAGGCGGTCGACCCGGCCAGCCAGGCCGAGATGACGGGGGAAGAACATTACAGCTATCGCGTCGACGGGATCGACTCAGTGTCGAGTGCACTGTTCCACCAGCGCTTCAAGGAGCTGTCGACCCTCAACGCGCATGACGGCGATGTAGCCAATGCGGCGCAGCTCGATCGGCGCGCGCGTGAGGATGCGGCGCTGCTGGTCGAACTGCTCCGCGCCGAGGGCTATTACGACGCGCGGGTGGGCACACGGATCGAGCCCAATGGCGGGCGTCCGGTGGTGGTGCTGGAGGCCGAGCCGGGCACGATCTACAAATTCGGCGATGTCGCGCTTGCCGGTGTGGCTGCCGCCGGCGACAAGGCGCCGGCGCTGCGCGATGCGTTCGGCGTGAAGGCCGACGATCCGGTCAACGCGGATACGATCGTGGCGGGGCAGGGGCAGCTGCGCGTCGCGATCGGCGAGCAGGGCTTTCCCTTCGCGCAGGTCGGCGAGCCAGAGATCGTGGTCGATCACGCCACCCACACGGCGACGCTCGCCATGGCGGTGCAGCCGGGCGGTGCGAAACGTTTTGGGAAGATCATCACCGCGCCTGATAACAAGGTGTTCGGCGCGGAACATGTGCAGGATATTGCCCGCTTCAAGCCGGGCGAGCCCTATGACGCCGCTGCGCTTGCCGACCTGCGCCGTGCGCTGATCCAGACCAGCCTGGTCTCTACCGTCGAGATCAAGCCCGTGCAGAATGTCGATCCGAACATCGTCGACATCGATGTCGCGCTCGCGCCCGCGCCGCCGCACACGATCGCCGGCGAGATCGGCTACGGCACGGGCGAAGGCGCGCGCGCCGAGGTAAGCTGGACTCACCGCAACATGTTCCCGCCCGAAGGTGGGCTGACCCTGCGCGGCGTGCTCGGCACCAAGGAGCAGCTCGCCAGCGTCGTCTTCCGCCGCAACAATTACCGCGCGCGGGATCGCGTGCTGACCGCTCAGGTCGTCGCCTCGAACCTGACCCGCGACGCCTATCAGGCCAAGACCTTCTCGATCTCCAGCAGCCTGGAGCGGCAGACCAACATCTTCTTCCAGAAGCAATGGACCTGGTCGCTCGGTGCCGAGCTCACGGCTTCCGATGAGCGCGACGTGATCCTGTCGACCGGCTTGCCGCGCCGCCGCACCTTCTTCATCGGCGCGTTGCCGACCACGCTGATCTATGACGGGTCGGACGATCTGCTCGATCCGACGCGCGGCTTCCGGCTCGGCGGGCGGTTCTCGCCAGAGATCTCGCTCGAGGGCAAGGCGTTCGGCTATGCCCGGGTGCAGGTCGACGCCAGCGCCTATCGCTCGGTGACGCCGCGGGTGGTGGCGGCCGGGCGGATACGGCTGGGGACGATCGCCGGCGCGCCGCGGGATGCGATCGCGCCGTCGCGGCGTTTCTATGCGGGCGGCGGCGCCTCGGTGCGCGGCTATGGCTATCAGGATATCGGGCCGCGCGATCCCAATAACGATCCGATCGGCGGGCGCAGCCTGACGGAATTCTCGATCGAGGCGCGGGTGAAGGCGTTCGGCAATTTCGGGATCGTGCCGTTCTTCGACGGCGGCAATATCTATACCTCGCCGTTGCCGAAATTCTCCGAATTCCGGTTCGGCACCGGCATCGGCGTCCGCTATTATTCCAGCTTCGGGCCGATCCGCCTTGATGTCGGCACGCCGATCAATCCGCAAAAGGGCGATCCGCGTGTCGCGGTCTATGTCTCGCTGGGCCAGGCGTTTTGACCGAGGAAGTGGCCGCGCCGGTCGTGCAGCGCCGCCGCCGCTGGTGGCGCTGGCTGGCCGGTGCGCTATTCGCGATCGTCGCGGTGGTTGTGCTGGCGCTGGCGGCGCTGGATACCAGCATCGGGCACCGCTGGGTCGCTGACCGGATCGCCCAGCTCAGGCCGTCCAACGGCCTGCGCTACAGCGTCGGGCGGATCGAGGGATCGCTCTATTCCAGGGCACGGCTGATCGACGTGCGGATCGCCGATCCCAAGGGCCTGATCTTCTACGCGCCGCGTGCCGAACTCAACTGGGTGCCGTTGTCGTGGCTCGACAACCGGCTGAACATCCGCAGCCTGATCATCCCGCGCGCGAGCCTGGCCAAGCTGCCGCAGACGATCCGCACCGGCAAGGCAGGGCCGCTGCTGCCAAGTTTCGACATCCGCATCGGGGAACTGCGCATCGACCGGCTGGCGGTGTCGCCGAAGATCACCGGCGTGGCGCGGACGGGCAAGCTCGCCGGTCGTGCCGAGATTCGCGCCGGCCGCGCATTGATCGATCTGAACGCTGTGATCGAAGGCAGCGACAGGCTGGCGCTGAAGCTCGATGCGGAGCCTGATCGCGACCGTTTCGATGTGGATCTCCATGCGCGGGGCACGGCGACCGGCGTGCTGGCGAAGCTTGTCGGCTTTGCGCGGCCGATCGCGATCGATCTCGCCGGCGACGGGAAATGGAGCGCCTGGCGGGGCGCGGCCCGCGCCGACATCGGTGCGGTGCGCGTCATCGATCTCGCGCTGACCAACAATGCTGGCCGCTATGCGCTGAACGGCACGCTTAATCCGTCGCCGCTGGCCAAGGGCAAGCTGGCCCGGCTGACCAGCCCGCGTGTGGCGGTCGATGGTGTGGCGACTCTGGCCGACCGGCGGCTGGACGGAACGCTCAAGCTCCGCTCGGCCGCGCTGGCGATCGATGGCGTCGGGACGATTGATCTCGGGCAGGGGGCCTATCGCAACCTGCGGCTCCATGCCCGGCTGCTCCAGCCCAAGGCGCTGTTCCCCAACATGACCGGTCGCGGCGTCGAGTTGCGCGCGATCCTCGATGGCGCCTTCGCGACCGCGCATTTCGATTACCGGCTGACAGCCGACCGAGCCGCGTTCGACCGGACCGGGTTCGAGGTCGTGCGCGCGGGCGGTGCCGGCAATTTCTCGAAACAGCCGATCCGCCTGCCGATCCGCCTCACCGCGGCGCGGGTGACCGGCGTGGGCGATGTTGCCGGCGGCATTCTGCGCAACCTTCGCGTCGAGGGCGTGCTGCGTGTAACGAGCCGGCTCGTCACCGGCGACGATCTGCGCCTGACCTCGGACAAGCTGACCGGCCGGATCAACCTGACGCTTGATCTGAAGACCGGCCAATATGAGGTCGGGATCAACGGTGCGCTCGGCCGCTATCTCATCCCGGGCCTCGGCGTGGTCGATGTGAAGTCCGTCCTGCGCGTGGTGCCGGGGCCGGGCGGGCGCGGGAGCAGGGTGATCGGCACCGGCACCGCGCAGATGGTGCGGCTCGACAATGCGTTCTTCCGCTCGCTGACCGGCGGTTTGCCCAAGATCACGACCGGGCTGGAGCGGACGCCGGACGGTATCCTCCACCTCAACAATCTGGTGCTGACGTCCCCGTCGCTGCGGCTGACCGGCAACGGCATCCGGCGCCGCGACGGCACGTTCCATTTCGAGGGAAGGGGCGAGCAGGCGACCTATGGCCCGCTTACCCTGAAGCTCGACGGCCGGATCGAACGCCCGACGCTAGACCTGGTGTTCGAGCGACCCAACGACACGATGGGGCTCAGCAACGTCGTTGCCCACCTCGATCCGACGCCGCAGGGCTTTGCCTTCACCGCCAATGGCGGATCGTTGCTGGGGCCCTTCACCGGCAACGGCGATATATTGTTGCCGCGCGGCGGGGGCGGGACGATCGCCGTAAATCGGCTCGACGTCAGCGGTACCACGGCGAGTGGCGCGCTGCAGATCGTGACGGGCGGGTTCGACGGGCGGCTTGCCGTTGCCGGTGGCGGGATCTCGGGCGAACTGCTGTTCCGACCGGTCGGCACCGTCCAGCGAATCGAGGCGCATCTCGCGGCCGAAGCGGCGCGCCTGGCCGATAATCTCACGCTCCGCCGCGGACGTCTCGATGCAGTGGTCCTGCTCGATCCGGCCGGCACCTCGATCGAGGCGACGGCGTCCGGCACCGGGCTGCGGCGCGGCGCGATGTCGCTCGGGCGCTTCGCCGTGGCGGCGTCGTTGCGGGGCGGGCGCGGCGAAGTTCGCGCCTCGATTTCCGGCGCGCGCGGCCGCGCCTTCGATATCGAGACGGTCACCCAGGTGACGCCCGACAGTTATACCGTGTCCGCCGAAGGTACGCTCGACCGCCGTCCGCTGCGGTTGGTGACGCCGGCCGTATTCACGCGTGACGGCGATGGCTGGCGGCTCGCGCCGACCCGGCTCAGCTTCGCGGGCGGTGACGCCCAGGTGGCGGGGCGGTTCACCGGCACATCGAGCGCCATCGACGCGACGATGGCGCGGATGCCTTTGTCGATCCTGGATATCGGCTATCCCGGGCTCGGGCTCGGCGGCACTGCCTCGGGCAAGCTCTCCTTTGCCCAGGCGCGGGGCGCAGCGCCGACCGGACGAATCGATGCGACGGTCCGGGGCCTGACTCGGTCCGGCCTGATCCTGTCGTCGCAGCCGGTCGATGTCGGCATCGCGGCGATCCTCCAGCCGGGCAAGGCCGCCGCGCGTGCGGTCGCGAAGAGCGGCGGCAAGACGGTCGGTCGCGCCCAGGCGCAATTCACCTTGTCGGGCGATGGTCCGCTGACCACGCAGCTCGCCAATGCGGGCCTGTTCGCGCAACTTCGCTATGACGGACCGGCCGATACGCTGTGGCGGCTTACGGGGATGGAGCTGTTCGACCTGACCGGTCCGGTGGCGATCGGCGCCGATCTCGGGGGGCGGGTCAGCGATCCGCAGATCCGCGGCGTGGTCGAGGCGAAGAATGCGCGGATCGAAAGCGGCGTCACCGGCACCGTGCTCACCAATGTCCAGGCCACCGGGCGCTTCGGCGGATCGCGGCTGGTGATCGATCGCTTCGCGGCCGATGCCGGCAAGGGCGGGCGTGTCACCGGCACCGGCACCTTCGATCTTGCCGCAGCCAACGGCTTCGGCATCGATCTCGCGGTCAGCGCCGATAATGCGGTGATGATCAACCGCGACGATATCGGCGCCACGGTCACCGGGCCGCTGACGTTCAAGTCGGACGGGCAGGGCGGGGTGATCGCAGGGGACCTGCTGCTCAACAAGAGTCGCTACCGGCTTGGCCAGGCCGGCGCCGCCACCGCCGTGCCCCGACTCAACATTCGTGAGATCAACCTGCCCTTCGGCATCGGCGACGAGGAGGACGTGCCGCGCAAACCATGGCGGCTGGCACTCAAAGCGCGCGCGCCAGGCCAGCTGATCGTCAGCGGGCTCGGCCTCACCAGCGAATGGTCGGCCAATCTCGAGATCGGCGGCGCCCCCGACAATCCGTCGATCGTCGGCCGCGCCGACCTTATCAAGGGCGATTATGAATTTGCCGGGCGCCAGTTCGAGATAGAGCGCGGGCGCATCCTGTTCGCGGGCGAGGTGCCGGCCAATCCGTCGCTGGACATCGCCGCCAACGCCGATTCGACCGGGCTCAGCGCGACGATCCGCGTGACCGGATCGGCGCAGCGACCCGATATCAGTTTCTCGAGCGTGCCGGCGCTGCCCGAGGACGAACTGCTGTCGCGGCTGTTGTTCGGCACCTCGATCACCAATCTGTCCGCGCCGGAAGCATTGCAGCTTGCGGCGGCGGTCGCGGCGTTGCGCGACGGGAGCGGTGGCCTCAACCCGATCAATGCGGTTCGCCGCGCGGCGGGGCTCGACCGGCTGCGCATCCTCGCGGCCGATCCGCAGACTGGCGCCGGAACGTCGGTCGCCGCCGGCAAATACATCACGCGGCGCCTGTTCGCCGAGATCATCACGGACGGTCAGGGGTATTCGGCGACCCGGGTCGAGTTCCAGGTGACGCGCTGGCTTTCGGTGCTGTCGAGCATCTCGACGCTTGGGCGGCAGAGCGTGAACCTCAGGGCATCGAAGGACTATTGAGGATCGCGCCGCGGCGGGACGGACACAGTCGCGCTCTCGACGGTTGAGCCTGATATCACCTGCCAAGGGCCTGCATGACACTTCCCCAGCTGCTTTCGATCGCCACGCTCGCCGGGATGATGGCGCTCTTCATCTGGGGCCGGTTCCGGTACGATGTCACCGCGATCATCGCGCTGCTGGCGGCGCTCGCGCTCGGTATCGTCAAGCCCAAGGAAGCGTTCAGCGGCTTTTCCGACGACATCGTCATCATCGTCGGATCGGCGCTGGTCATGTCGGCCGCGGTGCAGCGCTCCGGGGTGATCGAGGTTGCGCTGGCCTTCGTCTCGAAACGGGTAAAGCGGGTGCGCTCGCAACTGCTGGTGCTCACCGCCTCGGTCGGCATCGCCTCGGCGCTGGTCAAGAATGTCGGTGCATTGGCGATGCTGATGCCCGCCGCGTTCCAGATGGCCAAGAAGAACAACACCAGCCCGTCCGTCTTCCTGATGCCGATGTCGTTCGCGTCGCTCCTTGGCGGGCTGATGACGCTGGTCGGTACTTCGCCCAACATCATCGTCAGCCGCGTACGCGAGGAGATGACCGGCGAGCCGTTCAAGATGTTCGATTATCTGCCGACCGGCCTCGGCCTGCTCGTCGTCGGGCTGATCTTCCTGCGCTTTGCCTATCGCCTGCAGCCGCGCGACCGGCGCGCCGCGCCGACCATGGGCGAGGCGCTCGATATCAAGGGTTATACCACCGAGGTGTCGCTCGCGGAGGGATCGCCGGCGATCGGCGAGACCGTTGCCGCCTTCATCGATCGCCATGAGCATGAAGTGACGATCACCACGCTGATCCGCGCCGGCGTGCGCAGCCCGCTGCTGCCCGATTCCGTGCTGCAGGAAGCGGACGTGCTGATCATGGGGGGCGACCCCGACGCGCTCGAGCGAGTCATCGCGGGCGACCGGCTCGCCCTGGCCGGCCATGATCGCGACGTGCCCGAAGGCTCCGAGAACGAAGATATCGGCGTTATCGAGGCGGTGGTGAACGCGGATTCAGTGCTGGTCGGCCAGACGGCCGAGCGCCTCCTGCTCCAGCGCCGCTATGGCGTGAACCTGATCGCGGTGTCGCGCGGCGGCGAGCGGTTAACCAAGAGCCTGGGCCAGGCGGTTCTGGGCGCGGGCGACGTGATCGTGCTGCAGGGGCCGTTGAGCCTGTTGCCCGAACGGTTGCGCGATCTCGGCGCGCTGCCCCTGGCCGAGCGCGCGCTGCGGCTCGGCAATTCCAAACGCGGCTGGTTGCCGATCCTGATCCTCGCGGTTGCAATGACCGCCACGGCGACGGGATATGTGCCCGTGGCGGTGGCCTTTTTCGCGGCGGCCGGCCTCGTCATGATCACTGGTGCGCTGCCGGTGCGTGAGGCCTATGACCATGTCGAATGGCCGATCCTGATCATGCTCGGCGCACTGATCCCGGTCAGCGAATCGCTTCGCACCACGGGCGCGTCGGACGTCATTGCGACGGGGCTTGCCCATGTTGCGGCGACCTTGCCGGCCTGGGGTGCGGTGGCATTGATCCTGGTCGCGGCGATGGCAGTGACGCCGTTCCTCAACAATGCCGCAACCGTGCTGGTGATGGCGCCGATCGCCGCGGTCTTCGCGCACGATCTCGGCTACCGGCCGGAGGCGTTCCTGATCGCCACCGCGATCGGCGCCGGGTGCGATTTCCTCACCCCGATCGGGCACCAGTGCAACACGCTCGTGTTCGGCCCGGGCGGGTACAAGTTCGGCGACTATGCCCGGCTCGGCGCGCCGCTATCGCTGCTTGTCGTGCTGGTCGGGACGCCGCTGGTGATGTGGACCTGGCCGCTGCATTGATGCGCGCGACGCGCGTCGCTTAGAGCCGCGCCCTGACCGCGTCGGCGAGCCGGCCGGACAATTCAGGTGCCATCTGCGGATAGAGATCGGGCTCGATCGCCTCGAGCTCCATCAGCGCAAGGCTGCCATCGGCCAGCCGCAGCAGATCGACGCGCGTGTACAGCGCCGGCTCGGGCAGTGCCGCGATCACGGTCTCGGCCAGCGCCAGTTGGGAAGGCTCCGGATCGAACCGGCTGAACTGGCCGCCAAATTGGGGCTGGATACGGAAATCGCCCGGTTTCGCGACTTTGCGCACTGCGTGGCTGAAGCGGCCGTCGACGAACAGCAAGGACAGCTCGCCCTCGCCCGCAACCGCCGCCACGAACGGCTGGATGATTGCGTCGTCGAGCGGCTCGACCGGATCGCCCGGTCGAATCCGGACGGTGCGATAGCTGCCGCCCGAAACCTGCGGCTTGATCACCAGCTCGTCGGTCGCGAAATCGTTGAACGCCGCCGCGACGCTTGTCGCATTGGCCCGGCCGAACCGGCTTGGCACGATCGGGATGCCCTCCGCCGCCAGCCCGACCAGATAGGTCTTGCGGGTATTCCAGGCGAGCAGGGCCGCCGCGTTGAACAGCGGCTGCCCGGCCGGCCACGCCGCGAGCATCGCCTGCCAGCGGATCACGTCGAGATGATAGCCCCAGGCGAACAGTGCCAGCGTCGCGTCGCCGTCGCCCGGCCCCTTGTCCCATGAGCGCGGTACGAGCGTCATCCCGCGCGCGAAGAAGGCGGCGCGATACGCTTCGAGAATGGTCTCCGCCATCGTGCCATATTCGCTGCCCGTGGCCGGCATCAGCACGTCGATGTCCTGCATGCTGCCCTTTCGAATTATTTCGTATCCGCAATCGTGCGGCCGCGTGGATGCCGGGCGCAACGAAGCGTTGCAACCTGAAACACGGCGCTTATTTCAGGCAGCCACACAGGAGACCGAGTTATGGCGCGCGTTGCACGGATCGAGCAGACCGGTGGCCCCGAAGTAATCCGCTGGATGGATATCGACTTGCCCGATCCCGGCCCCGGCGAAGTCCGTCTGCGCACCACCGCGGTGGGCCTGAACTATATCGACACCTATTTCCGCAGCGGCCTCTATCCATCGCAATTGCCCGCCGGGATTGGCAGCGAGGCGACGGGCGTGATCGAGGCGGTTGGCCCGGGCGTCACGGGCTTCGCGGTTGGCGACCGGGTCGGCATGTTCGGCCCGTCGCGCGGCGCTTATGCGACTGAGTGCAACGTGCCGGCCGTCGAGCTCGTCACGCTGCCCGATTCGATCGAGGACAAGATTGCCGCCGCGCTGCTGCTGAAGGGCTGCACCGCCGAATTCCTGGTCGAGCGCTGTGCCAGGGTGGAGCCGGGGCAGACCGTGCTGGTCCATGCCGCGGCGGGCGGCGTCGGCCATTTGCTGGTAGGCTGGCTCAAGCATATCGGCGCGACCGTAATAGGCACGGTCGGCACCGCGGAAAAGGCCGAGCAGGCCCGCGCCGCCGGCGCCGATTATGTCTTGATCCACAAGCAGGTGGATGTCGCGCAGGAGGTGCTCACGATCACGCGTGGCCAGGGCGTGCCGGTGGTGCTGGACGGCGTCGGCAGGGCGACCTGGCTGGTCTCGCTCGCCGCGACCGCGAAGCGTGGGCTGATCGTCAGCTATGGCAATGCCAGCGGGCCGGTCGAGGGCGTGGCGCTCGGCGTCTTGGCGGCAAAGGGATCACTGTTCGTCACCCGGCCGACCCTGTTCGATTATTATGCCGATCAGCAAGCCCGCCAGGCCGGCGCCGACCGCCTGTTCGACATGGTCGCGAAGGGCGCGATCGTGCCGGAGATCGGCCAGACCTTCGCGCTCGAGGATGCCGCCGATGCCCACCGCGCGCTCGAGGCGGGCGAGACTCGCGGCGCGACGGTGCTGATTCCGTAACGCGCGGCCGAACCCTAAACCCTAGCCTGGATAGGGCTTGCCCTTAAGCAGCCCCGCCAGATGCGCCGCGTTCGCGGCCACCATCGCGGCCGTTTCGGTCACCTTGGCCGGCGTCTTCTTCAGATCCTTGAAGTCGACATCGCCCATCGCCTCGCCGACCCAGTAGCAGGCTGCGACGGCCGGGATCGTCCAGCCGGTGTCGTTCAGCGACTGGAAGATCTGCGCCGAGGAAAAATGCGCCCCGTCCTCGTTGCCGACGATCGCCGCGACCGCGACCTTCGAATAGCTCGGCATCCGGCCCTTATCGTCGGCCTCGCTCAGGAACGCATCCATCCGCTCGAGCACGCGCTTTCCGACGCTGCCGACCTGACCCATCCAGATCGGCCCGCCGAAGATCAGGATATCTTGCGCCAGGATCTTCTCGCGTAGCGCCGGCCAGGCGTCCCCGTCGCCCTCGTCCGATGTCACGCCCGGCTTGATATCCAGCGCCGCCACCCGGACGGTTTCGGTGATCTCGACATCCAGCTTGGCGAACGCCTTTTCCAGCACCGCGATCATCGCGTCGGTCGACGATTTCTGTGTGGCGTCCGCCTTGAGCGTGCAGTTCAGGGCGATGGCAGTGAGCTTCATGATCCGGTTCCTCGAGGGGGCTGTCACGAGCAAACGAGGGACGCGCGAAAGCTATCCATGCATCGCGCAGGCTTGCTTCAGCGTAACGCCCGCGCCGCCAGCCCGGCGCAATCGGCGTTGGTCGCGCGCGGGCCCTGCTTGCCGGTGATCGACCGGCCGATCGCCTTGAGGAAATTCCCCGCGGATTTCGCATTGGCCGGCAGGCGCACATCGGGCTCCTTGATCGATCCGCCGACGGTCAGCGATCCGGGGAAGCGCAGGATCGTCTTCGCCTTGGGCGCGCCGGTGAGCTGCATGGCGATCGCCTCGGACGGGAAGCTGATCGTGCCCTGGCCGTTGGTCTGGCTGCGCGTCGTATCGATCGTGAAGGGATCGACCCGGCCCACGCCCCGGCGGACGTCGAGGCGCAGCACCGCGCAGCGCAGTCCCGCCCGCTCGGCTTCGTCGGTCAGGATTCCACGCACCGCATCGAAGCCGAGCAGCGAGGCGATCTTGGCGGGCAATGTGCCGTCCCGCGCGACGAGGCCGATCGTCCCGTCGGAGCGGCCGACAGCTTCGCGGATCGTGCTGCCCGTGCCCTTCAGCCGCGCGCGGGCCTCGACATATCCGTCCACCTCGGCGCCCCCGGCGAGCGCGGTGATGCTCGAATCGCGCAGTGCCAGGTCGATCGTCACCAGCGGCACCGGCGGGCCGCCGCGCTGGTCGACGATCACGGATCCCTCGATCCTGCCACGTCGCAGGTCGAGCCTGAATGGCGCGACCGTCATCAGCTGATGGTCGATCGTTACCGTGCCGCGCATCGCCGCCAGCGCGGAGGGGGGGTCGCTGATCAGGCGTTTCGCGGTGAAGGTCAGGGTGCCGTCGGTTCGCCCGATCTTGCGCAGGTTGATCCGCGTGTCGGGCACCAGCCGCGGCCCCAGCGCCCGCTGCTTGGCAAGTCCGCGCGCGCGCCCCTCCGGCGTGGTGAGATCGCCGAAATCGAATGCGTTGGAGACGATCGCGCCGTCAATCTTGGTGCGGCCGTCGATCTTGCGCGCGGTGACATGGCCGGCGATGTCGGAACGGCCGACCGTGCCCTTCAGCCCCGTGACCATCCACACCGGTCCGTCGCGCCGGGCATGGGCGGTCAGGCGCACCGGCCGGGTGCCGAAAAGCCCGGCCTCGATGATCGAGTCGATGAACCGCAGGTCGATGGCGCGCGCGGTAACGTCGAGTGTCATGCGGCGCGTGTCGAGCGGGGCGTCCATCGTCCCGGTCACCGCCATGTCGAGAGCCGCGCCGGCGATCGTCGCGGTGAAGGGCCAAGGCCTGCCCGCCGCGCGGTCGATCGCCGGGCCATGCGCTGCCAGCGTGACCGGCTCGCCGCGGACCGTGCCGGTGCCGCGCAGCGTCACGCCGGTCGCCGGATCGGCCGCGATCTTTGCGGCGAAGCTGCGTTGCCGCAAGGCATCGCGATAGGAGATGCTGCTGTCGGCAATGCGCAGGCTGCTCAGCGAGAGGCCACCGCTATCGCCCTGGCGCGGTCCAGCGTCAGGCTTGCTCCAGCTCTCGCGCCGCTGCGCATCGCGGACCAGCACGACATGCGCGCCGGTCACGTCGATCGTGCCCGGCCGGAACTTGCCGAGCAGCAGCGGGAGCACGGGAAAGGACAGGCGCGCGGTGTCGACCCGGATCAGGTCGCCTTTCCCGGCCCAGGCCGCCTGCGGCACGCGCAGGTTGCGGATCGCGATCGTCGGGGAAAGCGAGAAACTGTCGAGCCGCTCCACCGCGCCGATCGTCACCGGCCGGCCGAACCGGTCGCTCAGCCGAGACTCGATGGTCGATCGGAACAGGCCCCAGGGCATCGCCGCCAGCACGATCAACAGCACCGCAATCAGCGCAACCGCACCGCCGGCCACGTAATGGAGTCGCCGGTCGGCGAGGACGGTGCGGATAGTCATTGCGGCAACGACGAATTTGCGGGCGGATCGTTCCGCCCGATGCGGGCCTCAACCGGCAGTGTTACGGCGAGAGAGATGGTTATCGCGTGCTCAACGTCTTGAGCTGATCAATCAGACGTCAAAAACGCCATACGCCCAACAACTCGAAACCGGGGCCGGCTTTACAGCAACATCCACCCGACGGCGACGACGGCGGCAAGCGCCATGGCTTTCCAGAACAGTGCCGAGCCGTTCACTACGTGCACCCAGATGCCGGATTCGGCCAGCAACTCACTTTCTGGACAGATGCTGGACGGGGATATGCCCGCTTCCCTGCATAATGCTTCCGCAAAGCGGTCCCAGACGTCCGGCTTGTCTGCTTCCTCGGCGGGAAGCGCCCTGAGCAGGGCGGCATAAACATCTCCAGCGCAATACCAATTACCGGCGTCGGCGTAGTCGAGCCTGACGCCGAACGCCTCTTCCACTTCGCGGATCGCGGAAATCTCATCGCCATCGCCACCAAGGCCGACATTTTGGACAGGGCGTGCTTCCATGCGCGGATCGTAAATCCCGCGCTCGCAAATGCCAATGTCTGCGATCCGGCGCCCGCCAGGTTGGCGAAACGCAGCAAACCGGCAAAGAAAAAGGGCGCCCGGATCGCTCCGGACGCCCTCCCTTTCGAAACGGGTTCGATCAGTAGGAATAGTACATGTCGTACTCGACCGGGCTCGGGGTCATTTCCCAGCGCGCCACGTCTTCCATCTTCAGCTCGATATAGGATTCGATCTGGTCCGGGGTGAACACGCCGCCCTTGAGCAGATAGTCGTTATCGGCGGCCAGATTCTCCAGCGCCTCGCGCAGCGATGCGCAGACGGTCGGAACCTCGGCGAGCTCTGCCGGCGGCAGGTCGTACAGGTTCTTGTCCATTGCCTCGCCCGGGTGGATGCGGTTCTGGATGCCGTCCAGGCCGGCCATCAGCAACGCTGCATAGCAGAGATACGGATTGGCCATCGCGTCGGGGAAGCGCACTTCGACGCGCTTCGCCTTGGCGCCCGTGCCGTACGGAATGCGGCACGATGCCGAACGGTTGCGCGCCGAATAAGCGAGCAGCACCGGTGCCTCGTAACCCGGGACCAGCCGCTTGTAGCTGTTGGTCGACGGGTTGGTGAAGGCGTTCAGCGACTTGGCATGCTTGATGATACCGCCGATGAAATACAGGCAGGTATCGCTCAGGCCCGCATAGCCATTGCCCGCGAACAGCGGCTTGCCGCCTTCCCAGATGGAAAGGTGGGTGTGCATGCCCGAACCGTTATCTTCCTTGATCGGCTTCGGCATGAAGGTGACGGTCTTGCCGTACGCCTGGGCGACCTGGTGGCAGACGTACTTATAGATCTGCATGCGGTCGGCGGTCAGCGTCAGCGTGCCGAAGGTCAGGCCGAGCTCGTGCTGCGCTGCTGCGACTTCGTGGTGATGCTTGTCGCACGGCAGGCCCATTTCGAGCATGGTCGAAACCATCTCGCCGCGGATGTCGACGGCGCTGTCGACCGGGCCGACGGGGAAATAACCGCCCTTGGCACGCGGACGATGGCCGAGATTGCCGCCTTCATAGGTCGTGCCGGTGTTGGTCGGCAGCTCGATATCGTCGATCTTGTAATAGCTCGTCGCGTAGCTGTTCTCGAACTGCACATTGTCGAACATGAAGAATTCGGCTTCCGGGCCGATATAGATCGTGTCGCCGATGCCGGTCGTCTTGAGATAGGCCTCGGACCGCTTGGCGGTCGAGCGCGGATCGCGCGAATAGAGCTCGCCGGTCGAAGGCTCGACGATGTCGCACACCAGGATCAGCATCGGCGTCGCCGAGAAGGGATCGGTCCATACCGCATCCAGATCCGGCTTCAGGATCATGTCGGATTCGTTGATCGCCTTCCAGCCCGCGATCGACGAACCGTCGAACATGAAGCCGTCCGTCAATTCGTCCTCGCCGACGACGGAGGAAACCATCGTCAGATGCTGCCACTTGCCCTTGGGGTCGGTGAATCGCAGGTCGACCCACTCGATCTCCTGATCCTTGATCAACTTCAGTACGTCGTTCGCCGAGTTCGCCATATGCCCCTAGCCCTTTCTGGAAATATCGTGTGCCCGATAGAATCGGGAATCATGTTGTCGCCCCACCGGGGCCTGCTGTCACAATATGCTGCGCCGCGTCAAATCGCGTCTTCGTTGCGCTCGCCCGTACGGATGCGGAGCGCGGTTTCGACCGGAATGACGAAGATCTTGCCGTCGCCGATGCGGCCGGTCTGCGCGGCCGCTGCGATCGCCTCGACCACGCGATCCGCCAGCGCGTCCTCGACGACGACCTCGAGCTTCACCTTGGGGAGGAAATCCACGACATATTCGGCGCCGCGATACAGTTCGGTATGCCCCTTCTGGCGCCCGAAGCCCTTGGCTTCGGTGACGGTGATGCCGGATACGCCCACTTCGTGGAGCGCCTCCTTCACCTCGTCCAGCTTGAACGGTTTGATGATCGCCTCGATCTTCTTCACTTCGGTACGCCCCCGATATGGTGGTTGGCAGTCTGAGCGGAACGTCTCTGCCTGTCGGCAACCCTTACAACAAGCGTGCCAGCTGCGCGAGCGCGGAACACCGTGGGGCTGGCCCCGAGTCGCGGGTTAACTATTGCCTAACGCCCGTGCACACGGGCCGCTGCTGCCCTATTTTGCGGCAGTGTCCCACGGTGTCAGCCTGCGTTCCGGCAGCCGGGCCTAAAGATCATGCAGCGCGCGGAATGCCTTGTAGAGGTTGCGCGGATCGTGCTGGCCCTTGAACACGGCGGGCGGCTTGCGATCCAGGCCGAGCAGTTCATAGACCGCGGTCATCGCCGCGCGGACGGAATATTCCACGGTGAACACCACATCCTCCGGCTGCTCGCAGAACTGGCCTGTCACCGCGAAATTGGCGAATCCCTTCGGGTGTACCGCCGGTCGGTCGCCGCTGGCGCGGGCCAGGAACTGGCTGGTGATGAACGGCATCATGCACGGCAGGCAGATCGCACCGGCCAGTATCTCGTCCGCCCGGTCGAGCGCGCCGAGATGCCCGAGCAACTCGGTCATCAATTCGCGCCCGGTACAATCCGCCATGGGCTTCTTCACAAAGTCGCCGGGCTGATCGACGGACAGCGCATAGCCCCAGAACACCTGCACATCCTCGGGCTGGCCGATGAAATGCGGCTGGTGCGGCAGGACGATCGACATCAGCCAGCTCGAATCGGTGAAGGTGATCAGCCCGCCCTCGCCCGGGACGTTGCCGGTGAAATCGCGCACCAGCGTGAACAGCGCCGGGTTCTTCATCGTCGCGGTGAACGATACCCATTTCGACTGGTCGACATGGTCGGCGAAGGCCGCCGGATTGCCGAGCGCCGGCCGGCCGGCCGCGATCTTTTCCCACAGGGCCCAGGCACCGCCGGTGCGCTTGTCGTTGAGCAGCGGCGCGCGCTCCATCGTGCCGATCGATGCGCCCTCGGTCATCGATCCAAGCGTGGCGATGACGAGATCGTCTGGCGCCACCGCGATCCGGCCGGGCCCGGCGGCGCGCCGGCAGTCGATCGCCTCGACCAGTGTCGTGCCGTCGCGCTCGGTAAAGGCGATGTCGGTCACGGTCGTGCTCGTCTCGAACCGCACGCCGCGCTCGTCGAGCCATTTGCGCAGCGGCAGGACGAGCGAATCATATTGGTTGTAATAAGTGCGCATGATCCCGCGCAGCTCGTTGAAGCCGTCGACCATATGCGTGAAGCGCACGAAATAACGCTTGAGCTCGATCGCGCTGTGCCAGGGCTGGAAGGCGAAGGTCGTGCACCACATGAACCAGAAATTGGTCCGGAAGAACGCCGCGTCGAAATGTTCGTCGATCCGGCTGGTGCCGAGCATTGCCTCGGGCTCGATCATCAGCTTTTCGATGGTCAGGATATGGCGTTCGGACAGGCCGAATTCGGGCGCATCGATGCGCTGCCCGGCGCGCACAAGACGCGATTTGGATCCGGTCTTGATGATCTCGTTCCAGGCGAATATCTCCTGCGTGACGGTCTGCTTGCCGTCGAGCGTCGGCACTGAGGAGAAGAGATCGTAGGTGCACAGATATTTGCTTTCGAGCATCCGCCCGCCGCGCACCATATAGCCGTTTTCCGGATCGCCCGAACCGTCCAGGCTGCCACCGATCCGCTCCAGCTCCTCATAGACGGTGATGTTGTGGCCCGGCACGTCGCCGTCCCGGATCAGGATTGCCGCCGCCGCGAGCGAGGCGATGCCGCCGCCGACGAGATGCGCCTTGATATGGGATCGATCGGGCTTCGACATGCGGACCATCCTTGTACCATTGCGCCCGGGATAGCGGCGCCGGGCGGGCCTAGCATCGCGGGATCGGGCTGTACCTTGGGAAAGACCCGTAGGCGCCGTGACAGGGGCAGGCGTCGCCTTCGAGTCACCGCAACGACTGGTGCGGCGCGCGGCCATCGCTTACTTGCGAGCGTCGGGGGGTAATGATGGCCACAACCGACAATCGGCTGCCGCTGATCGCGTTCATCGTCTTCATCGACATGGCGGGCATCGGGCTGATCATCCCGATCCTGCCCTCCCTGGTTGAGAGTCTCGGCCATGCCGACGTCGCGCACGCCGCTTTGATCGGCGGCGAACTGCTGTTCGCTTATGCCGCGATGCAATTCCTGTTCGCGCCGGTGATTGGCGGCCTTAGCGACCGGTTCGGGCGCCGACCGGTGCTGCTCGGTACGCTTGTCGCGCTTGGCGTCGACTATGCGATGATGGCCTGGGCGCCGACGCTTGCCTGGCTGTTCGCCGGGCGGCTGATCTCGGGCGTGATGGGCGCGACCTGGGCCGCGGCGAACAGCTGCATCGCGGACATCTATCCACCCGAGCAACGCGGGCGGCTGTTCGGGCTGCTGGGCGGGGCAGGGGCCTCGGGCTTCGTGCTCGGCCCGGCGATCGGCGGGCTCCTCGGCACGATCGGTCTGCGCCTGCCCTTTGTCGCGGCGAGCGTGCTGGCGCTAACGGGGGCAGCGATCGGTTATTTCATCTTCACGGAGACGCTCCCGTCCGATCGCCGACGCCCCTTCACCATGGCGCGCGCCAATCCGTTCGGCACGCTGATCCGTATGACGCGCTATCCTTTCGTGCTCGGCATCCTGGCGACGATCTTCCTGATGCAACTCGCGGCGCAATCGCAGCTCTCGACCTGGGGCTATTTCCTGATCGCCCGGCTGAACTGGTCGCCGCTCGACATCGGCCTGTCGATCGCGACCTTCGGCGTCACCATCGCGATCGCGCAGGGGCTGGTCACCGGCCACGCCATCGCGCGCTTCGGTGAACGGCGTAGCGCGCTGATCAGCCTCGCCTTCGGCCTGCCCAGTTACCTCCTGCTCGCAATCGCCGGGTCGGGCTGGATGATCTATCTCGCCATCGTCATCGGCGCGCTGGCCGGCGTCGCCTTTCCTGCGATGCAGGGCATGATGAGCACCCGGATCGAGGAAGATGCTCAAGGCGAATTGCAGGGCGCGGTGGCCAGCACGGTCGGGCTGACCGCGATCATCGGCCCGCTGGTGATGACTTCGGTCTTCGGCCATTTCGCCGACGCGAAGGGCGTCTATTTCCCCGGCGCGCCGTTCGTGCTGGCGAGCGGATTGCTGGTTGCGGCATGGCTGTTGTTGGCGTGGACGATCCGTCGGCATTTCGCGACGATGTAAGAAATTGGGGTCAGAGCGATTTTTTAGGCCCGTCCCAGGGCCCTCTCGAAAACGCAGACAGGAGGGATGATGTTCGAAGCTTTCCAGAATTCCTTTTCGCGCGACGACGCGCTTTCGGCCGATAATGACGGCGTGGCGCCGCGTTCCACGGTCGCGGGCTGGAACGAACTGATCGATCAGTTCGGCGGCGGCTCGTTCGGGCAGGGGCTCTACCGCGTGATTCGCGGTTCCGATCTCGACGCGTGGAGCGAGCGGGTCGCCAATGCCTTTCCCGCCTTTGCGGGCCTGATTACCTGTTTCGGCTTCGACTGGCTGGGGCGGGCTCTTGCCGTGGATGCCGCGCGGCTGGAAGGCGGCGAACCCGGCGTCGTCTTGTTCGAGCCGGGCACCGGCGAGGCGCTGGAAATTCCCTGCAGCATCGCGACGTTCCATGACGAGGAGTTGATCGACTATGCCGATGCCGCCCTTGCGGGCGACTTCCACGAGGCCTGGCTATCGAACGGCGGCTCTGCGCCGCGTCATGACCAGTGCGTCGGCTATCGCAAGCCGCTGTTCCTCGGTGGTGGCGACGACCTGGACAATCTCGAGCTGTCTGACATCGATGTCTACTGGCACCTGATGGGGCAGTTCACCGGCCGCACCGGGGGCTGAGAACCACCGGCGGCCGGCCGCCGACTTCACGCGTAAGGCGGCTGGTGCAGTCCCTTGGGGCTGGTCGTGAAGATCTCGCAGCCGTCTTCGGTGATACCGATCGAATGCTCGAACTGTGCCGAGAGCGAGCGGTCGCGGGTCACGGCGGTCCAGCCATCGTCGAGCAGCTTCACGTCGGGCCGGCCGATATTGATCATCGGCTCGATCGTGAAGATCATGCCCGGCCGCAGCTCCGGGCCGGTGCCGGGCTTGCCGACATGCACCACTTCGGGCGCGTCGTGGAACAGCTGGCCGAGGCCGTGCCCGCAGAAATCGCGCACCACGCCGTAACGATGCTTCTCGGCATGGACCTGGATGGCGTTGGCCACGTCGCCCATGTGGTTGCCGGGCTTGGCCTGCTCGATACCGAGCATCAGGCATTCATAGGTCACGTCGACCAGCCGCCGCGCTTTGATCGGCACGTCGCCGATCAGATACATGCGGCTCGAATCGCCATGCCAGCCGTCGAGGATCGGGGTGACGTCGACATTGACGATGTCGCCTGATTTCAGCGTCTTCTCGCTTGGGATGCCATGGCATACGACATGGTTGATCGAGATGCAGCTCGAATGGGTATAGCCGCGATAGCCCAGCGTCGCCGGCACGCCGCCGCGATCGGCGATGAAGGTGCGGATCATGTCGTCAAGGTCGCCGGTGGCGACGCCTGGCACCATGTGCGGCACGATCATGTCGAGCGTCTCGGCGGCCAGCCGGCCGGCCTTGTGCATGCCATCGAACGCCGCGCGCCCATGGAGCTTGATCGCGCCGGTGCGGCCGGCGGGCGCATCCGGGGTGACGGTTACATAGTCTGTCATGCTTTGCGATATAGCGCGGAAGGCCGGGCTTTGCGAGGGGAGCGTTACCGGTCTATGCGCAGGGCATGAGCGAACGCATCTGGACCGCAGCTTTGGTGGTGATCGGCGACGAGATCCTGTCGGGCCGCACCCAGGACAAGAATGTCGCGCAACTGGCGACCTGGCTCAACGTGCAGGGCATCCGCCTGGCCGAGGTGCGCGTCGTGCCGGACGTGACGGACGCGATCGTCGAGGCCGTGAACGTGCTGCGCGCCCGCAACGACTATCTCTTCACCACCGGGGGGATCGGGCCCACGCATGACGATATCACGGTCGACGCCATCGCCGCGGCGCTCGATCTGCGCGTCGTGCACCATCCCAAGGCGGTGGCCGTGCTCGAACATTATTATGCGACACGCGGCGGGCTGACCGAAGCACGCAAGCGCATGGCGCGCGTGCCGGAAGGCGCCGAGCTGATCGAGAACCGCATGTCGGGCGCCCCCGGCATCCATATCGCCAACATCTATGTGATGGCCGGGGTGCCGCACATCACCGCCGGCATGCTCGATGCACTGACCGGCACGCTCGAGGGCGGCCTGCCGGTCGTCTCGCGCACGATCGGCTGCTGGGTGGCCGAAAGCGAGGTCGCAATCCTGCTGGGCGAGGTCGAGCGGGCCTATGCCGGCGTCGCGATCGGCAGCTATCCCTTCTTCCGCGAAGGCCGCACCGGCGCCAATTTCGTGGTGCGCGCCACGGGCCCAGCGCTGGTCGATGCGTGCATCGCCGATCTCACCGAGCGGCTCGAGGCCGGGGGCTGGCCAGTGGTGGCCGACGGGATCTAGGCCCCGACCGACTGATCTTTCGGGCCTCGACCCGCTGCGGTCGTACAGCGGTCCGCATTGGCCGAGTATTGGTCATCGGATCGTCAATCTGAACTTAACACTGGCAAGACTATTTCTTCGCGCTAAACAGTTGAGGCGTAGGGGGAAGTGCAATGAAATGCCGCCAATTCGGTGCAATTCTGGGTCTGGTCGCGATGCTGTCGGCATGTGGCGGCGGTGACGGCAGCTCGCTTGCCTCGGGCGGCGGTGGCGGTGGCGGTGGGGGCGGAACCCCGACTCCGTCGCCTACCACCAGCGGCTGCTCGTTGCGCGATCGGCAGGATTGGGCCGCGGCTCAGCTACGCGAATGGTATCTCTTCCCGGAAACGCTGCCGACCAGCCTCAACCCGGCGGCCTATACTACTGTCGACGATTATATCGACGCGATGACGGCGACGGCGCGCAGCCAGCGGCGCGATCGCTATTTCACCTATCTCACCTCGATCGCCGAGGAGAACGCCTATTACGCCTCGGGCGACAGCGCCGGCTTCGGCTTCCGCCTCGGCGCGGATACGACCGGGCGGCGCATCGCGGTGATCGAATCCTTCGAAGGCGCGCCGGCGCTCGCCGCCGGGATCGATCGCGGCACGGAGATTCTCGCGATCGGCACCAGCGCGGCCAATCTGCGCACGGTCAGCGCGATCATCGCGGCTGAGGGTACCGCCGGCGTCACGGACGCGCTCGGCCCCAACACGGCCGGTACCACCCGGCTGCTGCGCGTCGCCGATTCTGCCGGCACGCGCGACGTGACCCTCGCCAAGACGGATTTCACGCTCACCCCGGTTTCGTCGCGCTACGGCGCCAAGGTCATCGACGATGGCGGGCGCAGGGTCGGTTACCTCAATCTGCGCACCTTCATCAGCACCGCCGATCCGGCGCTGCGGACGGCCTTCGCTCAGTTCCGCGCGCAGGGCATCACGCAGGTGATCGTCGATCTGCGCTACAATGGCGGCGGCCTCGTTTCGATCGCGGAGCTGATGGGCGATCTGCTTGGCGGCAACCGCTCCACGGCCGACGTGTTCGATCGGATCACCTTCCGCCCGGAGAAGTCGAGCGAGAATTCCATCCGCCAGTTCGCGCCGAAGCCGGAATCGGTCTCGCCGACCCGTATCGCCTTCATCGGCACCGGCGGCACGGCTTCCGCCAGCGAGCTCGTGATCAACGCCTTCGTGCCCTATCTCCACGCCTCGGCGGGGCTGGTGGGCACCAACACCTATGGCAAGCCGGTCGGCCAGATCGCGCTCGATCGCGCCTCGTGCGACGATCGCCTGCGCGTGATCGCCTTCGCCACGGAGAATTCGGCGCGCCAGGGCGCCTATTTCGACGGCCTCGCCGCCACCATGGAGGCGAGCTGCCAGGCGTCCGACGACATCGGGCACCAGCTCGGCGATCCGCTCGAATCCTCGACTCGCGCCGCGTTGGATTTCCTTGCGGGACGCAGCTGTTCGCGGATCACCGCCGGTGGGCAGAGCGCGCAATCGGCCCGGGCGGCACCCAGCAGCCCGCGCGAACTGCTCGCCCCCGCACGCCCGGATACCCCGCAGCGTGAAGTGCCGGGCCTGTTCTGACCTGTCGGCGGCAGCGATGAGGCGGTGAGTCCGCGGCTGAACGCCGCGCGATTTCAGCTTCCCGTTATATCCGGTTCATGTCGGAGGCGATAAGCGACGAGCGAATCGCTGCCAGCCCGGGGTCGCCGCAAGACATTATGCATGGACCCGTAGCTTGCCCGCCGGAGCACCCGGGTCTAGGCGCGCAGCCGATGAATCCGGCGTCCTACCAATCTTCGTCGGATCGTCCGCGCGCCCTGCTGGGTCGCCGCGCGACTGCGTTCCTGCTCGCGCTGGCGATCGATATCCTGATCGTCATCGCGCTGGTGTGGCTGGCACCGGCCCTGCCGGAGCGGAAAAAGGCCGATGAGCGGCCGACCATCTTCCAGACATTGCCCGAGCCGAAGCCGACGCCGGCCGAGCGCGACCGCGTGGTGGTCGAGCGCAAGCGCCCCAGTGGCGGCGCGCCCCGGCCGGCGCCACCCACGCCGAAGCCGCCCGCCGGACCGGAAACGCCGCCTTCCTGGCTGGTCAGCAAGGATGAATTTGCCGCGTCGGATATCTCGAAGATCCCGTCCCGCGGCGCCGTTGCTTCGGGCGACGGGGCCGGTTCCGGCAAGGACAGCGGCACGGCCTATGGCCCGGGCGAGGGCCCCGGCGGCGAATCGCTGTACAATGCCGAATGGCAGCGCGAGCCGACCCGTGCGGAGCTCGCCACCTATCTCCCCGCCAATATGCAGACCGGCTGGGCGCTGATCGCCTGCCAGACGGTGCCGGGCAACCGAGTCGAGAATTGCCGCGCGCTGGACGAATCGCCGAAAGGCTCGGGCCTGGCGCGGGGGCTGCGGCTGGCTGCCTGGCAGTTCCGTGTCCTGCCGCCGCGCATCGGCGGCAAGCCGGTGATCGGTGCCTGGGTGCGCATCCGCTTCGATCTGGTCATCGGGATCACGAAGTGAGCCGCGCCCGCCTTCCCGCCGCGCCGTGCCTCGTGTACGGCGTGGAGGGATGAAGGCGCTTGCCGATCCCGCCCATGCGCTTGCCGCCGGGCTCGCCGCGATCCGCACCCAATATCAGGTGCCGGCGCGCTTTTCCCCCGAAGTGCTCGCCGCCGCCGACGCAGCCGCGCAGCGCCCACTGACGGCGCATGCCGATCGCACCGCCACCCCCTTCGTCACGCTCGATCCGGCCAGCTCGACCGATCTCGACCAGGCCTTTGCGATCGATCGCAGCGGCGCCGATCTGCTGCTTCATTATGCCATCGCCGATGTCGCCTGGTTCGTCGACGATGGCGGCGCGCTCGATGCCGAGGCGTGGCGGCGCGGCGCGACTCAATATCTGCCTGACGGCAAGGCCGGCCTTTATCCGCCCGTGCTGGCCGAAGGCGCGGCGAGCCTGTTGCCGGGCGGGCCGCGCCCGGCGGTGATCTTCACGGTGCGCGTGGCGCCGGACGGCGCGGTGCGGCTCGACGGCGCCGAACGCGCGATCATCCGCAGCACCGCCAAGCTCGCTTATGACAGCGTGCGCGACAGCGATCTGCCCGCCGATTTCGTCACGCTGGCGCAGCGAATCCAGGCGGCCGAGGACCGGCGCGGTGCTGGCCGCGTCGATCCGCCGGCGCAGGAAGTGGAGGCACGCGGCGACGGCCGGTTCGAGCTGCTGTTCCGCCCGGTGCTCCTGTCCGAGGTGCGCAACGCCGCCATGTCGCTCGCGACCAACCTCGCCATCGCCGATGCGCTGCGCGCCCATCACACCGGGCTGTTCCGCGTCATGGCCGAGCCGGACGAGCGCGCGGTCGGGCGCCTGCGCCTCACTGCCCGCGCTTTCGGTCTTGCCTGGCCCGATGGCGCGACGCTCGACCAGTTCAGCCGCACCCTGTCGCCGGCCGATCCGAAACAGGCTGCCTTCATGCTCGCGATCCGCCGGGCCGGGCAGGGCGCTTCCTATGTGCCATATCGGGAGGGCGTGATCCCCTGGCATGCCGCGATGGCCGCGACCTATGCCCATGCCACCGCCCCGCTGCGCCGCCTCGCCGATCGCTATGTCGTGCGCGCCACGCTGGCGATCGCCAATGGGCAGCCCGTTCCGGAGGTCGTGACGGCCGCCTTTGCGCAATTGCCCACGGTCATGGCGCGTGCCGACGCGCTGAGCGGCCAGATCGACCGCGCGGTGATCGACCTGGCCGAGGCAGCGATGCTCCACGGCCGCGTGGGCGAACTATTCTCCGCGGTCGTCACTGACCTCGACGAACGCGGCGCACGGATTCAGCTATGCGACCTGCCGGTGGTCGCGCGCGTGGCGACGGACCATGTCGCGCCGGGCGACGCGCTTCAGGTGCGCCTGACGGGCGCCGATTCCGACAAGCGCACCATCAGCTTCGAGCGGGTGGCCTGAGCGTAACGGCGCGTTCGCGAGGCGCCTGGCTTCCATTCTAGAGAGCGAGATGACGTCACGTGGAATCGGCTTCCCTCTCCGTTCGTTTCGAGCGAAGTCGAGAAACCGCCAAGCAGCCCTCCACCAATGTTTCTCGACTTCGCTCGAAACGAACGGGTCTAGCTAAAGTCATCCCGTTCTAGTCGCCCGCCGTCGCCAGCAGCGTCTTCACCGGTATCGCGGAGTCGGCCAGCCGCTCGATATCCACTGGCTGCGCACTCATGATCAGCTTCTTGCCGCTGACGAAGTCGCCGATCGCGTTCACTGCCTCGACCGCGACGACATGATCGCCGCTCAGGTGGAAGATAGAGAAGCTGTTCGCCTTGTCCGGCGTGTGCCGCACGATCTGGCGGTCGGCGTCGAACGGCACGCCGGCGATCTGCAGCTTCAGCTCATATTGGTCGGACCAGAACCAGGGCAGGTCGGGCGCGGGCAGGGGCTTGCCCATGATGTCGGCCGCAGCCGCCTTGGCCTGGTCGACGGCGTTGGGCACGCTCTCCAGCCGGAACAGGCGCCCGCCATAATGCGGCATCGGCCGGCGCGTCATGTCGCCGATCGCATAGATGCCGTCGATCGAGGTGCGACCGCCGAGGTCGACGATCACCCCAGCGTCGCAAAGCACCCCGGCTGCGATCGCCAGGCTGTCGCACGGCGATCCGCCGATCCCGACCAGTACGGCGTCACAGGCGATGGTCTCGCCGTCGGACAGCTCGATCGATCGCACCATGCCCTGCTCGCCGTGCAGCGCCGCAACCGACGCACCGGTGCGGAACGCGACGCCTTGCTCTGCGTGGAAGCGGCGGAAGAAGCCGGACAGTTCCTCGCACGCGACGCGCGCCAGGATGCGCGGCTCGCGCTCGATGATGGTCACTTCTGTGCCCTGCTCGCGCGCCGAGGCGGCGACTTCCAGCCCGACATAGCCGGCGCCGATGATCGCCAGCCGCTTGCCCGCCCCGATCGCGTCGCGCAGCGCCTCGGCGTCCCGGATGTCGCGCAGCACATGCACGCCGCCCAGATCGGCGCCCGGGCAATCCAGCCGGCGCGCGATCGATCCGGTCGCGAGGATCAGCACGTCCCACGCGATCTCCCGCCCGTCGCCGAGCGTGACGACCTTGCGCGTCGGGTCGATTGCCGTCACCCGCGTGCCCAGCAGCATCTCGACGCCGTTGCTGTCGTAGAATTTCGCCGGGCGCAAATACAGCGCCTCTAGCCCGGAATCGCCCTTGAGATAGGCCTTGGACAGCGGCGGCCGATGATAGGGCAGCACCGCTTCTTCGGAGATCATCACGATCGCGCCGTCATGCCCCGCCTGGCGCAGCGCCGCCACGGCATTGCCGCCGGCATGGCCGCCGCCGATGATCACGATCCTGGGGGCGGTCGTCATGGCAAGCGACTCTCCTGGCTCGGTCGCGTCGGCCATCCCGGCCTGAGTCAGGAGGCGATCCGGATTGGAGCGGGTGAAGGGAATCGAACCCTCGTCGTAAGCTTGGGAAGCTTCTGCTCTGCCATTGAGCTACACCCGCAAGGGTCTGATAATCTTACGCTTTTATCATTCGCTGCCAGCTTGTTTTGCAAACTGTTTTGCAGCGATGCGTTCGCCCAGTGCCACGATGACCCTTTTGTGGTCAACATATACCTTGCGGATTTGTGCCACGCGGCCCGGCGCCCAGCCCATGATGTCGCCCGCTTCGTCGTCGGTAAGGTCCCATTCGGTGAGCAGCATGGTGCAGAAGGTGCCGCGCACGTCGTGCAGATGCTTGCGCCTGGAGCGTCCCTCATCGTCGACGTGCACGACGTTCGCGAGGTCCCGCACTTCGTTGAAAGCGCCGCCCAGACCGTCCCCGCTCCAGCTTCGCCCGAAGCTGTTGACCAGCACTGTATCGACGCCGTCCTGCCGGTGGCGGGTGCGCAGGTCGGCCAGTACCGCCTCCAGCTGGGGCGTGTGCGGGATGACCGCGCGCTGGCGCTTGCCTCGGCTGCGTTTGAGCGCCTTCTTGACGATCGCGAACTCGCCGATCTGGCCCCATGTGAGCGTCACCAGATCCTGCCGGCGCAGCCCGGTAGCGGCGGCCAGGCGCAGGACATCGACGATCTGCGGACGGGGAGGATCCTGCGTCATCGCCGTGGCCTCGAATCGGGCGACGTCTTCAGCCGTCCAGACGATGTCGGCACGATCTCCGCCCTTGTAGAGGGTCGGGATGTCGCGGGCGACATTGATCGTCACCCGGCCGCGCAGGCGTGCAAATTCAAGCAACGCCTGCAACACGGTGATTCCGATGTCGGCGCCGCGCGGCGTGGTGGCGCCGCGCTCGTCGCGCCACTTGACCACCATCTCGACCATGCGCGGATCGTCCCAGAGCACGATCGGCTGATGCCCCCAGCGCGCTTCGATCCGGTCGACATGGCCGCGCCACACCTTCTTCGTGCTGTCGGCGAGGGCCGACCATTCCGGGCTTCCCGGTTCGCGTGGATCGGCCGGGCACCAATCGCGGATGGTGGCGAGCAGCAATATCGGATTGATCCTGCGATCGGATGCGACGGCGCCGGCTATGGCGGCGTGTTCGGCGGCACCAAGGCTAGGCTTGCGCTTGCCGACATGCTTCAGGATCAGCGGGCCGCCCCGCCAGGCGTACACATACCAGGTGACGGGCTTGCCCGGCCGGGCGGATTTGATGAACTGGACGCTCACAGCTGGTCGCGCAACCGGTCGAACAGGGTCTGCCCCTGCTGAGTCGCCCGTGCTTCAAGGATCCTGATCATGCCGTCAGGACACACCTCGATCCCGCCCACGTCAAGACCGCACGCCTTGGCGGCGTTGACGATGCGTTTGATCTCCGGTGTCGAGGGATAGCGGAGCTTCGTCATCGCGTTCATGCCGCGAGCCTTTCCTGTGGGCGTTCGGTGCGGGCGCGGCAGCTGGCGACGTGCGCGACGATGCGCGCGAGGCCTGGGACAAGATCGGCCTGATACCAGGCCAGCGCCTCGCACAGGTCAGCCAGTTCGCAGACCTCGAAACTGTCGGGATAGTGATCGGCGCGGCGGCGCGTGGCGGTAGCGATGCGCCGCATCTCGGCCGCGAGCAGATAATTGTGCGCGCCGAAATCGCCCGTGTCGGGATCGAACGGCGGCGCTGGCGGGCATGCCGGATCGATGACCCATTTCCACTGCGCGACGATGCAGCGCAGGCGTTCTAGGCCTTCGGCCGCAGCGGAGGCGGTCAGCTTGCCGGCCGTGACGAGCGCAGGATATTTGTCCTCACGCTCGCGCAGCAGATGGCGGGTCGCCGCGGCGCAATAGGGATAGTCGTGCTGGCGCACGATGCGGGGGATGGCGGCTGTCATGACGCTTCCCAATCGCGCAACACGTCGTCGATCGGCTCGCGGATTTTGTACCAGTCGCCCGAGGTGAAAAGGTGAACTTCGCCGTCGCCCTCGTCCAGCACGGCTTCGACTTTGGACAAGTCGAGCGCGACTATGCGACCATTCAGACCGGTGTATCTGCGCTTCATGCCGCCAGCCTTTCAAGGACCGAGATCGGTCCGTTGACCAGGCGCAGCTGCGTGTCGGCATGGCACCATGGCGACGACAGCGGGCACCAGTGCTGCAGATCGAAGCCGCGCAGCCGGATGAGTTGCGGCATGAGCCGGCGCCGCCAGCGTTCCAGCGCGAGGATCTCGTCTTCGTTGAAACCGGCGCAGCGCAGGATGTAGGGGCTGAGATGGCCCTGAAGCCAGTTGTCATAGAGGATGACGCTGCGCGCATGGCCGATGCCACGCCGCTCGAACGCATTCGCCCAGAGCGTAGGCCGCCCGACATAGCGCGCGCCTTCCGGGGTGAAGTTATGGGCCTTGCGGGTCCGGACGATCCGGACAGGCTGACGGTGCAGCATGGGATACGGTTTCCGGCGATAGGAGGACGCTTGATCGGCGGGCATCGCCCGCCGATCCTCTGCGCGGCTTCAGCCAAGCTCGACGTCGATGAGAGCGAACAGCTTCTCCGCGATGCGGCGGTAGGCCGCCGCCTCCGCCGCCGCCTCCGCCGCCGCCGCCGCCTCCGCCGCCGCCGCCGCCTCCGCCGCCGCCCACCGCG
>NZ_JAXOJO010000004.1:0-601252 GCF_036663735.1 Parasphingomonas zepuensis | reverse complement strand
CATCCTCGCCAAGGGCCGGCTGGTGAATTTGGGCTGCGCCACCGGCCACCCCTCCTTCGTCATGTCCTCGTCCTTCACCAACCAGACGCTCGCCCAGATCGAGCTGTGGACCAAGGGCGAGAACTACCAGAACGACGTCTATGTCCTCCCGAAGCATCTCGACGAGAAGGTCGCGGCCCTCCACCTCGACAAGCTCGGCGTGAAGCTCTCCAAGCTCACCGACAAGCAGGCAAGCTATATCGGCGTCCCCGTCGAAGGGCCCTACAAGCCCGATCACTACCGCTACTAAAACATCCAGCGTTCACGCGCTGGAATCCGGCTGCGCCAGCCCTCAGGGCCGGCGCGGCCTTTTTTATGGTGCGCACGCTTCCTTATTGTCAGCGGATTGTCCTAAGGATCGGGCATGGATGCGGGCGGCACAGGCAAGGCGCAGTCGCGCGAGGGACGACGTGCACAATAGCGCGCTTTCCATGATGATCGTCGGCGTCGTCCTGGCGCTGTTCGTCGGCGCGAACGCGTGCGTGCTGTATCTGGGATTGAAGGCACGCAGCGAGGCGGCGGACATCGCGGTGGCGAATTTACGCCTCGAGGCACTTGTCGGATCGGCCCCCGCGCTCGCGATGATCGTGCGCGCCGATGGCCGGCTGGAGTTGCCTGATCGCCTGGCCGACTGGTTCGGCCTGTCGTCTCCACCGCGCTATCTCGACGATCTGGCCGGGCGCGACGGGGGGCTGACGCCAGAGGATGCGCGGGCGATCGCGGCGGATGTGGCGGCGGCGCAGAAAGCCGGACGGCCGTTCGCGCGGGCGATCCGTGCCCGGGGGTCTTCGCGGGCGCTGATGATCCAGGGCAATCGGACGCCACGAGAGCTCCAGGCACCGGGGGGCGTTGTGCTCTGGGTATTCGACGCGACCGATAGCCAGGCGGAGATAGCGCGCCTTGGCGACGAGCGGGCCGAGGCACTTGAAGCATTCGATGCATTGACCGGGCTGATCGAGTCCGCGCCGCTGCCCATGTGGTATCGCGGCCCGGACATGCGGCTTGCGATGGTCAATTCGGCCTATGTCGAGGCGGTCGAGGCACCGGACGCCGCCGACGTGATCCGTCGCGGCGTTGAGCTGGTCGAAGGATCGGGGATCGGCGGACCGCTCGCGAACGCAGTGGTCGCGCGCGATACGAGCAAACCGCAGATGCAGGCCATGCCGGCGACGATTCGGACCATGCGGCGCATGCTGCGTGTGTATGACGTGCCGCTGCCGACCGGCGGCGTGGCGGGCTTCGCGGTCGATATCGAGGAGCTCGAACAGGCGCGCAGCGGGATCAAGCGCTTCGCCGACGCGCAGCGGGCCATGCTCGACCGGCTTTCCGCCGGCGTCGTCCAGTTCGCCGCAGACCGCACGCTGGCCTTCTGCAACCAGCCGTTCCGTCGGCTGTTCGCGATGCGGGCCGAATGGCTCTCCGACCGTCCCGAGTTCGACCGCGTGCTGGAGCGCATGCGCGAGGCCAACCGGCTGCCCGAGGTACGCGATTTTCCGGGATGGAAGGCGGAGCGGCGCGACTGGTTCCTGGAGGCGGGCGGCGCGATCGAAGAGAATTGGCATCTGCCGGGCGGCGTCCATTTGCGGGTCGTCGCGCAACCATTGCCCGATGGCGGCCTGCTGCTGATTTTCGAGGACCGCACCGAGCAGGTCCAGCTGGCGAGCGCGCGCGATACGCTGCTGCGCGTGCGCACTGCGACATTCGACAATCTCTATGAAGCGCTGGGCGTCTTCGCAGCCGATGGCAGGCTGCAATTGTGGAACAACAAGTTCCGCGCCCTGTGGGGTTTCGAGGAGGAATTCCTGAGCAGCCATCCCGGCGTTGACGCGCTGGCGGCGGCAGCGGCGCGCCAGCTCGCCAAGCCCAAGCGCGCCTCGCTCATCGGGGACCTGGTGCGGGCATCGACGGTGGAACGGCAGCAGCGTGGCGGCGAGCTGGAATTCGCCGACGGACGCTTCTTCGAGCTTGCCGCGGTGCCGCTGCCTGACGGCAACGGGCTGTTCACCATGCTCGACATCTCCGACAGCCGGCGGATCGAGCGCGCCTTGCGGGACCGCAACGAAGCACTGGAAGCGGCTGATCGGATCAAGACGGCGTTCGTTGCGAACATGAGCTATGAATTGCGGACACCGATCACCTCGATCAGCGGCTTCGCCGAGATGCTCGGGGAGGGCTATGCCGGCAAGCTTAGCAAGGACGCGCATGGTTATGTGGCGGCAATCCTGGAGTCGGTCGAGCGGCTTGGCTTCTTCGTCGACGAAGTGCTCGACCTGACCCAGAATGACGGTCGCACGCCTTCGATCGAGCTGCTCGACGTCGATCTGGAAGCGGTGGCACGCGCGGCGGCCCAGGCGATCCAGCCGCTGGCGGCGCGTCGAAAACTGGATTTCGCGGTAGAGATATTGCCGTCGACCGGACGCCTGACGGGCGATGCCAGGCGATTGCGGCAGGTGATCGAGCACCTCCTACGCCACGCAATGGGTGGGACGGAGGAGGGTGGGCGTATCCTGCTGCATATCGACGGCACCGCGGCGATGGCGCGGATCGTCGTATCGGATGACGGGGCTGGAATGACGGCGGATGCAGTGGCGCATGCGTTCGATCGTTTCGCCCAGCCGGGTGTAACGCGCGGCGGAGAGCGAGCGCTTGGACTTGGCCTGCCGTTAGCGAAACAATTCGTCGAGGCGCATGGCGGGGCGATCGAGCTTGTGTCCGAACCGGGCGAGGGGACCTTCATCACTGTCACCCTGCCGCGCCGCTAGCTTGCACCCACAAGGCCATGCGCATATTATATGCGCATTCGTGAGGAGGCCTTCATGACACGATCTACTGTCCGTGAAGCAAAAGCGCCGTTGCGGCGTCCGACCAACATCTCGCTGGATTCAGCGATGATCGAGGAGGCCAGAGAGCTTGGCATCAACATTTCACGAGCATGTGAAGAAGGGCTGGCCAGGCAGATCTCCAAGGAACGCGGGCGACGCTGGAAGGAAGAGAATCGGGAGGCGATCGAGGCGTCCAACGCCTATGTTGCCGAACATGGTCTGCCGCTCGAGAAATACCGCCTCTTCTGATGGCGCGGTTCGATATCTATCAGCGGCGTGACGAACGTGGCTACCTGCTGGATTGCCAGTCCGATTTGCTTCGCGATCTCGATACGCGGTTCACTGTGCCTCTGTTTCTGTTCGAGGATGCACCAAAGCCGGCAGGGCGGCTCAATCCGGTTTTCGATGTGGACGGACAAAGGGTCGTGATGATGGCGCAATATGCGTCCGCCATGAGGAAGAACCTGATCGGAGATCGGGTCGGAACGCTGGAGCGGGAGCATGACGCCATCATGGGCGCGCTCGACATGCTGATGATCGGCTATTGAGTATCGCTACGCCCTTGCGCGACGCAGAGGAAACACACGCCTTTGGCGCACGCCTCGCCGCGCTCGCCCGGCCCGGCGACGTGATCGCGCTGACGGGCCCGCTCGGCGCCGGGAAGACCAGTATCGCGCGCGGGCTGCTATCCGCGCTGGGGCTGGAGGGTGAGGCCCCTAGCCCGAGCTTTGCGATCGTTCAGCCTTATGCGCCGCCCGAGGTGCGGTTTCCGGTGCTGCATGTCGATCTCTACCGTATCGACGAGCCGGGCGAGATCGAGGAACTGGGGCTCGACGAGGCACTGTCCGATTCGCTGCTGATCGTCGAATGGCCCGAACGGGCGCCCGGAATGTGGCCGGAGGCGCTGGCGCTGAGCCTGACGATCGAGGCTGACGGCACCCGCGCCTTGACAGCCGCGGTGCCGGCGGCTTGGAGGACGCGATGGCAGCAGATATGACCCCGCCGGCCGCCGCGGCCGATTTCCTCGCGGCGAATGGCTGGGAAGGGGCGGATATCCTGCCCGTCGCTGGCGACGCCTCTTTCCGCCGGTATTTCCGCGTCGTTTCGGGCGATCGTAGCGCGATCCTGATGGATGCGCCGCCGCCGCATGAGGACCCGCGGCCCTTTATCGCAATAGCCCAATGGCTGTGCGAGCGGGGTTTTGCCGCCCCGGCGATTCACGGTGTCGATCTCGATCGCGGCCTCGTGCTGCTCGACGATTTCGGCGATGTACGGATGCGCGAGACGGTCGATGCCGCCTCGGAGCGCGAGACCGGCCTGTACGAAGCGGCGATCGACATCCTGATCCGCCTGCACACGCACGAGGCAGGACCGCTCGCGCCCTATGACCGCGCGGTGCTGCACCGCGAGGCGAACCTGCTGACCGAATATTATTGTCCCACGGTCGGCATTTTGCCCGATCAGGCGGCCTATAACGCCGCCTGGGATGCGGTGTTCGATGCCGCGCTCGCCGGCCCGCGCGTGACCGTCTTGCGCGATTATCACGCCGAGAATCTGATGCTGATCGATGGCGGCGACGGGCTCGGTCTGCTCGATTTCCAGGACGCCCTGGCCGGACATCCGGCCTATGATCTGGTGTCGCTCCTGCAGGATGCGCGTCGTGACGTCGATCCGGCGCTCGAAAGCGTCATGCTGGATCGTTACAAGCGGCTGACCGGCGCTGGAGAGGATTTCGACGTGGCCTATCACGTGCTCGGCGCACAGCGGAACGCCAAGATCGTCGGCATCTTCACCCGGCTATGGAAGCGAGACGGCAAGCCGCGCTACGCGGCGCTGTGCCCCCGGGTGTGGCGCTATCTGGAACGAGATATCGAACACCCCGCTCTCGCGCCGGTGAAAGCGTGGTTCGATGCGACCATCCCGCCCGAGTTACGGGGCGATCCCAAGGCGATTGCGACACGATGACGACCAAGCGTACCCTCGCGATCCGGCCTGATCCCGGCGGCGTCGTACCTGAAACCGCGATGGTGATGGCCGCGGGGCTGGGCAAGCGCATGCGGCCGCTGACCGCGACACGGCCCAAGCCGCTCGTCGAGGTCGCGGGCAAGCCGCTGATCGATCATGTCTTCAACCGGCTGCGTGCGGCCGGGGTGAAACGCGCGGTGGTCAATGTCCATTATCTCGCCGACGCCCTCGAAGCGCATCTCACCAATCGCGTCAAAGGCATTGAAATCGCTGTGTCCGATGAGCGCGGGCTGTTGATGGAAACAGGTGGTGGCATCGTCCAGGCGCGCGATCTGATCGGCGACAAGCCGTTCCTGGTGGTGAACAGCGACAATCTCTGGATCGACGGTCCGGCCGATGCGATCCGCCTGCTCGGCGCCCGGTGGGACGACGCGACGATGGACGCGCTGCTTCTCATGGTGCCGCTCGCCAAGGCGCATAACCATGGCGGGCAGGGCGATTTCCACCTGGCGGCCGACGGCCGCATCACGAAGCGGCGCCAGCCCGGACGGCCAGCGCCTTTCGTCTATACCGGCGTGCAGATCCTGTCGCCGCGCGTGATCTCCGACTGGCCGGAAGGCGCCTTCTCGACAATGCTGTTCTGGGAACGGGCGATTGCGGCTGGCCGGGCCTATGGGCTGGTCCATCAGGGCCTGTGGTTCGATGTCGGCACGCCCGGCGCCATCGGGAAGACCGAGGCGATCCTCGCCGATGGCTGACGCGGTAAAACCGCAGCTCTTCACCATTCCTGCGCACCGGGCCTTTGCCGACGCGCTTGCCGCCGGGCTGATCCGGCGCTTTGGCGGGGAACCGCTGGGCCTCGCGCGTGGGCTGGTATTGCTGCCCAACAATCGCGCTAAGCGGGCACTGACCGATGCCTTCGTCCGGGCGAGCGAGGGCGGGCTCGTGCTCCCACGCCTGGTTTCGATCGGCGAACTGGACGAGGCGACCGGTGCGGCGCTCGATCCGGCGGATGATGCGGATCCCGTCCCGCCGGCCGTACCGGCATTGCAGCGGCGGATGATCCTGGCCCGGCTGGTGGCCGAGGAGCGGCTGAGAGCAGGACAGCCCGTCGACGCGGCGGAAGCGATCCGGCTCGCCGGCGATCTGGCGCGGACGCTTGATCAGTTGCTGGTCGAGGAGGTGCCACCGGCACGATTGCGGGACCTGGAGCTGAGCGATGAGCTGTCGGATCACTGGCGGCGGGCGCTCGCGCTGTTCGGGATCGTTCTCGATCGCTGGCCCGGCGACCTGGAGCGGCTCGGCAGGATCGATCTGGCCGATCGCCGAGGGCGGCTGCTTCGGCGGCTGGCGATCCGGTGGAGGGAGGCGTCGCCGTCCGGTTTCGTTTGCGCGGCGGGCATCACGGACTCCGCGCCGGCCGTTGCGCGCCTGATGCGCTGCGTGTCGGAACTGCCGCAGGGCATGGTGGTGCTGGCGGATCTGGCTACGGGCATGGACGAGCAGGAATGGCAGGCGCTCGGGCCGCATGAGCCTGATCCCGCCAGCGGTTTTCGCCGCCGCTCGATCGAGACTCATCCGCAATTCCACCTGAAGCTTCTGCTCGAGCGGATGGGCGTGAATCGCACCGAATTCTCGCTGTGGCGGGATGGCGGCGGGCATGATGCCACGGCGGCGCGGGGTCGCGCGATTGCCAATGCGCTGGCGCCGGCCGAATTCACCGGCAAATGGACGTCGCTCGGGGCGGAGGATCGCCGTCTGTCCGGCATCGCCGCGGCGGAATTGGCGACGCCGGCGGAAGAGGCACAGGCGATCGCGCTCGCCCTGCGCGAGACGTTGGAGATTCCGGGGCGAACCGCAGCATTGGTCACCCCGGATCGCGGGCTTGCGCGGCGCGTCGCGGCGCATGCGGCGCGGTGGGGGATCGAGATCGACGATTCCGCTGGCCGCCCGCTGTCGATCCTGCCTTCTGGCACCTTGCTGACCGCACTGGCCGAAGCCGCGACGCAACGGTTCGCCCCCCTGGCCCTGCTGACTCTGCTGAAGCATCCTCTGGTGCGCTTCGGGGAGGGACGGGGTGCCTGGCTGGAGGGGGCGCGGTCGCTGGACAGGGTGTTGCGCGGGCCGCGGCCTGCGCCAGGGCTGGCGGGCATCGATGATCATCTCGCCAACCCGTCCGAACGCGAGCGGCGGCTCTTCGGCGAGGCGGTCGCCTGGTGGCCTGAGGCACGGGCGTTGCTGGCGCCGATCGAGGCTGTGTTCGAAGGGGGGGCGCAACCGCTCGCGACTTTGCTCGGGGCGTTGCGCGAAACGGCGCAGGCATTGTGTGGCGATGGGTTGTGGGGCGGTCCGGCGGGTCGAGCCGCGTCGGAACTGCTGGCGGAGCTGGAGGCCCAAGCGCCGGCCGGTCCGCCGAGCGTCGAGCCGGCCAGTCTCGCGCCGTTGCTCAAGACGCTGATGGACGAAGTCGCCGTGCGGCCGCCGCAGGGCGGGCATCCGCGCCTGGCGATCTACGGCCTGATCGAGGCGCGGTTGCAGACTGCCGATCTGATGATCCTGGGTGGTCTCAACGAGGGCGTTTGGCCCGGCCAGCCCGCGCCTGACCCCTGGCTTGCGCCGCGAATCCGCGCCGAGTTGAACCTGCCGGGGCTGGAGCGGCGTGTCGGTGTCTCCGCGCATGATCTGGCCGGCGCGCTCGGAGCACCGCAGGCGCTGATCACGCGTGCGCGGCGGGACGCCAGCCAGCCCGCGATTGCGTCGCGTTTCTGGCTGCGGTTGCAGGCACTTGCGGGCGAACGCTTCGAACGGGCCGCAACTCTCGAGCGCTGGACGCGGGCGCTGGACGATCCCGGCATTCACGACCCGGCCGATCAGCCCGCGCCGTCGCCCTCTGCGATCCTGCGGCCCAGACGAATTGCCGTTACCGATGTGGATCGTCTCAAGGCCGACCCTTACGCCTTTTACGCCAAGCGCATCCTGCGGCTTATGGCGCTCGATCCGGTCGATGCCGATCCGAGCGCCGCGTGGCGTGGCACGGCAGTGCATGACGTGCTGGAGCGCTGGGCAAGGCTGGCGGAGCCGACCCCGGAGGCCTTGCACGCGCTTGTCGACGCCATGCTGCATGATCCACGCACATCCCCGATGGTGCGGGCCTTGTGGCAACCCCGGCTCAAGGAAGCGATCGACTGGATCGCGGCCGAAATCGCGCGCGGCATCGCGCTCGGGCGGCAGGTGCTGGCGGTCGAGCGCGAGGGGAAGATCGATATCGCCGGGGTGACGCTGACCGGCAAGTTCGACCGGATCGACCGGTTGCCTGACGGGAGCCTGGCGGTGATCGACTACAAGACCGGCAAGGTGCCGTCGCCGGCCGCCGTGCGCGCCGGGTTCAGCCTCCAGCTTGGCCTGCTTGGCCTGATCGCCGAGCGGAATGGCTTCGACGGGATCAGGGGCGAGGCACGGGCCTTCGAATATTGGTCTCTGGGCAAGCGCAACGACAGCTTCGGGTACATCAGTTCCCCGGTAGATCCGGCCGGAAAGGCCGAGAAGGTGCGCCCGGAAGATTTCGCCGCGCTCGCGGCGCATCATTTTACCGAAGCGGTCGGCGCGTGGCTGACCGGGGGTGAGGCGTTCACCGCCAAGCTGCATCCGGAATATGCGCCCTATGCCGAATATGACCAGCTGATGCGGCGTGACGAATGGTATGGCCGTGAGCGGGGATAACCGGCCCCTTCCGCATCTGAAGGGCAACCAGGCGGCCGCGAGCGCGCCGGATGCGCATGTCTGGCTGTCTGCCTCAGCCGGCACTGGTAAGACCCAGGTGCTGACGGCTCGCGTGTTCCGTCTGCTGCTGCGCGGGGTCGATCCGGGTGCGATCCTGTGCCTGACTTTCACCAAGGCAGGCGCGGCTGAAATGGCGGGACGGATCAGCGCGCGGCTCGCCGCCTGGGTGCGCATGCCCGAGAACGACCTGAAAAAGGACCTGTTCGCGCTCGGCGAGGATCATCTCGATCCGCGCCGCATCGCTTATGCCCGCACCCTGTTCGCCAAGGTGCTGGATGCGCCGGGCGGCGGGTTGCGCATCCAGACGATCCACAGTTTCTGTCAGGGATTGCTGGCGGCCTTCCCGGTGGAAGCGGGCCTGGTGCCGGGTTTCCGTCCGCTTGAGGCGCGCGAGGAATCGGTCCTCGCGCGCGAAGCGCTGGCCGAGATGCTGATCGAGGCCGATCGTGACGGACGGGCGAGGCCGATCGAGACGATCGGCCGGCTGAGCGTGCGCCTCGGCGAAGGCGAGGCCGAGAATTTCCTGCGCGCCTGTGCGCGGGCGCCGGCGGCGATGGTGGAATTGCCGCTGGGCGACGGTATCCGGCCGTTCATCCGGCGCTCGCTCGACCTGCCGGCGGGGGATATCGACAGCGTGATCGTCAGCGCCTGTGGTGACGACGCCTTCGACCACGAGGCGCTCGACGCAATCGGCGGCATGAACAGCGGCTGGGGGACGAAGAACGGCACCGAGCGGGCGCGGATCATCTATGACTGGCTCGAAAAGCCGGCCGCCGCACGGGCGGCAGGGCTCGCCGATCTGCACAAGGTCTGGGCCAAGGCCGATGGCGATGTCCGCTCGTTCGGCAAGGGGCAGGCGCCGCAGGACGAGGATTATGCCGAGCTGGCCGGCGGCCTTTACACCTATTGCGCCGAGCTGCTCGATCTTCGTGTGCGGGCCCATTATGCCGATCTGCTTGCCGATGCCCTCGACGTGGGGCGCGACTATGCCGCGGCCTATACGCGCGCCAAGCGGCGCGTCGGCGGGGTCGATTTCGACGATCTGATCCGCGCGACGATCGACCTGCTCGGACAGCCGGGCATGGGCGAATGGGTCCGCTACAAGCTCGACCAGGTCACAGAGCATATCCTGATCGACGAAGCGCAGGACACCAATCCGGAGCAATGGTCGATCATTCGCGCTCTGGCCGACGAGTTCTTCGCCGGGCTGGGCGCACATGGCGAGCGAGTCCGTACGCTGTTCACGGTGGGTGACTATAAGCAGGCGATTTTCGGCTTTCAGGGGACGCACCCGATCTACTTCCAGGCGGCCGAGCGGCATTTCGGCTCGCTGGCCGAGGGTGCGCAAGGAGAGGAAGCCGGGGAGGGGCTGCGGTTCGACCGGCTGTCGCTGACTCACAGCTTCCGCTCGACACGGCCCGTGCTCGAATTCGTCGATGCGGCGATCGAGGCGATCCCCGAGCCTGGTCTCGGAACCATTGCCGAGCGGGAGCCGCATGCCAGCGAAGTGGCGGGGCCAGGCACCGTCACGCTCTGGCCGCTGACGGTGGCGGGCGGCAGCGAGGAGGATGAGGAAGGCTGGATCGCCGATTCCACGCGGGCGCTCGCCAGCCAGATCGCCAAGCAGATCAAGGCATGGGTCGGCACCCTGGTGCTGGAAAGCCAGGGGCGGGTGTTGCGCCCCGAAGATGTGATGATCCTGGTCAAGCGCCGCGGCGAGCTCGCGTCGCTGATCGTCGCGCGGCTCTATGCCGAGGGTGTTGCGGTCGCCGGCGTCGATCGGCTGCGGCTCAACGCACCGCTGGCGGTGCAGGATCTGCTCGCCGCCATCCGCTTCGTGCTGCAACCGGGCGACGATCTCTCGCTCGCCAGCCTGCTCGTCTCGCCGCTGATCGGGTGGAGCCAGGAGCGCCTGATGGAGGCCGCCCCACGCGACGCCGGTAGTCTTTGGCGCCATTTGTCGCGCACCCAACCCCGGGACGCGCTCGATCCGTTGTACGCGATGCTCGACCGGGCCGATATCGCCACGCCCTATCAGTTTCTCGAAGAGATGTTGTCCGGGCCGCTCGATGGCCGGCGCAAGCTGATCCGGCGACTGGGGCAGGAAGCGCGCGATCCGATCGAGGAACTGCTCAACGCAGCGCTCGACTTCGAATCGCTCGGCACGCCGTCGCTGCAGCGCTTTCTCGACTGGTTCGATCGTGGCGACGTGGAGATCAAGCGCGACCCGTCCGCACCGCTCGATGCCGTGCGGGTGATGACCGCGCACGGTGCGAAGGGTCTTCAGGCACCGCTGGTCATCCTGGCGGATGCAGCGATCGATCCGACGCGGTCGCCACGCTCCACTCTGCTGTGGAGACCGGAAGAGATGGCGCATGCGCTCCCGATCTTCCGCCCGCGCGCAAGCGAGCGTGGCGGGCCGCTGGGTCCGGTGCTCGATGCGGATGCGCAACGGGAGCTCGAGGAGCATTGGCGGCTGTTTTACGTTGCGGCCACGCGCGCTGAGGAACGGTTGGTCATCGCCGGTGCGCTTGGACCCTTGGCCAAAGGTGAGCCACCTCCGTCGAGCTGGTACGCCGTCGCGGACCGCGCGATGACCGCGCTTGGCGTGCCGCCGGTGCCGGACGCGCGCCACTTTACCGGGATCGTGCCGCAAAAGCCGGCCCCGGCATCGGGCAGGAAAGCTGCCGAGCCGACGGACGCTGCATTGCTCCCCGCGTGGACGACGCAGCGCGCGCCTGTGGAGGCGCGACCACCCCGGCCGCTGGCACCGTCGTCGCTGGGCGAGGATGCGGTGGCCGATCCGCCACCGTCGCCGGCGCTGCGGCTCGCGGCCGAGCGTGGGAAGCTGATCCACGCCCTGTTCGAGCGTCTGCCTTCGGTACCCGCCGGCGAGCGCGCCGCAGCGGCAGATCGCTGGCTTGAGCGGGTCGGCGCGATCAGCGATTCTGCTGCGCGCACCGAAATCGCCCGGACGGTCCTGGCGGTTCTTGAAGACGCCCGCTTCAGCGATCTGTTCGCGCCGGATTCGCTGGCGGAGGCGCCGATCGCTGCCGTGATTGGCGACGGCATCGTCGTCTCCGGCACGGTCGATCGCCTGCGGGTGACGCCGGCGCGCGTCCAGGTGATCGATTTCAAGACCGGACGGCAAATCCCGCTGACACCGGAAGAGATCCCGACCTATCATGCGCGCCAGATGGCGGCCTATGTCGAGGCGCTCGGCGCGATCTTCCCGGGCCGCGCGATCGAGGCGCTTCTGCTCTACACCAACGGCCCGAAGCTCCTGACCGTACCGGCGAGTATTCTGGAAATGCACAAGCCGGGCTATGTACCCGCGCAACAAAGCTACGACCTGCCGGGTTGAGTGCATGGGCGGCGATCCCTAGATTGCGCGCAACACAGGAGATTCCAACATGGCCACAAAGCATATCACCGACGACAGCTTCCACAGCGACGTCATCAGCTCCGACAAGCCAGTGCTCGTCGATTTCTGGGCGGAGTGGTGCGGCCCGTGCAAGATGATCGGCCCGAGCCTGGAGGAAATCTCCGAGGAACTGGGCGAGCAGGTGACGATCGCCAAGCTGAACATCGACGACAACCCCGATGCGCCCGGCCGCTATGGCGTGCGCGGCATCCCGACGATGATCCTGTTCAAGAACGGGGCCCCGGCCGCGACCAAGGTCGGCGCCGAGCCAAAGGGACGGATCAAGGCATGGCTTGAGGGCGAGCTCGCCTGAGCCAGCCACGCTGCGTTGAGAAAGGGGCCGTGCGGCATATGCCGCGCGGCCCTTTTCATTTTCCGGCGCGGGCCAGTCCCGGCCGTGGCGATGTGCAGATATCGAGCGCCGCGTCGTCATGAACGCCTTGTGGCAGGCGCAGCGTTACGGTTGAATCAGGCCCCATGTGTTGAAAATGTCATGCTGGTCGCTGACATTTTCGCGTTGGTGGGATTCAAAACTAAGTATCTGTTTTATATAATTAATTAATGTGCAGCCGCACAGCAGTGGCTGCGCGGCCGCTTGTCCGTCAGCGATAATAATCATGGCGTTCGGCGCCGTCGAAAGCGGCCTCCCTGCAGGCAGCAGGCTCGGAAATCTCCTCCCGGACCCACAGGGGCAGGGATCGTTTCGGCCGAGTTTTTCGATCAGTTCGATATCGCCGTGCACGAAGCGCAAGCCCCGCTTCACGTTGGTCTCGGACGGATATCCCTTACGCCGCTTCGAGCTGACCTCGAAAGCAGGGCAGGTCGGCGAGTTGGTCGATGCGGTGCATGACGGCCTCCTGTCATAACGTCGCCAGAGCGCGACGGCGGCCCGATGCGTCGGAACCGGCGCAGCGTCAAGTCAGGTTAGCGGGATCATGACCTGACTGGCATAGCCGGCGCGCGCCTGGAGGCCATCATACCAGTCCGCCAGATTGGGCAGATCGGGTCGCTCGATCGGCAGGGCGAACCAGCTATGGACATAGACGCCCATGGGCACGTCCCCGATTCCGAAACTGTCGCCCGAGAGCCAGGGGCTCTGTGCGAGATGTGCGTCGAGGATCGCCATTTTCGAGGCGCAGGCAGCGACCGAGCGCTCGATCGCTGCCGAATCCCGCTGCTCTTCCGGGCGGCGCACCAGGTTGATGAAGGCATCACGCTGCGCTTCGGCATAGTCGATCTGCCAATCCATCCAGCGATCGGCCATTGCCCGCGCCGCCGGGCTGGCCGGCCAGAAGCGTTCGGGCGCATGGCGCGCCGCGAGGTAGCGCAGGATCGCATTGGATTCCCACAGCGTGACCTCGCCATCCTCGATCGTCGGGATCATGGCGTTCGGGTTCTTCGCCAGATAGTCGGCATCCATGCCGAACGGACCGCCGATGTCGTGCCGGACATAGGCAAGGCCCGCTTCCTCGGCGAACCACGCGACTTTCTTCACATTGTGCGAGTTGAGCCGGCCCCAGATCGTCAACATCATGGTCTGCCCTTAGAAAAGCACCTTCCCCGGCGAAGGCCGGGGTCCAGTTGGAGAGGTCGTGGTAACGGAGCGCAGCGCTCAACCATGATCGTTTCCCCACTGGACCCCGGCCTTCGCCGGGGAAGAGTCGAGGTTCAGCTCCGGTAATCCGCGTTGATCGCGATGTAGCCGTGAGTCAGGTCGCAGGTCCAAACCGTCGCACGGCCCTCGCCGAGGCCGAGATCGACGCCGATATCGACCTCGCTGCCTTTCAGATGCGCCGCCACCGGCGTTTCGTCATAGCCGCTCACCGCCAGCCCGTCGCGGGCCACCTGGGTTTCGCCGAAGCGGATCGCGAGCTTGTCGCGCTCGGCCGGTTCGCCCGCCTTGCCGACTGCCATGACGACGCGGCCCCAATTGGCATCCTCTCCGGCGATCGCCGTCTTCACCAGCGGGGAATTGGCGATCGACATGGCGATCACGCGGGCGCTGCGGTCGCTCTCGGCGCCGGTCACCTCGACGGTGATGAATTTCGATGCGCCCTCGCCATCGCGCACAACGAGATGGGCGAGCTGCAGGCAGAGATCCGACAGCGCAGCGCGAAAGGCGTCGGTGCCGGGATCGTCCGAGGTTGCGAGGGGTTCGTTGCCGGCCGCGCCCGTTGCAAAAGCAAGCACGGTATCGCTGGTCGAGGTGTCGCTATCGACCGTGATGCAGGAGAAGCTTTTCCCGTTCGCCTCGGCCAGCGCTGCCTGGAGGAACGCCGGATCGACCGCGGCGTCAGTGAAGATGAAGCCGAGCATCGTCGCCATGTCGGGCATGATCATGCCCGACCCCTTGATGATGCCGACCAGGCTAACCGTCCGGTCGCCGATCACCGCCCGCGTGACGGCTGCCTTGGCGAAGGTGTCGGTGGTCATGATCGTGGCGGCGGCGTCTTCCCAACTGCACGGCTCGGCGAGGAACGCGGCATCGATGCCCGCCTCGCTCTTGTCGATCGGCAGCGGCACGCCGATCACGCCGGTCGAGGCGACGAACACGTCGGACGGCTGGCAACCGATCCGCCCCGCGACCCGCGCGACCAGATTCTCGACTGCCTCGCGCCCCCGGTCTCCCGTGAAGGCGTTGGAGTTGCCGGCATTGACCACAAGGGCACGCGCCTGACCGAGGACCAGCGCCTTGCGACACCATTCGACCTCGGGCGAGGGGCAACGGCTCTGCGTCGTCACGCCGGCCACCGTCGTGCCCGGATCGAGCGTGACGAAGGTCAGGTCGCACCGATCCCAGGTCTTGTAGCGCGCGCGCGCGATGCGCGGCGTGACACCGGCGATCGCCGGCAGGGCAGGGAAGGCTTCGGGGGCGAGCGGAGAGCGGGTGTCGGACATGGCGCCCTCATAGAGCCAGCGGCCAGCCACGCAAATGCGATCCTTGTCAGGAAATGTTGTCGATGGTGGGCATGCGCGCAACACGATAAGAAAGGTTTCGGGCCAGATATCGACCCAGAGATTTACGAGGTTGGGGATAGCGTGAAGCACAGGATCAGCAAGATCGCGCTGGGTTTGTCGGCGCTGGCCTCCACCAGCGCCGCCATCGCGCAAAGCAAGGAAATCGGGCCGGTAGTCACCGGAAATCCTGGCGAGTGGTTCAGCGACAAAAACTATCCGCCTGAAGCAATTCGGGTCGGTGCGCAGGGGCGAGTGATTGCCCGGCTCACCATCGACGAGCATGGCACGCCATCCGAATGCTATATCGCGGTCAGTAGCGGCAATGCGGCACTCGATAGCATGACGTGCAGCATTGCGATGTTGCGCGGACGCTTCAAGCCGGGACGCGACGAACAGGGACGCCCTCAGGTTTCCACCTATATTCTGCCCGTAAGCTGGCGTCTTCCGAAAGAGGTGCCGACAACAAATCTCAGCGATGGCCGGACTTCACTGTACGACCAGCAATTCCAGCTCGCGGTCGACGACACGGGGGCGGTGAAGAGCTGCGTTGTTATCAGGAACGAGATAGTCGCCAAAGATGCTCAGGTCGATCCTTGCCGGGACTTTCCGCCCGGCAGGCGCCCGTTCGGCAGTCCGGTCAAAAATGGAAAAGCCACTACGGCAACGGTAACGGTGACTACCAATGCCTATATGGATGCCAACTGAAAGCGGGCTCATGATCATCGGCGAGGGCAAAAGCGTAACGATCGCCGTGGTTCTGACGGCGTTCGTGCTGTTCCTGTTGCTGGTCGTCGTCATCGTGATGGGCATCGAGGATTATGGCCCGAAGATCTGGACGGCACTCGGCGGCCGCGTGGTGCCGCCGCCGGACCGATCGCTGGCGGGCGCCAGGCCGACGCTCCTCGGCAATCCCGGCGTGCTGTTCAGTGGCGATGCCTATCCAGCGGATGCCATCCGGGCCGGCGAGCAGGGGCGGACATTGGCCCTGCTGCATATCGATGCCACGGGATCGCCGGAGGGCTGCGACATCAGCGTGAGCAGCGGATCGACCAGCCTGGACAGGAAGGCCTGTGCGCTTCTGATGAAGGGAGCAAGATTTCATCCGGCGCGTGATGCGAATGGCGTTGCCGTTGCGGGTGACTATTCCGTTCCGGTGCGATGGGTTCTGCCGGAAAGCGAATAGTATCTGGCCGGCAGCAATAGCTGGACGCCCGGATCGCGACTCACTACATCGCACCCCGCAATGGAACTGCTGTTAATCCTATCCGCACTGCTGAGTGCGCTGACCGGCGCCATGTCGGGGGCCCATGCGCCTGAGGTCCGGCTGCATCAGTCAGTGATGGAAGCACGGTCCGCGCAGGCAGGGACCGAGGCCGCAAAGCAGGTCTCTTTCCAGCGGGTCGTTCAGGGGTTGCCAACCCTCACTGCGATCGCGGCGTTCAAGCCCACGACCATTTTCGCATTGCCGGCGCTCACGCCGGCCTATGCCGAGCGCCGTCGCGAATAGCGCGATCGTCTGATCCGGTTGCGGCCGGCTCCCTTTGCACTTCATTTTCCGCGCCCCGGCACCAGCCGGCGGGCGTGCCTTCACAGATCGGGAATTCTCCATGCTCGGCGGCTTTGCCAAATCCCTGTTCGGCTCTTCGAACGATCGTTACGTCAAATCGCTCGGTGCGATCGTCTCCAAGATCGGGGCCTTCGAGCCGACCATCTCGGCGATGACCGACGCCGAGCTTTCCAATCAGACGGTGATATTCCGCGAGCGGCTCGCCAACGGGATCAAGCTCGACGACCTGCTGCCGGAGGCCTTCGCCACGGTGCGCGAGGCCGCAAAGCGGACGCTGGGGCAGCGGCATTACGATGTGCAGATGGTCGGCGGCATCGTGCTCCACCGCGGCGAGATTGCCGAGATGCGCACCGGCGAGGGCAAGACACTGGTCGCGACGCTCGCGGTGTATCTCAACGCCCTTCCCGGGACTGGCGTGCATGTCATCACGGTCAACGACTATCTCGCCGAGCGTGACGCAGGCTGGATGAGCCAGGTCTATAGCTTCCTCGGCCTGACCACCGGCGTGATCATCCCGAACCTGAGCGACCAGCAGCGCCGTGACGCCTATGCCGCCGATATCACATACGGCACGAACAACGAGTTCGGCTTCGACTATCTGCGCGACAACATGAAATACGACCGCGCCTCGATGGTGCAGCGCCCGTTCGCCATGGCGATCGTCGATGAGGTGGATTCAGTCCTGATCGACGAGGCGCGTACGCCGCTGATCATCTCGGGCCCGACCGACGACAAATCCGACCTGTATCGCAGCGTCGATCTGGTCGTGAAGGAACTTGACCCGATCGATTACGAGAAGGACGAAAAGCAGAAATCGATCATCCTGACCGAAGACGGCACCGAGAAGGTCGAGCGCATGCTCGAAACGGCCGGGTTGCTCGAGGGCGCGAACCTCTATGATTTCGAGAATACCCAGGTCGTCCATCATCTGAACCAGGCGCTTCGCGCCAACATGATGTTCAAGCTCGACACCGATTACATCGTGAAGGACGGCAAGGTCATCATCATCGACGAGTTCACCGGCCGCATGATGGACGGTCGACGCTGGTCGGACGGCCTGCACCAGGCAGTCGAGGCCAAGGAGGGCGTTCAGATCGAGCCCGAGAACCAGACCATGGCCTCGATCACCTTCCAGAATTATTTCCGCATGTATCCCAAGCTCGCGGGCATGACCGGCACCGCCGCGACCGAAGCGGCCGAATTCTACGATATCTACAAGATGAATGTCGTCACCATCCCGACCAACGTGCCGGTGCAGCGCGTCGACGAGGAGGACGAATTCTACAAGGACACCGCGGACAAGTTCCAGGCGATCGCCAAGAAGATCAAGCATCATGCCGAGCTCGGCCAGCCAGTGCTGGTCGGCACGGTCTCGATCGAAAAGTCCGAACTGTTGTCCGACTTCCTGGTCAAGGAAGGCGTGAAGCACGAGGTGCTCAATGCGCGCCAGCATGAGCGCGAGGCGCATATCGTGGCGCAGGCCGGTCGCAAGAGCGTCGTCACCATCGCGACCAACATGGCCGGCCGCGGCACCGACATTCAGCTGGGCGGCAATTTCGAATTCCGCGTCAACGACGAACTGTCCGATGTGCCGGAAGGACCCGAGCGCGAGGCCGCGATCGCGCGGATCAAGGAAGAGATCGCGGCGGAGAAGGCCGAGGTGCTCGCCGCCGGCGGGCTGTTCGTGCTTGGCACGGAACGCCATGAGAGCCGTCGGATCGACAACCAGCTGCGCGGCCGTTCGGGCCGCCAGGGCGATCCGGGTCTCAGCCGCTTCTATCTCAGCCTCGACGACGATCTGCTGCGAATCTTCGGCCCGGACACGCTGTTCGCGCGCATGATGCGATCGAACATCGGCGATGGTGAGGCGATCGGATCGAAATGGCTCTCCAAGGCGATCGAGACCGCGCAGAAGAAGGTCGAGGCGCGCAATTACGACATCCGCAAGCAGGTCGTCGAATATGATGACGTGATGAACGATCAGCGCAAGGTGATCTACGAGCAGCGCGCCGACATCATGGATGCCGACACGGTCGGCGATGTCGTGCAGGACATGCGCACCGAGCTGGTCAACTCGATCGTCGGCGAGGCGTGCCCGCCCAATTCCTATCCCGAGCAATGGGATGTGGAGGGCATGCGCACGAAGCTGGCCGAGATGCTCGCGCTTGAACCGCCGATCGACGACTGGCTGAAGGAAGAAGCGATCGACCCGGAAGTGGTCGAGGAGCGCGTGCGCGAGGCCGCCGATACGATGGTCGCCGAAAAGGCCGCGATGCTCGAGCCGGAGCAGTGGATCCAGGTCGAGAAGTCGATCCTGCTGCAGAATCTCGACCATCACTGGAAGGAGCATCTGGCGACGCTCGACGCGCTGCGCCAGGTCGTCCATCTGCGTGCTTATGCGCAGAAGACGCCGATCAACGAATATAAGCAGGAAGCCTTTTCGCTGTTCGAGCGCATGCTCGGCAATATCCGCGAGGACGTGACCAAGACGATCGCCCATGCCGAGTTCCAGCTGCAGGAAGCGCCGCCGCTGCCGGACCTGCCGGACTTCATCACGACGCATTTCGACCCGTTCAGCGGTGAAGACGACAGCGCCGATTTCGATGCCGGCACGCGCGGCCTGCTGACCACAACGCTGCCGCCGTTATCGATTCCCCGGCCCGATGCGGACGATATCGGCGAGGATCCGGCAGAGTGGGAAGGCAAGGTGAGCCGCAATTCCCCGTGCCCCTGCGGTTCGGGGCGCAAATACAAGCATTGCCACGGGGCAGTGTGAAAAAAGGCTCCCCCGCCGCTGCGGGGGAGCCTTTTCCTTATTTGGGCGCCACGATCGAGGGGCCGAGGTTGTTCATCACCTCGCGTGCGTCGAACGCGCGGACATTATCGCGCGGCTTGGGACCGCGGCCGAGCACGATCTCGGCATTGGCCTCATATTTGTCGACCGTGTTGATATCCACGCTGCGATCCCAGAACGGATCGCCCATGAACGGGTCCCAGCTGCGCCAGCCGAAACCGCGGCCGCGATAACGCCAGCTCGGGCCCCAATAGCCATAGGCTCCGGCACCAAAGCCACCCCCGCCGAACGCACCCGGCGTGGTGTAGGTGCGCGTACGCAGATCGGTATCGCGATCGGCCAGGATGAAATAATCATAGCCATGCTGAACGGTCAGCTCAGCCGCGCGATAGAGCAGATAGCGTTCAACCGTGTCTCGCGAGGTGTAGCTGTTGCCGGCGAAGCTCACCATGTAGCGGTTGGCTTCGATCATGCGGTCGCTGTAGCCGGCGCGCGCAAAGCCCGTGCCCGTTGCCGGCCGATAGGCAGTTTCAGTGGCGCAACCAGCGGTCATCAGGGTTGCGGCACCCAGGGCAGCGATGATCGCGGCCCGCGAGTTTATCGTTTTCATCTCATCCTCCAGCACGTCCCGATGCGACAAAGCGTGCTACATCGGCCGTCAGATGTGGAACGTTCGACCGGGCGCAAGTGTCCGTCCCGAAACGTAAGTATGATCACGGAGCCTCGTCCGAGACCTGAACCTGAACCGGCGCGCTGCTCTGCGTTGCGGTACCCGGCGCGATCACGAGGTAGCGTCGGGGGCCTTCGCTCTGTGCCTGCACTATCTGCCGGATCGGGCCAACCGCGTTGACGATCGCCGACCCGGCCGGATTGGTGGTGAACGTGGCCAATGGCTGGAGCGCTCCGGTTCCGTCCGCTGACTCCGAAAGCGCGAGGACGTAGGGCTGGCGGGGCTGCAAGCCCGTCACCGCCGCCTGCAACACCTGGGTCAGGCCCTGATCGAACAGGGACACGCTGGTCGGCGCGTTCCCGCCGGCCCCAGGCGCTGCCAGAGCCAGATGGGCCGTCTGGCCGGCAATACCGAGCTGTTGCAGCCCCGCGGTCCCATCGGCGTCGGGCACTGCGTTCGGGACATAGGCTAGCGCCTGGGGTGCCTGACCGATCGGGACGGTAGCGATCACCTTGTTCGCCTGCGTGTCGATCACCGCAAGGGCATCGGCGTTTTCAAGTCCGACATAGACACGCTTGCCATCGCCCGACGGCCAGATGCCATGCGGCAGCTTGCCGACGGGGATGGTCGCGACCTTGGTGAAATCGTCTGTCCTGAACACCTGCACCTGATTGAGGCCGCCGACCGTGACGTAAGCGAACTGGCCCTTCGCGTTGCGCACGAAATTGACGTGATTGGTGATCGGCCCGGTGTCGATCGTCCTGAGCACCGCGAAGGGCGGGCTGGCCTGGAACGCCATTGCTTTGCCGACATCCTTGAGCGTGATCCAGACCTGCTTGCCGTCGGGTGAGGCCGCGATGTTCGGGCAGAACGGGCTTGGCTGCGGCACCCGGGCGACGATCTTGTGATCGGCAACCGTCACCACGGCGATCTCGGGATTGAAGGATGAGCAGACATAACCATAGCGGCCGTCGGGCGAGAAGATCGTCATGCCCGGACCCGCGGCCGTGACGATCCGGCCCGTTTCCTCGAAAGTCGCAGCGTCGATAACCGACACATAATTCTCACCGCGCACGGTGACCCAGACTTCCTTGCCGTCGGGCGTGAAAAAGGCCTCGTGCGGGGAGCGCCCCACATAGGTCACGTGTTTCACGGCATTGGTCGCGGTATCGATGAAGCTGACGGAATTGGAGCCGATCGAGACTACTGCCAGGGTGCGATGGTCGGGCGAGAAGCCGAGGCCGTGCACCAGCACCTGCCCCCGATAGAGTGGGCTCATATTCGCCGGTTGGGGATCGCCGAGCCGAATGACCCCGAGCAGCCTGTTGTCCACCGGATCCGTGACCGAGACGGTGTTGGAGAATTGCTCGGCCGCATAGACGCGGTCGCGGTGGCTGATCGGAATCGCCGGAGCGCTGGCCGGCCCCGGCGCCTGATCGGCCAAGGCTGGAGTAGCGCCGACGACGCAGCAGGAGAGCAGGGCGGCGAGGATCGCTGGACGCTTCACTTCATCACCCCCATGGGTTGGGGGGTGGTTGGGGCAGGCGCAGACGGAGGCAGGGGCTGACCCATGGCGAGACGCATCGCTGCGATCTCCTGCTGCTGCTCGACGATGATTTCCTGGGCGATGCGCTTCAATTGATCGTTCTTGCCGTAACGCAATTGCGCCATCGCCATGTCGATCGCGCCCTGATGATGCGGAATCATCATCGCCACGAAATCCGCGTCCACATCACCGCTCGGGGCATTGTGCATCGCCGCCATCATGCGATCCATCGCGACCTCATTCTCGGCCTGGAACGCGGCCTGCGGCGTGGTGTCAGGAGGCGGCGCTGCGGCCGCCAGGAACAGAGAGCCACAGATCGCGGCGTAGCGAACGGCCCTGTCGTAGGGGAGGCTCATCGATGTTCTCCAGTGGTAATCTTATGGGACCGGGCCGACCCGGGACTGCGATCTGTGCCATCTGACTGGGCCGGAAAGGTCGGGCGGTCACCACGCACCAAAGTATGAGCCGCGAAAAATCCAGACGCGGTCGATACAACACTTAGCTGTTGAGCTAAGTTATGAGTCGTGATACTTAGCCATATGGAACAGTATCCCGAACAGCTGAATGGCCTTTTCCATGCTCTGGCCGATCCGACGCGACGCGCGGTCGTTGGGCGGCTGGGCAGGGGGAGCGCAAGCATCAGCGAACTGGCGCGGCCTTTCGACATGGCGTTGCCGTCCTTCATGAAACACATTCGCCTGCTCGAGGAGAGCGGGCTGATCCGGACGCGCAAGCAAGGGCGCGTCAGGACCTGCACCATCGAGACGGCGCCATTCGCTGCCCTCGATAGCTGGCTCTCCGAACAGCGCAGGCTATGGGAGGAGCGTACCGACCGGCTCGAGCAATTTGTCACCAACATGGAGAAACCGGCATGAATCCCGACCTCGACCTGGCGATATCGCGCATCATCAAGGCCCCGCGGGCCGTCATCTGGGACGCCTGGACCGATCCCGCGAAGTTCGCCCAATGGTGGATACCGGCGCCGACCCTGTGCAAGGTGGTGGCGATGGACGTGCGGCCGGGCGGCGCTCTGACCACCCTGATGAGCGACGACGGCCGCGACTTCGTGCCGCATATCGACGCCTGTTTCCTGGCGGTGGATCCAATGGAGCGTATCGTCTTCACCAATTGCCTGCTCGGCGGCTGGCGACCGGCCGAACGCGGCTTCATGAGCGCGGTCATCACCTTCAGGGACCATCCCGAAGGCACTGAATATAGCGCCCATGCGATGCACAAGAACCCGGCCGACCGGGAAACGCACGAGGCGATGGGCTTTTACGACGGCTGGGGCACCGTCACGGCGCAGCTTGCCGGGCTCGTCGAGCCGCGGGCGTAGCGATGCGGGACTGAAAACGAGGAGCGGGCGGTGGCCCACTCCTCGCGATCATAATTCAGAAGCGGATGTTCAGCCCGGCGCGGCCGCCGCCGCCCTTATAGGCCTTGCTGTAATCGCCGCTTGCCTCGATGAAGCCGCTCACGCGGCCAGCCGAGACGATGTTCACGCCGATCACGCCGTGCGCATAGGTTCCGATCCGATCATTGCGGAAAGCGAGTGACTGTCCGCTGTTGAGGAAGCTTGGCCCGTCGCGTCCCTTGAACTCACGAACCGCGCTGCCGCTGGCATAGAGGCTGGTGCGGGTCGTGCCGGAGGTCAGTTCGGTGCCGAGCCGGAGGCCGGCGGTGCCGCGAAGCCCTTCGGTCCGGCCGAAATCGATCGTGGTCGGATCGTAGCTGAGGGACCCGAGATCGGTACGGACATATTCGACCGAGGCATTCGGCTCGAGGAAGAAGCCGCTGCCGCCGAAACGGAAGCCCGCCTCGGCCTTGCCGCCATAGCCATCGCCGTCGAACTTCCGGCGCGGCCCCACGTTCGTGAACACGGCGCTGCCCCAATAATGTTCGTACTTCGCCAGCAGGTTCACGAAGACCGGACCGGCGTTCAGGCTGGCATAGACGCCCCCGTTTGCCGCATCGAAATCGAACCGGTCGGCATTGCCGCTGAAAGTCACGGTCGAATTCGCATAGCCGCCGGTGATGCCGAACACGACGCCCTGGCTGCCGCTGACGCCGCCAAAGTCATAGCCAATCTGCCCGCCAAAGAAATCCTGGCGATTGTCCGTGACCACATTCTGCGCCTGACCGAAGACGCTCACGTCCTGGCGCGAGCGGCTCTTGTTGAACGAACCGAACATCTGGCCCCAAAGGGCTGATCCGCGGCGCGATTCGTCCGTCGCGGTGCCGGCCCCGGCGTCGCGCACATCGCGCATATGGCCCGACCACGCATCGTTGGTGCGGTAGAAGATCTGCCGCGCTCCTTCGCTTGCCTTGACGAATTCATAGGCCTGGTTGCTGGGCGTTCCGTACAGGGCGTAATTGGCGCCCGCAGCGTCGTAGGCCAGCTGATAGCTGACCAGGCCCGCGACCGGAACGCCGCCACCGAGCGAGAATGCCGTCGGCGAACTGCCGGCGCCGGCATCCACCAGCACCAGATTGTTCACCAGCACGCCCGGATTGGCGACCAGCTGATTGGCCAGGATCGTGGTGTTGCCGGTGGCCGCGCCGCCAATCACGAGCCGGTCGGTCGTCGAACCGGCGGTCGCGATCGACACATCGAGCGCCAGCGTCGAGTTGCCTGAGCCGCTGAAGCTGCCGGGCAGGGTAAGCGTATCGCCGGTATGGCCGTTGCGCAGATCGATGCGACCGCTGTTGGCGAAGCTTTCCAAGCCGGTGAGCGTGACGTCGCCCGCCGTTGTCGCCAGCCGACGGACCGCGAAGACACCGGTGTTGACGAAGCCGTCGTTGCCCGCGCCGAAATTGCTGTTCGCGGTGGCGTTGAAGATGCCGTTGTTGACCAGGCGATCGGCGTTGTCCGTCAGATCGACATAGCCGTTCACCGTTCCGGTCGAAGCGATCGTCACCAGCGCCGATGCGCCGTCGACGTCGATCGCGGGACCGGCGGCGCTTGATACGGCGTCGCCGATCGTGATCGTCGCCCCCGTGCCCGAGGTGACGTCGATTCCCGCAACGCGACCCGAAACCGGTGCGCCGACCAAGGTCGAGACGGTGACAGTGCAAGCGCTGGAAGCGAGGATCGCGGTGCCTTGCGCCGAGGTCACCGGCCCGGTGGCGGTGATATTGATCGCGCTGCAGCCTGGGCTGGTTGCGACGATACCATCCGATCCTGGGCCCGTGACGATGACGGGGCCAGCGACGATCGTCTGATTGCCGGTGGTGGTGGTCACGACAATGCCGTCGGAATTGGATCCGCTGGTCGTTACCGGGCCGTTGGTGGTGGTAACCATGACAGGTCCGGCGCCGCCATCGAGGATGACCCCGGGCGAATTGTCGCCCGTGGTCGTAACGGGACCGGTCACGACCGTGATCGGGCCGTTGCCGCTCACATCCACGCCGGGCGAATTATCTCCGCCGGTGGTCACGGGGCCAGTGGTCACGTCGATTGGATCGTCGCCGCCATCCACCTCCACACCGGGAGAGTTGTCGCCGTCGGTATCGATCGGGCCGGTCACCGCGGTAATGCCGCAGGAACCTGGGCCGAGGATCAGGCACAGCGTCGGATCGGTGGTGATGCCCAGGCCGGTGGCGTTATCGCCGCTGGTCGAGATCAGGCCGATGTTCGCGAGGATATTGGCTGGCGCGTTGATCAGGACGCCGGCTGAACCGTCGCCCTGAGTCCGGACCTGATTGGCGGCAAGATCCACGTCGCAAGCGCCGCTGCCGAGCAGCACGCAGGCAGTTGGATCACCGGCGATGTCGATGCCGGTGGCGTTGTCGCCGCTCGTTTCGAGGATGCCGATGCGGCCGGTCGTCGGGCCGGCCACGCGGGCGAGTACGCCGGTCGCGCCGTCACCCGAAGTGGTGAGCTGGCCGACGTTGAACGAGGTGCCGCAATTTCCCGCACCGAGCAGGATACAGGCGTCCGGATCGGAAGCCAGATCCAGGCCGATGGCGTCGTTTCCGTTGGTGGTCAGCACATTCACGCTGCCGGTGATGTTGCCGGCAGCGCGGACCAGTGCGCCAGGGGCATCGTCGCCCTGCGTGGTGAGCGATCCCACGGTGAAGCTCTGGTCGCAGGCGCCAGCGCCCAAGGTCGCGCAAACCACCGGATCGGCCGACAGATTCAATCCGGCGGCTTCGTCGCCATTGGTTTGAAGCACATCGACGTTGATGGTCGTGACGCCGGTAGCGCCGGAGACCAGCGCGCCGATGCCGCCAAAGCCATTGGTGGTGATCCGATCGGCCGCAGCCGTCACGTCGCACCCGCCGGCGCCGAGCAGTACGCAGGCGGCGGGATCGGTGGCGATATCCAGGCCGATGGCGCGCGAGCCCTGGGTCTGCAGCACGCCGACATTGACGTTCACATCGCCTGCCGCGCGTACCAACGCCGCGGTCGACAGATCGCCACTGGTATCGATCAGATTGCCGTTGAGGTTCACCGGGCCGTCGAGCGAGACGAGTTGCACGCCATTGGAATTATCGCCGCTGGTCCGGATGATATTGCTGTGCACCGTGACGCTGCTGCCCTGGATATCCAGCCCGGGCGCATTGTCGCCGGTGGTCGTGACGAGATCGTCGACGGTGAAGATCACATCGTCCGCTGCCCGCAGGATCGCGCCGGTGGCGCCATTGCCTGCGGTGGAGATCGCGGTGATCCGTGCGGTGATGGCGCCGGCCGAATTGACCGTCAGGCCGGGTTCGTCGACCGTATCGACAACTGCGGAGCCGACTGCGTCGATCGTCACGTCGGCGGCCGCGCCCAGCGTCGTCAGATTGACGGTACGCGGCGATTGGAACCCATCTCCCAGGACGACCGTTACGGGACCGAGGATCGGTGGCAGGTTCAGAACGGGGATGGCCGGATCGGCCGGGGCTCCCCCGCCGGCACAGATAATGTCTACGCCGACAATAGGGAGGCAGGTTGTCTGTGCCTGCAGCGGGGTCGCGACAGAAATTCCGGCGCTTCCGATTACTATTGGTACGATTGCTCTGCAGATTGCATTGAGGCTCGTGCCGCTTTTTGCTTTCCTTGCATCCATCCTGGCATCACCCTTTTAAGGATCCGCCCCCGTAACGACTTTAGTTGTCGTTTTACCCATTATCCGTTTCTAGCCCCAATTCTCGGTATAACAAGAAATCGCGCGAGAAAAGGGTTCATGGATTGATCCATTTTAAGGTCGGTCGTCGCCGCCCGCTGCGCCGCGCCGCTACATGGTTACAGCGGTAAGAGGTGCGCGCGGGCTTGCAATCGTCGCGCAACGCCACGGCGACACGGTTGCGCATGGCAAATTTTTCCTACGCGCTTAAGCTGTCTCAAGACGGAGACGATCTCGCCAACCTCAATGTGGCCGATCCCAGGCTGTTCAGAGATGGCGCGACCTCGCCGTTCTTCGCGCGACTGCGGCGCGAGGCACCGGTGCATTATTGTCCGGAAAGTGTCTTTGGTCCCTATTGGTCGGTGACCCGCTACGCGGATATTCAGGCGATCGAACTCGATACCGTTCGATTTTCGTCCGACCACCGCCTGGGCGGCATTGCCCTTGCTGGCGAGCCCGAGGACAGATTCAATTTTCCGATGTTCATTGCCCTGGATCCGCCGGAGCACGGGATCAAACGCAAGACCGTCGCGCCGATGTTCACGCGCTCGCATGTCGCCCGGCTCGGCGATCGGATCCGCGCCAATTCGGCGCAGTTGCTCGATGCCCTGCCGATCGGAGAGACCTTCGATTGGGTCGAGCGCGTTTCGAGCCCGCTCACCGCAATGACGCTCGCGATCCTGTTCGATTTCCCGATGGCCGAAATTGCGAAGCTCACGCATTGGTCGCGAATCATTACGGCCATTCCGGGCGGGCCCGTCGTCGCTTCCGAGGATGCGAAGATGGCCGAGATGAACCTGTGCTTCGCGCGATTCGCCGAACTCTGGCAGGATAAGGTCGGCGCTCCCCCCGCACCCGATCTGTTGTGGAGCCTCGCCAACGACCCGGAGAACCGGCATCTCAACCAGGCGGAATTCTGCGGCCTGATCAGTCTTATGCTCGTGGCCGCCACGGACACCACGCGAAACACGATCTCCGGCAGCATATTCGCGCTCGATCGGCACCCCGATCAATATCGCCTGCTTTGCGAGGATCACGCCCATATTCGCGGGATGATGGCGGAGACGCTGCGCTGGCACAGCCCGGTCGCGCATATGCGCCGCACTGCGACCTGCGACCTGGAACTTGGCGGCCAGCAGATTCGCCGGGGCGACAAGCTGGCCCTGTGGTATATTTCGGGCAATCACGACGAAGCTGCGTTTTCCGGAGCCGATGCCTATGACATCACGCGCGAAGACGCGCGACGACATCTCTCGTTCGGGCATGGCATCCATCGCTGCGTCGGCGCGCCGCTCGCGGAACTGCAGATGACCATCTTGTGGGAAGAGATACTGAAGCGCTTTCCGCAGATCGAGGTCTGCGCGGAGCCGGTTCGCTCCTTTTCCGTATTCATGCACGGCTTCGAGGCGCTCTACGCCCGGATTCCCCATCGCCTCTAGGCCCGTGGCCGCTCCGGATGTGCGGGGCCTCAATATGATTCAGTGCGTGGCCTCGTCGACGATCCACCCGTGCAGATTGCGCGTCATGCGAACGCCGCACTTCAGGCAGGAACTTCGCCAATCGATTCCATCATGGCGCGCGCCACGACGATCCGGCTTATGCCGGCCCATGATGCAAGCGATACGGCCCATGAGTTGCATAGCGTGACACCTCGCGAATGGGTGCTCCCGGCCATCCTCGAACGCTTAATACAAGACTTGTTTGGCCCGCCATATACGCATTGATATCATGAAGAATTTTTCACAATCAATTAGCGTCGCACAAAGGCGCATGGCGGGAGCCGGACTGTCCCGAATTCAACGAGGGAGTCAGCGCGCCGTGCGCGCCACCATCCGCGATCACCGGCGGTGCGGCCTCGGCCGAATTATGAAACTGGCTCCCCGGGCCGGATTCGAACCAGCGACCATTCGATTAACAGTCGAACGCTCTACCACTGAGCTACCGGGGAATGCCGGGTTTCCTGCAGGGCCCAGCCCCGCGAGAGGCGCGCCTATAGCAGCGGGATTTGACGCATTGCAAGGCTTCAGGCGATGAATTGTTCCATGGTGATGCGATCGTCGAGTGCGTGCTCCGGATCGAACAGCAGGGTCAGTTCGCGCGAGCGGTCGATGACGATGTCGACCTTCGCCACTTCGCGGATTTCGCGCTGGTCGGCGACCGCGCTGACCGGGCGCTTGGCAGGCTCGAGCACGCGCAGCGAAATGCGCGTCTTGTCGGGCAGGATCGCGCCGCGCCAGCGCCGCGGCCGGAACGGGCTGATCGGGGTCAGGGCCAACATCGCCGAGCCGAGCGGCAGAATCGGGCCCTGGGCAGACAGGTTATAGGCAGTCGAACCCGCTGGCGTGGCGACCAGGATTCCGTCGCAGGCGAGTTCCTCGATCACGACCCGCTCGTTGACCGTTACCTCGAGCTTTGCGGTCTGGCGCGTTTCACGGAGCAGCGAGACTTCGTTGATGGCCGGCAGCTTGTAGACTTCGCCGCTCGCCGTCTCCGCGGTCATGCTGAGCGGGATGACCTTGAACTCCTTGGTGCGCGACAGGCGCTCCTCGAGCCCGTGGCGGCGCCACTCGTTCATCAGGAAGCCGACGGTGCCGAGATTCATGCCGAACACCGGCACGACCGGCTTGCGCCGTTCCAGCATGGCATGGAGCGTCTGGAGCATGAAGCCGTCACCGCCGAGCGCGACGATCATCTCCGCATCCTCGACCGGAACCCAATCATAGGCGTCGGCGAGTTCCGCCGCCGCCGCCTGCGCGGGCGGGGTCGGGGACGCGACCAGCGCTCGCCGGACGGTCATCGCCTCAGTCTCATCCGCCGGTAACGCTCATATGACGCGAGACGGCGGGCGCGGCGGCGGCGATATCGAAATCGTGCCGGGCCGGCTTGCTGGCCATCGCACGCTCGAACGCTGCATCGAGCGCCGCCACGCCGCCCTCGCGCAACGCGGTCTTCAGGTCGACCTGATCGTCATGGCCGAGGCACGTGTAGAGCACGCCCTCGGTCGTCAGGCGAACGCGGTTGCAGGTGTCGCAGAAATTCGCGGTCAGCGGTGAGATCAGTCCCAGCCGGGTGCCGGTGCCCTCGACTTGCCAATACCGCGCGGGGCCGCCGCTTCGATAGGCGTCGCGCACCAGGGGAAAGCGACCGGCAAGATCATCGAAGACCCGCGTTAGCGGCAAGAACCGATCGGTGCGGTCCTCGTCGATGGCGCCGAGCGGCATCGTTTCGATCAGCGACAGATCGAGGCCCTCGTCGATGCACCAGTCCAGCATGGACGCGATTTCCGTATCGTTCAGCCCCTTCAGCGCGACCATGTTGATCTTCACGGCGAGGCCCGCGTCCCGCGCGGCAAGAATACCGCCGATCACCCGGTCCACATCGCCGTGTCGGGTAATATAGCGGAAAGTGGCGGGATCGCGGCTGTCCAGGCTGACATTGACGCGGCGCATGCCGGCGGCGACCATCGCATCGGCATGTTCGGCGAGCCGGTTGCCGTTGGTGGTCATGGTGAGCTCGTCGAGACCATGGCCGACATGGCGACCGAGCCGCCGGACCAGATCGGCGACATCGCGCCGCACCAGCGGCTCGCCGCCGGTCAGCCGGATCTTGGTGATGCCGCGAGCGACGAAACGCTCGGCGATGAGCGCGATCTCTTCGAGGCTGAGCAGGGCAGCGCGGGGCAGGAAGGTCATCTGCTCGGCCATGCAATAGCGGCAGCGCAGGTCGCAGCGATCCGTCACCGATATCCGAAGATAACTGATCGTGCGTCCGTGGCGGTCGATCAGGGCGGGAGCGGGGACCATGTTGTGGAGCTAAGCTTTCATGCGGTCGCTAACAACCCCGCTCGGAATTTCGTCGGGTATAGCTGCCTTTTGTCCGATTGTGGGAAGAGGGCCCGTCGGAGCCTTGTTCTTCGCCATCAAAACGCGGAAAGGGGGAAACAGTCGTAGACCTCCAGTCGCTTTCGGCTCGGCAATTCGGACGAGGAGCGTGAGGGCACATCGTGGCAACAGCCGACAGTCATGGCCCATCGCCTTTGTTCCTACTGTCCTTCCGGCAGCGCGACGATCTCGCCGACCTGGCCGTAGGTGCTGGTTGGAAGGTCGTGGCGGCGCGGCGGGCGGCAGGGGCGGAACGGCGCTTCCTGAGCAGCGGGGCAGCGGTGGCGGTAATCGACGCGCGCGGGGCGCTGAAAGAGGGCAGGGAAGCCGCGTCGGCGATCGGGGGCGCGATCGCGGCCAATGGCGGTGCATTGCTGGTGCTGGTCTCGCGCGGCGATACTATTGCGATCGGCGATTTCTACGATGCGGGAGCCACCCATTTTCTGGCGAGCCCGTTCGGCGACAGCGAGTTCCTCCAGGCGTTGCGCTATGCAGCGCGCCATGCAGAGCGAATGGCGGGCGACTGGCGAGCGTCCGGACCGGCCGAGCCGCTCGGCTGGCGGCTCGAGGTGGCGACGCGGGCCCTGTTGCTGACGCCTGCGCTGGCCCGGCTGCTGGACATTGACGAGCATCCGCGCCCGGTGGCCTTGTGGCAGCTGATCGACCCGACCGAGCGCCGCACCGCGATGGCAGCAATCCGGCGCTTGTCGCGGGCGCGCCGGGCCGCTGCCTTTGCGCATGATCTGCCGGGGCTCGGCCGGATGGTGCAGCATCTGCACTATGACGCGACTGCGGGCCATATCGATTCGCTGGTCGAACCATTGGGCGCCGCGCCCGAGCCAGCGGCCGTGCTGCGCGACGCGCTGATCGGAATGCGCGATGCCGGCAGCGCGCGACGCTGGATCGACCGTCGGCTGGCCGACCCGGAAGAACGGCCGCTTTCGGCGATGCTGGTCGCCCTCAACCGGTTCGACATGGTCAATGCCGCTTATGGCCGCGCGGCAGGGGATGCACTGCTCCGCGCCGCGTTCAAGCGGATCGAGGAGGCCGCCGGCACCGCGATCGTTGCCCGGCTTGGCGGATCCGAATTCCTGGTCGCGATCGAGGATGGGGGAGCCCGGGTGGACCTTGTCGCCGAACGGATCGCGATGGACCTGGCGCGGCCCTTCGTCACCGGGGAGACGACCGCGGTGTTGGGCTGTCGAATCGGCATCGCCGGGCGGGAGCCGGGCGATACCGTCTCCACCCTGCTTCGCCGTGCCAGCGAGGCATTGGCCGATGCGCGCGCATCCGACAGCGCCACCGTGCGCGTCGCGGCCGGAGAGGGGAGCGGGGAATCGATCAACGCGCTCGCGGTCGAACTGCGCCATGCCATGGAGCGCGGCGAGATCGACATCCTCTTCCAGCCACAGGTATCCGTTGCGACCGGCGTGATCGTCGGTGTCGAAGCGCTCGCCCGCTGGGATCACAAGGATCTCGGCACGATCGGCGCGGAAACGTTGTTTGCCGCAGCGGCGCGCGCCGATATCGAGATCGCGCTGTCGGACCATATCCAGCGGATCGTGCTCGAGCGCGCTGCGGCCTGGCCCCCCTCGCTGTGCGGTTTGAGGCTGTCGCTCAACGTGACGGCCGGCGATATCGGACGATCGGGTTTTGCCGAGCTGTTCCTCGAACGGGTCGATGCAAGCGGCTTCCCGCGGAACCGCCTGACCGTGGAGATCGTCGAGAACGGGCTGATCGAGAATCTCGCCACTGCGGCGGCGCTGCTCGCTTCGCTGCGCCGGGTGGGGGTGCGTGTCGCGGTCGACGATTTCGGGACCGGCTATTCGAGCCTTGCCTATCTCAAATCGCTCCCGCTCGATTATCTGAAGATCGACAAAAGGCTCGCGCAGGACATCACCGGAACGGTGCGCGACCGGGTGGTGGTGCGCGGCGTCATCGACATGGCGCGCTCGCTTGGCCTCATCGTGATCGCCGAAGGCGTGGAAACGAAGGAACAGCTCGACCTGCTGGCCAGAGAAGGCTGCCAAATCTATCAGGGCTATCTGTGTTCGGAACCGATTTCGGGAGCGGCGCTCGCGAAGCTCGTGGAGGCGATGGCATGAGACTGATTGCCGGTGTGGTCACCATGGCGCTGGTTGCGCCAGCAGCCGCCGCATCCCGCGACGAGGCGCGCAGCGCGATCATGCGCGTGATGCGCGACAGCGCGGCGGGATGGAGTGCGGGCGAACTGGATCGCTTCATGGCGGTCTATGCGGAGGACGCCACCTTCGTGGTCAAGGATGGGGTGATCCGGGGCCGGGCCGCGATTGCCGCCCGCTACGCGCCGCGCTTCGCCGCCGAGGCAGCCGCGAAACGCGGGACGCTGAGCTTCGAGGAGATCGCCTTTCGGCCGACCGACCGGACTCACGCCTTGCTGATCGCGCGGTACCGACTGGCGTTCGACGGCAAGGCCGATCAGACCGGACCCACCACCTTGTTGTTCGAGAAGCGCCCGGGCGGGGGCTGGAAGATCGTCGCGGACCACAGCAGCTGAGCCATTCGGAGCGACCGGGACGTTTACGGATTCACGCCTTGCGTGCCGGGCAACGGCGCCAATATCCCGTATGGATCGTCCCCGGCGGCGCGTTTGACGGCATCGAGCAGCCAGTCGCGAAAAGCGCGAACCTTGGCCATGTTGCGCTTGTGCTCCGGATAGACCAGCCAGAAGGCGTTGCCATAGGTCGCCACATGCGGGAACGGCTGGACCAGCAGGCCCGCCTCGATTGCTGACTGGAACATTGGCGGACTGAGGATGGCAATGCCGTGGCCCGCAATGGCCGCATGCCCGTCGAGCACCTGCGATTCGAAGCGAATCCCGGTGCGGGCCACACCCTCCAGGTTTCCCACGGCCAGTGAATCGAACCAGAGGGCCCACCAGTCGTCGTCGGGCGACAGGCGGTCCGTCGATCGTAGATCGGCGGGGGTCTTCAGGGGATGGCGGGCCAGGAAGGCCGGACTGGCCAGCGGCGTTACCGGCATGCGCATCAGGAAGTGCGACACCAGCCCGGGCGACGGAGCCGGCATGCCGCGAATGCCGATGTCGAATTCGCTCGAACCGAGATCGACCATCCTGTCCGTCACGTCGAGGCGCACCGCCAGATCGGGATGAACGATGTGGAATTCGCCGAGCCGGGACGCGAGCCAGTTGGTGGCCAGGGTCCGCGGTGCCGTAATCGCCAGAACCGATTCGCTTTCGCTCCGCGCGATCGCGAAAGCCTCGCCGAGTGCAGTGAACGCGTCGGTGACTCGCGGCGCGATGCGGCGGCCAAGCTCGGTCAGGACCATGCCGCGGCCCTTTCGGACGAACAGCGGCGCCCCCAGCCGCTCCTCGAGCAGTTTCATCTGATAGCTCACGCCTGCCTGGGTCATCGCCAGCTCCTCCGCCGCGCGGCTGAAATTCTCGTGGCGCGATGCGGCTTCGAAAGCACGAACGGCGGACAGAGGCGGGATCGGAAGCATGATCGATATATAAGTTGAACTTGCAGGTTCGGTCCATCGCTTTGTTGGTGCCGCGGGCCATGTCGCGGCAAAAAGCGCCTGTCGATCATGACGAGCGAAGGATGTTCCCCATGTTGAAGCTATTGATCCCGGCGGTTCTCCTGTCCGCCATTCTTCCCGACGCAGCCGTCGCCCAGCAGCAGCGGCACGCCGATATTCGCGTGGCCTATCGCGACCTCAACCTCCAGAGCCCCGCGGGTTTGAAGGTGCTGGATCGCAGGATCAGGCGCGCGATCGAAGCCGTCTGCCCCGATTTCGCGGGCTCCACCGTGCCGCGTCGCCCGGAAGTTGCGCGGTGCCGGTCGGCAAAGCAGGCCGAGGTCGCCAGTCAGCGCGCAGCGGCGCTCGCCTATGCGGCACGGCCGCAAGTCGAACTGGCGGCGGTGCAGGCGGGTCGATGACGCCGCCGACCCTCATCATACAGACGGCGGTCCAGCGTTTCCGACGCTGGGCCATCGACCGGATTTGCAAGTAAGGCTGATAGATTGTCAGCTGTCCGAACTGGGCGGATCAGCGATACTCGACGAATCGAGATATGACGAGACAGCCGACCGGCATAGATTCGATCCAGCGAGATATGCGATATGTCGGCTGTTTCCGGCTGTTTTTCGGCGGAAATTTTTTCTGGCTGTTATGTTGGAAATCGAACCAGGATTTACGGCACGATTTCAATCTCCTGAGCTCATGCTGGCTGTTATCGATTAACAGCCAGGTAACAGCCAGCCACGGGCCGGAAACAGCCATCAAGTTCCTGTAATAATCAGCGTGAGAAAGAGCGGACGATGCCCGCGAGAGCACCGCACGCCATTGCTGCCATCATCGGCGGCGATGTTGAATCAAGGCATGTGGTGCGGCCCTACAGCGCTGGCGTGCCGGCGCAGATGTCCAGAAAGGCGCGAATGCCGGCGGTGATATATTTTTCCCGATGCAGCACCATGTAGAACCGCCTGCTCAAATCCAGATCGGGCACCCGCAGCTGGACGACGCGGCCTTGCGCAAGCGCGCCGCGCGCAGCCAGATGGGATACGCAACCAATCATCGAACTGACGGCGGCCGTTTCGAGAATGGCCTCGATCTGCTGCAACTCCATGCCGATCCGCCATCTGCTCCAATAGGGCCGCATGGCGTGATCGAGCGTCTGGCGCGTGCCTGATCCCCGTTCCCGAACGACCCAGCGCTGAGCCAGCAACGCGTCGATCGGGCAGGGATCGCACCCGGCCAGCGGATGCGCCGGGTTGCAGATCAGCACCAGTGCATCGTCGAGCCAGTCCGTCACGAGCAGATCGGGATGAGCGCATTCCCCCTCGACCAGCGCGACGTCCAGCGAGAAATCGGCGATGCGGTTCGCGATTTCGGCGGTGTTGTTGATGTCGAGCGTCAGATGCGCCCCGGGATATTGCCGGGAATAGGATTCGATCAGCAGCGGCGCCACGTGATTGCCGATGGTCTGGGTGGCGCCCAGCCTGAACGATCCCGGCCCCCTCCGGCCCGCCAGCAGCGCATCGATTTCCTCGGCGCGATCCAGGAGATCGCGTGCCGCGGGCAGAAGCGAACGGCCCGTCTCGTTTATTCTCAGGCGCTTGCCGGCACGATCGAACAAGGGGCGATCGTAGCGCCGCTCCAGTTCGAGCAGGGCGGCACTTGCCGCCGACTGCGACATGGCGAGCTCGACCGCCGCGGCCGAGATGTTGCCCTCGCGTGCGACGGCAGTGAAAATCTGGAGGTGTCGAAGGCTGAAGCGCATAACCTGTTTTATCGATGATCTTTACCTTTATTACCAGTTTTTTAAATTTCACGGCGTGGCTTAGGGCGATGGCTCACCTGGAGCATCGACATGGCAAGCCTGCGCACGGAACGCATTTTGAGCGTCAATCACTGGAGCGATCGGCTGTTCAGCTTCAGGACGACACGCGACCCCGCGTTCCGGTTCGAGAATGGCCATTTCGTCATGCTCGGCATCGATCTCGGCGGGAAGCCGCTGTTGCGCGCCTATAGTATCGCGAGCCCCAATCACGGCGACGAACTGGAATTCCTCAGCATCAAGGTCCCGGGTGGGCCGCTGACGTCGCAGCTCCAGAACATCGCGCCGGGCCAGGACCTGATCGTCAGCAACAAGCCGGTGGGGACGCTGGTCATGCGCGATCTCCGGCCGGGCAGGACGCTCTATCTGCTAGCGACCGGCACCGGGCTGGCGCCGTTCCTGAGCATCATCCAGGATCCGGAAACCTATGAGAAGTTCGAACGGGTCGTGATCGCGCATGGCGTCCGGACCACGCAGGAACTCGCTTATGCCGATTTCATCAGCAAGGATCTGCCGCGCGACCCCTATCTCGGCGAGGAGATTGCCGCGAAGCTGCTTTATTATCCTGCCGTGACGCGGGAGCCGTTCCGCACGATGGGCCGGCTGACCAGCCTGATGGCATCGGGCCAGATGACGGCCGATCTCGGTCTGCCGGATCTCGACCCGGCGCTCGACCGGGCGATGATCTGCGGCAGCGCCGCGATGCTGAGCGACATGTCGACCCTGCTCGACGAGCGCGGGTTCGAAGCATCGCCGGGCATCGGCGAGCCGGGCGACTATGTGATCGAACGCGCCTTCGCCGAACGATGAGCTGACCGCCGCGAAAGGCCCGCTGCGAGGGAGACCACCTCATGACTCATGTCGTCACCGATGCGTGCATCAAGTGCAAGTACATGGATTGTGTGGATATCTGCCCAGTCGAATGCTTTTACGAGGGCGCCAGCATGCTGGTGATCAACCCGAACGAGTGCATCGATTGCGCCCTCTGCGTCGCCGAATGCCCGGCCGACGCCATCAGATCCGACACCGAGGATGGGGCGGCCGAATGGCTTGAGCTGAACGCTGCATTCTCCGCGCAATGGCCGAATATCACGCAGCGGGGCGAGCCGCCGTCGGATGCCGACCTCTATCGAGGCGAGGCAGGCAAATACCGGTATTTCTCGCCGGAGCCGGGCGCGGGCGCGTGACCCCCGGGTGATTGCACGAAGCGCATGGCGACGCGGATTCGGCGCAGGCCGGAACGCCAAGCCTCGGATCGACGTTGGCGCCCCGGTGCGAACGAGGAGTGCATCCATGGAAACGCAGCAACTGCATCGCGGCCGGCTGATCGATCATATCCAGCTGGTGGTCGCCGACCTGCCCGCCAGCCGCCGCTTCTACGAGGCGGTGTTCGAGGTGCTGGACATCCCGATCGGCGGTGTGGCGGACGATTATTTCTGGGCGGACGAACTGTTCGTCTCGACCGCCGACAGCCAGGCGGCCGAGGGGCAGCTGACCGGGCGGCACCATGTGGCATTTCAGGCGCGGGACCGCGCGATGGTCGAGGCTTTCCATCAGGCCGGACTTGGAGCTGGCGGCCGGGACAATGGGGCGCCGGGTGAAAGACCGTATCATCCCGGCTATTTTGCCGCGTTCCTGCTCGATCCCGACGGGAACAATATCGAGGCGGTATTCCACGGCGAGGCTCAGCGGAGCGCCGATTCGGTGAGGATCACCTTTTAGTTTTTCCTACCCCGCTGCCTTGGCCAGCCCCTTCGACAATTGCAGCGCGCCGTTGAGCCGCGCCTTGGGATCGGCCCAGACGCGCGTCACCACCAGCTTGCTGTCCGGCCGCAGCTTCGCGACCCCATCGAGCCGCGCGATCCAGGCGAGCAGGCCGTCCACATTGGGCGGCTTGTCGTCGTGGAAGCTGACGAGGGCGCCGCGCGGGCCGATGTCGATCTTCGACACACAGGCCTTCTTCGCGTTGAGCTTGATCTCCATGAGTCGAATGAGGTTCTCGGTCGGATCGGGCAGGGGGCCGAACCGGTCGATCAGTTCGGCCGCGAAGGCCTCGACGGCGTTGGATTCGTCCAGGTCGTTGAGGCGCCGGTACAGGCCCATGCGCAGATCGAGATCCGGCACATATTCCTCGGGAATGAGGATCGGCGCATCGACCGTGATCTGCGGCGAGAAGTCGCGCGGCCGGGCAAGTGCGCCGCCGGCCCGAGCTTCCATGATCGCCTCCTCCAGCATCGACTGATAGAGTTCGTAGCCGACTTCCTTGATGTGCCCCGACTGCTCGTCGCCAAGCAGGTTGCCGGCGCCGCGGATGTCGAGATCGTGGCTGGCGAGCTGGAAGCCGGCGCCGAGGCTGTCGAGATCGCTCAGGACCTTCAAGCGCTTTTCCGCCGTCTCGGTGACGATGCGGTCGGCCGGCGTGGTGAGATAGGCATAGGCTCGGGTCTTCGCCCGGCCGACGCGGCCGCGCAGCTGGTAGAGCTGGGCGAGGCCGAAGCGATCGGCGCGGTGGATGATCATGGTGTTGGCGCTCGGAATATCGAGGCCGGATTCGACGATCGTGGTCGAGATCAGCACCTCGAACTTCTTGTCGTAGAAGGCCGACATCCGCTCCTCGACCTCGGTCGGGGACATCTGGCCATGTGCGGTGACGGCGCGGACTTCGGGCACATGCTCGCGCATGAAGGCCTCGATATCCGGCACATCGGCGACGCGCGGGGTGACGAAGAAGCTCTGGCCGCCGCGATAATGTTCGCGCAGCAGCGCCTCGCGCAGCACGACCGGATCCCACGGCATGATATAGGTGCGAACCGCGAGGCGATCGACCGGCGGGGTCTGGATCACCGACAGCTCGCGCAGGCCCGACATCGCCATCTGCAGCGTGCGCGGGATCGGCGTGGCGGTGAGGGTGAGGACATGGACGTCAGTCTTGAGTGCCTTCAGCCGCTCCTTGTGCGTGACGCCGAAGCGCTGCTCCTCGTCGACGATCACGAGGCCGAGGCGCTTGAACGCGACCGATTTCGCGAGGATCGCATGCGTGCCGATGATCACGTCGATCGTGCCGTTCTCCAGACCCTCGCGTGTCGCCTTTGCTTCGGCGGCAGGCACGAGGCGGGAGAGGCGGCCGACATTCAGCGGAAAGCCCTCGAAGCGCGCAGTGAAGTTCTGGAAATGCTGGCGGGCGAGCAGGGTGGTCGGGCACACCACCGCAACCTGCAGGCCCGACATGGCGGCGGCGAAGGCAGCGCGCAGCGCGACCTCGGTCTTGCCGAAGCCGACATCGCCGACGACCAGCCGGTCCATCGGCGTGCCGGTGGCGAGATCGCCGAGCACGTCGTTGATCGCGCGGTCCTGGTCTTCGGTTTCCTCATAGGGGAAACGATCGACGAAGCTGGCATAGCCGCCCTGATCGGGCTCGATCACATCGGCCGGGCGGAGCGCGCGTTCGGCGGCGGTCGCGATGAGCTCGCCGGCGATCTCGCGGATCCGCTCCTTCATGCGGCTCTTGCGGCGCTGCCACGCTTCGCCGCCGAGCCTGTCGAGGCTCGCGCCCTCGCTGTCCGAGCCGTAACGCGACAGGACTTCGAGATTTTCGACCGGGACGAAGAGCTTGTCGCCACCGGCATAGGTCAGCGCGACGCAGTCGTGCGGGCTCTGGCCGACCGGGATCGAGGTCAGCCCTTCATAGCGGCCGATGCCGTGATCGACATGGACCACCAGGTCGCCCGGGGTGAGCATCGCCAGTTCGGCGAGGAAGGCGTCGGCCGACTTCTTGCGCTTCTGACGGCGCACGAGCCGGTCGCCGAGCATGTCCTGCTCGGTAAGCAGGGCGACGTCAGGCGTGGTGAAGCCGTGATCGAGCGGCAGGACGATGAGGGCAATTCCCTTGTCCGCAGCCCCCAGCGCTTCCTGCCATGTATCGACCTTGTTCCCGGCCTTCAGGCCATGGTCCGCAAGCAGCGAAGACAATCGCTCGCGCGCGCCGATCGAGTAGCTCGCCAGGATCGGCTTGCGGCCATCGCGGCGGAGCGTCGCGATGTGATGGACGACGGCCTCATAGACATTCGCGCCGCTCGATCGCTCCGCACCGAAATCGCGCGGGCCATCGACGTTGAAGTCGAGGACGGTGGCGCTTTCCGGCTCGTGGAACTGGGTGGTGAGATGGGCCGGGGTTTCCTGCAACCGCTCGGCGAAGTCCTTCGCCGTAAGATACAGCGCATCTGGCGGAAGTGGCCGATAGCTGCCGGGATCGCTCGACTGGGCTTTCACACGGTTGGCGTGATAATCCGTGATCGCCTCGAAACGCTGCTCCGCCGCACCGAGCACGCCCGCATCGCGCACCACTACTGCGCCGTCACCGAGATGATCGAACAGGGTCGCCATCTTCTCCTCGAACAGCGGCAGCCAATGCTCCATGCCGGCGAGGCGACGGCCGTCGCTGATTGCCTGGTAAAGCGGATCACCGGTCGCGGTGGCGCCGAAACGCTCGCGGTACCGGCTGCGGAAGCGCTTGATGCTGTCCTCGTCGAGCAGGGTTTCCGAGGCCGGGAGCAGGGTGAAGCCGTCGATGCGGCCAGTGGTGCGCTGATCGGCCGGATCGAAGGTGCGGACCGATTCGATCTCGTCGCCGAAGAAATCCAGGCGCAACGCCTGTTCCGCGCCCGACGGGAACAGATCGACCAGGCCGCCGCGCACGGCGAACTCGCCCGAATCGGCCACCGTCTCGACCCGGACATAGCCATTGGCCTGAAGCTGCGCGGCGACGCGGTCACGGCCGATGCGCTCCTTCGGGGCAAGCGTGGCGACGAGCTGGCGGATGCGGAAGGGCGTGAGGGTGCGCTGCGCGGCGGCGTTGGCGGTGGTGATCAGCAGCTGCGGGCCTTTGACCGGCTGCTGCAGGCGGTGGAGCGTTGCCATCCGCTCGGCCATGACGTTCAGCGTCGGCGAGGCGCGGTCATAGGGGAGGCAATCCCAGGCGGGAAAGGTCAGGACCTCCAGCTCGGGCGCAAAGACGGCGGCGGTCGCGGCGATCGCGCGCATCGCCGCCTCGTCCGGCGCGATGAACACGGCACGGGTTTTCGCCGCGCGGGCGAGATCGGCGAGCAGCCATGGCTCGAACCCGGTCGGCACGCCGGCGAGGGTGAGGGGCGTCTTGGCCGAGAGGATCTTGTTCAGGTCGGGCATTGGTTCTCAACATGCTTGCCGTCATGCCGGACTTGTTCCGGCATCCACCCTGGTCTCGAAGCAAAAGGCTTCTGTTCCTGCGGATCAGTGGACCCCGGAACAAGTCCGGGGTGACGAAGAAACTAATTCAGCGAGAAATCGGTACGTAGTTCAGCACCCGCATTGCTTCGAGGATCGAGCCCTCGAAACGCGCCGGGCATATGTCGGTGCCGATCGCCCAGGCCATGATGTCGACATCCTGTTCCTCGAGCAGCTCCTCGAACAGGTCCATCTCTGCGCTGCTCCAGCTCTCGCCGGCCGCGTCGAAGAAGCCCCCGATCAACAGATCGGCTTCCTTGGTGCCGCGATGCCAGGCGCGAAAGCGCAGGCGTTTCAGGCGAATGTCGCGGTCCATCTTTTTCCAACGGCGATTGGCCGGCGGCGCTTGGAGCAACCGTCGGCTGGGACTAGGTAGGGCCCAGATAGTCATGCGGCCCGATATCCTCAATCCATTGTTCGCCGAGATAACGGCGCTGAAGGGCGTCGGCCCGGGGCTGGCGAAGCCCCTGGACAAGCTCGGCCTGCACCGCGTGCTCGATATGGCGTTCCATCTGCCGACCGGCTGGATCGACCGGGTGCCGCGCGACGAGCTCGATATGGCCGATGCCGGGCGGACGATCGCGATCACGCTGACCGCGGTCGAGCATCGTTCGGGCAATGGCCGCGGTCCGGCGCGGGTGCGCGCGGTCGATGCCAAGGGCAATCATGTCAGCCTGGTCTATTTCGGAGGCCATCCCGGCTGGGCGAAGAAATTGCTGCCGACCGGCGAGCCGCGCCGCGTGTCGGGCCGGCTGGAGATGTACGGGCAGGAATTGCAGATGGTCCACCCGGACTATGTGCTCCCGCTCGACGAAGCGCCGGAGGTGGGCGAGCGCGAGGCGATCTATCCGCTGTCGGAGGGCATCACCTCGCGGCGGATGGGCCAGCTCACCGCACAGGCAGTGGAGCGGGCGCCCGACCTGCCGGAATGGATCGAGCCGGGATTGCTCGCCAAGCATGGCTGGCCCTCCTGGCGCGAGGCGCTGGCACGCGTTCATGCCGATCCGTCCGACGCCAAGGCCAAGGAGCGGCTCGCTTATGACGAGCTGTTCGCCAATCAGCTTGCGCTGATGCTGGTGCGGCAATCATCCAGGGCGCGGCGGGGCAGGGCGCTGGCCGGGGACGGGCGGCTGCGCGATGCGCTGAAGCTGCCCTACAGCCTGACCGGCGCGCAGACACGGACAGTGCGCGAGATCGAGGGCGACCTGGCACAGGCGCAGCCGATGCTACGGCTGCTGCAGGGGGATGTGGGCTCCGGCAAGACGCTCGTCGCGGCGATGGCGTTGCTGATCGCCGTCGAGGCAGGCGCGCAGGGCGCCTTGCTGGCGCCGACCGAGATCCTTGCGCGGCAGCATTATGACACGCTGCGGCGGCAGCTCGGCGGGCTGCCGATCGAGATCGCCGTGCTGACCGGCCGCGACAAGGGCCGGGTGCGCGAGGCGACGCTGATGGGGCTCGCCTCCGGCGCGATCCACATCCTGATTGGAACTCACGCGATCTTCCAGGAGGCGGTCAACTACAAGGATCTCGCACTGGTGGTGGTGGACGAACAGCACCGCTTCGGCGTCGCGCAGCGCATGATGCTGCAGGCCAAGGCGGACAAGCCGCCGCATCTGCTGGCGATGACCGCGACGCCGATCCCGCGCACCCTGACGCTCGCCAATTATGGCGAGATGGATGTGAGCCAGCTGGACGAGATGCCGCCGGGCCGCCAGCCGATCGAGACGCGGGTGATTTCGGAGGACCGGCTGCCCGAGGTGGTCGATGCGCTGGCGCGGCATCTGTCCGACGGCGGACAGGCTTATTGGGTGTGCCCGCTGGTCGAGGAGAGCGAAAAGAGCGACCTCGCCGCCGCTGAAGCGCGGGCGGAGACGCTGCGGGCGCGGTTCGGCGATCGGGTCGGGCTGGTGCATGGCCGGATGAAGGGGCCGGAAAAGGACGCCGTGATGGCTGACTTCGCCGCTGCGCGGACCGGCGTGCTGGTCGCGACGACCGTGATCGAGGTCGGTGTCGACGTGCCCAACGCCACGCTGATCGTGATCGAGCATGCCGACCGGTTCGGGCTCGCGCAGCTGCACCAGTTGCGCGGACGGGTCGGCCGCGGGACCGGACGATCGATCTGCCTGCTGATCCGCGGCAGTCAGCTCGGCGAGACCTCACGGGCGCGGCTGGCGCTGATGCGCGAGACCAATGACGGGTTCCGCATCGCCGAGGAGGATTTGCGGCTGCGCGGCGCGGGCGAACTGCTCGGGACGAAGCAATCGGGCGAGGCCGGGTTCAGGCTGGCGACGGCGGAGACGCTGATGGCGTTGCTGCCCGCCGCGACCGACGACGCGCGCCTGCTGATCGATCGCGACGGCGGACTTGAAGGGGTACGCGGCCAGGCGGCGCGGACGGCCCTGTACCTGTTCGAACGCGACGCTGGCGTTGCTTTACTGCGATCGGGCTGAGGGCGCCGAAGCGAACGTCACGACGCGATTGAAGCCGGGCCATTCCCGCTGACGGTCGGGCGCCAGTTTCGAGGCTTGCCATGGGGTCTTGCCGAGCTGGGCGATGTCCTCGAACTGCCCGAGCAGGGTAAAGCGATCGAACGCGAACGGAATGCCCTCGGCACCGAGCAGCGAATTGCCGTCGGCGAGGTGGAAATGGAGATGCGGCCCGGTGGTGTCGCCGGTGAAGCCGAGCGCGCCGATCGGCTCGCCGCGATGCACCCGTTGGCCCAAGCGGGCCTTGATGCTGCCCGGCTGGAGATGTTCGTAAAAGGCGACCTGTCCGCCGGGGAGGCGCAGGGCGATATAATTGCCGGCGCCCTCGCCGAGCGGGTGATCCGGATTACGCGAGATCAACGCACTCTCGGGTACATCGTCGCGCAGCCCGACGATGGTGCCGTCCGCGACTGCGAGCACGGTCGCGCCATAGCCCAGCGCATCGCGGGTGCTGTCCGGATCCCCAGTGGTGATGCGGCCCTCAGGGTCCAGCTTGACGAAATCGATCGCGTAACGGCCGGGAATGCGGACGCGCCCATCGATGGTGTAAGTGACGCGCCGATGCCCGCGCGGCCAGGAAGGATTATGGACCGCTGCCCACGGCCCGCCGGCCAGTGGCGGCCCCAGGACAACGGGCCGGGTCGCCGGGACGGTCAGGCGCGCTCCAGCCAGATGGAGCACCGCGTCGCTGTCGCGGGCGCGATAGTCGATGTGGTGGACGAGGGCGCCCGGTGTCGGCCCGTCGATCTCGACATAGAGAATGGCGCGCTGTCCCGGCGGGATCGGGCCTTTGCCGCCCGACACCAGCGCCAGCCGTCGATCGAGCGCGTCACCGGCGAAGCTGGCGACGATCATGCCATCCCTGGGATCGGCGATGCTGATCTGCCGGACCGTCAGCGCTTCAGTGCTGAAATTGGTGAGATGAAGCTCATAGCTGATCTGGTGCCTGCCCTCGACCGGCACCCTCATGGGAAGCTGCGGTACGGTCAGATCGAACGATTCCCGCAGTTGCGCCGCGGCTGGTGCCGTCAGGGCCAATAGCAGGCAAAGGATCGAGCGCTTCATCGGGCGAGGCTCGCACGCCTTGAGCCGGCGCTCAACCGCCGCGGTTCAGCGCCCGCGCAGCATCACCGCGAGCAGATCGTAATAATTTGCCAGGTCGATCGTCTCGTCGAGTTCGCAGCCGATCCGTCCCCCAAGCAACCAGCGGATCTCGGCACCCACGGTCCCGACGATCGGCAGGGTCACCGTCAGGCGGTCGCCGACCTGATAGGGCACATCGCACCGTGCCATGAGCCCGAGCGCGGAGATGTTGACGATCAGCAGATTGACGGTGCGACCATCCGGGCCGATCGCGCGCGTGCGAAAATGCACTTCGTCGCGCGGCGCGGAGCGCTGGTCGACAGGCATCGCACTACCGAATGCTGACATGATTCACTCCCTGGGAGCGGCCAGTGTGGCGCAAAGGCGTGAATTCAGTCGCAACGAATATGTTTAACGGCCGCTGCGGAACGTGAATTTACGGCTTTAGCCGGCAACGAGGATTCCGTGATGCTTCTTGCCCGCGGCGATACGGATCGGAGTCGCGCCGACGGGAATCGTCAGGGCCTCATCCGTTACCTTGTCAGTCCCGACCCGGGCGCCGCCGCCCTTGATCAGGCGCCGGGCCTCACCTTTCGAGGCGCACAGGCCGAGGGCAACCAGCGCATCGACGATGCCGATCTCACCACCCGCGACTGCGAAGGTCGGCAGGGAATCCCCGGCCGCGCCTTCCTCGAAGGTGCGGCGCGCGGTCTCGGCCGCTTCGGTGGCCGCTTCGGCACCGCGGCACATTGCGGTCGCGGCGTCGGCTAGCACCTTCTTGGCCTCGTTGATCTCGGCGCCCTGCAGCGCTTCGAGCCGGACGATCTCGTCGAGCGGCAGATCGGTGAACAGCCGGAGGAACCGCCCGACGTCACGATCGTCCGTGTTCCGCCAGAACTGCCAGTAATCATAATGCGGCAGCTGATCCTCATGTAACCACACCGCGCCCGACATGGTCTTGCCCATCTTGCCGCCATCGGCCGTGGTGATCAGCGGCGTGGTGATGCCGTACACCTCAGTCGAATCGACCCGGCGCGACAGCTCGATGCCGTTGACGATATTGCCCCATTGATCCGATCCGCCCATCTGCAGCCGGCAGCCGGCGCGGCGCGACAGCTCCAGGAAATCATAGGCCTGGAGGATCATGTAGTTGAATTCGAGGAAGCTCAGCGATTGCTCGCGATCGAGCCGCAGCTTGACCGAATCGAAGCTCAGCATGCGGTTGACCGAGAAATGCTGGCCGATGTCGCGCAGGAAAGGGATATATTCGAGCGCGTCGAGCCACTCGGCATTGTCGAGCATGATCGCGTCGGACGGGCCGTCCCCGAAGGTCAGGAAGCGTTCGAAGATGCGGCGGATCGACGCGACATTGGTCGCGATGCCGTCTTCGGTGAGCAGCTTGCGCGCTTCGTCCTTGAAGCTGGGATCGCCGATCTTGCCGGTGCCGCCGCCCATCAGGACGATCGGCTTGTGCCCGGCCTGCTGAAGGCGACGCAGGAGCATGATCTGCACGAGGCTGCCGACATGCAGCGATGGCGCGGTCGGATCGAAGCCGATATAGCCCGGCACGACCTGCCTGTTCGCCAGCGCATCGAGGCCGGCGGCGTCGGTGAGCTGATGGATATAGCCGCGCGTCGAGAGCAGGCGGAGGAGATCGGAAGCATAGTCGGTCATGATGCGGCGGCGCTTAGCATCGGTGCCGCGTCGCCGCCAGCACGACGGCGAGATCAGGCATAGGCGGCGTTGAGCATGTCGAGCGACTCACGATGCGTCAGATCGAGATGGAGCGGCGTAACCGCGACATAGCCGTCCGCGACCGCTTCGAGATCGGTCGAATGGGCGGGCGTCTCGATCGTCGGCCCGAGCGCGAACCAGTGATATTCATAGCCGCGCGGATCGAGGTTGGTGACGATCTTCAGCCGCCCATAATCGCGCAGGCCCTGATTGGCGACGCGGATGCCTTTTACCGCATCGGCCGGGCCGGCCGGGAAGTTGACGTTGACCAGCGTGCGCGGCGCGAGCGGCGCATCGATCAGCGGGCGCAGCGCGCGCTCGCCCCAGGCAGCGGCGGCCTCGAACGGCACGGTGTCGCCCATGCCCTCGCGCGAATAGACCTGGCTCAGCGCGATCGAGCGCACGCCCGCCAGCGCGCCCTCCATCGCGGCCGAGACGGTGCCGGAATAGGTGACGTCCTCAGCCAGATTGGCGCCGCGGTTGACGCCCGACAGGATCAGGTCGGGCGGCGAATCCTTCATGATCCGGGCCAGCGCCATCATCACCGCGTCGGTCGGCGTGCCCGCGACCGCGAAGCGGCGATCGGAGAAGCGGCGGACGCGGATCGGGCGCGAGAGAGTGAGGGAATGGCCGGCGCCGGACTGTTCCTCGGCCGGCGCGACGACCCAGATATCGTCGGAAAACGCCGCGGCGATGGTCTCCAGCACCTTCAGGCCAGGCGCGTGATAGCCATCGTCATTGGTGATGAGGATGCGCATCAGATCGGTTCCAGTCGGTTCAGGCCGCGCAGGTAGGGCTGGAGCGCATCCGGGATCGCGACCGATCCATCCTCCTGCTGGTAATTCTCCAGCACGGCGACCAGCGTGCGGCCGACCGCGAGGCCGGAGCCGTTGAGCGTGTGCACGAACCGCGTGTTCTTCTCGCCCTCGGGCCGGTAGCGCGCGTTCATGCGGCGCGCCTGGAAATCGGTGCAGGTCGAGCAACTGGAGATCTCACGGTAGCGATCCTGCCCGGGCAGCCACACTTCGAGATCATAGGTGCGCGCCGCGGTGAAGCCCATATCGCCGCTGCACAGCTTCATGCGGCGGAAGGGCAGGCCGAGCGCGTCGAGAATGCCCTCGGCGCAGGCCGTCATCCGCTCATGTTCGGCCTCGGACTGATCGGGCGCGACGATCGAGACCATCTCGACCTTTTCGAACTGATGCTGGCGGATGAAGCCGCGGGTATCGCGACCGGCCGCGCCGGCTTCGGACCGGAAACAGGCAGTGAGCGCGGTAAAGCGCAGCGGCAATTCGCCCTCGCTCAGGATCTTCTCGCGGACGATGTTGGTCAGGCTGACCTCGGCGGTGGGGATCAGCCAGCGGCCGTCGGTGGTGCGGAACAGGTCCTCGGCGAATTTCGGCAGCTGGCCGGTACCGAACAGCGCTTCGTCACGAACGAGCAGCGGCGGGGCGACCTCCTCATAACCATGCTCGCCAGCCAGCGTGTCGAGCATGAACTGGCCAAGTGCACGGTGCAGCCGCGCGGCGGCGCCACGGACGAGCGTGAAGCGTGCGCCGGAGATCGCGGCGCCGGTTTCGAAATCGAGGCCGAGCGCCGGGCCGAATACATCATGCTCCTTCGGCGCGAAGGCGAAGGAGCGCGGCGTGCCGCGGCTGTGGACGAGTGCGTTGTCATCTTCGTCGGCGCCGTCGGGCACGTCTGGGTAGGGCAGGTTCGGGAGCGCGGCGAGCTGGTTCATCAGCTCCTCGCCGAGCACCTTCTCCTCGGCCTCGATCGCGGGCAGGCGCTCCTTGAGCGCGGCGACTTCGGCCATCAAGGTGGCGGCGGTCGCCTCGTCCTTCGATGCCTTGGCCGCGCCGATGGCCTTAGAGGCTTCGTTGCGGCGAGCTTGTCCGGCCTGAGCGTCAGTGATCAGCGCGCGGCGGCGTTCGTCGAGCGCGACCAGCGCCTCGGCCATCGGGGCGACTCCCCGACGGGCGAGCGCTGTGTCGAAGGCGGCCGGATTGTCCCGGATGGAGCGGATATCATGCATGCCGGTGGCTATGGCGAGGGCTCCGCGCGCACGCAACCCGTCGCGCTGCCGGCGCGTTACCCTTCGCGACACCATTGCCGAGAGGACGATCCACCATGAAGATCCCCCACAACGCCGCTGTGCTCGTCGCGGATGGCCGCAAGATGCTGTTCCTGCGCAACGAAGGCGACGCGGTGCATCCCAATCTGGTGGTTGAGCATGCCGAGGAGCAGGCCAATCCGAAGGACAGCGACCAGAAAACGGACGCGCCGGGCCTGTCCTATTCGAGTGTGGGCGGTGGCCGGAGCACGATGGACGAAGTGGATTTCCATCAGCTGGGCGAAGATCGCTTCGCCGCCGATGCGGCCGATCTGCTCAAGCGCCGCGCGCTGTCGAACGATTTCGAATCGCTCGTCGTGGTCGCGCCGCCGCGCACGCTGGGAGAATTGCGCAAACATTATCACAAGGAAGTCAGCGCCCGGCTAACCGGCGAAATCGACAAGGACCTGACGAATCACCCGATTGCGGAGATCGAAGCGGCAATAGCGGCCGCCTGAATCTAAAAAATCCGCCTTTTCCCTAGCGTCGTGAACGGCCTTGCGCGGCTCGCATCCATGCGGACCGGCACCCTCTTCACGGCCAGGGATGGTTCACCAAATCGCAATCCATAGTCAGCTAGCGCGGAACCGGGCAGTTTCAGCGCGCGGTTGCTTGTGGTGCCCGAGCGGCATGGCTATAGGCCCGCTCGGGTAGATCGGCGGTGAAAGGTGCTCGCAGAGCGCCGTGCAGCCGGCGGGAGAGTGGGATGGCGACGGTCTTGAATCGATTGGACGAATCCGAAAAGTTTCAGCCGCCTGTAGGCGATGTGGGGGATGGCTACCGGCCGAGCGCCGAAGAGCCGTTCATGAATCCACGCCAGCAGGCATATTTTCGCGACAAGCTGCAGGCCTGGAAGGAAGCGATCCTGCGCGAGGCGGCGGGTACGCTGTCGCAGCTGCAGGTCGATTCGCTGCGAGAGGCCGATCTCACCGATCGCGCTTCAAGTGAAACGGACTGGTCGATCGAGCTGCGCACGCGCGACCGGCAACGCAAGCTGATCTCCAAGATCGATGCGGCGATGCGGCGAATCGAGGAAGGCGAGTACGGCTATTGCGAAGTAACCGGCGAACCGATCTCGCTCGCGCGGCTTGAGGCGCGTCCGATCGCGACGATGACGGTCGAAGCGCAGGAGCGCCACGAGCGGCAGGAAAAAGTTTCTCGCGAAGATTGATTGGCTGGTTTCGTCCCCGGGCTGATCAGGTGCCCGAGTCGCGGCGAGATCAGATGATCGGCGGAGATGGTGATATAGCGCTGACTGCGGCAAGACCCCGCGCGGGTGTAACCCGCGCGAGGCGGTGCCTCACAAGGACGACATTTCCTCTTTTACGCGTAGTTTCTGCTTCTTGAGCGCCGCTAGCGCAACGGTATCGGGTAAGGGCCGGTGCAACTCGGCGCTGATCTTTCGATCGAGCACTGCATGCTTGGCCTCAAGGGCCGAAAAATGCGCGGTTTGCATGGAAGCGTTCCTCCTACATTGCTGGGCGGGGTAGGGAGTAGAACACGCGTTTTACCAATTGTCTCCCCCATTCTGGTGATAATCGACATGTCGAGCCAATTTGCGCGATGGCCCGAATTTGCGGCTCGCGGGGGCTGCGCAATTTGCTAAGGCGGGTCGGGTGAACGGGGAAGTCATGGACGACACGCAAATCGCCAAGCGTCTGGAAATCCTGCGCATCGAGCATCGCGATCTCGATTCAGCGATTGCCGCACTGTTCGATACCGGCTCGACCGATCAGCTCCAGCTCGCCCGACTGAAGAAGCGCAAGCTCAGGCTGCGCGACGAGATCGCGATGCTGGAGGACCAGATGATCCCCGACATCATCGCCTGATTCTGATCGGAACGACGGGCGAGTCGGCCTTCGTGCAATTTTTGTGTCGCCGAAGCCTGCTTTCTGGCACCTAGTGCGATCATGATCGGGTGGAACATCAGCGAACCGCGCCTTCATCGTCGGCTGATCGACACGCTGTACGTCGATGCCATGGTGCTGGCCGACGAAGCGCGCAGCTATTTCGACCAGGGCGGCAAGGCCGAGCGCGACGCGCTCGACCCGCTGACACGGGTGTCCTTCTCCTGCGAATCGCTGAAGGTGACGACCCGGCTGATGCACGTCATCGCCTGGTTGCTTACCCAACGCGCGGTAGAGGCGGGCGAGATGGCGCCGCACGAGGCGCTGGATCCGTCACGTCGGCTGGGGCCGGCACCGGTGAGCGAGACGGACGCGATCGAGACCATGCCCGCCGCCGCACGAGGGCTGATTGAGGCGAGCACAGAGCTGTATCGCCGCGTCGCGCTGCTCGATCAGGCACAGCTGGCGAACGACACGGCCGACAGCCCGGCCCGCTCTATGCTGGCGCGGCTGGCGAAGTCCTTCTAGATCTGCCGATTGGCGCTGAGTGCCGGATCGGTAAGAGCTCAGACTAGCGAAAGGCGCTGACGCGCGGCCCGATACTCGCGTTCGAGCCGATCGATGCGCACCGCAACCGATTCGACGCGGTCGATCACGCCAATGCCCTGGCCCGATCCCCAGATGTCTTTCCACGCCTTGGCCTTGCTGCCGTTGCCCGTGCCGAAGTCCATCGTCTTCAGATCGCCTTCGGGGAGATTGTCGGGATCCATGCCGGCCGCAACGATCGATCCGCGCAGATAATTGCCGTGCACGCCGGTAAAGAGGTTGGAATAGACGATATCGGCTGCCTTCCCCTCGACGATGCTCTGCTTGTAGCCAGGCTCAGCATTCGCCTCCTCGGTCGCGATGAAGGGCGATCCGATATAGGCGAGGTCAGCGCCGATCGCCTGAGCGGCCAGCACCGCGTCACCGGTCGCGATCGATCCCGACAGGGCAACCGGCCCGGTGAACCATTGGCGGATCTCCTGGATGATCGCGAAGGGCGATAGCCGCCCGGCATGGCCGCCGGCACCGGCCGCGACCGCGATCAGGCCATCCGCGCCCTTTTCGATCGCCTTGCGGGCGAAACGATCGTCGATCACGTCATGCAGCGTGATGCCGCCCCAGCCATGCACGGCCTGATTGAGATCCTCGCGCGCGCCGAGCGAGGTAATCACGATCGGCACCTGCCATTTGGCGCAGGTCGCGAGGTCCGCCTCGAGCCGCTCGTTCGAACGATGAACGATCTGGTTGACCGCGAAGGGCGCGGCCGGGCGGTCCGGATTGTCGCGATTGTGCTGCGCCAATTCCTCGGTGATGCGGTGGAGCCATTCGTCCAGCAGGCTCTGCGGCCGGGCGTTGAGCGCCGGGAAGGACCCGACGATCCCAGCCTTGCACTGAGCGATCACCAGTTCGGGACCGGAGATGATGAACAGCGGGGACCCGATGACGGGCAGCCGCAGGCGATCGAACAGGGGCGGAAGGCTCATCTGCGTTTCATAGCGCAACTGATTTTGCTGTCCAGCGAGGCGCGATTTGCCTTCAACCGCCAATGCCTTATTAGGCCAATACACCGGGATATAGTGTATCTGCCTTCGGAGTCCCTTTTTCATGAAATTCGCTCTCGCGTCGCTGCTCCTCGTCAGCGTCTCCACGCCCGCGCTCGCCGTCGGGCAATTGCCCGCTACCGTGGCGCCGATCGCCTATGACATCACCGTCAAGCCCGACGCCAAGGCAATGACGTTCAGCGGCACCGAGACGGTGACGATCGACGTCAGGCAGGCGACGGATACCATCGTGCTCAACGCCGCGGAGCTGAAGCTGGGCAAGGTGACCTTCGACGGGAAGGACATGCCCTTTACGATCGACGACAAGACTCAGCAGCTGACGGTGAAACTGCCGGCGGCAGCCAAGATCGGCACGCACAGCATGAGCTTTGCGTGGGACGGCAAGATCAACACCACTTCGGCCGGCTTCTTCGCGATCGATTATACCAACCCCGACGGCTCGTCCGCGCGCATGCTCGCGACTCAGTTCGAGGCGCCCGACGCACGCCGGTTCGCGCCGATGTGGGACGAGCCGAATTTCAAGGCGAAGTTCACCCTGAGCGCCATCGCGCCAGGCGACCAGACCGCCTTTTCCAACATGCCCGCGGCGAAAGTGACCAAGCTCACCGACGGCACCAGAAAATACAGCTTCCAGCAGTCCCCGATCATGTCGAGCTACCTGTTGTTCCTCGGCATGGGCGATGTCGAGCGCAAGACGGTGATGTCGGGCAAGACGGAGATCGGCGTGATCACGCGCCGCGGGGTGGTCGATCAGGGCGATTATGCGCTGGCCGAGGCGAAGCGCCTGCTGACCTATTACAATGAATATTTCGGCCAGCCCTATCCGTTGCCCAAGCTCGACATGATCGCCGGCCCGGGCTCCAGCCAGTTCTTCGGCGCGATGGAGAATTGGGGCGCGATCTTCTATTTCGAGCCGGAACTGCTGTTCGATCCCAAGCGCGCGACCCAGAGCGGGCGCGAGCGCATCTTCACCGTCGTCTCGCACGAAATGGCGCATCAATGGTTCGGCGATCTCGTCACCATGTCCTGGTGGGACGATCTCTGGCTCAACGAAGGCTTCGCCTCATGGATGGAGAACAAGACCAGCCGCGACCTGAACCCGACCTGGGACGCGCAGGCAGGGGCGGTCGCGTTCGATCGCGAAGGCGCGCTCGGCCTCGATGCGACGTCGGCGACTCACCCCGTCATCCGCCATGTCGAAACCGTTGACGAGCTCGGCGAAGCGTTCGACACCATCACCTATCAGAAGGGCCAGGCCGTCATCGGCATGATGGAATCGACGCTCGGCGGGGACGTGTTCCGCAAGGGCATCCGCAGCTACATGGCGAAGTACAAATACAGGAACACCGTGACCGATCAGCTGTGGACCGAACTGGGCGCAGCGGCGGGCAAGCCGGTCGTCGATATCGCGCATGATTTCACGCTGCAGGGCGGCGTGCCGCTGGTGAAGCTGACCGGCGCGATCTGTGCGGGCGGCGTCACCCAGGCGACCATGACCCAGGGGCGCTTCGGTTATGACGCGGTGTCGAAGACGCCGCAGACCTGGCGCGTGCCGCTGACGCTCGGCCCGATCGGCGGCCCGGTGACCAGCACGATCGTGCAGGGCGCCGCGCCGACCACCGTGGCGGTGCAGGGCTGCGGCACGCTCGTGCTCAACCGCGACAAGGGCAGCTATGTGCGCGTCCAGTATGACGATGCGAGCCATGCCGCGATCGTCCGCGATTTCAGCAAGATGGCGCTGACCGATCAGGTCGGCACGCTTGGTGACGATTTCGCGCTCGGGCTGAGCGGCGACCAGCCGCTCGACCGCTATTTCGCGTTGCTGGCCGCCGTACCGGTCGATGCGAGTCCGCTCGACTGGTCGGTCGTCGCCGGCAACCTCGGCGCGATCACCAACCTGTTCCAGGGAACCTCGCTGGAAGCGCCGCTGCGGGCACGAACCATCGCCGTACTGTCGCCGGTGATGAAGCGCGTGGGCTTCGATACGCAGGAAGGCGAATCTCCGCTTATCACCAATTTGCGGGAAACGCTGGTCGGTCGGCTGGGGTATAGCGGCGATCCCGAGGTCGCCGCCAAGGCGCGCGCCTATGTGGCCGCGCTGGCGACCGATCCCAATGCCATCCCGCCGTCGATCCGCACGCCGATCCTCGGTGTCTATGCGGCGAACGCCACGCCGGCCGAGTGGGACGCGCTGTTCGCCATCGCCACGGCCGAGAAGAACCCGGTCGCGAAGAACACGTATGTCCGGCTGCTCGGCAGTGCGCGTGACGATGCGCTCGCCAAGCGTGCGCTCGAACTGCTCAAGACGGACGCGTTCACCGCGCCGCAAAAGGCCGCGCTGATCCGCGCGGTCGCGACACGGCATCCGGAGATGGCATTCGACTATGCCGTCGCCAATATGGACCTGGTAAACGGCCTGTTGGAGACGAGCACGCGCGCAGGCTTCATCGTCAGTCTCGCGACCGCGTCGAACGATCCGGCGATGCCGGCGAAGATCACTGCCTATGCCGAAAAGAACCTGCCCGAGGCATCGCGGGGCGGCGCCGCCAAGGCGCTTTCCGCGATTTCGGTGCGCAAACAGGGTGCCGATCGTGTACGGGCCGACGTGACGAAATGGGTGGGTGCCGGAAACTGATCCCGGGATTCGCTTGAGCTGGGGCGCCGATCGTCTCTTCGGATATAGAGACGTGAAGGAGTGATATCATGACCCCAGCAGCCCGCGTGCAGGCGGCGATCGACCTGCTTGATGCGATCGTCGCCGCCGCGCGCGATTCCGGCGCGGCGGCGGACACGCTGATCGCCCGCTATTTCGCCGAGCGGCGCTATGCCGGCAGCAAGGACCGGCGGGCGGTGCGCGAGCTGGTCTATGCCGCGATCCGCAAGCTCGGCGAGCGACCGGCGAGCGGCCGTGCGGCGATGCTCGCGTTGGCACACGAAGATCCTGAAATCGCTGTCTTATTTGACGGGGTAGGCCACGGGCCGGCGCCGATCGGCGCCAACGAGAAACCGGCCGAGCCCGGCATCGCCCCCGAATGGATCCTGGCGCGGCTGCGCGATTCAGGCCTGGCCGAGGGAGAACTACCCGCCCTGATCGACCGCGCCCCACTTGACGTTCGCGTCAACTGGCTCCAGCCGGCGCCTGCCCCGATCGAAGGGGCGGTGCCGATCCCGGGTTTGCAGGATGCGTTTCGCCTGCCCTCCGGCACCAATATCGAGGGGCTGGACGCCTATCTGGACGGCGCGATCGAGGTGCAGGACGCGGGAAGCCAGATCGTCACGCTGGCGGCCCGCGCGGTGCCCGGCATGCGCATCATCGATCTGTGTGCCGGCGCCGGCGGCAAGACGCTCGCGCTGGCGGCTCTGATGGGCAATGAAGGCGCGCTGCTCGCAACCGATACCGACCGTGCCCGACTGTCGCGCCTGACGCCGCGCGCGGCGCGGGCCGGGGCGACGATCGCCGAGACACGATTGCTCGATCCCGGCCACGAGACGGAGATCCTGGCCGACTGGGCCGATCGCGCCGACTGCGTGCTGATCGACGCGCCCTGTTCCGGCACGGGCACCTGGCGCCGCAATCCGGAAGCACGTTGGCGCCTGACACCCGACCGCATCGACCGCCTCGTCAAGACCCAGCGCCACGTGCTCGAGATCGGCGCTGCGTTGGTGAAGCCCGGCGGCGCGCTCGTCTACATCGTCTGCTCGCTGCTCGACGATGAGGGGGCAGGGCAGGTGGCCGCGTTCCTGACCGACCATCCCGGGTGGCGCGCAGCGCCGCTGGCGCTCCCGTCCGGCCAGACTCATGGCGCCGGCGTTCGGCTGACGCCAGCGCATGACGCCACGGACGGCTTTTTCGTGGCAAGGCTCGAACGGCCAAGTTGAGGCCCGGACCGGATCCTCGCGATCGCCGCGGCGATGCAGTGCCCGAACTGGTGATCACGGCCATTGCGGGAAGCTGGAACAGGCCTTAACCACGGGCATCGTGCCGAAGCTGGAGCTGATCATGCGTTATTCGTCCGTCGCCGCTGCTGCAGCGCTGACGCTTCTTGCTGTATCCACTTCGCTTCACGGCCAGCGCCCTGACGATCAGATCGATCCGCGTTCGATGGCGCTGCTCGCCAAGGGCAAGTCCGCCCAGGCGGCGGGCAATCTCGACGCAGCAACGGACGCGCTCGAATCCGCGCTTGCTGTCGATCCGCGCAATCGTGGGGCCTTCGTGACGTTGGGCGAAGTCGCTGAGGCTCGCGGCCTGCCCGGCAAGGCGATCCGGCTCTATCGCGAGGCACTGCTGCTCGAACCAAACGATGTGTCGGCCTTGAAGGGGCAGGGCGAGGCGCTCGTCGCCAAGGGCGCGGTCCAGCGCGCGCGCGACAATCTCGCCAAGATCCGCACGATCTGCGGCAAGGCCGGCTGCGCCGATGCGACCGTGCTGGCCGCGACGATCGCCAAGGGCCCGCCGATCGCGACCGCTTCGATCGAGGTGCCCGTGGTTAAGCCCGCAGGCAAGGAATAGCCTGAATTTTTTTCTCCTGCTGGGAGAAGGCGTTAACTCAGTGTCTTCGCCAGTTCAACGAACTCCGCCACGCTGACCGTCTCGGCCCGGCGCGTGGGCTCGATCCCCACCGTCTCCAGTGCGTCCAGCGCGCCGGGCACCGATTTCAGGCTCTGCCGCAGCATCTTGCGACGCTGGCCGAATGCCGCTCCCGTCAGCCGTTCCAGCACGGCAAAGGTTACGTCAGCGGGCGCTTCGTCCGGCGTGATGTGCACCACGGCAGACATGACCTTGGGAGCGGGCGTGAAGGCGGAACGGTGCACCGGCATCGCCAGCTTCGCGCTGCTGCGCCACTGGGCGAGAACCGCCAGCCGGCCATAATGATCGTCGTTCGTCTTTGCGACGATGCGCTCGGCGACCTCCTTCTGGAACATAAGGGTCAGGCTGCGCCACCACGGCGCCCAATCGGCCGATAGCCAGCGCACCAGCAGCGCGGTGCCGATATTATAGGGAAGGTTGGAGGCGATGTGCGGCTTGCCCTCGAACAGCGCGGTGGCGTCGATCTCGAGTGCATCGCCTTCGATCACCCGCAGCTTGCCCGGATAGGCGTCGGAAAGTTCAGCGAGCGCCGGGATACAGCGCCGGTCGCGCTCGATTGCCGTGACCTGCGCGCCAGCCGCAAGCAGGGCACGCGTCAGGCCGCCGGGGCCGGGTCCGATTTCCAGCACTTCGGCATCGGTGAGATCGCCCGGGATGCGCGCGATCCGCGCCAAAAGCTGCGCGTCGAGCAGGAAATTCTGGCCAAGTGCCTTGCTCGCATTGAGCCCGTGACGCGCGATGACGTCCCGTAACGGCGGTAGCGCCGTTGTCACGCCCCGGCAGCGGCGCGGCGTTCGGCGGCGCTGGCTGCCAGCCGGATCGCCGCGATCATCGCGCCGGGCTCGGCCTTGTCCTGGCCAGCGATGCCGAAGGCAGTGCCGTGATCGGGCGAGGTGCGCACGATCGGCAGGCCGAGCGTGATGTTCACGCCTTCGTCGAAATGCAGTGTCTTCAGCGGCAGCAGCGCCTGATCGTGATAGCAGCAAAGCGCCGCATCATAGGTGGCGCGCGCGCGCTCATGGAACATCGCGTCGGCGGCGAACGGCCCGGTCGCGTCGATGCCCTCCTCCCGCAGGATCTCGATCGCCGGGATGATAAAATCGATCTCCTCGCGCCCGATCGCGCCGCCTTCCCCGGCATGGGGATTGAAGCCGGCAAAGGCGAGCCGCGGGATCAATATGCCGAAATTGCGGATCAGCCCGCGCGCCGTGGCGCGGCTCTTGGCGACGATCAGGTCCACCGACAACAGCCCGGAAACGGTGGCCAGCGGAACATGCGTCGTGATCGGCACGACCCGCAAGCTTGGCCCGGCCAGCATCATCACGGCATTCTCGCCGGCGATGCCGCAGCGTTCGGCGACGAACTCGGTCTGGCCTGGATGGGTGAAGCCGATCTGATAGAGCTGAGCCTTGGAAACGGGCCCGGTCACCAGCGCGCGCGCCGTGCCGGAACGCGCCAGCCCAGCGGCGATCTCGAGCGAGTGCAGCGCGCAGCGTGCGCCGTCCACATCGGGCACGCCCGGCGTGATCTCTCCGCCATCCTCCACATTGAGCACCGGCAGCGCGCCGGCGAACGCGGGATTGGCCTCGGCTGGATCGGAGATCCGCGCGATCGGGCCAGACCACACCGCGGAGATCGCGCGGGCATCCCCGACCGCAAAGAAGGGGGCGAGCTGCCCGGCTTCGCGCGCAGCCCAGGCCTTGGCGATGACTTCGGGGCCGATCCCGGCCGGATCGCCCATGGAGATCGCGAGCGGCGCGATCATCGCGAGACGCGTCCCTTAACGATATTCGATCACCGCATCGCGCCGAAGATCGCGCAGCACGCCCTGGGCGCGCAGGTTGACCCGCTGCTGCTCGATCCGGCTCTGGACCTGCTCGGCCTGGGGCAGGCCGGCGACTTGCGGATCGTCGCGGCCGCACAAGACGAGCGTGCGAACGCCTTCGGTGGGCGAACCGAACCACGGCGTCGCTTCGCCGATCTGCATCTTCAGCACCATCTCCTGCAGGCGCGGCGGAAGATCACGGGCCTTGACCGAGGCGTTGTCGACAACCTCGGCATCGAGTTCGCCCGCTACCTTAGCCACATTGCCGCAGCCGCGCATCTCCCGGGTCGCCTTTTCCAGCGCGGCGACGCGCACGCCGGCCGCGGCCTGAGTCATGCCGGCCGGGAACTTCACGGTAAGCTGCTTGAGCGTCAGCTGCGCATCGCGCGGATCGGCCATCAGCACCTGCCGCTTGTCGACGAGATAGAGGATCGAGAAACCGCCCGGCACCTCGATCGGCCCGGCAACCTCGCCAACACCCATCTTCTTGGCGGCTTCCGCCAGGCTCTCGGGCAGGTAGGTGAGCTGACTTTCGCTGACCCAGTCGAGATCGCCCTGCGTCGCGCGTGCCGTTGAATCGGTAAATTGGGTATAATATTCAAAGGGCTTTCCACCCTTTTCGATATCCTGTATCATCTGGCGCATGTTCTCGAAAACCTGCTGGGCGCGATCCGGCCCGGCCGAGAGATAGATTTCCTTCAGATGATATTCGTTGCTGCCCTGCGCGGCCTTGAGGCGATCGAGGATGCCCTTGACCTCCTCCTCGCCGACATTGACGAACGGCTCCACCCGCCGGCGCAGGAAGCGGTTCCACGCCAGGTCGGCCTCGATCTGGCGCCGCAGCGAGCGATCGGACGAGCCCACGCTCCGTAGATAAGTCCGCATCGCGGCTTCCGACCGGCCGAACTGCTGCGAAACGCGCGCGAAGCTCTGGTCGATCTCGTCCTTTGTGACCTGGATCTCGTTGCTCTTGGCCTGCTGAATCTGAAGCGTCTCGTCGATCAGGCTCCGCAGCACCTGCAGGCGCAGGCGGCCGAGATCCTCGGGGCTGAGCTTGAGCTGGTTCGCCGCGATGATCAGGTTGACGCGCTGATCGACATCAGTGCCGGTGATCACGGTTTCGTTGACGATCGCCGTGGCCTTGCGGACATTGGGATCGAGCTTGCCGAAAATCTCCATGTTTTCAGGAATGTTGAGGCCGGTCTGCGGAGCGCCGGACTCTCCGGCCGTCTGGGCGGGCAGGCCGCTCGTCGCAGCGACGAGCGCCAGCAATCCTGCACCCGTCAAACCGATCCTGCGCACGATGTTGCTCGCCTTGTTCACCGAAATCATCACGTTTTTCTAAATCCCATCCCGCGCAATCGCGACCTGGCCTATCATCCACCATAGCTGAACCGGCGCATAACGGCCCGGCCCAGTGCCCGGTCTACTTTAAATCCAGATATCCGACACGCGTCTAGCGTCCTAGATTCTTGAACGCCAGTGACAACAGATAGCTGTTGCCGCCCCGCGCATCGCCCGTGTCCTGGTAATTTCGGCGCCAGGTCAGCCCGATCCTGAGGCAATCATCCTCATAAGCGATGCCAAGGCGGTGCCTGACGGGATCGAAACCGTCAGAGATCGACTGCGGATCCTCGTTGCGGTCGGTCAGATCTATCAGGGCGGAGCCGAACGCAGACCAGAAACGCGCAAACTGCACGCGGCCCGCGACACGCACTTCCTCGCGGTCGCGCAGATCCTCGATACCGGCTCCGATATCTCGATTGAGCCGCAGATAGCCGAGCAGGGCATAGGTGCCGCGCGAGCCGATCGTCGCATCGATCTCGTTGCGCCGGACCGCCAGATCGTCCTTGCCGAGCCGATAGCGATGCGTGATCGATACGAAGTCGCGGAACCGCAGTTCGGTCCGGCCGACGATGTCGGAGGTGCGGTCACTCAGGCCAGTGCCGGGTGGGAAGATGGCGGGGCGGCTGCCGAGACGATAGCTCTGGCCGACGGTGGCATCCAGCGAGAAGCCGGGCAGGGCAACTGCCCAATCGGCCCCAACAGTGACGCGGGCTGAATCCTCGAACCGATCATAGCCAGGGAAGCGATTGAGCGCGAACAGGTTCGAATCCTCGAGATCGACAGCGCGAGCATCCTCATTGGGAATGTCGATATTCTCGGTCTTCGGTGCGGCGACGATCTGGAAGCGCGGGGTCAGACGCTGCGTGCCGTTGAGGAACGATCCGATGAACGGCCATTTCACGTCGACCGCGAGCGCGCCGATCGCGCGCGTCTGGAAACCACCCTTGCCGCGATAGCTCGCGACCGTCGTCGCGAGCGTGTCGTCGGCATTGTACACGTCGCCGCGGACATAGCCGGTGAAGGTCACTTCCTGGCCCCACGGTGTCAGCTTTCGCAGGTCCCAGCGGGCGCTGGCAAAGGCGCGCTGGGTATCCTGGCCCTCGGTCCGCGTGATCGCCAGGCTGTTGAGCTGAAGTTCGAATTTGCCGCCGAGCAGGCCGTCGTCGAAGCGCCTGCGATAATCGATCTCGGGCAGCGCGATCGGCTGCAGCCCCTGGCGATCATTGACCCGCAGTGTCTGGACGTACCAGCCAGTGATGGCGAAATAGCTGTTGGTATCGATGCGCTCGACCTTGGCAGTCGTGCGCAGGCGATCGTCGTTCGAGATGTCGTAACGGCGCAGGAAGGTGCGGTCAGTGGTCAACCGGAGCGATCCCGTGATGCTCCATTTGGGATCTAGCTGATAGCGCGCGACCCCATCGATATAGCCGCGGAACGCCTGCTCGGTTGATGTCGGGTCCGAGTTGAGCAGATCGTCACTGCGACGGCTGACCGTGGCATAGCCGCCGAGGTGGAACGCCCCTTTCTGGCCCAGCGCGTTGTAATCCGCCTGCAGCATCGGAACGACGCTGCTGAAGATGTGCGGCGTGATCGTAAGCTGGCGATTGGGCGCGATATCGAAGAAATAGGGCTGCGCGAATTCGAACCCGTTGACGCCGTTGTACCGCAAGCTCGGGCTGAGCAGGCCCGTGTCGCTCTCACCGCCAGCCGGGTGCGAGAAATTCGGCAGCGGCACGGTGGGCAGGCCGAACAGGTTGATCTGGGCGCCCTTGTAATAGATCCGGTTCTTGTCCGGGCGGTACGTCACCTTAACCGCGGTGATCTTCCATGACGGTTCCTTGGGGCATCCGTCGGACGTGGTGACGGTGCACGGCGTGTAGGCCGCGTCGTCCAGCGTGACCGTCTCGTCCAGCGCGCGGGTGCCGCGTCGTGCCGCCAGCCGGCCTCCGCGCCCGAGCACGACGAGCATGTTGTCGACCACGCCGTCCTTTAGCGAATCGGTCAGTTCGATCGAATCGCCATAAGCGGTGTCGCCGCCCGGATTGACGACGACGATGTTGCCGGTCGCCACGACCTTGCCGGTCTTGCGATTCCACACGACCTTGTCGGCGCGCAGCCGATCGCCGCTGCGATACATGCGGACGTCGCCGCTCGCGATGACGGTTTCATCGTCGATGACATATTCGAGTTCGCCGGCGCTGAACTGCACCTGGTCATCGCCCGCCTGCGCTTCGGTGGGCGGTGGCAACGGCGTCTGGGGAATTTGCAGATCCTGCGCCGCCGCGGCCGTGGCAAGGCACAGCGCGAGGGGAAGGGCACAAGTCGCGAGGAGATCGGAACGCTTCACGTTGGAAAAAACACCTCCAAGCGCGCCGCACGCGGTCGCGATGAGGCCGCCCTATCGCATCGGACGGGCCGCGCTGCAATCATGGCCGTGCTTTGCCAGCGCAGTGCGGCTGGCCTAGAGGGTGGCGACTCAAGCCAAGCATCCTAAATTCCCACCATTCAGATCCCACCGTTTAAATCCCCGCCGTTTAAGTCCACGCCGTCTCAAGCCGAGGTTCCCATGCAGATCAGCTTTTCCGCCACCGCCCCTGCCGCCGCGCTGGCGCTTCCCGTGGAGAAGGACGGTCTCGACCGGCTGGTCACGGCCGAGCTCGAAGCGGACGCCCTGCAGATTGCCGCGAACGCGGCGCGCGCAAGCCGCTTCGATGGCGAGGCCGGCGCGCTGGTCGAAACTTTCGTGCCGGAGGGCGACGGCGTTCGCCGCGTCCTGCTGATCGGTGTCGGCAGCGGCAGCGAGAGCGAGTACGAGCGCGCCGGCGGTGCGCTGACCGCGCGACTGCTCACGTCCGGGGTTGAGGCTGCCGCCGCCGATTTCGCCGGCACCAGCGCCACGCCGAAAGCAGTCGCGCGATTCGCGGGCGGCGCGGCGCAGCGCGGCTGGCGCCACGATGTGTATCGGACCAAATTGCCCGAGAAGTCGAAGCCGACGCTCACATCGATCGCCTTGCTCAACGCTCCGGCGGGCAGTGAAGCGGCCTGGGCGCCGCAAAAGGCGCTCACCGAGGGGCTGGAACTGACCCGTACGCTGGTCGCGGAGCCGCCCAACGTCATTTATCCTGAAAGCTTCGTCGCCAGAGTGCTCGCCGAAACGGGAGGCCTCGGCCTGGAAGTGACCGTGCTCGGCGAGGCGGAGATGCGCGCGCTCGGCATGGGCGCATTGCTGGGCGTCAGCCAGGGCTCGGCTCGGGATGCGCAACTGCTCGCGCTCAAATGGAGCGGGGCAGGGGCGGGCGATCCGTCGCTAGCGCTCGTCGGCAAGGGCGTGACCTTCGATACCGGTGGCATCTCGCTGAAGCCGGGCGCCGGCATGGAAGACATGAAGTGGGATATGGGCGGGGCCGGTGCCGTGGTCGGCACGATGAAGGCGCTCGCGCTGCGCAAGGCAAAGGCAAACGTCATCGGCGTTTGCGGGCTGGTCGAGAACATGCCGGACGGCAATGCGATCCGGCCGGGCGACGTGCTCACTTCCATGTCCGGGCAGACGATCGAAGTGCTCAACACCGACGCAGAGGGACGGCTGGTGCTGTGCGACGCGCTCACCTGGGTTCAGCGGACGCACCATCCCAAGACCATCGTCGATCTGGCGACCCTGACCGGGGCGATGATCATCGCGCTCGGCAACGAACATGGCGGCTGCTTTGCCAATGACGATTCGCTCGCCGATCAGCTGCTCGCGGCAGGCAAGGCTTCGGGCGACCTGCTGTGGCGTTTCCCGCTCTCCGACGCCTACAACAAGCTGATCGATTCGCCGATCGCGGACATGAAGAATGTCGGGCCGCGCGGCGCCGGCTCGATCACCGCGGCGCAGTTCCTCCAGCGCTATGTCGATGCGGGCGTGCGCTGGGCGCATCTCGATATCGCCGGCATGGTCTGGGCCGACAAGCCCGGCGCGACCTGGGACAAGGGCGCGACCGGCTATGGCGTGCGCCTGCTCGATCGATTCGTGGCGGACAATTTCGAGGCCTGAACGGTCCATTTCGGGGAGCGGCGAGCGGATATCGATGCAGGTCGACTTCTATCATCTGACCACGCAGCCGCTCGACCGCGTCTTGCCGCGCATCGCCGAACGAGTCGTCGATGGCGGCGGGCGGTTGCTGATCGTGGCCGAAAGCGAAGCACAACGGGACGCGCTGGACCGGCTGCTGTGGACCTACGCGCCCGAAAGCTTCCTCGCCCATGCCCAGGCCGACGGCGTGGCTGACACTGTCCAGCCAATCCTGATCGCCGGATCGGCTCAGGCGACCAACGCTGCCCGCAATATCGCTCTCGCCGACGGCATCTGGCGGGATGAGGCGCTGGCGTTCGACCGGGCGTTTCATTTCTTCGATTCCGATCGAATCGCCGAGGCGCGCCTCGCGTGGAAAGCGCTCGCCGATCGTGATGGGATCGAACGCCGTTACTGGAAGCAGAACGACGCCGGGCGCTGGGAACAGGCCGCCTGACAGGTCCGTGCGGACTTGCATCGCGTGGCGCTCCCGCCTAGGGGAGCCGCGACTTTTCAGCCCTTTTAACCACAGGAGCCCGTGACCGTCATGGCCGCGAACCGTACCTTTTCGATCATCAAGCCCGATGCCACACGCCGCAACATCACCGGCGCCGTCACGAAGATGCTGGAGGACGCCGGCCTGCGCGTCGTCGCCTCCAAGCGCATCCAGATGACCAAGGACCAGGCCGAGGGCTTTTACGGCGTTCATCGCGAGCGCCCCTTCTTCAACGACCTGGTGTCCTTCATGATCTCCGGCCCGGTCGTCGTGCAGGTGCTCGAGGGCGAGAACGCCGTGCAGCGCAACCGCGACATCATGGGCGCAACCAACCCGGCGAACGCCGATGCCGGCACGATCCGCAAGGAACTGGCCGAGTCGATCGAAGCGAATTCGGTGCATGGTTCGGATTCGGACGAGAATGCGGCGATCGAGATCGCCTATTTCTTCAAGCCGGAAGAAATCGTCGGCTGAATGTAATGGCGGAGGCGACGCCTGGTCGCCTCCGCCGTTTTCTTTGATCTTTGACGTCGGCGCGATCCCTCGTGACGCGCAATTTACTTGGCTGGCGCCGGTTTCTCTCGTGCCCATAACGCCTCGAGACGCGCTGCCTGCGATGTCCGTTCACGCAGCAGGATGCCCTTGAGCCGCAGCACCCGTCCTTGCAGCACCCGGCCTTTGGTCTGCCAGACCACGTCATAGATCGCGCTGTCGCTGCGCTGCTTGTCCGCATCCCAATAGTTGCTCGTGATCAGCACGGGAACGCGGCCCTGCCGGACGTCCGGGCCATTGTCGGTTGCCTTCAGGATCGGGCCGGAGAACCAGTCAGCTTCGATATGCGGCTCCAGCACACTCGTCTGCGCGGCCACGCCCAGCGCGGCGGGAAAGCGCACGTCGATGCTCTGGATCTGGTGCGCATCGTCCTTCAGCGCCAGGCGCGCGCCGCCCTGCTCGGGTGTCGCGGTCAACAGGACGAGCGTGCGGGCCTTGCTCTCGCTCGCCCGTTCGGCCCGTTTCTCCTGATCGTCAGCGCGGCGATCCGACCAGCTCATCCACAGGCTCAGCGCGGCGATCAGCAGGCCGGCGACGCCGACGACTTCGGCGAGCGTGACCCAGCGCCGCCGCGTCGCCGCTGCCTCCGCCCGATCGACGGCTTGCTGTGCAGCGTTCTGGAGGACCGGGTCGGGCGGCGCGGAAAGCGGATCGGGCGATGGTGTCGGTGGAGGAAGGGGTGTTTCATCGCTCATCGTCCGCCAGCCTCCAGCAGTTTTCGGGGTGCGACCAGCTCCCAGCTTATCGCGATCCGGTCGCCGATATGATCCCAGTCGGTTGCGCCCCGGTCCAGGCGCATGCCGATCCAGCCGCTCGGCCCAGTATAAGCCGGCACGAAATACAGCTCGGGATCCATCTCGACAAGCATCGCCTGCTCCTCGCGCCCGCTGGTCTTGACCTGCACCGCGGTGCGATCGTCGCCGTGATGGTTATGCGAGAAGTAGGCGAAGACCTTGCCCTTTTCGATGAAGAAGGTGGGGGAACCGTGCGAGATTTTCTCGACGGCGCAGGGCAGGGCCATGCAGAGGTCGCGGACTTTCGCGAGGACTGGCTCTGGATCGGGACTCATCGCGTCGCGAAGTCTGCCAGAACCTTCGGATAAAGGCGATGCTCTTCGGCAAGCACGCGCGCTGACAGGGTGTCGGCGGTATCATCCGGAAGGATCCGCACTTCGGCCTGCCCCAGCACGTCGCCGCCGTCCAGCTCCTCGGTGACGATATGGACCGAGCAGCCGGCAACCGCGTCGCGTGCATCGATGGCGCGCTGATGGGTGTCGAGACCCTTGTATTTGGGCAGCAGCGAAGGATGGATGTTGATGATCCGACCGCGCCACCGCCCGACGAAATCGTCGGAGAGCAGGCGCATATAGCCGGCCAGAGCGATGATCTCGACGCCGGCATCGCGAAGCGCGGAGTCGATTGCCGCCTCATATTCGGCCTTGGGCATGCCCTTTGGGGACTGGGCGAAAGTGTGGAGGCCGGCGTCGCGTGCCCAGGCGAGGCCTGCTGCGTCTGGCTTGTCGGAGGCCACGATGGCGACGTCGTACGGGGAAGCGGGGTCGCGCGCTGCCTCAGCCAGCGACATCATGTTCGATCCCCGGCCCGAAATCAGAATGCCGACCTTCGCCCTACGCCTCATGCGTCGCCGACCAGGCAGCCCGCGCACTCCAGGCCTCGTCGTTCCCGAATACCGTGCAGCCCCGCGGCCCAGCCTCGATCGATCCGATTGCAAATACTGTTTCACCAGCGGCTTCCAGCGCCGACTTCACCCCATCAACCTCGGCCGCAGCCACCACCGCGACCATGCCGATCCCGCAATTGAACGTCCGCGCCATTTCCTCGGGTTCGATCGCGCCCTGGCCCTGCAGGAACGCCATGAGGCGCGGCTGCGGCCACGCATCGGCGTCGATTCGCGCGTGCACGCCCTCGGGAAGCACGCGGGGCACATTCTCCAGCAGTCCGCCGCCGGTGATGTGTGCGAGGCCTCTGATCCGCTTCTCGGCGAGCAACGGCAGCAACGATTTCACATAAATCCGCGTGGGGGCCATCAACAGATCGATCAGGATCGAGTCCTGATCGAACAGGGCCGGGCGATCGAGTTTCCAGCCGCGGTCCGTCGCCAGCCGCCGTACCAGCGAGAAGCCGTTCGAGTGCACGCCCGACGAAGCGAGGCCGAGGATCACATCGCCCGGCGCGATCTCGGCACCGGTCAGCACCCGGTCCCGCTCGACCGCGCCGACGCAGAAACCGGCAAGGTCGTAGTCGCCTTCGGCATACATGCCCGGCATCTCCGCGGTTTCGCCGCCGATCAGCGCGCAACCGGCCTGTTTGCAGCCATCCGCGATCGAGGCGACGACGCGCTCGGCAACCGCCGCATCCAGCTTGCCGCTGGCATAATAATCCAGGAAGAACAGCGGCTCAGCGCCTTGCACGATCAGATCGTTCACGCACATCGCGACCAGATCGACGCCGACACCGTCGTGCCGGTCATGATCGATCGCAAGCTTCAGCTTGGTGCCGACACCGTCATTCGCCGCGACCAGCAGCGGATCCTTGAAGCCGGCCGCCTTCAGATCGAAGAAACCGCCAAAGCCGCCGAGATCCGCATCGGCTCCCGGACGGCGCGTCGATTTTGCCAGCGGCCCGATCGCACGCACAAGCGCATTGCCAGCCGCGATGGAAACGCCGGCATCGGCATAAGTGTAGGGACTGTTTTGTCGGGGATCGTCGGTCATCGTCGCCGCCTAGCCATATCCTGCTTGGATTTCCACGCCTGCTTCGCCAAAAGGGCGCGCAATGATTGCCCGCCGCCTTGTCCGCCTGCTTCCGCTCGCCCTGGCGATCGCCGTCACCGGCGGAATCGTCGCAGCGCAGGGAGACGATGGGGGCGATGCCGCCACCACGCCGGGCGACAGCTCCGGCAGCTACGAGGTCAGCGGCGTCCAGGTCGACGTGACCGCGAAGACCGCGGAAGCGGCCCGTACCGGTGGCTGGCGAATCGCCCAGCGCAAGGGCTGGCAGATGCTCTCGCAGCGGCTGGGAGGAGACGGCAGCCTCGTTTCCGACGGCACGCTCGATTCGATGGTTTCGGGTATCGTGGTCGAGAACGAGCAGATCGGCCCGAACCGCTATGTCGCGCGCCTCGGCGTGTTGTTCAGCCGCGCGCGGGCCGGTGCCCTGCTCGGCGTGGCGGGGCGCTCGATGCGGTCGGCGCCGATGCTCACCATCCCGATCGAATGGTCGGGCGGGGCTGGGCAGGCGTTCGAGCAGAAGACGGCATGGCAGGAGGCCTGGAGCCGCTATCGCACCGGCAACAGCGCGATCGACTATGTCCGGCCCGCTGGCTCCGGGCCCGATTCGCTGTTGCTCAACGCCGGCCAGGCCGGCCGGCCTGGCCGCGCCTGGTGGCGCACCATTCTCGATCAATATGGCGCATCCGACATCCTGATCCCGGTGGTGCGCCTGTCCCGGCAATGGCCGGGCGGCCCGATCATCGGGGTATTCGAGGCGCGGCACGGCCCGGATAACCGAATCATCGCGCGCTTCACCCTGCGCGTCGGCAACGGCGATGCGCTGCCGGTGCTGCTCGATGCCGGCGTGAAACGCATCGACGACGCCTATCAGGCTGCGTTGCGCGGTGGCGTGCTGCATACCGATCCCGGCCTTTCCTACCGGTTGCCAACCGCGACAGAAGTCGTGGATGAGGAACCCGGGGAGAGTGCGGTCGAGGCAGTCGATACGGCCGATGTGCCCGCCGGCACGGCGATCAGCATTCAGGTCGATACGCCCGGCGCGGCGTCCGTCTCCGCGACCGAATCCGCGTTGCGCGGCGTGCCGGGCGTGCGTTCGGCCATCACAACCAGCCTGGCGTTGGGCGGCGTTTCGGTGATGCGGGTGGCGTTCGACGGCGATCCGGCGGCACTCCGCCCGCTGCTCGAAGCCCGCGGCTGGACGGTGCAGGGAAGCGGCACGACGCTGCGTATCCGCCGCGCCGGAGCCCCTTCGCAGGGTCAGGGTGCAACGCCGGCGCCACCCCCGGAAAACGCGACCAACGGATGAGCCAGATCGCGCTGCCATTCGATTGGCCGCCGGACCCGCGCGACGACGAGTTTCTCGTCAGCGATTCGAACGCCCGTGCGGTCCAGCTGCTCGAACATTGGAGCACCTGGCCAGTGATGGCGGTCGTGCTGACCGGGCCGCGAAAGTCTGGGCGCAGCCTGCTCGCGCGCATCTTCGCGGCGAAGAGCGGCGGCGAGATCATCGACGACGCCGAACGTCAGAGCGAAAGCGCGATCTTCCATGCCTGGAACCGGGCGCAGGAGACGCGCCACCCGCTGGTAGTGGTAGCCGACGCCGCGCCGCCTGAATGGTCGATCAAGCTGCCCGATCTTCGCTCTCGCCTGACGGCAAGCCCGATCGCGCGAATCGGTCCGCCCGATGAGACGCTGATGCAGGCCTTGTTCGAACGGTTGTTCCTGCGCCGCGGCCTCGATGCCCGGCCGGACCTGATCCAATGGCTGATTCTCCGGGTCGAACGCAGCCATATCGCCCTTCTGCGCACGATCGATGTGCTCGATCAGGCCGTGCTCGAACGCCACAGGCGCTTGTCGATTCCGCTCGCACGGGCCACATTGGCTGAAGCGGGGCTGATTGCCGGCCGCGCACCCGAATTACCGATCGAGAACCTATGACACGGCCCGCCCATATCGTGCGTCTGGACGATGACGACGATCCCTTCGTCTCGAGCGAAGGTAGCGATCGTTATTTCAATCGCGAGCTATCGTGGCTGGCCTTCAACCGGCGCGTGCTGGAAGAGGCGTGCAATCCCGCCCATCCCTTGCTTGAGCGGGTGCGATTCCTGTCGATCTCGGGCTCCAACCTCGACGAATTCTTCATGGTCCGCGTCGCCGGCCTTAAGGGACAGCAATTGCAGGATGTCGACCGGCTGTCAGTCGATGGCATGTCCTCGCGCCAGCAGCTGGCGGTGATCGTGGCCGAGGCTGACGAGCTGGTGGAGAGCCAGCGCAAGGTGTGGCGCGTCCTGCGCAACGAGCTGGCCGATACCGGCATCGAAGTGCTCGGATCGAAGACCATCGACACCACGGTCACAGCCGAAGAGGTGACCTGGCTCGAAAACCATTTCCGGGAGCAGATATTCCCGATCCTGACGCCGCAGGCGCTCGATCCGGCGCATCCGTTCCCGTTCATGCCCAACAAGGGCCTGGCGGTGATGTTCGATCTGGTCCGCTTGTCGGATTCCGAGCCGATCCGCGAACTCGTCATGCTGCCGGCGCCGATGGCCCGCTTCGTGCGATTGCCGGGCGACAGGGCGCGCTATGTCGCCGTCGAATCCCTGGTGAAGCGCTTCTCGACGCTGATCTTTCCCGGATATGAGGTGCTCGGCGCCGCCGAGTTCCGCGTGTTGCGCGACAGCGACATCGAGATCGAGGAAGAGGCGGAGGATCTGGTCCGCTATTTCGCCAACGCGATCAAGCGCCGCCGGCGCGGCCGGGTGATTCGGCTCGAGCTGGAAAGCGGCATGCCGGAAGTGTTGTCCAAGGCCCTGCGCGGGGAGTTGGGCGGGGCAGACGCCTTCGTCACCGAAAGCGGCGCGTTTCTCGGCGTGGGCGATCTCGAATCGATCGTCGACGAAGATCGGCCCGATCTGAAATTCCCGCCCTACAGCCCGCGCTTTCCCGAGCGGATCCGCGAATTCAACGGCGATTGCTTCGCGGCGATCCGCGCCAAGGACATCGTCGTCCACCATCCGTACGAGACGTTCGACGTGGTGCTGGCCTTTCTCCGCCAGGCGGCAGCCGATCCGGACGTGGTCGCGATCAAGCAGACGCTGTACCGCGCCGGCAAGCAGCCCGCCGTCATCAATGCGCTGATCGCGGCGGCCGAGGCTGGCAAATCCGTCACTGCCGTGGTCGAGCTGAAGGCCCGCTTCGACGAGGAGCAGAATCTGCTCTGGGCCTCGGCGCTGGAGCGGGCTGGCGTGCAGGTCGTCTATGGCTTCATGGAGTGGAAAACTCACGCCAAGGTCTCGATGGTCGTGCGCCGCGAGGCGGGACAGTTCCGCACCTATTGCCATTTCGGCACCGGCAACTATCATCCGGTAACGGCAAAAATATATACCGATCTCAGCTTCTTCACGGCCGATCCTCGTATCGGGCGTGATGCCGCCCAGATGTTCAATTACGTCACCGGCTATGTCGAACCGCAGGACATGGCGCTGGTCAGCCTGTCGCCGCGCGACATGCGTCCGCGTCTGGTGAGCTTGATCGATGCCGAGATCGCCTTTGCCAAGGCCGGCAAGCCCGGCGCGATCTGGGCAAAGATGAATTCGGTGGTCGATCCGGCAGTGATCGAGAAGCTCTACGAAGCCAGCGCGGCCGGCGTGCGGATCGACCTGATCATTCGGGGCATCTGCTGCCTGAAGCCTGGCGTGCCGGGCCTGTCCGAGAATATCCGCGTCAAATCGGTGATCGGCCGCTTCCTGGAGCACAGCCGCATCTGGGCGTTCGGCAACGGCAAGGCGCTGCCCAATGACGGCGCGAAGATATTCATTTCCTCCGCAGACTGGATGCCGCGCAATTTCGACCGCCGGGTCGAATATATGCTCCCGATCGAGAATCCGACGGTGCACGACCAGATTCTGGATCAGGTGATGGTCGCCAACCTGATCGACAACGAACAGAGCTGGGAATTGCACGGCGACGGCAGCTATGTGCGGGCCGAGCCGGGCGACCGGCCGTTCAACCTGCATCGTTATTTCATGACCAACCCGTCGCTGTCCGGGCGCGGCGCCGCATTGTCGGCCAGCGACTCCGTGCCGAAACTTTCGCTCAGCCGCAGGCGTTAAGGGGCGTGGCCACGCTCCTTTTCCGCAAACCGAAGGCCGATACGGCCGCCGAGCCGCGTACCGGCATCATCGATATCGGGTCCAATTCGATCCGTCTCGTGGTCTATCAGGGGCCGGAGCGACTTCCGGCCATCCTGTTCAACGAAAAGGTGATGGCTGGCCTTGGCCGCGGCCTTGCCGAGACCGGGGCGATCGCCAAGCCCGCACTGGACGTGGCGGCGGAAGCACTCGCCCGCTTCGCGGCGGTCGCGCGGGAGATGGAGGTAACACGCCTGCGCACTGTCGCGACCGCGGCGGTGCGCGAAGCCTCGAATGGCCAGGCCCTGCTCGATACGGCGAACGCGCTAGGGCTAGATGTCGAGTTGCTCTCGGGCGAGCAGGAGGCGATGGCGGCGGGCGAAGGAGTCATTTCGGCTATTCCAGATGCTGACGGGATCGTCGGCGATCTTGGCGGTGGCAGCCTCGAGCTCGTGCGGATCTCGGGCGGCAAGGTGCGCGACCGCGTTTCCTTTCCGCTCGGCGTGCTGCGTATCGGGGCGATCCGCGCAAAGGGACCTGGCGCGCTCGAGCGCCAGCTCTTCAAGGCGCTCAAGGCTGCCGACTGGATCGGCCGGGGTGAGGGCCTGCCGCTCTATCTCGTCGGCGGTTCCTGGCGCGCGCTTGCCCGGCTGGACATGCACCTGAACAGCTATCCGCTGCCGGTGATTCACGAATATGCGATGGGCCTGCCCGCTGTCGCGCGCATGTGCCGCACCATCAGCCATGTGCCGAAGGGCTGGCTGCGTGCGATCCCCGGCCTGTCGTCAGGGCGCGCCGCGACGCTGGGCGACGCGGCTGCCCTGCTCGCGGCGTTGCTCAAGCATCTGAGGTCCGACACTACGATCGTATCGGCGTTCGGCCTGCGCGAGGGGCTGCTCTACGGCACACTCGACAAGGAAGTGCGGGCGGAGGACCCCCTGATCGTCGCCGCGCGCGACGAGGGGCAGCGCCATGGCCGCTTCGCCGAACATGGTGACTTGCTCGATCGCTGGATCGCGCCGTTGTTCCTGCGCGACACGCCGGCTCAGGCACGACTGCGGCTGGCCGCGTGCCTGCTCGCTGATGTCGGCTGGCGGGCGAACCCAGAGTTTCGCGCCGAACGCGGCGTTGAGATCGCGCTGCACGGGAATTGGGTGGCGATCGATGCGCGCGGTCGCGCCGTCGTGGCGCAGGCATTGTTCACCAGCCTGGGCGGCGGCACCACGATCCCGTCACCGCTCGAAGAACTCGCTCCTGCCGAGGATCTCAAGCAGGCGATCACCTGGGGCCTCGCCATGCGGCTCGGCCAGCGGCTCAGCGGCGGCCTGGCCGGTCCACTCCGACGATCGCGCCTGACCGACGATGGCGAGGTCGTCACGCTCCATGTGGCGGCGGACGATCTCGCGCTGTATGGGGAAGCCGTGGAACGGCGCCACGGCGCGCTGGCGGTTGCGCTCGGCAGGAAGCCGATCGTTACCGCGTAACATTGAGCCGCGCCGTTCGCGATCATCCGCAGTGGAGTCGGGTGATCACATCCTTCTCGTCGAGGTCGATGCTCAGCCGGTCGGTACGGTAATCCATCGTCACCGCCATGCCCGGCCTGATGACGCGCACGGTCTTTGCGCCGGAGCGCACCCGCGTTCGATCGCCCAATGCAGCGGAATAGGGCTTGCCCACCGCATCGGTAATACCGTCGACCGAGCAGGCTGCGAGCTGTGCCGGCTCAGGGACGGGAGGCACCGGCGCACAGGCCGCCACTCCCGCAAGCAAAAGGATCGCCTTCATCATGCTACATCCTCGGTTCGGGTCATCTTCAGTCGGCCGTTGATCACGGTGAACCCAAGCCGGCCCTCGACCAGGTCGAGCGCGTCGCGACCGAATTGGTCGAATCGCCAGCCTTGCAGGATCGACAGATCCTCGCGCTGCCCGGCGGCCAGCGCCTCCAGATCCTCGCTGCGCGCGAGCAGCCGCGACGCCACGTCGATTTCCTTGGAGCGGATCTTGAGCAGCAGCTTCAGCAGATCGGCGACCAGGGCGCCGTCCTTGCCGAGGCCAGGCTTGCGATCGTCGCGCGCCGGCATTTCCTCCGGGCTCATCGGCACGGCGGCTTCGAGCGCCGCCATTAGCCGGCCACCGATATCATTGCCGGCCCAGGTCGCCGACAATCCGCGCACCTTGGCCAGATCTGCCTGCCGCTTTGGTGCATGGCCGGCGAGATCGGCCAGTGTCTCATCCTTGACGATGCGGCCGCGCGGAAGATCCTTGCTGCGTGCTTCCAACTCGCGCCACCGCGCCAGTGCTTTCAGCCGCCCGAGCACCTCGGGCTTGCGGCCGGCAATCCGCACGCGCTTCCAAGCCTCTTCCGGATCATTGGCGTAGTTGGCGGGATCGCCGATCCGCTCCATCTCCTGGTCGAGCCACGCGCCACGCCCGGTCTTGCGCAGTCGCTCCAGCATCTTGGGGAAGATCCTGGCGAGATGGGTGACGTCGCCGATCGCATATTCGATCTGCCGTGCATCGAGCGGGCGCCGGCTCCAGTCAGTGAAGCGCGCGCCCTTGTCGACCACGATACCGAGATAGGCATCGACCAGGTTCGAATAGCCGACCTGCTCGCCTTGCCCCAGCGCCATCGCCGCGATCTGCGTGTCGAACAGCGGGAAGGGAGTCTTGCCGGTCAGGTTGTAGATGATTTCCAGATCCTGCCCGCCGGCATGGAACACCTTCAGCACATCCTGATTCTCGACCATCAGATCGAGCAACGGGGTCATGTCGAGCCCGGCCGCCATCGGATCGATCGCCGCCGCCTCGTTCACATCGGCGATCTGGATCAGGCAGAGTTCCGGCCAGAAGGTATTCTCCCGCATGAACTCGGTATCGACACACACGAAGTCAGCCTGGCTGAGTCGGGCGCAGAGATTGGCGAGGGTGGCGCTGTCGGTGATCAGTGGATGGATATGCATCGGGACGCCATAGACATGTGACGCCGCCTTGACAAAGTGGCGTATCACGGGGAAGCGCGGCGCTTCGCGCAACCGCCGAAGATTTGAACGAAGAGACGATCATGCACGCCTATCGCACCCACACCTGCGCAGCGCTTCGCCCCGAGCATGTCGGGCAGGAAGTCCGCGTTTCCGGCTGGATTCACCGCAAGCGCGAGCACGCCAACGTTCTTTTCGTCGATCTGCGCGATCATTACGGAATCACCCAGGTCGTGGTCGAGACGGATTCGGATCTCTATCCGACGGTCAACAACGCGCGGGCCGAATCCGTCCTGACCTTCACCGGCATCGCTGCGGCGCGCTCGCCGGAGACGATCAACCCGAAGCTGCCGACCGGCGAGATCGAGCTTCGGCCATCTTCGGTCGTGGTCCAGTCGTCCGCGCAGGAACTGCCCCTCCCGGTGTTCGGCGAGGCCGAATATCCCGAGGATATCCGCCTGCGCTATCGCTTCCTCGATCTGCGGCGCGAGCGGCTCCATGCCAACATCATGCTGCGTTCCAAGGTCATCACCTCGCTGCGCCAGCGGATGAACGGGCAGGGCTTCACTGAATTCCAGACGCCGATCCTGACTGCATCGAGCCCCGAGGGCGCGCGCGATTATCTCGTCCCGAGCCGGGTCCATCCCGGCAAATTCTATGCGCTTCCGCAGGCGCCCCAGATGTTCAAGCAGCTGCTGATGGTCGCCGGTTTCGACCGCTATTTCCAGATCGCGCCGTGCTTCCGCGACGAGGACGCGCGTGCCGATCGCAGCCCGGGCGAATTCTACCAGCTCGATTTCGAGATGAGCTTCGTCACGCAGGACGATGTCTTCGCGGCGATCGAGCCGGTGCTGCACGGGGTGTTCGAGGAATTCGCCGACTGGCAGGGCAAGGGGCGCACGGTCTCCGCGCTGCCGTTCCAGCGTATCCCGTACCGCGAATCGATGCTGAAATATGGCAGCGACAAGCCCGACCTGCGCAACCCGATCCTGATTTCCGATGTCGGGCATCATTTCGTCGACTCGGGCTTCGGCCTGTTCGCCGGCATCGTCGCGGGCGGCGATGTGGTGCGCGCGATCCCGGCGCCCAATACCGCCGACAAGAGCCGCAAATTCTTCACCGACATGAACGACTGGGCGCGGGCCGAGGGCCATGCAGGGCTGGGGTACATCACGCAGAAAGACGGCGAGCTGGGCGGGCCGATCGCCAAGAATCACGGCGAGGAAGCGACCCGGAAGCTGATCGCCGAGATGGGGCTCGGCCCGAACGACGGCATCTTCTTTGCCGCCGGCAAGGAACTCGCCGCGGCCAAGCTCGCCGGCGCGGCCCGCGCCCGCATCGGCCAGGAACTGGGCCTGATCGACGAGAGCCGCTTCGAATTCTGCTGGATCGTCGATTTCCCGATGTTCGAATATGACGAGGACGCCAAGAAGGTCGATTTCAGCCACAACCCCTTCTCGATGCCGCAGGGCGAGATGGAAGCGCTGGAAACCATGGATCCACTAGATATTCTTGCTTATCAGTACGATATCGTTTGCAACGGGGTCGAACTCTCATCTGGCGCGATCCGGAACCATCGGCCGGAGATCATGTACAAGGCGTTCGAGATCGCCGGTTACAGCCAGACCGATGTCGATACGAACTTCGCCGGCATGATCAACGCCTTCAAGTTCGGTGCGCCCCCGCATGGTGGCTCGGCCCCGGGTATCGACCGCATGGTGATGCTGCTGGCGGGCGAGCCGAACATCCGCGAGGTGGTTCTCTTCCCGATGAACCAGAAGGCCGAGGATCTGATGATGGGCGCGCCCAACTTCGCCACCGCGAAGCAGCTGCGCGAACTCAACATCCGCACGATCGAGGTGGCTTCGGCCAAGCCGGCGATCGAGGCGGTCCGGCCGGAATAGGGCGCGAGGGAACAGGTTGTTCCCTCCGTTCGCTTCTCGACTTCGTTCGACACGAACGGTTAGGGAGGCGGCATGGCTATCAACCTTTCGGACTTTGAATCCGGCGCCAAATACAAGGGCGACTATGAAGACGACCTCGCCAAGCTGCAGGAGCGGCTGGCGCACATCCAGGTCGCGCATATCGTGCACAGGCGCCGCGCGCTGATCCTGCTCGAAGGCTGGGACGCGGCGGGGAAGGGGGGCATCATCCAGCGCCTCACCGCTGAATGGGATCCGCGCAACTTCCAGGTCTGGCCGATCAAGGCGCCTACCGCGGATGAGCTGGCGCACCATTTCCTGTGGCGCTTCTGGAAGAAGCTGCCGGGCAACGGCAACATCGCGGTGTTCGACCGCAGCTGGTACGGCCGGGTGCTGGTCGAGCGTGTCGATGGTTTCGCGACCGAGGCCGAATGGCGTCGTGGCTATGACGAGATCAACGAGTTCGAAGCGCAGCAGGCCGATTCGGGCACGACCATCGTGAAGCTGTTCGTCCATGTCACGCAGAAGGAACAGGACGAACGCCTGAAGGCGCGCCTGCTGCATCCGTGGAAGCGCTGGAAGACCGGCCTGGCCGACTATCACAATCGCGAGAAGCGCGCGGCCTATCTCGATGCGATGGCCGAGATGTTCCGTCGCACCGATACCCGCTGGGCGCCGTGGCACGCGATCGACGGCAACAACAAGAAGGCGGCGCGCATTGCTGCGCTGACCGTCATCGCCGACCGACTCGAGGCAAACATCCCGATGGACCCGCCACCGATCGATCCCGAAGTGGAAAAGACCGCGCGCAAGGCGCTGGGCATCAAATAAACCGGTTGCCGCGTGGTCGATCAGGCCGGGGCGAAATCGCCATTGTCGTCCATCACGTGCAGGATGCCATCAGCGATCGCGAAATAGGCGCCGCGCAGCCGCAAGGCGCCGGCCGCTTCGCGCTCGGGTATGCAGGGGAAGGTCCGCAGGTTGCGGATGCTGACGCGCACGGTTTCGAGTTCGAGCGCGCGCATCGCCTCCGGCCCGACGCCATATTCAGCCACGATTCGTTCGCGGGCTTCATCGAGCATATCGACCCAATGGGCGATGAACCCGCCTGCTCCGGGCGCGCGGCCTTGGAAGCGCTGCGACAGGGCCGCCTCGACGCCGCCGCACGATCCGTGACCCATCACCATCACCTCGGTCACTTCGAGCTGAGTCACCGCGAACTCTAGCGCCGCGGAGACGCCGTGACGGCTGCCGTCCAACTCGAACGGCGGCACCAGATTGGCAATATTGCGCACGACGAAGATTTCGCCCGGCGACGTATCGAAGATCTGGGCTGGATCGACTCGGCTGTCCGAGCAGGCAATCACCATGACGCTGGGCCGCTGGCCCTGGCGCAAATCGACCCATCGTTCGCGCTGGCGCGACCATTCGGTGTTGCGGAAACGATGATAGCCATCGAGCAAGTCTGAGAAACCGGTCATATCGCCCCATTTGCACCCCGCGCGGGGGGTGGCAAGGGCGCTTCCCAGTCGCTATCTGGCCTGCATGAACGAGATGACGCCGCTCGCCGCTGAAAGCCCGCTGGTTCCACGTCAGCGCAAGCCCGACTGGATCAGGGTCAAGGCTCCCACAAGTATCGGTTTCGCCGAAACCAAGGCGATGATGCGCCGGCTCAACCTCAACACCGTGTGCGAGGAAGCTGCCTGCCCGAACATCGGCGAGTGCTGGACCAAGAAGCACGCGACGGTGATGATCCTGGGTGACACCTGCACAAGGGCCTGCGCCTTCTGCAACGTGAAGACGGGCATGCCCCGCGCGGTCGATGCGTTCGAACCGCAGCACACGGCCGATGCCGCCGCAGAACTCGGGCTCGAACATATCGTCATCACCTCGGTCGATCGGGACGACCTCCCGGATGGCGGCGCGAGCCAGTTCGTCAAGGTGATCCAGGCACTCCGCCGCACGACGCCGAAGACGACGATCGAGATTCTTACGCCCGATTTCCGCAACAAGGCGCAGGCCGCGGTTGAATCGATCGTCGAGGCCGGGCCGGACGTCTACAACCACAATCTCGAAACGGTGCCGCGGCTTTACCCGACGATCCGCCCGGGCGCGCGCTATTATGCGTCGCTACGCCTGCTCGAATCGGTCAAGCGGCATGATCCGTCGATCTTCACCAAGTCCGGTGTGATGGTCGGGCTCGGGGAAGAGCGCCTCGAGGTCCATCAGGTGATGGACGACATGCGCTCCGCCGACATCGATTTCCTCACGATGGGCCAGTATCTCCAGCCGACGCCGAGGCATGCGAAAGTGCTCGATTTCGTCACGCCCCAGGCGTTCGACGCCTATGCGGCGATCGCCCGGGCGAAGGGATTCCTGCTGGTTGCCGCCTCGCCGCTGACCCGGTCGAGCTATCACGCGGGCGATGATTTCGCGAAGATGCGGGCCGCGCGCGAGGCGAAGCTGGCGAGGGGCTGATGCCGCGCCACTCCGAAACGCGCCGGCTGCCCTACACACGGGAACAGATGTTCGACCTGGTTGCCGATGTCGGCAGCTATGGGCAGTTTCTGCCATGGGTGACCGCTGTACGGATCCGGTCGAACAGCGACACCGAGATGGTCGCCGACCTGATCGTCGGCTTCAAGGGACTGCGCGAGACCTTCACGTCGAAGGTCGCCAAGACCAGGCCCGACCGCATCCATGTCGATTATCTCGACGGCCCGCTCAAATATCTGCGCAACGACTGGGTTTTCCATCCGGAAGGCGATGGCTGCCGGATCGATTTCAGCGTCGATTTCGCTTTCAAGAACCGCGTGTTCGAGATGCTGGCCGGCCAGGTTTTCGGCGCGGCGCTGCGCAAGATGATCGGGGCCTTCGAAGAGCGCGCGGCAAAGCTTTATGGTTCGCCGGCAGCCGGCAGCAGCAGTTCGAGCGCACATAGCGCCGCCTGAAGGCGAATGCCGCCGCGGCCGAGATCGCCGAAATCCTTGCGGTCGGCGACGACATGGCCCGGATCGCCGCCTTTTTCCGCCCGCGCGAAGACGACTGTGCCGACCGGCTTCTTCTCGGTGCCGCCGCCTGGGCCAGCGACGCCGGTGATCGCCACTGCGACGTCGGCTCCGCTCAACTCGAGCGCCGATTGCGCCATGGCCCAGGCAGTAGCGATCGAGACCGCGCCAAAGGTTTCAAGCAGGTCCGGGCTGACTCGCAGCATGTCGAGCTTCGCGCCGTTGGAATAGGTAACGAAGCCCGATTCGAACATTTCGGACGAGCCGGGGATTTCGGTGATGGCTGCAGCAACGAGGCCGCCGGTGCAGCTTTCCGCGACGCTCACATGCCGCCCGGCTGCGATATTCGCCTCGACGACGCGTCGCGCGGCGGCGACGAGTTCAGCCGGAAGGATCGTGTCGGTAGTCATGACATTTGTCCCGGAATCCTGATCGTGGCGATGGCCTGGGCGGCGATTCCCTCACCGCGTCCGGCAAAGCCGAGGCGTTCGGTCGTGGTCGCCTTGACGCTAATCTGCCCCGGCGAAACCCGCAACAAGGTGGCGATCCGATCGCGCATCGCCATCCGGTGCGGCCCGATCTTCGGTGCCTCGCAGATCAGGGTAAGGTCGATGAAATCTATCACGCCGCCGCGCGCCGCGACGAGCGATGCGGCATGTTCCAGGAACTGAGCCGAATCCGCCCCGCGCCACTGCGGGTCGCTAGGCGGGAAATGGGTGCCGATATCCCCTTCGGCAATGGTGCCGAGCAACGCGTCGGTGATTGCGTGGAGCGCTACGTCGGCATCGCTATGTCCCGACAGGCCCTTGTCGTGCGGGATCAGCACCCCGCCGAGCCATAATAGTTCACCCTCGACCAGCCGGTGGACGTCGAACCCGGTCGCGCTGCGCACGCGCATGCCTGTCGCATGGCGCGCCTCGGCCGCGTTGAAGTCGGCGGGATAGGTGATCTTCTCAAGCATCGTGTCTCCCTCGACCAGCGCCACCGTGCCGCCCATCGCGCGCACCATCTGCGCGTCGTCGGTCGGCTCCTCGCCCTGCCACCCGCGATGCGCCGCCAAAACGGCAGCGAACCGAAAGGCCTGAGGCGTCTGGATGCGCTGCAGTCCGTCGCGTGGCACGATTGCGCCAAGCGTGCCCTCGCCCCGCGCCAGGGTATCGGCCACCGGCAGGGCCGGGACGGCGCCCTCTCGCGTTTCCAGCGCGGCAACCAGCCGATTGATGACGGCAGCGCTCAGGAAGGGGCGGGCTGCATCGTGGATCAATACATGATCCGGCGCGTCGCCGGCCAGCGCCTCGAGCCCCGCGCGCACCGATAGCCGGCGGGTTGCGCCACCGGTGACATGCGCGACATCGCCCAGCGCCGCAGCCAGGGATGCTTCCTGGCCATCTCCGATCGCCACGATCACGCGCCCGATGTTCTGGTGGGCCGCCAGCGCGGCGTAGGAGTGGGCGATCATCGGCTTGCCGGCGAGCAGCGCGAACTGCTTGGGCACATTTCCCCCGCTACGCACACCTTGTCCGGCGGCTACGATCAGCGCTGCAGTGCTCCCTCGCGTCATCGGGTTCGCCTAGCGGAAGGCGGTGCCCGCCGCCAGCCTTGCCGCCCGCACCATCCTCGCCTATAGGCTGCCCGTTTTTCAGGCACATGACTCAGACCCAAAATCCTCCCCGGATGGCTCCCATCCAGATCGGATCCGTCCGGATCGAGCGGCCAGTGATTCTGGCGCCGATGACGGGCGTCACCGACATGCCGTTCCGCACCGTCGTGCGCCGTTTCGGCTCGGGCCTCAACGTGACCGAGATGGTCGCCAGCCAGGCCGCGATCCGCGAGACGCGCCAGTCGCTGCAGAAGGCGGCCTGGGATCCTGTCGAGGAGCCCGTCTCGATGCAGCTCGTCGGCTGCACGCCTTATGAGATGGGCGAAGCGGCGAAGCTGAGCGAAGATCGCGGCGCCGCCATCATCGACATCAACATGGGCTGCCCGGTCCGCAAGGTGACCAGCGGCGACGCCGGCTCGGCGCTGATGCGTGATCTGGACAATGCCGGCGCGATCATCCGCGCGACGGTGGACGCGGTCAGCGTGCCCGTTACGGTCAAGATGCGCATGGGATGGGACCATTCGAGCCTCAACGCGCCGGAGCTCGCGAAGATCGCCCAGGATCTTGGCGCGAAGATGGTCACCGTTCATGGCCGCACCCGCAACCAGATGTACCGCGATACCGCTGACTGGGCTTTCATCCGGCGGGTGAAGGACGCGGTATCGATCCCGGTCATTGCCAACGGCGATATCTGCTCGATCGAAGATGCCGAAGCGGCGCTCGAGCAATCCGGCGCGGACGGCGTGATGATCGGTCGCGGTGCTTATGGCCGGCCCTGGCTGCTCGCACAGGTGATGGAGTGGCTAGCAACCGGCCGCCGCATAGCCGACCCGACGGTCGAACAGCAATATGACCTGATTACAGAACATTATGATGCGATGCTGACTCATTACGGTAATGAAGTCGGCGTCAACATGGCGCGCAAGCATATCGGCTGGTACACCAAGGGCCTGCACGGCTCGGCCGAGTTCCGCAACCGGGTGAACCAAATTCCCGATCCCAAAATCGTTCAGGCAATGCTGGCCGAATTCTACGCGCCATGGCGCAGCCGCGCGGCGGCGTGAGGCAATGACCGACAGGGCGGGGCCAGGCTTCGCCGCTATCTTCTCCGCTCTTCCGGTCGCGGTGATGGTGATCGACCCGGCAGGGAAGATCGCGTCGGCCAACGCCGAATGCGAGGCGCTGCTTAACCTGTCCGAACGGGCGATGCGCGGCCAGCCGCTTGAAAGCGTATTCCAGCCGCCGGGCGAGCCCAGCCGAAAGGACAATCAGGGTTTTTCGGCTTTCGACGCCGAGATCGAGATCGTCCGGGGCGGTCGCGTGCTGGTGGATTATATCGAGGCCCGGGTGCCCGATCATGACGGCTGGCGCTCGATCACGCTCCACCACGGCGCCACCTCGCGCCGCATGGGCCATTCGGTGGATCGCGCGTCAGCAGCGCGAGCGGCGATCGGCGCTGCGGCGATGCTGGCGCATGAGATCAAGAATCCGCTCTCGGGCATCCGCGGCGCGGCGCAGTTGCTCGCCGGCGACGGCAATCATGAGCTGACCACGCTGATCACGACCGAGGTGGATCGGATCGCGGCACTGATCGATCGGATGCAGGACTTCACCGATACCCGCCCGCTGAGCCTGAGCCCCGAAAACATCTATCCGCTGCTCGATCATGCGCGCCGGGTCGCGCTCGCGGGCTTCGCGCGACACGTGACGATCGACGAGCGGTTCGATCCTTCGCTTCCGCCGGTGATGACCGATCGCGATGCGATCCTGCAGGTCGTGCTCAACCTGGTAAAGAATGCCACCGAGGCGATGCGGGACCAGGCCGATGCCCGCATCACGCTCGCGACCGCCTATCGCCACGGCATGGCGGTGAGCCCGGCGCCCGGTCGCCCGCGCCAGCCGCTGCCGATCGAGATTTGCGTGATCGACAACGGCCCAGGTGCGCCGGAGGACATCGCCGATCATCTGTTCGATCCCTTCGTATCCGGCAAACCCGAAGGGCAGGGGCTTGGCCTGGCGCTCGTCGACAAGCTGGTGCGCGACATGGGTGGGATCGTGCAATATGCCCGCGAAGGATCGCCGCCCCAGACGGTGTTCCGTATTCTGCTGCCCCGTGGGGCGGCATGATGGCCCGCCAGGAAGAAGAGCCCGACATGAAGATGCTCCGATGAAGGCCCAGGGCACGATCCTGGTGGTTGACGACGACTCGGCGATCCGCACCGTCGTTGCCCAGGCGCTTCGGCGCGAGGGGCACCGCGTGACGACGGCGGCGACGCTCGCCGAGCTCGACGTGCAACTGGCGGCCGGCCTGCCGGATGTATTGATCACCGATGTCGTCCTGCCCGACGGCAACGGCCTTGATCGGGTCGAGCGACTGACCGCCGACCATCCCGGCTTGCCGGTGATCGTCTTCTCGGCCCGCAATACGCTCACCACCGCGGTCCGCGCGACCGAGGTCGGGGCTTATGATTATCTGCCCAAACCCTTCGATCTCGACGTGCTGGCGCGTGCAGTGCAGGGCGCGCTTGCCCGCAACAAGGGCGGGCCGGAGGAACGCGCCGACGAAGTCGATCCGGCCCTGCCGCTGATCGGCCGTTCGCCGGCGATGCAGGATGTGTACCGGATCATCGCGCGCGTCGTGTCGAACGACCTGACGGTGCTGATCTCGGGCGAATCGGGCACGGGCAAGGAACTGGTCGCACGGGCCATCCACGATCTCGGCCCCCGCCGCCGCTCACCCTTCGTCGCGCTCAACATGGCGGCGATTCCGCGCGAGCTGATCGAGGCGGAACTGTTCGGTCACGAGCGTGGCGCTTTCACCGGAGCGCAAGCGCGCTCGGCAGGGCGGTTCGAGCAGGCGGAACGGGGCACCTTGTTCCTGGACGAGATCGGCGACATGCCGATGGAGGCGCAGACCCGGTTGCTCCGCGTGCTGCAATCGGGCGAGTTCACCACCGTCGGCGGCGCTCGCACGATCCGCGCCGATGTTCGCATCGTGGCGGCGACCAACCGGGATCTTGCTCAGCTGGTCGCCGTCGGCCAGTTCCGCGAGGACCTGTTCTACCGGCTCAACGTGGTCCCGGTAAGCTTGCCCGCGCTCCGCGCGCGGCGCCAGGATATTGCCCTGCTTGCACGCCATTTCCTCGATCGCGCCGCTGAAGGTGGCCTGCCGCGCAAGCAGCTCGATGCCGCCGCGATCACGTCGCTGGAAAGCTATGACTGGCCCGGCAACGTCCGTGAACTGGAGAACATCATGCGCCGCATCGCGGTGCTCAGCCGGGACGAGCGGATCGGCGCGGACGAGGTGCGGGCGATGCTCGGCGCGGCATCGTCCGGGCCGGCGCCGTTGCCTGGCGACCCCGGCATCGAGGCGGCGGTACGCGCCCGGCTCGAACGGCTGGCCCGCGAGGAGCCGGCTGCGCTGGACGATGGCAGCCTGTACGACCGCATCATCGGCGAGGTCGAGCGCCCGTTGATCGAGGCGTTGCTCGCGCGCCACGGCCAGAACCAGTTGCGCGCTGCGCGCGCGCTCGGGATAAACCGGAATACCTTGCGCAAACGGCTCGATACGCTCGGTATAGAACCGGACGGAGGACGGTCGGGCGGTCCCGAGACGGGCTGACCCGTGTAATTTGTGTGTTTTCCTTGCAACAAAACGTTGTATTGAAGACACGATGACAGCCGAAGTGGCTCCAGCTCCCGGAATGAAACAGCTGACCTGGCGCTTCAGTGTAACGCCGTTCGTCGAATTGCTGGTGCTGGCCGGCGCGATCGCCATCGCGATCGGTAGCTATTTCATCATCACCAGCGGCGCTGGATCGCCCACGCTCCTCACGCCGTCGCTGGTGGCGCTCCTGCTGGTCGCCAACCTGCTGCCGGGCGTTGCGCTGCTCGTCCTGCTCGGACGCAGGATCGCGATGCGGCGCGCAGCGCGGTCGCCGATCGGCGGAAAGGGCAGATTACACGTTCGCCTCGTCGCGCTTTTCTCGGTCATCGCGGCGGTACCGACCCTGCTGGTGGTGATTTTCGCGTCGTTACTCTTCCAATATGGCGTGGAATTCTGGTTCTCCGACCGGGCTCGCGGGATGCTGGAGAACGCGACCACGCTCGCCCAGGAGAATTCCAAGGCCGAACTGAATCGGGTCAGCAATGAAACCACCACCATGGGTGGCGACCTGGCCGATTATCTTCATGCCAACTCTCTGGATGACAAGCGTTTTTCTCAATATTACGGATATCAGGTCTATCGCCGCAACCTGTCGGAAGCGGTGATCGCCCGGGTCGGATCGGATGGCCAGACTCGCGTGTTGGCGATGGTCAATCTCTACGATCGCCCGCTCGACAAGGTCATCACGCCGGAGATTGTCGCGTCGATCAATCGCGGCACCCCGAGCGTCATCATCCAGAGCCAGGATCGCGCCGCGGCGGTCGTGAAGCTCGATTATGGCGACGACACCTATCTCTACGCGGCGCGCATATTCGACCCCGAACTGGCGACTCAGCTCAAGCGCGGGGAAACGATCCTGAGCGACTATCGCACGCTTCAGACCCGATCGCGTTCGCTCCAGCTCCAGTTCAATGCCGCTTTGCTGGTCATTTCGTTGTTGATCGTCGCAATCGCAGTGTGGATTGCGCTCGAGGTCGCCGATCGCCTTGTGCGGCCGGTGGGTGAGCTCGTGGATGCGGCGCACCGCGTGGCAACCGGCGATCTCACTGCCCGGGTGCCCACGCCCAAGACCGACGACGAGGTTGGTACGCTGGGCACTGCGTTCAACCAGATGACAGACCGCCTCGAGCAACAGACCGGCGCGCTGGAAAGCCGGCGCGCGCTGATCGAGGCAGTGATGTCGGGCGTCAGCGCTGGCGTGATCTCCATCGCGGCCGATGGCGGGATCAGGCTGATCAATCGCTCGGCCGCGATGCTGCTTCATACCGGGGACGAAAATCTGATTGGCCGACAGCTCGGCGAGATTTCGCCCGAGCTCGCCGCCCTGATCCGCGGCGATACGCGCGAGGCGATCGTTGAGGTGGAGGTGGGCGGCGAAGCCAGGACGCTGGCGGTAAAGATCGCGCGCGCCGACGAGGGCCCGATCCTGACCTTCGACGATATCACCGGCCAGCTGCTCGACCAGCGCCGCGCCGCCTGGGCCGATGTGGCCCGACGCATCGCGCACGAGATCAAGAATCCGCTCACGCCGATTCAGCTCGCCGCCGAACGGCTCCAGCGCCGCTATGCGAAGCAGCTGCCGAATGACGATGGCACCTTTACCCGTCTGACCGAGACGATCGTTCGCCAGGTCGGCGATCTCCGCCGCATGGTCGACGAATTCTCCTCCTTCGCGCGCATGCCCAAGCCGGTGTTCCGCGAGGAATCGCTGCTCGATATCGCGCGGCAAGCATTGTTCCTGCACGAGGTCGCGCATCCGCTCATCGCCTTCGAGCTTGTCCATGACGATCCCGGCCCCGAACTGGTGTGCGACCGTCGGCAGATTGGCCAGGCGCTCACCAACATCGTCAAGAATGCCGTCGAGGCGATCGAGGAGCGTGGCGACGGCGGCAATGGCCGGATCGAGATGACCCTGGTCGAGCGGGGCCATCTTGTGACGGTCTGCGTCGCCGATAACGGCATCGGCCTGCCGGCCGCGCGCGATCGCCTGGTCGAGCCCTATGTCACCACACGAGCGCGGGGCACCGGCCTCGGCCTCGCGATCGTGAAGAAGATCGTCGAGGAACATTGCGGCACCATCAGCTTTGCCGATCGGGAAGGGGGCGGCACGATGGTGACGATGACGTTCGATACGGCTGCACTCGCGGCGATCGAGACCGGCGACCACGACACGATCGAGGGGGAAGACCGCCGGACCCCTGAACTCACACGAAATCGGACCTGAACCATGGCACTCGACATCCTGATCGTCGACGACGAGCACGACATCCGCGAACTCGTCGCGGGCGTACTGGAGGACGAAGGCTATCAGACGCGCGGCGCTGCCGACAGCGATGCGGCGCTGGAGGCGATTTCGGCTCGGCGCCCCTCGCTTGTGCTGCTCGACGTGTGGCTGCAGGGGTCGCGGCTCGACGGGCTCGAACTGCTCGACGAGCTGAAGCGGCGCGATCCGTCGATTCCGGTGCTGGTCATTTCCGGCCACGGCAATCTCGACACGGCCGTCGCAGCGATCCGTCGCGGCGCGGCCGATTTCATCGAAAAACCGTTCGAGGCCGAGCGTCTGTTGCTGATGGTCGCCCGCGCGACCGAGACCGAGCGGCTGCGGCGCGAAGTGGCGTCGCTACGTGCTTCGGTGGGCAGCAATAACGATCTCACCGGCAGCTCGGCGGCGATCAACGGCGTGCGCGCGACGCTGAAGCGCGTGGCCTCGACCGGCAGCCGGGTGCTCGTGATGGGCGCGGCCGGTGTCGGCAAGGAAATCGCCGCGCGCCTGCTCCATGGCTGGAGCCAGCGGGCCGATGCACCGTTTGTGGTGGTCAACGCCGCCAGGATGACGCCCGAGCGTGTGGAAGAGGAGTTGTTCGGCGTCGAGGAGGGGGGGCAACTCGTCCGCTCCGGCCTGCTCGAACAGGCGCATGGCGGCACGCTGTTCCTGGACGAGATCGCCGACATGCCGATCGCCACCCAGGCGCGCATCCTGCGCGTCCTGACCGATCAGAGCTTTACCCGCGTCGGCGGCCAGCGAGTCGTGAAGGTCGATGTCCGAGTCGTTTCCGCCACCGCGCGTGACCTGACTCACGAGATTGCCGAAGGCCGTTTTCGCGAGGATCTTTATTATCGCCTCAACGTCGTCCCCGTGCTGATTCCCGGCCTCGCCGAGCGGCGCGAGGACATTCCTGCGCTGGTTGGCCATTTCATCGCGCATTACGCTTCGGAACGCCGCGTGCCGACGCCCGAGATCGCACCGGACGCGATGGTCGCGCTGCAAAGCTATGAATGGCCGGGCAATGTCCGCCAGCTGCGTAACGTCGTCGAGCGCACCGTCATCATGGCGCCGGGCGATCGGATCGGGCGGATCGATCTCGATCTGCTGCCGGCCGAGGTGCTCGGCGATCCCGGTGAGATGGGGGGCAGCACCAATGCGATCATGGGATCGCCGCTGCGCGAAGCGCGCGAAACCTTCGAGCGCGAATATCTGCGGATCCAGATCCGGCGCTTCTCCGGCAACATTTCGCGCACCGCGAGCTTCATCGGGATGGAGCGCTCGGCACTTCACCGCAAACTAAAGCTGCTTGGAATCACCGAAACCCGCGACGAATAGTGGACGAAAGGGGCTTGCGCGCCTAGATTGATCCCACCGCGCTACGAAGCGCGCATCCGACGCCGGGAACCCGGCGCACCGCGGGAAACCACCCGCCAAGAACAAAGGATCGACCGATGGCCGACAAGCCCACTTCACTGCAAGACCTGTTCCTCAATGCCCTGCGGCGCTCCAAGACGCCGGTGACGATGTTCCTCGTCAAGGGTGTGAAGCTCCAGGGTATCGTGACCTGGTTCGACAATTTCTCGGTGCTGCTCCGCCGCGACGGCCAGTCGCAGCTGATCTACAAGCACGCGATCTCGACGATCATGCCCTCGGCGACGGTCGACGTTGCGGCCATCATCAATGCCGTGGGGGAAGCGCAGAAGAAGCAGCCCCTGCTGCAGGAAATCTTCCTGAATGCAGTGCGCAAGTCGGACGACAATGTCACGATGTTCCTGGTCAACGGCGTGATGCTGCAGGGCCAGATCGCCGCTTTCGATCTGTTCTGCATGTTGCTTCAGCGCGACGGCATGTCGCAACTCGTTTATAAGCACGCCGTGTCGACGATCCAGCCGGCCCATCCGCTCAATCTGGCCGATGAAACAGCAGGTTCGGACGAGGATTGACCACAGGTTTCGAACGTGATCGCGACGAGTTCGCGCGGGGTGCGCGGGCCGTCGTGGTCTATCCCGAACAGGGCGTGTCCTCGCGCGACGCGGACGCGCGCCTGAGCGAAACGGCCGGCCTCGCCGAAGCGATCGGCGTGGTCGTTGTCGAAAAGGTCGCGATCCGTGTCCGCCAGGCCAAGCCTGCAACATTGATCGGCAGCGGCCAGGTCGAGGCGCTCGCCGCAACGGTGCGGATGGAGGAAGCCGGGCTCGTCGTGTTCGATGCGCCGCTGACCCCGGTGCAACAACGCAACCTCGAGACCGCGCTCGAAGCGAAGGTTATCGACCGCACCGGGCTGATCCTGGAGATTTTCGGCGAACGCGCGGCGACGGCCGAGGGGCGGCTTCAGGTCGAGCTAGCGCATCTCGATTACCAGGCTGGTCGGCTCGTGCGCAGTTGGACCCATCTCGAGCGTCAGCGCGGCGGCTTCGGTTTCCTTGGCGGACCGGGCGAAACGCAGATCGAGGCCGACAGGCGCCTGATCCGCGACCGCATGGCGCGGCTAAAGCGCGAGCTGGAGCAGGTTACCCGAACGCGTGGCCTGCACCGCGACCGGCGCCAGCGCGCGCCCTGGCCGGTGATCGCGCTGGTCGGCTATACCAATGCCGGAAAATCAACGTTGTTCAACAGATTGACCGGTGCCGACGTGATGGCGGAAGACCTGCTGTTCGCCACGCTCGATCCCACGCTGCGCCAGATTTCGTTGCCCGGGATCGACAAGGCGATCCTGTCGGACACGGTCGGCTTCGTTTCGGAATTGCCGACCCAGTTGGTCGCCGCGTTCAAGGCCACGCTGGAAGAAGTGATCTCGGCCGATCTGCTGATCCATGTCCGCGATATCGCGCATCCCGACAGCGCGGCGCAGCGTGCCGATGTGGAGGCGGTGCTGGCCGAGATCGGCGTCGCGCCGACTACCCCGCGGCTGGAGGCCTGGAACAAGCTCGATCTGCTCGATGACGATGATCGTGCAGAACGGGTAGGGGAGGCAGAGCGCCGTCCTGATGTCGTCGCGATCTCGGCGCTGAGCGGGGAAGGGGTCGCTACCCTGATCGAGACGGTGGCGGCGCTGCTGACTCAGGCTCATCGCCGCTACCGCATCGAACTCGCAGCATCCGACGGGGCGGGCGCCGCTTGGTTGCACCAGCACGGCGAAGTGATCTCGCAGGAAATCGAAGACGACAGGGCGGTCTATGAGGTTCGCATGGCCGAACGCGATTTCGAGCGGTTCAACCAGCGGAACGACTGAGTGGGGCTTGGGCATCCCAACGTATCAACGTTGGAGCCATCGTTCTTTCAACGCTTCCAATTCCGCCAGGCGAACGACCTCATCACTGGCGCCGCTCAGGATTTCTCGGCGCGCTTTGCGGACAGCCAAAGCTCTTCCTTGGCCTCGAGCGCCAGCCCAGCGAATGCATCGCCGGCCTCGGCCTCCATCGTCTTGAAACGACGCTCGAACTTGGCGTTCGCCAGGCGTAGGGCAGCCTCGGGATCGACACCGAGATGCCGCGCCCAGTTCACCACCGCGAACAGCAGGTCGCCGACTTCTTCCGCGCGCTCGGCGGGAGTGGCTGCCTCGATCTCGGCGATCTCCTCGTCGATCTTCGCTCTTGCGCCCGACGGATCGGGCCAGTCGAACCCGGTCCGCGCGGCGCGCTTCTGCAGCTTTTCCGCGCGCAACAGGGCGGGCAGGCCGACGGCGACACCGTCGAGCGCGCCTGCTTCGCCCTTGGCCGCGCGTTCGACCGCCTTCAGCCGTTCCCAATGCTGCTCATGGCCGCCAGAGCTGTCGCCGAAGACATGCGGATGCCGACGCTCCATCTTGTCGCTGATGGAGGCGACGACGTCGGGGAGCGCGAACAGGCCGGCTTCCTCGGCCATGCGGCTGTGGAATATGACCTGGAACAGCAGGTCGCCGAGCTCGTCCTTGAGGTCCGCCATATCGCCGCGCGCGATCGCGTCGGCAACCTCATAGGCTTCCTCGATCGTGTAGGGCGCGATCGTTCCGAAATCTTGCGCGACGTCCCAGTCGCAACCATGCTCGGGATCGCGCAGCTGCCGCATGATCGCGACGAGGCGTTCGATATTGGAGGGGCCGCTCACCAGCGAGGAAGTCCGTGCATATCGGCAAGATTGATAATACACATTATGTTAAATCCAGACAGGTTTGAGAGAGGCGTAATCGAGGCGTGTCAGCCAAACAGCCCACCCAGCGCGGCCCCGGTGCCGGTCGCCTGTTGCCACAGATAGACCAGGATGAAGGCGACGCCGAAGATCGCGGCCCAGGCCAGCGCCATCTTGAGCGTGTCCCTGATCGGCAGCCGCCGCGCCATCAGTGCCGACAGCGGCAGGATCAGCAGCAGCAGATAATAGACGAAATCGATTGGCTGGTCGGTCACGGCATCACCTCCATGCCATCATATCCGGGTTCGACCCCGGCCGGAAGCACGCGGCGCAGCGTGGCATAGTCCATCGACTGATCCATATGGATGAGCGCCGAGCGCCGCGGCCTCAGCTCCTCGATCCAGCTCAGCACGGTCGGGACATCGGGATGAGTCGGATGCGGCCGATAGCGCAGCGCATCGACGATCCAGAAATCCAGGTCCTGGTACAGCGCGCGCATATCGTCCGTCAGGATATTGAAATCAGTGGCATATCCGATCGAGCCAGCCGCCGTATCGAAGCGCAGCCCGGCCGACAGGATATTGCCGTGCGGCTGATCGACCACACGCACCGCGATATCGCCGATGACCGTCGCATCCGGCAAAGTCTCGAGCGCCACAGTCGACGGATAGCCGTCACGCCCCAGAAAGGCATAAGCGAAGCGCTCCACCAGCGCGTCCCGCGTCGCCGGCCGCGCCAGGCCGCGAACCGGATGGCCCATCGCGTGATAGACCTGCCGCAGATCGTCGACGCCGTGGCAGTGATCGGCATGGTCGTGAGTCCAGATCACCGCGTCGAGCGTCGCGACGTCCGCCGCCAGCAGCTGCTCGCGCATATCGGGGCTGGTATCGACCAGGATGCGCGTCGTTTCGGTCTCGACCAGGATCGAGACCCGGGTGCGGCGGTTGCGCGGTTCGCCCGGATCGCAATCGCCCCAGTCATTGCCGATCCGCGGCACGCCGGACGAGGTGCCCGAACCGAGGATCCGGACCTTCACGCCTTGGTCTTGGCGAACAATGCGTGGAAATTCGCGGCCGTATGCTCGGCCAGGACAGCGAGCTCCTCGCCGCGCAACGCGGCCAGGAAGGCGGCCGTGTCAGCGACAAAGGCGGGTTCGCCAGTCTTGCCCCGGTGCGGCACCGGCGCGAGGAACGGCGCGTCGGTTTCGATCAGCAGCCGCTTGATCGGCAGGCGCGCCGCGGTTTCCTGCAGGTCCTTGGCATTTTTGAACGTCACTATCCCGGAAATCGAGATATAGAAGCCCAATTCCAACGCGATATCGGCGAAAGCTCCGCTCGCGGTGAAACAGTGGATCACGCCGGGAAAGGCCCCCTTCCCCATTTCATCGCGCAGGATTGCCGCCGTATCTTCCTCGGCGTCGCGCGTGTGCACGACGATCGGCAGGCCGGTTTCGCGTGCCGCGGCGATATGGGCGCGGAAGCTCGCCCGCTGGCGATCGCGGTCGCTATGGTCGTAATAATAATCGAGCCCGCTTTCGCCGATGCCGACGACACGCGGATGCGCTGCCCGCTCGACCAGCCGTGCGGTGCCGATATCGGGATGCTGGTCGGCTTCGTGCGGGTGGATGCCGACGGTCGCCCACACATCGGGCTCGCGCTCGGCCGTGCCGAGCACTGCGTCCCATTCGCTTTCACGCGTGGCGATGTTGAGCATCGCCGAAACGCCGCGTGCACGAGCCCGGGCCAGGATCTCGGGCTGCTGCTCGGCCAGGCCCTTGTAATTGAGGTGGCAATGGCTGTCGGCGAACATCATTCGGCCTCCGCCAGCTCCAGCCTAGGAAACACGCCGGTCGGTGGCGGCAGCACGGTGCCGGCGACGACTGGCTCGGCCAAAGCCGCGAAGCTGCGCGCCGCCGTGTCCTGGCCCAGCAGGTCGAGCAGCCGGTCGGCGCCGTCGGGAATCGCCCATCGCGCCATGATGGCGATGCGGCGGATCGCCTCGATCGTCAGGTGCAGGATTGTGTCGGCGCGTTCCGGATCGGTCTTGCGCACGCTCCACGGCGCGGCATCGGCGAAATACTGGTTGGCGTCGCGCGCGGCCGACCAGATCGCCTCCAGCGCGTTATGGATCGCCAGATCCCGCATTGCCTCGTGCATGCCCGCCTCCGCCGCGGTCACGCTGGCGAGCAAGGCTGTGTCGGCGTCCGTCTGCTCACCCGCCGGCGGCACTTGCCCGGCGCAGTTCTTCGCGACGATCGAAAGACACCGTTGCGCCAGATTGCCGAGATTATTGGCGAGATCGGCATTGCACCGGGTGACGATCGCTTCTTCCGAATAACTTCCGTCCTGGCCGAAGCTAACTTCGCGCAGCAGGAAATAGCGCAGCGCATCGACGCCAAACCGCTCGACCAGCTCCATCGGATCGGTGACGTTGCCGACCGACTTCGACATCTTCTCGCCCTTGTTGAGCAGGAAGCCGTGTCCGAATACCTGTTTCGGCAGCGCGAGCTTCGCACTCATCAGGAATGCCGGCCAGTAAACGGCATGGAATCGCACGATATCCTTGCCGATCACGTGGAGATCGGCGGGCCAGTAGCGCGCCAGATCCTCCTGATTGTCGGGATAGCCCGCGCCCGTCAGGTAATTGGTCAGCGCATCGACCCAGACATACATCACATGCCCCGGACTGCCCGGCACCTTGACGCCCCAGTCAAAACTGGTGCGCGATACCGACAGGTCGGAAAGCCCGCCCTCGACGAAGCGCATCACTTCGTTGCGCCGCGTGTCGGGGCGGATGAAATCGGGGCTGGATTCGTACAGATCGAGCAATGGCTGCTGATATTTCGAGAGGCGGAAGAACCAGGTCTCCTCGACCGTCCACTCGACCGGCGTGCCCTGGGGCGACAGCTTGCCCCCTTCCCCGTCGGTCAGTTCCTTCTCGTCGTAGAACGCCTCGTCGCGCACCGAATACCAGCCCTGGTACCGGTCCATATACAGGTCGCCGGACGCTTCCATCGCCTGCCAGATCGCCGCGCTGGCCGCGTGATGCACAGGCTCCACGGTCCGGATGAAACGATCATAGGAAATATTCAGACGATCATCCATTTCCTTGAAATAGGATGACATTTCATCAGCGAGCGCGCGCGTCTCGACGCCCCGGTCGCGCGCCGTCTGGACCATTTTCAGGCCGTGTTCGTCAGTGCCGGTCTGGAACCGCACGTCCCGCCCGGCCTGGCGCTGATAGCGCGCGATGGCATCGGCCGCGATCGCCTCATAGGCATGGCCGATATGCGGGCGTCCGTTCGGATAGCTGATCGCGGTGGTGATATAATAAGGCTCGCCCATGCCGGGCCTCCTAGAACATCGGTTCGCTCAATTGAAGGGCGATCACCTGTTCAATCGGCGCCGAGCGTCGCAACCAGCCCGGCCATTTCATAGACCGTCGCCTGCGAATCGAGCGAAAGCCCGCGAGCGCTCGCGGCCAGCGCGCGCGCCGCGTCATAGCTGTCGAGCGCGACCTGGAGACGGCGGCCGGTGCGAGCTGGCGCAGCCGCCGCGATAAAGGCCGGCGCGCGATCGAGAAACGCCTCATAGCGAGGTTGTGCCGCCTTGGGCGCGAGCAGCTTGGCAAGCTTCGTCCGCCGCCCATTGCCGGGATCGCCGTCACGGGCGATCGCCGCCATCGCGTCATCGAGCTTGGCCAGTTCCAGCCCCGCAAAGCCCAGCGCCCGGCCGGGCGCGCCCTGCCCCGCCTTTACCAGCGCGGCGATCTCGGCTGCGTCGCACTGCGGCAGCGCGGCGCGCAGCACGTCCGCCATTGCAAGATCGTCGAGCGGATCGAAGCGCAGCAACCGGCAGCGCGACCGGATCGTCGGCAGCAGGCGGCCTGGCGCATGGCTGATCAGCAGAAAGATCGTGCCGGCCGGCGGCTCCTCGAGATTCTTGAGCAGCGCGTTGGCGCCGCCCCGCTCGAGATCGTCGATTGCGTCGATCAGCACGACCCGGCGCGACGACATGGACGGAGTCGTCGCGAACATCGGCTGAAGCGCGCGAACCTGGGCGATCGGGATGCTCCGTGCGAGATCCTGCCCCGGCTTGTCCGCATCCTTGGGCTGGCGCACCAGTTCCCGGTAATCGGGATGCGATCCGGCGGCGATCAGCGATCGCGTCCGATCGCCCTCGGGCACTTCGAAACCCCCGACCCCGTCGACTGGCGGCAAGGTGCCGCGCGATGCCCCTTCAGCCAGCAGCCGCAATGCGGCCGCCCGGGCGAAGCTGGCCTTGCCGACGCCCTCCGGCCCGGCGAACAGCCAGGCATGGTGCAGGGCGCCGCTTGCCATCGCCGATGCGAATGCCGCATGTGCCGCCTCGTTGCCGACCGGCAAGGTCACGGCAGCAGATCGCCCAACTCGGCGATCAATACGCCTGTCACCATCTCCGGAGAGCCGGATGCGTCGATCAGGCGCACACGATCGGGCTCATGCGCGGCGAACCGCCGAAATGCGGCCGCCACGTCGGCATGGAAATCGTCGCCCCGCGCGGCGAAGCGATCAGCCGCGGCACCGTCGCGTATCTCGGCCCGGGCGCGGCCCTGTTCGGACGGCACTTCGAGCACGAAGGTCCGGTCGGGCAGCAGGCCGCGCGATCCGAACGCGTGGAGCGCCAGCACGGCGGCGTCGTCGATCCCGCCGGCAACACCCTGATAGGCACGCGAGCTGTCAATGAAGCGGTCACAGATCACCCAAATGCCAGCACCCAACGCCGGCCGGATCTGCTTTTCGACATGGTCGGCGCGCGCCGCCGCGAACAACAACGCCTCGCTATGCGGGCTCCAGCGCGTGACGGCTCCTTGCATCAGCAGGGCGCGGATCGCCTCTGCCCCTTCGCTACCACCCGGCTCGCGCGTTACCACCGTCTCGATGCCCCGCGCGCCCAGTGCTTCGGCAAGCCGCTTCACCTGAGTCGATTTCCCGGCCCCTTCCCCGCCCTCGAGCGAGATGAAGCGTCCAGTCACCCGCCGAACAGCCCCTTGAGGCCTGACCAGGCGCGCCCGAAAAAGCCGGCCTCGCCGACATCGCTCTCGGCGACGAGCGGCAGGCGCTGCGGCGGCATGTCGGGGGTCGTCACCACCAGATCGGCGATGTGCTGACCGGCCTTGATCGGCGCCTTGATCGGACCGTCATAGACGACGCGCAGCTGGATGTCGGGCGCGACGCCGGCGGGCATCGTCGCGGTCAGATTCTCCGGGGCTACCAGCCCGACGCTGCTGGCGTCGCCCAGCTGAACCTCGGCCGTCTCGACCTTGCGACCCTTGGCCACGATCGGCTTGGCCTGCCAGGCGCGGAAACCCCAGTCCATGAACTTGACCGATTCCGAGATGCGCTGATTCGAGCTGGTCAGCCCCGCCATCACCATCACCAGCCGGCGGCCATTCTGCTCGGCCGAGCCGGTGAAGCCATAGCCGGCTTCCTCGGTATGACCCGTCTTCAGGCCATCGGCGCCCGCGACGCGGCCAAGCAATGGATCGCGGTTCGCCTGGGTGATGTCGGAGCCGGCACCGAGCGTCTTGCCCCAGGTGAAGCTGGGCAGCGAATAGAAGCGCTTGTACAGCGCCCGGTGATCCTGGATCGTCGCCGTGGCCAGCTTGGCCAGATCGCGCGCGGTGACATAGGTCACGCCATTATCCGGCCAGCCATTGGAATTGCCGAAATGGCTGTTGGTCAGGCCGAGCTTCTTCGCGCGCTGGTTCATCAGGTTGGCAAAGGCTGCCTCAGTGCCGGAAATGCCCTCGGCCAGCACGACGCAGGCATCGTTGCCGGAAAGCGTCACGATCCCCTTCAACAGATTCTCGACGCTCACCTTCTCGCCGGTCGACAGGAACATCGTCGATCCCGCGGCCGGGCCGTGCCACTGCTTCCACGTCTCGGGCCGGACCTCGAACTGCTGATCGAGCTTCAGCTCGCCCGACTTGATCAGATCGAAGGCAACATAGACGGTCATCATCTTGGCCATCGACGCCGGCGGCATCCGCCGGTCCGCATCCTTGGAATAGAGGATCGCGCCGGTCGAGAGGTCGGTCAGGAAGGCGACGGGCGCGGGCGTCTGAAAATCGGGCGCGGCGGCGACACTGGGGCATGCCATCACGATCGCGAGGGCGGAGGCGGCGAGCAGTTTCTTCATGACAACGGGTCCGTACGCTTGGGGGTTTTACTCGAAATGCAGGATTCGACCATCGGCATAGCCGCGCCGTGGGGCCTCGTCACCTACCGGCTTCGCACCGGGCCAGACTCCAGGCCTGCCGCTACCGCTCGACGGCATCGGCCAGCAATCCGACGGACAGCGCGTAGAAGTTCGAGCAATTATAATCGAGGATAACCCGGTAATTGCCGGTCAGCAGATAGGCGGTCCGTCCCACGCCATCCGGTTCGATCAACGTCGCCAGCACGCTGTCGCCCGGCCAGCCGCGATCCTGCGGCACCAGCCCCAGCGCACGCCATTCAGCCATGGTCTTCCAGCCGCTGTGCCGCGCGAACACGCGCGGGCAGCGTGGCGAAACCGTGCGATTGACCACCTGGTTGCGATCGAAGCTCGTCGGTACGTTGACCGCCAGCCCCCAGGGCTGGCCAGGGCGCCAGCCGGCATTGGCGAAATAATTGCCGATCGAGGCAAGCGTGTCCGCCTCGCTGGTCCAGATGTTCGCCTGGCCGTCGCCGTCGCCATCGCGCGCCAGCCGCAGATAGATCGATGGCAGGAATTGCGGCCCGCCGGTCGCCCCCGCCCAGCTGCCCTTCAGCCGGGAGATTGGCACGCCGCGATCGACCATCAGCAAAGAGGCAATGAATTCATCGGCGAACAGGTCCCGGCGGCGGCCTTCATAGGCAAGCGACGCAAGCGCGCGCGGCAGATCGAAGCCGCCCATCACCGCGCCATAATTGGTTTCATGCCCCCAGATCGCGACCATGATCGATTCCGGCACGCCGGTTTCGCGCTCGATTCGTTCAAGCCGGCTGCGCTGGGCAAGATAGGCCTGGCGCCCGCGGTTGATCCGCGCGGTATCGACGTGCTGCGCCTTGTACGGCGCGAAATTGGGAATGGCCGCGTTGGAATTGCTTCCCGGCTGCGCCCGGTCGAGCTCGATCACCCGGGTGTTGAGCGTCAGGCCCGGCATCACGGCGTCGAGCGTGGCGCGACTCACCCCGCGTGCCTCAGCCTGGCTCCGCAAGGTCCCGAGATAGGACTGAAACCCTGCCTCGTCCTGCGCACCGGCCGATCCGCCGACCGCCACGCACAATATCGTGGCGAGCGTCGTAGCCGCCATCCTGCTCAATCTTTTGGGAAATGCCAGCATCGCCGGACTTTGCCACAGCCCCCGGCCTACATGAACCCCTTATAGTCGCAGGCCTTGCACAAAACGGCGTGCACGCACTAAGCGGCATCAGCGCGGAGAGGTGGCCGAGTGGTTTAAGGCAGCGGTCTTGAAAACCGCCGTGGGTTCACGCTCACCGTGGGTTCGAATCCCACCCTCTCCGCCAATTGCTGCCCCGCCCGACCTGACCGACATATCGTGACGAGCCCAACCGGGCGCCGCGGCGAGAAGGGCACCGCCGGGCCATGGCCGAACCGCATCACGATATCCGGCCGCTTCCCGCTCTCCCCGACCAGGCCGGCAAGGTCCTGGCGCAGGGCAGCGACCTCGACCGGCTGGTTGATGAAGGCGTGCTTCAGGCCGAGTACGGTCGCGGTCAGCGCAAAGCGCTGGCATGCGCGGCCGATCGCGATCCAGTGCGCCGGGTCGGCGCGGTCGGCGACGAAGACCGCGATGCCTGCCGAAGATCGGATCTGGCGGGCATATTTGTCGTTTTCAGCGGCGGCGGTGAAAAACCGATCGAAGGCCAGCGAGCCAAGCGCGGTCGGCAATACGGGATTGCCGCTCGTCGCCGAGAACAGGCCATCGCCGGAGCGCATCGCGCTGTCGGGATTGAACCGCAGCCACTGCTTGAGTTCGCGCATGAAAGCCGGATCAGCCATTTGCGCGCTATTGCCGGCCACGACTAGCTCACGCACCCGATCGATCGGCCCGCGCTCGGTCAGCAGCGCGAGGCGGACGCCGGGCATGGCTGCGGCCCGGCGCAGGCGCTCGATCGTGTCCGCCGGCACCGGACGTCCGTCGAATTCGGCCCGGGTGGACTGGCGGGCCGCAATCGCCTTCAGCAGCGGTTCCGGCCGGTGCCGCCCGTGCGTGAAGCGGTAGCGCACCCCGCCTGCGTCGGCATCGGTCTCCAGTTCGCCAGGACGGCCCGCCGCACCTGCCGCGATGGAGAGCGTCTCCGCTGCACATCCCAGGCTCACGAAGAGATGATGATTGTCGGGATCGACCGCCGGGGTTGCCCGCGACGGATCGGGCAGGATGGTGACGGCGCCCTCCTCGATGCGAAAGCGCCAGGGCTGCGTATTGTGGCTGTTGGGGGCCAGCGTCGCATAACGGACGAGCTCGGCGAGCGTGGGGTCCGCCGGCAGGGCTGCCCGTAGGCGGCCCGCATAGCGCGCATAATCGGCCATCGATCCGACCGAAGATCGCCATGCCGCGGCGCCGGCTCCGCCCAGCAGGAGCGTGCTGCCGGCGCCGATCATCAAGCTGCGTCTGTCCATCGTGCCTCCATGCCATGACATGCAATGGTAGCGGCGATGTTCGTTTGATCGAAGTCAGGAGGCAACCGGCCTCAAGTCGCGCTGAACCGGAATGCGCCTCGATCGTTTTTCCTGCAACGGGAAGGAGACGATCAATGCCGCGCGGCGACAAGAGCAGCTACACCGACAAGCAGAAGCGCAAGGCCGAGCATATCGAGGAAAGCTATGAGGAGCGCGGCGTCGCTACCGAAGAAGCCGAGCGGCGCGCCTGGGCGACGGTCAACAAGGAATCGGGCGGCGGCAACAAGTCCGGATCGGGCCGCGGCAAGCCCGACACCCAGGTCTCGTCGCGCAAGGGCGGTCGCAAGGGTGGCGCTGCCGCCGGCCGGAGCGCGGCCGATCGCTCGGCAGCGGCGCGGAAAGGCTGGGAGACCCGCCGCCGCCAAGGCAATGGCTGACACGAAAAACCACGCATCCCCTCACCCATGAGCGAGGAGAAGCGTGGCTTTCGATACTGCCGCGCCGCGAACGGCGCTGGCCATTACTTCTTGAGGGTAAGCCCGCCGAAGCGCTTGTTGAAGCGCGCGACCTGGCCGCCCGAATCGAGCATCTGGCCGCGGCCGCCGGTCCAGGCCGGATGCGCGAGCGGATCGATGTCGAGCGTCATCAAATCGCCTTCCTTGCCCCAGGTCGAGCGGGTCTCGAACTGGGTACCGTCGGTCATCTGCACCTTGATGGTGTGATAATCGGGATGGATATCTTTCTTCACGTGCCAAATCTCCGGAAAGCCGCTGGTTTCCGACCAGCAGCGAAGGCGCGGCCCCTAACAGAGCCGGCCAGTGAGTGCAACCTGCGCGGGTGTCAGGCCTTGGGCGGATCCGCGATCATCGCGGTGAAATTCGCCTCGGCGGCGAGCTGCCCGTCGATCGTCGCGCGGCCGGCGAATTTGCAGACGCTCGAGCGCTTCTGGACGAACTCGACCTCAAGCCGGAGCAGGACACCGGGCTCGACTGGCTTGCGAAATTTCGCGCCGTCGATCGCCATGAAATAAACCAGCTTGCCCGAGCCAGCCAGCCCGAGCGATTCGACCGCGAGAATGCCGGCTGCCTGTGCCATCGCCTCGACGATGAGCACGCCGGGCATGATCGGGCGGCCGGGGAAATGCCCCTGGAAGAAATTCTCGTTGATCGTCACCGCCTTGATCGCCGCGATCGACCGGTCGAGGATCAACTCCTCGACACGGTCGACCAACAGCATCGGGTAACGATGCGGGAGCGCCGCCATGACCCGCCCGATATCGAGCGGGCCAAGCGCCCCGGTCGTCACCGTGTCGCTCACCGGCCGGTGGGCTTCGGCGTCGGCGTGGCGGGACGAGCAGCTGCAGGAGCCGGCGCCGCGGGAGCGGCCTGCTGCTGGCCCGGCTGCCAATTGGCCGGCGGGGTGATGCTCACGGTCGGCACGGCGGCATCCAGCTCGGTCGTGATGACCGGTGTCAGATCGGACGTCGGCTGCACGAACATCACTGCCTGCGGGCGCAGCAGCACCGTGACGCCGCGCTTGGCGATCGCGCTCTGAATCGCTGCCGGCAATTTGGCGCTGATCTGCTCGACCGCATAAGCCTGGGCGCGCTCGGCCGGGCCTTCGAGTGCATTGAGTTCGGCCGTCGCTGCCTGCTGCTTCTGCTGCCAGCTGGTGAAGGCCGGCGTCTTGGCCTGGGCTGCCGCCTGGAGCTCTTCCTCGTTCACGGTGCCGTCGCGATTGGTGTCCATCTGCAGGGCGATCGGATTGATCTCCTTCTGGATCGCGGCGCGGCGGGTTGCTGCCTGATCGAGCTGTGCCTTGTACTGCGCCCGAATCTGCGTGTTCGCGGCGGCAAATGCCTTGGAATTGCCGACTGCTGCCTGGGGATCGGCGATAGCGACGCTCTGCGCCTGGGCGCCGGTCGCGAGGGCCAGCGTGCCGGGCACCGCGAGGGCGGTGGCGAGCAGAACCTTCTTGTACGTCTTCATTAGAACTGTGTCCCTACGTTGAATGTGATGAGTTTCGTATCGTCGCTCGGGTCCTTGAGCAGGGCATAAGCTACGTCGATGCGAAGCGGCCCGAACGGCGAATTCCAGTTGACGCCGGCACCGACCGACAGGCGCGGTTTGGCGGAATCGCCGCCGAAGCGCTCGAAGAATGGTGCCGTGCTGTTCGTAGCCGGCGTGTTGACCGAGGTGCCAGTACATGCGCCGCCAAAGGTGGACGAGAAGCCCACCGGACAGGTTGTGAAGCTCTGCGGAGCGGTCGCATCGCTTTGTGGCACCAGGAACAGCGGCCGGCCGGCGCTGTCGAACGCCTGCGAAACGAGCGGCAGAACCGTCTGCTTGCCCGTGAACGGATCGGTATAGACCGGGAAGGTCGCGGTGGGCGGCGGCCGGGTGATGCCGAACAGGGCACCCGCCTGGATATAGATCGACGGCCGCAGGCCCATCTCGCGGGCGCCAGCGCCGAGCGGGATCTCCATTTCGAGCCGGCCCAGATAATAGGCCCGGCCGCCGAGCGCATCGTCGATGAACTGGCTGCGATCGGTGTTCAGCACCTGATTGCCGTCGACCGTGGTGTAGCCGATGCGCTGCACGCGCGGGCCGATGCCGCGAATGTCGAAGCCGCGGAAATCTGGCTCGCCCAGATAGAAGCGGTCGGTGATGCGGACCTTGTCGATGCCCTCGCCGCGGCTCTTCTCGAGCGAGTGGATATACCCGCCCTCGGCGTTGGCCGAGAGGATGAAGCCGCTGCCGAGACCCCAATATTTGGAGCCCTCGAAGCGGGCGCGGGCATATTTCACATCGCCGCCGAGACCAGCGAAATCGGCGCTCAGCACGAGGCGCTTGCCGGCGCTCGGTCGCAGGCGACTGTTCAGGCTGTCGTTGATCAGCGAGAAGCCGACCGACGAGGTCACACGGTTGCCGATCGCATCGCAGAGATACCGTCCGGCCTTCAAATTATCGCACTTGCCGCCCGTGAAATAGGTGCTCTCGTCGAGCCCGACCTCATCATAGGACAGGCCATATCGGCCCGACAGCGACCAATATTCAGTCAGCGGCAGGCCGGCGCGGATCTGGAAGCCGGTCGACACCTGAGTGTAGGTCGTCTGGCGATCGTCGCCGACATAGTTGAACGCGTTATAATCGCGGCGGAAGATGTCGCCGCCGACCGCAATGTTCTTGTCGAACAGATAGGGTTCAGTGAAACCAACCTCGACCGACTTGGAATAGCTGGAATAATTGACGCTGGCGCGCAGTTCCTGGCCCTTGCCGCGGAAATTGCGCTGGCGAACCGATGCCTGGATGATGAAGCGCTCCAGGCTCGAATAGCCCGCGGACAGCGACAGCTCGCCGGTCGACTTCTCTTCGACATTCGCCTCGAGCACGACGCGGTCGGGGGCGGAGCCCTGCGTCTTCTTGATCTCGAACTTCTCCTGGAAGAAGCCGAGCGAGTTGATCCGGTCCTGCGAGCGCTTGAGCTGGAAGCTGTTGAACGCATCGCCTTCGGACAGGCGGATCTCGCGGCGGATCACCTTGTCCTGGGTCTGGGTGTTGCCGTTGATCTCGATCCGCTCGACATAGCTGCGCTGGGCGGCGGCGATGTGGAAATTGATCCCCATCGTCAGCGTCTCGCGGTCGCGCTGGAACTCCGGGTTCACCTCAGTGAAGGCATAGCCGAACAGGCCAGTCGATTCGCTCAGGGAGTCGACCGAATCCTCGACCTGCTTGGCATTGTACCACTCGCCCTTGTGCATCGGCAGCGTGGCCGCGAGCCGCTTGTCGTCGAAATCGCGGATGTCGCTGTCGACCGTCACGTCGCCGAACTTATAGCGCGGGCCTTCCTCCACCACATAGGTGATGATGAAGTCCTTCTTGTCCGGCGTCAGCTCGGCGACGGCCGAGGTCACCCGGAAATCGGCATAGCCGTTGGTCAGGTAGAATTGCCGCATCTTCTGCTGGTCATAGGCCATGCGGTCCTGGTCATAGCTCGTATTCGAGCTCAGCAGCGTGGTCAGGCGCGCCTGCTTGGTGGCCATCTCGCCGCGCAGCTTGCCGTCGGAGAACACCTCGTTACCAAGGATGTTGATCTGGCGGACCTTCGACTTGGGCCCCTCGGTGATCTCGAACACAACATCGACGCGGTTCTGGTCGAGCGCGACCATCTTGGGCTCGACCACCGCGGCGAAACGGCCCTGGCGGCGATACAGCTCGATGATCCGCCCGACATCCTGGCGGACCGCGGTGCGCGTGAAGATCTGCCGCGGCGCGAGCTTGATCTCCTTCTTGATCTTGTCTTCCTTCAGCCGCTTGTTGCCCTCCAGCAGCACGCGGTTGATCACCGGATTCTCGCGGATGCGCAGCACGATGTCGCCCGATTCAGCACCGCTGATCGAAACATCCGCGAACAGATCGCTTGCGTAGAGATCCTTGATCGCCTGATCGAGCGTCTCGTTGTTGAACGGCGTGCCGACCCGCAGCTTGGTGTAGGACAGAACCGTTTCCGCCTCGATCCGCTGCGAACCCTCGACCCGCAGCGACTTGATCGGACGCGTCACCGCGGGGGCAACGGGCGCGGCCTCCTGCGGTGCCGGTGCGGTGGCAGGCGCAGCTGGCCCCGCCGCCGGCGCCGTCTGGGCGCTCGCGGCCAACGGCACGCCCGACAGCATCGTGCCCGCAAGAAGCAGGACGGTGGCGCGGGCGCCGAGTGTTGAAACCTTGATCGCTGTCACTTAAATCCACCCCAGTCGGAAAAATTTGCGCGGGCAGCACATAGCTGCCTGCCCTGCCTCAACCACGTCAGCCGATCAACCCGGCCAGATTGTTCCACAAGCCGAACGATCCGAGGTCATTGAACGTCACGAGCAGCATCAGCGCCAGCAGCGCAGCGAGGCCGCCGCGGAACGCCCACTCCTGCACCTGGGGCTCGACGGGCTTACGACGCACCGCCTCGATCGCGTAGAACAACAAATGGCCACCATCCAGCATCGGGACTGGCAACAAATTGATGAATCCAAGATTAATCGAAACCATCGCGATAAAAAAGACGAAGGCCTGAACGCCAAGACTCAGCTGTTCGCCGGACACCTTCGCGATGCTGAGCGGACCGCCGAGTTCCTTGACCGAGCGTCGCCCGCTGATCACCTGACCCAGCGTCTCGACCATCATGGTCACGATTTCGCCGGTCTGGCGGACGGCTACGCCCGGCGCTTCAATCAAGCTGACCGGCACCACCACGGGCCTCGAATTCTCGATGCCCAGTCGACCGACACGATACTCGTTACCAAACCGGTCGCGCTGGAGCTCCGTTCCGATAACAGCATCGCGCGACATCGGCGTGTCACCACGGACAAAATCGACGGTAACCCGCTCGCCGGCTCTGATCTGAATGTAGCGAACCATGTCGCCGAAGGTTTCGACGGTGCGACCGCTTAATGCGACGATCCGATCGCCAGGCTGCAGACCTGCTTTCGCTGCGGCACCGTTGGCAGTGATATTACCCGCCACCGTTGGCGTGCGACTGTCGCCATAAGCGAAGGCGAACCCTGCAAGGATCAGGAGGGCGATGAGGAAATTGGTGACGGGTCCAGCGGCGACGATGATCGCGCGCTGCCACACCGGCTTGGATGGGAAGGTCCTGGCCCGCTCCTCGGGCGGCAGCATCAGCCAGTCGGCGTCGGGCACGCTCGCCGGGTTCATGTCGCCGGCGAAGCGTACATAGCCGCCAAGCGGCAGCCAGCCGAACTTCCAGCGCGTGCCGCGTTTGTCGGTGACGCCGAAGACCTCTTGGCCGAAGCCGATCGAGAATGCCTCTACCTTCACGCCGAACAGGCGCCCGGCGAGATAATGGCCCATCTCGTGCAGGAACACGAGCGGCCCGATGACGAGCACGAACGCAAGAACGGTCAGCAAAAGGCCGGGGCTGGTGATCAAACGACACAATCCTTTACACGCTCGCCCGCCAGCCTTCGCGCTTCGGCGTCCACCATCAGGACATCATCGAGCGTATCGGGAGCGGGCGGATCGTAGCCATCGAGGGTATCGGAGACGATTGCGGCAATTTCGAGGAAGCCGATCCGGCGCGCCAGGAACGCGGCGACCGCAATCTCATTGGCTGCATTGAGGATCGCCGGCCGTGCCCCGCCCGCATCGAGCGCGCGGCGCGCGAGCGCGAGCGCCGGGAAGCGTATCGGGTCCGGCGCCTCGAAATCGAGCCGGCCGATCGCCACCAGGTCGAGCGGCGCCATCGGCGTGTGCATCCGGTCCGGCCAGGCCAGGCAATGGGCGATCGGCGTGCGCATGTCGGGCGGTCCGAGTTGCGCCAGAGTCGATCCATCGACATATTCGACGAGCGAATGGATCACCGATTGCCGGTGCAGGATGATCTCGATCCGCTCGGCCGGCACCGGGAACAGGCGGGCAGCCTCGATCAGTTCGAGCCCCTTGTTCATCATCGTGGCCGAATCGACCGAAATCTTGGCGCCCATCGACCAGTTGGGATGCGCCACCGCTTGCTCGGGCGTGACCTGCCGCATCCGTTCGATCGGCCAGTCGCGGAACGGCCCGCCACTGGCGGTCAGGATGATCCGGCGGACGCGCTCGGCCCGTTCGAAGTCGAAGCATTGGAAGATCGCATTATGCTCGGAATCGGCCGGCAGCAGAGTCGCGCCATGGCATGCGGCCGCGCGGAGGATCACCTCGCCGGCGGAAACCAGCGGCTCCTTGTTGGCGAGCACCACCGTGCCGCCCTGCTCCACCGCCGCCATCACCGGCTCGAGCCCGGCGCACCCGACGATCGCGGCCATGGTCCAGTCAGCGCCCATCGCGGCGGTCTCACCGATCGCCTGTGCGCCGCCCGCGGTTTCGATGCCGGTTCCCGCCAGGGCGCCACGCAGCGCGGGAAGGCAGGTTTCGTCAGCCACCACCGCGCGCCGCGCATTGGTGCGGATCGCTGCCTTGGCAAGCTTTTCGACATCGGTGTTGGCGGTGAGCGCCAGCACCTGAAACCGCTCCGGCTCGCGCTCGATCAGATCGAGGGTCGAACTGCCGACCGAACCGGTCGCGCCGAGAATGGTGACCGTCTTCATGCGTAGAATACCGGCAGAATGATGAGGAACGCGGCGACCGGCGCGACCGGCACCAGCCCGTCGAGTCGATCGAGCACGCCGCCATGGCCCGGCAGGATATCGCCGCTGTCCTTAACGCCGGCGCGGCGCTTGAGCCAGCTTTCGAACAGGTCCCCGCCCTGCGCCAGCACCGCAAGCACGGGCGTGGCCACGGTCAGGCGCAAGGGTAGGCCAAAATACAGGTGCAGCACCACGGCAAAGGCGCTCGCCAGCAGGACGCCGCCGGCAAGGCCGGCCCAGGTCTTGTTCGGGCTGATCGCCGGCGCCAGTTTTGGCCCACCGATGGCGCGGCCGCTGAAATAGGCGCCGATGTCGCACATCCACACCAGCGCGAGCGCCCAGAGGGTGAACAGAACCCCGTCTGCCTGCTCGCGAATCAGCAACAGGGCGAGGATCGGCAACCCCGCATAGATTGCGCCGAATGCGAGGCTCGGGCGGCGCGTTACGATGACGATGAAGAAGGCCGCGCCCATCGTCGCGCCGAGCGTCAGGAAGCCGGGTCCGGCCGCGAGCGTGGGCGCCATCAGCGCCAGGGGAACCGCCAGCGCATATTGCGCCAGCCGCCTTGTCGTCTTTGGAACGCCGTCGAGATCGGCCCATTCGGCCATCATGATCAGGCCCAGGACCACGCAGAGCAGCCAGAAGACGATCCCGCCCCACCACAATGCCGCCATCGCTACCGCGACCATCACGATGCCGACGACCGAACGCAGGGCGAGGTCCGAAGAGCGCCTTGGCGGCGGAGACGTGGTCACAGGCCGCCGAAGCGACGCTGGCGATTGCCGAATGCCGCGACCGCGTCGGCGAGGGTCGCCGCGTCGAAATCGGGCCACAGCGTGTCGACGAACAGCAATTCGGCATAGGCTGCCTGCCACAGCAGGAAATTCGACAGCCTGATCTCGCCCGAGGTACGGATCAGCAGGTCGAGCGGCGGCAGCTCGCTGGTGTCGAGCTGCCCCTCGATCGCCGCTTCGTCGATCGCTGACGGGTCGAGCGTGCCGTCGCGCACCTGTTCGGCAAGCCGGCGGGCGGCGGTGGCGATTTCCGCCTGCGCCCCATAGTTTAGCGCGATCACCAGGATCGGCCCGGTGTTGGTCGACGTCCGCGCGATCGCATCCTCGACCAGCTTGACGGTATCGGCGGAGAAGCGACGATAGTCTCCGATAACGCGCAGCCGGACGTTCTCCCGCGCCATCTCGTCGAGATCGGTGCGGATGAACAACCGCAGCAGCCCCATCAGGTCGCTGACCTCATCCTCCGGCCGGCGCCAGTTCTCGGACGAGAAGGCGTAGAGCGTCAGCGCCTCGATCCCCATCGCGCGGGCCGCGCGCGAGACCCGGCGGACGGCTTCGACGCCCTGGCGATGCCCGGCGATGCGCGGCAGATGCCGCTTCTTCGCCCAGCGCCCATTGCCGTCCATGATGATCGCGACATGGCGCGGCAATGATCCGGCGCCGCCAGCCGCGATGGGTGCCATGGCGGGCGATGCGCTCACTTGCCCAGGATTTCCTTTTCCTTGGCGGTCGCGGCGGCGTCGATCTCGGCGATCGTGCTGTCGGTCAGCTTCTGCACCTCGGTTTCGTGGCGCTTGCGCTCGTCCTCGGAGATGACGCCCTTCTTCTCATCGGTCTTGAGGCTGTCATTGCCGTCGCGGCGCACGTTGCGCGCGGCGATGCGCGCCTTTTCGGCATATTGCCCGGCAAGCTTGGCGAGCTCCTTGCGGCGCTCCTCGGTCAGATCGGGGATCGGCAGGCGCAGCGTGGTGCCGTCGACGATCGGGTTCAGGCCGAGCCCGGCGGAACGGATCGCCTTGTCGGCCGGGCCGACATTCGACTTGTCCCATACCTGCACGGACAGCATGCGCGGCTCGGGCGCCGAGACGGTCGCGATCTGGTTGAGCGGCATGTGCGCACCATAGACCTCGACCGTCACCGGATCGAGCAGCGAGGTGGAGGCACGACCGGTGCGCAAGCCGCCCAGATCGTGCTTCAATGCCTCGACGCTGCCGGCCATGCGGCGTTCGAGATCGGCCTTGTCATAGGCAGCCATCAGGATTCTCCCTCACTTTGGACGATCGTCGATATGCCCTCGCCGCGCAGCACCGCGGCAAGATTGCCCGGCTGGCGGATATTGAACACGACGATCGGGATATTGTTGTCACGGCACAGCGCGATGGCGCTTGCGTCCATCACCTTGAGATTGCGTGCCAGCACCGTATCGTAACTGACTGTCCCATAACGCTTCGCACTCGCCACGATCTTCGGGTCGGCATCATAGACGCCGTCGACCGAGGTGCCCTTGAACAGGGCATCGCACTTCATCTCCGCAGCGCGCAGGGCAGCGCCGCTGTCGGTCGTGAAATAGGGGCTGCCAACGCCGGCGGCGAAGATCACCACCCGCCCCTTTTCCAGATGCCGCTCGGCCCGTCGCCGGATGAACGGCTCGCACACGGAGGACATCGGGATCGCCGACTGGACGCGCGTATCGATGCCGATCTGCTCGAGCGAATTCTGCACCGCCAGCGCGTTCATCACGGTGGCGAGCATGCCCATATAGTCGCCGGTGGCGCGGTCCATGCCGCGTGCGGCGCCGGCGATACCGCGAAAGATATTGCCGCCACCGACCACCACGCAGAGCTCATAGCCCTGCGCCTTGGCGTCGGCGATCTCGCCGGCAACACGCGCGGTGACGGTGGGATCGATGGACAGGCCGTCGGGCCCCATCAGAACCTCGCCGGACAATTTCAGCAGGATGCGTTTGAAGCGCGTAATGGTCACAAATTCCAACATGCTGAGGGTCAGGGGCGGCGCGGACCTTAGTAGCGCGCCAGCGCGATGCCAAGCGATGATACCAGTGACGAATTGTGCATTACCGATGCACAAATCGCATTAAAGCGTTTCATCGCAGGTATTTAGGCGGCAGACACAAGAAGGGCGAGGCCGGCGTCGCCGAACCCCGCCCCTTCTGTCATGCATCGAGCGCGATCAGACGCCCGCGGCGGCCGCGACTTCGGCAGCAAAATCGCTGACTTCCTTCTCGATGCCTTCGCCGAGCTGGAAGCGGACATAGTCCTTCAGCACGATCGTCTTGCCGGCTGCCTTGGCGGCATTGGCGACGACGTCCGAGATCTTGGTCTTGCCGTCCATCACCAGCAGCTGGCTGACCAGCGCATTTTCCTTGCGGTATTTGGCGATGGCACCATCGACCATCTTGGCGACGATGTCGGCAGGCTTGCCGGATTCGGCAGCCTTCTCGGTCGCGATCGCGCGCTCGCGGGCGACGATCTCGGGGTCGAGGCCATCTTCATTGAGCGCCAGCGGGAAAGCTGCGGCGATGTGCATCGCGATCTGCTTGCCCAGCGGCTCGAGCACGTCGGCGCCGGCATCGCTCTCCAGCGCGACGAGCACGCCGATCTTGCCGAGGCCCGGAGCAGCCGCGTTGTGGACATAAGGCACGATCGCGCCCGAGGTCACTTCGAGGCGCTTGGCGCGGCGGATCGTCTGGTTCTCACCGATCGTCGCGATATTATTGGTCAGCACTTCCTCGACGGTCTTGCCGCCGAGCTGAGCTGCCTTGATCGTGTCGATCGAATCGCCCAGCTCGAGCGCGACCGAGGTCACGTCACGAACGAAGGTCTGGAACTGCACGTTCTTCGCAACGAAATCGGTCTCGGAATTGACTTCGACCGCGGCGCCGCGGGTACCGGAAACCTCGATGCCGACCAGGCCCTCGGCCGCGGTGCGGCTGGACTTCTTGGCGGCGGCGGCCAGGCCCTTGGTGCGCAGCCAATCGATTGCCGCGGTCATGTCCCCGCCGGTTTCGGTCAGCGCCTTCTTGCAGTCCATCATGCCGGCGCCGCTCTGCTCGCGCAGGTCCTTCACCGCTGCTGCCGTGATCTCGGCCATGTCTCTAGTCCTCTTGTGCTCTGGATATGGTTGCGGACGGGGGAAGGCTTGCGCCCTACCCCGCCCGTATTTCAGTTCAGCGACGCTCAGGCGTCGAGCTGACGCTCTTCCTCGGCGGCCGCTTCGGGAGCGACGACATCGTCGACGGCTGGAGCAGCAGCCTCAGCAACCGGTGCCGGGGCCGGCGTGAAGTCGATCGCTTCGACCGGCTCGGCAGCGGCTGGCGCCGGCTCGACGGTCAGCGCTTCCTCGACTGGCGGCGCGTCCATTGCGCCGACATCGACGCCGCGACGAGCGACCTGCTCGTTGCCGCCACGGGTCGCGGCGATCGCGATCGCTTCGCAATACAGGCGAATGGCGCGGCTGGCGTCGTCATTGGCCGGCACCGGGAAAGCGATGCCGTCCGGCGACACGTTCGAATCGAGGATCGCGACGACCGGAATACCGAGCGTGTTGGCTTCCTTGATCGCCAGCTCTTCCTTGTTCGCGTCGATCACGAACATCACGTCGGGAATGCCGCCCATGTCGCGGATGCCGCCGAGCGAAAGCTCGAGCTTGTCCTTCTCGCGGGTGAGCTGCAGCACTTCCTTCTTGGTCAGGCCGTGCGTGTCGCCCGAAAGCTGCTCTTCGAGCGTCTTGAGGCGCTTGATCGAGTTGGAAATGGTCTTCCAGTTGGTGAGCATGCCGCCCAGCCAGCGATGGTTGACGAAATGCTGTCCCGAACGACGCGCTGCGTCAGCGACGGGCTCCTGCGCCTGGCGCTTGGTGCCGACGAACAGCACCTTGCCGCCGGCCGCGACCGAAGCGTTGACGAATTCGAGAGCGCGCGCGAACAGCGGCACGGTCTGCGACAGATCGAGGATGTGGACGCCGTTGCGGTCGCCAAAGATGTAAGGCTTCATCTTCGGGTTCCAGCGGTGGGTCTGGTGGCCGAAATGCGCGCCCGTTTCGAGCAATTGATGCATGGTGACGACTGGAGCCGCCATAAGATAGTTCCTTTCCGGTTGTGCCTCTGGGAAGCGAGTAATCCAGGTTGCCCCGGACACCGGCTATGTGTGCTTCCCATGCGGTGTGAAGGCGGGCCCTCTAACGGATGTCGCGGTGGAGTTCAAGCGAGTCGAATTGACCGCCTGCGCAGCGATTTCAGCCCGGTTCGCGTGGTCTCCGATGATCCGACAGGACCTGCACCAGCGGTAAATGGGTAATCCCGATCCTTCCGGCAAGAACACCATGGCAACAAAATCGCCTTCGCCGCTTGACAGACAGAACGAATATGGAACATACAGTGTCCGTATCAGGGGCGCGACGCATTCTCGGCCGTTATTGGCCGCTGCTTCGGTTTTTGCCCGTGGAACCTGGGAGTTGGGCGATGATGGCTGTTCTTGGAATCGTGGTTTTCGCCGGCGCCTTGGCTGCGGCGATGTCGGTGTTCGCGTTCACCCTCGTCCCGGCACTCCCGCGGATCGCCGCGCTACTGCGCGGGGAGGCCGATCCGGCATACCTCGCCGAACCGATGCTGATCCTCAGCGATCGTCGACCCCGTTCTCGCGTTCGTCCGGTGACGCCAGCAGCACCGTCGGCTCGGTCGCAACCGTTCCGCGCAGCCGCCTGACCCGGCGATAGGCAACAACGCTGAACGGTATCGACGCGAGATAGGCGATGCAGACCACCGACAGGGTATGCCAGGGCGCGGAGATCAGCGCCGCGCCGAGCAGCACGACGACGGCGATGGCCTCGAAGCGGATATTGTTCCTGAGCTTGAGCGACGACCAGCTATAGGTCGCGATGCTCGACACCATCAGCGAGGCGATAAACGCCATCCACGGCACGATCAGATAGGGCGATTGCAGGATAGGCTGCCCGCTCCAGAAAAACAGATAGAGCGGCAGCATCGCCAGGCCTGCGCCCGCCGGCGCAGGGATGCCGGTCAGGAAGCCGGCCGATTTATGAGGTTGCTCGGTTACGTCGATATTGGCGTTGAAGCGGGCAAGCCGCAGCGCGCAGAACACCGCGAAGACCAGCGCGACGAGCCAGCCGATCCGCGGAACGTCCCGCAAAGCCCATAGATAAACGATCAGGGCCGGCGATACGCCGAACGAGATCGCGTCGGACAGCGAATCGAGTTCGGCGCCGAACCGGCTCTCGCCCCGCACCAGCCGGGCGACGCTGCCGTCCAGTCCATCGAGCACGCCGGCGATCATGATCATCGTCACCGCCGTTTCCCACTGGCCGGAAATGGCGAAGCGAATCCCGGTCAGGCCGAAGCAAAGGGCCAGCGCCGTCACGGCGTTAGGCGCGACCGCACGCAGCGGGAGGCCGCGCTGGGCGCGGCGGGGCAACGGTCGTCTCATCGAGTCATGCTCGCCGGGCCGGTCATTGTGCGATGCCGGTGGCCGCGCTCACGCCGGGTCGGCCGAGAACCGTCTCGCCCGCGACGCTGCGCTGGCCGAGCGCGACCTGGGGCTGGATATCGTCGGGCAGATAGACGTCGACCCGGCTGCCGAAACGAATCAACCCGATTCGCTGGCCGGCTGCAACCATATCGCCCGGCTTGACGAAGCCGAGGATGCGTCGCGCTACGAGCCCGGCGATCTGGGTAAAGCCGATCCGCCGGCCGTCGCGGCCTTCGACCACGATATGCTGGCGTTCATTCTCTTCGCTCGCCTTGTCGAGATCTGCGTTGAGGAACTTGCCCGAAATATAGACGACCTGGCGGATCGTCCCGGCGATCGGCGTGCGGTTGATGTGGACGTCGAACACCGACATGAAGATCGAGACTCGCACCAGCGGCGCGTCGCCCAGGCCATTCTCCCCGGCGAGCTCGCGCGGTACCGGCACGCGCTGGATCATCGTGATCAGGCCGTCGGCGGGCGCGATGATCAGCCCCTCCCCCTGCGGCGTGACGCGCACCGGATCGCGGAAGAAGGCAGCGACCCAGACGGTCAGGCCGACCATCGGCCAGGCGACGAACCAGCCGAACCACCACAAGGCGAGCAGCGTGGCGGCACCAGCAATGAGGACGTATTTGCGCCCCTCTGGGTGCATGTCGGGAAAGCGCCATTTGATCGCGGGGTTTCCCACCGGCGGCGTGTCGAGTGAATCCATCGACGCGGTCTATCCCCTGGACGCCGGCAAGACAATGTCACTGCATGGTCACGACGATGTTGATCCCTGCGAGCCTTGCCCCTAGACGCCTCCCCGAACCTCCCTAAAGGACAAGCGAGCAATCGATGGCGAAGATCAAGGTGAAGACGCCCGTCGTGGAGATCGACGGCGACGAGATGACACGGATCATCTGGCAATGGATTCGTGAACGCCTGATCCTCCCCTATCTGGATATCGATCTCGAATATTACGATCTGAGCATCCAGAAGCGCGACGAGACCGACGACAAGATCACGGTCGACGCCGCCAAGGCGATCCAGAAATACGGCGTCGGCGTGAAGTGCGCCACGATCACGCCGGACGAGGCCCGCGTCGAGGAATTCGGCCTCAAGAAAATGTGGAAGTCGCCCAACGGCACGATCCGCAACATCCTGGGCGGCGTCGTCTTCCGCGAGCCGATCGTGATGAAGAACGTTCCCCGCCTGATCCCAGGCTGGACTCACCCGATCGTCGTCGGCCGTCACGCGTTCGGCGACCAGTATCGCGCGACCGACTATCGCGTCCCCGGCCCCGGCAAGCTGCGCCTGGTGTTCGAAGGCGACGACGGCACCGTGATCGACGAAGAGGTATTCCAGTTCCCGTCGTCGGGCGTCGCCATGGCGATGTACAATCTCGACGATTCGATCCGCGATTTCGCCCGCGCCTCGATGCACTACGGCCTCAATCTCGGCTGGCCGGTCTATCTCTCGACCAAGAACACCATCCTGAAGGCCTATGACGGCCGCTTCAAGGACCTCTTCGCTGAGGTTTTCGAAAGCGAATTCAAGGATAAGTTCAAGGAAGCTGGCATCGTCTACGAGCATCGCCTGATCGACGACATGGTCGCATCGGCGCTGAAATGGCATGGCGAATTCGTCTGGGCCTGCAAGAACTACGATGGCGACGTCCAGTCGGATCAGGTCGCGCAGGGCTTCGGCTCGCTTGGCCTGATGACCTCGGTGCTGCTCACCCCGGACGGCAAGACGGTTGAGGCAGAGGCGGCGCACGGCACCGTCACGCGCCATTTCCGCATGCACGAGCAGGGCAAGGCGACCTCGACCAACCCGATCGCCTCGATCTTCGCCTGGACCGGCGGCCTGAAATATCGCGGCAAGTTCGACGGCACCCCCGAGGTGACCGAATTTGCCGAGCTGCTCGAAAAGGTCTGCGTCGATACGGTTGAGAGCGGCCATATGACCAAGGATCTCGCGATCCTGATCGGCCCTGATCAGCCCTGGATGACGACCGAGCAGTTCTTCGAGCAGGTCCGCATCAACCTCGAAACGGCGATGAGCAGCGCAGGATAAGGCTCCGTCGCCCCACTTAGACGAAGATCGCCGCCGCGGCGCCCATCAGGCATCGCGGCGGCGATCTTCATTTCCGCCGGCTCGCCTCCCATGGTCGCCAGGCCTGCTGTTCCGCCTGAGGAAGACGCGTTGATCGCGGCATCGATGCCAGTCACCGCCGACAGGGGATGGTTAACGAATCACCCGGGCCGGCCCTGCGCCCTCGCAGCGGCATCGAGCGAGCGAATATAAGCCGGGCAGCAATCGCTGCAGCACGAGCATTTCCCGAAACTGCCACGGGAAATCACCACACTTTTCAGTGCCATGGGTTTCCTGACGGCGGACCCAAGCCGCAGGCCCGGATCATCCTTGCAGGCCGGCGGCCGACAATCGGCCCCTCCGAGTCAGTCGCTGGCTGACAAACCGCTTTTGCCGTGACTAAATGCCCCCATGGCAATGGGATTGGACAATAAGGGCTTCAGCGACGCGCTCGTCATCCTGGGGGCCGCGGGGCTTGTCATCCCGGCATTCGCCCGACTGAGGATCAGCCCGGTCATCGGGTTCATCCTCGTCGGCCTGCTCGTCGGGCCGTCGGGGCTCGGCGCGCTCGATAAGCAATATCCCTGGCTCTATTACATCACGATTTCGGACGCACACTCGATCGAGCCGTTCGCTGAATTCGGCATCATCCTGCTGCTCTTCTCGATCGGGCTCGAACTGTCGCTCAAGCGCCTCTGGTCGATGCGCACGCTGGTGTTCGGCACCGGCGCCGCCGAATTGCTCGGCTCAGGCCTGATCATCGGCATCGCGATCCATTTGACCGGCCAGGGCTGGCCCGGCGCGATCGGCCTTGGTCTAGCGCTGGCCTTGTCCTCCACCGCGCTCGTCCTGCCCATTGCCGGTACGACCAGTCCGGTAGGGCGCTCGGCCTTCGCCATGCTGTTGTTCGAGGATCTGGCGCTCGTCCCGATCATCTTCGTGCTGGCAGCGCTGGGCCCCGGTGCGGGCGATGGCTGGGCTCCGGTCGTCCGGGTGGTCGGCGGCGGCGTGCTGACCATCGCGGCGATGTTCGTCGGCGGCCGCGTGATCCTGCCGCGGCTTTTCGCCCAGGCTGCCCGCACGAAGAGCCCGGAACTGTTCCTCGCCGCCTCGCTGCTCGTGGTCATCGTTGCCAGCCTCGCCACCTCGGCGGTCGGCCTGTCGCCGATCGTCGGCGCGTTGCTGGCCGGCGTGCTGATCGCCGAGACCGATTATCACAGCGAAGTCGAAGTGATGACCGCGCCGTTCAAGGGCCTCGCGCTCGGCGTGTTCCTGATCACCGTCGGGATGAGCCTCGACGTCGGCTCGATCCTCGAAAACTGGCCGGCGCTCGGTGCGGCGATCGTCGCGGTCGTGGCGGTCAAGGCGCTCGTTACCTTCGGCCTGCTCAAATTCGCCGGTATCCGCACCGGCGTCGCGGCGGAAACCGGCCTGCTGATGGGCAGCCCATCCGAAACCACGCTGATCGTGCTCGGCACCGCGGCGGCCGCCGGCTTGATCGCTCCGGCGACGGCGAGCTTCTGGCAGACCGTTACCGCGATCGGTCTGACCATCACGCCCTTGCTCGCCTGGCTCGGCCAACAGACCGCGCGCCGAATCGAATTACGCGGCGGCGGCGGCGACGATCTCGGAGCTGATATCTCGATCGAGGGGCCCGGAACTGTCGTGATCGGCTTCGGTCGGGTCGGGCATATGGTGGCCGACATGCTCAAGGTGCATGGTCAGCCCTTTGTTGCGGTCGAGGCCGATATCGATGCGGTAAAGGCAGCGCGGGCGCAGGGCTATCCCGTCATTTTCGGGGACGTCGCACGGACAGAACTGGTCGATCGGCTCAATCTTGGCCGGGCCAAGGCGTTGATCCTGACGATGGACGATCCCGTGCTGTCGGTTCAGCTCACGCGCCGTGTGCGCGGCTGGGTGCCGCATCTCACGATCGTCGCCCGCGCGCGCGATACGGCCCATGCGGCCGAGCTTTACCGCGCCGGCGTGACGGATGCCGTGCCCGAGACGCTCGAAAGTTCGCTCCAGCTATCCGAGGCACTGCTGGTCGATCTCGGCATCGCGGTCGGGCCGGTGATCGCCTCGATCCACGAGAAGCGCGATGAGCTGCGCAAGGAGATTAAGGAAGCGGCCGACATGAAACACGAGCCGCGCCTGCGGCGCACGCGCAAGCCGCCCGTCGAAATTCCCGTCGAAATCTGATCGCCCCGTGATCAGCCCTGAGTCGCCGTCCCTGCTACGACATACAGCGTGACCAGCATTCCCGCGAGCACCGAGCCGGAGCGATGGCTGCCGGTGCGGCTCCAGGCGAAGGTCATCACCGCCGCCACCGTGGCGAGCACCGGCACGAACTGGATCGCGATGACGGTCGTCAGCGGATCGAAACCCGTCACCAGCATATCTGTCGCAAAGAAAATACCGTAGACGAGGCCAAGCAGCACGGCGAACCCGCCGCTCAGCACCAGCATGGCGGAGGCATAGCGCGCCACCGCCCGGTCGCCCGCCACGGTCAGCGAACGCAGCACCCGTCCCGTCACCAGAAAGGCGAGCGTGATCGGGACGACGTAGATCAACGCGATCAGCCATTGCCGGGCGCTCGGCGGCTTGATCGCCACGACCCAGAAGCGCAGGTCGGTCACCAGCACGCGCTGCACCACCGCAAGAACCAGATAGGCGATCGCCGTCACCGCGAGCGCGATCAGGATCGTCTTCAGCCAGTCCGCCTGCGGGCCTCGCGCGACAAGGCTTCGCCGCCCGAACAGCCAGGTGATTCCTGCCCCCACCAGCGCCCACGCCGCCACCTGAGTCGTCACCGTCTGCGGCAGGAAGGTTGTCGCGGGCAAAAGCAGGAAGATCGCGATGAAGACCGGAAAGAAGGTCAGCGCCGGCACGCCGGCTGCGATCACCGCCCGGCGCCACCACCGCGCGTCCCGGGCCGGTATCGCGGCGACGGCATTGCCCTGCAACGATGCGAAGAACGGCAACGCCAGCAACAGATCGAACAGCCCGAGCACCAGCGGCACGAAGCCGAGCAGCCCGATCCCGGTACCAATCTCCTTCCAGTACCAGATTTGGTCCCCGGCCGGGCGCGGATTGCCGCCGGAAAGCGTGCGCGCGAACCAGTCGGTCGCGGCCCCGATCGCCGCCGTGGAGAAATGATCGCCCGGATGAGTCGTCGATGGTTGCACCAGATAACGTGCCGTTCCTGCGGGGATCGATCCGTAGAGTTTTCCGGCCTGGACCGTATCGGCCGTACCGAACAGCTGCTTCAGCTTGGCGCTTTGCCCGACATCCAGCGCCCGGCTGGTGCCCCACATCAGCTGCGAGAATTCGTCATAACGGCTATAGACCAGCCCCAGATTCCGCGGCCACGCCGGCGTGCCTTCCTTTGCATAGGGCGCGCCGGTGGACGATCCTTCCAGCACGATCGCGCGATAGGCGTCGGGCATTGCCGCCGCCGCGGCCAGGACCGTCCAGCCCCCCATGCTGTGCCCCTCCAGCCCGATCTGGTCCTTGTCGACGAACGGCAGGGAACGGAGATAGGCAAGCCCGTCGGGCCCGCCAAAACCGTTCGAAAACGCCTTGCCCCCGCTATAACCATGGCCGGTCTGGTCCATCGCCAGCACGACATAGCCGCGCCGCGCGAACTCGATCGCGAAGCCGTCCTGCATCTCGCGCGAATTGATATAGCCGTGCACGGCGAGGATGCCGGGCGCCGGCGTCGCCTGGCTTGCGTTGGCCGGCACATAGAGCAGCGCGCTCATCTCAGTGCCGTCGGCGCCCCTGAAGCGGATATCACTCACCCGGGTGCCCCCAGAAGTCTGGATCGCACTGGCGAGCAGCGCGCCGCCCAGGATCATCGCCAGGCCGATCGCCGCCAATATCCAGCCGGGCCAGCGGCGGACCACCGGGAATGGATCGAGCTCGGCCGAACCCTGCTGCTGATCGTGCATATCCATCCCCCCTGCGGGCGCGGTCGCTGGGCGCCGACGCTCTCGACCCACGTCATGCGCCACCGCGCATACCCTGTCGAGACGATGTCAAAACCGCGCGCGCCGTCCTAAGATAGTCGCATGTGTGTCCTGGCCTTTGCGTGGCAAGCGCATCCCCGCTGGCGGCTTCTGCTGGCCGGCAACCGCGACGAACTCCATGGGCGGCCGGCGCAGCCGCTGGAGCGATGGACCAGCCCGGACCATCTGCTCGCCGGGCGCGATCTCCAGTCGGGCGGGACCTGGCTCGGCGTGTCGGAACAGGGTCGATGCGCGGTGGTCACCAATTTGCGCGGCTTCGGCGCGCCGCAACCGGGCCTGGCCTCCCGCGGGGCACTGGTGACGGATTACCTGGCGGGAAGCGGTATCTATGCCGATCCGCTTGCCGCCGATCTGTCGGCCTTCAACCCGGTCAACCTGATCGTGGCTGACCGGCACGGCGCCCATTTTCTGTCGAACCGGCCGGAGATCACGCGAAGCGCCCTCGCCGCCGGCCTGTATGGCCTGTCCAATGGTGGGTTCGACGAGCCCTGGCCGAAGACGATGCGACTGAAATCCTGCCTGCTCGACTGGATCACCGGCGAGGCGAGCGATCCGGAACTGCTGTTCGACGCGTTACACGAACAGGTCCTGCCTGCAATCGGCCTTCAACCGCGCACGCCTTCCGATGTGCCGCAGGAACCGCTGCTGTCGCCCATCTTCATCCGCAACCCGGTCTATGGCACGCGGTGCAGCACTGTGGTGGCGATCGACCGGCTGGGTCGGGGCAGCATCATGGAACGCCGCTTCGCGCCGGACGGCGGCGAGACGGGCCGGACCAGCCTGGACTTCGTCTGGCCCGCATAACCCGGCGGTTCAGGCCGTGGCGGGTTGCTCGGCCAGCGCTTCCCGGATCGCCGCGATCGCTTCGACGCCCTTAGATCCATCAGGCCCGCCGCCCTGCGCCATGTCGGGCCGGCCGCCGCCGCCCTGCCCGCCCAGCACGGCAACCGCGCGGCGCAGCAGATCGACCGCATTGTGGCTGCCGACCAGATCGTCGGTCACGCCGACCGCGATCGACGCGCGGCCGTCATTGACCGCGACCATAGCCGCAACGCCGGAACCGATCCGCTGCTTGGTCTCGTCGACCGCGCCGCGCAGGCCCTTGGCGTCGAAATCCTCGATCACCTGGCCGACGAAATTGATCCCGCCGACCTGCTCCGGCCCGGCCTGAGCGGTACCGCCGCCGCCGAGCGCTAGCGCCTTTTTCGCCTCGGCCAGTTCGCGTTCGAGCCGACGCCGGTCCTCGACCAGGGCGGCGACGCGCGCCGGCACCTCGTCGGGCGACGCCTTCAACGTTGCCGCCGCCTCACGCAGCTTCTCGTCCCGTGCGGTGAACCATTGCCGCGCAGCTTCCCCGGTCAGCGCTTCGATTCGGCGAACGCCGCTCTGGATCGCGCTTTCGCCAACGACCTTGAACAGCCCGATATCGCCGAGCTGTTTCACATGGGTGCCGCCGCACAGCTCAAGCGAATAGGTCTTGTCGCCCTCGCGGCCCATCGAGACGACGCGGACTTCGTCGCCGTACTTCTCGCCGAACAGCGCCATCGCGCCTTCGTTGATGGCCTCTTCCGGCGTCATCAGCCTGGTCGAGACCTCACCATTGGCGCGGATATGACGGTTCACATCGGCCTCCACCTCGGCGATGCGCACTGGCTCGATCGCCGTCGGCTGCGAAAAATCGAAGCGCAGCCGGTCGGGCGCGACCAGGCTCCCCTTCTGCGCGACATGCAGGCCAAGGCGCTGGCGCAGCGCCTCGTGCAGCAGGTGAGTCGCCGAATGGTTGGCGCGGATCGCACCGCGACGGCCATGGTCGACGGTCAGCCGAACGGCATCGCCGACCGCAATATCCCCGGCCTCGACATAAAGGCGGTGCGCCCAGAGCCGACCGAGATGCTTCTGCGTATCCTGGATCGATCCGCGAAGGCCCTTCTCGCTGGAAACGGAACCGGCATCGCCGACCTGGCCGCCACTCTCGCCGTAGAAGGGCGTTTGGTTGACGACGAGATCGACCGTGTCGCCCGGACCCGCACGGTCGACGCGCTGGCCGTCCTTGATCAGCGCGAGAACCTGGCCCTCGCCATCCTCGGCCGAATAGCCGAGAAACTCGGTGCCGCCGGTTTCCTCGGCAATGTCGAACCAGATATCGTCCGAGGCGCGGTCGCCGGATCCCTTCCACGCGGCGCGCGCGGCGCGCTTCTGCTCGGCCATCGCCGTGTCGAAGCCGGCGCGGTCGACGCTAAAGCCCTGCGCCCGCAACGCATCCTCGGTCAGGTCGTACGGGAAGCCGAACGTGTCGTAGAGCTTGAAGGCAGTCTCGCCCGCCAGGGTCGCGCCCGGCGCCATGGTCGCGGTCGCCTCGTCGAGCAGACGCAGACCGTTGGTCAGCGTGCGGCGGAACTGGGTCTCCTCCTGAAGCAACGTCGCCTCGATCGAGGCCTGGGCGCGCAACAGCTCCGGATAGGCGGATCCCATCTCGGTCACCAGCGACGGCACCAGCCGGTGCATCAACGGCTCCTTGGCGCCGAGCAGATGCGCGTGGCGCATCGCGCGGCGCATGATCCGGCGCAGCACATAGCCGCGGCCCTCATTCGCCGGCAGCACGCCGTCAGCGACGAGGAAGCCCGACGCGCGGAGGTGGTCGGCGATCACGCGGTGGCTTGCCTGAGTGTCGCCCGTGCTCGGCGTGCGCGTCAGCGCGCTCGATTCGGCGATCAGCGCCTTGAACGTATCGGTATCGTAATTGTCGTGCACGCCCTGCAGCACCGCCGCGACTCGCTCCAGCCCCATGCCGGTGTCGATCGACGGACGCGGCAGATTGGTCCGAATGCCGTCGGCCCCCTGCTCGAACTGCATGAAGACGAGATTCCAGATCTCGACGAAGCGGTCCCCATCCTCGTCCGGGCTGCCCGGCGGGCCACCGAAGATATGGTCGCCATGATCGTAGAAGATTTCGGAACATGGCCCGCACGGCCCGGTATCGCCCATTGACCAGAAATTGTCGGAGGTCGCGATGCGGATGATGCGGCTCTCCGGCAGGCCGGCAATCCGGCGCCACAGGTCGAACGCCTCGTCATCGGTGTGATAGACGGTCACGGTCAGCCGGTCGGGGGAGATGCCCCATTCGCGCGTGATCAAATTCCAGGCGAGCGTGATCGCCCGTTCCTTGAAATAATCGCCGAACGAGAAATTCCCGAGCATTTCAAAGAAGGTATGGTGCCGCGCGGTATAGCCGACATTGTCGAGATCATTATGCTTGCCGCCGGCGCGAACGCATTTCTGGGACGAGGTCGCGGTCGAATATGGCCGCGATTCCAGGCCGGTGAACACATTCTTGAACGGCACCATGCCCGCATTCACGAACATCAGCGTCGGGTCGTTGTGCGGCACCAGTGGTGCTGATGGCACGCGGGCATGCCCCTCGGCTTCGAAATAGTCGAGAAAGGATCGGCGGATGTCGTTGGTCGAGGTCATGCTGGCGACTTAAGGCCCATCCTCCGTTCCCGCAACGGTTCTGACCGCTCGGATTTTGGCATGTGGGGACAGGAGCAAGGAAGGCGCGATGTCTCTCCATCGCGACCTGCGGCCCGGCATCCGACAATGTCAGTTGGCCGATGAGCGTGGCTTCAAAATAAACTATTGATATTATTATATAATACTCAGTTTTTATACGGCGCGTAAATGTCATTACCTGCATGACATTTTCAGCGGCGGCGCGGACGCCGGGCCTTCGTTCTGCTCAGGCGGATCGCGGTGGCTTGGTCGGGCGCAATCCTTTATGCTTCCCGCACCGACCGGAACGGGGGAAAGCCGATGCGCGCGTTGATGCTGTTGCCGCTGATGGCGCTGCTGCCGGCAACGGTGGGCGACGGCGCGGTTACGCCGCCCTTGTCGGTGCTGCTCGCGGGCGTCCCGATCTGCGGCGAAGATGCCAGTCCGGTCGTCACGAAGACCGAGCTGATGCCGGGATATGGCGATGGCGGCTTCCCGATCGTGACGACGAAACCCGATGCGCAGGCCTTTTTCGACAATGGCATGCAACTCGCCCATGCCTTCGCCCACAAGGCAGCGAGCGCGGCTTTCGCCGAGGCGGTCCGGCGCGATCCGGCCTGTGCGATGTGCCAATGGGGCGCCGCGTGGAGCGACGGGCCGACGATCAACTATCCGATCGATGCCGCTGCCATGACGAAGGCGGCCGGCAAGGTCGCGGCGGCGGAGAAGCTGCTGACGCCGGCGTCTCCCGCCCGGGAGCGCGAGCTGATCGCGGCATTGAAGCTGCGGTACCTTAAGGGTGGCGGCACCGGTGCCGGCGATGCCGGTTTCGCGGCAGCCATGGCAGCGCTCGCCGAGCGCTATCCGGAGGATGACTCGATCGCGACTATCGCGGCGGATGCCTGGATGGTGCCGGCGTCGCTGAGCAGCTTGACCACCAACCTTCCACGCGCGGTCGCGTTGCTTGAGGGCGTGCTGAAGCGTCGGCCGGACTACACACCGGCTATCCACTTCTATATCCACGCGACGGAAATGAATGGCTTTCCTGCCCGGGCCGAGCCCTATGCGGACCGCCTACCCCGCCTCGCCCCCCGCGCCAGCCATCTGGTGCACATGCCGTCCCATACTTTCTACTGGATCGGGCGCTATCAGGATGCGGCCGATGCCAATGTCGCTGCGGTGGCGGTGGGCATCGCCAATGCCAAACAACAGGGTCTGCCGCAGCCCGGCGGCGAGTGGCTGCTTCCCTATCACGGCCATAATGTTCAGTTCGGTGTTGGTGGCGCCTTGCTGTCTGGCGATGCGAAACAGGCGCTCGCGCTCAGCGGACCGCTGCTCGCTGCCGCGCCGCATCAGGCCGAGGCCAGCAATCCGTTCGTGCAGATGGCGATGGGCACTGCCTATGCCGCCCAGGGGCGGTTTGCCGATCCGCAGCGGGTGCTTGCCTTGCCCGATCCCGGCGCGAAGCTCGGCTTCGCCCGCGCCTATTGGCATTATGCCCGGGGCGAGGCGCAGGCGCGGCTCGGCAATGCTGCCGGCGTGCGCGCCGAGCTTGCCCGGATCCCCGACAGCATCGGCCGGGCCAACGAGAAGGACATGACTGCGCACGCGACTCGGCTCATGCGCATTGCCCGCCTGGTACTGGAGGGACGCGCCGCGATGATCGACGGCAAGCCGCTGGTTGCCGCGAGATGGTTCGAAAAGGCAGCGAAACTCGACGAATCACCGCTGATGCGCGGCCTGAGCGATCCTCCCGCCTGGTGGTACCCGCCCCGCCGCAGCGTCGCCGCGGCGCTGTTGCTGGCGGGTAAGCCGAAGGAAGCGCTGGCCCAGGCCGAGCTGGCGCTGGTGCGCCGACCGAACGACCCGGTCACGCTATCGCTACGGGCGGAGGCCCAAACGGCCCTCGGCCAGGTGGAAGCAGCCGCCGGGAGCCGCGCTCTCGCCGAACAAGGGTGGCACGGCGACAAGGCGGGGCTCGCCGCGAAACTGGCCTGAGCGTCGGCGAAGAAGGTCGGGACCTCAACCGAACGGTGTATCGATCGAAAGCGGCGGCGTGCTGAACCATTTCGGTCCGCGCTCGGTCATGTGGAAACAATCCTCCAGACGCACGCCGAACTTGCCCGGCAGATACAGCCCAGGCTCGTTCGAGAAACACATCCCCGGCGCCAGCGGCGTGGTTTCGCCATGTACAAGATTGACTGGCTCGTGCCCGTCCAGCCCGATGCCGTGGCCGGTGCGGTGCGACAGGCCCGGCAGCTGGTACCGCGGGCCATAGCCAAGGCTCTCATAATGCCGCCGCACGGCATCATCCACGCTTCCCGCCGGCACCCCGAGCTTGGCCGCGGCAAAGGCGGTCGCCTGGCCATCGCGCACATGCTCCCACACCCTGCGCTGCTCGGCGCTCGCGGTGCCGAACACGAAGGTGCGCGACACGTCGGACTGATAGCCCTGCACTGTGCATCCGCAATCCATCAGCACGATCTGCCCGTCCGCCACGATCTGTGGCGCGCGGCTGCCATGGGGATAGGCGGCCGCCTCGCCGATCAGAATCAACGCGAATTCCGGCTCGCCGCCCAGTTTTTCGGTCGCTGCGTTCATCAGCGCAGAGATATCGGCCGGCTTCATGCCCTTCTCGATCCGCGGATGGGTCCAGCGATAGGCAGCGATGGTAACGTCCGTCGCTGCCTGCATCAGCGCGATCTCGGGCGCCGTCTTGATCATCCGGCACCCGCGCACCACCGGATTGGCCGATACAAGCTTCACCCCCGGCAAGGCGCGAGCTAGCCCGTTCACCGCAAAATAGCGGACCGTCTCCTCGATTCCGATCGGCCGGCCGGCCAGCTTGCGATCCCGCAGGAACCCGGCGACCAGCGCCAGCGGATCCTCGTCCTCCTGCCACACCCGCACTTCCGCTGGCACGCCGAGCGTCTGGCGCACGGACGGTTCCTCGAAGAATGGCGTGACAATGCACGGATCGCCCTCGACCGGCAGCACCGCCGCTGTCAGCCGCTCGCTGCGGCCCCAGCGCACGCCGGTGAAATAGGTCAGCGACGATCCCGGCTCGATCAGCACCGCGCCGATGCCATTGGCCTTCATCAGCGCCTGCGCCCGGGCGGTTCGCACGCGGCGCTCGTCCGGGCCGATCGGTATGATGCCGGTGGTCAGATCGCTCAGCGCGGAGAGATCGGGCTCGGCCGCGCGCAGTATGGACGGCAGCGCGAGCAACGAAAGACCCGTTACAGCCCCGCCGAGCAACCCACGTTTCGTCACCAGCATGCCACGCCCTTTTCGAATGTTGCGCGGCGAGATAAGGCGCTTGACCGCGCCGCCGCAATCCCCTTCCCTGCCGCGCAAATCTCCAGGGACATCCACATGGCCAAGCGCCTCACGCTTTACATCCTGATCGGCCTGGTGCTCGGCCTGGCCGTCGGCTGGGGGCTGCATCTCGCGATCGACGACGGCACCCCGGCCTCGGCTGCGCAGCTGGAGGGCATCGCCGGCTATTTCTCGATCATCACCACTCTGTTCCTGCGCCTGATCAAGATGATCATCGCGCCCCTGGTCTTCTCGACCCTGGTCGTCGGCATCGCGCATATGGGCGATACCGGTGCGCTCGGCCGGGTCGGGCTGCGCTCGCTGGCCTGGTTCATCTGCGCCAGCCTGTTGTCGCTCACGCTCGGCATGATCCTCGTCAACCTGCTGCAGCCGGGCGTCGGGCTCGGTCTGGCGATCCCGCCCGCGACGGCGGACGCGGGCATCGTGAAGACGGCGTTCAACCTCAAGGATTTCGTCACCCACGTCGTGCCGTCCTCGATGATCGAGGCGATGTCGACCAACGAGATCATCCAGATCGTCGTCTTCTCGGTGTTCGTCGGCGTGGCGATCACAGCGGTTGGCGAGAAGGCCGCGCCGCTGGTCCGCGCGCTCGAGGGGCTGGTCGCGGTAATGCTGCAGATCACCAACTACGTCATGCGTTTCGCGCCGCTCGCTGTGTTCGCGGCGGTCGCCAGCACGCTGGCCGAGCGCGGCCCGGGCGTGCTCGCCGATCTCGGCTATTTTATCCTGACCTTCTATATCGGGCTGGTGCTGCTCTGGCTGCTGCTGATCGGGATCGGCTTCCTGTTCATCGGCAAGCGTACCGCGCTGCTCGTCCGCTATATCCGCGATCCGCTGATCCTCGCCTTCTCGACCGCGTCGTCCGAGGCCGCCTATCCCCGCACGCTGGAGGCGCTCGACCGGTTCGGCGTGCCGCCCAAGATCGGCAGTTTCGTGCTACCGCTCGGCTATTCGTTCAACCTCGACGGCTCGATGATGTACATGACGTTTGCGTCCCTGTTCATCGCCCAGGCCTATGGCATCCACCTGTCGTTCGGTGAGCAGGTCACCATGCTGCTGGTGCTGATGGTCACGTCGAAGGGCATTGCCGGGGTGCCGCGCGCCAGCCTGGTGGTGATCGCGGCGACCCTGGCATTGTTCAAGATTCCGGAGGCCGGCCTGTTACTGATCCTGGCAGTCGATCATTTCCTCGACATGGGGCGCTCAGCCACCAATGTCGTCGGCAACGCGATCGCGGCAAGCGTGGTCGCGAAATGGGAAGGCGATCTCGATCCCGTCGAGCCGCCCGATGTCGAGCCGCCGCACGCGCCGAGCCATGGGCTCAGCCCTCACGCATAGGCGTATGGCCCGCCCTTTGCCAACGCTGCCTGATAGGCAGGGCGGGCATGAATCTTGGCGAGCCATGCAATGGTGTGCGGCCGTGAGACGTTGAGCCCGGCACGGCCACGCGCTGCCTCGAGCGGGAAGCTCATCATGATGTCGGCAGCGGTCATTTCTTCGCCGGCGAACCAGGGGCGTCCGGCCAGCTCGGCCTCGACATAGTCGAGATGCACGTCGATCATCGGCTGGACGCGCTTCGCGGCCTTGCCGCCGAGCAGCGGGATGCGATTGACGACGAGCAGCACGAGCAGGGGCGGCATCAGCGACCCTTCGGCATAATGAAGGAATTGCCGGTAGCGCAGCACTGAATCGCGGTGCGCCAGCGGGCCGAGCCGGCCGTCGGCCTTCTCGACCAGATAGTCGATGATCGCGCCAGTCTCTGCGACGACCGTGGCGTCCTCCGTGTCCTCGATCACCGGCGACTTGCCGAGCGGGTGGACCTTTTTCAGCTCGGGCGGTGCGAGCATCGTCTCCTTGTTCCGCTCATAGCGCTTGACGACATAAGGCAGGCCGAGTTCCTCGAGCATCCACAGGATACGCTGCGACCGCGAATTCTCGAGATGGTGGACGATGATCGTCATCGAAGGAAATCCTCTCAGGCCATATTATGGGCGGAGCATAGCCATGCCGCCGCCGGGAAATCCACCGTATCGCCGGAACGACGCTGTTCGAGCACTGCGGTGACGCGCTCGACCATCGCTGTCCGTTCTCCGGGCGACGCCACCCGGAGAGCCCGCGCCGCCGGCCCGATCCGCTGGAGGAAGCCCAACGCGTCGGCCACCGGATCGCTCCCCTCCCCGACCCGATACGCGAAGTCGACTGGCGTGAAGTCGATTCCCGACCAACCGGCTTCGGTCAGCAGGCTGCGCACCAGCACCGGATCGGCGAAGGCGAAGGGCCCCGGCTCATAGCCGGACGGAACCGCCGGCAGCGCGCCATCGGCGGCGAGCACCGGCTCGGTCGCGAACGAATTGAGCGCCATCGCGCGGAAGCAGGAAAAGACCAGGCGCCCGCCCGGCGCTGCCGCGCGCCGCAGCGCGGCAAAGGCAATGACCGGATCGGGGAAGAACATCACGCCGTGGCGCGAGATCAGCAGGTCGACCGGCGCGGCCGCCGCGACCTGTTTTTCCGCCGCTCCCGCCACGAAGGACAGGTTCGGCAGCCCCTGCCCGCGTTCCGTGGCGATCCCGATCAGCGCCGGCGAAATGTCGATGCCGCGCACCTGCCGCTCGGGCAACGCCGCGGCGATCGCCAGGCTGGTGGTACCGGCCCCGCAGCCGATATCGACGATCGGCCCCGCCCCAGTCCCGGCATCGGTCGCGGCGGCGAGGATCGCCGCGTCGAGCGGGCCGGCGAGCCCGGCAAGGCTCCGGTCGGTGCGGCGCCATTCGTCGGCCCAGACATCGCCGATCGGGCCGGTCCAGTCGAATGCGGTGGTCATCTGCTGTCTCCGGCGCGAGAAGAAGGACTCATCCCTAGGCGTCGCTGTGACGTGAGACCAGAACCGGAACGAGACGCTCCCCGCAATATGAAAGGCCCGCCGTCGCGGGCGGGCCTTTCCGGGTTTTGCGACGGGGAACGCCGCGCGAAATGGGAGATCGAAAGAGGTCGTCTCAGAGCTCGTCGGTGTCGTCCTCGGGCTCCGGGCCGGCCATCATCTCTTCGGCGACCTTGTCGGTGCGGGCCCGGATCGCCTTTTCCAGGCGATCGGACATTTCCGGATTTTCCTTTAGGAACGTCTTCGAATTCTCGCGGCCCTGGCCGATGCGGACGCTGTCGTAGCTGAACCACGCGCCCGATTTCTCGACCAGCCCGGCCTTCACGCCGAGATCGAGGATCTCGCCGATCTTGGAGATGCCCTGGCCGTACATGATGTCGAACTCGACCTGCTTGAACGGCGGGGCGACCTTGTTCTTGACGACCTTCACCCGGGTGGTGTTGCCGATGATCTCCTCGCGGTCCTTGATCTGGCCGGTGCGGCGGATGTCGAGGCGGACCGAGGCGTAGAATTTCAGTGCATTGCCGCCCGTCGTCGTCTCCGGGTTGCCGTACATCACGCCGATCTTCATGCGCAGCTGGTTGATGAAGATCACCATGCAGCGCGAACGGCTGATCGATCCGGTCAGCTTACGCAGCGACTGCGACATCAGTCGTGCCTGCAGGCCGACATGGCTGTCGCCCATCTCGCCCTCGATTTCGGCGCGCGGCACCAGGGCCGCGACCGAATCGACCACCAGCACGTCGATCGCGTTGGAGCGGACGAGCGTATCGACGATCTCGAGCGCCTGCTCGCCGGTATCGGGCTGCGAGACGATCAGCTCGTCGATATTGACGCCCAGCTTCTTGGCATAGACCGGGTCGAGCGCATGCTCGGCGTCGACGAAGGCGGCGGTGCCGCCGCCGCGCTGCGCCTCGGCGATGACGTGGAGCGCGAGCGTCGTCTTGCCCGAGCTTTCCGGCCCGTAGATCTCGATTACGCGGCCGCGCGGCAGTCCGCCGACGCCGAGCGCGATGTCGAGCCCGAGCGAGCCGGTGGAGATGGATTCGACCTGCATGGTCTCCTTCGAGCCGAGCCGCATCGCGCTGCCCTTGCCGAAGGCGCGATCGATCTGCGCCAGGGCCGCCTCGAGCGCCTTGGCGCGCTCGCCGGATGCCTTTTCAGTCGCCTTGTCTGTGGATGCTGCCATTTTGCTGTCGATGACCTTCAAAGATACCGCCATTGGGAGCCTCCGTCGCTAGACCGTTCACGCCGTGCATTCAATGCGTGTTGGGAGCTTCGTATATGGTTTGTTCTCATAGAACAAGAGTGGAACAGAAATTTTTTTGACAGTCCTGCTCCAGATTGGGGTGCTGGCGAAAATGCCGCTTCCGTGACAGAAGCGCTGCGGAACTGCTGGAGGACTCGACCCATGGATTATTGGACGCAGGTCGAGCCATATTGGGACAGGATCAGCATCTATGACGGGCCCGCCCAATTCCTGGCCCAGTTCGCGCTGGTGCCGGAATCCATCGGTCATCTCTACGCATCGCATTTCGCCCAGAGCGAGATCTGCAACGGGGGCATGCACCAGCTCTTCTGGAATGATACCGGCGTGCTCGTTCCCGAAGCCATAGTGGGATTTCGCGCGCTGAAGCTCGATGTCCTTGCCGACGTGCTTGGCCAGGCGGCAAGCGCGTTCGGGCCCCTCTACCCGCGGGAATACCGGAAAAGGCGGGAGATGCTTGATACATGGACCTCCAATGTGTTCGAGAGCCTGGACGATATCTTCTTCGCCCATATGGATTCGATGGCGGAATCGAGCGGTTATGAGCGCGCGGCCGATGCCTATGCCGCTCGCCACGATACCCAGTAACCCGCCAAACTTCCCTTGCCGCGCCGCCCGCCCCGCGCAATGAAGCGGCATGACCAAGGACTTCATCGCCGGCCTGCCCAAGGCCGAACTCCACCTCCATATCGAGGGCAGCCTCGAGCCCGAGCTGATGTTCGCGCTCGCGAAGCGCAACGATGTGATCATCCCCTATGCCAGCGTCGAGGAAGTCCGCGCGGCCTATAATTTCTCGCGGCTGCAGGATTTCCTCGACATCTATTATGCCGGCGCCGCGGTGCTGCAGACCGAGCAGGATTTCCGCGATCTCGCCACGGCCTATTTCGATCGCGCGGCGGCCGACGGCGTCGTCCATGCCGAGATCTTCTTCGATCCGCAGACTCACACCGATCGCGGCATCGCCATCGGCACGGTAATCGAGGGCCTGCTCGCTGGCATGGCTGACGCAGAGGCGAAGCACGGCCTCACCGCCAAGCTCATTCTGTGCTTCCTGCGCCATCTCGACGAGGATGCCGCCTTCGCCACGCTCAGGGCGGCCGAACCGTGGCTCGACCGGATCGCCGGCGTAGGCCTCGATTCGTCGGAGCTCGGCCATCCGCCAGAAAAGTTCGCCCGTGTGTTCGCCGAAGCGCGGGCGCGGGGCCTGCGCCTCGTCGCCCATGCCGGCGAGGAAGGGCCGCCCGATTATGTCTATCAGGCGCTCGACATCCTGGGCGTCGACCGGCTCGATCACGGCAACCGCAGCCTGGAGGACCCGATCCTCACCGCGCGGCTGGCCCGCACCGGCATGACGCTGACCGTCTGCCCGCTATCCAACACCAAATTATGCGTGGTCGACGACATGGCCAATCACCCGATCGACCGGATGCTCAAGGTGGGCTTGCGCGCCACGATCAATTCCGACGACCCGGCCTATTTCGGCGGATATATCGCCGACAATTACCGCGCTGCCGCGGCCGGCCGCTCGCTCGACCGCGACGATCTGGCGCTGCTCGCGCGCAACAGCTTCCTCGGCTCCTTCCTGCCGGACGATGTGGTGGCGGCGCATCTCGCCCGGCTCGACGCCTATGTGGAGGCCAGCCGATGACCGTGTTCACCGATATCCCGCACGACGCGTTCGTCGCCGCGGTCCATGCACTCGCGCAGCAACTGGCGGACGATGTCTGGAAGCCCGATTTCATCATCGGCATCGGCCGCGGCGGGCTCGCCCCGGCAGTCTATCTCAGCCACGCGACCGGCCTGCCGATGCTGTCGGTCGATTATTCCAGTCAGGTGAAGGATTTCGCCGACGAGCCGCTGGTCAAGCTCGCCGGCCGCAGCCGCGCCGGCGAGCGGCTGCTGTTCCTCGACGACATCAACGATTCTGGCCGCACCATCGCGCATCTGCGTGGCGCGCTGCGGGCAGCTGAGGCAGTGCCGGGCAGCATCCGCTTCGCCACGCTGATCGACAATCTCAGCTCGGCCGAGCGCGTGGAATATTGCGCGCGCACGATCGACCGGACGGTGACCAAGGACTGGTTCGTGTTTCCGTGGGAAGCCGTCGCCCCGGCCGAGTCGCTGGCCGACGACGCCGCCGCAGTGCCGGAGCGCATCGCTTAAGCGAAAGCCCTTCCCATCGGCAGGGCGGACTACTTCAGCGAATCCAGCGCCTTCGATACCGCATCCATGGTGAACGGCTTGGGCAAAGTCGGCCGGTCGCGATAGGCTTCGGCCAGGCTGTCGCTCGATCCGCCGGTCGCCAGGATGAAGGGAATATTCTTCGCCGCCAGCGCCGCGGCGATCGGCCAGCTCTTCTCGCCGCCACGCAGGTTCACATCCAGGATCGCGGCGTCGATGCCCCCCGCCTCGACCAGCGCGAGCGCCTCGGCGACGTTGTCGGCCGAGCCGGCCAGCGTCTTGCCGAGCACGTCGAGGAAATCCTCGAGCATCATCGCGATCAGCGGCTCGTCTTCGACGATGAGGATGTTGGTCGGCACGGTCATCATCGCCCCATAATCGCGTCGGGGCATCACCGCCAAGTCATTTCGCAGCCAGCACGTCCCGCGCCGCCTCGGCGAGCTGCTGGACCGAAAAGGGTTTGGCAAGGAACGAAACATTGTCGAGGTCGATCGATCGGCGCAGCTGCTCCTCGGCATAGCCCGACATGAACAGGATCGGCAGGTCCGGATAGCGCGCGCGCACCTGCCGGACCATGGTCGGCCCGTCCATCACCGGCATGACCACGTCGGAGATCAGCAGGTCGGGCCGCTCGCTCTTGGCCAGCACGTCGAGTGCGACCTCGCCATTCTCGGCGGTCAGCACGCGGTATCCTTGGCGCGCCAGCGCGCGCTCGGCCACGGCGCGCACCATGTCCTCGTCCTCGACCAGCAGGATCGTGCCGGTGCCCCACAGGTCGCTCGGCTTGTCCTTCAGCTTCACCGGCGCCGGTTTGGGCGGCTGCGATGCGGTGTGGACCGGAAGATAGAGAGTGAACACCGCGCCCAGCCCGCGATTGTCGGCGAAGATATAGCCGCCCGATTGCTTGACGATGCCGTACACGGTCGACAGGCCCAGCCCGGTGCCCTTGCCGATATCCTTGGTGGTGAAAAAGGGCTCGAAGATCTTGGGCAATATCTCGGGCGAGATGCCGCCGCCGGTATCGGCCACCTCGAGCGCGATATAATCGGCGACGGGCAGGATGTCGGATCCCATGCGGCGCACGTCCGCCGCCGATACCGCCATGGTCTGAATGGAAAGCTCCCCGCCCCCGCGCGGGTCCTTCGCCAGCATCGCATCGCGCGCATTCACCGCGAGGTTGACGACGACCTGCTCGAGCTGCCCCGGATCGGCGCGCACCGGCCCCAGGTTGCGGCCATGCTTGACGGTCAGCGTCACCGTCTCGCCGAGCAGCCGCTTGAGCAGGTTCGACACCTCGGAGATCACGTCGGGCAGCTGCAGCACCTGCGGCACCAGGGTCTGCTGGCGCGAAAAGGCGAGCAGCTGGCGAGTCAGGCTCGCCGCGCGGTTGGAATTGGCGCGGATCTGCTGGATGTCGTCATAATCGCTGTCGCCGGGCGAATGGCGCATCAGCATCAGGTCGCAATGCCCGATGATCGCGGTCAGGATATTGTTGAAATCATGCGCCACGCCGCCGGCGAGCTGGCCGACCGCCTGCATCTTGGTCGCCTGCGCGACCTCCCGCTTCAGCCGGGTCTCCTCGCTATTGTCCTTCAGGCTGAGCAGCACCGCGGCATCGCCCAGCCCGCGCCCGCCGGCGATCGAAAGCGCGACCGGCTCGTCGGGATGATCCTTCAGCCGCACCGCCAGGTCAGTGGAATGCGTGGCGCCATTGGCGAAGCGGCGGATGGCGTCGGCCACCACGCCCTTGTCCTCGCGCACCAGCAGGTCGCCCGGGTACAGCGGCGGCGCGACCGGATCGACCTGCGCCGCGCGGGCGAAGGCGTCGTTCATCTGCAGGAAGCGGCCGTCGCGATCGACCAATGCGATGCCGAACGGCATCAGCGACACCAGGCTGCGGACATGCGCGCTGGCGCTCACGCCGATCGCCGGTTCGCTCGCCCCGCCCTCCTCGTCGAGCAAAGCGACCAGCATCGGCGCATCCTCGCCGTCGAGGAACGGAATCTGCAGCACCCGCAAGGCATTGCCGGTCAGCCCCTCGCGCTCGAACCGGACCAGACCGCGGCTGTCGGTGATCAGGAAACGCGCAAAATCGCGGCCGGCCACTGCGCTGTCGTCATAGCCCATGGCGCGGGCGCGCAGCACGCGGTTGGCGACGCGGATGCGCCCGTCCGGGTTGATCAGCGCGACCATGATTCCCGCCGCGGCCAGCCGGTCGCCGGTCGGTCCGCCGATCACCGCCTCGACCGTGGCCGCCAGGTCGAGCGCCTCGGCGCCGCGGAAGCGCCACACCAGCAGGTCGTCATCGGCCCCTGCCCGCTCGATCTCGGCCTCGAGCGGCGTGCCGCGCGCGACCAGCCTCGCGACTGCGGCGGCGCCGTCGCGCCACGCGGTCCGGCCCGCGGCGCTCAGGTCGGCCTTGCCCGCTTCGTCGACCGGCAGACCGGGGGGCGTCGGGAACCCGGCGAACAAGGTTTCGTAGCGGTCATTGGCGCATATCAGCCGCCCGGCGCGATCGGTGATCGCGATCGCTTCCGAGCTGTTCGCCGCCAGCGTGCGCGCGACGCTCCAGTCCGGCTCGGCGCTCTCGGCCCGGCCCGGCGGGAACAGCCGGCGGAACAGGATCAGAGCACCCGCGATGACCAGCGCGGTGGCGAAAAAGGCGGCCGCCAGCGTCAGATCGCCCAGCACGCCGAGGATCAGCAGCGCCGCCGCCGCCCCGCATGCGATCGCAATCAGCGCCGCGCCGCGCACGGGCGACAGCGTCGACGCGGAGGAAACGGGAAAGCTCGCCATTAACGATCGTCTTGGGCCCCACGCGCGGGCCGTCAAGGGTCAAAGGGCAGGTTTTTCACGCTTTCCGGCGCGATCTGCCTGCCCCAGGACGCTACCAGATGCGCACGCGCTGCGCCGGCGCCAGGTACAGCGTCTCCCCTTCCGCCGGCTTGAAGGCGTCGTACCAGGGATCGAGATTGCGCACGATCCAGGCGCGTTGCTGCGACGGAGCGTGCGGATCGGTCTTCAGGCGCTGGATCATGTCGGCTTCGCGATAGCTGCGCCGCCACACCTGCGCCCAGCCGAGATAGAAGCGCTGGTCGCCCGTCGTGCCGTCGATCACCGGCGCCGGCTTGCCGCCGAGCGAAGCGTGATAGGCATCATAAGCGGCGTTCAGCCCGGCGAGATCGGCAGTGTTCTCGCCCAAGGTCAGCTCACCGTTGAGCTTGCGACCGGGCAACGGCTCGTAGGCATTATATTGTGCGACAAGTTTGCCGGTCAGCGCATTGAAATTGCTGACGTCCTGCGGCGTCCACCAGGTGACGAGCCGTCCCTTCAGGTCGAATTTCGCGCCCTGGTCGTCGAAATGATGGCTCATCTCATGTCCGATCACCGCGCCGATGCCGCCATAATTCACCGCCGGATCGGCATTGGGATCGAAGAATGGCGGCTGCAGGATCGCCGCCGGGAAAGTGATAGCGACCAGCCCGAAATTGGCCTGGGCGTTCACCGTCATCGGCGCCATGCCCCATTCCCAGCGGTAGATCGGCTGGCCGAGCTTCCCGGCATTGTAGCGATGCGACCATTGATTGGCGCGCAGCGTGTTGCCGAACGCATCGCCCGGCACGATCTGCAGCGAACCATAATCGCGCCACTGATCGGGATAGCCGATGCGCGGCGTGAAGGCAGCGAGCTTTGCATGCGCCTTGATCTTGGTTTCGGGCGTCATCCAGTCGAGCTTGTCGATGCGCGCGTTCATCGCATCGATCACGTTCTTCACCAGCGCGTCGGCGGCCGCCTTGGTCTCGGGCGGGAAATAGCGCGCGACGTAGAGCTTGCTGACTTCGTCGGTCAGGATGCCGCTGGTGTAATCCACGCCCCGCTTCCACCGCTCCGGCTGCTCGGGCGTGCCGGACAGCACCGTGCTGTACATCGCGAAGCGCTCGGTATCGAACGCCGCCGGCAACACCGGCGCGAAGCTGTCGAGCGAACGCAGCAGCAACTGGTCGCGCAGCACGCCGATCGGCGTCTTGCGGATCAGCGCGGCGATGCCGGTGATCGCACTCGGCTGGCCGACGATCACCTGGTCGGATGGGATGCCAATGCCCTTGAAATAGGTCGCGAAATCGAATCCCGGCGCAATCCGCGCAAATTCGGTAACGGCCATCTTGTTATAGGTCTTGTCGGCGTCGCGGCTTTGCGTGCGGGTCCAGCTCACCTTGGCGATGGCGGTCTCGAACGCCACGATCGCCTGTGCCCGCGCCGCTGCATCGGGCTCGCCCGCCAAAGTGAACATTCTGGCGATATGCGCCTGATAGGCCGCCTTGGCCGCGGCCAGCTTGGCATCCTCGGGCGACAGATAGAAATCGCGGTCGGGCAACCCCAGCCCGGCCTGGCCCATCTGCAGCGCATAGCGCTCCGGATCCTTGGAATCCTGCCCGACCCCGGCGCCGAACGGCACGTTCAGTCCGTTGACATCGGCCTCGGCGACCAGCGCCGCATAGCCCGCCCGGCTGGTCACGCCCTTGATCCGGTCGAGCCACGGCTTGATCGGCGCCAGGCCCTTCGCCTCGATCGCCGCCGTATCGAGATAGGCGGCATAGGCCGCGCCGATCTTCGATTCCGGCCGGGCCTGCTCGCCCTCCAGGATCGTACGGGTCCGCTCGCGCGACAGGTCCTGCAGCACGTCGAACGCGCCGCTATTGGCTTTGTCCGGCGGGATCGGCGTGTTCCGCGCCCAGGTCCCGTTGACGTAGCTGTAGAAATCGTTCCCGGGCAGGATGCTGCGGTCCATGCCCGCTATATCGACTCCGTAATCGCCAAAGGTCGGCTTGGGCGCCGGCGGCGCCGGCACGGCCGCAACCGGTGGCTCGGCTGGTGGCGGCGGCGCGGTGGTGGAACAGCTGGCGAGCATCGTCGCCGATAGCAGCAGCAGGGCAAGGGGGGATTTGGGCATGACGCGTCTTTCCGAAAACCGGTTAAGCGCCGTGTTCTAATCCGATAACACGCCCCGTCAATTTTGGGCCGTCAATGTCCGTGGCGGCAGCCGGTCATTTCGGCCGCCCGTGCTTCCGTGCCCGCCATTTGCGCGCGATCCACCAACGCCAGCCGAGCGCCGCGGCGAAATAGCCGACGACCGACAGCGTCAGCGTGATGATGAACAGGCCGACCACCGTCGCCGGCCCCGCCGTCGAGAGCAGCCAGTGCAGCCAGCCGGAATTGGCCGCGACCTGCGTGGCGAGCGGCGCGCCCGGCACGTGCGAATCGAGATGCAGCGTCCACTTGCCGATCCAGTACGCCGCGACCCACAAGGGCGGCGTCGTGAACGGGTTGGTGATGAACGTCATTGCCGCCGCGGTCGGGATGTTCGCCCGGATCGGCAGCGCGAGCAGCGCCGAAAAAGCGATCTGCGCGACCGGGAACAAGATGCCCGTCACCATGCCCAGCGCCACGCCGCGCGGCACGGATCGGCGGGTAAAGCGCCACAATTCGGGCGCCAGCACGCGGTGCGCGACCGGCCGGAGCAGACGGTTCTGCTCCATGCTCTCGCGCGTCGGCATAGTGCGCCGCCACCAGTCGGTGACGCGCTGCAGGAGGCCCGGCTTTTCAGCCACGATCACGCATGATCCTTCCCTGCTCGCGCTTCCAGTCGCGCTCCTTGATCGTTGCGCGCTTGTCGTGATCCTTCTTGCCCTTGGCCAGGGCCAGCTCGACCTTGGCCCGGCCCTTCGAGTTGAAGTAGATCATCAGTGGCACCAGGGTCATGCCCTCGCGCGCCACGGCACCATGCATCTTGTTGATCTCGCGCTCGTGCAGCAGCAATTTGCGCGCCCGCTTCGGCTCATGGTTGAAGCGGTTGCCATGGCTGAATTCGGGCACGTTCGAATTGATCAGCCAGACCTGCCCGTCCTTCACCTCGGCATAGCTCTCGGCGATCGATCCGGTGCCGCTGCGCAGCGACTTCACCTCGGTGCCGGTCAGCGCGATCCCCGCCTCGTACACCGTGTCGATCGCATAATCGAACCGCGCGCGCCGGTTCTCGGCAACGATCTTGGTTTTCTCGAAGGTCGGGGGCTTTGGGCGGGACATCGGACGGGCGATGTAGGCGCTCCGCGCGCAGAACGAAAGCGGGCTTCGCGCTGGTCGCGTCGCATTTCCGTCACTTCGTCGATGGGGCGGCATCTCGCGGCTCGCCGTCGGCGAGAATGGCCTTTGCCCGCGACGTCAACGCAATGCTCTTCGGCAGAAGCTCCAGAGTCGCTCTGGCCAGCTTTTGGGTCCCGACATTGGCCATCAGCGTCAGCGCTTCGCCGCGGAACCGCATCTCGATGTTCACCGTGGCCCAGGCAGTGCGCACATCGATCCGCTCGATGTCGGAAAACGGGCGTTCGCGCAGCTTGATCACCCGATATCTCACGCCCGACGGGAGGATGACGAGCGACGGCGCTGCGTTGTTGCTCGCCACGGCGAACCACCAGGGCAACCCGCGAATACCGATGAATGCGGCGATCACAGGGATCGCCCTGCCGCCGTCCGCGGCAAGGTCGATCACGCCGCGGCCAGCGCGCGCATATCGCACCCGCGCTGATCGGTAGACGGCGTAACCGATCGCACCAATGAGAGTCAGCGGCAACAAACCGCCGATAATACCTAAAAATACGTCCATTATTTCGTCAGTCTCCGCAGCCTTAAACGGCGGCACGTCATGCGATGCATCTCTTCCTACGCAGCTTGCGCTACCGCATCCAGCGGCAACCGGGTCCGGTCGCCTCGACCTGAAGCCATTCCAGCGCTGTCGCAGCTTAGATCTTGTTCGCCTGGAAGGCCCTTGCGAAAAACCGGCTCGCTGGCGACCCCGGCGAAGCGCTGGTATAGGCAGGCTCCGCCTCCCGACCGGGAAACTTGGCACGGAAACACGAAGACAATGCACGACGCCGAGCATCTTGCGCGCGAGTTCTTCCGTCGGGTCTGGAGCCCGCCCCATGATCTGAGCGCCATCGATGAACTGATGACGGAGGACTACCGCATCACCGCGGCAGGGAACGTCGTGGAAGGGCGTGACGCCTTCAAGGCGTGGGTCGCCGCGATGCAACGGCTGGTCAAAGACGCGACCAATGAACATCTCGAGATATTCACCAACGGCGCTGGCGATCGGGTCGTCTCGCGCTGGGTGACGCGCGGATATAATGAAGGAATGTTCGGCCTGCCCGCGCGAGGGGAAGCCGTCGAATTCTCCGGCATTGCCATCTGGCGCGTGGCAGACGGGCGTCTCGCCGAATGCTGGGTCGAGAGAAGCGCTTTTGAACTCTACGATCGCCTGCGGGGCAGCCAATCCTGAAGCACCCTTAACCTCGCCGCAACACAAGCTGGCCGACTAAGGCGGAACAAGGGGAATCGTACATGCGTCGCAACCATCTGCTCCGGGACGAAACCGCCGCCACCGCCATCGAATACGGCCTCATTGCCGCGCTGATCGCGGTCGCCTGCATCATGGCGTTCCAGGCGCTCGGGCTCAGCCTCGTCAATATTTTCGAGACCGCGACCAATGCGATGGCGGGGCGCTGACGCCGCGCTTACGGTGCCGGGCGTTCCACCCCCTGTCCGTACCTGATCAGCTTTCAAGCCAGCATGTAGCGTTTAACGCCCCGCCCGCCGCACGGCCGCTGGCCTGAGCCAGAAAGCTTTGGCGGATGCCTCCAGCGCCAGCCTGCCTGGAAGCGGGAACGCCAGACCGGGCCTGAACTGGCGGCAAACCTTGCACGCGCGCCATATCCTCGCGGTTGGATGATCGCGACTCCACACCCGGCGCACACGCGCCGCGCGTTCCTATTTGCCCAACACGCCGCCCAAATGCTCGGCCAGGCGGATCGAAAAGGTAATGATCGAGAAGGTGGGATTGGAGATTCCGGACGATGCGAACACCGATGACCCGGCGACATACAGATTGTCGAGCGAATGCACCTTGAGATTGGCATCGACCACACCCTGGGTCGGGTCGGACGACATGCGTGTCGTGCCGATATGGTGCCCGTTGACGATCAGCTGGTCCTTCACGCTTTGCCATGAAGGGAAACGGACATCGCCGTTAAGGCTGTTGACGGCGGCTTTGAACATCTGGGTCGACTGGGTGTAGGTCGCCTCGTCCGTGTCGCTGAGCAGCCAGGTGATATGAGTCTGCTGCTGGCCGAAGACCGGGTCGACCGTGTTGGCCAGCGTGACCCGACTGTCGGGATTCGGCGCCATTTCGAAATAATAGCGGCTGCCGCCGGCCCAGAACCAGCAACTCCCGATTCCCCGTGCGCGCTGTTCGTCCGCGCTGGGCGAAAATCGCCCAGTGACCGTCACGCCATTCTCGTCCTGCCACCGGATCGGGCGGGCACCGGAAAGCGTATCGCCGTTCATCAGCCTCGTCTGGGCTTCGGTCAGATAGGGTTTGGTGACGGAGATGACGCTGTTGGCCGACAGCGGATGGCAGAGGAAATAGCGGCCGACCTGATCATGCTCGTTGCCGGCATTGGAAAGCAGCAGCCGGCGGGCATTGTCGACCGCACCGCACGCCAGCACGAAGACATCGGCCTTGATAGTGAAATGAGTCGCCTTTTGCGGCGGTACCTGATCGTCCATGCTGGCGACGCTCAACGCGTTGACGCTGCCTTGCGCGTGGTCGATGTCGAGCAGGCTGGCGTTGAGGATCACGTCGACCGGGCTCTCTCCGATGGTGATTCCGTCGAACGTCCTTGTCGCGAAATTCAGGTAATTCGCGCCGATGAACTGGTATATATCGGTATCGAAACCGGCGAGCAGGGGAACATCGGCCCCCAGGACTTTCGCCCAATAATTGGCCGTGAAATCCGCGCCGTGCAGTTTGCAGAAGGCCGCCGCCTCCGCATAATAGGGATCGAGGTCAGCGCGGCTGATCGGCCAGCCGGGGAAACCAGGACGCTTCTCGAAGTCGATCGGATCGAGCGGCCGGGACTGGCCGCCCCAATGCGCCGACGTACCGCCATAAATTCGCTCACGCTCCCAGGCGCTGTTGCTCTGCCCGAAATAGGGCTGGATCAGGAATTCGGGTTCGTTGGTCGAGAACAGGCCGTCGGCCACTCCCTGGTAGAGCAGGGTCTTGTCCGGCCAGCTCGCCTTCATCCCGGCGGTGCGATAATCGCGGCTTCCTTCGATCAGAGTGACCTTCACGCCGGCCTGTTGGAGGTGCCAGGCCGCCGTGATTCCAGCTGGGCCGGATCCGACGATGCACACCTCGGTCGACACGACGGTGCCGTCGGCGATATCCTTGCCGTTTCTGATCATGGCTCGCTCCTCAACTTTTCTCCAGAATAATATTGCCGATATTTTGGAGTCAATATTTACTAATATTAATGTTTTGAGGGCTTTGATCAATTATCGGAGATTTTATAATCTTAATCGCAATGCTATCCGATTGATAGCGGCGGGAATATGGGAAAATACTTGTAACCGGATTTAAAGGTATCGGTAAAACATTGTTGCTTTGAATGGTTGAATTGCATCGGGCTTCGGCGCTATCTTTTTTTACCGTCAATGCCGACCGTGAAACCAGCGTGTCCCATCATAGGGGCGAGGAACGCATGGACGCCGCGCGACCACCCTCCGCGAAATGTCCGCCTTCCATCCGTCTATCTCCGTTCACGGCTCCGGAGACGAACGCGTCATACCGCCCCACCGTCGCGACGAGGGCATGATCGGGCAGAGCCGCACAATCCTGGACCTGCGGCGTTCCGCGAGCAACGGGCCCGCCGATTCAATCCGGCCTCGTTTCGTGCTGAACTCCCAGGATTCCCGGCTCACCCAGGCACCGCCCTCTCTCGCGCGAAGAAACCATCATGAAGAACCCGAAGGACTCCGAAAATGCGTCGCGTAAAGCGTCAGCCGCCGCCGGCCAGCACCGCTCCCACACTGCGATATCGCCCCGGCACGACCCCGTTCCAAAGACGCGCGACGTATTCGATCAGGCACCGTCGCATCGCGACAGAACGGCGCGAGTCAGTGCGATGCTTTCTCATAAATCGGCAACTATGTACAAAATACCTGTGCTCCGATCTGCGCCACGGAGATTGCCGGATTTCCCGTGCCAGCCACACGGAAATCGGATTTTCTGTCGTCTTGCTTGCGGCTTCGGATGGGCACATCGCAAAAAACGGGTCGACGTGGCCTCACAAAATGGATTCTTTACTGGTGAGTTTTCCGACAGGCGATCGCGTTTTACTTCGTTCTTCTTCGGTTGGGGATCTGCGCCGCCCTCGCCTCCCGGCCGCCTAAGCGCGGTGCCTCGCCTCACCGGCGCCCGAACAGCTTCTCGATATCGCCATGCGCCAGCTTCACCCAGGTCGGTCGGCCATGGTTGCACTGGCCCGAATGGGGCGTGATCTCCATCTCGCGCAGCAATGCGTTCATCTCGGTAACCGAGAGGATGCGGCCGGCGCGGACCGATCCGTGGCACGCCATGGTCGCCGCGACATGATCGAGCCGCTCCTTCAGGCTCAGCGCTTCGTCGAACGCGGCGAGTTCGTCGCCGAGGTCGGTCACCAGCCCGGTGACGTCCCCCTGCCCCAGCATCGCCGGCACCGCACGCACCAGCATCGCGCGCGGGCCGAAGCGTTCGAGATCGAGCCCGAACTCGGTCAGCTCGGCAGCGCGCGCCTCGAGCCGGTCGCACGCCGGCTCGTCGAGTTCGACCACCTCGGGCAGCAGCAGCGCCTGCGACGCGACGCCGCCATTGGCCATCGCCTTGCGCATCCGTTCGAGCACCAGCCGCTCATGCGCGGCATGCTGGTCGACCAGCACCAGCCCGTCCTCGGCCTCGGCGACGATATAGGTCTTGGCCACCTGGCCGCGCGCCACGCCCAGCGGGAAGGCGATGGTATCGGGCGGCGGCGCGTAGGCGGCTTCGGCCCGCGCCATCGGCGGCGCGATGAAGTGCTCGCGACGGTCGAACACCGCGTGCCGGCTCTCGGGCCGCGGGGCCTCCCATTGCCCTTCGCCCCAAAGGTTGGGCGTGGGCGGCGCGGCCGGCTCCTGCTGCCACGCAGCCAGCGCGCTTTCGCTCGGGCGCTGCACGCTGCGATGACCCGCTTCGTCGAGCGCGCGCTTCAACCCGCTGACGATCATGCCGCGCACCATCGCTGGCTCGCGAAAGCGAACCTCGGTCTTGGCCGGGTGCACGTTCACGTCGACCATGTCGGCCGGCACGTCGAGGAACAAAGCGACCACGGCATGCCGGTCGCGCGCGAGCAGTTCGGCATAGGCGCCGCGCACCGCGCCGACGAGCAGCCGGTCCTTCACCGGTCGGCCGTTGACGAACAGATATTGGTGGTCGGCCACGCCGCGATTGAAGGTCGGCAGCCCGGCAATGCCGCCGAGCCGCAGCCCTTCGCGCTCCAGGTCGATCGGCACGCCATTGTCTATCAGCGCCCGGTCGGTCAGCGCCGCGACCCGGTCGGGCAGGCTCTCCCCCGCCGATACCGACAGCGAACGCCGGCCGTCATGCTCCAGGTTGAAAGCGATGTCGGGCCGCGCCATCGCCAGCCGGCGGACCACGTCGAGGCTGGCGGCATATTCCGACCGGGCCGAGCGCAGGAACTTGCGCCGCGCCGGCACCCGCTCGAACAGCGCCTCGACGCGCACCCGCGTGCCGGGCGGGATCGCGGCGGGGCCTTCCGATACTATGGCACCGTTATCGACGGTGCGCGCCCAGCCTTCGCTTCCGCGCACCCGGCTTTCCAGCGTCAGGCGCGCGACGCTCGCGATCGAGGGCAACGCCTCGCCGCGAAATCCCAACGTGACGACGTTCTCGATCGCTTCATCGGGCAGCTTGGAGGTGGCGTGCCTTTCGAGCGCGAGCGCCATGTCGGCGGGGCTCATCCCGCACCCGTCATCCGTCACTTCGATCAGGTCGGTGCCACCCCCGACGAGGCGAATCGCGATGCGTCCGGCGCCAGCGTCGATCGCGTTTTCTACCAGTTCCTTCAACGCGCTGGCGGGGCGTTCCACCACTTCACCGGCAGCGATGCGATTGACGAGATGTTCAGGAAGGCGGCGTATTGACATGAATGATGCTCTAGCCCAAGCGACGGCATCCCGCGACCCGCATCTACTCGGCAACCAGAGCGTGGAATTTCCAGCTCTGGCCGGGGCAGTCTTTGATGAAGGGTTGGGGCGGTGCGAACTGCCGGAGCGTAAAGCAGCCGGCCTGGAACGGAACGATAAATGGCCTTCTTCTCGCGTTTCTTCAGACTCATGTCGCACGATATGGCGATCGACCTCGGGACCGCGAACACGGTCGTCTACCTGCGCGGACGCGGCATCGTCCTCAACGAACCCTCGGTCGTCGCGGTGGAAACGATCAACGGCGTCAAGCGCGTCAAGGCCGTCGGCGACGACGCGAAGCTGATGATGGGCAAGACCCCCGACAGCATCCAGGCGATCCGCCCGCTGCGCGACGGCGTCATCGCCGACATCGACGTCGCCGAGCAGATGATCAAGCACTTCATCCACAAGGTCCATGGCGGGCAGCGGCGCTTCATGCGCTGGCCGCAGATCGTGATCTGCGTGCCGTCGGGCTCGACCTCGGTCGAGCGCCGCGCGATCCGCGATGCCGCGTCCAACGCCGGTGCCTCGCAGGTCTGGCTGATCGAGGAGCCGATGGCGGCCGCGATCGGCGCCGACATGCCCGTGACCGAGCCGATCGGCTCGATGGTCGTCGATATCGGTGGCGGCACGACGGAAGTCGCCGTGCTCTCGCTGCGCGGCCTAGCCTACACCACTTCGGTCCGCGTCGGCGGCGACAAGATGGACGAGGCGATCGTCTCGTACGTCCGCCGCAACCACAACCTGCTGATCGGCGATTCGACCGCTGAGCGCATCAAGCAGGAAGTCGGCGTGGCGAAGCCGCCACCAGACGGCATCGGCCTGACCATCCACGTCAAGGGCCGCGATCTGGTCAACGGCGTGCCGAAGGAGATCCAGATCAACCAGGGCCAGATCGCCGAGGCACTCTCGGAACCGGTTGGCCAGATCGTCGAAGGCGTGCGCATCGCGCTCGAGAACACGGCGCCGGAACTGGCGGCCGACATCGTCGACCAGGGCATCGTGCTCACCGGCGGCGGCGCTCTGCTGAAGGGCATCGACGAGGTCCTGCGCGACGAGACCGGCCTGCCCGTCACGATCGCCGACGATCCGCTGACCTGCGTTGCGCTCGGCACCGGCCGTGCGCTCGAGGATCCGATGTTCCGCGGTGTCCTGCACAGCGCCTGATCGTTTGTCGAAGCTGCGGTGCCGCCGGCCGGCACCGATTCTTCTTTGAGGGGGAATATGGCGCCGTCTCGAAATCGGCGTCCGGGCTTTTCACGGCGGGCGCAGTACAGCCAATTCCTGGCATATGTGTTGGCTGTAGCGGGCGCGCTGATCGGCGCGGTCCTGCTCGCCCTCGCGACGCTCGATCCGCCGGCCTTCGCGGCGCTGCGGTCGACCGTGGCCGTGGTGACCACCCCCGTCTCCTCCGGCATCGCCGCGATCGGCCGCGGCGTCGCCGCGATCCCCGCCTCGATCTCCGATCACTTCGCGGTCCGCCAGGAGAACGCCGCGCTCCGCAAGGAACTGGCCGCCAATCGGGCGATGCTGATGCGCGCGCGCACCCTGTCCTACGACAATCGCCGCCTGCAGGCACTGCTGCGAATCCGCGAGCGCACGGCCACACCGGTGATCGCGGCGCGGCTGGTCAGTTCGTCGGCGTCGAGCACGCGGCGCTTCGCCGTGCTCAATGCCGGCTCCTGGCACGGCGTGAAGCCGGGGCAGCCGGTGCGTGGACCGGACGGCCTGATCGGCCGCATCCTCGAAACCGGGCCGAACACCGCCCGGGTGCTGCTGCTGTCCGATCCTGAGAGCATCGTGCCGGTGCGCCGCACCCGCGATGGCCTGCCCGCGCTCGCCGCCGGGCGCGGCGACGGGTTGCTCGACATCCGCTCGGCATCGCTCGCCAATGTCGGATTCGAGCCGGGCGACGTCTTCGTGACCTCGGGCATCGGCGGCATTTATGCGCCCAACATCCCGGTTGCGCGCGTGCTCAAGCGCGCCCGCGATACCGCACTGGCCCGCACCTTCGCGCAACCCGACACGCTCGATTTCGCGCTCGTCCAGCAGGCCTTCATGCCGGATGTGGCCACCCCGGCCACCCCGGCGCCATGAGGGAGCCGACCCGCGGCCCCTTCGATGCCGCGCCCCCGCGCGTCGCGGTGCGGCTGCTGCCAGCCGTTTCGGTCGTGCTCGCGTCGCTGGTGACGACCTGGCCGTTCATCGCGAGCTTCCCCTTCCTGCCCCCGCTCGGCCTGATGATGTTGCTCGCCTGGCGGCTCAGCCGGGCCGACGTCTTCGCGATCTGGGCGCCACTGCCGCTCGGCCTCTTCGACGATCTGGTGAGCGGCCAGCCGCTCGGCAACGCGATGCTGCTCTGGACCTTGTGCTTCTTCATGATCGACCTGATCGACCAGCGACTGGTGTTCCGCGATTTCTGGCAGGACTGGCTGATCGCGACCGGCTCGATCGGGTTCTGTCTCATTGCCGGGCGACTCATCGCGGCGCCGCTCGGCGCGCATGTCGATACCGTGCTATTACTCCAGATCGTGATTTCAGCGATGCTCTTCCCCTTGGTTGCCCGGCTCTGTGCGTGGCTCGATCGCAAGCGACAGGGCGCATGAAAGAGGGTCCGCGCCTGAACCCGTCGACCCGCATGGTTACCGAGGCCAGCCAGGCCTACAGCTTCTCGCGCCGCGCGCTGGTGCTTGGCGCCGGCCAGGCCGCGGTCGGCCTGTTGCTCGCCGGGCGCATGACCTGGCTCGCGGTGGCCGAGAACGAGCATTATAGCCTGCTCTCCGAGAGCAACCGCGTGAACATGACGCTGGTGCCGCCCCGGCGCGGCTGGATCGTCGACCGCAACGGCGTGCCGATCGCCAACAACCGCACCGATTTCCGCGTCGACATCATCCCCGACCGGCTCGAGGACAAGGATCGCACGCTCGCCCTGCTGCGCGAGATCCTCGGCCTGCCGCCCGAAGAGATGAACCGCATCCTGACCGACCTGAAGCATGCGGCGGGATTCCAGCCGGTCCAGGTCGCTGAAAACCTCGACCTGGAACGTTTTGCTGCGGTCAGCGTGCGCCTCCCCGAGCTACCCGGCGTAGCGCCTTCACGCGGTTTCGCGCGGAGCTATCCGGGCGGCGCCGCCGTCGCCCATCTGACCGGCTATGTCGGCGCGGCCTCGGCCGAACAATATCAGAAGACCAAGGATCCGCTGATGGTCACCCCCGGCTTCAAGCTGGGCAAGGACGGCCTCGAAAAGACGCTCGAGAAGGAACTGCGCGGCGCCCCCGGGGCGAAGCGCGTGGAGGTTACCGCGCGCGGCAAGCTGGTCCGCGAACTCGCGACCCGGCCCGACGCGCCCGGCAAGACCGCTCGGCTGACGATCGACGCCGGGCTGCAGGAATATGCCGCGCGGCGCCTCGGCACCAATTCGGGATCTGCGGTGGTGATGGATTGCCACACCGGCGAACTGCTCGCGATGGTGTCCATGCCGGCCTATGACCCCAACAGCTTTTCCGACGGGATCAGCCATCTCGAATGGAAGATGCTGTCCGACGACGATCACGTGCCGTTGATGAACAAGGTGCTGCAGGGCCTGTATCCGCCCGGCTCCACCGTCAAGCCGATGAACGCCCTCGCCCTGCTCGAGGCCGGGGTTCATCCGGATCAGTCGGTGAATTGCTCCGGCGCGCTCAGGGTCGGCAACGGCACCTTCCATTGCTGGAAACGCGGCGGGCATGGCGGCGTCAACATGCGCCGCGCCGTGGCGCAAAGCTGCGACATCTATTTCTATCAGATGGCGCGCGACATCGGATACGACCGCATCGCGCCGGTCGCCCGAAAGGTCGGCCTGGGCGAAAAATATGATCTGCCCTTCGGATCGCAGCGGTACGGCACGGTCCCCGATCCCACCTGGAAGCTCAAGCGGTACAAGCAGGACTGGACGGTCGCGGATTCGCTCAACGCGTCGATCGGCCAGGGCTATGTCCTCGCCAACCCGCTGCAGCTTGCGGTGATGGCGGCGCGCATCGCGTCGGGCCGCGCGCTTCAGCCGAGCATCCTGATCGACAAGGTCCATCCCGCGGCCGCGCTCGATGTGGCCCCCGAACATCTCGACATCGTGCGCGACGCGATGTTCGCCGTGGTCAACGACGGCGGCACCGGCGGCGCGTCGCGGCTGCAGATCCCGGGCATGGCTATTTCCGGCAAGACCGGGACCGCGCAGGTCCGACGCATTACGATGGCGGAGCGGCGCAGCGGCGTGCTCAACAATGCGCAATTGCCCTTCAAGATGCGTGACCACGCGCTGTTCATCTGCTTCGCGCCGTCGGACAAGCCACGCTATGCCGCAGCGATCGTGCTCGAGCACAACGCCCATCTCATCCGCAACCTCGACACGCCGATGATCGGGCGCGATATCCTGACTTATCTGCTCGATCGCGAACGCGCGCTGAAGTCGCTTGCGGAGGTCGAGCCGACGTGGGGCGGCGATATCCCTACGCGGATGACCGCCCAGGCCACGGCCTATCGCGCCGCCGCGAATGCGCCGCCGCCGACGGTGGGCGCGGCAACCGAACTCAACGCCACCGCGGCCACGGATGCTCCGGCGGTCGAAGCAGCGACCAGCGCCGCCGACGCCAGCGCCGAAGCGCTGGCCAACGCCACCGCCGCCGGCGCCGGCGTCGCCGAAACCGGCTCGACGGAGCGCGAACAGTGAGCGGCCTGAACTTTGTCCCCGAGCCGCTCGCGCAACTGCCGTGGAAGATCATCCTGCTGGTGCTGGCGATCGGCTGTTTCGGGTTGCTGGTGCTCTATTCGGCGGCGGGTGGCAGCCTGCGGCCCTGGGCGATGATCCAGGGCATCCGCTTTTTCGTCTTCCTGGCCGGCGCGGTCGTGCTCTCGCGGGTCCGTGAATCGATGTGGCAGGCGTTGGCCATCCCCGCCTATGTCGCGCTGGTGATCATGCTCGTCCTCGTCGAGCTGATCGGCGCGGTGCGCGGCGGCGGACAGCGCTGGCTCGATCTCGGCATAATCCGGTTGCAGCCGTCCGAACTGATGAAGGTCTTCATCGTCCTCGCGACTGCGCGGTTCTACCATGCCCTGCCGCCCAACGAGACGCGGCGCTTCTCCGCGATCTGGCCGGCCTGCGTGCTGATCCTGGTTCCCGCCGGCCTGGTGCTGACTCAGCCCGATCTCGGCACGGCGACGATGATCACGGTGGGTGGCATCACGGTGATGTTCCTGGCCGGCGTGCCGCTCAGGCTGTTCATCGGCGGCGCACTCGCGCTGGGCGCCGCGATCCCGCTTGCGGTGAACTTCGTGCTGCATGGCTATCAACGCAACCGCATCCTCGTCTTCCTCGATCCGGAAAGCGATCCGCTCGGCATCGGCTATCATATCAGCCAGTCGAAGATCGCGATCGGATCGGGCGGCATCTTCGGCAAGGGCTTCCTCAACGGTACCCAGAGCCATCTCGATTACCTTCCCGAGGGCCATACCGATTTCGCGCTGGCGACGATGATGGAGGAATGGGGTCTGGTCGGTGGCATCCTGCTGATCATCGCCTTCTTCATCATCATCCAGTGGGGCATCACGGTGGCGCTCCGCGCGCAGACCCGCTTCGCCCGCCTGACCGCGGCCGGCATCGCCACGACGATCTTCTTCTATGTGGCGATCAACATGGCCATGGTAATGGGCCTGGCGCCGGTCGTGGGCGTCCCCCTGCCCCTGATCAGCTTCGGCGGATCGTCCCAGATGACGATCATGCTGTGCATCGGAATCCTCATGTCGATCGATCGCCAGAACCGCCAAACGACGCGCTGGTAGGGCGCGGGCAAAAAAAGGGTTTGCATCTCCGGCGACCGGTGCTAACCGGCGCCCTCCCCGATGCGGCGGCGCTCTCCAACGCGCCACTTTCGCTGCCCGGTATGGACGCATAGCTCAGTTGGTAGAGCAGCTGACTCTTAATCAGCGGGTCCTTGGTTCGAGCCCAAGTGCGTCCACCATTCCTTTCAGCGAACAGAGCTTAAGCTCCCTCTCGTGTCTGGCATCACGCCGTTTCGGTATTGCCATTCGTCACCGCACGGCCCGTCTCGCCCCGCTCTCAGCGGACGGTGAAAAGCGCCCGAATGCAGCCGAAACCGGTGCGACTGTCTTGATGGCGTAACAGGAGCGGCCTATCAGTTGCGAATAAGTCGCAGAAAGCGAGAATCGTGAGAAGGGGATCCAGGAAGGACGTACCATGAGCTTCGCTTTCGCACCGCCCGCGCCTTCGGTTTCTGCAGCAACCTGGGCGATTGTTGAGGCTGCGCGCAGCTGGCGCATCGCACGCGATACCGGCCGGTCGATCCAGCCGGCGCTCTACGCCCGCCTCGAGGCGGCCGGCTGTGGACTGCTGGCGCCGGTAGTCGACGGGCTGCTGACCCTGTTCGAGGCGGGTTTCCGGCGCCCCTTTCAGGCCGGCAATCCATCCGATGACCGAATCACCGGCGACGAGCATCGGCTGATCGATCTGCTCGAGGGAAACGAAGCCGTGCCCGCAACCGATCAGTTCCGACCGGATCTTGCCGGCGCGATGCGAGTCGCGGTGCGATCGATCCGGATCATGCTGCGGGCGATGATCCGGCCGGAGACGAACCAGCTGGAGGCCTGACCAGCGACGGTGCGAAACTGTCCGGAGGGACTATCTCGCCGCGCGGCCCATTTCCCTATCCGCCCATGCGATGAAGTGCTTGATGTTGGGCGCGTCGGTATGCCCGCCATCATGCTGCCGCCAGGCCAGCTGACCATCGAGCATGTCGGTGTTGACCGGCGGCATCCGCGCGGTGCGATAATCGTTGCCGACGCCCAGATCCTTCGCCCCCAATAGCGTCCAGACCTGCCCCGCCGCGACCGTCGCCATGTAGCTGCCCTGCTGATCCAGCCAGTTGGCGTCGCCCTTTTCGGGGACGCCGTAGCTGATGAAGGTCAGCCGCGGCGCGCAGAGCGCGATTAGCTGATGGGCATCGACCGGGATGTCGTTGGCGGTCTTCGGCCCGAACCGCGCCTCCGCGGCGCCATATTTCAGGAAGTTGCCGGCCATCCAGTGATAGCCCCCGGTGCCGGTCAGATTCTCGACCTGCTCGCCGAAATTGCGGCGATGCGGCTTGGCCCCGCCCTCCCCCGACGACCCGACGAGCACCATCGCGAAGCGCTGGTCGAACGCCATGGTGACCAGAGCCGCCTTGCCCCAGCGCGATACACCTTCGATCCCGACATGCTTCGCATCGACCCCGGGAACTGTTTCGAGATAGTCGAGCGCGCGGCTGGCGCCCCAGCCCCAGGCGCGGAGCGCTCCCCAATCGTCCGGCTTGCGCGGCTGGCCCTTGTTGACCAGCCCGATGATGCCGCGGGTCAATCCTGCGCCATTGTCCGCCTGGATGGTGGCGGTATCGACCAGGGCCACGCCCCAGCCGGCACCGACCAACGCGCTGATCCGTTCGTCGCTCGGCGGCGCCGGGAAGAAGGGCGGCGGCTTGGCGAATTCGAATCCCGGATGCGCCTGGAAAACGGCCACAAGCGAAGGATCGCGCGCGATTAATGCTGCTTTGAGCGCCGAATCGATCCTAGCGGCTTCTTCCGGGCTGGGCTGGCTCGGCGCAGGATAGCGGGCGGGGCCGAACATCATGAGCACCGGCACTGGCGTGGTGCCATCAGCCGGCAGCACCAATGTTACCCTGATGCCCACATCGATCGCGGGGTAGGCACTGTTGTCGGCGCGTCCGATCAGCTGACGCGCCACCACCCGTTTGCCGCCGATCACCTCATTGTCCGTGCTGACGACCGACCAGTCGATCCGGGGAGCGTTGGCGGGCACGCGCCCGACCACTTCTCGCTCGAATGCCTCGACGATTTCGGGCCGGCGCTGCTTCCACCAGCCCTCGGCGGTCGTCACCTTCCGGCCATTGTTCAGGGTCAGCAGCTCGGGCCAGTCCGGATAGGGGTTGGCTTTGGCCGGATCATAATTGGCCGGGTTGGGGGCGTTGTTGTTGCCGCTGGGCCCCGGTCGCAATTTCAGGATACCCAGCTGGTCCAGCATGTTCCGATGGTCTTGCTCCGCCGTTAAGGCCGTTGTCCCAGCCTTTTGCGAGATGGCCGGCGCCGTCGCGATGATCGCACACAAGGATAGCAACGCGAGGCAGCGACCGGCGTTCGACAACGGAAATTTCATGGCGTCCCCTCGTCGTGGCGCGCTCTGGCGCCATCATCCTATATGATATACGCGCATTTTCGATGAGTGCCAGCCCGTCGGCTCGCGGAAGCGGAGAGTCTCTCCCCCTTTTCTCGGCGCCGCGTTAAGCGGGACAAAATCAGGAGGGATTTCATGCCGCTTTACGCCATCTACGGAAAACAGCCTGTGCTTGGCATCAATGTGTGGGTCGCCCCCAGCGCTGACGTGATTGGCGATACGCATCTCGCGGACGAATCCAGCGTGTGGTTCGGCGCAGTGATCCGGGCGGACAATACGCCGATAATAGTCGGCGCGCGCAGCAATATCCAGGAAAGTGCGATGTGCCACTCCGATCCGGGTGCGCCGCTGACGATCGGTGCCGATTGCACGATCGGCCACCATGCGATCCTCCATGGCTGCACGATCGGCGACAATGTGCTGATCGGGATGGGCGCGATCATCCTCAACCGCGCCGTAATCGGCAACGGCTGCATCGTCGGCGCCGGTGCGCTCGTTACCGAGGGCAAGGTCTTCGAGCCGAACAGCCTGATCGTCGGCAGCCCGGCCAAGGCGATCCGCACGCTGGACGAGCAGGCAGCGACGATGCTGAAGGCGTCCGCCCAGCATTATGTCGACAAGGGCAAGGCTTATGCGGCCGGGCTGACCAGGGTCGGCTAAGCCGCGGCGCGGCGCCGCTTATTGCGTCGGGTAGTTGGGCGCTTCGCGCGTGATCGTCACGTCATGGACATGGCTCTCGCGCAGGCCCGCGCCGGTGATCTGGATGAACCGCGCCCGCTTCTGTAATTCCTCGATGGTCGCCGAACCGGTATAGCCCATTGCTGCCCGCACACCGCCGACCAGCTGGTGGATCACGTCGCGCGCCGGGCCCTTATACGCCACTTGACCCTCGATCCCTTCAGGAACGAGCTTGAGCTGATCCTTGATGTCCTGCTGGAAATAGCGATCGGCCGAGCCGCGCGCCATCGCGCCGACCGAACCCATGCCGCGATAGGATTTGTAGGAGCGCCCCTGGTAGAGGAAGGTTTCGCCCGGCGCTTCTTCGGTGCCGGCAAGCAGCGATCCGATCATCACGGTCGAGGCTCCGGCGGCAATTGCCTTGGCCATGTCGCCCGAGGTGCGGATACCGCCATCGGCGATCACCGGGATGCCGGATTTCGCGCCTTCCTCGGCACAATCCATCACGGCGGTGAGCTGCGGCACGCCGACGCCGGCAACCACACGGGTGGTGCAGATCGATCCCGGTCCGATGCCGACCTTGATGCCGTCCGCGCCGGCATCGATCAGCGCGCGCGTCGCTGCCGCGGTCGCGACGTTGCCGGCGATCACCTGGACCGAATTGGACAGCCGCTTGACCCGCTCGACCGCGCGGGCGACGTCGATATTATGTCCGTGTGCGGTATCGATCACGATCAGGTCGAGCTCGGCATCGACCAGCGCCGCGGTCCGCTCGAAACCCTTGTCCCCGACCGTCGATGCGGCAGCGACGCGCAGCCGGCCCGTCGCATCCTTGGTGGCATTGGGATACATCACCGCCTTCTCGATATCCTTGACGGTGATCAGGCCGATGCAGCGATAGGCCTCGTCGACCACCAGCAGCTTTTCGATCCGGCGCTGATGGAGCAGGCGGCGCGCCTCTTCCTGGTTCACGCCCGGCGAAACGGTCGCGAGATTCTCGTGCGTCATCAACTCGGCGACCGGCTGGAGCGGATTGCCGGCGAAGCGGACGTCGCGGTTGGTGAGGATACCGACCAGCTTGCCGCCCTTTTCGGTGACCGGGATACCGCTGATCCGGTGGTGCGCCATCAGCGCCTGGGCCTCGGCGAGCGTCGCGTCCGGCGTGATGGTGATCGGGTTGACCACCATGCCCGATTCGTAGCGCTTCACCGCACGGACGGCGGCGACCTGCTCGTCGACCGTCATGTTCCGATGGAGCACGCCGATACCGCCCAGCTGTGCCATGACAATGGCCATGTCGGCCTCGGTCACGGTATCCATCGCGGCCGAGATCACCGGGATATTCAACGCGATGTCTCGGGTGAGATAGGTCGCGGTGTTCGTCTGGCTCGGCACGACGTCGGATTCCGCCGGATACAGCAGTACGTCGTCAAAGGTGAGACCGAGGCGAATGTCCATGGGATGCCAGCTTCCTGCGGGGGGCGAGTCGTGGCGGTCCATGTAACCAAAGGGCCCTCGCCGCGCTAGGGTGCGCGCCGACGGTGTCGCATTTCGCTATAACGGCTCCGCCAATCTGCTAATCTATCCGCATCGGCCGCACCCTTCGCGGCTCCTGTCGGGGGTTTTACACCATGACTCTCACGCTTGCCGGGCTGGTTCTGCTTGTCGTCATTTTCTATTTCATGATGAGTATCAAGGTAGTCCGCCAGGGCTATCAATACACGATCGAGCATTTCGGACGCTTCACTACTGTCGCGCGGCCAGGCCTCAACTTCTATCCAGCCTTTTTCTACCGGGTCGGTCGGCGCGTGAACATGATGGAGCAGGTGCTCGACATTCCGGGGCAGGAAATCATCACCAAGGACAATGCGATGGTCGCGGTCGACGGCGTCGTGTTCTTCCAGGTGCTCGACGCGGCCAAGGCAGCCTATGAGGTGAGCGACCTCTATCTCGCGATCATGCAGCTCTCGACGACCAATTTGCGGACCGTGATGGGCTCGATGGATCTGGACGAAACCCTGTCCAAGCGCGACGAGATCAACACCCGTCTGCTCCAGGTGGTCGATCAGGCGACCGAAGCCTGGGGCGTGAAGATCACGCGTGTCGAATTGAAGGACATCCGCCCGCCCGCCGATATCGTGAATGCGATGACCCGCCAGATGAAGGCGGAACGCGAGAAACGGGCGACGATCCTGGAATCCGAGGCTGCACGACAGAACGAGATCAACCGGGCCGAAGGCCTGAAGCAAGCGCAGATTCTCGAGGCCGAGGGCCGCAAGGAAGCTGCATTCCGTGACGCCGAAGCGCGCGAGCGCTCAGCCGAGGCCGAGGCGGCCGCAACCAAGATGGTGTCGGACGCAATCGCTGGGGGCAGCACCCAGGCGATCAACTATTTCATCGCGCAAAAATATGTCGAGGCGATCGGCATGTTCGCGACCTCGCCCAATGCCAAGACGATCCTGTTCCCGGTCGAAGCGACTCAGCTGATGGGCACGCTGGGTGGGATCGGGGAGCTCGCGCGTGAAGCCATCGGCGGCTCCGGCGGCACCAGTCCGGCAACGCCTCTCCCGCCAGCCCGGCCGCGCGGACCATTCGAGGGAGGCGCGGCATGACGTTTCTCGGCTTTTTCTGGAGCCACGGGGCGATCTGGCTTGCGGCGGCGCTGGGCCTGGCCATTGCCGAGCTGATCGCGCCCGGCTTTTTCCTGATCTTCCTCGCGGCCGGCGCCGGAATTACCGGCTTCGCGATCCTGTTCGTGCCGGGGCTGCCGGTGCTCGTCCAGGCACTCCTTTTCGCATTGTTCACGGCGGCGGCGGTCGGCCTCGGCCGGCGCTGGTACCAGCGTAGCGAAGTGCCGACCGAGGACCCGTTGCTGAACGACCGGGTCGCCCGCCTGATCGGGACCACCGCAGAGGTATGCGATGCGATCAGCGGCGGCGAAGGCCGGGTGAAGGTCGGCGACGGCGCCTGGAAAGCGCGCGGCCCGGACGCGCGCACGGGCTCGGTCGTCCGCATCGTTGGTGCATCGGGCAGTGTGTTGCTGGTCGAGCCCGCATAAGGTCTTCGCTTCGATTTAGCGAAGACGATCTCCACGGACCGCCTGATTCAATTCTTGCCGAACAGGCCCTTGGCGAAGCCGGCGATCTCATCCATCGGGTTGCCGTCGCCATCCTGATCGATCAGGCCGCCAACCTTGCCGAGCATGCCGGAGCCTTGCAGCAGGCCGGCAAACTGGCCGAGCGCCCCTTCCCCGCCGATATGACCGACGATCTGCTGAAGCACGTCCGTTGGAAGCCCGGTGGTGGCGGCCGCAGTGTCGACCGTATCGGTCGGCGCGCTATGCGCCTGGCCCAGTGCCACCACTGCGCTCTCGACCTGCGCGGGGCTCAAGCCCACTTTTTCCGCGAGGTTCTTGATGTCGACATTCTGGGTCACCTGTCCGAGCAATCCGTCGAGTATTCCCATGATATGGTCCTCCGGCCGTGCGACTGATGGCGCGGTCTATCACGGGGCCGGCAGCGGCGCGAGGTCGGGCAGCACGAAGGCGCGGCGGGCAGCCGGGCAGAACAGCAGATCACGGCTGTAGAAGCGGAGCGGCCAGTCGCGCTGACCCATCGGACTCGCCAGCAGCGCGTTGACCGAGTCCATCAGCGCCTCGTCCCGGGCGCGTCCCACGAGGTGAAGCCGTATTCCCGCCACGAACACATGGGTAATGGTGTCGTGATAACCCTGATGGTCATCGTTAACCCCACCGACACTCTCATTGTAGCGCCTGATGATTCCCGCGATCCGGGCATCGACATCGATGTCGCGCCGGTCACGGATCAGCCACAAAGTCGCGGCCAGATGCGCTTCATGAGTCCAGTCTGTCTTGGGAAGCGTGCACGCAAGAAGGCCCTCCCCGATCCGGCGGATCGAGACGGCGTCTGGAAAGGGGCGGTATGGCAGGTCAGTCATCGATCGGGCTTTCCTTGCCCGATCGATGACCGGGCGTTTCAGGCTGGTTCAGCGGTCCGGGGTGCTGCTTGGCGCACGCCCTCGTCGACATGCTCCGCGAATTGCGCGAAATTCTCGACGAACAGATCGACCAACCTGGCCGCTGTCGCGTCGTAATCGGCCTTGTTCGGCCAGGTTTCGCGCGGATCGAGGATTGCGCTGTCGACGCCCGGCACGCTGACCGGCACCTTGAAGCCGAAATTCGGATCGGTGCGGAACTCGGCGTTGTTCAGGCTGCCGTCGAGCGCCGCGTTGAGCAGCGCACGGGTCGCCTTGATTGGCATGCGCCGACCGATGCCGTATTTGCCGCCGGTCCAGCCGGTATTGACCAGCCAGCAATCCACCCCGCCCTTGGCGATCCGGCTCTTGAGCAGATTGCCGTACACCGACGGATGACGGGCCATGAACGGCGCGCCGAAACAGGTCGAGAAGGTCGCATCCGGCTCGGTCACGCCGATCTCGGTACCGGCGACGCGCGCGGTATAGCCCGAGAGGAAATGGTACATCGCCTGTTCGGGCGTCAGCTTCGAGATCGGGGGCAGCACGCCGTACGCGTCGGCCGTCAGCATCACGATGTTGTGCGGCACCGGCCCCATATTCTCTTCCGACGCATTCGGAATGAAGTCGATCGGATAAGCACCGCGGCTGTTCTCGGCGAGGCTGGCGTCATCGAGATCGAGCTGGCGCGTGACATTGTCCATCACGACATTCTCGAGCACCGTGCCGAAACGCTTGGTGACCGCGAAGATCTCCGGCTCGGCCTCGGCCGAGAGGCGGATCATCTTGGCGTAGCAGCCACCCTCGAAATTGAAGACCGCGGTGTCGGACCAGCCATGTTCGTCGTCACCGATCAGCGTACGGCTGGCATCGGCCGACAAGGTGGTCTTGCCCGTGCCGGACAGGCCGAAAAACACTGCAGTGTCACCCTTGGAACCGATATTCGCCGAGCAATGCATCGGCATGACGCCGGTCGGCGGCAGGAGGTAGTTGAGCAGGCTGAACACCGATTTCTTCATCTCGCCGGCGTAGCGCGTGCCACCGATCAGGATCAGCTTGTCCGTGAAGTTGACCGCAATGATCGTCTCGCTGCGGCAGCCATGACGCGCGGGATCAGCGCGGAAGGTAGGCAGATCGATGATGGTGTAGTCGGCCTCGAAGCCGCGCAGTTCGCTCTCTTCCGGGCGAACCAGCATGGTACGGATGAAGCTGTTGTGCCACGCCAGCTCGGTCACGACGCGAACGCGGACACGGTGCTCGGGCTGCGATCCGCCGAACAGGTCCTGGATGAACAGGTCTTCCTTGTCCTTCAGTTCCGCCAGGAAATCGGTCTTCAGCGCGGCGAAATGCTCCGGTGTCATCGCCTTGTTGCTCTTGCCCCACCAGACCGTATCCTCGGTCTCGGCGTCGCGGACGATGAACTTGTCCTGCGCGGAGCGACCAGTGTGCTGGCCGGTCTCGACGACGAGCGGACCTTCTGCGGAGAGCTTGCCCTCGCCGCGCGCGACCGCGGCCTCGATCAGGCGGGCCGTGACCAGGTTCCAATGCAGGGTAGCGCGTGTTTCAATGCCTTGCGCTTCGAGGCCTGCGTCTGGAATACGATCGCTCACGGTCGTTGCTCTCCTGAAATTTCGGCGTGCGGACCATGCCGCACTAGGTGCCGGATGCGATTCGCGCATATCGCCATGGACAGGTAAATGTCCAGTCGAGACAAGAGAACTGCGCGTTGAGTTGAGCGCGCTGACGGTTTGGACTACCTCTCCTGCCCAACAATACAAGGTTGCATGCCGATGACGGCTTCGATCGCGCTCGTCGATGACGACCGCAACATCCTGACTTCAGTGTCGATTGCCCTCCAGACAGAGGGATTCGTCACCCGGGTCTATTCCGATGGCGAGACGGCGCTGAAGGCACTGATCGACAATCCCCCCGATCTTGCCATCTTCGATATCAAGATGCCGCGGATGGACGGCCTCGAACTGCTGCGCCGGCTGCGCGAGAAGAGCATGACGCCGGTGATCTTCCTCACGTCGAAGGACGACGAACTTGACGAAGCGCTCGGCCTGGCGATGGGCGCCGACGATTATATCGCCAAGCCCTTCTCCCACCGACTGCTGATCGCGCGCATTCGCGCGATCCTGCGCCGGTCGGAACTCGCCGTCACAGGCGCGGCGGGCGAGGACGAGAATCCCGGCGGAACCCTTGTACGCGGGCGGCTGGCAATGGATACGGCGCGGCACCGCGTGACGTGGAACGGCGCCAGCGTGACGCTGACCGTCACCGAATTCCTCATCCTGGAAACGCTGGCGCAGCGCCCCGGCATCGTGAAGACGCGCAACCAGTTGATGGACGCAGCCTATCACGACGACATCTATGTCGACGATCGCACCATCGACAGCCATATCAAGCGCGTGCGTCGCAAGTTCAGGCAGATCGACCCGGAATTCGATGCCATAGAGACGCTATATGGCGCGGGTTACCGATTCTCCGAGGAATGACGACCGCGAGCTGACGCTTCGCTGGTCCGGCCAGGTATCGCTTACGCCGCGTATCCTGGCCGTGAACATCATCGCGCTGGCGTTGCTAGCGGGCGGGTTCTTCTATCTCGACAGCTATCGCAGCCGGCTGGTCGACAGCCGCGTGGCACAGGCGAGTCGCGAGGCCCGCCTGATCGCCGAGGCGATGGGCGCGGTGCCGCCCGAACGCCATAATATCCTGGCGCTCCGGCTCGCGCGCGACACCGGCGCCCGCATCCGGCTGTACGATGTGCAGGGCGCGCTGGTCACCGACACGCGGGCGCTGGGACTACGCAATTTCGTGCTTCAGGATCCCGACAAGCAGGATTGGCAGCAGAGCAGCGCAAGATTCCTCGATGCTGTGATCGATACCGTGGTCGGCGCACCCCGGGCCCCGCTGTACCGCGAACGGAGCGGCTGGCTGGAATGGCCCGACGTCCGTACCGCACGCAGCACCCAAAGCGCACCGGCGACGGTGTGGCGCGCGCCCGATCGCACGCCGGTGATCACGGCGGCAGCGGCATTGCCTACCGGCGGCGTGGTGATGACTACGCTCAACGCGCGCGACATCACTCAGACCGTTCGGGTCGAGCGCTTCCGGCTGAGCGTCGTGCTCGCCATCGTGTCGATCGTATCGGTACTGCTCTCGCTTTTCCTCGCGCGGACCATTGTGCGCCCGTTGCGGCGCCTTGCCCGCGCCGCGGTGCGCGTGCGGCTAGGTCGGGCGCGCGAGGTGGTGGTGCCTCGCCTGCCCTCGCGCCGCGACGAGGTGGGGATGCTCGCCCGCGCGCTCTCCGACATGAGCCTCGCGCTCAGGGCCCGGATCGACGCGACCGAGGCGTTCGCCGCCGATGTAACGCATGAAATGAAGAACCCCCTCGCCTCGCTGCGTTCGGCAGTGGAGGGGTTGGCGACGGTGCGCGATCCCGAACTGCAGGAGCGCCTGCTGGCGATCGTGCGCGATGACGTTCATCGGCTCGACCGGCTGATCACCGACATTTCGGAAGCCTCGCGGCTCGATGCGCAGCTCAGCCGCGCCAAGTTCGAGGAGGTCGATGTCGGCGCGATGATCGGCGCCCTGCTAGACCAGCGCGCCGCGCGCGGGATCGAGCGGGACATCCAGATCCGTTTCGATCACCGTGTCGATCAGCGCCTGGTCGCGATGGGTGAAGGCGCCCGGCTCGAACGCGTGTTCGAGAATCTGATCGACAATGCCGTTTCCTTTTCTCCCGATGGAGGGCTGATCGTGGTGACGGCGACGCAGGACGGCGAGGATTTGATCATATGGATCGAGGATGAGGGCCCCGGTGTGCCGGAAGAGGCGCGGGAACAGGTGTTCAGCCGCTTCCAGTCACTCCGCCCCGATGGCGAGGCGTTCGGCAAACATAGCGGGCTAGGCCTCGCCATCGCGCGGACCATCGTCGAGGGCCATCAGGGCATGATCGCCGTCGAATCCCGCGACGACCGGCTGAGCGGCGCGCGCTTCGTGGTACGGCTGCCGCTGGCGGATCGGCGATGAGCGAGACGATTCACGCCTCGACCATAGCCATCGGCGGCCATGCGGTGCTGATCGAGGGACCCTCGGGTGCGGGCAAGTCCGACCTCGCGCTGCGGCTGATCGATCGCGGCGCGGTGCTGGTGAGCGATGACTATACGGTGCTGAGCGCGTCGCAGGATATATTGCTCGCCAGCCCACCCGCCACGATCGCCGGCCAGATGGAGGTCCGGGGCATCGGCATCGTTTCAATGGCTCATGCCGCGCCGGTGCCGGTCGCCTTGCTGGTCCGCCTCGCCGATCGGGTGGAGCGCCTGCCCGAAGCCGAGTCGCGCTGTTTCGAAGGCGTGCCTGTTCCGGCGATCGCGCTCGATCCGCACGAGGCCTCGGCACCGATCAAGGTGGAATTGGCCCTCAGGCACCTGCTAGGGCACACGGCATGAAGCGGGACCCCAAGGATATATTGCTCGTCACCGGCATGTCGGGGGCGGGCAAGTCGACCGTACTGCGGACGCTCGAGGACCTCGGCTGGGAGGTCGTCGACAATCTGCCGCTGTTGCTGCTCGACCGGCTACTCAGCGCGCCCCTGCCCGAGGGCGCGGAACGATCGTCCCAGCCGCTGGCGCTCGGCATCGGCGCACGCACGCGCGATTTCGATCCGGAACGAATCGTCGAGCGCATCAAGAAGCTCCGTGAGGAACATGGTCATGACATCGGCACCCTGTTCCTGGACTGCTCGGGCGCGGAGCTGGAGCGGCGCTACTCGGAGACGCGCCGCCGCCATCCGTTGGCAATGGATCGTCCTGCGTCCGACGGCATCGCCCGCGAGCGCGAGTTGCTCGCCCCCCTCAGGCGCTGGGCGAACCGGCTGATCGACACGACCAACCTGTCGGCCAACGAACTGGCGCAGCAGGTCCGATCGACCTTTTCCGGCGAAGGATTGGGCGAGCCGACCGTTTCAGTGATGTCCTTCGGTTTCGCGCGCGGACTACCCCGCAACGCCGATCTGGTCTTCGACATGCGCTTCCTGCGCAATCCCCACTGGCGGGCGGACCTGCGCCCGGGAACAGGGCTGGACCCGGACGTCAGCGCTTATGTCGCGGACGACCCGGCCTATGACATGGCCATGTCGCAGATCGAATCGCTGCTGCTGGTCCTGCTGCCACGCTACCGGGCGGAGGGGAAATCCTATGTCACGATCGCTTTCGGGTGCACCGGCGGGCGGCACCGTTCCGTGCACGTGGCAGAGCGTGTTGCGGCACGGTTGCGCGACGAAGGATTTTCGCCCACGGTCGCGCACCGCGATCTCGCTGCCGCGCCCCAGGACTCGCTGGAGGGTGTGGCCGGGAGCGCCCAAGGGGACGGTCTTTCTGTGAATGAAACTGCCATGAAAGAGTCGGGGCTATGATCGGCCTGGTTCTGGTGACGCACGGACGCCTCGCCGAGGAGTTCGTGACCGCGATGGAGCATGTCGTCGGCAAGCAGGAACGGATCGCGACGATCGCGATCGGTCCCGATGACGACATGGAGGCCCGCCGGGCCGACATCGCCACGGCAATTGCCGAGGTCGATACCGGGCGCGGGGTCATCGTGCTGACCGACCTGTTCGGCGGCACGCCCTCCAACCTCGCCATTTCGCTGATGGAGCGTGGCCGGATCGAGGTGATCGCCGGCATCAACCTGCCGATGCTGATCCGCCTCGAATCGGCGCGCAAATCGATGAAGGTCGTCGACGCAGTCGCCGCCGCGCGAGAAGCTGGCCGCAAATATATTTCGGTCGCCTCCGAGGTCCTGGGCGAGGCTGCTGCTTGATGGCTGTCAGTCGTACGGTGCTCATCACCAACAAGCGGGGTCTGCACGCCCGGGCCAGCGCTAAGTTTGTCACCCTGGCATCAACCCAACCGGTCGAAGTCGCGGTGGAGAAGGACGGTGCCGGCAGCGTAACCGGTACGTCGATCATGGGCCTGATGATGCTGGGTGCCGCGATGGGCGATTCGATCATCATCAGTGCTGAAGGCGACGGCGCGGAACAGGCGGTCGGGGCGTTGTGCGAGCTCGTGGAAGCGAAATTCGGCGAAGACTAACCCCTCCCGACCCGCTTGCGGGACGGGTCCGGGGAGGGCATGTGACCGGCGTGTTTACCGACAGGCCCTCTCCCAACCCCTTCCACGAAAGGAAGGGAAGTTAATGCCCCGCGAAATCACGGCTTACTCCAATCCGCTCATCAAGCGTGTCCGATCGCTGCGCGAGAAGCGGCACCGGCGCGAGGAAGGCCTGTTCCTGGCGGAGGGACTGCGCATCCTGACGGAGGCGCGCGAAAGCGGGCGGCTCCCCGAATATCTGTTCTTCGCCCGCGATAGCGCCAACCATTCGCTCGTCCGCGCGCTCATCGCCGAGGTCGAGGCAGCCGGCGGCGAAGCGATCGAGACGGTGCCCGATATCCTCTCCAAGCTTTCGGGCAAGGATAACCCGCAAGCGGTGGTCGGTGTGTTCCCCGAGTTCGCGACCACCCTCGCCGCGCTCGATCGAAGCCGCTCCAATATCTGGCTGGTCGCGGAAAGACTGCGCGATCCCGGCAATCTGGGCACGATCCTGCGCACCGGCGATGCGGTCGGCGCCGGCGGACTCATCCTGATCGGAGAATGCGTCGATCCCTTTTCGGTGGAGGCAGTGCGCGCGAGCATGGGCGCGCTGTTCACCGTGCCGATCGTCCAGGCCGAATGGACGGATTTCGTGCCCTGGCTCCGTGCGGGTCCGGGCCAGCTGGTCGGGCTAAGCCTCGATACCGATCAGGATTATCGCGCAGCGACCTATACCGTGCCGACCTTCCTGCTGACCGGGAACGAAGCGCAAGGCATGCCGTCCGACTATGCGGCCGAATGCGATCTGCTCGTAAAGATTCCCATGCTGGGCAAGGCGGATAGTCTGAATGCTGCCGTGGCGACGGCGGTGATGGCGTATGAAGTGCTGGCACGGACCAAGCCTTCGCCTCGCTGAACGGCCACGTAACGATCGGTTCAGGCGGGCTTGCCTATCCGGCGGACGAGGAGACCCCACATGAAATTCGCGCTTGCCCTTTGCCCTGCCCTGCTGATCGCCGGTACCGCCGTCGCCGCGCCACGCGAGGCGCCGTATCGGGCGGTCGGTACCGAGCCCGGCTGGGCCCTGACCATCGAGAACGGCCTGATCCGATATCTCGGCGATTATGGCAAGACGCGCGTCACGACGACCGCGCCGATGCCACGCCCGAGCTTCAACGGACGACGCTACGTGACGCCGCGGATCACGATCGACATCACCCGCGCCGAATGCAGCGACGGCATGAGCGACCGCCGCTATCCCGAGCGCGTGATGGTGACGGTCGGCCGAAAGACCGTGCGCGGTTGCGGCGGCGATCCGATCGTCGCGCCGTCTCGCGCGCCAGTGATCGAAGGCAATTGGCGCATCGAATCGATCGAGGGGCGTCCGGTGCGCGGTCCGCGTCCGGCGACGATCGCGTTCAACGGCAACCGGATCAGTGGCCATAGCGGCTGCAACGGCTTTGGCGGATCGTTTCGCTTCGACCGTGGGCGTCTGATCGCGGGTCCCCTGATATCGACCAAGATGGCCTGCCCGGGCCCCGCAATGGCGCAGGAACAGGCCCTGATGCGCTTGCTCAGCCAGCGGCTCAGCGCCAGCACGAATCGCGCGGGCAAGCTCGTGCTGAGCGCATCCGACTTGCAGACCCTCGTGCTGGTAAAGGCCGTACCCGAGCGGTACTGAGCGACGTTCTTGGCACGACGGAACCGGTAGAGGGTAGTCATCGTTAGCTGCGTCACAATGACGGGAGGGGGCGCGATGACAATCAACTATGGCGAAGGAACGGTTTTCAAACCCTTTTCGGAAGCGCCCGGTTGCGCCCGGCCGGCATGAAGGCGGTCTTTCAGTGAAGCCCGGTCCGGACGTGTTCGTCGGCACTGGTGAGATGACGGCGCTGATGCGCGCCAAGGACTGGTCGAATAGCAGCTTGGGGTCGGTTGACGGTTGGCCTGAAGCATTGAAGGTAGCCGTCCGGATTCTCCTGACCAGCAAGTTCGACATGTGGCTGGGCTGGGGGCCGGACGTCGCCTTCCTCTACAATGACGCCTATCGGCCGACGCTCGGCCAGAAGCATCCCGACAGCCTTGCCGCCCCCACCAGGGAATTGTGGGCGGAGATCTGGCCTGACATCGAGCCGCTGATCCGCCGCGTCTATGAAGATGGCGAGGCGACCTGGAGCGAAGCGTTGCTGCTTCTGCTCGAACGCAACGGCTATAGCGAAGAAACCTATCACACCTTTTCCTACAGCCCGGTGTTCGACGATAGCGGCGCCGTCGGTGGACTGCTCTGCGCGGTGGTCGAGGAGACGGAGCGCGTCATCACCGCGCGCCGGATGGATACTTTACGGGTGCTCGCCTCGGACCTGACGGCGGCGAAGACCACGGAATCGGTGGTGGCGGCCACGACGGAATGCCTGGAAAGCAACCCGCGCGACCTTCCTTTCGCCCTGCTGTACCTGTTCGAAGATGGTGTCGCCCGGCTCGTCGGCACAACCGGCTTCGCTGGCCCTCACCTGATAGCTCCCGAATCGATTCCGCTCGACGATCGTTCGCCATGGCCGCTGACCGGGAGACAGGCGATCGTGCCGCTCGTCGACATCGCCGATTTGCCGCGGGGTGCCTGGCAGAAACCGCCAGAGCGCGCCATCATCCTGCCCCTGCAGCGGCGCGGCAGCGACGCTCCCGTGGGGGCGATCGTCGTCGGGCTCAATCCGCATCGGCAGCCGGATACCGATTATCTCGGCTATCTCGATCTGCTGGCCGGCCAGATTTCGTCGGGCCTGGCCAGCGCGGAAGCTTATGAGAGCGAGCGGCGGCGCGCAGAGGCACTCGCCGAAGCCGCCCAGTTGCGGGAGCAGGCCGCCGGGGCGCTGCGCGAAGTCAATGACCGGCTTGCTTCCGAAGTGGCGGCCCGCACCGGCGAGCGCGATCGTCTGCGCGCCCTCTTCCAACGAGCGCCCGGGTTCATGTGCGTGCTACGCGGCCCCGACCATGTCTTCGAGTTCACGAACGAGGCGTATCTTCAGCTGATCGGGTACCGTGAGGTCATCGGCATGACCGTGCGCGACGGGCTGCCCGAAATCGAAGGTCAGGGCTTCTTCGATCTGCTCGACCAGGTGTATCGCACCGGCCAGTCTTTCGTCGGAAACAACATGGCCGTCGATATCCGACGCGCCCCCTCCAGCCCGTTGGAGCAGCGCTTCCTCAATCTGGTCTATCAGCCGATCATCGAGAGTGACGGCTCGATCAGTGGTATTTTCGCCGAGGGCCACGACGTCACCGACCAGGTCCGCAGCGAGGCGGCGCTGCGGGCACTGAATGCAGATCTCGAGCGCCAGGTGATCGAGCGCACCCAGGCGCGAGGCCTGACATGGCAACTCAGCCCCGATCTCCTCGGGGCGCTCAATTCTGAAGGCTATTTCGAAACATCGAATCCGGCGTGGAAATCCCTGCTCGGCTGGAGCGAGCGGGAGGTTGCGAGCATGTCGATCTTCGAATTGCTTCACCCCGACGATGTCGAGCGCACCCGTGGCGGATTCCAGCTGACTCAGCAGGGAGAGCCGGCGATCCGCTTTCCCAACCGCTATCGCTGCAAGGACGGCAGCTATCGCTGGATCAGCTGGGTCGGCATTCCGGAAGACGGCATGGTCTACTGCAGCGGGCGCGACATCACGGAGGAAAAGGCGGCTGAGGCCGAACGCGACCGGCTCTGGACGCTATCCGAGGACATGCTGGCGCGCGCCGATTATGATGGCGCGATGTCGGCGGTGAACCCGGCATGGACCAAGGTACTGGGATGGTCGGAGCGCGAACTGCTGACCAACCCCTATGCCGATATCATCCACCCCGACAATGTGCCTGGGGTTGCTGCGGCGCTCGAGGAGATGAGCCGTACCGGGCAGCCTACCCGGTTCGAGAACCGCATCCTGACGGCGAACGGCGAATGGAAGCCGATCGGATGGACCGTTTCGCCTGAGCCAGACGGGGTGCATTTCATTGCGGTGGGGCGGGACCTGTCGGAAGACAAGGCGCGCGAGCTCGAACTCACCCAAGCGCAGGAGGCGCTCCGTCAATCGCAGAAGATGGAAGCGGTGGGCCAGCTGACCGGCGGCATCGCCCATGACTTCAACAATCTGCTGGCGGGCATCGGTGGCAACCTTGAGCTGCTGGAACTGCGCCTCGGCCAGGGACGGACCGCCGGCCTCGACCGGTATATCGGCGGTGCGCAAGACGCGACGCGGCGGGCGGCATCGCTGACCCAGCGCCTGCTCGCCTTCTCCCGACGGCAGACGCTCGACCCGAAACCGACCGACATCAACCGGCTCATCGCCGGCATGGAGGATCTGATTCGACGCACGGTCGGCCCCGCGATCGAGGTCGAAGTGGTGGGCGCGGGCGGGCTGTGGCTGACGCGGGTCGACCCCTCGCAGCTGGAAAACGCCCTGCTCAACCTGACGATCAACGCGCGGGACGCGATGGCCGGTAGCGGCGGGCGGATCACCATCGAGACCGCGAACAAATGGCTCGACGACCGCGCAGCGCGCGACCGGGAGCTGCCGCCCGGACAATATCTCTCGCTGTGCGTGACGGACAGCGGCACCGGCATGACGCCGGACGTCGTCGCCAAGGCGTTCGATCCGTTTTTCACGACCAAGCCGATCGGCCAGGGCACCGGCCTTGGATTGTCGATGATTCACGGCTTTGTCCGCCAGTCCGGAGGGCAGGTGAGAATATACTCTGAAATTGGCAAGGGTACGACTATGTGTTTGTATTTGCCGCGTTATTTTGGAGGGCTCGATAATGTGGGCGACGAGGGCGAAACGCACCTGGCCGACCCCGGGCACGGCGAGACCGTGCTGGTGATCGACGACGAAGCGATCGTCCGTGATCTGGCGACCGAGATCCTGCGCGATGCCGGCTATGCGGTCCTGGAGGCAGTCGACGGCCCCGCCGGCCTCAAGACGATCCAGTCAGCCGCACGCATCGACCTGCTGGTTACCGATGTCGGGTTGCCGGGCGGACTCAATGGCCGCCAGGTCGCCGATGCCGCTCGCGTGACCCGGCCCGACCTGAAAGTGCTGTTCATCACCGGCTATGCGGAGAATGCCGCGGTCGGCAATGGCCTGCTCGATGCCGGGATGGAGGTGATCACCAAGCCCTTCACCATCACCGCGCTGAGCAACAAGGTGCGCGAGATGCTGGACCGGTAAGCCTTATTCCGCCGCCTCGTCGATCGATCCGTCGAGCAGGATCGGCGTGTCGCCATAGCGGGCAAGCGCCTCGACTGGTTCGACCGAGTCGATCTCGCGCGCGCCGGGTTCGATGTTGAGGTCGCGCAGCTTGCGTGCCGTCACCAGCGTCCGGCTTTCGAAACTACTGACGAACGTGTTGTAGTTGTTGACCGCTGACGTCAGTCCGCCACCGACCTTGCGCAGATCCCCCGCGGCCTTCGCCAACCGGTCGTACAGTTCCTTGCCGAGCTCGCCGATCTGGCGCGCCTCCTTGGCCAGCCGCTCCTGACGCCAGACCGCCGAAACCGTCCGCGCTATGGCGATCAGATTGGTCGGCGTGGCAAGCAGCACGCGCTTTTCGAAGGCGAAATCCCAGAGCGTCGGATCATGCTCGAGTGCGGCGGACAGGAAATGCTCCCCGGGCACGAACATGATGACGTAATCGGGCGCGTCGGCGAACTGGCTCCAATAAGCCTTGTTGCCGAGCCCGTTGACGTGGGCGCGCATCGAGGCGGCGTGCGCGGCGAGTCCAACCAGGCGCTGCGCCTCGTCGACGGCACCGAACGCATCCTGATAGGCATTAAGCGACACCTTGGCGTCAATGACCAGAGCGCGCCCACCCGGTACGCGAATGATGGCGTCGGGGCGCAGGCGCCCGCCTTCGTCGCCGCCAGCCACGCTCACTTCAGTCTGAAAGTCAGTATGTTCCGATAACCCACAGGTTTCGAGCACGTTCTTGAGCTGCTGTTCACCCCAGCGGCCGCGGGACTTGGGGGCGTTGCGCAAGGAATTGACGAGCTTCGCCGCCTCGCTGCTGACCTTTTCCTGGCCGATCCGCATCTGCTCGATCTGGCCCTTCAACTCGCTGAAGGCCCCTTTCCGCTCCGTCTCGACCTTGGTGACGGCTTCCTCGTAGCGCATCAGGCGGTCGCTGACCGGCTGGAGCATCGATTTGAGATTCTGGCCGGCCGTCGCCTCCGATTGCTTGAACCGGGCCTCGGCACGTTCGAGGAACTGCCTTTGCGCGTCGTTGAGCAGCTTGCTGGCGGTTTCGTTGAAATGGCCCGTCATCGCCTCACGCGAATTCTTGAATTCCTCGAGGCGCGCTTCGAACGCTTCGGCATGCGCACGCAGCGTGGCGTTCTCGGTACGGAAACCGTCGCGTTCGTCGCGAATGGTATCGAGTTCCTCGCGCAGTTGCACCGCGACCCGTGCGCGCTCCTCCGCACCGGCGAGGTCGACGATCGCGCGCTTGAACTCCTCCGTACGGGCATCGCGATCGGCCTGCGCTTCCGCGACGCCGCGACTGCCAAGCAGCCAGCCAAGGCCAAGGCCCACCAGCAGGACGGCGATCATCGCCAGGGAAATCGTCAAACCGTTCATGCAAGGCCTCATTGGAACATTGCGCGAACTTTTAGCCTGGATTGCCGTTTTGGCAATGCGGCTTGCGGCTGGCCGGGCGCCTGTCGCGGTCGCAGGTACGCCCCGTGGGACGATCGGATATCCGCCCAGCCGCGCCGTGCGGCTGAGAACGGAGGATCAGGCCGCCTTGCGCGCCTTGGCCAGCTTCTTCAGCACCATGTCGCGCTTCAGGCGCGAGATGTGATCGATGAACAATACGCCGTTGAGATGATCGATCTCGTGCTGGAGGCAGGTCGCGAGCAACCCGTCGAAATCATCCTCATGGCTCGCGCCGTCAGCGTCGAGCCACTTCACCCGGCAGCGCGCCGGCCGTTCAACCTCGGCATATTGCTCTGGGATCGACAGGCAGCCTTCATTGTAGAGCGCGGTTTCCTCGCTGACGGAGACCAGCTCGGGATTGATATAGACCAGCGGCGTGCGCACCGGCTTCGCATCCTCTTCGTCGCTCTCCGGCTCCTGCAGGTCGATGACGACGATGCGTTGTTCGATCCCGACCTGAGTCGCGGCCAGGCCAATGCCCCGCGCGTCGTACATGGTATCGAACATATCGGCGACGATCGCGCGGACGGCATCGTCAACTGCAGCGACGGGCTTTGCGACGGCGCGCAGGCCCGGATGGGGCACTTCAAGGATTTCGAGAACGGACATGAGCGCGAGCTAGGAAAGCGCGGGGCTGCCGTCAAGCGACAGGTCGCCCCCGTCAGGCAACCGGGCGCCGCGCGCGGAGGGCCTGAGCGAGCGTGCCCTCGTCGAGATAGTCCAGTTCGCCGCCCACCGGCAGGCCATGCGCCAGCTGCGTGACGCGGACCGGGAAGCGTTCGATTCGCTCGGCGATATAATGCGCGGTGGTCTGACCCTCGAGCGTGGCATTCATGGCTAGGACAACCTCGTCGATGCCGCCCGCTTCGATCCGACGCACCAACGAATCGATTCTGAGGTCTTCCGGGCGAATGCCCTCAAGCGCCGACAGCCGGCCGCCCAGAACATGGAAGCGTCCCGGGAAAAGTCTCGAACGATCGAGCGCCCAGAGATCCGAAACTTCCTCGACGACGCAGAGCGCGCGCGCGTCCCGGCGGGGATCGGCGCACACGGCACAGGGATCGATCGTATCGATATTGCCGCAAACAGAGCATGTTGCCAGACGATCATCAACCTGGGTTAGAGCGGCGAGCAATGGCCCAAGTGCCGTCTCGCGCTTCTTGAGCAGATGCAGCACGGCGCGCCGCGCAGAGCGAGGCCCAAGGCCGGGGAGCCGGGACAGGGCTTGAGTCAGCGCTTCGATCTCGGGAGAGGACATGCGGAACAGATAGGGGGTTGCGTGGCCCTCTGCCAAGCGGCCAGAGCGTGCGCATGCGGATCGTCTTCATGGGAACGCCCGAATTCTCGGTGCCGGTGCTTCAGGCGCTGGTGGATGCTGGCCATGACGTCGCGGCGGCATACAGCCAGCCGCCGCGCCGGGCCGGTCGCGGAAAAGCGCTGACTCCCTCTCCGGTTCAGGCCCGCGCCGAAGCGCTGGACATCCTCGTCCGGACCCCGGTGAGCCTGCGCGATGCAGATGCGCAGGCCGATTTCGCCGCGCTGAACGCCGATGTCGCAGTGGTGGCCGCCTATGGCCTGATCCTGCCGCGGGTAGTGCTTGAGGCCCCCTCACACGGTTGCCTCAACGTCCATGCCTCGCTGCTGCCCCGCTGGCGCGGCGCGGCGCCGATCCAGCGCGCGATCCTGGCCGGCGATGCCGAGACCGGCGTCGGCATCATGCAAATGGAGGTCGGGCTCGATACCGGCCCGGTGCGGCTGGAAGGACGAACGTCCGTTGACGGCAAGACCGCAGGCGAGCTGACGACTGAACTGAGCGCGATGGGCGCACGGTTGATGGTGGAGGTGCTGGCCGATATCCCGGCCTATTCGGCGGTGCCCCAGCCCGAAACCGGCGTCACCTATGCGCCCAAGGTCGACAAGGCCGAAGCGCGGATCGACTGGAGCCGGCCCGCCAGCGACGTGGAACGGCAGATCCGCGCGTTCAATCCAGTGCCGGGCGCCTTTTTCGAGATGGGTAACGAACGCGTCCGGTTGCTTGCGGCCGAGGTGTTACCCACTGCCGGCGGCGCACCCGGTACCGTCCTGGACGATCAGCTCACCGTGGCGTGCGCCGACGGCGCGATCCGCCCTGTCCTTCTGCAACGCGCCGGGCGCGGCGTCATGACGTCATCAGAGGTGCTGCGCGGCTTTTCCATTCTCGCGGGTACGCAGCTGACATGACGCGCTTCGCGCTGACCGTGGAATATGACGGACACCCGTTCATGGGCTGGCAGCGCCAGGCGCACGGCCCAAGCGTTCAGGCCGCGATCGAGACGGCGGCGCTGGAGATCACCGGAGAGACCGTCGCCGTGCACGCTGCGGGCCGCACCGATGCAGGGGTCCACGCGAGGGGCATGCGCGCGCATCTCGACATCGACCGGCCGATAACACCGTTCCGGCTGATGGAAGGACTGAACGCGCGATTGCGGCCCGCGCCAGTCGCCATCCTGGCCTGCGAGATCGTGCCGGCGGACTGGCACGCCCGCTTCTCCTGCCTCGCGCGGCATTATGAGTATCGCATCATCACCCGCCGCGCGCCGCTCACCTTCGACCATGGCTTGGCGTGGCGCGTGCCCACGCCGCTCGACGCCGAAGCGATGGCCGCGGGCGCGGCACGGCTGGTGGGACGTCATGACTTCACCACCTTCCGGTCGGCGCATTGCCAGGCCGATAGTCCGGTGCGAACGCTCGACCGGCTTGACGTCATGCAGGACGGCGCCCGGATCAGCGTCTTCGCCTCGGCGCGTTCGTTCCTGCATCATCAGGTGCGATCGATGGTCGGGTGCCTGGCGCTGGTCGGACAGGGCAAATGGTCAGCCGATGATTTGCAGGCTGCGCTGGATGCACGCGACAGGGCGAAGCTGGGGCTGAACGCGCCACCCGATGGCCTGTATTTCCTACGCGCGGACTATCCCTGACCGAGTGGCATGACGTCAGCGGGTGAAGCGCGCGGCCAGTTCGACATGAGTCGACCAGCGGAATTGCCCGACCGGCTGGATCCATTCGAGCGTATAGCCGCCCTTGCACAGAATCTCGGTATCTCGCGCGAAGCTGCTGGGATTGCAGGAAACATAAGAAAGGATCGGCGTTTTGGCCGCGGCAAGCTGCAGGACCTGCTCGCGCGCGCCGGCGCGGGGCGGATCCAGGATGATGGCATCGAACCGGTCGCATTCCGCTGTCACCAAAGGCCGGCGGAACAGATCGCGGTGATCAGTGAAGAGCTGGCGCCCGGCACGGGCACCGGCGCTCTTGAGCGACATTATGGCGTCACGCGCTGCCTCCGCCGCATAGACCCGGCCCGTCAGCGCCAAAGCGAAGGTGCCGAGGCCAGCGAACAGATCGGCGATCGTGCCGGCATTGCTGACCGCCTCACGGACGGAGTCAACCAACGCAGCCTCGCCTTCGCGCGTCGCCTGGAGGAAGGCGCCGTACGGCATCGGCACCGGTACCCCGGCCAGCGTGATGGTGACCGGCTCCGGCTCCCAACGGGTTTCCGGTCCCAGGCCGCTGTCGATCGACAGGCGGGCGACGCCATGACGCTGGCAGAAGGCAGTGATCGCCTCGGCGGCGATCAATCCCTCCGCCTCGATTCCCTCGATCAGCAGGTCGATACCCTGGTCGGCCTCGGTGAGGTGAAGACGCGCGCGGCGGTTGCCCTTCAGGAAGCGGGCGAGCAGCCCGCGGAGCGGCGCCACCAGCGCGAACAACATCGGCGTGAGGATCCAGCATTCCTGGAGATCGACCAGTGCATGGCTCGATCCTTCGCTGAAACCGATGCGGATACGTCCGTTCTTCGACTCCGCTTGCAGGGCTGCACGTCGCCGCGTGCGGGGCGGAGAGAGCGCGGGCGGGCGAATCTCGGTGCTCAGCCCTTGCGCTTCGAGCGCGCCCGCGATCCGATCCGTGACGAAGCGGGCATAGCTCTCGTCGTCGAGATGCTGGAGTTGGCAACCGCCACAGGTCGGAAAATGACGGCATGGCGGCATCTGATGGTGCGGGCCGGCGATAATCAACCCCTCCGGCGTCAGCGTGTCCCCGGGCGCTGCCAGGGCAGCGTGCCGGCCATTTGCGGTGATCCCCTCGCCTCGCGCGGCGACCCGGACGATCATGTCGTTCATGCGGTCGCCCGGACGGCGCTGAGGGCGTCGGCGAGATCGTCGGCGATGAAGGCAGCGCCAAGGCGCCGTGCGGCCTCACCATGAAGCCAGACGCCGGCGGCGGCCGCGTCGAGAGAGGGTTCGACCCCGGAAGCCAGCATCGCGCCGATCGTTCCCGCCAGCACGTCGCCGGTGCCGGCGGTCGAGAGCCACCGGCTAGCGCCCTGTGCGATCCGCACATGCCCGTCCGGCGATGCGATGACCGTGTCGGCACCCTTGAACACGACGATCGCACCTGCCGTCATGGCGGCGGCGCGTGCCCGGTCGATCTTGCTGTCTCCGCTGTTCCCGAACAGCGAGTCGAACTCGCCCGCATGCGGCGTCAGGATCACGGGCGCCGCGTGAGTGCGCACTCGGGCGAGCCGTTCCTCATCGAGCAAATGGAGCGCGTCGCCGTCGATAACGAGCGGACAGGATGATGCCAGCGCCTGATCCAGCCGTTCCGACGCCATGACGCCACGGCCGAGCCCCGGCCCGATGACGAGCGCACCGATGCGCTTGTCCGCCAACGCATCGCGGGCAAACACCCGACGAACGATCGCATGGGGTCGCTCCGCCTTGCCGTCGGCGAGGAGCAGGACATAGCCTGCCCCTGCCCGCATCGCCGCAAGTGCGGCAAGTTCGGCCGCGCCGGGCATCTCGCCGCCGACCACCGCGACCATTCCGCGCGTATATTTGTGAGAATCGGGCCCCGGCATGGGAAGCCGGGGCCGATCTATGACGGCTGCCGGGCTGGCGACCGCCACGCCGATATCGAGTACCCCCACGGTGCCACAATGCGTCGCGGCCGGAAAAAGCAGATGGGATGGCTTGGCGGCGCCCAGCGCCAGCGTCAGATCGAATATCGGGATGTCGTTCAGCACGGCGCCGTCATCGGTCTTGACGCCGCTGGGCAAGTCGACCGCGATCGCCAGCCGGGCTCGTTCGCGTAGTCGAGCGAGATTTACGGCGATCGGCGCGTCGAGCGGCCGGGAGAGGCCGGTGCCGAACAGGGCATCGACCAGGATCGGCGCCGGCGCGGCGGCGTCGAGCGGCTCGACCGGGCCAGTCCAGCCAGCGCGCGCCTGCTTCGCTGCGTCGCTAACGGACGCCCCGCACGAGGCAACGCGCACCGACACGCCGGCCGCGTGCAGCGCCGTCGCCGCGACATAGCCGTCACCGCCATTGTTGCCGGGGCCGCACAGGACCAGAACCTCGTTTCCCGAGGCCAGGCGCTGCACCATGGCGGCGACCTCACGGCCGGCGCGGTCCATCAGGCTCGTCACGGTTTCGCCCCGGGCGATCGCCTCGGCTTCGGCCGTGCGCATTTCCGCCGCAGTCACCACAGGCATTCCCGCAAGTGACTTCATGACGTCGGTACGGTGCCGCTGGCGACGGCCAGGAGCGCGTCAGATATCCGCGTAGACATGGGTTTCGGCGCTGGCTCCAGGGTGCGTGACCGCGCCCTTATAGGCCGGGCCGACATTGGCCGCATAGCGCCACAGCGCGCCGGATTGATAGTCATGCGCCCGCGGCACCCAGTTTGCGCGGCGTGCAGCGAGCACGTCCTCAGCCACGTCGAGGTCGATCGTGCCCGCTTCGGCGTCGATGCTAATGATGTCGCCATTCTCGATCAGCGCGATCGGGCCGCCATCGGCCGCCTCGGGGCCGACATGGCCGATGCAGAAACCCCGCGTCGCACCGGAGAAGCGACCATCCGTGATCAGCGCGACCTTCTCGCCCAGGCCGAGGCCGTAGAGCGCGGCGGTGGTCGACAGCATCTCGCGCATGCCGGGCCCGCCCTTGGGCCCCTCATAGCGGATAACGATGACTTCGCCCTCGTTGATCTCCCGCGCCTCGACGGCAGCAAACGTATCTTCCTCGCAATCGAACACGCGCGCCGGCCCGCTGAACTGCAGCCGGTGCATGCCGGCGACCTTCACGATCGCGCCATTGGGCGCGAGGCTGCCGCGCAGCCCGACGACCCCGCCGGTCGGCGAAATCGGCGTCCTGACGTCATAGATGACCTTCTGGTCGGGATTCCACGTCACCCGATCGATATTCTCGCCAAGCGTTTTGCCGGTGACGGTAAGGCAATCGCCAAAAAGCAGGCCATTCGCCAGCATCGTCTTCATCAGCATGTAGACGCCGCCGGCCTCGTACATGTCCTTGGCGACATACTTACCACCGGGCTTGAGATCAGCGATGTAAGGCGTTGATTTGAATATCTCCGCCACATCGAACAAATCAAAATCAATGCCCGCCTCATGTGCCATTGCCGGCAAGTGCAGCGCACCGTTGGTGGAGCCCCCGGTCGCTGCGACGATACGCGCCGCATTGATGAAGGCTTCGCGCGTGCAGATGTCGCGGGGGCGGATATTGGCGGCGAGCAATTCCATCACCTGCGCGCCGGCCGCGACCGCGATCTGCTCGCGCGTCGTGTAGGGCGCCGGGACCATGTTCGAATTGGGCAGCGACAGACCGATCGCCTCGCCGACGCACGCCATGGTGTTGGCGGTGTACTGGCCTCCGCATGCGCCGTGACCCGGGCAGGCAACCTTTTCCAGCTCGGTCAGGTCCGAGAGCGGGCAATTGCCGGCGGCGTGCTGGCCGACAGCCTCGAATACGTCCACCACGGTGACGTCACGATCGTGATAGCGGCCGGGCAGGATCGATCCGCCGTAAACGAAGATGCTCGGCACGTTGAGGCGGAGCATCGCCATCATCATGCCCGGCAGCGACTTGTCGCAACCGGCAAAGCCGACCAGCGCGTCATAGCAATGGCCGCGCACGCTGAGCTCGACCGAGTCGGCAATCACCTCGCGGCTGACCAGCGAGGCCTTCATGCCCTGATGGCCCATCGCGATGCCGTCCGTGACGGTGATGGTGTTGAATCGCCGCGGCATGCCCCCGCCCTGGATCACGCCGGCGCGGGCGGCATCGGCCTGGGCATCGAGCGTGGTGTTGCACGGCGCGCTGTCGTTGCCGGCGCTGGCGAGCGCCACGAACGGCTTGGCGATATCCTCTTCGGAAATGCCCATGGCATAATAATAGCTGCGGTGCGGCGCGCGCTCCGGGCCGACAGAGACGTGGCGGCTGGGGAGCTTCGATTTGTCGAATTGCTGAGTCATGGCGGCGCCTATGTCGCGAGAGAGGCCTTTTGCGCAAGACTATTGCTGATTTCGACCAGGATGAGCGTGAGAATGTCAGTCCGGTGCAGCCCCAGCGCGCGGCGACATATCGTCATGCGAGCGTAGATTCGAGGCACCACCAGCCGGGGCGAGCAGTGCGGATCGCCTGCGCCGCAGCGGCGCGGTCGGCCTCGCGATCGTACAGGGCGAAGCAGGTCGCGCCGGACCCAGACATGCGAACCAGCGTTGCCGGACGGCCTTCCCGAAGGAAAGCGAGCGCTTCGCCGATCACCGGCGCGATGGCGCGGGCCGGCGCTTCGAGATCGTTACGCCCGTTCAGGGCACGGTCGAGCAGCGGCCCCTGCCCGATCGCCCCCCGATCCGTGCGATCCCAGGCGGCGAAGACTGCCGCGGTCGATACCGCGACACCTGGATTGACGAGCAGTACCGGCGTGCCGGCCAGCCCGTCGAGCGGCTCGAGCCGTTCACCCCTGCCCCGCCCGACCGCGCTGCGGCCGAACAGACAGGCGGGCACGTCGGAGCCGAGCGCATCGGCGATGGCGAACAGGCGCGGATCATCCAGCGCGATGCCGTCCCGCCGCGCCAGCGCGCGCAGGACCGCAGCCGCATCCGCAGATCCGCCACCGATGCCGGATGCCACCGGCAACCGCTTCACGAGCGTGATGCTGCCGTCGGCCGGGATGGAGAAAGCGGCGGTATAGGCTGCGGCGGCGCGAGTGACGAGATTATCGCCTTCGCCGGCCAGTGCCCCGGCAAACGGGCCCTCGATGGCGAAAGCGGCTGCGCCGGGGGCGAGCCGGATCTCGTCGCCATCGCGCAGGAAGGCGAACAGCGTCTCGATCTCATGATAGCCGTCGTCTCGTCGCGAGCGGACGTGCAGCGCCAGATTGATCTTGGCCGGAGCCTGTTCGACGATCACGGTGTGCCGCGTAGCCCGTTGGCGATCTTGGCGGCAAGGCGCGTACCATCAGCCGTATCGGCGACGATCGCCGCGGCCCGCCAGGCATAGCGTGCCTCGTAGCGGCGACCGATCGACCAATAGACGTCGCCGAGATGCTCGGCGATCGTCGCATTGGCGGGCTGGCCGCGTGCGGCGAGTTCGAGCATCGGCATCGCCCGCTGCGCATCGCCGCGCCTGAAATAGGCCCAGGCAAGCGAATCGATGATCGATGCGTCTCCCGGCTGGAGGGCGTTGGCCTTTTCCAGCAACGCAATCGAGGTCGCGACATCCTCGCCATGTTCGAGCCGGGCATAGCCGAGATAATTGAGCGCGACCGGCTCCTCGGGGCCCAGCGCGACGGCGCGTTCGAGCGCCTTGCGCGCCTCTGGCCAGCGCCCCGCCTGGTCCAGCGCGCTGCCGAGCTGCAGATACAGCGTCCAGGGAGGATCACCGCCCGCACGCTTGATCGCCAGCCGATAAGCGCGTCCTGCCTCGTCGAACCGGCCCGCGGTTATCAGCAGGTCGCCGACGCGGGCGGCATCCGCGCTCGTGGCGTCCTGGCGATCGGACAACATCGTCGCCGCCGCCAGGGCGCCCGATGCCTCGCCGGCGCCGCTTAGCACCGCCACACGTGCCTGCAGCGCAGATTCATGGAAGGGGCTGGCGGGCTGGACGTCGCCGAGCACCGCCAGGGCGCGCTCGCTCGCGCCGCCGCGCGCCAGCGCCTGAGCAAGCCGGATTCGCGCACGATCATTGGCCGGATCGAGCCGCAGCGACGCCCGCAGCAGCGCGGTGACAATCGGCGACGGATCGCCATCGGAAAGATCGGCTGCAAGGCGCTCGAACAGGCGTGACACCCCGAAGGCGCTCGATGGCGGCACGCCTTCGCCGATCGTCCGACGCAGCGCGACTACGGTGGCGTCGTTTCCGGTCAGCAGGGCAACAGCGATATCGGCCCTGCCCTTCCCGGCGAGCAATTGTGCCGCGTTGAGCCGCAGATCGAGGCTGGCCCGGTCGGCACCGAGCAGCGCCTGGAGCGCGATCACGCCCTCAGCGATCCTGCCGGTGGCGATGAGCAGCAGCGCGCGGTTTTCCGCGGCGTAGCGGCGTGCGACGGGATCGGCCCTGGCCGCGCTGAGCTTCGCGACGGGATCGCCGCCAGCGTCGAGCGCGGACCAGGCCCCAAGCAGGTTCGCGACGAAATCGAACGGCCCGCCCCCGATACGCGCCAGGATTTTGGCGGCAGCCGCCGTGTCGCCGGCACGCAGCGCCCGCGCGTAGCTGAACAGCAATGCATCGGGCGGCGCGGCACGCGCGGCATCCAGCGTGACGATGGCCCGGTCGGCGAGCGCATCGTCGCCAGCCTCGAGCGCCTCGCGATAGGCGCGCCGGGCAATATCGAGATTGCCGGGCGCGCTCGTCAGCGCCGCGGCATAGCCGGCCGCGGCCTGTTCGACCCGGCCGTCCCCGTCCGCGGCACGCGCCCGCGCATAGGCAGCGAGATCGTCCGAACCACGATCCGCCCAGGCCGGCGTCGCGCTGCCAAGCGCCAGTGCGATTAGCAGGAGGCGATCACATGTTCGGATAGTTCGGCCCCCCGCCACCCTCGGGCACGACCCAGTTGATGTTCTGGGTGGGATCCTTGATGTCGCACGTCTTGCAGTGGACGCAATTCTGCGCGTTGATCACGAACTTCGGATCGCCGGTATCCTCGCCGACGATCTCGTACACGCCGGCCGGGCAGTAACGCTGCGCCGGCTCGTCATACATCGGCAGATCATAGGCGACCGGGATGGTAGCGTCCTTGAGCGTCAGATGGACCGGCTGGTCCTCCTCGTGATTGGTGTTCGACAGGAACACCGACGAAAGCCGGTCGAAGGTCAGCACGCCGTCGGGCTTGGGATAATCGATCTTCTGGACCTGATCCTTGCGCCACAGGCTCTCGTTATCGGGATGATGTTTGAGCGTGAACGGCAGCTTCACGCCGAAATGCTCGAGCCACATGGTGATCCCGGCAAGGCCGGAGCCGATGAAATCGCCGAAGGTCTTCACCAGCGGCACGACGTTGCGGACGACGGACAGTTCCTTGCGCACCCAGCTCCGCTCGAACGCCTCCGGATAGGCGGTCAACTCGTCGCTCGCGCGGCCCGCCTGGATCGCGTCGAATGCTGCGTCGGCCGCCATCATGCCGCTCTTCACGGCGGTATGGCTGCCCTTGATCCGGGGCACGTTGAGGAAGCCGGCCGAATCCCCAATCAGCGCGCCACCAGGGAACACCAGCTTCGGGACCGATTGCAGCCCGCCGTCGCTGATCGCGCGGGCACCGTAGGAGACACGCTTGCCGCCTTCCAGCATGGCGGCGATCGCTGGATGAGTCTTCCAGCGCTGCATTTCCTGGAAGGGCGAAAGATAGGGGTTGGTGTAGTTGAGCCAGGTGACGAAACCGATCGCGACCTGCCCGTTCGCCTGGTGATAGAAGAAACCGCCGCCGCTCGCCCCTTCGGTCAACGGCCAGCCCTGGGTGTGAATGACCTGGCCCGGCACATGATGCTCGGGCTTGATGTCCCACAATTCCTTGACGCCGAGGCCGTAGACCTGCGGTTGCGCGTCTTTCGCCAGATCGAAGGTGCGGATCAGTTCCTTGGTCAGGTGCCCGCGCACGCCTTCGCCCAGGAAGGTGTATTTCGCGTGGAGCTCGAGCCCCGGCGTGTAATCGGGCTTGTGCGTGCCGTCGCGCGCCACGCCCATGTCGCCGGTGGCGACGCCCTTGACCGATCCATCCTCGTTGAACAGCACTTCCGCCGCAGCAAAGCCCGGGAATATCTCGACGCCAAGCTCTTCGGCCTGGCCAGCGAGCCAGCGGCAGAGATTGCCGAGCGAGCCGGTGTAGGTGCCCTTGTTGTGCATGAAGGGCGGCGTGAGGAAATGCGGCAGGCCGAACTTCTTCTTTTTCGTCAGGATCCAGTGCTGGTTGTCCGTGACGGGCACTTCGGCCAGCGGGCAGCCCTTGTCGCGCCAGTCCGGGATCAGTTCGTCGAGCCCCTTGGGATCGACCACGGCACCGGACAGGATATGCGCCCCGACCTCCGAGCCCTTTTCGAGCACGCAGACCGAGATTTCGCTGCCTTTTTCGGCCGCCATTTGCTTCAGCCGGATCGCCGCCGACAGGCCTGCGGGGCCCGCGCCGACGATCACGACGTCATAGGGCATGGACTCGCGTTCGCTCATGATCGTCTCCAATAGGGGCGAAGTGGGCGCTCTCGTCGCGCCACAGCAACGTCCTGTCCAATCAGCGGTGCCAGCGAATTGACCGCGCCGTCAACACACGACTCTATAGGAACATCATGGGGGCAGACCAGCATATCGATTGGCGGACGGCGGCGGCAAGCGCGCTTGAGTGGTGGCGCGAGGCCGGCGTGGATGCGTCGATCGACGAGGCCCCGCGGGACTGGCTGGCCGCTGTAGAACCGCCAAAACCGCCCGCGCGCGGGCAAGCCGTAGCGGCAGCGGCGCCTGTCGTCGCCCCGCTGCCGGCGACGCTTTCCGCGTTCGAAGCGTGGCGCACCGGGCCCGAGGCCCCCGAAGCGGGCTGGCCGGGGCGCCCGATCACGGCGCAAGGGCCTGCCTCTTCCGACATCATGATTTTGATCGACCTGCCCGAGCGCGAGGATGCCGATAGCGGCATCCTGATGAGCGGCCCGGCCGGACGGCTGTTCGACCGGATGCTGGCGGCGATCGGGCGGGATCGGGATTCGGTCTATCTCGTGCCGGTCTGCGCCTCGCGCCCGGTGGCAGGGCGGATCGCGCCCGAGATCGAGGACAGGCTGAACGAGGTTACGCGCCATCATGTGATGCTCGCCGAACCCCGGCGCGTGCTCCTGCTTGGCAACGCGCCGACCCGGGCGCTGCTCGGCGCCGATGCGACACGCGCCCGCGGCCGTTTACACACTGTTAGCCTGGGTCGAGGACAAGTAACTGGAATCGGCCCGGATATCGAGGTACAGGCGGTAGCAAGCTTCCATCCGCGCTTCCTGATCGAACGGCCGGCGCAAAAGGCGGAAGCCTGGAAAGATTTGCAGATGTTGATCGGGGATCCGGTGACGTGACCACGAAATTCATTCTCGCCTGCAGCCTGGCGCTAATTCCGCTCGGCGCTGCGCACGCCGCCGATGCGCAGCGTGTCGGCCCGACATCTGCCGGACGCATCGTTCCAGACCAGCTCGATGCCGAGCAGCGCGCTGGCTATCGTGCGGTGTTCCGGAGCATCCGCGACCAGAAATGGCTCGATGCGCAGATCCAGCTCGATTCGATGAAGCCGGGCCCGCTCCACGCGATCGCGCGCGCCGAACTGCTGACGGCCAAGGGCTCGCCCAAGGCTGAGCTCGATCCGCTGATGAAGCTGCTCAGCGAAGCGCCGGAGCTGCCCCAGGCACAGCAGATCGCCACCATGGCCAGCTCGCGCGGCGCGGTCGGCCTGCCACCGCTGCCAGAGGCGCGCCGGCTCACCTGGATCGACGGTGCCCCGGCACGGCTGCGCGCCAAGAGCATTCGCAGCGACATGTCGGCGGCGGAACTTGCGATCAAGATGCAGCCCTTCGTCAAGGCGGATGACGGGCCGAGCGCCCAGGCATTGCTCGATTCGACCTACGGCTTGTCACCCGAAGCGCTGACCGAATGGACGCAGAAGGTAGCCTGGATCTATTTCCTCTCGGGCGACGACGACAATGCCCGGACCATGGCGGCCAAGGCCGCGCGCGGTTCGGGCGACTGGGCGGTCCAGGCAAGCTGGGTCGGCGCGCTTGCCGCGTGGCGCCAGCGCGACTGCGCCGCTGCCGGCCGCGATTTCCAGTCGGTCGCCGCCCGGGCGAGCGACGTCGATATGCGGTCGGCCGGGCTATACTGGGCATCGCGTGCGGACATGCAGTGCGGCCGTCCCGATCTGGTCGAGGCCCGGCTGAAGAACGCCGCGCAGTATCGCGAGACCTTCTACGGCCTGCTCGCGCGGCAAACCCTCGGCATCCGCGATCCGGCCACCCATCCGACCGAGAAGGTTCTCGCGAGCGACTGGCAGGCGCTGGCCCGCCGCCCCAATATCCGCGTGGCCGCGGCGTTGGTCGAGATCGGCGAGAACGGCCTTGCTGACGAGGTGATCCGCCAGCAGGCTCGGATCGGCGACACGGCGGACTTCTCCTCGCTCGTCCGGCTCGCAGGCGCGCTCAACCTGCCCAGCACCTTGGTCTGGCTGTCGCATAACGGGCCGGTCGGTGCGACGCCGCCAGTCGAGGCGCGCTTCCCCTCGCCGAACTGGACGCCGGATGGCGGATGGCGCGTGGACAAGGCCCTGGTCTTCGCCCACACCCTGCAGGAATCGCGCTTCCGTACCGACGTCGTCAGTTCAGCGGGCGCTTACGGCCTGATGCAGGTCCGTCCCGGTGCCGCGACCGACATCGCGCGCAAGCAGGGCCGGATCTTCGATCGTAGCGCCCTGTCCAATCCCGGCACCAATATGGAGGTCGGGCAAAGCTATCTCGAGCAGCTGCGCGATCAGCCGAGCACCGGCGGGCTGCTGCCCAAGGTGATCGCCGCTTATAATGCCGGCCCGGTTCCGGTGCAGGCGTGGAACCTGCAGGCGCGCGACGGCGGCGATCCGCTGCTCTACATCGAATCGATCCCCTTCTGGGAGACGCGCGGCTATGTCACCACGGTCCTGCGTAACTATTGGGTATATGAGGCGCAGAACGGCCGGGCGGGTTCGCCCAGCCGATCCGCTTTGTCGCAGGGCATGTGGCCCCGCTTCCCCGGCATGCCGGGCGCGAGCGCAGTGCGGCTCAGCTCAAGCGCGCTCAATCCCAATGCGCTGAGCTCGGTATCGATCCCGACATCGGTCGCCAGTGCCAATTGACGACAATGCCGCGTTCCTGCCGGTCAGGATCGCGGTGCTCACGGTTTCCGACACCCGCACGCTGGCCGACGACCGGTCCGGCGACACGCTGGTCGACCGCCTGAGCGCGGCAGGCCATATCCTGGCCGACCGCGCGCTTGTCGCCGACGACGTTCCGACGATCGTCAGCCGCCTGCGCGCCTGGATCCAAGATCCGCTGGTGGATTGCATCATCACCACCGGGGGCACTGGGGTGACCGGCCGCGACGTTACGCCCGAGGCTATCGAGCAGGTGCAGGACAAGCCGATCCCGGGTTTCGGCGAGCTGTTCCGCTGGCTCAGCTATCGGACGATCGGCACGTCGACGATCCAGTCGCGCGCCTGCGCCTGCGTGACGCAGGGGACCTACATCTTCGCCCTTCCCGGATCGACCGGCGCGGTGAAGGATGGCTGGGACGGCATATTGAAGGACCAGCTCGACAGCCGGCACCGGCCCTGCAACTTCGTCGAGCTGATGCCGCGGCTGATGGAACGTTAAGGCCTCAGGGTAACTGCCAGCGCCAACAGCCTATGTCGTGGGGCCGGTGGACTTGCCACCTTCCGCCGCCACACGCTTCTCGTCCAGGAACTTGCCGAGTGCCGCGTCCATCGAGCTATACCACTCGATATAGTCCTTGAAATTCTCATAGGTCATGCCGCCGAGCGCGGAGACGTACAGATATTCGGACACGTCCCCGTCCTTGTCGATCGCGATCTTGAGGAAGCGCTTCTGCAAGTTCCACTCGTTGGCCATGTCAGTCGAGAAATAAGGTTCCTTCTTGTACCAGCTGTAGAATTCGAAGGAGTTGCATCCCTTATCGTTGGTGCACCCGTAGAATATCACCTGGAATACACCGCCATTGGCGCCGCTCTCGATATAACCTTCGCCCTGCTTATCCTTCTTGATCTCCGCCTTGTACCCGGCTTCCCGCAGGAGCGCTGCGACGCCGGCAACGCTCGTGACGTCGACGACTCTGTCGGCGGCCGTGCCGGCACTCGCCATCGAAACAGCCGCGACGGCGGCCAATGCCCGGATCCACATGGTAACTCTCCCCGTTTCAGGATGTTCAACCTAGGCCGCGCCTAGCGTCTGCCACAATGACTACTCGTTAACGTAAGCGGCTGTTAAATGTCCGCGGTTATCGTGCCCTTTCCATCAAGGGGCATTTTTCGATGACCGCGCCGATCTCCGCTCTCACTGCCACGCTGAAAGCCAAGGCGACGATAGACGCCCAGGACACGCTCACCATGCGCCGTATCGCCTGGCCCGACGGCAGGATCGATGCGGCGGAGGCCGATGCGATCTTCGATCTCAACACCAATGTGAGAAACACATCGCGCGAGTGGGTCGATTTCTTCGTCGAAGCGATCAGCACCTATGTCGTCCGCCAACAGGCTCCGCTTGGTTATGTCGACGATGCCAAGGCCGCCTGGCTGATGAGCAGGATCGATCTTGACGGCCGGGTAGATTCGCTCGGCGAGCTGGAAGTGTTGGTGAAGATTCTCGAGGACGCGACCAATGTGCCGGACTCGCTCAAGAGTTACGCGCTGCGTCAGATCGAGACGATCGTCCTGTCCGGCACCGGCCCGACCCGCGACGGCGGCTCGCTCGACGCGGGCTCGATCAACGCCACGGAAGTAAAGCTGCTGCGCCGACTGCTGTTCGCCCAGGCAAGTGATGGCCCGGCCGCAATCAGCCGCGCCGAGGCCGACATGCTGTTCCGCGTCAAGGACGCCACCCTTTCCAATACCAACGCGCCCGAATGGCAGACCCTGTTCGTGCAGGCTGTCGGCAATCATCTGATGGCCCATAACGACTATCGCCCCCTCGCCCGCGAACAGGCCGCCAGGCTGGACGCCTTCATGAACGATACGCAAATCGGAGTCGGCGGCTTTTTCGGTCGGATGGGCCGGGCAGGCCTCTCCGAGGGGTTCCGCAACCTGTTCGGCGCGACGACGGCCCCGGAAGATCATGACGCTGCCGTCGCCCTGGATCGGGCCATCGCCCCCGATGAACTGGCATGGCTCAAGGAAAAGATCGACGCCGACGCCACACTCGATCCGCTGGAAAAGGCGCTGCTGGCGTTCATCGCGGAAGAGAGCGGCACCAGCATCGCGCTGTGACGTCCTCCCGCATCTAGGCTTGGGCGTCCGACTTCATCGCGGCGAGTTCATGGCCGGCCGGATCGCGAAAGTGGAAGCGCCGCCCGCCCGGGAAGCCAAAGATCGGCAGCGTGATCTCGCCGCCGGCGTCGCGCACAGCCTGTTCGGCGGCTTCGAGATCGTCAACCTCGATCACCGGCAACAACTGCGCCGTTGACTGCTCCGCATCGCCATTGAGGCCCAGATCGGTGTCGCCGGTCATCGTCGAGGCATAGTCCGGCCCGAAATCGGTAAAGGTCCAGCCAAAGGCCGCTGCATAGAATGCCTTGGCGACCGGGACATCGCGCACCGGCAGTTCGAGATAGTTGAAGCGGGCCATAGGAAGACTCCACGATCATTGATGTTCTTGCTATGTTCTCTTCGTTCCGCTACATCGAGTCAATGATAAAATCCGGGACAAAATCCCGCCCCGTCCGCGGCGCGACGCTGAACCAGGAGAGCGCGAGGTTCAATCTTCCGGAGCGTGCGGCCGATGGCGACTGGCTGGACGATCGCGATGTGGTCGACGAAGGGCCCCCGCCATTGCGCACTACCGTCACGGTTGAGCGGCCCCGCACGATCATCACGCGAAACACGTCGCCCGATATCGGCTTCGATCGATCGATCAATCCCTATCGCGGGTGCGAGCATGGCTGCATCTATTGCTTCGCGCGGCCGACCCATGCTTTCCACGATCTGTCGCCGGGTCTGGATTTCGAAAGCCGGCTGTTCGCCAAGCCCGATGCAGCGGCGCTGCTCCGCACCGAGCTGGCGAAACGCGGCTATGTCGTGCGGCCGATCGCGTTCGGCACCAACACCGATCCCTACCAACCGATCGAAGCGGACTGGCGGATCACCCGGCAATGTATCGAAGTGCTGGCCGAAACCGGCCATCCGCTGACCATCACGACCAAGTCCGATCGGGTGACGCGTGACATCGATCTGCTCGCGCCGATGGCGGCTAAGGGGCTTGCGGCGGTCGCTGTTTCGATAACGTCGCTGGAACCGCGCATCGCCATGACAGTGGAGCCCCGCGCGCCTGCACCAGAACGCCGACTTGCTGCGGTGCGCAAGCTCGTCGCGGCGGGTATCCCGACCTATGTCTCGATCGCGCCAGTCATTCCGGCCATCACCGATCACGAGCTCGAGCATCTGGTCGAGCGGGCGGCCGAGGCCGGCGCGCACGGCGTGACCTTCCTGCCCGTGCGCCTGCCCTATGAAGTCGCGCCCTTGTTCAGGGCCTGGCTCGACGCGCATTTCCCCGATCGTGCGGGCAAAGTGATGGCGACGATCCAGTCGATCCGCGGCGGGCGCGACAATGACCCGCAGTTCCACAGTCGCATGCGTGGCAGCGGGCCCTGGGCGGAATTGCTCAGGACCCGCTTCAAGATCGCCTGCCGCAAGCACAACCTGATCCGGGAGTGGAAACCACTGCGCACCGACCTTTTCCGGCCGCCGCCGGGCCGCCAGGGCGACCTGTTCGGCTGACGCGGTCGCTCAGGGAGTCCATTGGTCCGGACCCGCTCCTACCAGCGGATGGGCTCGATCTCTGGCTGGAGCAGGCGGGCGAGACGCTCGTGGTCCTTGAGGGAGGGGTGCGAGTCGCAACCGAGACGGTCGAGACCGCCGTAATGAACGGTGGAGACCCGAGGGGCCGTACGGTTCAGCGCGGCCTCGACTTGCGCGACGTCAGCGAAGAACCCGTCCGACGCCATCAGGATCAGTCGCGCCTGGGGCTGCTGCGCCATCAGGCCGCGCGCGAAGGCGATATAGCGCGTCCGGTAATCGGCGTGGAGCGCCGCCTGATCGGGCCAGTGCTCGCCAGCGTGAAGCGGCGTGGAAAAATCGTTCGTGCCGAGATTGATGACGATGATCCGCGGGCGCCATTTGCCTCGCGCCACCTCCACCGGCACCGGGTCGCTGGGAATCAGGCGGGGATACAGACCCGGCATGCTCTCGCCGGGACGCGTGCCGCCATAGTTGCGGACGATCCCGAAGCCCGAATAGGCGTTGATGCGATATTCGGCGCCAAAGTGCCGCGCGACGACCGGGCCGAAGGCCCGTTGCGTATCGGTGGTGGCATGGATTTCGGCCTGAGTGCAGGTGCGGCCGGGCGCACTGTTGCCATAGCCCACCGTGTAGGAATCGCCGATGAACTCGATCTGCCGGCCGGTCACGCGACCGGGCGGCAGCGGCTGGCCGCCGGTCAGTGGGTAGAAACCAAGCAAAATGCTGCTGCCGGCCTGTGTTTCCGTCAGTTTTTCGAGCCTGAAGCGATGTTCGCCATTCGCCAGGCCAGTGATCACGGCATCGATCCGACCGGCGCGCTCGAATCGCCGCTCCTCCACGCCGTCGATCAGCAGGCGCAGGCGATCCGACCCATTCAGAAGGGCGACCTTCAGGCCGGTGCCCCTGAAGCGCCCCTCGAAGTACACGCCCGGCCAGCCGAACCGCATCGATCCGTCGCTCCGGGCCTCGACTCGCCCGCCCACATAGACCGGAATCCGCGCCGGTCGATCCGCGGATGCACTGGCCGGCGTCGTCGCCAGCAAGGCGACGGCCAGCAGAGCCCGGACCGTCACACCTTGCCGACGCGGCACTTCATCAACGGCTGGATGCGGGTGCCGAACTTCTCGACGCCCTCGATGAAGTCGTCGAAGGTCAGCAGCACGCCGCCGGTGTTGGGCACCTCGGCCATCTCGTCGAGCATGCGTGCGACGCTCTCATAGCTGCCGACCAACGTGCCCATATTGATATTCACCGCGCCTTCGGGCGCGGCGAGCTGGCGGACATTGGTGGTGGCGTTGTGCTTGTCCGCCGCGCCCTGATCGGCGAGCCAGGCGATCGCCTCAAGATCGACGCCGTCATTATAGGATTTCCATTTGGCCATCGCCTCCTCGTCGGTCTCGGCGGCGATGATCATGATGAGGACGAAGACCGACACGTCCCTGCCCGTCTTTGCGGTCGCGGCGGCGAGGCGATCATTGTTGGAAGAGAAGGCCTTGGGCGTGTTGACGCCCTTGCCGAGGCAAAAGGCATAGTCCGCCCATTTGGCCGAGAAGGCGAGCCCCTCGTCCGACGAGCCGGCGCAGATGATCTTCATGTCGCCGGTCGGCGTCGGTCGCACGCGGCAATCGTCCATCTGGTAATAATCGCCCTTGAAGTCCGATACGCCGGTCCCCCAGAGCTCGCGCAGGATGCCAGCATATTCGTCCAACATTTGGTAACGATTGCGGAAATGCTCGTCGCCGGGCCACAGGCCCATCTGGCTATATTCGGGCCGTTGCCAGCCGGTGATCAGGTTCAGCCCGAACCGCCCATGGCTGATCGAATCGATCGTGTTGCACATGCGTGCGGCGAAGGCGGGCGGGATGACGAGCGTCGGGCAGGTCGCGTAGATCTTGATCTTGCTCGTCACCGCAGCGAGGCCGGCCATCAGCGTGAAGCTCTCAAGCCCGTATTCCCAAAACTCGGTCTTTCCGCCGAAGCCGCGCAGCTTGATCATCGAGAGCAGGAAATCGAGGCCGTATTTTTCGGCGCTCAGCGCGATCTCCTTGTTGAGATCGAAGCTCGGCTTGTACTGCGGGGCATTCTCCGAGATCAGCCAGCCATTATTGTTGATGGGCACGAAAACGCCGACTTGCATGTGCTTAGCTCCCCAGAAAATCGAGCACGAGGTGATTGAAGGTCACCGGATCCGTGACGTTGCAGGCGTGCCCGCCCCATTGCATTGTCGCGAGGCTAGCGCCGGGCAGGCGCTCGGCGAGTTGCTTCGAGCAGTTGGACGGCACCAGCATGTCGTCTTCCGACGCGAGCAGGAGAATATCTGCCCTCACTTCGCCAGACAGTTCGAAGACCCTGGCTGCACCGATCCGCTTTTCGAGGGTTTCCTTGGAAGGGAAGTGCGCGAGCTGGTGCGCTCCCTCGGCATCCAGCAGAGCGCTGTTCTGCGAAATCCAGTTGGCGGGATAGAGGAAGATCGGCTGGGCGCGGACATAGGCAGCTGCCCCGCTGCCGTGGAGCAACGCGAGGCGCGTCTCGAAGCACCGCGCGAAATGTGGGTCGAGCGTAGCCCAGCCGTTGACGACGACGAGCTTGTCGATCACGGACGATGCCTGGGCCAGGTCCAGACCGATCAGCCCGCCAAGCGCGTGGCCAATGAAATGGGCCTGCGCAATGCCTAGCTCTTCGAGCAAGGCCAACACGTCTTCAGCCATCGTCCGGATCGTTACCGCACCGGGCGGCAGGCCATCGCTGCGGCCGGTCCCGCGATGATCGTAGAGCAGGACCCTATGATCGGCGCTTAGTGCGGGAAGATTGGGCGCCCAATAGCCAGCCAAGCCGCCCATGCCGGGCGACAGAATGACGACCTCGCCATCATCGGGTCCATGCCATTCATACCAGAGCCCGGCTGCCTTGGGCATCAACCGATATGCGCCACGCTGGCGATCTCAACCAGGCAGTCGGGCTTCACCAGATCGCATCTCACGCAATAGCGTGCCGGTTTGGCACCCGGAAAATATTCGGCATAGACCCCGTTGAACGCGGCGTAATCGGCGAGGTCCTTCAGGAAGATGTGGTTCATCGCGACGTCCGCCAGCGTCGCCCCGGCCGCCTCGAGCGTGATCCGGATGACGTCTAGCACATGGCGCGTCTGCGCCGCGGCATCCCCGACATGGAGCACGGCACCACCCTCGCCCAGCGCCAGCACGCCGGAGACGTAAACGGTGTTTCCTGCCCTGGCGCCGGCCGAATAAGGTGCGATCGGGGTCGGGAATTGCGGCGGATTGATCGGTTCGAACGGCATTATGCTACTCCCTGGGGCTCTGGCCGAAGCTGCCGCAGAAATCAGCGACGGTGGAAACCCAGCCGAAGAATTTCTCGACATTGTAGACGGTCGCCTGCTGCATCGAATCGGCGCCGAGATGGTGAGTCGCGTCCTCAAGCATCACACCGAAATATTCGAGGTGGAAACCGTCGCGCAGCGTGGATTCGACGCAGACATTGGTCGCGATGCCGACGAAGACAATGGTTCGGATGCCGCGCGCGCGCAGCGTGCTATCGAGCTGTGAGTTGAAGAAGGCCGAATAGCGCGTCTTGTGCAGGCTGATGTCGCCCGGCTGCGGTTTCAGGCCGTCGACCAGCTCATAATCCCAACTTCCGCGCGCGAGCAGCGTGCCGGCCAGTTCCGGGCGCTTGCGCATCGTCTTCAGCGCATTGGACTTGTGCCAGTTGGGCGATCCCGGCCCACCCGCCTCGACATAATCCTGATCCCATCCATTCTGCAGATAGATCACCTGCACACCGGCGCGCCGCGCGGTATCGAGCACGGTCGCGATCTTGCCGATCGTCCCGGTAGCACCCGAAATGTCGAACCCGGCCTGATCGACATAGCCGCCGGGCGAAGCATAGGCATTCTGCATGTCGATCACGACGACCGCGGTTTCGCGCGGGGAGAGGCGTAGCGCCTCGGGCCGCGCCGGCAGCGTTACCGCATCCGCCGCACTTCCGACCCGAACCGCTTCCCCCTCGTCAGCCACGCATCAACTCCATGAACCAAGCCTCGCAACCTGAACCAGTCGGGTGGCACCCGCAACCCGTGGCCGGCCCGAGCGCCGACCAGCCGACCCAATCCGGGTCACGCCGCGGCGAGCTTGTGATCCTTGAACCGAGCGCGCAGCGCGGTCTTCAACAGCTTGCCGGTCGCGGTATGGGGCAGATCGTCGACGAACAGAATCTCGTCGGGCAGCCACCATTTCGCGACGTGATTGGCCAGGTGCGCGGTGATCTCGTCTGGCGTCACCGGGCTGTCGGGCTTGCGCACGACCAGCAACAGCGGCCGTTCGTCCCATTTGGGGTGATAGATGCCGATCGCAGCCGCCTCCGCTACACCGGGGCAACCAACGGCCGCATTTTCCAGGTCGACCGAGCTGATCCACTCACCGCCGGACTTGATCACATCCTTCGCGCGATCGGTGATCTGCATCGTGCCGTCGGGATGGAGCACGGCGACGTCGCCAGTATCGAACCAGTTCTCGGCATCCACCGCATCGGCATCGGCCTTGAAATAGCGCTTGATGACCCAGGGACCGCGGATCTGGAGACGGCCCGAGCTGAGCCCGTCACGGGGCAGGACCACATCATTATCGTCGACTACCCGCAGCTCGACCCCGAACGGGATCTGGCCCTGTTTCGAGACATGATCGAGCTGCTCGCCAAGGCTCAGTTCATCCCAATGCGCGGGCGGGGCGCCGGCGGTGCCGATGGGCGAGGTCTCGGTCATGCCCCAGAGGTGCTTGACCGTGACGCCCATGTTCATGATCCGCTCGATCATTGCCCGCGGTGCCGCGGATCCTCCGATCGTCACCTGCTGGAGGTGCCGCGGCACTTCCCCGGTCGTGTCCATGTGCTGGAACATCGCGAGCCAGACCGTCGGAACGCCGGCCGAATGCGTCACTTTCTCCGCGTTCATCAGGCGGCACAGGACCGCCGGATCGTTGACGGCCGAATAGACGAATTTCGCGCCCGCCAGCGCGCCGGCGAACGGCAAGCCCCAGGCGGCAGCGTGGAACATCGGCACGACCGGCAACACCACCGAGCGCGACGACAGGTTGAATACCGCCGGCGCAACCTCGGCCATCGCATGGATCAGGGTGGAACGGTGCTCGTAGAGCACGCCCTTGGGATGTCCGGTCGTGCCGCTGGTGTAGCAGAGCATGCACGGCTCGCGTTCCGGCCCCTCGACCCAGCTGTAATCGCCGTCTTCCGGGGCGATCAGCGCCTCGAACCCATCCGGGCCGTCATCGTCGAACATGACAGAATGACGGATGCTGGTCCATTGCGGCTTCAGCCGGTCGACGATCGGCTGGAAAGCCTTGTCGTAGAACAGCACGCGATCTTCGGCATGGTTGGCGATATAGACCAGTTGCTCGTCGAACAGGCGCGGATTGATCGTGTGGATCACTCCGCCCATGCCGATCGCACCATACCAGGCTACCAGATGGCGGCTGTGGTTCATGCCGAGCGTCGCGATCCGCTCGCCGGGCTTGCAGTCCATTTTTTCAAGGGCTTGAGCGAGTTTCCTGGCATCGCGCGCGACGCCTGCCCAGGTCGTCCGCGTCTCGCGCCCGTCAGCCCAGACGCTGACGATCTCTCGCCCGCCATGCTCTCGTTCGGCATGCTCAAGGAGCCGCGGAACCCGTAGCTCGAAATCCTGCATTCCGCCCAGCATCGTCACTCTCCGGTTCAACCGACGAGCGCCAGCCTCGTCTCGGAGGTCTTGAGCGTCACGTCGCTGACATCCTGCAGGTTCTCGATCCGGGCGGCAAGTTCGCCGTCGAGCAGGAAGTCCCGACCGAGCAGCACACGGGCGGAACCGCCGGCTGGCAGTGCCGCGTTGACCCACACTTCGCCGCGCGCGCCGCGCGCCTCGGCCAGCAATGTGCCGAGCGCGGCCATCCCGGCCGGCGTGGACACGCCCAGCTCAAGCACGAACCTCGCCGTATTGGCGAGCGTCTCGAATGGCTGGATCCGCTTTACGGTTACGCGCGGGCTGTCCTCGCCCGGCCGCCGATCGAGCTCGACGGTCACCAGGCCGCAGCCGCCGTTGCGCGCGGCCTCTTCCAGATCGGCGGCGACCATGTCGTCGAAGCAGGTGGCGAAAAACTGGCCCGACGGATCGGACAGAGTCGCCATCAGATAGCGCTTGCCCCGGGCCGATGTCCGCCAACGCGCATCCTCGACCAGCGCCGCCATCATCGCGCCGGAGCGCGTGCCATCGTCGGGGATCGCCAGTTCGCCAAGGGCCGCAAAGCTGCGCGCACCGTGCATTTTCGCCAGATGTGAATGGCGATCGACCGGATGGGCCGAGAAATAGAAGCCGAACGCCTCTTTTTCCTGCTCCATGCGCTGCGCGAGCGTCCAGCGCGCCGAGAGCGGGAGCTTGATCGGCGGTTCGACGGCATCGGCGGTGCCGAACAGCCCGCCCTGCCCGCTGGCGCGCATATCGTGCACGCGGGCGGCGGTGGCCAGGATCGTCTCGGCAGTGGCGAAGATTCCGGCGCGGTTCTGGTCGATCGAATCGAACGCGCCCGCCGCCGCCAGCGTCTCCAGCTGGCGTTTGTTGAGGAGGCGCGGATCGACGCGGCGGGCAAGATCGTCGAGCGTATCGAAAGGACCGTTTTCCTCGCGCTCGGCAACGAGCTTCTCCATCGCCCCTTCGCCGACGCTCTTCAGCGCAGCGAGCGCATAGCGCACGGCAAGGCCGTCCGGCGTGCTTTCGACCGAGAATTCGGCTTCGCTGGCGTTGATATCGGGCGCCAGGCAGGCGACGCCCATCCGGCGCATATCGTCGGCAAAGATGCCGAGCTTGTCGGTCAGCGTCATGTCGAAACACATCGAGGCCGCGTAGAATTCCTCGGCGTAATGCGCCTTGAGCCAGGCCGTCTGATAGGCGAGCAGCGCATAGGCCGCAGCGTGCGACTTGTTGAAGCCATAGCCGGCGAACTTGTCGATCAAATCGAACAGTTCGTTCGCCTTGGCCGCCGGGATCTTGTTGACTGCCAGGCAGCCCTCGACGAAGCCCGCGCGCTGGTCGTCCATCTCCTTCTTGATCTTCTTGCCCATCGCGCGGCGCAGCAGATCGGCCTGGCCCAGGCTGTAGCCGGCCAGGATCTGAGCGGCCTGCATCACCTGTTCCTGATAGACGAAGATCCCATAGGTTTCGGACAGGATGCCTTCCAGCAGCGGGTGCGGATAGGTGATGTCCTCGCGCCCGTTCTTGCGCGCCCCGAAGCTCGGGATATTGTCCATCGGGCCTGGCCGATAGAGCGAGACGAGCGCGATAATGTCGCCGAAATTGGACGGGCGCACCGCCGACAGCGTGCGCCGCATGCCCTCCGATTCCAGCTGGAACACGCCGACCGTGTCACCCTTCTGGAGCAGTTTATAGACGCCCTCATCTTCCCATTCGAGCGCATCGAGATCGACGATGATATTCCTGTTCGCGAGCAGCTGAACCGCCTTCTTCAGAACGGAAAGTGTCTTCAGGCCGAGAAAATCGAACTTAACCAGGCCGGCGCCCTCGACATATTTCATGTCGAATTGCGTAACCGGCATATCGGAGCGGGGATCGCGATAGAGCGGGACCAGCTCGGCCAGCGGGCGATCGCCGATCACCACGCCAGCGGCGTGCGTGGAGCTGTGCCGCGGCAGGCCTTCCAGCTTCATCGCGAGATCGAGCAGATGTCTGACCCCGCTATCGCCCTTATATTCGGCACGCAGCTCCGATACGCCGTTCATCGCGCGCTCGAGCGTCCAGGGATCGGTCGGGTGGTTAGGGATCAGCTTGGCGAGGCGATCGACCTGGCCATAGCTCATCTGCAGCACGCGGCCGGTGTCCTTGAGCACCGCGCGTGCCTTCAGCTTTCCAAAGGTAATGATCTGCGCGACCTGGTCGCGGCCATATTTCTCCTGGACGTAGCGGATCACCTCGCCGCGGCGGGTTTCGCAGAAATCGATGTCGAAATCCGGCATCGACACGCGTTCCGGATTGAGGAAGCGTTCGAACAGCAGGCCGAGCTTCATCGGATCGAGATCAGTGATGGTCAGCGACCAGGCGACCACCGAGCCGGCGCCCGATCCGCGGCCCGGGCCGACCGGGATGTCGTGATCCTTCGCCCATTTGATGAAATCGGCGACGATCAGGAAATAGCCGGGAAAGCCCATCTGGATGATGACGTCGAGCTCGAATTCGAGCCGGTCGCGATAGGCCTGGCGCCAGTCTGCCTCCTTGTCTCCATCCCGACCCGACTGAGCAGGGTCGCTCGCACGCGGAAGCGGCGTGGAAGACGCCGACAATTCCTCGATCCGCTTTAGCCGCTTTTCCAGCCCGGCCCGGGCATCGACGCGCAGCGCCTCGGCCTCGGCAGTCGGATCACCGGCCAGGCTAGGCAGGATCGGCTTGCGGTACGGCGCCATCACCGCGCAGCGCTGCGCCACCACCAGGGTGTTGGTGATCGCCTCGGGCAGGTCGGCGAACAGCAGGCGCATGTCCTTGGCCGGCTTCATCCAGGCGTCGGGCGAGCTGCGCGTACGATCGGTGCTGGCGATATAGGTCGAATGGGCGATGCACAGCATCGCATCATGCGCATCGCCGAAATCCTCATCGGCGTAGCAGCAGGGATTGGTCGCGACGATCGGCAGATCGCGGGCATAAGCGAGATCGAGCAGCCCGGCCTCGGCCTTGCCCTCGGTTTCGTCGAGCCGGCGGACCAGCTCGATGTAGAGCCGGTCGCGAAACAGCGACTGCAGCCGGTCGGCATAAGCCATGGCGCGTTCGGTCTGCCCCTCGGCGAGCAGCCGGGTCAGGCCGCCCTCCCCGCCAGCGGTCAGCGCGATCAGCCCGTCGGTCCTGCCTTCAAGCGCCGCGAAATCGACATGCGGCAGCAATTCGAGCGGCCGATCGAGATGCGCGCGCGACACCAGATGGCAGAGATTCTGATAGCCGGTCTCGTCCTGGGCATAGAGAGCGAGCCAGTCGAGCGGCGCCTCAACGCCGTCCGGCATGTCCGGCCGGGCAAGCCCGAGCATGGCGCCGATGATCGGCTGCACGCCGGCCGACTTGCACGCATCGGAATAGGCCATGGCCGCGTAGAGGCCGTTGCGGTCTGTGAGCGCAGCGGCGGGAAAACCCAGCTCCTGGGCTCGCTTCGCGATCGCCTTGGGCTCGATCGCGCCATCGAGCATCGTATAGGACGAAAAGATACGCAGGGGCACGAACGCGGAATGCGGCATGGGGTGACTATGGGTCTCTTGGGCGATTTTGGGAAGCGCCCGCGTTAAACAAAACGGGCGCAGCAGCAAGCCCGCAGGCGCTGAATCAGACTGACGGTCAAGCCAGCCCGGCGCGCAAACGAGAGATATGGGACACTGCATTGTCCCATATCTCCTGATCGAGTCCCCGCCTCGATATCGTCGTATTACTTGATGTTATCAGGGTGAATGTGGCGATGACCGAGCACCGGCACGTCGAAGGGCATCGCACCGCATCAGCCAGATAAAGCGCTAAACCGTAAGAATGCTTGCGTTCATTGTCACGACAATGTAAATCATTGTCATGACATTAACCATCCACAAAGAGGGTGATCGAGTGGCGCCCTGGCATTTGCGGCTTTCGCAAGTGCTGGAGGCCGATCTCGAGCGGAGAATGGCCGCCCGGGGCGCCAGCGCAGCTCAATTCCGCTTGCTTGCGGCACTGGCGCGGCGTGATGCCGACACCGTGCGCGGTCTCGCAACGCTCCTGCGGCTCGATGGCGCGGCGGTGACCCGGCTCGCCGATCGTTTGCAAGTCAAAGGGCTGATAGCGCGAAAGCCGGATCCGACCGATGCGCGCTCCGTGCGACTGCTCCTGACGGACGAAGGCGAAGCGCTGGTGCCGCTACTCGATGCCGAAGCCAATGCGCATGAGCGCGCCTGGTACGGCTCGCTCAGTTTTTCGGAGCTGCGCCAGTACAAGATGACGCTGGCCAAGCTGCTTGACCGGGCGGGAATAGCACCTGAACCGGTATGGCTACGGCGGGATATCGGCGCGCGATAATAGCGTCGAAAGGAAGTGCCTACCCGAGAAGTTTCTCGATATCGGCCTCGATATCCTCGGGTTTGGTCGTCGGCGCATAGCGCTCGACCGTCTTGCCACTGCGATCGACGAGGAATTTGGTGAAATTCCATTTGATCGAAGTCGAGCCGAGCAAGCCCGGCGCTTCCTTCTTCAACTGCTCGAACAGAGGATCGGCAGCTGATCCGTTGACGTCGACCTTGGCGAAAACCGGGAAGGTCACGTCATAGGTGAGCGTGCAGAAATTGGCGATCTCGGCAGCGTCGCCGGGTTCCTGCGCACCGAACTGGTTGCACGGGAAGCCCAGCACCTCGAAACCGCGATCCTTGTATTTGCGATGCAGCGCCTCAAGCCCTTCATATTGCGGGGTAAAGCCGCATTTGGACGCGGTATTGACGATCAGAAGCACCTGGCCGGCATAAGCCGAGAGATCGACGGGCGTGCCGTCGGCTGTCTTCACGCTCAGTTCGGTGATTGCCGTCATGTCCTACTCCTCATTTCACCTATCTCGAAACGACCCGGTGGCTAGGCCAGCTTGCCCTCGTGCAGTCGAACGACCCGATCCATCTTGAGCGCCATCCGCTCGTTATGAGTCGCGACCAGCGCGGCCGAGCCCTCGTCGCGGACGAGGCGGAGGAACTCCGCCAGCACCACGTCGGCGGTCGCCTCGTCGAGATTGCCGGTCGGTTCGTCAGCCAGCACCAGCGCCGGCTTGTTGGCCAGCGCGCGCGCCACCGCAACGCGCTGCTGCTCGCCGCCCGAAAGCTGGCTGGGGCGGTGCGTGAGCCGGTGGCCCAGGCCGAGTGCAGTCAGCAGCGACTGAGCGCGCTCATCGGCTTCGGCGCGGCTGCGGTCGCGGATCAGCTGGGGCAGCACGACATTCTCGGTTGCGTTGAAATCGGGCAGCAGGTGATGGAACTGATAGACGAAGCCGAGATAGTCGCGACGCACCATCGTGCGGCCGTGCGCGTCGAGCCGAGCGGCTTCCTCGCCGGCGATGCGGATCGATCCGCCGAACCCGCCTTCGAGCAGCCCGACCGCCTGGAGCAGGGTCGACTTGCCCGAGCCGGACGGCCCGAGCAGCGCGACGATCTCCCCCTCCCCAACTGTCAGATCGACGCCGCGCAGGACCTCGATCGTCACATCGCCCTGGACGAAGCTGCGGGTCAGGCCGGAAACGTCGAGAACGGGATTATTCATAGCGCAACACCTGCACTGGATCGGTGCTCGCCGCCTTGAAGGCGGGATAGAGCGTCGCGAGGAAAGTCAGCAGGAACGCGATCAGCGTGATCGCGATAATCTCGAACGGATCGGGCTGGGACGGCAGGATCGTCAAATAGCGGATCGTCGGATCCCACAAATTCTGGCCGCTGACCCACTGGACGAAATCGACCACGTCCTGGCGGAAGACCAGGAAGGTGAAACCGAGTACCAGTCCCGCGAGGATTCCCAGGGTGCCGATCGTCGTGCCCACGGTCATGAAGATGCGGATCATGCCGACCCGGCTGGCACCCATGGTGCGCAGGATAGCGATATCGCGCGTCTTTGCGCGCACCAGCATGATCAGCGAGGACGCGATGTTGAACGCGGCGACCAGGATGATGATGCACAGCACGCAGAACATCACCACCCGCTCGATCGCCAGCGCCTCGAACAATTGCGCGTTCATCTGCCGCCAGTCGGCGATGACCGCCCTGCCCCCGACCTTCTCGCCGAGCGGCGCGAGGATTTGCCCGACGCGATCGGCATCAACCGTCTGCAGTTCGATCATGCCGACCGAATCGCCCATCATCAGCAACGTCTGTGCGTCCTGCATCGGCATGACGACATAAGCCTTGTCGTAATCATAGACGCCGATCTCGAAGATCGCGCCGACCTTGTAGGAGACAATGCGCGGCACCGTGCCGAACGGCGTGGTCTGGCCTTGCGGGCTGATAAGGGAGATTTCGCTGCCGACCTGCGCGCCCAACGCCTCGGCCAGGCGCGAGCCGATCGCGATCTCGCTGCTGCCGTCGGTGAGGCTGGTGAGCGAACCCATCACCACCTTCGAGCTGATGATCGGATTGCGCCGGATATCCTCGACTCGCATGCCGCGCACCAGCACTGCCTCGACCCGGCCATTATAGCTGGTCATCAGCGGCTGCTCGATCAGCGGCGTGGCGCTCGTCACGCCCGGGGTCGCGCGGGCCTGGTCGACCACACGGCGCCAGTCAGGCAGCTGCCCGCCGATGCCCTGGACCACGGCATGGCCGTTCAGCCCCACGATCTTGTCGAACAGCTCAGCCCGGAACCCGTTCATGACGCTCATCACGATCACCAGGGCAGCGACGCCGAGCATCACCGCGCCCAGGCTGAAGCCGGCGACGAGCAGAATGAACGCCTCGCCCTTGCCCGGCAGCAGATAGCGGCGGGCGATCATGCGTTCGTAGCGCGACAGGATCATGATGGTGGGGGCAGCCCGTTCGTGAAGTGGTCAGGCTGATCTAGGGAAGCCGTGCGCCGCTGGCAACCAAGGCTGCCTGTTGCGCAATCGCCACAGGGGCGCCGCAATCCGTTCGGGCTCGCCACATTCCCGGTGACAAAGCCGGGCACCACACCTAGCGTCTCATCACTGACACACAGGCAAAAGGCCGTGGTTCGGGGAATGCTTTCAGCGCCGCCTGTCAAGGCACGGCAGCGAAAGCGGGACAAGGGGGCTGACGAGCGATCGTCACGCAGGCGCCCGGGCTGGAAACGGTCCGGGCGTTTGCTTTTCCCACTTTGAAAACAATCCGATCTTACCAACGGCCACGGCCTAGTCCGTCCTCGACATCGCGATCCCGCATCAGAAAATGCGCCGATTCCCCTCTTGAACCGGTCACGGGACATCCCAGATTTGGAGCACGCGGCGCCATTCGGGCCGCGTGAAACCGGGTGTCGCGCTCTGGCGGACGCTCATGACGACCATCTCGCTTTGCATTGAGGAGACATCACATGCGTCAGTTCGATTTGACCCCCTTCCGCCGCTCGACCATCGGCTTCGACCGGCTGTTCGACATGCTCGAAGCCAGCGCGCGCCAGTCGGCTGCGGACAATTACCCGCCCTTCAACCTCGAGCGCATCGCCGAAGACCGCTATCGCATCACGCTGGCGGTTGCCGGTTTCGGCCGCGACGAGATCGAGATCACCGCGCAGCAGAATCTGCTGCAGGTGAAGGGCAACAAGGCCGAAAAGGAAGGCGCCTCCGGTGCGTTCCTGCATCTCGGCATCGCCAATCGCAGCTTCGAGCGTCGTTTCGAGCTCGCCGATTTCGTCCGCGTGGACGATGCGCGGCTCAATGACGGCTTGCTGACCATCGAGCTGGTCCGCGAAGTGCCCGAGGCAATGAAGCCAAAAACCATCGCCATCAAGACCGGCGCTCCCCTCGCCGCGATCGAAGGCGGCAAGGAGAGCGAGGCGGCCTGACACCGCATCGTTCGCGCGTTAATTAAAAGAGGCGTCCGGGCCAGTGGCCCGGACGCCTCTTTTATGAACGCGATGGAACCATTGATCCAGATTAACGTTAACCGCGCCATAGGGCTTGTTTAGCCCGGGGGATTTCGATGAGCGTGCGGGTCGAATTTGCAGAGTCACTGGTAGATAAAGCACTGGTAGCGCTCACATGCGACAGCGATCAGCTGAGCGAAGCGCTCGACGCCCTTCCCGTTGCGATTTACGTAACGGATCCCCGCGGGGCAATCACGCATTATAATCGTGCCTGTATTGCTCTTGCCGGGCGCACGCCCGACCTCAAGCATGATCGCTGGTGCGTGACCTGGCGCCTCTACACTTCTGCCGGCGCACCCTTGCCTCATGCCGAATGCCCGATGGCGGTCGCGCTGCGTGAACAGCGCTCGATCCGCCAGGTCGAAGCAATCGCCGAACGTCCCGACGGCACGCGGATTCAGCTGATGCCCTTTCCGACCCCCTATTTTAACGCCGACGGCAGTCTGGCGGGTGCGATCAACCTGCTGCTCGACGTGACCGAAGAGCGCCAGATCGATACGCTGCGCGCGCAGGCAGCGCGGTGCCGCCGGTTGGCCACGGGGATCGACGATCGTCGTGCGTTCGAAGCGCTCACCAGGATGGCCGTCGAATATGACGCACAGGCAGACCTGATCGCCACCCCGCACTGACCCGAACTGCGCAGCCGCCATTTACCCGGACCGAGGACCTCGGCCCGGCGCGCATCAGACCAGTCGGCTCTGCCGGACGGCCGCTTCAATGAAGCTGGCGAACAAGGGGTGCGGATCGAACGGCTTCGACTTCAGCTCCGGATGGAACTGCACGCCGACGAACCAGGGATGATCCGGCCGCTCGACGATCTCGGGTAGCATGCCATCCGGCGACATGCCCGAAAACACCAGCCCGCCCTTTTCGAGCGCATCGCGATACCCGGTATTGACCTCATAGCGATGCCGGTGCCGCTCCGAAATATCGGTGCCGCCATAGATCGAGGCGACAACGCTGTTGCCGGTAAGCTTCGCCTCATAGGCGCCGAGCCGCATCGTGCCGCCCAGATCGCCACCCGCCTCGCGCTTTTCGATGCCCGCGCCCGTCATCCATTCAGTGATCATGCCCACCACCGGCTCGTCGGTCGGGCCGAATTCGGTCGAGCTGGCATTCTCGATACCAGCGAGATCGCGCGCGCCTTCGATACACGCCATCTGCATGCCGAAGCAGATGCCGAAATAGGGAATTTCGCGTTCGCGGGCGAAGCGGACGCTGGCGATCTTGCCCTCCGCACCGCGTTCGCCGAACGCGCCGGGTACCAGGATCGCGTGCAGCGGCTCGAGCTTGGTCGCGATGTCGCTATCGGCGCCCTCGAAGAGCTCAGCGTCGATCCACTCGATGTTGACCTTGACCTTGTTGGCGATGCCGCCGTGCACCAGCGCCTCGTTGAGCGACTTGTACGCATCCTGCAGGCCGACATATTTGCCGACCACGCCGACCGTTACTTCACCCTCGGGATTGGTCAGGCGGTCGACGATATCGGCCCAGCGCGACAGATCCGGCGCGGGGCCTGGTTCGATGTCGAAGGCGCGCAGCACTTCGGCGTCCAGACCCTCGGCATGATACTGCATCGGCACGGCGTAGATGCTCTTCGCATCGAGCGCCGGGATCACGGCTTCCTTGCGGACGTTGCAGAACAGCGCGATCTTGGCGCGGTCGCTCTCCGGCAGCGGTTGCTCGCAGCGGCAGACCAGCACGTCCGGCTGGACACCCAGCGCCGCGAGTTCGCGCACCGAATGCTGAGTCGGCTTGGTCTTCAGCTCGCCGGCAGCCGCGATATACGGCACCAGCGTGACATGGATGCTGACCGACTGGCCACGGCCGAGATCGTTGCGGAGTTGTCGGATCGCCTCGATGAACGGGAGCGATTCGATGTCGCCGACCGTGCCACCGATCTCGCACAGCACGAAATCGAGATCTTCGGTCTGGTTTTGTGCGAATTCCTTGATCGCGTCAGTCACGTGCGGGATCACCTGCACGGTCGCGCCGAGATAATCGCCGCGGCGTTCCCGCGTGATGATCTGCTGATAGATGCGGCCTGAGGTGACATTGTCCGACTGGCGCGACGCGACGCCGGTGAAGCGTTCGTAATGGCCGAGATCGAGGTCAGTCTCCGCCCCGTCGTCCGTCACATAGACTTCGCCGTGCTGATAGGGCGACATCGTGCCGGGATCGACGTTGAGATAGGGATCGAACTTGCGGATACGCACGCGATATCCGCGTGCCTGGAGGAGGGCCGCGAGGCTCGCCGCCATCAAACCCTTGCCGAGCGAGGAGACCACGCCGCCGGTGATAAAGATAAACCGCGCCATGGGAGAAAAGGCCTAGCGTCATCGGGGGCCGCACGACAAGCGCGCGACTCCACGTCCATTACAAAAAAGTGGCGAAGTGCGCCCGCTTATTGAGCGAGCGGGACTGCGCTGTTACCGGCAGGGGCGCCCGGTGCGGGCGCGGTCGTCGTCGGCTGCGCCGGGGTGGGCGGCGGCAATGTGCCGGCGGCCGGGGGCGTGCGCGCCAGGGTCGGATCGATCTTGGCCGTGTTGTGGCCCATCGAAGCCAGCACCGCGAGGAAGATGGCGAGGCCGACGAACAGCGTCGCCAGCACAGAGGTTGCGCGCGTCAGGAAATCAGCCGCGCCACGAGCCGACATCAGGCCCGAGGGGCTGCCGCCCATGCCAAGCCCGCCGCCTTCCGAGCGCTGCATCAGGATCACGGTCACCAGGCTGGCGGCGATGATCGCGTGGAGGACGAGAAGGAACTTGAACATGGGTGAGCGCAACCTGTGGCTTGGGAAGGCGGGCACATAGGCGAGCCGGGGCTCGCGATCAACCGCCACCGGACAGCGAGCCGCGAGGACATTTCGTTTCCGCACTGAAACCAGCAGCGATTATGAACGTTATGTGTCCGGAGCCCCAACGTGCGGGGCCGGCGCAACTGTGGAATTTTTTTCGTGGCCACAATTCCTGATCGATCGCTGAGCGGATGGATGCAGACGCTGGTGGATTATGTACGGTCGGGCGAGCCCGATCTCACCAACCGGCAGATGGCGCTGCTGCTGGTCGTATACCTCAATCCCGGGCCACATACGGTGCGCGGGCTTGCCCGTGTTCTCAACGTTTCCAAGCCGGTTGTGACGCGCGCCTTGAACAGGCTCGGTTCGCTCGGCTATCTGCGCCGACAGCGTGACGAAACCGACAAGCGCAACATCTTCGTCGCGCGCACGTCTGAAGGGGCAGAATTTCTTGAAGAGTTTGGCCAGTTTATCGGTGAAGCCGACCAGCAAGTCTCACGGCGGGCCACCGCGTAGGAGCTTTGCGCTGCTGGGCCCATCGGCCGTCCTCAATCCATTGCATGACGCTGTCCGTCGCGATGTCGCCGACATTCGCCTGGCCGATCGCGTGTTCGCGCCGCATTATGCCGCCCCAATGCCTCGCCGTATCGTGGCAGAAGTCGTTTTATATGGGGCGGATAGCGCCGACGCGCCGATGCTGACCACGGTAAAGGCTGGCGACATCTTCGAAGTGCTCGATCTTGCCGGCGGCAAGGCGTGGGGCATTGCTGTAGGCCAAAATCTGGTCGGTTATATCGACGTAGCTGCCCTGGAGTCGGCGCAATGACGGTCACGGTCTTTATCGACGGCGCGGCCGGCACCACGGGCCTCGAGATTCGCGAGCGGCTCTCGGGCCGGGACGACATCGAATTGCTGTCGCTGAGCGAATCGCGGCGCAAAGACGCCAAGGCGCGCGCGAAACTGCTGAACGATGCCGACTTCGTCATCCTCTGCCTGCCGGACGATGCCGCCCGTGAGGCAGTTGCGCTGATCGAGAACGACCGCACCCGAGTGATCGATGCGTCGACCGCGCATCGCACGGGCGACGGCTGGAGCTATGGTTTCCCTGAGCTCGAACCGGGCCAGGCGGCAGCGATCGCCGAGGCAATGCGCGTTTCCAATCCGGGCTGCTATCCGACCGGGTTTCTCGCACTCGTGCGACCGCTGGTCCGCGCGGGGCTGGTTCCGGCCGACTGGCCAATCACGGTCAACGCGATCTCCGGCTATTCCGGAGGCGGCAAAGCGATGATCGCAGAATTCGAGAGCACCGCGCTTGCCCCTGCTGCGCGCGCTTATGCACTCGGCCTCGCCCATAAGCATGTGCCGGAAATGCAGAAGCATGCCCGGCTCGAGCATCCGCCGATCTTCGCGGCGGCGGTCGCCAATACCTATCGCGGGATGATCGTCGAGGTGCCGCTGCCGCTGCATATGTTCGTGCGCCGGCCCACCCTGATCGCGTGCGAAACGGCGCTGCGCGAAGCATATCGCGATTCGCCGATCGTTCGGGTCGCCGACGTTACGGGCGATACCGTCGCGATAGAGGAGGATGCGGGAACCGACCGGCTGACCCTGCGCGTCTGCGGCAATGCCGAAACCGGCCAGGCCCGGCTGATCGCTACGCTCGACAATCTCGGCAAGGGCGCGGCGGGTGCAGCCGTGCAGAACCTCAACATCATGGCCGGATTCGATCCCGTGGCCGGGTTGACGCTTTAATCCGCCATCCCGACTCCCTATTCCGGCACGTCCGCGTCTGTTAGGCGCACGGCGATACGGCCCATCCAGGAGACATTATGCGCGATCCGGTAGGCAAGCTGCTGCTGTTCGGTGCGACGGGCGACCTCGCGCAACGCATGTTGCTGCCGTCGCTTTACGGCCTCCACGCCGACGGGCTGCTGCCCGAAGGGTTGACCATCACCGGCACGGCGCGGTCCGAGCATGACGATGCGAGCTATCGCAAATTCGCCAAGCACGCGCTGGACGAGTTCCTGCCCGAGGATCGCAAGGACGAGAAGGCGATCAAGAGCTTTCTCGAACGGCTCGGCTATCAGGCGCTCGATGCGACGGATCTCGCGCATTACAATCTCCTGGCGAAGAAGGTCGGCGACGTCGGCGGTGGCCTCTCTATCTTCCTCTCGACCGCGCCATCGCTGTTCGAGCCGGTGATCCGCGGGCTTGAAGCGGCCGGGCTGGCCGGTGAGACCGTCCGCATCGGGCTGGAGAAACCGCTCGGCTACGATCTGGCGTCGAGTCGCGAGATCAACGATACGGTCGCGAGCGCCTTTCCCGAGAACCGGACTTTCCGGATTGATCATTATCTCGGCAAGGAAACGGTCCAGAACATCCTCGCGCTTCGGTTCGGCAACAGCTTCTTCGAACCGGTGTGGAACGCACAGGGCATCGACAACATCCAGATCACCATCTCCGAAACCGTCGGACTCGAGGATCGCGCGGGCTATTACGATACGGCGGGTGCGCTGCGCGACATGGTCGCCAACCACATGCTCCAGCTGCTCGCGCTGATCGCGATGGAGCCCCCTGCCCGCTTCGACGGCACCGCGATCCGTGACGAGAAGGCGAAGGTTTTCCGTTCGCTGCGCAAGATCAAGCCGGAGGAAGCACCTCAGGTCACGGTGACGGGCCAATATACCCAGGGTGCGGTCAACGGCGAGATCGTGAAGGGGTATATCGACGAGTTGGGCAAGCCCTCGACCACCGAGACCTTCGTGGCGATCAAGGCCCATGTCGATAATTGGCGCTGGCAGGGTGTGCCGTTCTACCTGCGCACCGGCAAGCGCATGCCGAACCGGCATTCGGAAATCGCGATCCAGTTCAAGGCAGTGCCGCATTCCATGTTTGCCAGCCGCGGCGGGCTGCTCCAGCCGAACATGTTGATCATCCGCCTGCAGCCCGAAGAATATGTCCAGCTGCTGGTGATGGCCAAGGAACCTGGCCTCGATCGCGACGGCATCCGCCTGCGCGAAGTGCCGCTCAACCTCAGCCTCGATTCCGAATTCGCCGGCACGCGCCGGCGCATCGCCTATGAGCGGTTGCTGCTCGACCTGATCGAGGGCGATCCCACCCTGTTCGTGCGCCGCGACGAGGTGGAGGCGCAATGGGAATGGATCGACGCGATCCGCGCCGGCTGGGTGGCGAATGACGTGAAGCCGAAAAGCTACGGATCGGGTACCTGGGGCCCATCGGCGGCGATCGCGCTGACCGAGCGGGACGGCGTGACCTGGCAGGACGACTGATACGCGCAGCGGCGCCCGCCGCTCGCAGTGAAACACGATAAGGTGATGTATGAGCGAAGAAATCGAATGGTGGGATTATGACGACGCGGCCGAGATGGCGGCGGCGGTCGCGGGCGATATCGCTTTCGTCATCGAAAGCGCGATCGACGCGCGCGGCGGCTGCGTCATTGCCCTCGCCGGCGGCAAGACCCCGCTGCCGATCTACGAGAAGCTCGCCGCGACGAAGCTCGACTGGAAGCGCGTGACGATCATCCCGACCGACGAGCGCATCGTGCCGCTGGGCGATCCGCTGTCCAACATCACGGCCATCGGCAAGACCTTCCTGTCCAAGGGCGCGCGCGTAATCCCGATCGTCAGCGAAGCGGCCAAGGATTATCGCGCCGCCGGCAAGGCAGCCGATGCGCGGCTCGCCGACCATCACTGGCCGCTCGATCTCTGCCTGCTCGGCGTCGGCGAAGACGGGCATACCGCTTCGATCTTTCCCGGCCCCGATTTCGAGGAAGCTATCAACGGCCCGCGCGAACGCCGTGCGCTCGGCGTGATGCCGGATCCGATGCCGGCGGACGCTCCCGTTGCGCGCATCACGCTCAGCCGTGCCGCGATCGTTTCCGCCAAGGCGCTGATGATCGCCGTCACCGGCGACAAGAAGCGCCAGGTGATCGAAGCGGCGATCAAGCAGGGTCCCTCGTCGAACTATCCGATCGGCCGCGTCCTGGCTGACGCCGAGCTGCCGGTGGACATCCACTGGAGCCCCGCATGACGCTTCACGCCGATGTGAGTGCGGTCACCGACCGGATCATCGCCCGGTCGCGGCCGACCCGCGACGCCTATCTGGCGCTGATCCGGCGCGAACGCGACCTGCATGTCGACCGGCCCGCGCTTGGCTGCGCCAACCTCGCGCACGGCTATGCCGGCACGGAGGAGGACCGCGACACGATGAAGGCCGGGGGCGGCATGAACATCGGCATCGTCACGGCGTATAATGATCTGCTCTCGGCCCATGCGACCTATTATCGCTACCCCGAGCAGATGAAGGTCTGGGCGCGTGAGGCCGGCGCAACGGCGCAGGTCGCCGGCGGCGTGCCGGCAATGTGTGACGGCGTGACTCAGGGCTATCCCGGCATGGAACTGTCGCTGTTCAGCCGCGATACCATTGCGCTCAGCACGGCGGTCGCGCTGAGCCACGGCATGTTCGAGGGCGCGGCGCTGCTCGGCATCTGCGACAAGATCGTGCCGGGCCTGCTGATGGGCGCGCTGCGCTTCGGCCACCTCCCGATGATCCTGATCCCCGGCGGGCCGATGCGATCGGGCCTCGCCAACAAGGCCAAGGCTGCGGTCCGCGAACAATTCGCCGAGGGCAAGGCAAGCCGCGAAGACCTGCTCGAAGCCGAGATAGCCGCCTATCATTCGAAGGGCACCTGCACCTTTTACGGCACGGCCAATTCGAACCAGATGATGATGGAGGTGATGGGCCTGCACATGCCCGGCGCCGCCTTCGCGAATCCCGGTACCAAGCTGCGCCAGGAACTGACGCGCGCCGCCGTCCACCGGCTCGCCGAGATCGGCTGGAATGGGGATAGCTACCGTCCGCTCGGCGAATGCGTCGATGAGAAGGCGATCGTCAACGCCGCGATCGGGCTGCTCGCGACCGGAGGATCCACCAATCACCTGATCCATCTGCCTGCGATCGCCGCCGCGGCCGGAATCGTGATCGACTGGGACGATTTCGACCGTCTTTCGCGAGCCATACCGCTGATCGCCCGGGTCTATCCCAATGGCTCGGCCGATGTGAACGGCTTCGAGGACGCGGGCGGCATGCCCTATGTCATCCGCGAACTGCTCGACGCCGGGCTACTCCACCGGGACTTGAAGACGGTCGCCGGGGATGACATGACAACGTATGCCAAACGCCCCGCCATTGCGGACGAGGCGCTTACATGGGGGGATGTCGGGGCAAGTGGTGACGATACGATCCTGCGCCCGGCGGCCACGCCCTTCGCGCCTGAAGGGGGCTTCCGCATCCTGGTGGGCAATCTCGGCCGGGCTTGTATCAAGGTGAGCGCCGTCGAGCGCGATCGCTGGACGATCGAGGCGCCCTGCCGGGTCTTTTCAGACCAGCTCGAGGTGCAGGCAGCGTTCAAGGCGGGCGAGCTAGACCGCGATGTCGTGGTGGTGGTGCGCTTCCAGGGGCCTCGCGCCAATGGGATGCCGGAATTGCACAAGCTCACACCACCGCTCGGTGTGCTGCAGAATAGGGGTTTCCGCGTCGCGCTCGTCACTGACGGGCGCATGTCCGGGGCAAGCGGCAAGGTGCCCTGTGCGATCCATTGCTCCCCCGAAGCGCTGGGCGACGGCCCTTTGGCCAGACTGCGCGACGGCGACGTGATCCGTATGTCGGCCGATAGCGGTGAACTCGTCGCGCTGGTCGATGCCGATGAATGGTTCGCCCGCCCTTGCGCGGTCGCCCCGCCGCCGGCGCAGGGCATGGGACGCGAATTGTTCAGCCTGTTCCGCGGCACTGCGAACGAAGCGGAAAAGGGCGCATCGGCCGTGCTCGCGGCGATGGGCTGGTGAGTATGGATGTCGTCGCAGTCGATATCGGCGGAACGCATGTCCGGTTCGCCATCGCCAAGGTCGCGGATGGCAGGGTCGTCTCACTGGGCGAGCCGGCAACGTTGAAGACCGCAGAATATGCCAGCCTGCAGACGGCATGGCAGGCGTTCGGCGCGTCGCTCGATAGCCCCCTGCCCCGCGCTGCCGCCATCGCAGTCGCCTCTCCGGTCGGTGGTGAGCTGATCAAGCTGACCAACAATCCCTGGATCATCCGTCCTGCATTGGTGCGCGAGCGGCTCGAGGTGGACGACTATGTCCTGATCAATGATTTCGGCGCGGTCGGCCATGCGACGGCGCAGATGCCCGAAGATTGCTTCCTGCATCTCGGCGGCCCCGACGAACCCTTTGCCGCGCACGGCGTGCTGACGGTGTGCGGCCCTGGCACCGGCCTGGGCGTCGCGCAGGTGCTGCGTACCCCGCATGGCTATCACGTGATCGAAACCGAGGGCGGGCATGTCGATTTTGCGCCGCTCGACGAGATCGAGGATGCGATGCTGAAGCGATTGCGGCGCACCTATAACCGCGTATCGACCGAGCGGATCGTCGCCGGCCCGGGCATCGTCACCATTTACGAGACCCTGGCCGGGATCGAAGGTCGGGCGGTCCAGCGGCTCGATGACAAGGAAATCTGGCGCGAGGCGCTGGAGGGCGAGGATAGCCTGGCGCTCGCCGCGCTCGACCGGTTCTGCCTCAGTCTGGGTGCAGTCGCCGGGGACCTCGCTCTCGCGCAGGGTGCGAAGGGCGTGGTCATCGCCGGCGGGCTGGGCCTGCGGCTCAAGGATCATCTCGCCCGCTCGGGTTTTGCCGAACGATTTGCGGCAAAGGGGCGTTTCCGAACGATGCTTGAAGCGATACCGGTGAAGCTCATTACCCATCCCCAGCCCGGCCTGTTCGGCGCCGCGGCCGCCTTTGCCCAGGAGCATGCCCGATGAGCGGTATCGAAACGATCATGCGGACCAGCCCGGTTATCCCCGTGCTGGTGATCGAGGACGCGGCCACTGCCCGCCCCCTGGCCGAAGCGCTCGTCGCTGGAGGGCTGAAGGTGCTCGAAGTGACGATGCGCACCGCGGCGGCGCTGGATGCGATCCGCGAGATGAAGCAGGTGCCGGGCGCGATCGTCGGTGCTGGCACCGTCGTCTCGACCGAGCAGTTCGAGCAGGTGATGGAAGCCGGCGCCGAATTCATCGTCTCGCCCGGCCTGACCGAACGACTGGCGCAGCCGATCGTGGCGAGCGGCGTGCCCTATCTGCCGGGCATCGCGACGGCGGGTGACATCATGCGGGGGCTGGATCTCGGCCTGACCCATTTCAAATTCTTCCCGGCGGAGACTTCGGGCGGTCTCAAGGCGCTGAAGGCGCTCGCCGCTCCATTCTACCAATGCTCCTTCTGCCCGACCGGCGGCATCACGGAAGCAAGCGCATCGGACTGGCTCGCCTTCGCGCCGGTGCTGTGCGTTGGTGGTAGCTGGGTAACCGGAGGAACCCTGGCCGAGATCGAGGCCAAAGCGCGGGCCGCGGCGGCGCTCCCCCGCTAGGCAATTGCCCACCTGCAGCCGGGAAATCATACGACACTGCGATCGATCGCAATTTCCACAACGGATCCTTTTGGACGATCGATGATGAATTATGGACGTTTCATTATCGATCGACTGGACCGTCTTGGTTAGACGTTTCCGACAGAAGGAGACGAACAATGACCAAAACCATCATGATTACCGGCTGCTCATCGGGTTACGGCAAGGCCAGCGCCGAACTGTTCCTCGAGCAGGGCTGGAATGTCGTCGCGACGATGCGCACGCCCCGGACCGATCTGTTCGAGGGTGCCGGGGACAGGCTGCACGTAGTGCAGCTCGACGTGACCAATCCGGCCAGCATCGACGGTGCGATTGACGCGGCGATCGCCGCATTCGGCGCGATCGACGTGGTGGTGAACAATGCAGGGATCGGCCTGTTCTCGGCGTTCGAAGTGACCCCGATGGCAACCGTCCGCGAACTTTTCGAGACCAACAGTTTTGGTGTGATGGCCGTGTGCCAGGCGATCATTCCCTATATGCGGGCGCGTGGTTCGGGCACGATCGTGAACGTCACCTCATCCGCCGCCATCGCGCCGATGCCGCTGGTCGCCCCCTATTGCGCCAGCAAGGCCGCGATCGAGGCGTTTACCGAATCGCTCCACTATGAACTGGCCAGCGTCGGCGTACGCGCGCGGCTGGTTGAGCCGGGGATGGCGCCGACGACAAGCTTCGCTGCCAATGGTGCGGAGCGAATGAGCGGCCTGCTGTCCGAACCCTATCGCGCCTATGGCGAGCAGCTGTTCGCACACCTGAGCGACTATCCTTTTGCCTATGCGACGGAGCGCCAGGTTGCAGAAGGCGTCTTCGCTGCGGCGACGGATCCGGGCGAGCGCCTGCGCTTCCCGGCCGGCCAGGACAGCGAAAGTCTCTACACGCTGCGCGAGATCAGTTCGGAAGCGACCTATCTGGCGCAGATGCGCAGCCTGTTCGGCCCGACGGCGCTTGCTCGGTAAGCGGAGCGCCGGACAGTTTCGGTGGTGTCGGTCCCGAGCCTCAGGCTGGGGCCGACATGCCGTGCGGGTCGATGATGTGCGGGGCCATCACATCTCACCACGCGAGCGCCGGATCGCGTACCATTTCTGGACGTTGGCATTATGCTGGTCGAGCGTATCGGCGAAGACGTGCCCGCCCGTCCCGTCAGCGACGAAATACAGGGCGTTGGAGGGTGCCGGATCGAGCACCGCGTCGATCGAGGCGCGTCCCGGGTTGCAGATCGGCCCGGCCGGCAGGCCAGTCATCGCATAGGTGTTATAGGCATTTACCGCCCGGACTTCCGAAGCGAGGATACGACGACCGAGCGGGCGCCCCTTCGTCAACGGGTAGATGATGGTCGGGTCGGCTTGCAACATCATCCCTCGCTTCAGCCGGTTGGAATAGACCGCAGCTACCGTCCGCCTTTCGCTTGCCTTGCCGGTTTCCTTCTCCACGATCGAAGCGAGAATCAATGCCTCTTGCGGAGTCTTCACCGCAATGCCCGGCTTGCGCTTCGCCCAGGCAGCCGCAAGGTAGCGCGTCATCGCGCGCTGCATGCGATCGAGCATGAACTGCCGTGTGTCGCCCAGCTCGAAGCTGTAGCTGTCCGGCATGATCGTGCCCTCGCCGGGCACGGCAACGCTGCCCTTAAGTCCCTGCGTCTTGTCCAGCGCATCCTTCACCAGCACTGACGGCCAGCCTTCCGGCACCGTGACCAGCCGCTGCAGCGTTCTGCCGCTCTCCAGGACTGCGAGGATCCGCGCTTCGCTAACATGGGCCGGCAGCCGGTATTCGCCGGCCTTGATCCCCGCCCCGGAGCCGCGGAGCCGCGCGAACAACCGGAACCGGCCGGCCGAACGGATCGCGCCGGCCTCCTCCAGCTGCGTCGCCGCGCGCGCAAGACTGGTGCCGGGAGCGATTCGCACCGTGACGGTGCGCGCGAGGGGTCCTTTTCCGCCCCATTGCTGCAGCCCGACAAACGCCGCGATGGCCGCGGCCAGGACGAGCAGCAGCCCGAGACATCCAAGCTTGCGCACTGCTTCCTAGACGGCCCGCATGACGAGGCTGGCATTGGTGCCGCCAAAGCCGAAGCTGTTGTTGAGCACTGCCTTGACCGACCGCTGCTTGGCGACATGCGGCACGAGATCGACACCGGCACAATTGTCGCTCGGATTGTCGAGGTTGAGTGTCGGCGGCACGATCTGGTCGCGCAGCGCGAGGATGCAGAAAATGCTCTCCACCGCGCCGGCACCACCGAGCAAATGTCCGATCGCCGACTTGGTCGAGCTCATCGACAAGGTGTCGATATTGTTGCCGAACAGGCGCCGCACCGCGTTCAGCTCGAGCTCGTCGCCGAGCGGGGTCGAGGTACCGTGCGCGTTGATATAGTCGATGTCGGACAGGGACAGGCCCGACTTTCGCATCGCCATTTCCATTGAGCGAAACGCGCCCGATCCTTCCGGATGCGGCGCGGTTACGTGATAGGCGTCGCCGGACAACCCATAGCCGATCACCTCGGCATAGATTTTCGCGCCGCGCGCCTTGGCCCGCTCATATTCCTCGAGGCACACCACACCAGCGCCCTCGCCCATCACGAAGCCGTCGCGATCCTTGTCATAAGGGCGGCTGCCCCGTTCAGGCGTATCGTTGAAATTGGTCGAAAGCGCGCGTGCCTGGGCAAAGCCCGCGATACCAAGCGGGCAGATCGCGCCCTCGGCGCCACCGGCGAGCATCACGTCGGCATCGTCCATCGCGATCATCCGCGCGGCGTCGCCGATCGAATGGGCGCCGGTCGAGCAGGCAGTGACGACGGCATGGTTCGGGCCCATCAAGCCGTATTTGATCTGCACCTGGCCGGTGATCAGGTTGATCAGGCGGCCATGCACGAAATGCGGGGATACGCGGCGCGGCCCCTTTTCATGCAGTACGATCGATTCGCTGGCGATTCCCGGCAGGCCGCCAATGCCCGATCCGATCGAACAGCCGGCGCGGAAGCGCTCTTCCTCGGTCATGTTTGTCAGGCCGGCATCCTCGAGCGCCTGGCCGGCGGCATCGATGCCGTAAATGATGAAGGGATCGACCTGGCGCTGCACCTTGTGATCGACGCGCAGGCCGGGATCGAAACCATAGGGGTGATCCGCCGGCTTTACCTCGCACGCGATGCGGCAGGCATAGTCGGTCGCATCGAAGCGGGTGATGGTCGCCGCGCCCGATTTGGCCGCGATGATGTTCGCCCATGCGGTTTCCACATCGGCGCCCAGCGGCGTCACGAGCCCGAGCCCGGTTACGACAACACGGCGCATGGCCATCTCCGTTCTTCGTTCGTCAAAATTGGGTCGTCAAATAGGAACGGCCCCCCGCCCCGGTTAATTGCCCTGGGACGGGGAGCCGTTCATGCATTCCTGCCCCAAACGGGCCGGGCGGGGCGCCGGGGCGCCATCCGCCAGATCAGTCCTTGTGCTCGTCGATGAAAGTGATCGCGTCCTTGACGGTCGTGATCTTCTCGGCGGCATCATCGGGGATCTCGACTTCGAATTCCTCTTCGAAGGCCATGACCAGCTCGACGATATCGAGGCTGTCCGCGCCCAGATCGTCGATGAAGCTCGCGTCCTCGGTGACCTTGTCGGCTTCGACGCCGAGATGCTCGACGACGATTTTCTTAACGCGGTCTGCGGTCTCGCTCATTGTTATCGTCCCTCTATCGCTGGGGGTTTCATTTCCTGAACGCACGTAGAACGCGGTTGGTGCCCTTGCAAGAGGGCGCGGGCTCAGGGACCCGCATGGTAGACGATCCGTTAGCGGATCGGGTCCGGCGATCAGATCATTGCCATGCCGCCGTTTACGTGAAGCGTCTGGCCGGTGACATAGCTTGCCTCGCGGCTGGAGAGATAGACCACAGCAGCACCGATATCGGCGCCCTCCCCCATATGCCCCGCCGGAATGCGCGCGTTGAGCGCTTCCTTCTGCGCATCCGGCAACGCGTCGGTCATCGGCGACGCGATGAAGCCTGGCGCGACGCAGTTCACGGTGATGCCGCGGCTGGCCAGTTCCTGCGCCAGCGCCTTCGACATGCCGACCAGGCCCGCCTTGGAGGCGGCATAATTGGCCTGGCCGGGGTTGCCCGTCGTGCCGACCACCGACGTGATCGAGATGATCCGCCCGAAGCGCGCCTTCATCATCGGCCGCGCAGCGGCGCGGGCGAGCCTAAAGGCAGCCTCCAGATTGACCCGGATCACCTGATCCCATTCCTCGTCCTTCATCCGCATGACGAGATTGTCGCGGGTGACGCCTGCGTTGTTGACCACGATATCGAGCTTGCCGAGCGCCTCGACCGCCCGCGGCACGAGCGCATCGACTGCCGTCGCATCGGACAGGTCGCAGGGCAAGGCGACATGATCGCCGCCCAGACTCGCCGCGAACGCGTCCAGCTTCGCCGCGTTAGATCCGGAAATCGCGAGTCGCGCACCCTGCGCAGCAAGCGCCTGCGCGATCGCCGAACCGATTCCTCCCGAAGCGCCAGTCACCAGCGCGGTCATGCCAGTCAGGTCGAACATTCTTGTCTCCTCTTATCCTTCTCCCCTTGTGGGAGAAGGTGGCGCGTAGCGCCGGATGAAGGGGAGTGAGGTTCGGGACCACAACCCGGTCCGCCTCACCCTTCCCATCGCTAAAGCGATGGGCCCCTTCCCTCTCCCACAAGGGGAGAGGGAGAATTACAGTGCTTTTGCCAAAGCCTCGATATCGTCCATCGTGATCACGCTCGTCGCCTCGACATCGGGCGCGATGCGCTTGACCATCGGGGCGAGCACCTTGCCGCCGAACTCGACGAAGCGCTCCACGCCAGTGTCAGCCATCGCGAGCACCGATTCCCGCCAGCGCACCATGCCCGTCACCTGCTCGACCAGCAGGCGGCGGATCGTGTCGACGTCGCCAACCGCGGTCGCGGTGACGTTGGCGAACACCGGCACCAGCGGCGAATCGATCCGCGCCTCGGCCAGCGCCTTTTCCATCGCGTCGGCGGCGGGTTGCATCAGCGGGCAATGAAAGGGCGCCGAGACCGGCAACAGGATCGCGCGCTTGGCGCCATATTCCTTGGCGATGGCGACCGCGCGTTCGATCGCACCGCGATGGCCTGAGATCACCACCTGCGAAGGATCATTGTCGTTCGCGACGGTACACACCTCGCCCTCGGCCGCCGCATTCGCGATGATCCGCGCCTTTTCGACATCGGCGCCGAGCAAGGCCGCCATCGCGCCCTCGCCCACCGGCACCGCTGCCTGCATGGCGAGCCCGCGATGCTTGAGCAGCAGCGCGGTCGTCGCAAGATCGAGCGCGCCCGCTGCGCACAGGGCGCTATATTCGCCGAGCGAATGGCCGGCGACATAATCGGCCTTGTCGGCCAGGCGGATGCCGCCTTCCTTCTCCAGCACGCGCAACGTTGCGATGGCGTTGGCCATGATTGCCGGCTGGGCATTCTCGGTCAGCTGCAACTCGTCCTCCGGGCCTTCGCTCATCAGCTTGAAGAGATGCTGGCCAAGTGCCTCGTCGACTTCCTCGAACACCGCTCGGGCGACTGCGCTGGCTTCGGCGAGGGCGCGGCCCATGCCGACGGCCTGGCTGCCCTGCCCGGGGAAGATGAATGCGCGCATGTGGCTGGCTCCTTGAGATCAGGCGCGCCGGACTAGAAAGCTGAACGGACTTAGGCAAGCCGCGACAATTGGCGACCATTTCGCCCCTTCTTCGGCACGAGCCTGCGACAACCGGCTCCTAGATAGATGAGGACGCCGAACGAGGCGCCGCAGAACGACACCAAGGAGTGAGTATCATGAAGAAGTTCATCCTGACCGCGATTGCCGCTTCGATGGTTGCAAGCCCGCTGGCCGCCACTGCCGCATCGGCGGGCCAGTATCAGCCGCAGCAGCGCCACGAGACGGTCGTCCGTCATCAGCCGGGCAAGACCGTCGTCGTCCAGCGCGACGTCCGCAACAGCCGGTCGCAGTACCAGAATGGCAACCGCAACAATTATCGCAGCACCTGGCGCAAGGGCGAGCGCTTCGATTATCGCCAGGCCCGCAACTACCGCGTCGTGAACGATTATCGCGGCCGTCACCTGAAGGCCCCGCCCCGCGGTTACCGCTATGTCCAGTCGGGCAATGACGCGCTGCTGGTCGGCATCTCGAGCGGCTTGATCGCCGCCATCCTGACCGGTGCGCTGCGCTAACCGGTACAGGGTTCGACTAAACCCTCCGGGATCGGGCGGAAGGCTTGCCTTTCGCCCGATTTCCGCTAAGGGACCGCCATCGGGGTGGGAAGCGCCAGCTTTCCGCCCCGGTTGCATTGAGAGACGATAGCCGGAGGGGCGTTGCGCATGGTGCGTACGTCAGCGATCGGCCAAGAGAAGAGAAAGCAGCATGGCTCTATACGAGCACGTGTTCCTTGCGCGCCAGGATCTGGCACAGGCGCAGGTGGATACGCTGGCGGAAACCGCCACCAAGATCATCGAAGACAACAAGGGCAAGGTCGTGAAGACCGAGTCCTGGGGCTTGCGCAGCCTCGCGTACAAGATCGCGAAGAACCGCAAGGCGCATTATGTGATGCTCGAAATCGACGCGCCGGCTGGCGTTGTCGCCGAGCTGGAGCGCCAGACCCAGATCAACGAAGACATCATCCGCTACATGACCGTCAAGGTCGACGGCCTCGAAGAGGGTCCGTCGGTGATGATGCGCAAGAGCGATCGTGACCGTGAGCGCCGTGGCGACCGTGAGGGCCGTGGCGACCGTCCGGACCGTGGTGACCGGCCCGAGCGCCCGCGTCGCGACTTCGACGGCGAATAAGGAGCATATAGACAATGGCACGCCCATTTTTCCGCCGTCGCAAGAGCTGCCCGTTCTCCGCCAAGGATGCCCCCCGGATCGACTATAAGGACGTCCGGTTGCTGCAGGGCTTCGTGTCCGAGCGTGGCAAGATCGTCCCGAGCCGTATCACTTCGGTGAGCGGCAAGAAGCAGCGCGAACTCGCCCAGGCGATCAAGCGCGCCCGTCATCTGGGCCTGCTGCCCTACATCGTTAAGTAAGGAGCCGGACTCATGGATGTGATCCTGCTGGAACGAGTCGAGAAGCTCGGCAACATCGGCGACGTGGTGAAGGTTAAGGACGGTTTCGCCCGTAACTTCCTGCTGCCGAACAAGAAGGCGCTTCGTTCGAACGAAGCCAACCGAAAGGTGTTCGAGAACAGCCGCGAGCGCATCGTGGCCGACAACGCCGCGCGCCGCGGCGAAGCCGAGAACGAAGCCAAGACGATCGACGGCATCACGCTGACGCTGATCCGCCAGTCGTCCAACACCGGCCAGCTCTACGGTTCGGTCGCTGTGCGCGATCTGCTCGAACTGCTGGAGGCCGAAGGCCACAAGGTGCCGAAGTCGGCGATCGTGCTCAACAAGCCGATCAAGGCAATCGGCGTCTATGACGTGAAGGTCACGCTGCACCCAGAGGTCGCGGTGACGATCAAGGTCAATGTCGCGCGCTCGCCTGAAGAGGCCGAGATGCAGGCAAAGGGCGTCGACGTGATGACCGCGATGTTCGAAAAGGACGAAGCGGGCTTTGTCGAGGCCTATGACCCCAATGCCGAACCGGGCGCGACCGCCGAGGTCCAGGCCGAAGCGGCGAACGAAACGGACGAGTCGGCCGAAGGCTGATCGACCCCGAAGTTCGTATGAAAAAAGGCCGTCCGGAGCGATCCGGGCGGCCTTTTTCGTAAGTCCGCCCGGCCTTTGCGTTTGGCACCCTGGCCCCTAATATCCGCGGAAATGACGATGTTGGGGGGTGGATATGATCCTGTCGATTTTTTGGGCCGTTATTGCGGCGGTCGCACCTGCACAGGAGGCGCCAAGCCCGCCCAGCGTCGAAGTTGGCGACTGGACCGTGGCCCCTGAAGGCGAACAACGCTGTCATATGCTGGGTTCGTTCGGCGACAATGTGATCAGCATTGCCGCGGATCGGGCGGGAAACGGCAATCTCGCCTTCTTCAGCACCGGGCCAAGGCTTGAAAATACCAGATATGCGGCGCGCTATTCGTGGGACGGGTGGAAAACGGAAACCTCCACTACGATGATCCCGCTAAATCTTGCCCGAGGCGGCAAGCTGAGTCGTGTGCTCGCAACGGGGATCCGGTCCGACTTCCTCACAAATCTGGCGCGATCGAAGCATTTCTGGCTGCGGATCCCCGATATCGGTTTCGACGAGGATCTCGAAATTCCCGATGCAGGAAGAATTCTCGCTGCGTTGGGCGATTGCGTCCGGGCGATCGATACGACACCGTAATAAAAAGGGCCGCGCGGTTTTCCCGCACGGCCCTTACTTTTCGTTTGGCACTCTGCTCGCTTGCGTCACGGCGCCGCGACACACGCCCCTACCACTGCGACCAACGGGATCAGGGCGAGGAAGATCGGAACGACGGATTTCATGGCCTGGTCACTTCGCGCTCGTTGAACTTGCAGTAAAAATGCGCGCTGCAGCCAAATGTTTCCGCTCGATGAACGAGAATCTTTTCGCGCTGATTTGGAACTTTTCAACGATAGGGCGGAGCCGGCCCGCTCTATCGTAACTTGGCCTGCGCCAAGCCTGCATCGACCGCCCGCTGGCTCGCTTCGCTTGGCCAGGTCATCGGCAGGCGGAGCGTCTTCGGGAAGTCGCTGCGCACACGGCTCAGTGCATATTTGATCGGGCCGGGCGACGCGTCGGTGAACAATGACACATGCAGCGCAAACAGCCGGTCCTGATATTCCAGCGCCGTCGCGTAATCGCCGGACTGGCACGCGGCCTGGAATTCGGCGCACAACCGGGGCGCGACATTGGCCGTGACGGAGATGCAGCCCCTGCCCCCCATCGCATTGAACGCCAGCGCCATATCGTCATTGCCGGAGATCTGGCAGAAATCCTCGCCGCAGGCCGCGCGCTGGGCCGAGACGCGCTGGATCACGCCGGTCGCATCTTTCACGCCGACGATGCTCGGAAACGCCGCGGCAAGGCGGCCCATCGTCTCGACGGCAATATCCGTCACCGTTCGCCCCGGCACATTATAGAGCACGATCGGCAGGTCGCAGCTGTTCGCCACCGCCTCGAAATGGCGGAAGATGCCGTCCTGGTTGGGGCGATTGTAATAAGGCGGGACCATCAGGGCGGCATCGGCGCCCGCGTCCTTCGCGGCCTTGATGTTCTCGATCGCTACGCGCGTGTCGTTCGATCCCGCGCCGGCGATGACGGGTACCCGGCCCGCAGCCTGCTCGACGCACACGCGCACGACGTGGAAATGCTCCGTAGCGCTCAACGTCGCGGCTTCGCCGGTCGTGCCGCAAGGCACAAGCGCAGCCGATCCCTCGGTGATCTGCCACTCGACGAAATCGCGATAAATGGTCTCGGCGAATGCGCCGTCTTGCTCGAACGGCGTGACAAGCGCCGGGATCGATCCCGAAAACATGCTGATATGCTCCTGAGCGACGCGGTTTCCGTCGCATTTTCGTAAATTGTTCAGCGACAAATAAGGTTCGCGCGCATATCCTGTCCACATGATAGCGTCACTGATCAAGTCGGGATTGCTGATCGCCGGTGTTTCCGGCGTGGCAGTAACCTCGGGCTTCGCACAGGACCAGCTTGGCTGGGGGCGAGCCCAACAAGCGCTGCAAGGATCGGTTGCCGCAAACAGCGCGCTTTCTACGACCATCGCTGAATGGAAATCGCTTCAGAACAGCGCGACTTATCCTTTCGAGACGTACGCGCGCTTCCTGCTCGCTCATCCCGGCTGGCCTGGCGAGGCGGGCATGCGGCGCAGCGCCGAGAATGCGCTTGGCGCTGGCAGCGGATCGTCCGGCACGATCGTCACCTTTTTCCGCCGGTTCCCGCCGCTCACCGGGGCCGGAAAAGTCCGTTTCGCGGAAGCGCTGTCGGCAAACGGCGCGCGGGACGAAGCGAACCGCGCCGCCGCCAAGGCCTGGACTTCTGGCTCGCTCTCGGCGGTCGATGAGGCCCGGCTGATCGGCGGCTTTTCCAGCGCCCTCACGCCGGCTGATCACGACACGCGCATGGACATGCTGCTGTGGCAGGGATCGCTCCAGTCAGCGCAGCGTCAGCTCGGGCTGGTCAGCCCGTACAAACGCGCATTGTTCGAGGCCCGGCTGGCCTTTCGTACCAACGCAGCGAACGCCGCCGATCTGGCCGCGAGTGCAGCTGTGATCGGTGCGAGCGACCCCGGCTATCTTGCCGATCGTGCAGCCTGGTTCCGCACCAACAATGCCTCACCGAGCGCGCGTAGCGTCCTGGCGCGGCGATCAGCGCTTTCTACGCGACCCGGCGATGTCGAGAAATGGTTCGAGGCCTTGCTGACCAATGCGCGCGGCGCTGCGGCGGATTCGCAATATGCCACTGCCTTCGATATCGCGCGGCGGGTCGACGACGCCTATCCGGTCGGAACCGACGTCAGCGACCGTCCGCTGGGCGAGCGTGACGACTATACCAGCCTGACCTGGCTCGCAGGCCAGACCGCACTGAAGCAGCTAGGCCGACCGGCCGATGCAATCGGCATGTTCGCGCGTTACGCCGGCGGGTCGAAGACGCCGACAACCCAGTCGAAGGGCCTGTACTGGGCCGGGCGGGCCGCCGAGGCGGCAGGCCGGCGCGAAGAGGCGAACGGCTATTATGCGCGAGCCGCCGGGTTCCGCGATATGTTCTACGGCCAGCTCGCTACCGAGCGGCTCGGCCTTGCGCTGGCGCCGCCGGGCGATCCGTTGATGAAGCCAGTCGACCCGCAGGTTCGCGCCGCCTTTTACGCGCGCGAGACTGTGCGCGCGGCGCAATATCTCGGCACCGCCGGTGCTTGGGAAGATCAGACCGCCTTTGTCCGCCAGATCGCGAACGACGCCAAGTCGGACAGTGATCATGTGCTCGCAACAGAGCTGTCGCGCACGCTTGGTCGGCCCGATCTCGGCGTGATGGTGGGGCGCAGCGCGCTGCAGAACGGCCTGAGCGAATATAGCACGGTCGGCTTCCCCAATGTCCGGGTGCCGGCCGCCAGCCAGGACAGCTGGACGATGATCCACGCCATCGCGCGCCAGGAAAGCCAGTTTAATCGCGCGGCCGTCAGCCATGCGGGCGCGCGCGGGCTGATGCAGCTGATGCCCGGCACGGCCCGCGAGACGGCCGGTAAGCTTGGCCTGTCCTATGATGCCGGCTCGCTGACGACCGACACGGACTATAACATCATGCTCGGCTCGAGCTACTTCCGGCGCGTCTATGCGATCTACAACAGCTATCCGCTCGCCGTGGCGGCCTATAATGCCGGCCCGGGCAACGTAAACAAATGGCTCAGGGCGAATGGCGATCCTCGGATGCCGGGTGTCGACATGGTCGACTGGATCGAGGCGATCCCGATCTATGAAACCAAGAATTATGTTCAGCGCGTGCTCGAGAACGCCGTGGTCTATGACCTGATGAACCCGACACGGGCACGTTCCAGTGGCACCCGGCGGATCAGCTGGTATCTGGGCAAGAACAGCGCGGGTTGAACGGGACTCGTCCCTCGTAACGTATTCCCGACATAAAGTGCTGCCCAGCTGGCGTGACGGAAGATCATGGACCGCCCCAACTACATCACTCCGGCCGGCTACGGCGCCCTCAGCACTGAATATCGCGCCCTGCTCGGCGACGAGCGGCCCAAGCTGGTCGACGTGATCTCCTGGGCCGCCGGCAATGGCGACCGGTCCGAGAATGGCGACTACATCTACGGCCGCAAGCGGTTGCGCGAGATCGACCGTCGGCTCGGCTGGCTGGCAAAGCGCATGAAGGCAGCGGTAGTGATCGATCCCGCAGCCCAGCCCGATCGTTCGCGCGTCTGGTTCGGTGCTACCGTCACCATTGCCGATGAGGATGATGTCGAGCGCGTGCTCACCCTGGTCGGCGACGACGAGACCGATGCCGCTGCCGGGCGGATCGGCTGGCACGCGCCGCTCGCCCGCGCGCTGCGCGGCGCGGGCGTGCGCGACGTCCGGCGCGTGATCCTGCCAGCGGGAGAGCGCGACTATGAGGTGATGGCGATCACCTACCCGTCACCCTGACGGGTTCGGCGGCTTCGATTGACGCCGCTCGCCATGCGTGAAACCATCGCGCGACGCGAAAAACGACTGAGAGGAAAACGCCGTGCCGATTCCCGCCACATGGTCTTCCCAACTGCTTAGCATTCTGCGCATCGTCACTGGTCTGGGCTTCCTGCAGCACGGCGTCTCGAAATTCTTCGGGGTCCCGCCCTTCCCCATGCCGCTCAATCCCTTGCTGACCACCGCGGGGGTGCTCGAACTGGTCGGCGGCACGCTGATCGTTCTCGGCCTTTTTACCCGCCCCGTCGCCTTCATCCTTTCGGGCATGAGTGCCGCCGCCTACTTCATCGCGCATTTCCCGCAGGGTTTCTTCCCCGCAGCGAATGGCGGTGAAGCGGCGATGCTCTATTGCTTCATCTTCCTGTATCTCGCGGCTGCAGGCGGCGGTGTCTGGAGTGCTGACGCCGCTCGCAACAAAACCTGAGCGAAGGCGCGCAGACCCGGCGGAGCGCGCTGTCCCCGCTTAGCCCGCCCGCTAACCGTCTCGAAAACAAGTCATCTCACGGCGGAAGCTGCCGAAATCGCGGTGAAACAGCGTACTGCCGGCTTTTGGCCGGAACGGCCGCTGATAGGGTTCTCACTGGCCGAGCGGGGGTCGCACGGTCGTGTAGAGCGAGAAACAAAAAATGAACGCGACACAGAGAATGATCGTGAGCGGCAAGGTTCAGGGTGTGGGATATCGCAACTGGACGATCTGGACGGCGAATGCGCTCGGCGTCACGGGCTGGGTCCGCAACGTGCAGGACGGCCGTGTGGAAATCATGGCATCGGGCGACGACAAGGCGCTCGACGCGATGGTAGAGGCTTGCCGCCAGGGCCCGATGCTCGCCCGGGTCGACGACATCGAGGTGGAGGCAGTCGGGCAGATTCGCCTCAAGGGCTTCAACAAGCGTCTGGGCATTCAGGCATAGGGTCAGCCGACCGCGATATCCTCGTTCCACAGGGCTGGATGCTCGGCGATGAAGCGTGCCATCAGTCTTGTGCAGCGCGGATCGTCAACGATCTCGACGCGAACCCCGCGCTCGCGCAGGAAATCCTCGTTGCCACCGAAATTGCGATTCTCCGCGATCACGACATGCGGGATACCGAATTGCACGATCGTGCCCGCGCACATCATGCATGGGCTGAGCGACGTATAGAGGATCGTGTCGCGATAGTGCGGCCGGCGGCCGGCACTGCGCAGGCAATCCATCTCGCCATGCGCGATCGGATCGCCCTGCTGGACGCGGCGGTTATATCCCTCTCCGATAATCCGCCCTTCGCTCACCAGCACCGAACCGATCGGCAATCCGCCTTCGGAAGCGCCCTGGGCGGCGAGTTCGAAACAACGGGTGACGAAGGGTGTGTTGGGATCGGTCATCGCTTCTCGCCATGATTGCCTGCAGGAGACGTATCGATGCGGGGTCGTCTGGTCGAGAGCGGACGCAATGGTGGAAAATCACGTCTTCCGTGATATCCTTCTCTCGTGACGGAGCTCCTGCCCCTCAATACCTCGCCCCTGCCGGTAAAACTGCGGGTTGCGGACTATCTGCTGCTCGACGGGTCGGGCGCGTTCGATGCCTACCGCAAGACCGAGCTGATCGAGGGGGACGTGTATTTCATGAACGCCCAGCATCGGCCGCATGCGCGCATCAAGTCGCGGCTTCACGTCCTTCTGGCCGCCGCACTGACGGGTTCAGATATGGGTATGGAGGCAGTGGTCGAGGGATCAATCGAAATTCCTCCGAACAACGCGCCCGAACCGGATATCGTCCTGACCAGCGAGGCCGACGGTGAAGGCCTCATCCCGCTCGTATCGGTACGGTTGATCGTCGAGGTTTCCGACACCACGCTGCTGTTCGACCTCAACGAAAAGGCGCGCGTCTATGCCAGTGCAGGCATCCCGGAATATTGGGTCGTCGACGTCAACGGCAGGGTGATTCAGCAGCTATGGTCGCCGGACGGCGACAGCTACGCCGACCGTCGGACCATCGCCTTCGGCCACCCGATCAGCGCGGCAAGCCTGCCGAACCTGACGGTCGAAACCGCCAGGCTCTGACATAACGGCCCAGCGGTCCGAGCCCTCGCCCGAACCGCCCCCGCTAGCGTGTGAGCTTCTTGTAGGCCAGGCGCGTCGGCCGGTCGGCCGCATCGCCCAGACGGCGGCGCTTGTCCGCCTCATAGCTCTCGAAATTGCCCTCGAACCACTCGACATGGCTGTCGCCCTCGAACGCGAGGATGTGGGTCGCAAGCCGATCGAGGAAGAAGCGATCATGGCTGATCACCACCGCGCAGCCGGCAAAGCTCTCGAGCGCCTCTTCGAGCGCCCGCAGCGTCTCGACGTCGAGATCGTTGGTCGGCTCGTCGAGCAGCAAGACGTTGCCGCCCTCCTTCAGCATCTTGGCGAGATGGACGCGGTTGCGCTCACCACCTGATAGCTGGCCGACCTTCTTCTGCTGGTCTTGGCCCTTGAAGTTGAACGCGCCGACATAGGCCCGCGTGCCCAGTTCCTGCTTGCCGAAGCGGAACACCTCGAGCTTGTCGGAAATCTCTTCCCACACATTGTTGTTCGGGTTGAGATCGTCGCGGCTCTGGTCGACATAGCCGAGCTTGACGGTCTGGCCGACCTCGATGGTGCCGCCATCGGGCAGCTCCTGGCCGGTGATCAGCTTGAACAGAGTCGATTTACCCGCGCCGTTCGGCCCGATCACCCCGACGATGCCGCCCGGCGGCAGCACGAAATCGAGATTCTCGAACAGCAGCTTGTCGCCATATGCCTTGGTCAGGCCCTTGGCCTCGATCACCTTGCCGCCGAGCCGCTCGGGCAGCTGGATCAGGATTTGCGCCTTGCCGACCGAGCGATTCTCCTGCTTCTCCATCAGCTCGTCGAACGCACGGATACGCGCCTTGGACTTGGTCTGGCGGGCCTTGGGGGTCTGTCGCATCCAGGCGAGCTCGTCGGCGATCGCCTTGGCCTTGCCCTGGTCCTCGCGTTCCTCCTGCTCGATCCGCTTGACCTTCTTTTCAAGATAGCCGGAGTAATTGGACTCGTAGGTGTAATAGCGGCCGCGATCGAGCTCGAGCACCCAGTTCACGACATTGTCGAGGAAATAGCGGTCATGCGTCACCAGGATGACGTTGCCGGTATATTCCTTGAGATAGTTTTCGAGCCACTGGACGCTTTCGGCGTCGAGATGGTTGGTCGGCTCATCGAGCAGCAGGATCTGCGGCTTCTCCAGCAGCAGTTTGCACAACGCCACGCGGCGTTTCTCGCCGCCGGAGAGGTTAGTGACGGGCGAATCGCCGGGCGGGCAGCGCAGGGCCTCCATGGCGATCTCGAGCTGGTTGTCGAGGCTCCAGCCGTCGACCGCATCGATCTTGCCCTGGAGATCGCCCATCTCCTCCATCAGCGCATCGAAATCGGTATCGTCCTTGGGATCGCCCATCTCCGCCGAGATCGCGTTGAAGCGATCGACCAGGTCGGCGACGGGGCGGACGCCGTCCTTGACGTTGTCGATCACGTTCTTGGTCGGATCGAGCTGCGGTTCCTGCGCGAGATACCCGACCTTGATGCCTTCGGCGGCCCAGGCTTCGCCGACGAAATCGGGATCGATGCCGGCCATGATCTTCATCAGGGTCGATTTGCCCGATCCGTTCGGGCCGATGATCGCGATCTTCGCATCACCCAGGAACTGGAGATGGATATTGTTGAGCACCGGCTTCGCGGCACCGGGGAAGGTCTTGGTCAGACCCTTCATCACATAGCTGTACTGCACGGCCATCGCCGATTGGCTCCGTCATTGAATGCGGGGAATTTCGGTGGCGCATGTAGTGCGTACGAGGCCGAATGGCAAACCGGATCGGGCCGCGATCCGGCGTCCGGCGCTTGTCGAAACCCTGCCGTTACCTCTAAGTCGCGCATCGACAGGCTTGGGCGCGCGCGTCGGGCAAACGGAGGACATGATGACTCGCAACGTTTCCCTCTTCGCGGCGCTTACCGCCTCCGTCCTCGCCTTTCCCGCGCTCGCGCAGCAGGCAGTAACGCTCGATCCGGCGGTCGCCAGGCTCCGCGATGCGGCGCTGAAGGACGATGTCGCCTGGGATATCGTCGAAGGAATCACCACCGAGATCGGGCCGCGCCCCGACGGCTCCGCGCAACAGGGCAAGGCCCGCGAATGGGGCGTCGCCAAGCTCAAGGCGCTCGGCTTCAAAAACGTCCGCATCGAACCGTATCAGCTCGATACCTGGGAACGCGGACTGGAGAGCGGCGCGGTCGTCTCGCCTTTTCCGCAACCGTTGCGCCTCACCGCGCTCGGCAATTCCGGTGCGACGCCACCAGAAGGGCTGACGCTGCCGGTCGCTTTCTTCCCAGGCATCGATGAACTGCGCGCTGCACCGGACGGCAGCCTGAAGGGCAAGATCGCGTTCGTCTCGAACACGATGCAGCGCACGATGGATGGCTCGAGCTACGGCAGCCAGGGCGCCGCTCGACGCCAGGGGCCAAGCATCGCGGCGAAAAAGGGCGCAAGCGCGATCGTCATCCGCTCGATCGGCACCGATCACGGCCGCGGGCCGCATGCCGGCGTCACCACCTTCGAGGCCGGTGTCGCGCCAATTCCAGCCGCCGCGCTGTCAGTGGCGGATGCCGCCAATCTCGAACGTATGGTGAAACGCGGCAAACCCATCACGCTGCACCTGCTGTTGACCCCCCGGCGCGTGGGTATGCGTGATTCCGGCAATGTGGTCGCGGAAGTACCGGGGACCGATCCGGCCGCCGGCGTGGTCCTGATCGGTGGCCATCTCGACAGCTGGGATCTCGGCACCGGCGCGATCGACGACGCCTCCGGACTGGGGATCACTACGGCCGCGGCCAAATTGCTGCTCGATTCGGGCAAGCATCGCCGCACCATCCGCGTCGTCTGGTTCGGTGACGAGGAAACGGGCGGGTTCGGCGGAGAGGCCTATGCCAGGGCGCATGCCGGCGAACGTCACGCCATCGCGACCGAATCCGATTTCGGCGCTGATCGGGTCTGGCGATTCGAGACCAACCTGCCCGACAGCGCCAAACCGATCGCCGACCGACTGGCTGCGGCGCTGACCCCGATTGGCGTGGTCCGCGGTAGCGGCGTGGCGAATGGCGGCACCGATGTGGAGCCTGTGCTGAAAACCGGCGTAGCGGGAATCGACCTCAATCAGGACGGCCTACGTTATTTCGATTATCATCATACGCCCGAGGATACGCTCGACCTGATCGACCCCGCCCAGCTTCGCCAAAATGTCGCCGCGTGGACCGCCATGCTGGCCGTGGTCGCTGATGCGCCGGAGGAAATTGGGGCCGTATCGGTCACGAAATGACGGAAAGCCGTGACCGAACCTGTCTGGCAGATGAATTGCGATTGACGCACCTGCACCTTTCGTTATGAAAAGCCGCTCGTGGTAGCAATCGGGCTGGCCGCGAAGTTTTGCTATGCTTGGGAGCATCCGCATGAAGAAGATCGCCCTTGTTCTCGTCGCCGCCGGCCTGATGTCGCTTGCCGCCTGCACGAAGCCTACCCCTGCTGAAAACAACGCCGAAGCAGTGGCGGACAACCTCGACGCAGCAGCCGACAACATCGACGCGATTGCAGACAACACGACGAACGAAGTTGTTGCCGACTCGCTCGAGAACGTTGCAGACAACCTGCATGACGCCGCCGACAACGTCACGGCGAACCAGTAATCGGATCGATCGGGCTTCGGCCCGGTCAGCCGATGCGAGAGGGCGTCCCTTCGGGGGCGCCCTTTTCGTTTGGGCGCCCCATCGGTGATCAATCAGCTCGGCTGTTCTTCCGCGCCGAGTGTCGACGAGATCTTCCACAGATCGATATTGCCCTCGCCGGCATATTGATCGATCTCGCGTAATTCAGCGTCGGCGAAATCCAGGCGACGGACAGCATCCAGCGAGTCATCGAGCTGCTGCACAGTACGTGCGCCGATCAGCGCGGCAGTGACTCGGGGATCGCGCAGGACCCAGGCAATCGCCATCTGGGCCAGAGACTGGCCCCGCCGCGCAGCGATCGCGTTCAACCCGCGAATCCGCCCAATATTGTCGTCGGACAACATGGTCTGCTGGAGCGATCCACCCTTTGACGCCCGCGCATCTGCCGGCACCCCGTTCAGATATTTGCTGGACAGCAACCCCTGCGCCAGCGGCGAGAAGGCGATGCAGCCAGTGCCAAGTTCCTCCAGCGTGTCGAGCAGGCTGTCCTCGATCCAGCGGTTGAGCATCGAATAGCTCGGCTGATGGATCAGCAATGGTACGCGCTCTTCCCGCAGGATCGCAGCTGCCTTCCGGGTCAGTTCGGGCGAATAGGAGGAGATGCCTACATAGAGCGCCTTGCCCTGCCGATGGAGGTGCGCAAGCGCGCCCATCGTCTCTTCTAGCGGGGTTTTCGGGTCGACCCGGTGCGAATAGAAGATGTCGACATAATCGAGCCCCATGCGTTTCAGGCTCTGGTCGCAGCTCGCGATCAGATATTTGCGCGATCCGCCGACATCGCCGTAAGGACCAGCCCACATGTCCCAGCCGGCCTTGGTCGAGATAACCAGTTCGTCGCGATGCGTAGCCAGATCGGCCGCGAGCACGCGGCCGAAATTCTCCTCGGCCGATCCGTAAGGCGGTCCGTAATTGTTCGCGAGATCGAAATGAGTCACGCCGCGATCAAAGGCGCGACGCAGGATCGCCCGGCCAGTCTCTAACACGTCGGCGCCACCGAAATTCTGCCACAGGCCAAGCGAGATCGCCGGCAGATCAAGCCCGCTCCGGCCGCACCGGCGATAAGGCATGCGGCCGTCATAGCGGGCGGGATCGGCAGTGTAGGGCATGGGGTAAGGCACCGGGAAACTCCTGTCGACTGAAGGGGGCATTAAGGCGTCGGCGGCGCGATCACGATACCAGTTCGCGAGCACGTCGAACGCCTGTTTATGCTGCCCTGTCTCCGATATCAGCCCCTTTCGGTTCCAGCCGCTGAAAAAGCGGATGCTGGCGGCGCGGCGAACGGAAGTCCGTGAGAATCCATGGACATGCCGACGAGATTCGGAATCTTCGTCGCCATGGCGAGCGTCTGGCGATGATAATAGGCCTGATATTCCTCCGAGAATTTCAGTTCGGTGGTACGATCGTGCGCCCTATCCCGGTCGTTCGGCTGCCCCAAGCTGATCGTGAAGCCGAAATTCGTTCAGCTCGGGCGGTCGATACGAATGGTGGAAAGCGGAATGGCCGATTTTGAGCGAGAATCCGGCGCGCGCGGAACTTCGTCAAGGTGGCACCGAGTGGGCTCAGGGGCCAATAGGCGATGTCGCCCCGCTTCCATTTGTTAAATGTAGGGGTCGGCGACCGCTCAAGCCCTGGGCGCCTGATCGCTCTATTCCCATAGCGTGCGCCAATTCGGTGCCGTTAACGCAAGGCAAGCCGACGGGTCGCGTATGGCCAGAATCGTGCGGGGCGGCTTGGGCAAGCGTCCGAATGACAGGATCGAGCGCGCTTCGAGCCTAAACGCGCGCATCAATACCCCGAAGCGCGATGGGGGCGCGCCCTGCCAGTCGTCGTAAATGTAGATTGGGCGGCCATCACCACCAAGCGAAAACCTGTCGTAAATATGGGCCAGCTTGATTGTAATGGGTTCCCGGCAAAGAGGATGCCGACCAACCAAAAAAGACAGCCCCTTGATTTGGTCGTTTGCCCAGGATCTCCTTGAGGTTTCGGTCCGGAAGCCGGATTGGGTAAGCAGTGCGCGGACCGCATCGGCAGTCTCGGTTGCCGAGGGAGTGAGATTGTCGCTCAACTGTAAAGCGCCCGCACCGAGCAGGAGGCTGAGCAGCAGCGCGCGCTGGCCAAGCCGTCCCGGCGTCACGCCGACGCCCAGCGCGACAGAATGCTGCAAAGTCCGATCGTAAGCGCGGTTACGACAATCGCAAAAATCTGAGCGCCGCTGCCGTCATGCCAATATTGGTAGGATTCGAGTGATGTGGCGATACCTATCAGGCGCGCCGTGTTCGCGGCGAATACTACAAGCGACACGCCGAGCAGCGCGGCCGCCCCTCGCCACGACGGGCGGCCGCCGTCCAGCAAGTAAAGACTCGTGAAGCACAGCATGACGTAGGAAAGGTTGGCAAAGGACGAGCAGCCCATCATGACCGTCACACCGACGCCCTGCGGCGGCTTCAGCAGGTCCTGGTACCAACTCGACCCCGGCAGAAAGAATTGCATCACGATGCCGGCGGCGGCTGTATCCAGCTTGAGGATGATGTCGCCGAACAGGACGGGGATGACTCTCCCTATCAAGGGTTGCAGGCCGATCGCGACGAACACCGCGCCAGCCCTGCGCTGTCCCTGGGACCAGCCCGACGCGATCGTCAGCATCAAGCCGATAGGCAGGAGCGCCAGCATGACGAACCGTCCAGGCAGGAACATGGCGCAGGCGAATGTCGCCAGCACCGCGTAAATCTGGCACGTTGTCGCGACGCGAGCGGTGCCGTGGCGCAGGATCAATATCAATGCCGAGCCCCACGCTATGATATCAACAGCGTTGAAGGCCAGCCTAGCAAGCGGGGTGCCGTCCAGCGCCTTGCGGAGGATTATGCAGATTGTCGCCGTCGCGAAGAACGCCACCACCCAGCAGAGCAATTCCCGCGTCGAGACGGTGGTGGCTTTCCCAGCCTTGTGGTCCTCCACGAAAGTCGCGGTCACGGTGCGAAAGTAGGTCACTTGTAGCGGATCTGCGCCTTGGCGCGCAGGGCGGCGAGCGCGTCGCCCAATCGCCTTTGCTGCTGCTGCTGGCCGGCGGCACTGCGCGCCGCAGCAAGCTGATCCCGTTCGGGCACGGCCAGCGGCTGACGCGCGATCACCGCGCCGATCAAGGATTTTTCGCCGGCCGGAAGCCGGAACAGGTCGCCCGGCTTGGCCTGCAGCAGCCTCATCGCCACGGCCCGCGGTATCGCGGCGGTATCAAGGCGTTGCTGGACGCGCTCGAATGAAATGCCCAGCATGCGCATCAGCGCGATGACCTCGTCGAGCGTGTTGGCGGCATTAATGCGGTCATTGTACGCGTTGCGCGGATCGACCATCACACCATCGATCGTCAGTATCTGGCGCTGTTGAAACATCAGCGGGTTGGCCGCCATAAAGCGCTTCGACTCCGCATCGCCTGCGGGTTGGGGAGGGCCGGTGAATTCCTGCGCGGTGGATTTGGCAGCCACCATTTCGCCGGCGCGCGCCACGCTGGCGCGGTACAATGGATCGGACCCGACACCGCGGTTGCGCGCCGCTGCGGCGAGCAGCTTGCGGTCGATGATCTGCGCCAGCAGCGCCTTTTGCATGGGGTCGTCGATCTGTTCGGCGGTGAGCCCCTTAGTCGCGGCCTCCGCCGCCAGGTCAAAATTGGTAACCGCGATGCCATCGACCGTCGCCAGCACGGTGCCAGCTGGAGCCGGACTCGGCGCCAGCGCGAGCCAGGCCGCTACCCCTGCTGCGGCCAGGATCAGCAACAAGCAGAGATGCCACCAGCGCAGGATAATCAGCCAAGGCACACGCTTGAGCAGCCGGACGCGCCGCGACCTTGGATCCGCAAGGAGGCGCCGCCCATCCTCCAGGATCGGCGGGCCGAAAATCCTGCTGTCCATCAGGCGGCCGCGAACCCCAGCCCTAGCCAGGGCCTGCGCATGCGGGTCAGCGCCAGCGCGGCGGCGGCGGCGAGCATCGAGAGAAGGCCGACGCCGACCTCGGGGGCCGCACCGCCGGGGGCGTCGACCTTGGAAATCACGAGGGAGCCGTATCCGCTCGACGCGTTGGCGAAAGCGCCGGAGCTACTTCTAGAAAATCCATAAGTCCCTGGCGTGAAAACGGGAGAAGCCTCCGATCCAGAGTAAAGCTGAGGGCCGACATAGTAGTAATTAAAAGAAGAATTCGCAAAAGATACGTGTAAATTGATATTTGGATCATTAGTAGTATTCGTGAATTGAATTGTATAAGGTGTACCGTATCCCTCGCGGTATTGAGAGTATTGAACGAAGACGCCGGGGAATACGGTCTCCGGATTAGCCGAGTCGATCTGCCAGGTAAAACTCGGCCCGTTGTAGCCGGGCCAGAAGCTATCCTTCCAGGTGACATCGTATATCGCGGCCGAACCTGCCGTCGGGGCGAGCGCGGCCAGGCAGACACCGATCGCCACTGCCCGCGCCAACCGCGCGCGATTCATCATTACGCTCATCACAAAGCCCCCAAGGTCGACCCACCGCAACGCGCTGTCGCCACCACCGTTTATGCGAATACGTTCCTGGCGGCGTAGGTCGATGACCTACAAGGCGGAAAATCACCAGACGGCCATGTGACTGCATCGCTGGTTACAAGAAAGCCGAATGGCTGGGGTGAGGAGTCGGCGGAGCAAGATGCGAAGCGGAGGTACGGTTCGAGGATTTCGATCGTTTGCGGCTCAGCTCGCGAGCGTCAGCTTGAAGATCGCCCCGGTTGGCTCTGCGTCGCGAAACGACAAGGTCGCGCCCATGCGATCGGTGAAGGTGGCAGCGATGAACAGGCCCATCCCGGCGCCTGCCTTACTACGGCTCAGGCCCGCATTGGCGAACTTGAGGAAGAGCCGCTGGCGCGCATCCGCGTCGAGGCCTGGCCCCTGATCGGCGATTTCGATCGTAACGCGGCCGGCGTGAACGGAACCGGTAAGGTGTACGCATCCGCCGGCGGGGCCGAATCGCACCGCATTGGAGAGCAGATTGTCCAGAACCTGGATCAGCGCACCACGATCGAAGCGCCCGATCAGTGGCGCATTCGGCACATCGATTGCGATGCTGCAACCGGCAGCCTCGGCAGCAGGGGAAATCCGCCGGGCTGCAGCCAGGATCTGGCCACGGAGATCCTCGCGCACCTGGGCCGTAAGCGGCGCGTGCTCGGCCGAATGGGCATCGAGCAGGCGCGTCACCAGTGTCAGCATCGCGTCGATGCTGAAGATGCCGTCGCGTACGGCCTTCAATGCAACGTCGCGATGTTCCGGCGCACGCCGCGTCGCCAGATCGAGCAAATTGCGCAGGCCATAAAGCGGGCTGCGCAGATCGTGCGCGGCGATCGCCATCAGCTGATCGAGCTCCTCATTCCGCTCGATCAGCTGTGCATTTTGGGAATGGATCAGACGCTTCTGCGTGAAGTCTCGATGGCGCGCGCCGTGGATCAAGGCGCCCGCGACAGTTGATATGCCGGCCACGATCGCGGCATTGACCGTCACCAGCACGGCCTGTGCCGGCGAGTTCAGCAGGTATGCGGCGGCCGCCGCGAACGGCACAAGCAGGGCGCCTTGAATGATGGCCAGCGTCAGAGGGCGCAACACAAACAGCAAGGTCATGGTCAAGGCGCCGATCGCGTAGCCGGATGTCGGCGGTTCCGGGTACGTGAGCGCGAAGCTCACTACCATCCGTTCGGCGAGGGCGGCCACGAAGAAGGCGAGGACCACCGTCTGCTGTGCCCTGAGGCTGGTCCAGTGCAAAGTGCGTCGGGAAGCAATGGCAATGACGATCATCAGCGGTAACGGGACGATGAGCGCGGGCTCGGCGCGACCGAAACAGATACTCAGCAGATCGGTGAGCAGCCCGACCCAGCAGGCGAGCTCGATCCGCTTGAGGTTGATGAGTGCCAGCGCACGGTCGAACGGCAGCGACGCGTGTGCAGCTCCATCGATATCCCAACGTTGCAGCAAGGCCCCGGACGGTACGATCCGGCCGATCATGGCTGAAGCGGGGCCTTGCTGTGATCGTGCGCTACGCGCTCCAGCATCCGTACGCTTTCGAGTCCCAGCTTAACTTTCAGACGTTCGCGATAGGTCCCGACGGTCTTGACGCTGAGCCCTAGCGTTGCGCTTAATTCCTGCAAGCCAAGTCCCTTGCCCATCAGGGTAAGCACCTGCAATTCCCGCCCGGATAACGACGCAATGTCATCCGCGCCGGCTCCGCAGCCCGCATAGTCGCTGACGAGCGCGCGCTGTACCTCGGCGCTAATGTGGATCTCGCCCTGGATCAGCGTGAAGAGGGCGGCTTCGACCGTATCGAGCGGCTCGGCCTTTGACACGAAGCCTCGCGCGCCGACGCGCAGAACTCTTGGCGCCCACTGCCGTTCATCATGGCTTGAGTAGACGAGCACTGCCGCAGGCGCGATCGCAACGAGATCCTCCACCAGGGCGATGCCGTCGGCTCCGCCCATGACGAGGTCGGTTATGATCAGATCCGGTTGCAGCCGCTCAGCTGAAGCGCGGGCCTCTGCCGCGGTCGTCGCTTCGCCGACAAGGCAAAAGTCAGAACTGCCTGCCAGAAGCAGGCGCAGTCCCCCGAGCACGATCGGATGGTCGTCGACGATCAGCAGGCGGTAAAAGGTCACGCGTGCGGGGCTTGTCAGGCTTGCGGCGGGGTTGCGCCGGGATGGCGCACGCACTGGTTGGTTTGCCCGCCGCATCGTTTCATCATAGTGAACCCTAAAAGTCGCGTCGCTAGCACCTCTCCGTCCCGATGCCGTAGGTCAATGACCTACAGCATCGATACCGATCCACCTTGCCGCTTTTGCCGGTATCGGGCTCATCCGCGGCGGAATATGGGTCTTATCCGCTGACAGCAGCGGCGGCACCTGAGCGAGTGTCCGGTCGTGGGAAGCGGCCGGCAGCCGGGGAACGTCCGAAATCGGGGTCTGGCCGGTCCCCAAAGCAACGGCAGCACGCTCGGAAATGTTCCTGATAAATGCCAGTCGGCGACCGACCAACTCATGACGTTCAGCGCTCCGGGTATGAACGACCGCTTCTGCTGCTCACCGCCCGAAAGCAGACTGGTAGGAATCCACCCAGGCCAAGCCGTTCCCGACGATCCCCGCCGTACCTGAAAGCTGCCGTTGATCCGCGGGTCGAGGGCGTGGCTCGCTAATGTGAACGAATGTCCGAAGCTGGGGAGAGTGCAGAGGAGCGCGAATGGCGGGTAATGGGTCTTTCCGATCTCAAACCTAACTTAATTAAGGGCCGCTTCCACGATGGGCATCTGAAAGCGGCCAGTCAGCGAACGGACGATCTAGCCGTAGTACCCTATGTATCCAGTGCGTCACTGCGCGATGACCGCGCCAGAACTAGGGTCCGGACCCAATAACAGGATTCCCGTGCGGTCCGGATTATGATTCAAAGCCTCTTTTCGAGGAGGCGTTGGCGATGGCGGATTTCTTCTGGTTTTCGGATGCGCAGTGGGGACGGATCGAGCCTTTGTTGCCGACGGGCCTGCGCGGCAAGCGGCGGGTCGATGATCGGCGTGTTTTGAGCGGGATCGTCCACGCGCTGCAGAGCGGCGGTCGCTGGGGTGACTGTCCCGAGCAAATCTATGGCCCGAAAAAGACACTCTACAACCGCTTCGTCCGCTGGGCCGAGCGCGGGATATGGGAAGGCATTTTCAGTGCTTTGGCCGGCGCCGAGGACGCACCCGACCGACTGTTCATCGACAGCACCTGCATCAAGGCCCACCGCACGGCGGGCGGCGCAAAAGGGGGGCATTGGCCAATGGTATCGGCCAGACACGTGGCGGCAGAAACTCCAAGGTCCACGCCCTCTGCGATGTAAAGGGCCGCCCCTGCGTCTTGATGATCACGCCGGGGAATGTGCACGACATGAAGGTCGCCAAGGCCTGCATCGCGGCCATGCCGCCTTCAGCCGAACTGGTTGGCGACAAAGGCTATGACAGCAACGACTTGCGCGCCTGGCTCGCCGAACGGGGCACTACCGCTGTCATCCCGTCCAAGCGCAACCGTAAGGTGCAGCTCGACTGCGATGTGAAAATCTACAAGCAGCGAAACGTCATCGAGCGCATGTTCTGCCGATTCAAAGACTGGCGAAGGGTCGCCACCCGCTTCGATCGCAACATCAAAACCTTCATGGCAACCATCGCCATCGCCGCTACCGTCATCTGGTGGCTCTAATGAGTCCGGACCCTAGTCGGACTCGAGTAGGTAGGCGCGAGAAACAGAAACCGGACCCAGCACCCTCCCCCTCAATCCACCTTCGGCCGCAGCCTGCTCTCCGCCTTCCACGCAGGCTTCGCCGGCTGGTCGGCAACCCGGGTCACCAGCGCATAGAAGAAGCGGTTGAAATCGGCCGCTGCCTTCCAGTCGATCGGCTGGGCAAGATCGTCCTGCGGGCGGTGATAGCCGGTCTGGTACCAGCGGCGGTAAATGCGCTCGCTCTCGCTGCCGGGGCGATAGCCGAACACGAAGGCGGTCGCCGGAATGCCGGCCTCCAGGAAGGGCCATTGATCGGCGCGGCGCAGCAGGTTGCGCTCGGGCTCCGGATCCTTTTGCGTGGCGATTCCCGCCGCCGCCGTCACGGCGCGCACATCGTCGCCGAGCGTCGTATCGTCCAGTGCGTGAACGGTCAGCAGATCGAGGGGGAAGATCGGGCGAAGCTGATCGAGGTTGATGTCGGCCGCGATCCTCTTGAGGGGCAGCGTGGGATGCGCGACGAACCAGCGTGAGCCGAGCAGCCCCTTTTCCTCGCCCGTGAAGGCAGCGAAGATCACGGGCCGCGCAAAGCCCTTGCCGTGGCGATTTTGCGCCAGTTGAATCAGCAGGGCGACATAGGCGGCATCGTCCAGCGTGCCGTTGTACAACCCGTCGCCATCGACCGGCTCGCCCGGGCCATAGCCGTCGAGATGCGCCGACAGCACGATCGCCTGATCCGCCATGGCCGGATCGGCGCCCGGCAGCATGGCGATCACATTGGGCGAGGCAATGGTCCTGCGCGAGAGCGTGAAGCGGGCGCGGAACGGGCCGGCGACATCGAAATTGGGCAGCGGATCGCCCTTGCTGCCGGCGGCGATGAGCCTGGCGGCTTCCTGCCCGCTGCCCGCGATCAGCTTCCCCAGCGCATCGGCGTTGAGCGTGAAGCGGGCAATCGGTTCGGACGGCGGTTTTTCGCCCGCCAGCCATACCGCGCGCGCATAAGCGAAGGGCCAGCGCGGCGGCTCCACCGCGAAGCCGGGATCGGCGATGGTGATAAGCGCCGTGGCCCCCGCCGCCTTTACCGCCGCGAGCCGCGCCGCCGCATCGGGCAGGCCGGCACGGTGCGTGCCGTGGCAGATCACCACCCTGCCCTTCACGTCGCCGAGCGCATCCGCCGCGCAATAGCCGCGATAGGCGATCGGCCCTTCCAGCGCCGCTGGCATATCCGGCGCGGGCTGAACGGTGATGTCGCGCAGAAAGGCGAGCGGACGACCGCCCGCGCCGAGCGTCGCGGAGTCGACGGACAGTTGTTCCATCGGCACGCGCTGAAACCATGACCCATCGACACCGAGCGGTTTGAGCCCGACCGCCGCGAATCGATCCGCCACCAAAGCGGCGGCGCGATCATAAGCGGGCGAGCCTGAATCACGCCCCTCCATCGCATCGCCGGAGAGCGCGGCGGTAGTGGCCCACCAGGCCGTGGTATCGGCGTCGCCGGCCGGGGGCAGCGTGGCGGTGCGCGATACCGGCTGCGGGGCCGGGGCTGGTGTCGTCGTCATCGCGGCCACGACGGCTGCCATCATCAACGGAATCATCTCTCGCCCCCAATCGTTTCAGCCGGTTGGCGACAGGTCATACTGGCGGTCGGCTGGTGTGTCGTGCGACAATCGGTGGGGCAGGATGGGCGTGACGGCGGGTGCCATCGGGCCCTGAGTCTCCCCTGCCCTGTGGCCCAAAGCCAGACACCGATCCCAATATCGATTCCGAAGAACGAACGCATGGACCGGGCGGCCCCAAGCCCCCATAAGCCCCGCAAAACAAGCGGGAGCCAAAGCCATGTCCTTTTCCCTTTATGATGCCGTCGTGCCGTCCAACCTTCAGATCCTCGGCGCGGTCGACGCGCTGCTCGACAAGGCGGCGGCGTTCGCCACCGAACAAGGCATGACGGAGGCGGCGCTGATCGACACGCGCCTTGCGCCGGACATGCTGCCGTTCGGATACCAGGTGAAATCCTGCGCCGCGCATTCGGTCGGCGGGATCGAAGGCGTCCAGGCCGGCAGCTTCTCGCCCGACCGCTCCGCGTGGCCGACCGACTTCGCCGGCCTGCACGGCATCCTGCAGACGGCCGTCGCCAGCCTGAAGGCGCTGGACCGCGATGCGTTCGACGCGCTGGCGGATTGCGATACCCAGTTCGCATTCGGGGAAACCATCATGCCCTTCACAGGCGCGAACTTCCTGCTCTCCTTCTCGCAGCCCAACTTCTATTTCCACGCGACCACGGCCTATGCGATCCTGCGGGCCGAGGGCGTGAAGCTGGGCAAGCGCGATTTCATGGGCCTGCCGCGCATCAAGCGATAGTTTCGGGCCGCGAGCGGCCGCCTGGCCGAAACGGCGGCGTTGCGGCGAGATCGCGCCGAAACGCCGCCGGGCTTTCGGGGGAGCGTGGGGCTCGCCCGAAAGCCGGGGCGGGCCCTTACATGTTGGCGGCGGTGGGCCGCACGATCACTTCGTTGATATCGACGCCCTCGGGCTGTTCGAGCGCGTAGCGGATCGCGCGGGCGATCGCGTCCGGGGTCAGCGATTTCTGGCGCCAGTCCTTGAGCGCGGCGGCGATCTGCGGATCGCTGATGTCGTCGCCCAGTTCGGTCGCGGTCACGCCGGGGGAGATGATGGTGGCGCGGATATCGTCATGCTCCTGCCGCAGCCCCTCGGTGATCGCCCACACCGCATATTTGGTGGCGCAATAGACCGCCGCCGTCGGGAGGACGAAATGCGCGCCGACCGAAGCGACGTTGACGACATGCCCGCTGTGCTGGGCAACGAAGCGCGGCAGCACCGCCGCGATGCCGTTGAGCACGCCGCGGATGTTGACGTCGATCATCCGCGTCCATTCGTCCGTCTTCAGCGCGGCGAGCGGCGAGAGCGGCATCACGCCGGCATTGTTGATCAGCACGTCGATCCGCCCGAATTTCCGTTCGGCGGCGTCGGCGAAGGCAGCGAAGTCGGCAGCGTCGGTGACGTCGAGGGTGCGCCAGGCGACAGTGGCGCCGAGCTCGGCGGCAAGCGCCTGAAGCCGATCGCCGCGGCGCGCGCCGATGAACAGCCGCGCGCCCGTCGCGGCCAGCTCGCGCACGGTCGCCTCGCCGATGCCGCTCGATGCGCCGGTGATGAGGATGGTCTTGTCGATGCCGGTCATGATCATGTCCTTCTTGCCTTGTGGTGACGGACCAATGGGGCGGAATGCGCGGCCAGCGGTAGAGCGATCGCCCGGAGACTTTGCACGATCCTCCAAATGATGACGCACAGGCCTTGCGGCGCGGCGCGGGATCGGGTTTCATCGCGTCATGCAGCAGATCGCCGACCTGACCCAGCTCATCGCGCGACACGCGCCACAATCCGGGATTTCCGCGACGGCGGTGCCCCGGCTGTCGCTGATCCGCGCGGATTTTCCGTCCGTGCCGGTGCCCGCGGTGTATGAAGCGTCGCTTTGCCTGATCGCCCAGGGATCAAAGCGCGTATCGCTCGGCGAGCACAGCGTCGTCTATGACGCGTCGCATTATTTGCTGGTGTCGGTCGATCTGCCGCTGGTCGGCCATGTGCTCGAGGCGAGCCCGGATGCGCCCTATCTGTGTTGCAAGATCGATCTCCATCCGGGCATGCTCGCCGACCTGCTGATCGCCGATGGCAGCACGCCACCGCGCAGCGAGCTGCCGGCGCTCGCGGTCTATCCGGGCGATCCGGACCTGATCGACGCGGCGTGCCGGCTGGTGCGGCTGCTCGACCGGCTCGAGACGGTGGCCACGCTCGCGCCGCTGATCGAGCGGGAGATCGCCTATCGCCTGCTGACCGGACCGCACGGGCCGATGCTGCGCCATATCGCGACCGCGGACAGCCATCTCAACCAGGTCAGCCGCGCCATCGCGCGCATCCGCAGCGGCTTCCACGAACAGCTGCGCATCGACGATGTCGCCGCGGCCGCGGGCATGAGCGCATCGTCGCTGCACGCGCATTTCAAGGCGGTGACGCGGATGACGCCGCTCGAATATCAGAAACAGCTGCGGCTGCAGGAAGCGCGGCGGCTGATGCTCGCGACGGGCAGCAGCGCGGGCGCGGCCGGCTTTGCGGTCGGCTATGACAGCCCGTCGCAGTTCAGCCGTGAATATCGCCGCCTGTTCGGCGCGCCGCCGCGCCAGGACATCGAAAGTCTGCAGGCGGCGGCGGGCTATGCCGCAGGCGTTTAGGTTTGTGCCGTTCAGCTTGTGGTCGGGTAAGGCCGGCCTATAAGGCGGGATGACCCGGACGCCCCTGAACTTTCATCCCCTGCCGATCGCGCTTGCGCTGGTTGCGGGCGTTTCCCTCTGGCCGGCGGCCGCGAGCGCGCAATCGGCGCCCGAACCGGGACCCGCAGCGCCGATTGAGGCGACCCCGCCCTCGACCGGCGACGTCATTCGCCTGTCCGACGAGGAACGGCTGGAGATCCTCAACAACAACACCATGGAAAAGGCCGCGGCGGCCCGTGGCGAGCTGGTCAGCGCTGAAGGTCCCGACCGGCGTATTCACGGTGAGTTCGGCGTCATGATCGGATCGCACGGCACGCGCGGTGCCTACGGCACGGCGGACATCCCGCTCGGCGACAACGCAGGCGCGACGGTGTCGTTCGAGAGCAGCCGCTACGGGTATCCGCGCAAGCGGTGAATCGCGCCATTCCTGCCGCTCAACGTTCCACGACAGCGATCAGTGCAGTGGACGGGATTGGCAGAACCGGTCGATCGCCGGCCATGTGCCGCACTTCCGCCACCACCGCCGCCTTGTCCGCGTCGTTCAGGCTGGTCCAGTCCGGTGACATGCCGAACAGCGTATCGGGCTCGCCCAGCGCCGTGACGTCGAGGCGATAGTCCTCGGTCACGCGTTCGATCTGCGGATTGCGATAGCCCGCCGCGATCAGCTCCCGCGCGAAATCCGCCGGATCGCTCAGCGCCTGGACCGCTTCGGGCATCGCCATGCTCTCGCGTCCGGGGAACAGCTTTTGCCGCACCTGACCGAGCAGCAAGAAGGTTGCCGCACCGCGCTCCTGCCAGGTGGCGACCACGCCGTATCCGCCCGGCCGCGTGACCCGCCGCATCTCGGCCAGCCCCTTGCGCCAATCGGGGAACATGATCACGCCGAAGATCGAGAAGACGGCATCGAAGCGCGCATCGGGCAGGTCGAGCGCCTGCCCGTCCATGACCCGCGCCTCGACATTGGGCAGCGCCGCCGCGGCGACACAAGCCACCATGCCGGGCGAAAAGTCGGTTGCCAGCACCTTTGCGCCCGTGCGCGCCGCCGCCAGCGCGAGAGCGCCGGTGCCGGTCGCCACGTCGAGTACCTCGCTCTTCGGCGTCAGCGCCACGCGGGCGAGCGCCGCCTCCGCGAAGCGCGCGGTGAAGGGATGCGCGGTCCGCTGATAATGACTGGCCGCCATGTCCCAGTGATCGGGGTTCTCGAATTCGCGCATGTCATTCACTCCAGAATCATGTAACTCTATAAGTATCGTGAATGAGGTCGCTTGCCAACAGGCAAGAGCATGCGAAAGATCGGATGATGCGCAACGACACCCGACTGTCCCGGATGCTCCACGTGTTGCTCCATATGGCGCGGCACGAAGGGCCCATGACATCGGAGGCGATCGCCGCGATGCTTGGCACCAACGCCGTCGTCGTGCGCCGCACGATGGCCGGGCTGCGCGACGCGGGCTATGTCCGTTCGGACAAGGGGCATGGCGGCGGCTGGATGATCGCCTGCGACCTGGCGCAGGTATCGCTGCTCGACGTCCACCGCGCGGTCGGCGGCCCGAGGATCTTCGCGATCGGCAACGAACATTCCAACCCGGGCTGCGCCGTCGAGCAGGTGGTCAACGAAGCCGTGGGAGATGCCCTGCGCGACGCCGAGGCGCTGCTGGTCGAACGGCTGGGCGCGGTCAGCCTCGCCGAACTGAGCCGCGGCTTCGATGCGCGCTGTGCCGCCGCGACCTCGAACGACGGCTCGCTCGCATAGACGAAACGCAGCCGGCGGATTCAGAACCCGCCGGCTGAGTTGGCGTCGATCTCAATAGGCGGCCGACAGGGTCAGGAACCACTGGCGCGGCGCAATCGGATAGGCCGAATAGCTGTTGGTCGCCGATCCTACCGACAGGGTCGATACACCCTTCTTGTCGGTCAGGTTAGTGACGTTCAGCGCCAGCTCGACCTTGCGTAGCGGCAGGATATCGTCCGGAAGGCGGGCGGCGATCCGCAGCGACGTCAGGAAATAGGAGGCCACGCTGGCGTCATTGGTGAAGGTGGAGAAGCGGCGCCCGACGAAATCGCCGATCACCTGCGCCTCGAACGGACCGGCCGACAGCGTCGCGACCGTCTTGTTCATCCATTTCGGCGTGCCGGGCAATTGCTTGCCGCAGGTCGGCACGACACCGCTGGTGACGAGATAGCCGCCGATGCAGCTCCCGGTCGCGTTGCCGATGCCGGTCGCGGCGGACGTGTAATCGCTCTGATATTTGGAGAGATTGTACGAGGTCGCATTATAGAGCGAAAAGGTACGGCCGACGCGGAAGGTGAAGGCCGCGTCGACACCGTCGGTATGAACGTCGCCGACATTGACGAGGATCGAGGTGCCGCCGGTGATGCTGCCGCCCGCGATGCCGCCCGGGTTGGTCGAGATCGCCAGCAGGCGATTGTTGAACACGACATGGTAGTAATTGACCTGCGCCTCGAGCCCGATCTCGTTGCCGAAGTTGCGGCGGGTGCGCAGGCCTGCTTCGTAGGTCCAGCTGCTCTCGGGCTTGCCCTGATCGGCAAAGGCGTCGAACGCCGCCTGGCTACCGGTGAACCATGGGCCGCCACCGCCGGCCAGATAGGCCTGATATTGCCGCAGGTTCTTCTGGACGTTGAAATAGACGTTCTCATGGCCGTTGAAATCATAGGTCGCGCCAAACGCCGGCAGGAACCAGCGCAGCGTGTTGATCCTGCCCTGCGGCAGGCCGCCGGCGAGGCCCGACAGGGAGCCGGCCTTTGGCTGCACCGGGAACCAGCCATTGGCCCATTGCGCGCTGGTCTTGAAACCGCCCTGGACGAGCAGCTTGTCGAACACCTGCCAGGTGTCCTGCAGATGAAGCTGCAACTGGTTGATCCGTGCTTCGCCCTGATATTGCGTGAACAGCGGCTGGGCGACCTCGAGCGGGCGGATATAGGGGGTGCTCGCGCCGGGATTGTTGACGTCGACACCGTACCAGCGACGCCACTGCGTGGTGCTGTTGTGCTCGTACCAGCCGCCGAATTCGATCTTGTGGTCGCCGAGATCGATGTTGAAGGCAGAGATCACCCCGCCGCGATCGATGCGATATTCCGTGGTGCGGGTGATGAGGCCCGAGCCGCCAGTCGCAGCAACCAGCGCGGCACCGGCCGCCGCAGCCTGGGCGTCGGTCAGCGCGGTGCAGGGGTTTGATCCGGTCGGGCGAATGCCGTTGTTGTTGGCGGTGAACCGGCAATTGGCCGGAAGGCTGGCGTAATTGGGATCGAGATAAGCCTGCGCCGTGGTGATCGACTGGCCGAGCGGCCCGGCGACGACGCCGGCGCCGTCATTGTGGTGGAAATATCCGGTCGTCGACCAGGTGATGTTGCTCGACAGATGCGCGTCGTACCGCGCGTAAGCGAGATAGTCGGTGCGCTGCGCATCCGAATAATAGTTGCGATAATTGCTGCCCTGGGCGGTGGGCGAATTGCCGAGCGCGTTCAGATAGGACGACCGGTATGCGCCGAAATCCGGATAGAAGAACGGCTTGGTGTACGGCGTGTAGAGCTGGACCGGGCTGGCGGTGTTGCCGGCCGAAGGCTTGAAGAAGACGGTCGCGTCCTCGTTCGGCTGAGTCATGTCGTTATAGTCGAAATAGAGCGTCAGCTTGCCGATATGGTCGTCGTGCACGAACTTGGCATTGGCCTGCCAGCCGCCCTGGACGCCATCGAAGTCCCATGCGCGGGCATGCTGGCGGGCACCGGAGATATAGGCGGAATTCGTGCCGCCAAAGGTGCCGCTGTCGATGCGGAGGAACGTGCGCGACGTATCGTAGCTGCCGACGGTCTGGCTTGCCTGGACGCCGAACTGGGCCAGCGGGTCGGACGAAAAGGTCTCCACCGTGCCGCCGAGATTGCTGTTCGATGCCGTGGCGAGATCGCCGGCGCCCGTCGCCACGACGACACGCCCGACATTCTCCGAAATCACCGCGCGCTGCGGCGAAAGGCCGTTGTAATTGCCGTAGCTCTGATCCCCGAGCGGAACGCCGTCCATGGTGTAGCCGAGCTGATTGGCGGCGAAGCCGTGAATGAAGAGCTGCGCGTTCTGCTCGTTATAACCCCAGGGATCGGCAGTGATGTAGAGCACGCCCGGCAGTGTCTGGATCGCCTTCAGCGGCGAGACGCCCGGCAGGATCTTCTGGATCTCGCTCTGGGGGATCGCAGTGGCCGAGCGCGTCGACTTGGCAGTGACGATGATCGTCGATGCGTCGTCGGAGGCTGTGTCGCTCGCCGCGGCGTCGGTCGCCTGGGCGAAGGCGGCGTTGGCGTAGAAAAGCGCGCCGGCAAGCGCGAGCAGGCTGGTAGCAGATCGAATCACGATATCCCCCTTGGCGCGGCGTTGCTGCAGTGCCGCATGGCCGCGCTCTGCCCGGGGAGAATTCCAATCTCGCGACTCTTTGGTTGCGATGCGATGACAGCGGACGATTTGCGCGAGGCGTCGGGATGGAGATATCAGCCGGTCGGCAGCCGGCGCGATGTTCGAGAGGGGCTCCGCGGATCAGTCGTTCAATTGGACGTGCGGCATATCCCCGTCGGACGGATCAACGCGGCTCGATATCGTTTGCGGGGACAAGCAGCGGCTTGCCTTTCTCGACGATATAGGTCGCGAGTTCAGCGCCGTTCGTGGTGCCGGGATTATGCGCCTTGTGTGCCATTCCGGCGGGGACGAAAAGAACCTGGCCGGCCTTCAGCGTGACCGGGGCCTGATGCTCGAGCTGATATTCGAGCGTGCCTTCGATGATGTAGATCACCTCTTCTCCAGGATGACGGTGCCAGGGCGCGGTGGCGCCGGGTGCGATGTCGATGCGCGCCTGGATGGTTTCGCGTCCGGGCACGGAAAGATCGTGCCGCTGCAGGTCGGTGCGGGTCACCCCTTCAGGCGATTGCACCGCAGCCCCGGCGCTTCCGGCGGCCAGCAAAATGGTTGCGAATAGGGTGCGGATGCCTGGTTTCATGATCTGGTCCTCAAGCGAGATGAAGTGGTCGCCGGTAACATCTTCGACAGAAATGCCGTAAAGATACGCGACAGCGATGACATCATTGAGTCGCAAGCGCTGGCGAACGGGACCATAGCGCCCGCTCTTTGCGGCAGTCCAAGATTTCGCGGTCATGCAAGGCACCAAAATCAAAGGATATTGCTATGCCAACCATTGAGGGAACTGACCAAGTCGCAATCGAAACGCCAAAAGTTGAATCGCTCGACCTGAAGCTCGAAATCGTCGTCATCCCCATTTCCGACGTCGATCGCGCCAAAAGCTTCTATGCAGATATGGGGTGGCGGCTCGATGCCGATTTCGCGGAGGGCGACGATTTTCGGGTAATGCAGTTCACCCCGCCAGGCTCCCCGACCTCCATCATCTTCGGCAAGAACGTTACCGCCGCGGTGCCCGGTTCAGCTCAGGGCCTCTACCTCATCGTCTCCGACATCGCGGCCGCCCGCGACGATCTGCTTCGGCGCGGCGTCGCAGTCGGCGAGATTTTCCACGGCGGCAGCGTGCACAATGGCGCGGACGAACCCTATCTGTTCGGAAGTCTCCGGGTGAGCGGTCCGGACCCGGACCATGGCAGCTACCGCTCCTTCGCGTCGTTCCACGACCCGGACGGCAATGGCTGGCTGTTGCAGGAAGTAACCACAAGATTGCCCGGCCGAATCGACTCCGACGTCACTAGCTTCGCCTCGGTGGCGGATCTGAGGAGCGCGATGTGGCGTGCGGCGCTCGCGCACGGCGAGCATGAGAAACGGATGGGCGGCAAGCACGACGAAAACTGGCCCGACTGGTACGCCGCATATATGGTGGCGGAGCAATCCGGCGCGCCGTTGCCAGTGTAAACGAAACACCGTTACGGGCTGCCCCCTGCCCCGCCTGGTCCACCGGCGACGAGACGCTTATGTCGAGGCGGCCGCAGGATCAGCGCGATCTCCGGCAGGCCAGGTGTTCAGCGTTTGCTCCGCCACGGCCTGGAGCAGCTCGCGGCTCACGCCGGCCTTGGCCTGCACCGCGATGCCCTGAGTGACCGTCATCACGAACGCCGCAAGCGCCGCGGCACTCGCCGTCTCGGGAAGGTCGCCCTCGGCCCTTGCTCGGTCGAAACGCTCGCGCAGCCGCTCCCGACCGGCCGCGCGGAACTCGGCCAGTGCCTGCCGGATCGGCTCGGCATCGTCCGAGCCCGCCAGCGCGCCGTTGATGCCCAGGCATCCGGTACGATCGGGATAGCGCGTGTTGAGCTCGACGGCCTTGTGCAGGAGATGCGCAGCGACGTCGCGCGCGGTGGGTAGTTCGAGCGCCTCCGGGATATAATCGAGGTAGCGCTCGTCATAGCGCGCGAGTACCTTGCGGAAGAGCGCTTCCTTGTTGCCGAACGCCGCGTAAAGGGCCGGCCGTTCTACGCCGGCCGCCTCGACCAGGTCGGCATAAGAGGCGCCTTCATAGCCCTTGCGCCAGAAGACGCAGAGCGCCGCATCGAGCACTTTCTCGACATCGAATTCGCGATGGCGGCCCATCAGATTGTTTCCGTCTTTTCCATAACGGCCATTATTAAACCGCTTGACAGCCGGTGTCCAGTTTTCATAACGGACATTATCGTAACGATGATTACGTAATGCTGCATCGCCGCTTGCCATGGCCAGCGACGGTGCCGAACCAAGGAAAATTGGATGTCGGATATATTGAAGGGCAAGGTCGCGCTGGTCACCGGCGGCTCGCGCGGTCTGGGTGCTGCCACGGCCGAGGCGCTGGCCGACCAGGGAGCGGATGTCGCGATCAGCTATGTCGCCTCGGCGGACAAGGCACAGGCAGTGGTCGACAGGCTGCAGGCAAAGGGTGTGCGGGCGATCGCGATCCGGAGCGACCAGGCCGACATGACTGCGGCCAAGCCGCTGATAGACCGGGTGGTAGCACATTTCGGCAAGCTCGACATCCTCGTCAACAATGCAGCGATCGCCGTGCAGGGGAAAACGGTCGACGATCCCGGTCTCGACACGGTCAATCTCGATCGCCAGTGGCAGATCAACGTCATGGGTTCGGTGGCGGCCACGCGGGCGGCGGCGCCATTGCTGTCGGATGGCGGGCGGATCATCTTCATCGGCTCGCTGCTCGGCACGCATGTCCCGTTCGCCGGCGCGGCCGATTATGCGGGAAGCAAGGCGGCGATCGTTGGCTATGCCAAAGGCGTCGCGCGCGATCTCGGCGGACGCAATATCACGGTCAACGTCGTGCAGCCTGGAGTCATGCCGACCGATATGTCGGCGGAAGTACTGGGCGATGGCGTTCCCGACGCGCTCATGAACCTGCACGTCATCCGCCGGATCGCGACGCTCGAGGAAGTGTCCGCCCTGATCTGTCATCTGGCGGGTCCGCACGGAAACTACATGACCGGCAGCGTGATCGACGTGGCCGGCGGCCTGGGCATCTGAGCACCCTTCCCCGGCGGTCGCGCGAGCGGTGTAGCCGGGGAATTTTTCGAGGCCATGCTTCGGACAAAGGAAAACGACATGACCGATATTTTCGGTGCCAGATCCACCGCCGACGAGATTCTTCCCGACGTCGACATTCTTCCCGGCGTCGACCTTTCGGGAAAACGATTCTTCAACACAGGCGTTTCGTCGGGCGTCGGCCTCGAAGCCGCACTTGCGGCATCGGTGCAATGACGACGATCGGCATCATCGGCGCCGGCGAAGTCGGCAGCCATATCGCGCGGGCGGCCATCGCGCAGGGATATCAGGTCGTACTGGCCAATTCGCGCGGGCCCGAGACGTTGCGGGACCTGATCGAACAATTGGGCCCCGCCGCACGCGCGACGACGGCGGCGGAAGCGGCTGCCGCCGGCGACTTCGTCGTCGTTGCCGCCCCGCTAAAGCTGGTCAACACTCTGCCCGTCGCAGCACTGGCGGGAAAGGTGGTGATCGACACCAACAATTATATGGCGTGGCGCGACGGGCATTATCCGATCGTGGATTCAGGCGAGAAGACGGAACATGAACTGCGCCAGGAGCAGCTCCCCAAATCCAAAGTGGTCAAGGCGTTCACGCATATCCAGGCGCCGCGGATCCTCATCTGGGGCAGACCATCCGGGTCAGCCGATCGGCTGGCGCTGTCCGCGTCGAGCGACTTTCCCGAAGCCGTGGCGATCGTGACTCGGCTCTACGATCAGTTCGGTTTCGATACCGTCGACAACAGCCCGCTCAGCGAATCCTGGCGCACCCGCCCCGGCCAGCCGGCCTGGAAACAGGAGCGCCAGACCCGGCCCGAGCTCATCGCCAACCTCGCCAAGGCGCGGCGGCAGCCGGCGCAAGGCGCCGGTGAAGGACGGCCGACCTAGAAATAGCGTTGCAGGGTCAGCGCAACCACCCGGCCATCGACAAGACGCAGCCGCACGATCGTGCCGATGGCGCCGAATTGCCAGTTGCTGGTCGGTTGACCGGCGGTGGGCGCGCCGTCCACGTCGACGATGACGTCGCCCGCAATCAGGCCGGCCGACGCCGCGGGGGATCCGCTCGCGACATGCAGGATCGCCGCACCCTTCGGGTCGGGCCGTAGCGTCAGGCCGGCGCGATTGACGGGAAACGGCGTGGCCCGATCGATCGGCGGGGCGAACAGCACGCGGTTCCGCCGAACATCGACGATGAGCCGGAACCGCCCGAGCACGCCGATGCCCAGGTTGCCGTCCAGCGGCTCCTCCTGCTCGACCGGCCCTGTCTGGCGCTCGCTCAGGCTGACCGGCACGTCGTTCAATTCAGTCGAGCCGACGGTGATGCGGTCGAGCATGGCGACTTTGCGGACTTTCATGCCACCGGCACCACCGACGAAGGTCGTCGATGTCGCCCGGTCCTTCATGAAACCGGGCTGGCCCCAGAAGCGGGGGGTAAGACTGATCGCACCGGCATTGCCGATGTCGAACAGCAGTTCGGCAGGCCGGCCCTCGACTGTCATCGCGATCGACAATACGCCCTCCGTGTTCGTCAGGCGGGCCGTGGCGGCATCGGACGGCGCGACATAGGTCGCCGGATCGTGAAACGCGATCCTGCGGCCCTTGAAGTCGATCTCGACCACCGTATCGGCGAACATCTCGCCGCCCAGAAATAGCGGGATCTCGCGGCCGAGTTGGCGCCCGACCGCGGTGAGGTCGATCGCCACCGCCTCGCCCCCGCGCCACACCAGGTCCCCGGCTTTCAGCGTGATGCCGTGGGCCGTGCTGTAAGCCACGCTCCCGCCGACCGCCCCCCCGACATGATCGCCAGTCAGCTTCAGGTCGAGCTTCGTGGCGAAGCTGCGGTCGACGACGGTCGAGGATGCGCCGCTGTCGAGCATTGCCACCACGGCACGGTCATTGACCTCGACCGGGATCAGGATTCGCGTGCCGGCATAAAGCTCGAACGGCAGCCACCCGCTTGAGGACTTGCCGGGCGCGAAAGTGATCGAACTGATGGCCTTTTCGGGGGCGGTCGCTTGCGGCTGGGCGGCGGTGGGCAGCGATGTCGACATGAGGAAAGCCGCTATCGCGAGCTGCGCAACTCGACGCGATGCCGCCGATTGCTGCGGACTGGTTGGTGACTTGCGGCGTGGCGACATCGCGTTTCTCCCGATAAACGGTTTCTGGCGAAGAACCAGTGACGCCATCGCATCGATATATATGGATATCTAGTGATTTTGACGGCCGAAAACGAACGCGGCCTATTGCCATGGCGGTGGACGTTCCGGTCTCCGAGAGCAACATGCCCCCGACTTGCCGCACTTGCGTTTCGACCGGGTTGTTCGCAGAGACTGGCGCCGAATGTCTTTCCTCCATCATCGCCCGGCATATCCTTCCCGTCGCTTCGGCACGCGCCTCTGGCTTACAATCGGTCTGCTCGGTTCCCTGGCCGGGTGCGCCTCGCTGCCGGCGCCGCTCCTGCAGCGATGTGCGGCGAGCCCGGCCTCCATCACCGTCTCCACCGATGGCGCGCGGGCCAGCACCAGTTTCGACGTCCTGACCTTCAACATCGAAGGGCTCGCCTGGCCCGCACGTGGCAAGCGCGGGCCGGCGCTCAAACAGATCAACGCCGTGCTTCGGCAGATGGAGGCAAAGGGCGAAGCGCCGGACGTCATCATGGTGCAGGAGATGTTCAGCAAAACCGCGGTCCGCGCGATGACGGATCTGGATTATCCCAACATGGTGTTCGGACCATCGCGGACTCAGGCAAAGCGCCTAACGGGCGCCGAGCGGATGCCAGGCCCGTTCAAATGGAAGAAGGGCGAGATCGGCCTTCACCTGGTCGGCTCGGGGCTGGCGATCCTCAGCCGCTATCCGATCGTCGAGACACGTTCGGAGCCGTTCGGAAGCCGCCGGTGCGCCGGCCTGGACTGTTTCAGCAACAAGGGCATGCTCTATGCCAGCCTTGCCATTCCCGGCGTCCCGGGCACGATCAACCTGTTCAACACGCACCTGAATTCACAGGATTCATCGCGCGTGCCACCCCCGCGCCACGCCCATGCGCATCGTCTTCAGGTGGAGGAACTGGGCAGCTTCATCTCGGCGGTCGGCAATCAGGACATCCCGACCATCCTCGGCGGCGACTTCAACATGAAGGGGTCGGCGATCAGGTTCGAGCATTTCCGCAATGTGACAGAGCCGTTCGGGATCGTGCACGAATGGTGCACCAGCAATCCGTTGCAGTGCGATACGCGCATATCCTGGGATGGCGACGAGCCGTGGATGGATACGCAGGATCTCCAGCTCTTCGAAAGCGGCTCGGCGGTTGAAGTCTCGCCGATCCGCGTGGAGGCTATGTTCGACGGCTCGGCCGACAGCCCGCGCCTGTCCGATCACGACGGCTTCCGGGTTACCTACCGGGTGAGCTGGCCCGTGACGTTGCCATCCGGCGCGGGCGCGAATGTGTCGGCAGCATGCCGCTAATGTCGGCGACAGCGCGTGCCGGACAGCCCGAAGGAGCGAAAAGGCTTGCGCTCAGGCAATTAAAGGCATTTCCACGGGCCACGCGCTTCCGTCAGGTTCGCCTGCGGCCGCGCGACAATTTGGCTGAGCCCGGCATGGTGCCGACGCGGGAAAGCCGCCCGAGCCGACAGAAAGACGCTGCTGAAGCCGTATGACATCGCCTAACGAGACTTTGGAAGAGCTTGGCTGGAGGCCCTTTTTCAGCGAGCAGGTTTCGGGCGAGGAAGCCGAGCAATGCCGGCCCGTCCGGGTGATGGCCGTCCATCGCGGCAAGATCGCGGTCAGAGGCGCGGGGCTGCAGCGCGAGATCTCGCCCTATATTCCCGGCGCCCTGCCCTCTGACGATCACCCCACGGTCGGCGACTGGCTGCTGATCCACCGCGCCACGCTGGAGCCGGTCCGCGTCCTCCAGCGGATGAACCTGTTCAAGCGGCGCGCGCCGGGCGATCCGCGCAAGGAACAGATGATCGCCGCCAATGTCGACACTTTGTTCATCGTCGCCTCGTGCAATCAGGATTTCAGCGTCGCGCGGCTGGAGCGCTATCTGGTGCTGGCGCGCGAGGTGGGGGTGGACCCGGTCGTGGTGCTCACCAAGACCGACCTGACCGACACCCCGGAGGTGTTCGCGGCGGATGCCCGCGCGATCGAACCGGGACTGCGGGTCGAAACCGTCAACGGCCGCGATCCGGCCAGCGTCGCACGCCTCGCGGACTGGTGCGGCAAGGGCCAGACCGTCGCGCTGCTCGGCTCCTCGGGAGTCGGCAAATCGACGCTGGTCAACAGTCTGCGGGGGTCGGACAGTATCGCCACCCAGGCGATCCGCGCTGGCGACGCCACAGGCCGCCACACGACCACGGTGCGCGAAATGCACCGGCTGGATCGCGGCGGCTGGTTGCTCGACACGCCCGGCCTGCGCGAACTGCAATTGTCCGACGCGGCCGCCGGCATATCCGAGGTGTTCGACGATTTCATCCTCGTGGCACAGGACTGCCGTTTCTCCGACTGCGCCCATGGGGCTGAGCCGGGCTGCGCCGTGCGGGCAGCGATCGCCGACGGCACGCTGACCGCCGAGCGGTTCGATCGCTGGCGCAAGCTGACGTCCGAAGAGAGTGCCAACGCCGCCCAGATCAGGCGACCCCGCTAGCGCCTCAGGGCCTGTAGAGGCGTTCCGCATCCGCCTTGAAAGCAGCGCCACTGTCGCTTCGGCTGTAGAACATGTGACCGCCGGCATAGACGCGCAGCTGCACCCGCTCCGCCTGGCCGAAGGCGGGCATCTGGTCGACGATCAGGCGCGACGCGAAAAAGGGACAGGACAGATCGTCCCAGCCATGGACGATCAGGACGCGCATCTTCGGATCATTGGCGATCGCCTTGCGCAGATCGGTGACGGGCGAATCATTCGGCTTGCCGCGATCCCAGGCGCTGTTCACCGCATAGGACAGCGCATTGTAGCGCGCGTCGGTCTTCCACCCGACCTCCCGCGTGACGAAATCGACCATCGCGCTCGTCGTCGGGGCGATCAGGGCGTCGAGGATCGGGTCGTTCGATTGTTGCTGCGCCGACCAGGGAAAGGGATCGAACGCAGTGACGTTCGAATCATAGACGCTGCCGATCGTGCCGTCGGCGCGGTGGATCTCGCGCAGATAGGTGCGGCTGTCGACGCGGCCGCCGAGCCGCTTGACGAGCGCCGGATCGAGTCCGGTGAGATCGGTCACCCGGGCCACGACGCGGTTCGTCGCCTCCGGATCGGAGCGGCCGCGCAGCAGATCCCGCGCGAAATCGCCGCGCGTATAGGCTTCCACTTCGGCCATGGCAGCCGGGGTGAGCCGATGCTGCCGCTCGAGGTTCGCCGCCGCCATCGACGGCAGGTCGATCATCCAGGGCAGCGGCGACAGGGCCGTCGCGCCATCGCCCGAGGCGGGATCGAGATAGGGCGACACCATGATCAGCCCGGTGATGCCGACGCCGATCTGCGACTGAAGCTCATAGGCGATGCGCGGCGCGCGGTATCCGCCATAGCTTTCGCCCATCAGATATTTGGGCGAGCGCAACCGCCCTTCCTTGACCAGCCAGTCGTACACGACCTTCGAGAGATATTTGATATCGGGATCGTTGGCGTAGAAGGCCTTCTTGGTCTCCGCCTCGTCTACGAGGCTGCGGCTGAAGCCGGTGCCGACCGGATCGATGAAGACGAGATCGGTGAAATCGAGCCAGCTGTTGGGGTTGTCGCGGGCGATCGGCGCGTCCGACGGCGCATCGCCCTGCGCCCCGAACTGGATGCGCTTCGGCCCTACCGCGCCGAGATTGAGATATACCGACGCCGCACCCGGGCCGCCATTGAACGCGAAGGTGACCGGGCGGGCGGGATCGCTGCCCGGCACCGTATAGGCGGTGTAAGTAACCTGCCCGATCTCCTTGCCCTTGTCGTCGCGCACCGGGATCGTCCCCACCGTCGCGCGGTAGCTGACGGTTCGCGCGCCGATCCGCGCCGACTGAGTGATCGACTTGTCGGCGGGCAGCGGCAGCAGCTTGGGCCCCTCCTCCGCCTTCTTCTCGACAGTGGTGGTGGTCTTGTCGGCTGGTGCCTGAGCATGGGCGGTGCCGCCCAGCAGGAGCAGCGCGGCGGCGAACAGGCGGGTGGCGGGCAACGACATCACTTTCTTCTTATTGGCCGGCGGGCGCAGGCGCGGGTGCGGGGGTACGATAGCGATCGAACCAGGCGAGGATAGCGGCGGCCTTGCCCGCCGACTGCGACGGGCGCGCGGTGAAGCCGCCATGGCTGGCGCCCGGCACCTTCACCAGCGCGGTCGGCACGCCGCGGATCTGCAGCGCGGCGTAATATTGCTCGGATTCGCTGACCGGCGTGCGATAATCGTCACTGCCGACCACCACCAGAGTAGGCGTGCGGACATTGCCGACGAGGCTGAGCGGCGAGCGGTTCCAGTAGCTCATCGGATCTTCCCAAGGCAGCTTCGTGAACCAGTAGCGCGACGTGAACAACGTGTTGTCCATCGTCAGCGCCTCGCTCACCCAGTTGATGACTGGCTTCTGAGTCGCCGCTGCCTTGAACCGGTTGGTCTTGCCGACGATCCATGCCGTCAGCACCCCGCCACCCGAGCCGCCGGTGACGAACAGATTGTCCGGATCGGCCGTGCCGTCCGCAATCGCTGCATCGACCGCGGCGATCAGGTCGTCATAATCGGCGGAGGGATAGTTCTTGTCGATCAGGTTCGCGAATTCGGCGCCGTAGGAGGTCGATCCACGCGGGTTGGTCCACAACACCGCATAGCCGGCAGCGACGTAGAGTTGCACGTCGGTCGCGAAGCTCGGGCCATAGGCGCTGTTGGGGCCGCCATGGATTTCGAGGATCAGCGGCAAGCGCTTGCCCGCGACGCGGTTCGGCGGCGTCGCCAGCCATGCGTCGATCGGCCGGCCATCGGGCGCGACGACGGCGACCTTGCGCACCGGGGCGAGCGCCTTCGCACCGGTCATCACCGCGTTCAGCTGAGTCAGCCGCCGGGCCTTGCCGCCCGTCCATATCCACACATCGGCGGGCGCGCCGGCATCGCCGCCGGTATAGGCGATCGCCCCGGCCTTCGAGACGGAAAAGTCGCCGCCGGTATAGGGCCGGTCGAGCCCCCCACCCTGCACATTGTCCACCAGCGGGGTCACGCGGCCATCGAGCCCGATGCGCGCGATCCGGCGCGCGCCGCGATCGTCATAGCTCGCATACAGGCTGCGCCCGTCCGCCGCCCACACCGCATCCTCCATCCCGCGATCCAGCGATGCGGTCAGCGAGCGCGGAGCGCCGGCATTGCGGTCGCCGACATAGAGCTCGGCATTCTCGTAGCTGCGCCGCTTGTCGTCGAAGCCTTGCCAGGCGATGCGGCTGCCATCCGGCGACACGCGCGCCCGATCGTCGGGGCCGTCGCGCGTCGTCAGCTGGCGCAGCGTAGCGGTCGTCACGTCGACGGCGATCACATCAGAGTTCATCACCTGCCGGTCGGCATCGGGTCCGCGGATCGCCGCGAACACGATCTCTCGGCCGTCGGGCGTCCAGGACAAGGGACCGCCATCGTCGAACGCGCCAAAGGTCAGCTGCCGGGCCGCGCCGCCATCGGCCGCGACGACGAACAAATGATCATGGCCGGGCTTGATGTAGCCGGGGCCATCGCTGCGATAATTGACCCGGTCGATCACCTGAAGCGGCTCGGCCCAGCTCGCGCCCTCAGGCTTGGCCGGTGCCTTGCCGAGCGACGCCGGCTCGCCCGCCACCGTCGCTATATAGGCGAGTCGCGTGCCGTCGGGCGACCAGGCCAGCGCCTGCGGATCACCCGGGAAGCTCGTCACGCGCGTGCTGGCACCGGTCGCCAGCCAGCGAACGAACAGTTGGGAGCCGCTGCCATCGCCGGCGACATAGGCGATGCGGGTGCCATCGGGCGACCAGCGCGGGCTGCCCCCCTGCGTGGCGAACGGCGACTGGCGGCCGCTGGCGACGTCGATCAGCCACAGGGACGATTGCATGCGATCCGTCATCACATCGGCGGTGCGCCGGACATAGACGATGGTCCGGCCGTCCGGGCTGATTTGCGGATCGGCGGCGATCGACAGGCCGAACAGGTCGGCGCCGGTGAACCTGCGGCTTGGCCCATCGACCGGCGCCGCGTTCGGCTGCTGCTGCGCGGGCGCAGCGCCGGCGGCAAGGAGAGCGGGGATGAGAATGGCGAATGGCAGGCGCACGCGGAGCTCCTTGGCTGTTCCGCGCGATCATGCCCGATCGTTCCCGGCACGCAACCTGTCCTGCGCAATTTCATATCGTGCCGCGCAGTATCGCTTTTAGCGGCAATGTGCCTTCGGGCGATCCAACGGGATCGCCCGAAGGCTGGCCAGGTTCAGGAGTGAGACCCAGCCATCCGGTGCGGGGCGCTCAGAAAACTATCCTGAGCGCGCCCTTGACGGCATGGTCCTGCCCGGCGGTGCCGAGAACGCCGTCATAGCTGACGCCGATCGATACATTCGGCGACAGGCGGAAGCGGGCCTCGACATTGGCGATACCGGCGTTGCGCGACTGCGCCGCGCCAAGGATCGTGAAGGGATCGCCGCCCGCAAAGCGGTGGACGCCGACCGGGTCGAGGCGGCCGAAGCCATGCTGCCAGCCGATCACGCCGCCCATCGAGAACGCGCCGGCGCTTGCGGTTTCGAAGCGGGCACCCAGCGTCACGACGGTGCTGTCCTCCGTCGCCCTCGCGCCGGCGAGCGCGGCCGCACCGCCGCTCTCGACGAACGCGTCGGTTTTGGCGCGCAGCACCGTGACATTGGCGAAGGGTTCGACATGGCCCCCGCCCAAGGGCAGCTGATAGCCCATCTCGGCAAAGCCCTGCAGCAGCGTGCCCTTATAGTCCGCGGTCAGCGTGTTGCCGAAACCGGGAAAGGCGACGGCGCGGCGGGTGTCGATATCGGCCCTGGCATAGCCGGCGCCGGCCTTGATCCCGAAACCGCCAAAACGTCCGCCGACATAAGCGAGCCCATGAACGGTCTTGGCCGAGCCGCTGCTGTTCCGCGCGCGCACCGTGAGATCCGTATCGAGATAACCTCCGGCCAGGCCGAGGATGACATTCTCGCCGAGCCCGACGTCAGCACCGATCAGGAAGCCATGGGTATCCCGCCGGACCTTGGCAGCATTGCGATCTCCGTCGCTGGTGCCCCAGTTGCTGAACGCCTGACCCCAGAGCGCGCCGCCGGCTTGTCCGTCGCTCAACCGGGCAAGCACGGCGTTACGCGGCAACCGGCTGTCCTCGACCAGGACGGTCCGCACCGACGGGTGGATCTCGCCCGACAATTGATCGAATGCATCCTGCGCCACTGCGTCGCTGGGCAGCAACAGCAACGCATCCTTCACCGCATTGCCGTCGGGCAGGCTGTCCGCACCGGCGGCGGTCTCCTTCTGGTTCGGGGTCAGGCCGGCATCGGCGAGATCGCGCAACTGGGCGAACTCGACGAACGCGGTGGTCGGCGTATAGCCATCGCGCAGGCCGGCAAAGGCCGTGAGGAACTGATCCGCGAAAACGAACTGGCCGGTGAGGCCGCCCGCGGCATCCACGACGACATGCTTGCCGTTGAGCGTCAGCGGCTGGACCATGTTGACGCTGAGCACGCTGCCCGGCTGGATGGCGACGTTGCCGGTGGTGCGGAACACGTCGGCACCGCTCGCCCCGCCGATATCGACCGCCAGCACCGATCCAGTCGCGAACACGGTGTTGGCCGATGTCTGCACGCGATCGCCCACGCCGCCGTCGCGCAGATTGATCCGCCCGATATTGGTGAAGCGCTCAAGCCCGAGCCAGCTGGTCGTGTCGATGGAACCGGCACCCGATCCGCCGACGATCACACCCGTGGACAGGTTGGTCAGTTCGTCGCTGGCCCCGGCGAAGACGTTGCTGCCGCCGATGCTGTTCCAGGTGCCGCCATTGACGATGAAGCTTTCCGTGCCGGACACATCGAGCGTGCCGGTCAGCGTGCCGGCATTGCCGATGCCGATCATGCTGCCGATCGCGGTGATCGCCCGATCTAGGGATTGTCCGGAACTGTTGCGGATCGTGCCGGAATTGGTGATCTGGATAAATTCGCCGCCAGTGGTTTCGGCCCTGATCGCGTTCGTCCCGCCCTGAACGACACCCCGCGTGACGATCACGGTCGCCCCCGGCCCGGTGTTGAACGTGGAAATGCCCCCCGAACCGCCGCGCACATTGGTAACGTCGATCGTCACCTCACTCGTATTCGCCCCGGCGAACGCCGCGATGCCGACACCCGCAGCATCGGTCGCGATAATGCTGCCGGTCGAGGTGACTCTGACCACACCGGTGCCGGTATTGGACGCCACGATGCCGGCATCCGCGCCCCGCACGTCGGATACTGCGATTCGCAGGTCGCTGGCCGCGATGCCGTTCACCGCGTTGATGCCGACGGCCGAGTCGCCCACCACCGGACCGGCGGCGTTGATGACGGTCGCGCCGGTTCCGGCGTTGACGACACGGATGCCGGTCGCCCCCGCCGTGACGGCGGCCGAGTCGATCAGGATATCGCTGCCCAGCACGTCCGTCTGAACGTCGATCCCGTTTGTGCCGCTGGTTACCGCGCCGACGATCACGCCGACCGTGCCTGCCCCGCGATGAGCGACGAGGATGCCGCGATTGCCGCCAGTGACGGCAGCAGCCTCGATCCGGACGCTTTGCGTGCCGGTTTCCGTATTGATGTCGATGCCGTTGGAGGTCTGGCCGCTGACGCTGCCGGTGGCGCGGATGCGCAGAAAACCGCTGCCGCTGTGATCGACATCGATACCGTCCGTTCCGCCTGAAACACTGGCCGCGTCGATCAGCAGATCAGTGCTGCCGGCTCCGGTGCCGGCGCGGATGCCATCAGTGTCCGCACCAGTCACGGCCCCCGTCGCAGTGAGCTGGGTCACCCCGGTTCCGACGTTGGTAACGGATATTCCCGACGCGCCGCTGACGGCGGCGGCGTTGATCGTGAGATCGGTGGCATTGACGTCGTTGAACACCGAGATTCCGGAACTGGTGCCGCCGGATACCGGGCCGGACGCCGATATGCTCGTGGCGCCATTGCCTTGATTGGCCACGCCAATGCCCTGCGTCCCGCCCGCAACGGTTGCGGCATCGACGCTGATCGAACTGCTCTGCACGCCGCTGATGATGAAGATGCCAGCGCCTGCAGCACCGTTCGCCATTCCGCTTGAGACCACGCGGGTAAAGCCGGTGCCGCTGTTTTCGACGTTGATGCCGTTCTCCCGGCCCTGCGTGTCGGTGGCCAGCACGGTCAGGTTGGTCGACTGATTGATGTTCGTCGCCCTAATAGCGTCGTGAGCGCCGCCGAACACGGCACCGGTCGCGTTGACCAGGGTTTCGCCCAGACCCGCGTTATTGACCTCGATGCCGTAGGATCCGCCGCGTGCCTCCTGCGTGGTCACGATCAGATTCTGTGCCGTGAGGCCGGAGGAAGTGAAAACGCCGTGTCCGGTTTCTCCGGTGACCAGCCCATTAGCGGTGACGACGACGTCGCCCGTGCCGCCTTGTTCCGCAACGATTCCCGAGTCGCCCCCGTGAACCTCGGCCGTTGTTATGATGAGCGTGCCAGTGCTTTCATCATTGTAAGCGAAGACGCCGTCGTCCGTCTCGCTCTCGACAAGCCCGGAGACGGTGATTTGGGTATGGCCCGTCCCGACATTGCGGGCATAAACCGCGGTCCCCACCCCCTGGACGTCGGCGGCGCTAATGGTCAGATCAGTGGCGTTGGTCCAGTTTAGCACATCGATACCCCGACCAGTGTCGGCGCCCAGCGCAAACGAGATCGGTCCGGTAACGGTCAGGCTGGTGGCGCCGGTGCCCAGATTTTCGATGACGATGCCGTCCGTGCCGCCGATCACCCGGCCGAGGTTCACCATGAGGTCGGTCGTGCCGGTATTAACCTGGATATCGACGGCAGTACCGGTCAGGCTGGCGACCGTCCCGGTGGCGGTCAGGCTTGCGGTTCCCGACCCCTGGTACTTCACGGCGATCGCATCGCCCCGCGCGAGCACGTCGCCCAGCGTCAGCGCGATGTCGCTCGAGCCGCTCTCTCCAAAGGCGAATACGCCGTCGCCGGCATTGTTGGTGATCGCGCCGTTCCACACGACGTTGATGTCCCCCGACCCGGCATTTTCCAGCTGCAGCGCCTGAGTGCCCGAGGCCACGATGGCGCCATCGGAAAAGACCGTGATGCCGCCTTCACTGAGGCCGTTATCCCCGGTCGAATGAAAGGCGACGCCGGCGCCCTGCAGTTCCGATGCCTGGAGATCGGTGTAGCTCACCGCGCCGTCGCCGGTAACCGTCAGCGCCAGGCCGTTGCCGTTGCCCGTGGTGTCGACCGCGAAGCCGGGCGTGGTCACCACGACAGGATCGAGCCCGGTCAGGACCTGTGGATCGTCGGTCGGACCCGAGCAGGTGAAGCTGTTGGGCGGCCCTTCGACACACTGTGCCTGTGCCGTCGACGACAGCGCGGCAAGGCCGACGGTGCCGGCGAGCAAGGCGAGGCGCGAGGTGGAGCGGCGCAGGCCGCAATAGCGATCGCGCGGCGCAGCAGCGCCGTTTTCGAATATGGTCATGATGGACTCCTCCTGATTGGTGCCCCGACCGGAAAATGCCGACGGAAATCCCGCCGCAAGGACGCTCTGGCCGAAGCGGCCAACCCCCTAGGCCGCGGACGGCGCGGTGCTCAGATGCAGCGCGCGCCGTCGAACAGCGCATTGAAATACAACGGGTTGCATTTCGCGCGGGGATTGCGGAAGCTGGCGAAACGGGAGGGCGTGGATGGCGGACGGTTTTGGAGAACGCCTCACGCTGGCGCTGAAGGCGCTGTCGATGAGCCGCGGCCGGCTCGCCTCCGAACTGGGCGTGGACAAGTCGCTGGTCGGGCGCTGGGCCTCCGGAAGCGTCCGGCCGTCAGCCCATAATCTCGAACGGCTGACTCATCTCCTGGCAACGAAGCGGCCGGGATTGACCATGCTCGACTGGGAGATCGAGCCGCGCGATTTTGCCGGGCTGTTCGGCCTTGCCGCCGATGCCCTGAGTGCGGCCGAACCGTCCGGTTTCAGCCTGCCGCCTCAGCTGATCGAGGCAGCGCAGGCGACGACCACGATGCGCGGCGAAGCCTATGAGGGGTTCTGGCGCGCCACGCATCCGGCGGTGATTGCCCCGGGCAAATTCTTCCAGGAACATGGCATCATCCGGATCGAGCCGGGCGGACTGCTGAAGTTCATGCTCGGCGGGCCGCATGTCCATTATGTCGGCACGATCCTGCCGATCGACGGCCAGGTATTCGCGATCGCCACCGATTCGGTCCGGAACGTTCCCGCCTTTCTCATCCTCAACATCGTCACCCTGCCCAAGCTGGTCGTCATGGACGGATTGTTGCTGACCGCTGGCAATGCGATGCGCAACCCGTCCGCCTATCCGATCGTCTTCGAACGGATCGGCGATCTGTCGGGCGATCGTGCGCAGGACGATGCCTATACGGTCGAATTGATGGAGCGGCCGCAATTCATTGAGGACGACGCGCTCATCTCCGAACCGATGCGAACGCATTTGCTGCGCGATTCCGGCCCCGCAGCGGCGGCCGCCGGCGGAGAATTGCTGCTGACGGCCGCGCCGACACCCAGTCTCGCCCGGATCGTCGCCATGATGAACGGTGCGCAATAGGGCAGTTCTCCAGCACGGGCTTATGATCGCCGGTACGGCAACCGAATGCCCAAGGCTTTTGTGCCAAGCGCCAGGCCGCGCCGATCGGAGGCTGGTCGATGGTGCTCAGCGGCCTCGTCTATACCGGACTATGGACGTTCGCGCCGGTCGATGTGGCCACTATCGGCGGGTGCGGCGCGGTCATGGCAGGGATCGCGGTGACGCTCGCCTATTGCCTCTCGCTGCGGGCCAAAGCGAAAACCGCCTGACGTCGGTTGCTTCGGAGCGTCGCAAGGCTGGTAGCCCCGTGGCGCGCGCGTCCGGGCCGCTCACGGCGGACCGCGTAACTCCATGGTGCGACAGGCGATATTAACGAACTGGCCTTAGCATCCCGTCTGACGAGCGGGGACGCGAAATGGCCGAAGTTTCAATCGGACTGCACGACGAACGGATCGCACGCGCGGCAATCCTGCCAGTGCAGGACGTCGCGCGGGAGGCCAGAGGGTGCTGAGCGCCCTGCCCCGCACGCTGCTGATATTCCTGTTCTTCGCCGCACTGGCGCTGCACGCCGCGACCGGGTTCGTCGACACGGCGTTCGGCCAGCCCAAGCGGGCGATGCGGGCCATCGACGCCATCATAGCCTCCCTCTTCACTGCCCCGTTCGGCCCGGCGGGCGGCGGGATACTGCTGGACGGGATCGGCCTTTTATGCGCCTGGTTCGCATGGCGGCGCGCCTACCGGCCCACGCGGGCCGAGACGACCGCGCCAGCACCCCCTCCCGTCTATCGCGAACCGCCGCCCGGCGCCGTGGCCGACCGGCTGGCACAGCTTCGCGAGCGGGCGGCGATCGAACGTGGTTCGATCCCGCACGAGCCGGCGGTGCCCGCGGTCGGCGCGCCGGACAGCCTCATCCACCAGCACGCCATCATCCAAACCGACAGGGAAGACGCCAGCATGTTCTGGGAACCCGATTATATGGACGAGATCGACATGGCCGAGGCAGCCGACGTCGCCCGCGTGAAGGCGGCGCGCGATCCGGCGCTATGGCATGAGGCAGCGATGGCGGCGCTGGCCCATCGCGGCGATCCGCACGGCTTCCTGCCCTGGCTGGTCGAGCAGCCCGAGCTCGACCGCGCGACCGCCGGCTGGATCTTCCTGTGGGCGGTAGGATCGCGCTATCTGCGCGGCGAGACGCGTTTTCCGCTCGATCATCGCGCCGACGAAGCGATGGTCGCGCTGTTCGCCGCATTGTGCGCGCGGAGCGAGCTCAACGGGTTCGGCGGGGACAATATCGGGCTCGACCGCGATTTCGAGGCAGAGCGAGAGGCCTGCCTCGCCGTGATCGCCGGCGGCGGTGTAGCTCCGGGCGTCACCGTGCCGCACGCGATCATCGGCACGCCGTTCGCGCCGCCGCGGGACGACAGTCGATATACGCTGGACGACGGGATCATTCTGGTCGCCTGACGGGCAAATGCCCGATTGCCCGCGGCAGCGGCAATGTTTGCAATTGCGGATGATTTCCCCGCTCTATACCGACCGCGCCAAGTAAATCGATGCTGCGTCATAGAAGAGCGAGATCGCGTGACTGACACGAAGGGAAGCGGCGCGTCGAACCGCGGCGATACGATCAAGCTGATTATTGCCGCGCTTGGGCTCCTGCTCATCTGCCTGAGCGGGGTCGGGCTCATCCCCGTCGCCATTCTCGCGATCGGGCTGGCGATTTCGATCAAGGTCGGCGGCAGCCGCGCCGTCAGGGTGACCACCCGCATCGTTCAGCTGGCCGGAATCCTGCTGGCGATCGGCCTCGCGATCGGCGCTGCGGACCAGCATTTCAAGGCAGTCGCGATGGCGGAAAGCCTGGGCCCGCCGCCGTCCGCCAATCCTGCCTACAAGGACGTGCTGGAGTACACACCGGTGGATTCGATCACGGATTATGCGGGCGAACGTACATCCCTATATTACCGGTATCTGGACGAAGTCCGCAGCTATGGCGACCGGGTCCGGGAGCTCAATCAGTTGGAGCTGGGGCGCGCCATGTACATCGCGGGTGTCCTGTTGTCCCTGCTGGGCACCGCCCTGCTCCCCTGGCTCTGGTACAGGCCCGTCGAACGGCAACTCCATGTGTTTCGCGCACTTTTCGCGTACCGGCCGAGACCCCGCGTCAAATCGCCCAACATCATGGCGCGGGAGGCGCTGGCTGGCTATTCCGCGGCGGACGAACTGGCGAAATGGAGCCGGCTGCGCGACGAAGGCGTGGTTACGGACCAGGAATATCAGAACGCCCGCGCCAAGATTCTCGGCACCGGCTAAGGCTACCCATCAGGCTCACACCAGATCGGCAAGCCCGATCGTCTGGCCGGCTTCGGCGGCCTTTTGCGCGGCGCGGCGCAGGCGTTCGATGGCCTGGCGACCTTCGGGCACCGGCTCATTGGGCAATGCGGCGATGCTGGCGTCATAGATCTCGCGGAAATCGTCGGCGAATTCGGGGTGGGTGAAGATCACCGCGCGGTTCTCCGCCATGCCGGCCAGGGTCTTCTCGCCGACCTCCAGCGGGTCCATCCCGGCATCGAAGGCAGTGCCGAAGCTTTCGAGCTCGGCACGATCCACCGGGGCGAAGCCGCTGTCGGCAAAGTCGCCGGGCCGGCGCAGCGCGCTGTCCCACGCATTGGTGCGCGTCAGCCCCGGGCACATCAGCGAGCAGCCGATGCCGTGCGGCGCGAGATTGTAGCGCAGCGATTCCGTCAGGCCGCGCACCGCGAACTTGCTCGCGGTGTAGATGCCGGCCTGCGGGCCCGGCAGATAGGCCGCCATGGAGGCGACGTTGACGACATGCCCGCCCGCCCCGCCCCGCTTGATCAGCGGCAGCAGCGCGACCAGGCCGTTGACGACGCCGCCGAAATTCACCCCCATGATCCAGTCGTAATCGGCATGGCTGGCGGTGTCGGTCGGCCCGAACACGCTGACGCCGGCATTGTTGACGAGGATATCGAGCCGCCCGAACCGCGCCTCGATCTCGGCCGCGACGTCGGCGAAGCGGGCGCGATCGGTGACGTCGAGCGCAACGAACAACGGCGCTTCGAGCCCCGCATCGGCGAACCAGCGGGCGGCCGCATCGCGGTGATCGGCGTTGCGGTAGCTCAGCGCGAGCCGCATGCCGGCGGCAGCGAAGGCCCGCGCGATGCCAAAGCCGATTCCCGATACGCCGCCAGTGACGAACGCCACCTTCCCGTTCCAGCCCATCATTTTTCCTCTCGCCAGTGCCGGCATTATTGTTAGTCTAGCATACAATAAAGCCGATCGGACAAGACGGCGCAAATGGGAGAGTGGAATGGCCGAAGGACCGGATGTCGCCGCCCTGCTGAAGCGGGTCGACCGGCTCGAACAGCGCATGGGTGAGCTGGAAGACGTCAACGCGATCCGCCGGCTGCACTACGCCTATGGCTATTATATCGACCTGTGCCAGTATGATGAGGTTGTCCAGCTGTTCGCACGCGACGGCGAAGTGGTCTTCCTGTCCGGCGTCTATCGCGGCCATGCCGGCATCGCGCGGCTCTACAAGACGTGGTTCCAGCAATATTTCACCAAGGGCAAGCCGGGGCCGGAATATGGCTTCCTGCTCGATCATTTCCAGATGCAGGACATCATAACCGTCGCGCCCGATCGCCAGAGCGCCAGGGGGCGGTTCCGCGCGCTGCTCGCCGGGGGCACGCACGAGAGCCGGGACTATCAGCCGGAGGGCCTGCCCGCCCAATTCTACGAAGCCGGCGTGTACGAGAATGATTATGTCCGCGAGGACGGCGTGTGGAAGATCGCGCGGCTCGATTACATGGTTCAGTGGCAGGCGGATTACGAAAAGGGCTGGCACAATACGGTCGCGCATCTTCAGCCGCAGGTGACGGCCTTTCCCGAGAACCCGCTCGGACCGGACGAGCTGCTGCCCGAGCAGCGCCGGACCTGGCCGCACCGCAGCCCGATCCCGCAGCATTATCCGCATCCGGTGCTGGGGCGGGGCTAGGCAGCGGGCGCCTCTTTCACCAGTCCGCCGGATCGAGATCTTCGTTGGCCGCGGCCTCGCGCTCGCGATCGGCCGCAGCAAGGATCGCGGCAAGGCGGACGGCCAGAGCGGTGTCCGATACAAACGCTGGCACCTCGACCGTATCGGGAGCGCCGCGGAAGCGGCCCAGCCCCGCCCCCGCCCGCCGCGGATACCAGCGATCGAGCAGGCGAATGCGCGTGAAGATGCGCAGGCGGGATCGTGCGACGGATTCGGGGTGACACACGACCTGACCCGGGCCGCCATCGGCCGCCGCACGCGCCATCCAGTCGTTGCGGCCGTCGTCGGCGATCTCGAGCATCTGGTCGGCCAGCGCATCGAAGCCCATCGCCCGGGCGTCCGCCATGCGGGCGGCGAAATCGGGCTGCTTCATCCAGTCATAGACGGTCTGGCGCCCGATGCCGGCGCGGCGGCAATGCTCCAGCAGCGAAATGCCCCCCGCAATCGCGTCGAGCAAGGCGCGTTCGATCTCCGGCGTGCGGCGGCTCGGTCGTCCCATGGAGCGCCTCTAGGACGGCGCCAGCGCGATTTGAATCGACCGCCTCAGGCCGGAGTCATCACCGCCAGGATATCGTCGACATCGGCGACCGCGAAGGCGGTATATTCGTCGCCGATCGCATAAGGCAGCAGGATGCGCCGTTCGTGCAGCAGGGCGCCGCAGGTGTACGTCACGTTGGGCACATAGCCCCCGCGCTGTTCGGCGCTGGGGAAAAGCAAGGGGGACTGAGTTCGGGCGAGCACGCGGGAGGGATCGGCCTTGTCGAGCAGGCAGGCGCCGATGCAGTAGCTTCGCACCATGCCGACGCCGTGGGTGAACACCAGCCAGCCCTCGTCGAGCTCGATCGGCGAGCCGCAATTGCCCAGCTGCACGAATTCCCAGGGATATTTGGGCGCCATGATCGGCGTGCCGCTTTCCCAGGTGAACAGATCGTCCGAGCGGAGCAGCCAGATATTCTCGCTGTCCTGTCGGCCGAGCATGACGAACTGCCCGTCGATCCGCCGCGGAAACAACGCCATGCCCTTGTAGCCGGCCATTGCGCCGGCCAGCGGGCGCATCTCGAACGTGCGCAGATCGACCGCGCGCAGCAGTTCCTGGCGTACCGTCTGGCCATCGAACGCGGTGTAGGTGCCGATCACGCTTTCGACGCCGTCATCATCGGTGAAGGTCACGAGCCGCAGATCCTCGACGCCCTGGCGCTGGCTGGGCAGGACCGGGAAGATCACCGTCTCCGACAAATCCCGGCTATCCTCGCACAGCAGGCGGACCCAGTCGTCATGGTGGCGTTCGATCCGGGGCGGCACGCCGTGCGGGCTGGGCGGATCGATCACCACCCGGTCGCCCGGCCCCCATTCGCCGGTGCGCAGCGTGACCGAGGAGATATGCCCCTCGCCGATGCCGCGCAGCGACAGCGCGAAACGCACCCCTCCGTCAGCGGTGAGTGGTGTGCCGGGCAGCCGCACGATGCTGGGGTTGAACAGCGCGGCGGATTCGAAGGCATATTCCTGGCTGAAATAGGCGCCGACGAGCAGGCGCTCGTCCTCGTCCAGGGCCGGATCGCCGAACTCGCTGCGCATTTCAGTGAAGCGGCGCAAGAACACCTGGTCGGCATTGCGGTGCCGCTCGCGCATCGGCTTTTCCAGCAACGCCCGCATGCGCGCCCTCAGAGCCGGATCGAGCGCGCGGATGCGGTCGGCTACGGCCTGCGCGCGTGGGGGGCGATCGGCCTGGAAGGCGGGCGGATAGGCGAAGCCGAAGGGACGGATCACCGTTCGCGACGGATCGGGCATGAGCTTGAGGTCGAGCTTGGTGAATATGTCGGCGGCCTTCTTCGTCGCTTGCATCGTCGCTTGACCTTTTCACGAAAGAACGCCCGGGCGAGTGTGGGCACGGACGTTGAGCGATGCGCGATCGATTTGTATCCGTCCAGCCGGCCACGCCGGTCGATTTTCCCGCCGCGGCGTTACGGCTGTAGCCGCTCACCGTCCCCGCGACATGGGCCTGACACTCGTCCCGACGATGCTGGCCAGCACAACGGGAGACGGCATGAACACTATCAACCAGCATATCATGGCAACGGCGCATGGACCGATCGTGGTGGAGGATCGCGCCGGGGCGGGCATTCCGCTCGTGCTGATCCACGGCAATTCATCCTGCCTCGGCGTCTTTCGCCGCCAGATCGAGGGCGATGCCGTGCGGGATCGCCGCATTATCGCCTTTGACCTGCCAGGCCATGGCCGCTCCGGCGACGCGCCCGATCCGGATCGCAGCTATAACCGATCGGGGCTGGCGGACGCGACATTGGCGGTGCTCGAGCGGCTGGGCGTGACCGAGGCAGTCGTGCTCGGCTGGTCGCTCGGCGGGCATATCGGGATCGAGTTGCTGACTCGCTTTCCCGGGCTGCGCGGGCTGATGATCGTCGGCACACCACCGGTGCCGCGCGGCGGCATGGCCCAGGGGTTCGTCACCGCACCGCATCGGACGCCCGCAGGCCAGGAGCAGCTCTCTGCCCCGGAAGCGGCCGCTTTCGTCGAGACGATCTTCGGCGCCAGCGCAGAGCCCTTCCTGATCGAGGCGGCGCTGCGGACCGACCGGCGCTTCCGCAAGAGGCTCTTCGAGGCTGCACGCGCCGGCGACGGGGTGGACCAGCGCCAGGCAGTGGAAACCAGCCGCATTCCACTGGCAGTGGTCAACGGCGCGGCGGACCGGCTCGTCAAACTCGATTATATCGATACGCCGGCTTATGCGAACCTGTGGACGCGCAGCTGCCTGCGGCTGACGGGGCTGGGCCACGCGCCGTTTTGGGAAGCGCCGGAAATGTTCAATCCGATCCTCGATCGCTTCCTGGCCGATGTCGCGCCGGTCGCCACCTATCGGGCCGGCAACATGGAGCCGCGCGCCAGGCGGCGCGGCTGACCGTGTGGCTGGCGGACCGCGACAAAGATCAGCGCCAGGGCGACGGCACATCGCTCGCGCTCGGTGCCGCCTCGTCGCGATAGATGCGATAGGCCCATTTCCCGTAGAGCATGTTTGCTATGCCCTTTTCCTAGAGTTGAATAAGCTACCGCTGCGGCTTTATCGGCATCGCAGACAGATCAACGTCTAGTGAAACAACCACAATCCTGCGGAGCGATCAGTCGATGAATTGATACGAATCCGGTTATACTTTCCAAAAATCTGTCAATTCGCGCGAAAATGGCTCCATCATCGGTTGATTCGATGATCCGGCAGGACAAAAATGCCCGGCTTCCACTCCATACCAGGGGAGCGCCGATCGCCATGAGCAGGGCAGCACTGCGGGTTCGCCGCTCGCTGGCCGATGTCCAGGCCGATTACGATATCGGCAACAAGGCCGAGCTCGAGACGCTGATGCGGGCATGGAAGGGCATCAAGGATCTCCCGCCTACCGACCCGTGTTCCTTCTTCATGCTCGGCAGCATCCACGGCGCGCCGCTTCGCCGTGGCGGCGCGATCGATCCGGCCTTGTGGGGCGGCTTTTGCCCGCATGGTACGGTGCTTTTTCCGAGCTGGCACCGCGCCTACCTCTACACGCTGGAAAAGGCGCTGCAGAGCATTCCGGGGTGCGAGCGCGTAACGCTGCCCTTCTGGGACGAATGCAGCACCACATCGCGCACGACGGGCATCCCGAGCGCACTGACCGACGAAACCTTCCTGCTCGACGGCAAGACGATCGCCAACCCGTTGCGGTCCTTCGTCTTTCCCATGGCGATCGTCGATGCGGTCGGGGGCGATGAGCAGTTCTACGGCAAGCCCGCCGGCTATGAGACGGTGCGTTATCCCCTGTCGGGGCTGGTCGGCACCCCGGCCGACCAGGCAGCGACCGCGGCCCATAACGCCCTGTTCCCGAACCATGCGGACAATGTCGCCCTCCTCAACGGCAATGTCGTCGACTGGCTCAACGCGACCCTGACCTTTCCCAAAAGCTCGCCGCAGGGGCATGTCTACGACAAGTTCATCGCCTGCCTGGATGCACCCAGCTACACCCTGTTCTCCAACACGACGTCGATGACGGCCTATAACGCGGCCCACCCGACCACCCTGGTGACGGCGGTGGAAAGCCCGCACAACAGCATCCACCTGGCGATCGGCGGGTTCGATCTGAACGGCCATGTGCGCGCCTCGATACACGGCGCCAATGGCGACATGGGGGAGAATGACACGGCCGGGCTCGATCCGATCTTCTTCTTCCACCATTGCTTCGTCGACTACACTTTCTGGACCTGGCAGAAACGGACCGGCGCGACCGAGGGCTTCGCCATCGATCCGGACGATCCCGGCGCCGACGCCGCCGAGCCTATGACCATGGAGACCCCGCTCGACCCCTTCATGAAGGCGGACGGCACCCCCTTCACCACCAGCGACTGCGTCAACATCGAGACCCAGCTGGGTTATGGCTATGGGCCTGGCTCGCTCGACCAGTTCGCCCGGCCGGCGCCCAGGACGGTGGCGGCAGCGGCCGGCGATGCGAAGACCCTGCACGTCGCCGGGGTCGACCGCGCCAAAATCCGCAGCTCCTTCCTGATCGCGGTCTATGCCGAGATCGATGGCGAGAAGCGGCTGATCGGCCATGAGGCAGTGTTGAGCCACCGGCACATCGCGGGCTGCGCCAATTGCCAGGGCCATTTGCAGGTCAGCGCGGATTTCCGCGTGCCGGGCAAGCACGCCGCGAACGGCGCCCTGCGGATCGAGGTGCGAACTCATGATGGCCCGCTCGGCGGGGCGCCCCAGCCCCTGAACAAGGCGGGGGTGACGGCCCTGAAGGCCGTGGCGCCGGCCTTCACCGTCGAACTGCGCTGACCGGAAAGGATCGATATGAGAATCGTCATCCCCGTCTATCAGGGCGTCGACCTGCTCGACGTGTGCGGCCCGGCCGAGATGTTTCACTGGGCCGGCTACCAGGTCGATCTCATGGCCGAGGTGTCGGGCATGGTGACCTTCGACAACGGCTTCTCGATCAGCGTGCCTGATCCGCTGGGCCCACCCCTGCCCTGCGACGCGCTGTGGATTCCGGGCGGCAACCCCAATCAGCTGAGCCGGCTGATCCACGATCCGGCGCGCACCTATCTCGATTTCGCGGCGGCACAGGCGACGGTCAGCACCTGGGTCTGCTCGGTCTGCGAAGGCGCGCTGCTCGCCGCCGCCGCCGGATTGCTCGATGGCTATGCCGCGACCACGCATTGGGCGTTCATCCCCTATGTCCTCGAAAATTATCCCGCGGTGACCGTAGTGGACGGCCATCCCCGCTTCACCCTCGACCGCAACCGCCTGACCGGCGGCGGCATCTCATCGGGCATCGACGAGGCGCTGCAGCTGATCGAGCTGCTGAGCGGGACCAGCGCTGCCCAGGCCGTGCAACAGACCACCCAATATTATCCCGATCCGCCGGTGACGAGCCTGATTCCCAACACCATCACCTCGCCGATGTCACCCTGGCCGCCGACCGCTGGCCAATATTAGACTGCCAAGCGGATCGCCTGAGATCGCCGCGATCTCGCCAGCATAGCGGCCACGATGAAAGTGGGTTCAAACGCCGATCTCCACTCTGTATCTCGAACCCGGTCATGGGATCCGCACGCCATCCGGCAACGGTCGCCCGAACTTGCGCTTACGAAGACGAACGAGAAGGGTGCCGATGATCTGGTTACATGTTGCGGCGCTGGCAGCCGCGTTGGATCCGGCTTCGGTGCCGCTTGGCCCCGATGCCGGCCAGTGCATGGCCGGCGCGACGGGCCCGGCGATTCTGGTCGAAATCACCGGCTTCAAGAACCGCGCCGGCAATGTTCGGGTCCGGGTCTTCGGCGGCGCCACGTCGAGTTATTTCGACAAGAGACAGGCATTGCTTCGCACCGAGATCGCGACGCCCCGTGCGGGAAAGGTTGCGATCTGCATGCCCGTCCGGCAGCCCGGTATCTACGCCGTCGATGTCCGCCACGATATCAATTCAAACGGCAAGACCGACCGGGGCGACGGCGGCGGCGCGTCGGGCAATCCGCGTCTCTCGCTGCTCGACATGCTGTTTTCCCGCAAGCCAGATCCCGCGACGGTCCAGGTCAGGGTCGGAACCGGGACGACCGTGGTGCCCGTCACGCTGATGTACCTGGAGGGCGGATCGTTCAGGCCGGTCAGGTGACGCGGCCGCCTACCAGGACAGCGAGCCGCCGATCCTGAGGGTGCGCGGCCGCAGCGGCGTATATTCGTTGCGGGCGGCCAGCGCGAAGGGGTTCCCGCCCGCGAAGCGATCGCCCTTCACGTCGAACAGGTTTTCGAGCGTCGCCGTCAGGCGGATCCGGCCGTCGCTCCACGTGCCCCCGAGATGCGCACTGCCATAATCGCCCTGCGATATGTCGAGCGGCGCCTGGCTGCCGACCATCGATCGGCCGACATAGCGCCACCCGCCATTGACGCCTGCGCTGTGCTTCGACCCGATGCTCCAGTCATAGCTCATGCTGGCCGAAAGCGCGAACGGCGGCGTGTTCGGCAGTCGCTTGCCAATCGTACCAGGCACCGCCGAATCCGGATCGGTGATCCGTGTGTCGTTGAGGAAGGCCGCAGCATCGATCCGCCATCCGATTGCCGGCACCCAGTTCAGATTGGCCTCCACGCCGCGGATATGACTGTTGCCCAGGTTGGCAGTGAAGGGGAAACCGCGAAAATCGACCAGATCGGCCTGAATGTCACGCCAGCTCGCCAGCGACAGCGCGGCCGAACCGCCAATGCCGAGAGGACCGGAGCGATCCTTGCGGATCCCGATTTCCGCCACGCGGATCGTATCGCGCCGCAGATCGGCGACCCGGCCTATTCCCGGCGCCACGGTGATGCCGCCGCTGCGGAAACCGGATTGGTAGCGCGCATAGGCCGCGATATCGGGTGCCAGCAGCCAGGAGGCGCCGAGCGTCGGATCGAGCCGGGTCACGCTACGACCATGGATGAAGGTATTGCCGCGCAGACTGGCGATGGGCTCGCCGTCAGTACGCTGATGAGTCACCCGCCCGCCGGCCGTCACCGTCAGCCGCGGTAGCACTGCGACGCTCACTTCGCCGAATATGGCCGCATCCAGGGTCCGGTTGCTGACGCCGACGATGTCCCGCAGCCGATCGGGCGGCCCATACATCCGCGCATAGGAATCGCGCGCATGGATCAGCGCGAGCCCCACCAGCCACCCGGCGCCGTCGCCTCCGGTACGCGACAGACGTGTCTCGTGCGACACCAGTCGACTGCGTTCTTCCGTATCGTACGCAATCGGGAGATTCGGCCGATTGGCGCGCGTGGCATCGAACCGGCTGTCGGCGTCGCGCCATACCATACCGGTCGCCGATACCAGGTGCAGGCCGTCATCCCATTTCTTTTCGAGCACGATCCGCGCGAGCAGATAATGCTGCTCGAACGGCTGCGCGAGCACCGACGCGCGGGACAACGCCGGCAGGCCGTGTTCGGCATATTGCAGGTCCGGCGCCGACACCGATTGCGTGACGATCCCCGCGTCGATGGTCCAGCCATTGCCGGGCGCCGCGCGAAGATCGAATCGACCACCGATCGTCCTGACGGAATTGATATCGCGCAATCCACGATAATCGTCGTCGATATAGCCGCCGTCGCGCACGAGATAGCCGACCGCGCGCAGGCCAAGCGTATCGCGCACGATCGGCATGTTGATCATCCCGGCAAGGTTGCCGCCGGACGCTCCGGAACGCGTGGCGCTGACTCCCGCGGCCAGGTTGCCGGCCATGCGGGACAGGTCGACCGGATTGGGCACCAGCCGGACGATACCGCCGATCGCACCCGCGCCGTAGAGCGTACCCTGCGGTCCCTCCAGCACCTCGATCCGGTCCATGTCGTACAGGTTCAGCCCCGGGTCAGGGCCATTATACGCCACCGGCACTTCGCCGAAATAGACATTCGCGGTCGACTGGGTCGGTCCGGTGAAGCTGCTGTCGGCAACGCCGCGCACGAACAGCTTGTTGCGCCCCGCGCCAAGCGCCGTGCCCTGGAGGATCGGCGTCGCCGCGATCGCCTGGTCGAGGCTGTTCGCGGCGGTATCGCCAAGATTCAGGGTGCGGCCGGTCCGCAGGACCGTAAGCCCTCCGGGAAAGCGCAGGCGCGACGTATCGCGCTTCGACGCGATGACGACGATGTCCGGCACCGGAGACTGATCACCGGCTGCACGGGCCGGCACGGACGGGCGCGGCACTGCCCTGCGCGCGATCGGCCGGCGCACGATCCGGAACCAGTCGGGGCCCAGCCGCCGGGCGACGAGTGGCGTCCCGGCCAGAAGCTGGTCGAGCGCGGCCGCCGCGGTCAGCCGCCCCCTTACGCCGCGGGTCACAATGCGGTCGAGGCCCGGTTCGGCGGTGCCGATGTCGACGCCAGTCTGCTGCGCGAGAATAGCGACCGCCCGGTCGAGCGGCACCACCCCGATGCTGACGACGTAGCGGTCCGCCGCATGAGCGGGGCAAGGCAGCGTGAGGGCAAGCAACGAGGGACCGAGCAGCGAGACGACGCAGCGAAGGTTACGGACCGGCATCTACACCGCGCACGAGCGTCCACCCCCTGCCGTTGCGCACCGCGCGTGCACCGATCATTGCGGCGGCGCGCGGGACCATGCGGTCGGCGCCGCCGATCACCCCGATCGATCCCGTAAAAGGCGTATCCTGAAGACCCTCGGCGACATTGACGGCGGTGCCCGTACTGCGCTCCAGCGCGGCAGCGACCAGACGCACCGGGGTCTGGCGAAACACCAGCCGCCCCTGCCGCCAGCTTCCCACATCGTCCACCGCCACACCCGACATGCGCGGCGATTCGCCGTCCATATGCGACAGGGCAGCCCCCGCCGTCAGCATGATCCGCTCGCGCTCGGGCTGGAACAGAACGGCGCCTTCGGCCACCTGCACGCCCAGATGCGGGCCGACACGCGACACGTTGAAGACGGTGCCGACGTCCTCCAACCGCATCCCACCCGACTGGACCACGAACGGGTGCGCCACATCGTGCGTCACGCGAAACACCGCCTCGCCCTTTTCCAGCGTGACCAGCCGGTTCGAAACATCGTCGATGCCAAGCCTGGTGCCGCCGTTCATCTCGATCTGCGTGCCATCCGCCAGCACCACCGCGCTGCGCACGCCGGCCGGCGTCTCGACGAAGCGCAGCGACGGGTTCGGCGCTCCCTGCAGCATCACCGCCGCGATGCCCGCCGCCGCCAGTCCGCTGATCCCAGCGACGCTCCACCACCGACTCATCACCGGCTGCCGATCGTTCGCTGCAATTTCATCCGGCTCACCAGCCTCTGACCAGTCTGCCGGCGCGAGCGCGCCGTCCAGTTCGGCGTCGGACAGCGCCAGAGCGTCATAGGCCGCCGCATGCGCCGGATTCGCCTCCAGCCATGCGGTGAACGCCTGCCATTGGCTGGCATCCGCCGTCGGCAGGCGCAGATGCCACGCAACGGCAGCGGTCGCCGCCGTCATCGCATAGCCATCGCCCACCTCATCGACCATCGCGGTGATCCTCCTCACGGACAAGACGCCACGCCCGATCGCCATCCTCACCAAAAGACGCACGATGCGCATGAACGCGCAAATACGCGCGGTGCAGCAGCTTCTCGACACCACTCACCGAGATGCCCATCCGCTCGGCAATCGCCTTTTGCGACAATTCCTCGAACCGATACAGCCGGAAAGCCGTCGCAACCCGCTCGGGCAGCTTGGCAAGGGTCGCTTCGACCCGCGCCAGCCGTTCGCGCGCGATCATCGCGCGTTCGGCGTCTGGGTGCTCCTCTGCGGTCGGGCGGGTCTCCATCCACCCGGTATCGCGATCCGAGCGGCGCACCGCGCGCCGCCGCCGGTCGACGGCGATATTGTTGGCCATGCGATAGAGATAGGCGGTTGGGTCGGCGATCGGGCCGCCGGTCACGCCCTCCAGCTTCAGCCAGAGATCCTGCAGCGCATCCTCGGCCTCATCGACATTGCCCAGGCGGGCCACCAGCAGGCGCAGGAACATTGCCCGGTCGGCCAGGAAGACGGCGCGGAGTCCGCCTTCGCTCATGTGGCGATCCGGGTGGGCGACCGCACATCGCCGTGGAACATCGCCGCCAGCGCCACGATCGCCACGCCGTTCTGCAGCAGCGCATGCCATCCGGCGCCATCGATGCCCCACAACCACAACATCGCGGGGAGAAGCGGATAGAGCGCCAGCCCGGTTACGAGCCCAACGGTCATCGAGCGCTGCGGGAGCCCGAATGCAGTCAGCCCGGCGGCCAGCGGTGCGCTGACCAGTCCGGCCGTGCGCGCGCCGGCCACCAGGATCAGCAGCCAGGTCCCTCCACCGAAACTGCTGCCGCCGAGCGCCACCAGCAACCGGTCACCCAGCAGGGCAAGCAGCCCCATGATCGGAATCGCGACCGCCAGCGCAATTCCCGCGCTGCGCCACACGGTATGGCGCAGCGCCGAAAGCTCGCCACGCGCCACCTGTCCGGCGAGGACGGCGTAGCTCGCCTGGCTGAGCAATACGGTAGGCTGGGCCAGCAGCGAGGTTGCGCGCTGAGTCAGCGCCAGCAGGCCCGCTGCCGCCGGGCCGAGCAACCATCCGACCGTCAGCGGGGCGAGATTGGGCGCCAGTTCGCGCACCGTGATGTCGAGATTGGTGATCAGGATGAAGCGCTTCAGCCCTTCGGTATCGCGCGCCGCGCCGCGCCACGGGCCGCGCAAGGGCTCGCTCCCCGCCAGCCGCCGCCAGGCAACCAGGCCAAAACCCCACATCGCCAGCCCCTCCGCCACCGCGGCGACGAGCCAGACGGCGATGAATCCGATCAGGCCGCCACCCGCAAACCATACGCCGAGCGCACCGACGAGACGGATCAGCGGCGACACCGCCTGATGCAGGCCAATCAGATCGAACCGCCCGGCGATCTGCAACAGGCCCTGCGGCGTGGCGCGAACCGTCCCGATCACGGCCAGGCTGTAGGGCACGGCGATACTGATCGTATCCGCCGACCACCCAAGCCGCGGGCCGATGAGCGGGGCGAGCACCGCCGCGACGAGGATCGCCACCGCGCCGCACCCGAGTTCGATCACCGCCATGAAGCGCACGATCCGCGCGAACCCGGCCCGGTCGCCCGATTCCAGCGCGATCCCGCCAAAGCGCACGACGCCGTGAAAACCCGAAAAGGCCAGCAGGCTGCCGATCAGCACCGCATAGGCATTGACCAGCACCAGCACGCCATAGTCCGTCGCGCCCAGGCGATGCGTGACGAGGACCAGATAGACGAGGCTGATGATCCCCGCCGCGGCTTTGCCGCCCAGCAGATGGCCGAGATTGGCAAGCACCAGCCGAACGCCCGATCGCGCCGGCGCGGTTCCATCTTGCGACAGGGACGATCGACGAAAGAAGGGCGGCATCCGAGCGCCATTAGGACAGCGGCGATGCGGCGACGACCGGAAAGTTAAGCATCCCGGCAGATGACGAAAATTTCAGTGGGGAAAAACGCCCTCGTCGGCGTCTTTCGCACATGAAGATCGGCTTTCTGTTCAATCACGACCAGGTCCATCAGGTCGCGCACGCCCTCCCCACCGCGCTGGCGATGACCCAGGCCTATCCCCAGGCGGAGATCGTGGTGGCGACCACCAACGACGTTCTGACCGCCGAGGTGAAGCGGCTGTGCGACCGGCTGAACGTCGCCGTGCCGCTCGTCCAGCTCGGGCTGCGCCGCCCCCTGACGAAGGCGCTCGCGGCGACGCTGGAATGGGGCGTGCCGGTCACGAAGATCGGCATCTACCGCGACAATCTCGATTTCTTCCGCTCGCTCGACGCGCTCGTCGTCGCCGAGAAGACCTCGTTGCTCCTGAAAACCCGCTACGGGCTGGACGATCTGAAGATCATCCACACCCGTCATGGCGCAGGCGACCGTGCGATCGGCTTCAACAGGCACAGCGCGCAATTCGACCATGTCCTGGTGTCGGGCACCAAGATCCGTCAGCGCCTGATCCGCGAGGCCGGCGTCGCGCCCGAACGGATGAGCCTGATCGGCTATCCGAAGTTCGATCTGATGCCCGATCCGGCGCCCCGCCTGCCGTTTCAGGATAACGGCAAGCCGACGGTGCTCTACAATCCGCACCCCTCGCCGCATCTGTCCTCCTGGTATGCGCAAGGCCGCGCGGTCCTCGAGCATTTCCTGCGCGACGATCGCTACAATCTCATCTTCGCGCCGCACGTCATGCTGTTCCACCGCCGTTTCGTCGTGACGATCGACAAGTTCCGCATCGATCGTGCCGGCGTCATCGATCAGCGCTTCCGCGACGCGCCCAACATCCTCGTCGATCTGGGCAGCGCGGCCTCGACCGACATGACCTACACCGCCGCCGCCGACATCTACCTCGGCGACGTCAGCAGCCAGGTATACGAGTTCCTCTACCGTCCCCGGCCATGCCTGTTCCTCGATGCGCATGCGACGCGCTGGGCGGGCGATGCGAACTATGCGCATTGGCAGGCCGGGGAGGTCGTCACCGACACCGATGGACTCGGCGCCGCGCTGGATCGCGCCGTGGCGCAGCACGATCTCTATCGGCCGGTCCAGCGCGCGCTGTTCCAGCGCAGCTTCGAGCTGACCGCCGAGCGCTCCGCGGTGCGCGCCGCCCGCGCCGTGATGAGCATACTCGGCGATATGACGCCGATGCCGGCCCTCATCCGCGAACACGACGGCACGGCCGATGCCGAAGGGTTGCGCGTCGCCTGATCGGAGGCGACAAGGCCTCGCGCGCGGCGCCATGTTTTTTTGGGATCGATCGACTATCGTGGCTCTCCGCAAGGATATCTGGCGCCCTGCCATCGTCATGGCGACCGCCCAACAGATCGTAGCCCGGGGCTCGATCGATGGTCTGCCGATCCAGTGGCTGCCGGCGGTGGGGAGCTTCCGGTTCCTGGCCGATCCGTTCGGCCTGTGGCGCGGCGATCGGCTGTACGTTTTCGTCGAAACCTACGACTACCGCGTCCGCATCGGCGCGATCGAGGTGCTCGTCTATGACAGCGCCTTCCGCCTGATCGATCGCCAGCCGGTCCTGAACGAACCGTGGCACCTGTCCTACCCGCTGGTGTTCGAGGCGCAGGGCGAGACCTGGATGCTGCCCGAGGCGCACCGCTCGAACCGCCTCACCCTGTACCGCGCGGTCGATTTTCCGACCCGTTGGGAGCCGGCACACAGCATCGAACTGGATCACGTCGCGGTGGACGCGACGCCTTTGTTCCATGAGGGGCGCTGGTGGCTGTTCTACACCTCCGCCGATCGCGAACCGGACAAGATGAGCGCGCTCCACATCGCCTTTGCCGACCGATTGGCGGGGCCATGGACCCCGCACCCGATGAACCCGGTGCGCGTCGATATCTCGAGCGCACGTCCGGGCGGCCTGCCGATCCTGCTCGACGGCCGCATCGTGCTGCCGGTGCAGGATTGCAGCAACACCTATGGCGGTGCGATCCGCCCGCTGACGATCACGACGCTGACGCCCGATCGCTTAACTGCGATCGCCGGCGAGGCGCTCGTCGCGCCGGCGTCGGCCGCCCCGTTCGTCGAAGGATTCCACACGCTGGCGGCTGCGGGGCCGGTCACGCTCGTCGACATGAAGCGCACTGAATTGTCGGCCCATGGTCTGTCGATCGAGGCAGTGCGTGAAATGAAGAAACTCGGTCGCCGGTTCAGAACCCGCGCATCCGGTCGAGGATAGCCCGCCCCGTCGCAGCGAACTGCTCGGGCCCGAACCGCTCGATCACGCGGGCGCGCGCTGCCTGACCGATCGCCGCCAGCGCTTCGGGCCGGGCAAGCAGCCGCGACAAGGCTGCCGCAAGGGCGACTGGATCGTCTGGCGGTGCCAGCGCGCCGGTCTCGCCCTCGACGATGCTGCCCGGCAACTCCCCGACCGAGGAGGCGACGACCGGCAACCCTGCCTGCATCGCCTCATGCGCAGCGACGCACAGCCCCTCCGATCGCGACGGTTGCACGTAAAGATGGCAACCGGCAAGAAACAGCGCCGGGTCAGTTGCATAACCGTCGAACCGGATCGGCACTCCCAGCGCCAGCGCCTGCACTTCCAGCGCGCCCCGCTCCGCACCGTCTCCGGCGATGACGACCTCAAAGGCTGTCGTCGTGTCGACCAGCGCGAGCGCCGCGATCAGCACGTCATAGCCCTTGACGCGGTGGAGCCGGCCGAGGCTGCCGATCCGCACTGGCTCTCCCGATCGCCACGGCGTGGCCTGAGGCGCGGCGGGATCGGCCCGGAAGATCGACCATTGCACCAGCCGCTCCGGCGGCACGTGCAGTCGCTCGGCCGTCATCTGCGTGACCGCGGCGGAATCCCCTACCCATAGCCGCGAGCGCCGCTGCATGGCGCGCAGCAGCAGGCGATTGGCGGGTTTCAGGAAAGCGGCATGCTGCCAGCTGACGACGGGCCATCCGCGACGCGCGCCCACGATCTGTCCAATCAGTGTGGCGCGCGTCAGCGACGTCCACAGATGGGTTGGAGCCCAGTCGCGCAGCGCCGTGTCGAGCCAGCGGAATGCGGCGACGTGATCGGTTTCCCCGCCATCCCGGACAAACACGTCCAGCCCCGCCGCCCGCATCGCCGTTTCGCCGCGCCGGTCGCGCGCGGTCAGCGCGAACACGGCAACCTCCGCCCCACCATCGCGCAGCACGCCGAGTATCGCGGGCACCGGCGATGCTGCGCCGCCGCCCTCGACCGAATTGATCACATAGGCGATCCGCATCATGGTCGCACCGCGGCGAACTGATCGAGATACGCTGCCGCCACTGGTCCGATCCGGTGATGCGCCACCAACGCGGCCAGCGCCACCGGGTCAGGCGGCGGCGTCGCGAGCATCGCCGCAATGGCGCGCGACAGGGCGGCGATATCGTCGATCGGCACCACCCGGCCCGCGCCGGGCGCGTCCAGCAGCCGGGTCGCCGGCGTACAATCGGTCGCGACGATCGGACGCCCCGCCGCCAGCGCCTCCACCATCACGGCCGGATAGCCCTCGAAATCGGAAGGCAGCACGAACAGCCGCGCCCGATCGAGCCATGGCCGGATCTCGGGAACATATCCTGCGAAAGTGACGCGTCCGGAAACCTTCAGGCTGTCGGCTAGGGCCATCAGAGCTCCGGCCTCCGGCCCATCCCCGACGATCGTCAACAGTGTCGCGTCGCCCGGCAACGCCGCGAATGCTTCGATGAGGCGCGCAAAGCCCTTCTCGGGAACCAGTCGTCCCGCCGCCAGCACTATCGGGGCCGGCGAGTCGGGGATGGGTTCCGGCGGCGGCACGTCGTCGGCGAGCGCCGGCAATGCGATCGTCGTGGCGATCGCCCGCCCCAAGATCCTGTTCGCCTGATCGCGCGCGATATCGGACAGGGTTACCACTGCATCCACATCACGGAGCAGGTGCCGCATCCGCATCTCGAACGCCCATTGCCGCAGCCGGCCGCGCTGGGGCTTGTCGAGCGCCGCGCTGATCTGCGCCACCACGCTGATGCCCGCCCCGGCGAGTGCCGCCGCGACCGACCAATGGAAATTGCCCGGGATGAAGGCGGTGTCGAACCGGCGCCGACCGGCAAATTCCCCCCCGGCCCGTGCGAGGCGCCGCCGCGAGCCGCGCGACCGTTGGATTGGCGGGTCCGCCACAACCACCTCAACTGCCGGGCCTGGAAGAGTACGAAGCGGCCCGGCGCTCGATCCGGCAAAGATCGTCACCGTACATCCGCGATCGGCCCAGGCATTTGCCAGGCGAACGGCAACGCGTTCCGTGCCACCCAGCGAAAAATCGTGAAGCACGATCAGGATTCTTATTGGCGGCGCGTTCATTGTCGCTCGGTTAGCGCGGACCCACGCAGTTAGCCAATACGAGCGCAACATTCCTCAACCGCGGCCTCAACCGCGCGAGGACAGCGATCCGAGGAGATAGGCGCGGATGTTAACGCTATCGATCGTCAGGCCGGACGGGCCGATCGCGATGGCGGCCGGCGCCGCGGCGCCGCGTCGGACTGGCGGCGCACCAGGGTGAAATCGAGCACGATCTGCTGCAGCTTCTCGTCCCGCGCGCGGGGGCGCCGGATCGCCGAAACCAGCATCTCGACCGCCGCGCGCGACATGTCCGCGATCGGCTGGTGAATGGTGGTCAGCTCGGGCCAGATCGCGGTTGCCAGCGTGGTATCGTCGAAGCCGCAGACGGTCAGATCGCCCGGCACGTCGAGCCCGCGGCGGTGCGCCACCGCGACGCAGGCCGCCGCCATGTCGTCATTGCTGGCGAAGATCGCGGTGGGCGGATCGGCCACGTCGAGCAGCTTCTCGGCAGCGTCGAGGCCTGAGCGATAGGTGAACAGGCCGCGCGCGATCAGCGCGTTGTCGGCCGGGATATCCGCCTTGGCCAGCGCGTTGCGATAGCCGCGCAGCCGCTCCTCGCTCGCCGTCTGCTCGGGATTGCCGACGACGAAGCCGATGCGGTGATGGCCGAGCGAGACGATGTGGCGCGTCATCGCATAGGCCGCGGCATATTCGTCGATGCTGACCGCGTGCAATTCCTCGGCCGGACGGCCGCTGCCCACCAGCACCGCGGGCACGCCTTCGTCCGCGATCATCTTGATCAGCTTGTGGGAATCGCACAGCGGCGAGGGCAGGATCAGGCCGTCGATGCCGCTAGCGATCAGGTGCTTCGCCACCTCGATCTCGTGATCGCCGAGCTCGCATTTCTCGATGATCAGTTGCACGTCGCTGCGGCTCGCCTGATCCAGGCTGCCGACCAGGAACTCGCTCAGATAGGCCGCGCTGGGATTGCTGTAGAGCAGCCCGATCCGTACCTGCGCCGCGCCGGCCAGGCTGCGCGCCGCCGGGTTGGGCGAATAGCTGAGCGCGGCGATGGCGGTATTGACCGCATCGCGCGTGGTGGGGCGGACATTGGCCTCGCCATTGATGACGCGCGATACGGTCATCGATGAAACGCCGGCCATGTTGGCCACATCCTTGATCGTCGGCGCCGTTCGACGGCGGCGGGAATTCTTGTCGTTCACGGTACCGTCGGTCTCCTCGGAGCCAAGCTCATAGCGCATTATTACGGTTTCGCACCATCTCTGCGCAAAAGGTTGCACGAGGGAGCGGACGGGCGTGCCGGTGCTGTTCGGGAAGTCGCCGCCACGCTATTGACAAGGTAGGTCAAAACGCCATCATGATAACGGTATCAGGATGCAAAAGCCTGACTCCGGGTAGCGGCAGAGGATCGTCGATGAGAGGTATATCGCGCCGCGAGAGCCTGGCGCTGGCCGCGGTACTGGTGCTGTCGGCTTGTGGCGGCAGCGGCGCTTCCTCAGCCGCACCACCAACGCCACCGGCCGCACCCCCGCCCCCTCCGCCCCCTCCTCCTCCACCCCCACCGACCGTGTCGCTCAATGCAGCCGCCCGCGCGAAGGGGATGCGGTTCGGATCGGCCTGCGCATGGGGCCCGCCCGGCGCCGACCGGGCATCCTTCGCCAATCCGTCCTATGCCGCGCTGCTCGAGGGCGAATGCGGCATTCTGGTGCCGGAGAACGAGCTGAAATGGCAAAGCATCCGCCCCAGCGCGATGGAATTCGATTTCGCCCATTTCGATGCAATGCTGGCCTATGCCGAGAGCAAGGGGCTGGCGATGCGCGGCCACAATCTGCTGTGGCATCAGCCGAAATGGATGCCCGCCTGGGCCGAAAGCCATGATTATGGCCCCAATCCGGCGATCGAGGCAGAACGGCTGCTGACCGAGCATATCCGGACCGTCTGTCTGCGCTACGGCGCGAAGATCGTCAGCCACGATGTGGTCAACGAAGCGGTCAACCCGGCGGACGGCAGCCTGTACGAAACGGCCCTGTCGCGCGCGCTGGGCGGGGCGCAGGCGACGCTCGACCTGGCGTTCCACACCGCCCGCGCCGCCGCGCCGCACGCGCAACTCGTCTATAACGACTATATGAGCTGGGAGCCGGGCCACGCGACTCACCGCGCCGGCGTGCTGCGTTTGCTGGAGGGCTTCAAGGCGCGCGGCATCCCGGTCGATGCGCTCGGCGTGCAATCGCATCTCGTCACCCAGGGTACCGACACCGCCGCCAGCGTCGCGGCGCAGCAGCCGGAATGGCGCCGTTTCCTCGATCAGGTGGTGGCGATGGGCTATGGCCTGCTGATCACCGAGTTCGATGTGCGCGACAATGGCCTGCCCGCCGATGTGGCGATCCGCGACCGGGCTGTGGCGGATTATGGCCGCGCCTATCTCGACACGATGTTCGCCTATCCCCAGCTGTCGGACGTGCTCGTCTGGGGCATGTGCGATCGCTACAGCTGGCTCGAAGGGTTCGAGCCGCGCGGCGACGGAGCGCGTCGCCGCCCCTGCCCCTATGACGTCGATTTCAACGCCAAGCCGCTACGCACTGCCTTTGCCGAGGCCTTCGCGGCAACGGCGGTGCGGCGGTGATATCGGGGCGAACGGCACGGCGAACCAGCAAATCATCGATCTCGGGCCGGTCTTCGTGCTCGATTTCGGCCAGAATTACGATCCGGCAAAGCTGCCCAAGAATTGAGCCAGCTGCCTTCACGGGAGAAAGACGATGATCAAGCGCAGTTTCGCAGTGGCCGTGACGGCTGCCCTGCTGGCCGGCGCGGGCGCCCCGATCGCCGCCGCGCCCAAAAAGGCGAAGCCGACCAGGGCAGTGCCCGCCTCGCCCGACAGCCGCGCCGCCGCGCTGGTCAGGCGGATGACGCGCGACGAGAAGCTGATCCTCGTGTTCGGCTATTTCGGCACTGACAATGTCGAGAAGAAATTCATTGCGCCCAAGGAGAGCCTGCAGGGATCGGCCGGCTATGTGCCCGGCATCCCGCGCCTCGGCATCCCGCCGCAATGGCAGACCGATGCCGGCGTCGGCGTGGCGACTCAGGGCGGCGCGCTGGTGAAGCGCGAGCGCACTGCCCTGCCCTCCGGCCTCGCCACCGCCGCGACGTGGAACACCGCCCTCGCCTTCACCGGCGGCGCGATGATCGGCAAGGAAGCGCGCAACACCGGCTTCAACGTGATGCTCGCCGGCGGGGTCGATCTGATGCGCGAGCCGCGCAACGGCCGGAATTTTGAATATGGCGGGGAGGATCCGCTGCTCGCCGGCACGATGGTCGGCGCGCAGATCGCCGGTATCCAGTCCAACAACATCATCTCGACGGTGAAGCATTATGCCGTCAACGATCAGGAGACCGATCGCTTCAAGGGCAATTCGATCCTCGACGAAGGCGCGATGCGCACGTCGGATCTGCTCGCCTTCCAGTTCGCGATCGAGCGCTCCAACCCCGGCTCGGTGATGTGCGCCTACAACAAGATCAACGGGACCTACGCCTGCGAGCATGATTTCCTGCTCAACCAGGTGCTGCGCAAGGACTGGAAATGGCCGGGCTTCGTGATGTCGGACTGGGGCGCGACGCACAGCACGGTGAAGGCCGCGAACGCCGGGCTCGATCAGGAATCGGGCTGGCCGTTCGACGACCAGCCCTATTTCGGCGAACCGCTGAAACAGGCGCTGGCGAGTGGCGCGGTCAGCGAAGCGACGCTCGATACGATGGTGACGCGGATCCTTCGCTCGATGATCGCGCACGGCCTGCTCGATCATCCGGTGCGCGCGGCGCCGATCGATTTCGCCGCGCATGCCGTGGTGACGCGGCATGATGCCGAGGAAGGCGCGGTGCTGCTCAAGAACGCCGACAGCATCCTCCCGCTGTCGCCCGCTACCCGGCGGATCGCGGTGATCGGCGGCTATGCCGACAAGGGCGTGCTGGCGGGCGGCGGATCGTCCCTGGTCTATGCCAAAGGCGGCAATGCGGTGCCCGGTCTCAAGCCGACGACCTGGCCCGGCCCGGTGATGTATTATCCCTCCTCGCCGATGGCCGAGATCGCGAAACAGGCGCCCGGCGCGCGCGTCCGCTTCGCTGACGGCAAGGATCTGCGCGCCGCGGCGGCGCTGGCCCGCGACAGCGACGTCGTGATCGTCTTCGTCACGCAATGGGCCGGCGAAGCGTTCGACGTGCCGCTGACCCTGACGGACAATCAGGATGCGCTGGTCGCCGCCGTCGCCGGGGCCAATCCCAGGACGGTGGTGGTGATGGAAACGGGCGGGCCGATCCTCACGCCTTGGATCGACACTGTCGCGGGCGCGCTGGCGGCCTGGTATCCCGGCACTCAGGGCGGCGCGGCGATCGCCAACCTGCTGTTCGGCAAGGTCAATCCGTCGGGCCGCCTGCCTGCGACCTTCCCGCGCAGCCTCGCTCAGCTCCCGCATCCGGCCGAGCCGAAGGATGGCGACGTGCGCTACACCGAAGGCGCGGCGGTCGGCTATAAATGGTATGATGCCAAGGGTCTGGATCCGCAATTCGCGTTCGGCCACGGGCTTTCCTACACCAGCTTCTCCTATGGCGGCCTGAGCGCCGCGCCGACCGCGGCCGGCGTGAGCGTACGCTTCACCGTGCGCAACACCGGCAGGGTAGCGGGCAAGGCCGTGCCGCAAATCTATGTCGCCGGCACTGGCTGGGAAGCGCCGAAGCGGCTCGGCGCCTTCACCAAGGTGGCGCTGGCGCCCGGCGCGGCGCGGCAGGTGACGGTGCAGGTCGATCCGCGCCTGCTCGCCACCTGGGATGCGGCCGGACACCAGTGGCGCATCGCCGGCGGCCGCTATGCGGTGCTGCTGGGCGCATCGTCCCGCGACATCGCGCAGACCGTGTCGATCACCGTCCCCGGCCGGACCTTGCCGGTGGGCTGGTCCCCCGCGCGGCAATAGGTTCAGCCGGCCGGCCGCTAACCCTTAGGTATAGGCCCGCCGGCCGCCACGGCGGCTTGACGGGTGGGCGGCCGGGGTCGAAAGCTGGGCCATGCCAGACAACGGTGCGACAGCCCCCGATCGGCCGATCGGAACGGAGCCGGATCAGCCTTCCGGATGCCGGGAGGCGTAGCCGCATGGCGGAATATGTCTTCAAGCCCAATGAACGCCCGACGCTACCGGGATCGCCGGCCAATCCCGTGCACCCCGGCGGGCGCCGCGCCGCCTATTTCGCGATTGGCAGCCTGATCGGGCTCACCGCCGGGCTCGGCAATGCGCTCGTCGCGGTCAATCTCAATTTCGCGCAGGGCACCCTCGGGCTCAACACCAATGAAAGCGCCTGGCTGACCGGCGCCTTCTTCATGACCAATGTCACGGCGAACCTGTTGCTGGTGAAATATCGCCAGCAATTCGGGCTGCAGCCGTTCATCCGATACGTGCTGCTGGTCTATGCGGTCAGCGCGCTGATGCATTTGTTCGTGCATGATTTCTGGAGCTCGGTCGCCGTGCGCGCCGTCAGCGGCGTCGCGGCGAGCGGCCTGACAACGCTTACCATCCTCTATTTCATGCAGTCCCTGCCGGCCGAGAAGCGCCTGGCCGGGGTGATGATCGGCATCAGCATCCCGCAGCTGGCGACTCCGCTCGCGCGCGCGCTGTCGCCGACGCTGCTCGAATGGGGTGACTGGCACAATCTCTACTGGTTCGAGCTGGGGCTGGCGGTCGCGTCGCTGGCGGCGGTGATGAGCCAGCCCTTGCCCCCAAGCGAGAAGGAGAAAGTGTTCGAGCCGCTCGATTTCTTCACCTTCATCCTGCTCGCGCCGGGCCTGTGGCTGCTGATCGCCGTCCTGTCGGAGGGCCGGATCGAATGGTGGACGGAGCGGGCCTGGATCGGCTGGGCGCTCGCCGCCAGCATCGGACTGATCGCGGCCGCGCTGGTGCTGGAGCATTACCGCGCCAACCCGCTGATCAACACGCGCTGGCTCGGCACGCGCGAGATCATCAGGCTGATGGCCATCGCTGCCTCGGTCCGCGTCCTGCTGTCCGAACAGGCCTTCGGGTCGGTCGGGCTGCTGACCGTGGTCGGCATGATCAACGATCAGCTGGTGGTGCTGAACCTCATCGTCATCGCCGCATCGATCGCCGGCCTCGCCACCGCGGTGCTGACCTTCAAGCCGGACAATCTCGCCCGGCCGATCACGATCGCGGTGATCCTGATCGCAATCGCTGCCTTCATGGATTCGAGCGCGACGAACCTCACCCGTCCGGGCAATTTCTATATCAGCCAGGCGCTGATCGGCTTCGCGTCGCTGCTGTTCCTCGCCCAGGCGATGGTGATCGGCATCGCGCGCACGCTGCTGACCGGCGGGCGCAACTTCATCAGCTTCGTCGTGCTGTTCAGTATCAGCCAGAGCGTCGGGGGATTGTTCGGGACGACGATGCTCGGCACCTTCCAGGTGGTGCGCGAGAAATTCCACTCGCATGAGCTGGTCGAACATATCGTGACGGCCGATCCGCTGGTCGCGGCGCGCCTCCGCGCCGGCGCGGGCGCGGTATCCGGCGTGCTCGGCGATCCGGCGCTGCGCAGCGCCGAAGGGGCGGCCATCCTCGCGCAGCAGGTAGCGCGCGAGGCGAACATCCTGGCGTTCAACGACGTCTTCATGCTGATCGGCGTGCTGGCGGTGCTGGTCGCCATCTGGGGGTATCTGATCCGCTGGTCGATCTGGCGGCGGGGCGAGGTGTCGCCGGTTATCGAGCTGCAAAAGCGGCTTCAGAAAATGCAGGGGCAATGAGATGAGCGAGAGCGCAACGCCGGCGCCACCGGCGGCACCCGAAGTCGAGGAAGCACCGCGCGGATGGCGGCCGCCGGTAAAATCGCGCCTTACCGTGATCGCGATCGTGGCGCTGGCCGTCGTCGCCATCCTCGCCATCCTCTACGCATGGCGCCTGCCCCCGTTCAGCGGCTGGAGCGAGCAGACCGACAATGCCTATGTGCGCGGGCGGGTGACGATCATCAGCCCGCAGGTCAGCGGTTATGTGACGAAAGTGGCGGTGCAGGACTTTGCCGAGGTCAAGGCCGGGCAGGTGCTGGCGACGATCGACGACCGCATCTATCGCGCACGCGTGGCGCAGGCGACCGCCAACGTCGCCGCGCAACAGGCTGCGCTGGCCAATTCGCGCCAGGCGCAGCGATCGCGCGAAGTCGCGACTGAAAGCCAGGACGCGGGCATCGCCAATGCCCAGGCGCAGCTGGTCCGCGCCCAGGCCGATATGCGTCGCGCCAAGGCGCTGGTCGCCGACGGCTCGATCTCGACCCGCGAGTTCGACCAGACCCGCGCCACCCTGCTCGCGGCCGAAGCGGCGGTGAGCCAGGCCCGGGCAGGCCGCTCGATCGGTACGCAGGACGTGCGCACCGTGGTGGTCGGGCGCGAAGGCCTCGAGGCAGCGGTCGAGGCGGCCCGGGCGCAGCTTCGCCTCGCGCAGATCGATCTCGACAACACCATCATCCGCGCGCCGACCGACGGGCAATTGTCGGAGATCGGGGTGCGCGACGGCGCCTATGTCACGGCGGGCACGCAATTGCTGTCGATCGTGCCGCATCATGTGTGGATCATCGCCAATTACAAGGAAGCGCAGACGCGCGACATCCGCATCGGCCAGCGCGCCGAGTACCGCGTCGATGCGCTGGGCGGCGCGACGCTCTACGGCCGGGTCGAGAACCTGTCCCCGGCGGCCGGCTCCGAATTCGCTGTGCTGAAATCGGACAATGCCACCGGCAATTTCGTCAAGGTCGCGCAGCGCATCGCGGTCCGCATCGCGATCGAGCCGGGCCAGCCGCTCGCCGCGCGGCTGCGGCCGGGCATGTCGGTCGAGGTAAAGATCGACACGCATGGCGGGACGGCGCGATGAAGCGTCTCGGCCCGATCGCATGCCTGCTCCTCGCCGGGTGCGCCGGCCCCGCGATCCGCACCGCGACCGTGGCGCCGCTCCCCGCGCCGGCGGCCTGGCGCACCGATGCCGGGCCGACCGCCCCGCTCGACCGCGCCTGGTGGCGATCCTTCGGCGATCCGGTGATGGCGCAGCTGGTCGAGCAGGCGCTCGATCATAATCCCGACATCGCCATCGCCGCCGGCCGGGTGCGCGAGGTCCAGGCCAATCTCACGCTTGCCCGCGCGCAGCTGCTCCCGACCCTCGACGCCGGGATCGCCGGCGGCCGCTCGCGCTCGGTCAGCGCCTTCGGCACGCCGCTCGAACAGAATTTCGCGCAGCCGCAACTTCAGGCCAGCTATGAGATCGATCTGTTCGGTCGCCTCGCCGATCAGCAATCGGCCGCCCGCAATGCCTATCTCGCCAGCGAAGCCGCCCGCGACGCGACCCGTCTCGCGGTCGCCGCCGCGACGGCCAGCGGTTACGTCACGCTGCGCAGCCTCGATGCCCGGCTCGGCGTCGCGCGGTCGACGCTGGCGGCGCGCACGGAGTCGCTGCGCATCGCCCGCTCGCGCTTCGGCCAGGGCTATTCGCCCAAGCTCGAGCTCGAACAATCCCTGGCCGAATATAATGCGACCGCGCAGATCATCCCGCAGATCGAGCTCGCCATCACGCGCACCGAAGACGCGCTGAGCCAGCTGACCGGCACCACGCCGCGGGCGATCGCGCGCGGCGTGGCGCTCGCCCAACTGGCACGGCCCGCCATCCCCGCCGGCCTTCCGGCCGATCTGCTGCGGCGCCGGCCAGATGTCGCCCAGGCGGAATATCAGCTCGCCGCGTCGGACAAGAATCTGGCGGCGGCGCGCAAGCGCTTCCTGCCGCAGGTGCGCCTGACCGCCGCGGCCGGCAGCGCCTTTTCTACCCTCCTCGCGGATCCGATCGCGATCTGGTCGGTCGGCGGCAGCATCCTCGCGCCGCTGTTCGAGGGCGGCCGGCTGACCGGCCAGGCGGAGGTGGCCGGCGCGCAGCGCGATCAGGCCGCCTTCGCCTATCGCCGCGCGGCGCTGATCGCCTTTCGCGAAGTCGACGATGCGCTGGCCGCCGTGAAGCGCCTCGACGAGCAGGTCGCCTTCGCCCAGGCCCAGCGCGACGCGCTGGCCGAGGGCCTCAGGCTGGCGACCAACCGCTATCGCGAGGGCTATTCGCCCTATCTCGAACAGCTCGACGCGCAGCGCGGCCTGCTCGGCGCGGAGCTCGCGCTGGTGCAACTGCGCGCCGACGCACTGTCGGCCCGGATCCAGCTCTACCAGGCGATGGGCGGCGGCTGGTCGATGTGCGCGGACTCTCCCTGCGCGGACATACCCACGCCCTGAAACGCGCTCAGCCAACCGGCAACCGCCGCCCCTCCGCCGCGCTCTGCCGCGCCAGCGCGATCAGGCGCAGCCCAAGCAGCGCATCGGCCGGATCGACCGGCGGCAGCGCGCCGGTGAGGATCGCATCGGCCATACCCTCATAGAATCGCCGCCAGTCGCCGCGCAGCGACGGCACCAGCACCGGCGGCTGCTCGGCAACGGTGAGGGTGCCGAACGCTCCCGGCGCTTCCTCGCCATAGCCGGGATCGTTGGCTGAAGCCCCGGCGCGCAGCATCGCTTCCTGCGGATCGAGGCCATATTTCACGAAGCTCCCCGCCGTGCCGTGCAGCGCGAAGCGCGGCCGCGCCGCCACGATCAGGGTGGAGGCCGACAGGATCACCCGCCGCGCGCCATAGAACAGCGTCAGCTCGAAATAATCGTCGACCACCACGCCCTCGCGCTGCGCCGCCAGATCGGCCGCGATCGCCTCGGGCGGCCCGAACAGTTCGAGCGCCTGGTCGATCAGATGCGGCCCGAGATCCGCCAGCATGCCCCCGCCCAGCTCGACGGTCGCCTCGCGCCAGCCGGGCTTGATCGCGGGGCGAAACCGGTCCCAGCGCAATTCGGCGAGCATCACGTCGCCCAGGGCACCCCCGGCCAGCACATCCGCCACCGTCGTGAAATCGGCATCCCAGCGCCGGTTGTGGAACACCGACAGGACCAGCCCGCGCTGCTCGGCCAGGGCGATCAGCGCCGCGCCATCCGCCGGATCGATCGCGAACGGCTTGTCGACCACGACATGCTTGCCCGCTTCGAGCGCCGCCCGGGCGAGCGGCGCGTGCAGATCGTTCGGGGTGGCGATCACGACCAGCCCGATCGCCGGATCGGCCAGCAGTGCCGCGGCGTCGGGCAGCACCGCGACGCCCGGAAACGCCTGCCCGACGGCCGCGGTGCGCGAGGTTACGATGGCCGCGAGCCGCAGCCGGTCGACCGCGGCGACCAGCGGCGCATGGAAGCTCGCGCCCGCCAGGCCGAAGCCGATTACGCCAACGTCGATCATGTTCCCGCCCTCCAGCGATCCCCGAGCCACGATCGACAGGATTTTCCCGTCCATGGCAAGACCGCTCCGGTCGGCCGAGACGGTGCTAGCGCTATCACCCTGACGGCGAACCGCGCCGACCCGGCCGAGCTTGCCAGCGCAGGCCAAATCGTTATCGCTACCATGATACGCGATCGCGCCGGGGGGAACGGTGCACGACGCTGGGAGGACGAGTGATGCGGCTGAGACGGGGCATGAAGATTCGCTGGTGGATCATCGGGCTGGTGATGGTCGGCACGATCCTCAACTATCTCACCCGCAGCATCATGGGCGTCGCGGCACCGACCGCGATGACCGAACTGCACATCAGCACTGAGCAATATAGCTGGATCACCGGCGGCTTTCAGCTCGGCATCATGCTGCAACCGGTCGCCGGATATATCCTCGATCTGATCGGGCTGAAGACCGGCCTCGCGCTGTTCGCGGCGGCCTGGGGCATCATCACCATGGGCCATGCGCTGGCGACCGGCTGGGTCAGCCTGGCCGGGCTACGCGCCCTGCTCGGCTTCGCCGAGGGGACGGCGCATCCCGGCGCGCTCAAGGTCATCTCGGAATGGTTTCCGGCGCGCGAGCGCGGCTTTGCCGGCGGCGTCTACAATATCGGGGCGTCGCTGGGCTCGGTGCTGGCGCCGCTGCTGGTCGCCGGGGCAGTGCTGGTGTGGGACTGGCGCGGCGCGTTCATCGTGGCCGGAATCTTCGCGCTGATCTGGGCCGCCTGCTGGCGCCGCCTCTATCATTCGCCCGAAACCCACCCGACGGTCTCGCCCGAAGAGCGCGCCGAGATCCTGTCCGGCCAGGAATCCTATCTCCGCGCTCAGGCGGACAAGCCGCCGCTCGGCCAGCTGCTGCGCAACCGCAACCTGTGGGGCATCGCCCTGCCCCGCTTCCTCGCCGATCCGACCTGGGGCACGCTCACCCTGTGGATGCCGCTCTATCTGACGACGGTGCGGCATTTCGATCTGGCGCAGATCGCGATGTTCGCCGGCCTGCCCTTCATCGCCGCCGATCTCGGCTGCCTGTTCGGGCCGGCGGTGGTGCTATGGCTGCAACGACGCGGCGTGACGCTGATCAACGCGCGGCGCGGCGCCTATACGCTTGGCGCCGTGCTGATGACCGGCATGATGTTCGTCGGCGAGGTCGAAAGCGCGGCGGCGGCGGTCGCTTTGCTCTGCCTCGGCGGCTTCGCCCACCAGACCTTGTCGGTCACCTGCATCACCATGGCGTCCGATCTGTTCCCGCGCAACGAAGTCGGCACTGCGGCCGGCATCGCCGGGACGATGGCCAATCTCGGCGTGCTGCTGTTCACGCTGGCGATGGGCCGGTTCGTCGAGCAGATCGGCTATGGCCCGTTCTTCATCGCGCTCGGCGTGCTCGATCTGTTTGCGGCCGCCGTGATGTGGATATTGGTGCGCGCGCCCGCACCCGAAAAGGAGCCTGAGCCCGCATGATCCGCAATCCCATCCTGCGCGGTTTCAATCCCGATCCGTCGATCGTCCGCGTCGGCGCCGATTATTATATCGCGACCTCTACCTTCGAATGGTTTCCCGGCGTTCAGATCCACCATTCGCGCGATCTCGCGAACTGGACGCTCGTCGCCCGCCCACTGGTCCGGGCGAGCCAGCTCGACATGCGCGGCGATCCGGACAGCTGCGGCGTCTGGGCCCCCTGCCTCACCCATGACGGTGATCGCTTCCACCTGATCTACACCGATGTGAAGCGCTACGGCCGCACCACCACCGGCGGCGCATCGGGCGCATCGCTGCGCGATTTCCACAATTATCTTGTGACCAGCGACACGATCGATGGGGACTGGTCGGACCCCGTCTATCTCAACAGCAGCGGCTTCGATCCGTCGCTGTTCCATGACGACGATGGCCGCAAATATCTGCTTAACATGCTGTGGGATCACCGCCCGGGCCGCAACCGCTTCGGCGGGATCGTGCTGCAGGAATATGCGCCCGAGGCCGGGGCGCTGATCGGCGCGCCGCACATGATCTTCGCGGGCACGCCGCTCGGCCTGACCGAAGCGCCGCATCTCTACCGGCGCGGCGACTATTATTACCTCATCACGGCGGAGGGTGGCACCGCCTGGAACCATGCCGTGACGATGGCGCGCTCGCGGACCCTGACCGGACCCTACGAGCTGCATCCCGACATCTACATTCTCAGCGCGCGCGACCGCCCCGATGCGCCGTTGCAGCGCGCCGGCCATGCCGATCTGGTCGAGACGCCGGAGGGCGAGCCCTGGATGGTCTATCTCTGCGGCCGGCCTTTGCCCAATCGCGGCCGCTGCGTGATGGGCCGCGAAACCGCGATCCAGCCGATGCGCTGGGCGGACGACGGCTGGCTCTACACCGCCAGCGGCGACAGCATCCCGGTGCTTGAGATGCCCGGACTGGAACCCGTAACGGGGGTGCCAACTACGCCGGGACGCGCGGATTTCGACGATAGCGCGCTACCGATCGACTTCCAGTGGCTCCGCTCGCCCGAACCCGAAAGTCTGTTCAGCCTGAGCGAGCGGCCCGGCCATCTGCGCCTCTATGGCCGCGAGACGCTGGGCAGCCTGTTCGAGCAGGCGCTGGTCGCGCGGCGGCAACAAGCCTTCTGCTATTCGGCGACGACTCTACTGGAATTTGCGCCGGACAGCTTCCAGCAGGCAGCCGGGCTGATCTGCTATTATAACGGCTCGAAATATCATTATCTCTTCGTCACCGCGGGCGAGGATGGCGGACGCCAGATCCAGGTCATGTCGGCGCTGCCCGATTCCCCGCAGGGCGACGCCTTTTCACAGATCCATTCGATCCCGGCCGAGGGCCGGATCGAATTACGCGCCGAGGTCGATTACGAACGCCTGCGCTTCGCCTTCCGCCTCGAAGGCGACGCCGGCTGGACGTTGCTGCGCGAGCAATTCGACGCCAGCATCCTCTCCGACGAAGCCAGCGCCCCCGGACTGCCCAACTTCACCGGGGCGTTCGTTGGCATGGCCTGCCAGGACACTTCCGGTCGGCGCCTGCCGGCGGATTTCGACTGGTTCGACTATCGCGAGCGCGACTATCTCGCGACCCCGCATGGCTGAACCATCCTGATCTTCTTCATCTCTCTGCTCCCCGGCGAAGGCCGGGGCCCAGTCGGGGGACGATCATGAAGAGGCGTTACGCGTAGTTATTGCAACCTTTCCAACTGAGCCCGGGCCTTCGCCGGGGAACGATAGCAAGCGGCCGTACCGCCCTCAGCTAATGACCTTCAGCAACAACAGCCAGAAATGCTGATCGAAGTCCTTGTCCGGCGCCGCCGCGCCAGTCCGAACGACGATCAACCCGCGGCTCGGCACGACATATAGCCGCCGGTCGAACGCACCGAGAGCCGCCACGGTATCGCGCGGCGCGGCAGCGATCAGCGGGCCTTCGGCGCGCGCACCGCCTGCGCGTATCGAAAAACCGCCGTTGTTCAGCCACCACAGCCGGCCATAGGAGGGATTGGTCGGGGCGGGTTCGAACAAAAGGTCGAGATTCTTCTCGGACACCACGCGCTTGCCGGTGGCCCCGACGCCGCGACCAAGCACGATCCTGCCGAACCGGGCGACGTCGCGCGGCGTCGTCACCAGGCCGGTCTGATTGCCGACCGACGCCAGAGCGCCGGGTCTTTTGCGCCACGCCGTGTCGGTCATGCCCGCTGGCACCGTCAGCCAGTCGCGCGTGAGCGTATCGAGGGGCATCCCCGCGGCCGCCTCCAGAACCCGCTTGGTAATGGCGTAGACGGGCGTGTTGTAGAAGAACACCGATCCGGCCGGTGCCGTATAACGGAACGCTTCGTCGAGGCCGCTGCTCATCCGCAGCACGTCGTCGACCCGGATTTTCGCCTCCTGGTCCGGCGTGGCTTTCGACCAGCCGGCGCCGAGATACGCGGAAACCGGCTTGTTCAGATCGATCAGCCCCTTGTCGAGCGCGATCGCCACCAGCACGGCAACGAAGCTCTTCTGTTGAGAGGCGACGTCTTCCAGCAGCGCCCCATCCGGCGCCGGGCCATAGACGAACAGCTGAAACTGGCGATCGTCCTGTGGCGCCGGCCAGGACTTTTCGACAAGCGTCTTGCCCTTCTGGATGACCAGCAGTCCGGTGCTTTTCTGGCCGCCCAGATACTCCAGCAGCGCGCCTTTCGCGTCGTTGGAAACCGTCGCAGTCTCGGCGGCGGCGGCCGGCGCGCCATCGAGCGCGCCGTAGCCAGCGAGGAGACACAGGGCCGCTACAAGGCTTCGGTATCTGGACATCATGCCCTCCCGCGATTTGCGGTTCTGCCGGGGGCAGGCCTTGCCGCCGGCGGGGATGCGTCTTCGCGCACGCGCGATCCGTGCGCCAGCATGATCCGCGCGACCTCCCCCTGCATGTAATACAGGATGTCGCGCGCCGCCTGACTGGCTTCGTTCGCGTCTCGCCTGACGAGTGCCTCACGGACCCGGCGCCAATGGTCAAAAGGCCCCGGCCCACTGTCGAGCGCCAGCGCAGCATAGGAAAAATGGAACCGGGTCTTGCGGCGGATGGCCTCGATCATGCGCTGCGCGTCCACGCTGGCGAATCCAGCCATCTGGCTGAAGATCGCTTCGCTGGTGGCAATCAATTGTTCCGCCGGCTTTTTGGCAGCCGTATCGTCGAACAGGCCATCGATATCGCGCAGGATCTGTTGAATGGCGGCGTCCGATCCGCGCAGACAGGCAAAGCGTGCCGCCAGCCCGTACAGCGCCGCGCGCACCTCGTAGAGGTCGAACACTTCTTCCACCGACGTTCCCATCACACGAGCACCGCGGTTTTCCTCGATTTCGACAAGACCGTCGTCAGCGAGAATACGCAGGGCGCGCCGGACGATGGATCGGCCAACGCCGAACTCGCTGCACAATCGCGCCTCTCGCAGCCACTCGCCCGGGGCAAGATCGCTTCGTTGAATCCGCGTCCGTACGTCATTTGCCACCATCTCCGCATCGACCGCTGTGGCGGCGGAGGCTTCGATGTTCGCTGTTGCGCTCAAAATTCCATTCCTCGCCCCTCCACGGCCGCCCTGTTCGCAAGGTGGCTCGCGTTGTCACCTTAAGCAGGCCATCGCGGGACGACAAGCATTGTCGGCCAATGCGCAATTATTGTCGTACAATCACGTTGACATTGATCGTCAATTTTCAGATGTCCACCCTGAGAGCCGCAAAAATGCGTGCCATGGGAGGATGTATGCGAGACCTTCTTGTCCCTACCGCCATATTATCCTGCGTCGTCGCGACGCCGAGCTTCGCGCGATCGCCGGCGACTCAGGCTGACCAGTCCGCGCCAACCGCAGGCGCGGAATCGCAGGCGTCACCGGGCGACGGCGAAGTGGTGGTGACTGCGCGTCGGCGGGAAGAAAGCATCCGCGACATTCCGGGGACGATCAACGCGCTGTCGAACGAACAGCTTCAGGCGAAGGGCCCGGTCCAGGGCGTCGGCGATCTTCTGAAAAGCGTGCCTGGCGTTCGCTTCAACGGGGTCGGCGCGGAGAATCTTTCCGAAGTGTCGATCCGTGGATCGGGCACGCAGCGCGCCACCGGCGCTGACTCCGGCATCGGTCTGTTCGTCAACGGCGCCTATGTCGGCAGCCAGACGCTGGGCGGCCGCAATTTCAAGACGCTCGACTATTTCGACATCGATCGTGTCGAAGTGCTGGAGGGCCCGCAAGGCGCGCTTTACGGGCGAAATTCGGAATTCGGCACGATCAATCTGGTGCTCGCAAAGCCCCGGTTCGAAAGTTCGGGCTATGCGCGGGGCACCTACACTTTCGGCCTGCGCCAGGGCCGTCTTGCGGCGGTCGTGAACGAGGCGCTGGGCGAGAACGACGCGATCCGGATCGGTGGCGAAGTCTATGGCCAGAGCAAGGGCTTCTATTACGATCCCAACAACAATCGCTATTACGACAACACCAGCGGCTGGCTCGGGCGAATCCAGGGTCGGCATCGTGCCGGCGACCTTGACGTAACATTGCTGCTGGATGCGCAGGATCTCCGCCTGCCGAGCTTTGTGAACAGCATCGAGGTCCAGCCGGGCACCAATCCGCAGATCCCGCTCGGCCTGGTGCAGGATCGCTTCATCGTGCCGCACGATGGCCGCGACGGGCTCCAGCAGAATGTGGTGCGCGCAATGCTCCTCGCCACCTATGATCTGGGCTGGGCGAGCCTTGAATCGACCAGCATGGCGACGCGGTGGCGGTCGCAGCAGCAATTCGCCGCTACCAATGACTTTGCGACTCTGGTTGCCTTGCGGCAGGCCGGGCAGATCGGCGCCTACCCCTTCAACCAGACGACCACCGACGTGACGGATCGCACCTTGTATCAAGATCTGCACCTGACGGGAAAAACGGGCGCGTTTACCTGGACGGTCGGCGGCGAGGCGTTGCGGCAGCGGGATTTCTACGTTCGGACGGTCGCCACCTCACCCTGCGCGTTCACGCTGAACGCCGCGGTATGCGCCGGCACTCCCACTCAGCCGGTCTGCCTGAAGCCGTTGCCGACATCGACGGATTGTCCCACGCCATTCCCCTCTGCGTTCGGTGTCGAGAGCCAGACCAGGCAGCGGATCAACTCGCTGGCAGGCTATGCGTCCTTGCAGGTCGATCTCGGCAACTTCGCCTTCACCGGCGAAGGCCGCATCACCCGCGATCGCAAGTCGGCCACTGAAACCGCCTATCGCCTCTACACCACGACGTTGTCGCGGCCGGTGACGACGAACCGGTTCAAGGCATCGCAGCCGGCCTGGACGCTTACCGCCGCCTGGAAATCGCCGGATGCGTCGGGCACGTTGCTCTATGCCAAGGTCGGCACGGGCTATCGCGCCGGCGGCGTCAACCTCGGCACGTTCAACGCGGCGGCGCCCAACCCGTTCGCGCCGGTATATGGCATCGAAGACACGATCGGTTACGAACTCGGCGTCAAATCGAACATCACGTCGAACATCTTCGTGCGCATGTCGGCCTACAAGTCGCGAACGGACAACGCGATCACGAGCATCAGTGACGGCTGCGCTGTGACGAACGCGTGCGGCACGGCCGCCCAGGCCTTCAACGTCAACGGCGGAACGATCCACGCCAAGGGCCTGGAGGCAGGGGCAGATGGCCGGTTCCGGATTGGCGAGGGCACGCTGTCGCTAAATCTGAACGCCGCGACTCAAAAGGCCATTTTCGCGAAAGTGCCGGCCGGCGTCGGCGGCCTCCCCGTGCCGCGTTCGGACGTCGCGCAGATCCCGGACTGGACCATGTCGGCGACGGTGGATTTCCGTCAGCCCATCACGGTCAGGGTGACGGGCTTTGCCAATTTGAACTATTCCGGCCAGCGCGGTGGGGCGCAGGACACGACCACCCTTGCCACCCCGCGGATCGATCTCGAGGATTTCGATCTGCTCGGCGCGCGCGCCGGGGTCGAGTTCGGCGGCGTCCAGCTGGCCGGCTTCGTCAAGAACCTCACCAATCAGGGCATCCGGGTGCTGCAATTCCAGCAATCCGGCTTCCCGCTTTCGGCACGGTGGAATGCGCCGCGGACCTACGGCATCACGGCGTCCTATCGGTGGTAGCACGCGGTCCGCTGACGCGAGGAAAGGACTGAACGTGGCGACGAGCGAGCAAGCACCGTCCCCGCCGACCATGCGGGTCGCCATGCTGGCCTCGGCCAGCGCGGCGGTGGAATGGTACGACTTCTTCCTGTACGGGACGGCCGCCGCGCTCGTCTTTCCGAAACTGTTCTTTCCCGCCGATCTGCCCCCCTTCGTGGCGCAGATCGCGGCATTCAGCACCTTCAGCGTCGGTTTCATCGCGCGCCCGGTCGGCGCCTCCCTATTCGGCCATTTCGGCGATCTGCATGGGCGCAAGCGCGCGCTGGTGCTGGCCATCATGATGATGGGCATTTCGACGACGCTGATCGGCTTCCTGCCGACCTATGCGACGATGGGGAGCTTTGCGCCGCTCCTGCTGGTCATCCTGCGCTTCGTGCAGGGCATGGCGGTGGGCGGGCAATGGGGCGGCGCGGCGCTGCTCGCGCTGGAGAGCGCCCCCGCTCATCGCCGCGGATTCTACAGCAGCTTTGTGCAGGTTGGCGTGCCGATCGGGGTGGTCCTCGCCAATGCCGTGTTCCTGCTGGTCAGCGCGGCGACGACGGCGGATCAGTTCATGATCTGGGGCTGGCGCATCGGCTTCCTGCTGAGCGCCGTGCTGATCGTCATCGGCCTCTATATGCATTGGCACGTGGAGGAGCCGGACATGCCGGATCCAATCGTCGCCGAGGCCGTCGATGCACCGCCGCGAACGCTCTCGCCGCTGCTCATCGTCATCCGTGACCATTGGCGCACCATCCTGCTCGCCGGCGGCGCCTTCGTTGCCAACAATGTCTGTTTCTATATCGCGATCACCTACGTCATCGCATATGGCACCGCGACGGTGGGCGTCGCACGAGAGGTCCTGCTGTTCGCCGTCATGGCCAGCAGTGTCCTGATGATCCCGTGGCTGATCGGATGCGGCGCGCTTTCGGATCGCTTTGGCCGACGGGGCATCTTCATGATCGGCGCGATCTTGTCGGGATTATGGGCCTTTGCCCTGTTTCCGCTGATCGAAACCGGAGCGCCGGCCAATATCTTGATCGCGATCTGCGTCATGATGCTGTTCATCAGCATGATGTACGGCCCACAGGCGGCGTTGTTCGCCGAGCTTTTTCCCAGGCATCTGCGCTATTCGGGCGCCTCCCTGGGGTATCAGATCGGATCGGTGTTCGGCGGCGGCTTCGCGCCCATCATCGCGACGGGGCTGTATGCGCGATATGCATCGAGCACGCCGATCGCCCTCTATCTGGCAGCGGCCTGCGCCGTTTCTCTGCTGAGCATCATTCTGCTTGGGAGACCTCGCGGCGCCTATGATAGCGAGGCTTACTGAAACCGCGGCACATTCGACGAGAGGAACAGAGATGCTCAAGACCACCCGGCGCGGCTTTCTGGCAGCCAGTGCCGTCCTGCCCGGAAGTGTCTCGGCAGCGGTCGGTCCGACGCGACCGGAGGACAGGGTAGCCGCCGACCTGCAAGCCTATATCGGGTTCGGGCACAAGCAGGCGGGCGGTGCCGGCGATATGCAATGCGGCGCCTGGCTGGGCAGCGAACTCGAAAAGCTGGGGTTCAAGGTCGAGCGGCAGAGCTTCTCGGCCCCGTTTTTCGAACCCTCGCAGTGCACCCTGTCGTGCGGCGACGCCAAGGCCACGCTCTGGCCGCAGCCGATCGTCGTGCAGACCGGTCCCTCCGGCGTCACCGGGCCGCTGGTGCGGATCGACCGGTTCGGCCAGGCCGACGCGTCGCTGGCCGGCGCGATCGCGCTGCTCGATCTTCCCCATGGGCGCTGGTCGAGCGCCACCGCCAAGCCAATCCGCGAACCGATCGCCGCTGCCTTCAAGGCCGGCGCCCGGGGTGTCGTCGTCATCACGAACGGCCCCACCGGGAAGATCATCGCGCTCAACGCGGATGGCCGCAAGCCGATGTTCGACGGCCCGGTCGCGGTGCTGGCGCCGGACGACGCAAAGCCATTCCTCGCCGCCGCGTTGCGGCATGATCTCGCAACCTTCGTCCTCCAGGGGTCCGATGGCCGCCGACCGGCCTATAATCTGGTCGGCCGGATCGACCGCGGCAAACCACGCTGGCTGGTCGTTTCGACCCCGCGGTCCGGTTGGTACGGCTGCGCCGGCGAGCGCGGGCCGGGAGTCGCGATCTGGCTGTGGCTCGCCCGCTGGGCAAGCGCGGCGGTACGGGATCACAACCTCGCCTTCGTCTGCAACAGCGGTCACGAATATGAATATCTCGGCGCGGCGGAGGCCCTCAAGGAGATTGCGCCGAAGCCGGCCGACACGCATTTCTGGCTGCATCTGGGCGCCGGCATCGCGGCGCGGGACTGGCATGAATTGCCGGGCAATTGGAATCCGTTGCCCAGCGTGGATCCCCAGCGCTTTCTCTCGCTCAGCCGGCCGCTGCTCCCGCTCGCGCGCCGGGTGTTCGCCGGCCACCCCGGCTACGAAGCGCCCTATGCGAGCGACGCTCTGGCGGCCGGCGAACTCGTCGAGATCATCGCGGCAGGATATCAGAATGTGGCGGGCGTCTTCGGGTCCCACCGCTATCATCACGTTGCAGATGATGACGAACGCTGCGTCTCGGCGGACAGCGTCAGCACGACGGCGGCGGCCTTCCAGCGGTTCGTAGAACAGATCCTGTAGCGGCCCGTAACGCTCGCCACGCCGATCAGAACGTCACCCGCAGCGTCGCCCCGGCCGTGCGCGGCGCGCCGAGTTGGCCCGCATAAGCGAAGGTCGACGCACCGACGATCGCGCTGGTCGACAGGTTCTGGAAGTATTTCTTGTCGAACGCGTTGTTGATCCAGGCCGACAGATCGTACCGGCCGCTCCCGAACGCCGCGCCGATCCGGAAATTCGCCAGGGCATAGCCCGGGATGCGGCTATAGGGCCCGGCATCGGCCGTGCCGAACACGCTGGATCGGTAGCTGACCTGCGCCAGCGCATAGGGCCGCACGCCGCCGGACAGCTCGATATGATAATCGATCGTGCCGTTGGCGACCCATTCCGGCGCCTGGAACAGCCGCTTTCCGGTCAGGTCGCACACCCCGGTCACCCCGACCGGGCACGGGGCATTGTTATACCGCTTATAGGTCGCGTCATTGTACGAACCGTTCGCGCTGAGCGTCAGGGTGTCGGTGGCGCGGAGCGAGGCGTCGATCTCCACGCCGCGCGAACGGACGTCGCCGACATTGGCGAGATAGGAGCGGTTGCCGTTGGTCGGCACGATATTGGCCTGCAGGCCCGACAGGTCGGTCGAGAAAGCGCTCAGGTTGAGCGTCAGGCGCCGCTCGAACAGCTGGCTCTTCAGGCCCAATTCCCAGTTCTTCACCTTCTCGGGCGACAAAACCAGCGGCGTGCCCGCCGTAACGGCCGAGTTGAGGTTCAGGCCCGATCCCTTGTAGCCGGTCGAGTAGGACGCATAGGCCAGGATATCGTCGGCCAGCTTGTACGAAGCGCTGGCCAGCCACGAGACGTTGTTGTCCTTCACCGAGACATCGTAGTGGAACGGGATCGAGGTCGGGCCATAGGGCGTGCCGACGGTCGAGGTATCCGATCGGCCCCAGCGCTTGTCGTGCGTGTAGCGGATGCCGCCCGTCACGGTCAGCCGGTCGGTGACCGAGAAATTCGCCTGGCCGAACACCGCGATGCTGTCGACGGTGGTGCGCACGTCATCGAGATATTGCGATCCCGGTGCGATGGTGATCGCGGCCGCCGCCGGGTTCGCGAGCCGGGCATAAGTGGTGTAGAAGGCGCTCGCGTCATAGCCGAACTGGTTGAGGATGAAGTGATCCTTGAGCAGCTGGTGGAACAGATAGCCGCCAACCTGCCAGTTGAAGCGCCCGGGCTGCGAGGCGATGCGGACTTCCTGCGAGAACTGGTCGTCCTTGGTCTGCGCGACATTGACCTGGATGATGTCGAGCGGGGTGCCGTCGCTGTCCTGCAGCGGGTTGAAATGCCAGTAGCGCCAGGCCGAGATCGACGTGACCGTGGCGAACCCGAGATCCCAGTCGGCCTGGAGCGAGACGCCCTTCTGGTCGGTCTTCATGTTCTGGATCGCGTTGTTCTGGGTATAATCGAGGCTGCGCGCCGGCACATAGCCGAGCGTCGCCAGCGCCTGCAGCGTGCGCCCGGTCGCCGCGCTCAGATTGGCCGGCAGCACCAGCTTGGTCGCGCTGACGCAGCAGGTATCGTCCTCGATCGAATAGTCGGCGGACAGCCGCAGCGTCAGGTTGCTCGCCGGAGTCGCCAGCAACTGGAGCCGCGCGCCGGTGCGGCCGATGCTGTTGGCGTCCACCCCGGTCTTGATATTGTCGAGCACGCCGTCGCGGTGGGTGTTGAAGCCGGTGACGCGGAAGGCCAGCAGGCCGTCGATCAGCGGCCCGGTCACGCTGATCCGTTCCTGATTGTAGCTGTAGGTGCCGGCCGAGAGCTCGGCGGTGGCGCCGAAGGTGAATTCGGGCTTGCGCGTGGTGATGTTGAGCACGCCGGCCGAATTGTTGCGCCCGAACAAGGTGCCCTGCGGCCCGCGCAGCACTTCGACCCGGTCGACATCGATCAGGTCGGACAAGGCCATGCCCGGGCGCCCGAGATAGACATTGTCGATATAGACGCCGACCGAGGTATCGAGCCCGTCCGAGGCCGACGAGACGCCGATCCCGCGAATGCCGATCGAGGAGTTGCGCGGGTTCGAATTATAGGCGGTGAGGCTCGGCGTCTGGAACTGGACGTCGCTCAGCGTATAGCCGCCATTGCGCTCGAGCGAGGCGCCGGTCAGCACCGACAGCGCGATCGGCACGTCCTGCGCGCGCTCGGCCTGGCGCCGCGCGGTCACCGTGACATCCGGCCCGACATCGTCCGTGTCGGCTGGATCTGCGGCGGTCGCGGCCGCGCTCCCCTTTCCCTCGGACGGGTGCGCCAGGGCCGGCTGAGCGGCCAGCAGCGCGCCCGCGACGGTCGTCAGGAGCAGCGTGCGGCGATGGGGATTCTTCATGGGCCTGTCCTTGTGTCGAATGATCTCGTGCGATCGCCGGACGGCCCTCTCCAGCCCGCCCGCCAACGGGGCGGCCGCCTTCTCGAAACACCAGCAAATGCGCGGTTTTTTCCGGTGCGGCGCGGACCCCCTGATCTGCACGGAAAAGGTCCAGCCAAATTCCCACTGAGTCAATGGGAATTAAGTCTAGCCGGACGGATAGATTTTCTACAGGCCGTCCGAAACCGCCTGGCGATCTGCTCTCCAACCATCTGAATAACCGAACCTTTCGCACACCCGAGCTGATGATCCTACGCGCGCGAGGCTCCACCGACCCATCAATCTAATTCCTACTAGATAAGTATGGATTCTACCTGCCCGGATAGTTTTTCTACGTTCTCCCGTGTACGGAAACTGGCGCAGTCTCCGGCCATCGCCAGATCGTCAGGAGCTACAGAATGCCCGAACTCGGAAATCTCCATGTCAGCCGCCAGGGCTTCGGCTCGATGGGGCTGTCGCACACCTATGGACAGGCCGACGACGCGAGCTCGATCCGCACGCTCCACCGCGCGATCGATCTGGGCATCACCTTCTTCGATACGGCGACCGGCTATGGCAACGGCCACAACGAGACGCTGCTCGGCCAGGCCATCGCCCGCAAGCGCGCCCCGCTCGTACTGGCCAGCAAGTTCGTGCACCGCCCGAACGGCGGCGGCGCCGAGGTCGTGCCGGTCAGCCCACGCGATGCGGTCGAGGCCAGCCTGAAACGGCTCAACGTCAACTTCATCGATCTCTATTATCTCCACCGGGTCGATCCCGACATTCCGATCGAGGAGTCGGTGGGCGAACTCGGCCGGCTGGTCGACGAGGGCAAGATCGGCGGCGTCGGCGTGTCCGAGGCAAGCGCCGACGGCATCCGCCGCGCCAATGCGACCTTCCCCCTCACCGCCCTGCAAAGCGAATATTCGCTGTGGACCCGCGATGTGGAGGTCGAGATCCTGCCCACCGTGCGGGAGCTCGGCATCGGCTTCGTCGCCTATAGCCCGCTCGGCCGCGGCTTCCTGGCCGGCGCCGAGATCACCGATCCGGACGATCGTCGGCACATCCACCCGCGCTTCCAGCCCGACGCCATCGCCGCGAACAGCCGCCGCCGCGCGGCGATCGAGCAAGTCGCCGGGACGCTCGGCGCCAGCGTCGCGCAGGTCAGCCTCGCCTGGGTGCTGTCGAAGAACGTCGTGCCCATCCCCGGCACCCGCCACATCGAGCATCTCGAATCGAACTGGGCCGCAAATGAGCTGGTGCTCGACGCCGCGTCGATCGCCGCGCTGGAAGCCGCCTTCCCGCGCGGTGCCACCACTGGTGCGCGCTATCCCGCCGAGAGCCTCAGGCTGGTGCCGCCCGAGCCCGTCGCCGCCTGATCGTCATCGTCCGAAAGGATTTTCCATGAGCAATGTAGCCGCGCTTCGCCCCGATCCCGCCGACCGGTTCACCTATAGCCGCATCACCGTCGAACCAGTCACCCCGGTGATCGGCGCCGAAATCTCCGGCGTCGACCTGCGCCAGCCGATCGACGCCGAGACCGCCGCCGACATCCAGAAGGCGCTGCACGACTGGCGTGTCGTCTTCTTCCGCGACCAGGACATCAGCAACGACGAGCTCAAGGCGTTCGGCCGCGCCTTCGGCCCGCTCACGCCGGCGCATCCGATCGCCGAGGGTCTCGATGACCATCCCGAGATCTGGGAGCGCAGCGTCGAGGAATATCGCGCGCGCCGCAGCCGGAACGAAGCCGCCCCGCCCGGCCGGGAGCCGCTGCGCGACTATAAGGGGTGGCATATCGACATCACCTTCGTCGCCAATCCCAATCGCTATTCGATCCTGCACGGCACGGTCATTCCGCCCTATGGTGGCGACACGCTCTTCGCCAATCTGGTCGCTGCCTATCAGGGACTGTCGGCGCCGATCCGCCAGTTGCTCGACGGGTTGCAGGCAGTGCATCGCACCAGCGCCTATGACAGTGCCGGCAGCAAACCGCGCCGCGACGGGCGCTCGACCGGCCCCTTCGTCTCGCTGCATCCGCTGGTGCGGGTCCATCCCGAGACGGGCGAGAAGCTGCTGTTCCTCAATCCCGGCACGATCAGCCATATCGTCGGCCTGAAGGAACCCGAGAGCAAAGCGCTGCTCGATCTGCTCTTCTACGAGGTCACCCGGCCGGAATATCAGGTGCGCTTCCACTGGCGGCCCAAATCGCTGGTGGTGTGGGACAACCAGGCCGTCGCCCATGCCGGGCCGATCGACTATGCGCTGTTCGACCTGCCCCGCGCCGTGCGGCGCATCACCGTCGCCGGCGATCTGACGCGCGGTCCCGACGGCTTCGTCTCGCAGCCGCTGGAAGGCGAGCTGTTCAACGTGCTCGGCTGATGCCGCGCGCCGCCAGGACCAGGCCCTGGGGCTTTATCGGGCTCGCCGCGTTCGTCGTGGTCTCGATCGCCCTGCTGTTCGCCTTCGCGCCCAATCGCCGGGCAGCGGCAGCGGACGGCGGCCTCGCCCTGTCGGCACCGCTGCCCGATACGGTTCCCGAGGGGACCGTGCTGGTGGTCGGCGATCCGGTGACTCAATGGGTCGTCGAGAATCAGGGCTGGGACAAGCAGCTGCCCTTCACGATCAAATGGGCCCAGATCACTGGCGGGCCGGACGTGACCGAGGCGTTTCATGCCAAGGCGCTCGATGTCGGGCTCGGGGCGAACGTCCCGCCGATCCACGCCGTGTGGGTCGGCCTGCCGGTCAAGATCATCGCCTTTCGCCAGCGCGAGGATCCGCTGCGCCATCCCGCCCTCGTGCTGGCGATCGCGCCCAAGGCCGGCATCAGGACAATCGCCGACCTGCGCGGGAAGCGCATCGCCTTCAGCCCGAGCCAGGTCCAGGGGCAGATCGTGCTGCAGACACTGAAGGCGGCCGGCCTGTCGATCAGCGACGTGAAGCTGGTCGAGCTGCCGTCGAGCATCGGTGGCGACGTCTATACCAGCGCGCTCGCCAGCAACATCGTCGACGTCGCCCCGGTCGGCAGCGGCATCGTCGCCGAGCGCTATGTCCGCAAGTTCGGCCATGACGGCGCCACCCTGCTCAACCATCCGCCGTTCCGCGACGACGCCACGCTCGCCTATGTGCCGGTCGAGGTGCTGCAGGACCCGGCCAAGGCCGCCGCGCTGAAGCACTATGTCCGGCTATGGGCCCGCGCCCAGGCATGGCAGACGGCCAATCCCGAGATTCTCGCGCGCGGCTATTATGTCGAGCATCAGGGTCTGTCGCTGGCGGATGCGCGGCTCATCATCGCCGCCGCCGGCCAGACCGATGTGCCGGGCCGGTGGGATGAGGCGGTTGCCTATCAGCAGGGCGCGATCGACCTGATGGCTCCCGAGATGAAGAAGCCGCGCTTCGACGCGGCCGACCTGTTCGACCGCCGGTTCGAGGCGATCGCCGCCCAGGCCTTTGCCGCGGCCACGACCAGCGCCCCCGCAGTGAGCCGATAGGAGGTGTGATGAACGCCCTGTTTCCCCAATTGGTAGAGGCCGGCTTCCTGACCGGCGCAAACGGCCATCTGGTCGACCGGGTCGATCCCGCGCCCACGCCGCAGCGGCGCAGCCGGCGTCTGGGACTTGAGGCCCCGCTCACCTGGGGCTGGGTGATCGGGCCCGTCCTCCTGCTGATCTACTGGTCGGTGCTGTCCCTGACCGGCTTCCTCGACAACCGCATCCTGCCGGCGCCCTGGACGGCGCTGACCACTGGCATCGATCTGGTGCGCGACGGCCGGCTTCAGCAAAATCTCGCGGTCTCAGCCTGGCGGGCGGCGCAAGGTCTCAGCTTCGGCGTGCTGGCCGGGGTCTCGCTGGCGCTGCTCTCCGGGCTCAGCCTGCTTGGCGGCTATGTCATCGACGGCCTGGTCCAGCTCAAACGCGGCATTCCGGTGCTGGCGCTTATCCCGTTCATGATCCTCTGGTTCGGGGTCGGCGAGGCGATGAAGGTGACGGTGATCGCGGTCACGGTGTTTGCTCCCATCTACATCCACACGCACAGCGCCCTGCGGGCGATCGATCTCAAGCAGGTCGAACTGGCCGAGACGCTGGGGCTTGGCCGCTGGGCCTTCATCCGCCACGTCGTGCTGCCCGGCGCCCTGCCCGGCCTGCTGCTTGGCCTGCGCTTCGGCGTCACCGCCGCCTGGCTGGCGCTGGTGGTGGTGGAGCAACTCAACGCGACGAGCGGGATCGGCTACATGATCACGCTCGCCCGCAACTACGCGCAGACGGACGTGATGCTGGTCGGGCTGGTGATCTACGCCGTGCTCGGCCTCGTATCTGACGCCGTCGTGCGGCTGATCCAGAGCCGGGCGCTGGTCTGGCGCCGGACGCTGGCGGCATGAGCGCGGTCGTCCATGTCCGCGGTCTGGTACGCCGCTTCACTCGCAAGGGTGTGCTTGACGGCGTCGATCTCGACATCGCCTCGGGCGAGTTCGTCGCGCTGCTCGGCCGTAGCGGTTCGGGCAAGAGCACCCTGCTGCGCGCGCTCGCCGACCTCGACCATGAAGCAGAGGGGTCAGGCACGCTGATCGTGCCGGAGCGCCTGTCAGTGGTCTTCCAGGATGCGCGGCTTCTGCCGTGGAAGCGCGTGCTCGATAATGTCGTGCTCGGCCTGGACGGCCCGGACGCGCGCCGGCGCGGGCTGGAAGCGCTGGCCGAGGTCGAGCTGGCGGGCCGCGAGCAGAGCTGGCCCTTCGAGCTTTCCGGCGGGGAGCAGCAGCGTGTCGCACTGGCGCGATCGCTGGTCCGCCGGCCTGCCCTGCTGCTCGCCGACGAACCATTCGGCGCGCTCGACGCGCTGACCCGGATCCGCATGCACGTGCTGCTACGCCGGCTCTCTGCGGCGCACAATCCGGCGGTATTGCTCGTCACCCACGATGTCGACGAAGCGATCGAGTTGGCGGACCGTGTCGTGGTGCTCGAACAGGGCCGCATCGTCGCCGATATCGCGGTCGCGCTGCCGCCCGATGGCATCGCCCGACGCGAGCGCGCAGCCGCGCTCCAGCACGACCTGCTCGCGCTGCTGGGGGTCGAGGCCGATCTCGGCGCCTCCCGCTACGCCCAGACCGAAAGGATTCCCGCATGAGCGAGACCGACCGCAAACTGCGCCTCGGCGCATTCCTTCAGGCAACGGGCCACCACGTCGCGGCGTGGCTGCATCCCGGCGCCCAGGCCGATGCCGGCCATAACCTGCAACATTACCAGCACGTCGTCCGCACCGCCGAACGTGGTAAGTTCGATCTGGTATTCGTCGCCGACAGCCCCGGCGGCTATGCCGATTTCACTGACGAGGCAACGTTCCGTCAGAACGCCAAGGCAGCGCATTTCGAGCCGGTCACGCTCTGGGCAGCCTTGTCGCAGGTCACCGAGCGGATTGGCTTCGTAGCGACCTCGACTACGACTTATGAGGATCCCTATACCACCGCGCGCAAGTTCGCCTCGCTCGACTGGATTTCGGGTGGCCGCGCGGGCTGGAACGTCGTCACCACGGGCGCCGACGTCTCTGCCAATTTCAGCCGGACCGAGCATCTCGAACATTCCCGCCGCTACGAGCGGGCCGAGGAATATATCGATGTCGTGAAGGGGCTGTGGGACAGCTACGAAGACGACGCCTTCGTCCGCGACCGTGCCGCCGGCGTGTATCTCGACACCGACAAATTCCACCTGCTGGCGCATGAGGGCCCGCATTTCCAGGTGCGCGGCCCGCTCAACATCGCGCGGCCGCCCCAGGGCTATCCGGTCATCGTCCAGGCCGGCGCGTCGGAGCCCGGCCGGGAACTCGCCGCGCGCACGGCCGAGGTGATCTTCACCGCCAATCTCGTGATCGAGGACGCTCAGGAATTCTATGCCGATGTGAAGCGACGGCTCGCCAAGTACGGCCGCCGGCGCGAAGATCTGCTGGTAATGCCCGGCATCTTCCCGGTGCTCGGCGGGACCGAAGCCGAGGCGCAGGCGCGCTACGAGGAACTACAGGCGCTGGTCCATCCCGCCATCGCCTGGGGCATCCTCAAGCGGCATTATCAGGGCATGGACCTGTCGGGCTATTCGCTCGACGATATCGCGCCGCCGCTGCCAAGCGATACCAATGGCAGCAAGAGCCGGCTGAAGCTCGTCTCCGACCTGGTCGAGCGCGAGCGGCCCACCCTGCGCCAGCTCTACCGTCAGGTTTCCACCGCGCGCGGACATCTGACCACGGTCGGCACGCCCGAGCAGATCGCCGACCTGATCCAGCGCTGGTTCGAACAAGGCGCGGCAGACGGATTCAACATCATGCCCCCGGTCCTGCCGACCGGGCTGGACGACTTTGTCGATCAGGTCGTGCCGCTGCTGCAGCGCCGCGGCCTGTTCCGCGAAGACTATGAAGGCCGGACATTGCGGGAGAATTTGGGGCTCAGGCGGCCCGACAATAGCCTTGTCCACCGCGACGCAGCGCTCGCCGTAGCGGAATTGTCGTGACGGTGGCCGGGGAGCGCGCGATCGACCCGACCGACTGGGGCGCCTCGCTTCAGGGACTGGCGTGGGCGCGTTATCGTGCGCCGGACGGTCCCGACCTGACCGAAGCGAACGAGACGCTCGCGCTGCTGCTCAACCATCGCTCGGTGCGCGCCTATCTGCCAGATGCCTTGCCGGCCGGGACGATCGAGACGCTCGTCGCCGCGGCGCAATCCGCATCGTCATCCTCCAACCTGCAGGTCTGGAGCGTGGTCGCCGTGCAGGACCCGGAGCGCAAGGCGCGGCTCGCGGCGCTGGCCGGAGCGCAAAGGCATATCGTCGAGGCACCGCTCCTGCTGGTGTGGCTGATCGATTTCGATCGGCTGTCGCAGCTCGCGAATGACCGCGGCGTGCCGGACGAAGCGCTTGATTATCTGGAGACCTTCCTGCTCGGTGCCGTTGATACCTCGCTCGCCGCGCAGAACGCGGTGACTGCGCTCGAATCGCTTGGCCTCGGCGCGGTCTATGTCGGCGGCATTCGCAACCGGCCCGCCGAGGTAGCCGCCGAGCTCGATCTGCCGCCGCGGATGTTTCCGCTGTTCGGGCTGGTCGTCGGCAAGCCTGATCCGGCGCGCCCGGCCTCGATCAAGCCGCGCCTGCCCCAGGCATCGATCCTGTTCCACGAGACCTATGCCTGGACCAGCGCGCAGCGCGAGGCAGCGCGACGTTACGACGAGCGGCTGCGCAGTTTCCAGCGCGAGCAGGGCATGACCGAGCGCGACTGGACCGAACAGGCCGGCGACCGCACCCGCGGACCGGACTCGATGGCCGGCCGGCACATCCTGCGCTCGGTATTGTCCGGGCTTGGGTTCGAACTGCGCTGAAAGGAATTTGCCGTGCGACCCATGATCTTCGTCCTAAGCCTGATGCTGAGCGCTACGCCGCTCGCCGCGCAGACAATCACCTTCGATCCCCATCTCGATCTGCCGGCGACGGCCACGGTGCCGGGCTGGACGGGTCTCGCCGACCCGGCCTCCCAGTTTGACCTCGAGCGCGCGCGGGCGGGCGGGCTGACGACGGCCGCGATCGCGCTGTTCGTGCCGCAGGGCCAGCGCGATGCGGCATCGCTTGCCGCCGCGCAGCGTGAGCTCACGACGCGCGATCTGGCGATTCATGCCATTGCGGATCGGAATCCTGATCGGGCTGCCTTCGCCCGATCGCCCGCCGATGTCCGCCGGATCGTCGCAAGCGGACGGTTCGCGGTCGTCGAGAGCCTGCTCAACGCGTGGCCGCTCGGCACTGATCTGGCCGCGTTCGACCAGTGGCAGGCGCGCGGCGTCAGCATCGTCGGGTTCGTCCATGCCGGGCACAACCAGTTCGCCGATTCGTCCCGGCCGTCGCTCCAACGCGGCGATCGCCCTGCCGAGAGTGGGGGTCTCTCACCGCTCGGCCGGCAGGCAGTCAAGCGCCTGAACGATCTCGGCGTGCTGATCGACGTCTCGCAACTGTCGGACGCGGCATTCGATCAGGTGCTGGCGCTGAGCCGCGCGCCGGTAGTCGCCAGCCATTCCGACCTCCGCACGCTCGTCGACAGCCCGCGCAACCTGACCGACGCGCAACTCGACCAGCTCAAGGCGCGCGGCGGCGTGATCGGGATCAACGCGTTCAGCGCCTATCTGCGCGCCCGCAGCCCGAAGACGCTGCAGGCCGTGGCCGAACTCCAGGCGGCGTTCGGCCTGTCACCGTCTGGCGGCACGGTGCTCTCGCCGGAGCGCCAGGTAGAGTATGACCGGCGTTACCACGACATCGTGGGCACCGAGCCGAAAGCGGGCCTGTCCGATCTGGCCGATGCGGTGGATTATGCAGTGAGGCGGATCGGGATCGATCATGTCGCGCTGTCCTCCGATTTCAACCATGGCGGCGGGGTCACCGGCTGGTCCGATGTCGGGGAGACGGCCAATCTGACCGCCGAACTGAAGCGCCGCGGCTACACGCCCGAGCAGATCGACAAGCTGTGGGGCGGCAATGTGCTGCGCGTGTGGCAGGCGGCGATCGACGCCCGGGATCTCGCCTATCGGCGCTGAACCGGTTAACCCTGCGCGGTAAGTCTGGCGCTCAGCCGAAAATTCGATACCAGCGGTCGCCTGAAAGCGACAAGGAAGTGATCGAATGCCCGGAGGCCTGGTAGCGCTACTCGACGATATCGCGATGATCGCGAAGCTGGCCGCGGCATCGGTCGACGATGTCGCCGCCGCGGCGGGCCGGGCTGGCGTGAAGGCTGCCGGGGTGGTGATCGACGATACCGCGGTCACACCGCGCTACGTGACTGGCCTGACGCCTGATCGCGAATTGCCGATCATCGCGAAGATCGCGGTCGGATCGCTGCGCAACAAGCTGCTGTTCCTGCTGCCGGCCGCGCTGTTGCTGAGCAGCTTCGCGCCCTGGGCGATTACCCCTTTGCTGATGATCGGCGGCGCCTATCTGTGCTTCGAGGCGACCGAGAAGATCTTCGAGGCGATCACCGGCACCTCCCATGCCGATGAAGTGACCGAGATCACCGATCCGCAGGAACTGGAGCGGCGCCAGGTCGGCGGCGCGATCCGTACCGATTTCATTCTGTCGGCGGAGATCATGGTCATCGCGCTCTCCGACATCCCCGAAAGCTCGGTGGTGATGCAGGGCGTGGTGCTGGCGGCAGTGGGGATCGCAATCACCGTCGGCGTGTACGGCGTGGTCGGGCTGATCGTTAAGATGGACGATATAGGCCTGCATCTCGCGCAGCGCGGGAATGCGAGCGTTCGCGCGATCGGGCGCGGGCTGGTCAAGGCGATGCCGCTGCTGCTCGAGGGGCTGTCGACGCTTGGCGTCGCCGCCATGGCCTGGGTCGGCGGGGGGTTTATCGTACACGGGATGGAGGAATTCGGGCTGGGGGTCATCTCCCATGGCCTGCACGACGCTGCGGCGGCGGTGGGCCATGCGTCGCCGGTGGCGCAGGGGCTGGTAGAATGGCTGGTCGGTGCGCTCGGCTCGGCGGTGGTCGGGATGATCGTTGGCGGAGTGATCGTCGCGGTGCTGCACCTGATCCCGCGCAAGCACGCACCCGCCGCCAAACCGGCCTGAACCTGGCGTCCGCTCGGGGCGAATCTGCCGATCCTTTCCGGCCTGACCGGATTCGCGAGACGCACGGCACAGGCGTGCCGATGCAATTCCGCGTGCGCGAAATCCGGTGCGAAACGCGGTTTCTCTGGTGGATTCCATGAGGCTCCAGCGATTTTACTTCGCATTTTGATGAGAAGCGACGCTGGTTTGTATGTATTATCGCCAGGCACGAAGCTTTCTGTGACCGGTAGGGGCTGCCGGCATGGATCAGCAAAATAGAGAATAAAAACGGCCATCAAGGCCGGCGGGGAGGATGATTGAGGGCATGACGCTCCACAGGGGGAGTAGCTATGCCGCGCATTTGTTCTCGTGTTCTTATCTCTCCGAATAATTTCCCACAGGGATCAGTCGCTGGACTGGCGTCGTAGCGCCGGACCGCCTTCCTTGCCGTGCATATTCGCGCCGATCGTCACCGCACAACTGTACGAACTACAAAAAGGGGGTCAGACCGCATGATATCCAATAAGTCTCTCGGATTGCCGATCCTGATGGGCCTGATTGCCCTGACCAGCGCTTGCGGCAAACAGGATGCCGCGGGCAATGGCTCGACCCAGGCCGCCGTTTCGGCCCCCAAGCTGGGCATTCGTCCCTATGGCGACGAGACGATCAAGCTGGACAAGAGCCAGGTCCACAACCCCGAACTCACCAAGATCTACGATTATATCGACAAGAATATCGATCAGCATGTGGTGAACCTGCAGAAATGGATTCAGCAGCCGTCGATCTCGAATACCGGCGAAGGCATCCAGGAATCGGCCGAGATGGTGAAGGGCTTCTTCGACCAGCTCGGCTGCCAGAAGACCCAGGTCTATGATGTCGGAAAGACCAAATGGGGCCAGCAGGGCAACCCGGTCGTCTACGCGAACTGCAATGAAGGCGCGAAGAAGACGCTCGTCATCTACTGGATGTACGACACCATGCCGGTCACGCAGCCGGACCTGTGGAAGGCGCCGCCGTTCGAAGGCCGTCTCGTCGAACAGGCGCCCTACAAGAAAGTGCTGATCGGCCGCGGCGCGACCAATTCCAAGGGTCCGCAGATGGTGATGCTCAACGCGCTGATGTCGATGAAGGCCGTCACGGGCAAATTGCCGGTGAACCTGATCGTCGTCGCCGAGGGTGACGAAGAGCGCATGTCGATGGGCTATAACAAGTTCGTCACCACCCACCCCGAACTCTTCAAGGGCGCCGACGCGATGTGGGGCGGCGGCGGCTCGGAAGGCTGCGTGTTCGTCGAGCTGACGACGAGCGGCGCGAAATGGGGTCGAGGGCCGACCTATTCGGACATCCATGGCGGCAACAAGCGGTCGGTGGACTCCCCTGCCTGGCGCCATATCCAGATGCTGTCGAAGCTGGTCTCGCCGGACGGCAACACGGTGCTGATCCCCGGCTTCTACGACAATATCGTTCCGCTGACGCCGACCGAGGAAGCGCAGCTGCGCGCTCAGGCCAAGACCTACGACCTCAAAAAGGCAGCGGAGAATCTGGGCGTCGCGCGGTTCATCTCGGACGATCCGTACCAGCATCTGAAAATGGCCCGGATGGGCACGTCGATGAATACCGACGGCATCTGGGGCGGCAACATGTTCCCGGGCGGATCGGGTGCGATCCTGCCGAACAAGATCACCTCGAAGCATAATTTCCGCTACGTCCCCAACATGTCGGGGCCGGACATCGTGGCCAAGCTGCGGAAATATCTCGACAAGCTCGGCTATCAGGATGTCGAGATCAACGTCGTCGGCGATGTTCCCTGGGCCCGGCGCACCAACAATAACGAGCTCGGGCGCTCCAATGCCCATACGGCCGACATGTTCAGCATCTCGCGCCAGCCGATCAGCGAGGATCCGAGCATCATGCTGGGCGGCTACTGGCCAGCCTATCTGTTCTCGGGAATCGAAACCAAGATCGACATTCCGATCAGCGGCGTGCGCGCCGGCGCGGGCGGCAATGCCCATGCCGCGAACGAGTTCTTCGTGATCGAGGGTGCCGGCAAAACCTACGGCATGGCCGGCGCCGAGAAAGTCTTCGCGACCGCACTCTACAATTACGCCGGCTTCAATGGCCCGATCAACGTGAAATAGGGAGCGACCGACCAGTGAAGGCCATGAAGAAAACGTTGAGCATAACGGTCGCGACCGCCCTCGCCCTGTCCCTCGCCGCCTGTGGCAAGAACGAAGCCGGCAACACCACCGAAAGCAAGGGGGCGCCCACGGGCGCCCCCAAGCTGGGCATTCGTCCTTATGGCGACGAGACGATCAAGCTGGACAAGAGCAAGGTTCACAATCCCGAACTCACCAAGATCTACGATTATATCGACAAGAATATCGACCAGCACGTCGTGAACCTGCAGAAATGGATTCAGCAGCCGTCGATCTCCAACACCGGTGAAGGCATCCAGGAATCGGCCGAGATGGTGAAGGGCTTCTTCGACCAGCTCGGTTGCCAGAAGACCCAGGTCTATGACGTCGGCAAGACCAAATGGGGCCAGCAGGGCAATCCGGTCGTCTATGCCAACTGCAACGAAGGCGCGAAAAAGACGCTCGTCATCTACTGGATGTACGACACCATGCCGGTCACGCAGCCGGACCTGTGGAAGGCGCCGCCGTTCGAGGCGCGCCTCGTCGAGCAGGCGCCGTACAAGAAAGTGCTGATCGGCCGCGGCGCGGTGAATTCCAAGGGCCCGCAAATGGCCATGCTCAACGCCCTGATGTCGATGAAGGCGGTCACGGGCAAGCTGCCGGTGAACCTGATCTTCGTTGCGGAAGGCGACGAAGAGCGCATGTCGATGGGCTATAACAAGTTCGTCACCACGCACCCGGAACTCATCAAGGGCGCGGACGCGATGTACACGTTCGGCTTCCAGTCGCCCGCCGGCACGGCCGGACCCTTATCGGGTTCGGAAGGCTGCGTGTTCATCGAGCTGACGACGAGCGGCGCGAAATGGGGCCGCGGGCCCACCTATTCCGACATCCATGGCGGCAACAAGCGGTCGGTGGATTCGCCCGCCTGGCGCCACATCCAGATGCTGTCGAAGCTGGTTTCTCCCGACGGCAACAAGGTGCTGATCCCGGGCTTCTACGACAATATGGAGCCGCTTTCGGCCGAGAATGAAGCGAAGCTGCGCGCCGGCGCGAAATCGATGGACGTGAAGAAGGCGGCCGAGGGCCTCGGCGTCGCGCGCTTCATCTCCGACGATGCGTATGAGGTGCTGCGCATGTCGCGCTACGGCACCGCGATGAACATGGACGGCATCTGGGGCGGCAACATGTTCCCGGGCGGATCGGGCGCGATCCTGCCGAACAAGATCACCTCGAAGCATAATTTCCGATACATCCCGAACATGACGGGGCCGGACATCGTGGCCAAGCTCCGCAAATATCTCGACCAGCTCGGTTACGAGGACGTCGAGATCAATGTCGTGGGCGACGTGCCCTGGGCCAAGCGCAACACCGACAACGAGATCGGCCGGGCCGTCTATGCCGCGTTCGATCAGTTCAACATCGGGCATGGCCCGATCTCGGCGGTCAACAGCATCATGGGCGGTTATTGGCCGGCCTATCTGTTCGCCGGTAACGGCGCGCCCTTCGACATTCCCGTCGTCGGCGGGATGCTCGGCTATGGCGGCAACAGCCATGCGGCCAACGAATATTATGTGATCGAGGGCGCCGGCAAGACCTACGGCATGGCCGGCGCAGAGAAGTCGGTCGTCGCCGTCCTCTACAATTATGCGGGGCTGAATGGTCCCGTCACCGTCTCAGCACCGGGCAAGAGCAACTAACGCGGCCCTTTCGTCTCTCTTTTCAGGCAGGTTCCACGATGTCGATCATCTCGCTGCAAGGCCTAAAGAAGACCTATAAACTGGGCGACAATGTCGTCGAGGCGCTTGCGGGCGTCTCGCTCGAGATCGAACAGGGCGAGTTCGTCGCGATCACCGGGCCGTCGGGTTCGGGCAAGTCGACGATGATGCATATCCTGGGCTGCCTGGATCGCCCCACCGAAGGCAAATATCTGCTGAACGACAAGGACGTCTCCGTCCTGTCGCGCGACGAGCTGGCCGATATCCGCAACCGGCAGATCGGCTTCGTCTTCCAGGGCTTCAACCTCCTCCCGCGCACCACCGCGGTGGAGAATGTGGAAGTGCCGCTGCTCTACACCCGGCCGGTGATGCCGGCGGCCGAGCGGCGCGAACGCGCGATGAAGGCACTCGCAGCGATGGGCCTGGAAAATCGCTTCGACCATCACCCGAACCAGCTTTCGGGCGGGCAGCAGCAGCGCGTCGCGATTGCCCGCGCGCTGGTCAACGAACCCACCCTGATCCTGGCCGATGAGCCGACCGGCAATCTCGATTCGGCGACGAGCGTGGAAGTGATGCGCATCCTGCAGGAGCTGCGCGAGCGCCGGAACATCACGATCGTGCTGATCACGCATGAACAGGAGATCGCGGCCTACGGCACGCGCATCATCGCGATGCGCGACGGCAGGATCCTGAGCGACGCCCCCACTACGCCGCGCGGCGCCGATGACGCCGAACCTGTCCCCGCCATGGCGGCCGCGGGCTGAGCCGAAACCATGTTCAGCCGCCATTTCCTGTTGCTGGCGTTCCAGGCGCTGGTCCGCAATAGACTGCAGACTGGCCTCGCCATGCTCGGCGTGATGGTCGGCGTCGGGGCGCTGGTGACCAGCTTCGCCCTGGGCCGCGGCGCGCAGCAATCAGTGGAGGATCAGCTGCGTGCGGCCGGCGCCAACCTGATCGTGGTGACCGCCGGCAATTATGCGAAGGGCCGGGAACAGAATTCCGACCCGGACGGCAACACCGGCCATACCTGGAACGATCCCGGCCGGCTGCTGCCCCGGATCCCTGGCGGCGGTGCCGTGCAACCCATGCCGGTGGCCTGGGAGACCGAGCCCTATGGCCTCGATTCGGGGGTGATGCGTCCAGCGGCGTATCAGCGTGCCGCACAGACGTTTTACCCGACACCATATGGTGAAGCGCCGGGCACTCCGCGCCTGCTGCCAGCGCATTTCGAGGATGATCCGCTCGCGGTCCACGATCACCCGACCGCCAAGGATCGCCTCGGCGATATCTCGGCCGGGCTTGGTTCGGCAGCCACGCTGACCATCCCCGATGCCAAGGCGATCGCGCAGATGGCGGGCGTCCAGCATGTCGTGTCGGGCGTGCACGAGAATGCGCACATCTTTGCAGACGACAAGGCCAAGACTCAGTGGTTCACGCGGTTGCATGGCACCGAATGGGCGCTGCCGGAAATCCGCAGCGGCTGGACGATGACTCATGGCCGCTTTCTCGACAAGGCCGATGCGGACAAGACGGCACAGGTGATGGTCCTCGGCCGCATCGCCGCCGACAAGCTGTTCGGCCCCGGCGCCAACCCGGTCGGCCGTACGGCGACCTTGTGGAACCAGCCGTTCAAGGTCATCGGCGTGGTCGGCAGCCGCAGCTGGGCCAGCCAGCCCGAGGCGGGCGACGACCAGTTCGATGCGGTCTATGTCCCGGTAACCACGATCAACCGCCTGCTCAACCTCAGCAAGCTGAACACGATCGCGATCACTGCCAAATCCGCCGGCGACGTGAGCGCGCTTTCGAAGCGGATCAAGCTGCTGCTGCGCCAACGGCACAAGATCGCCGAAGAGACGCCCGACGACTTCACCGTCACCACCATTGCACAACAGGCGATCGGCAAGGGCATTCCGCCGCAGCTGGCGCGCGTGATCAGCGGCAATCTGGAGAGCGTAGACAAGCTCACGATCGAGCAGCTCTCGACCTCGCTGCGCCGGACCAACGTCATCATGCTGGCGCTGCTCGCCAGCGTGGCGGCGGTTTCACTGCTGGTCGGCGGCATCGGCGTGATGAATCTGCTGCTGCTGTCGGTCACGCAGCGGACCCGCGAGGTGGGCCTGCGCATTGCGCTTGGCGCGCGGCGGAGCGACATCGCCGTCCAGTTCGTGCTCGAGGCGCTGCTGCTCTGCGTCATCGGCGGCGTGCTGGGTATCCTGGGCGGGATGCTTGCATCGGGCGGCCTGCAGCAATTCTTCCAATGGTCGGCCGTCGTCTCGCCCCTGTCGGCCCTGCTCGCGCTGATCGTCGCCGCGCTGCTCGGCGTTGCCTTCAGCATCTATCCGGCGCGGCGCGCCGCCCTGCTTGATCCCATCGAGGCCCTTCGTCATGAATAGATCGCACATGCTTCTCGCCGCCGTTGCGCTCGCGCTGGGTGGCCCCGCCCTGGCCCATAACGGCGTGATCCATGAGGCGCCGCACGGCGGCATCATGAAGGCGGTCAAGAATGCCGATATAGAGATCGTGCTGGTGCCCGCCGGCGGCGTGCGCATCTATCTCGTCGATCCGGCTGGCCGGCCGCTGCCCGCCTCCGCCGCCAGCGAGCTGAGCGTCGAGATCGACCGGCCCGGCAAGAAGACCGAATATGTCACGATGCGCCCCGATCCGACGGGCACGCTCTGGGCGGGCAAGAGCCAGCCGATAAGCGATCCGAAAAGCGTCGTCCGCGTCGGCACCGTGGTGCGCGGCGTATCCGCCCTGATCGAAGTGCCCCGTTCCCAGTTCCCGAAATACGGAAAGCCGGCCGCGAAGGGCAAACATGCTCACTAATTTCCGCATGGCGTTGAAGGCGCTGACCCAGAACAAGCTGCAGGCGATACTGACTTTGCTTGGCATGAGCGTCGGCGTGGCGATGGTGGTGATCGTCTCCGGCCTTGGCCGCGGCGCACAACTCCGCATCGAATCGCAGATCGAAAGCGCCGGGCCGACCCGCATCACGATCCGCTCCGGCAATTTCGTGCCGTCAGGCATCGATTCGAGCGGCGAGCAGGACAGCGGCGGCGGCGAGCCTTCCGAAGGAGCTGTATCGACCGCGAGCAGCGACGGCGCGCCGATGCCCGAGATATCCCAGGATGAAGCCGCGACCGACGCACGGCGCCGCATCCGCGCCGTCCGGAAGACGCAGTACAAGTCTCCCCCCACGCCGCTCGCTGCGCCCGAGATTGCGCTCGCCAGTGCCGCCGCGAACGTCAAATCGGTCGCGGGCGAGCTGCAGGGCAATGTCAGCCTCGATGCCGGCGCAACCGCGGCGACCGCCATCCTGCGCCTGTCGGGTTTCGATCCTGCCTGGCCCGACATGACCGGATGGAAGCTGATCGAGGGTCGCCTGCCCGGCCAGGCCGAGCATCGCGACGGCGCGCCGGTGATGCTCGTGACGCCCGCAGTCGCCCGCCGGCTATGGCCCGACGCTCCCTCGCCGATCGGCAAGACCCTGCCGCTCGGCGGCAAGCCGGTTCAGGTCGTGGGCGTGATCGACGCAGCCGAGGACGGCGCCGGCGGCGTGGTCGTGCCGCTCGTCTATGTACCGAACAAATTCGCCCAGCGCCTGCTCGGGCGCGACAGCTATGACAGCATCACGCTGCGCACCACGTCGATCGCCGTGACGAGTTCGGTCGCCAAGGATGTGAAGGCGGCCCTGCGCAAGCTCCATCATCTGCCCGAGGATATGGCCGACGATTTCCGCGTCGAGACGCAAAGCAATGCGGCGTTGCCGACGATGGGCTCCGATCCTCGCCTGGCGCGCGCCGTCCACGCCAATTCGCGCGGTTTCGAAGAAGCGTCCTGGGTCGAAATGGCGAAGAGCCTGCGCCAGGCCGGCCGCACCTTCACCTATCTCCTGGCTGGCGCAGCCGCGGTGTCCCTGCTGGTGGGTGGCATCGGGGTGATGAACATCATGCTCGTATCGGTGGCCGCCCGCACCCGCGAGATTGGCCTGCGGATGGCGTTGGGTGCACGCACCCAGGACGTGATGTTGCAGTTCCTGGTCGAAGCCGTGACGCTGGCCGCGCTGGGTGGCCTGATCGGTCTCGCGCTCGGCGGCGTCGGACTGTTCGTCACTGAATATGGCCTCCACTGGGCGACCGCCATCTCGCCGATCATGCTGGTCGTCGCGGTGGCGATGGCGCTGGTCACCGGCATCGCGTTCGGCTTCGGGCCCGCGCGCCGCGCCGCGCATCTCGACCCGGTCATCGCGCTCCGATCCGAATGATCGGCCACCTCTCCCTCCCAAGCGGCCCCTGCCCTGATTGGAGCTTCCCATGTTCGCGCTGATGCCGGTCAACATTCGCCTGGCCCTCCGCTCCCTGAGCCGCAACCGGATGCGGACCCTGCTCACCATGCTCGGCATGATCATCGGCGTGGCCGCTGTCCTGACGATGGTGGCGCTCGGCACCGGAGCGCGGGCTTCGGTCGAGGGTGAGGTCGGCTCGGCCGGCACCAAGCTCGTCTTCGTCCATGCGGGCAACTACACGCGCGGCGGCGAAAGCGTCGGTATCACGGCCGGCACCGGCGCGGCCAACACGCTCACGATCGCCGACATGACCGCTATCAAGAACGAGGTCGTCGGCATCAAGCAAATCAGTCCCGCGCTCACGACGCGTACGAGCATTTCGGTCGGTGCGTCCAAGGCCTTCGCCAGGATCGAGGGAGTCGCTCCCTCGTTCGCGCAGACCTATTCGTGGGACGTCCGGCCCGGCAAGGTCTTCACCGATGGCGCCAGCGAAGCAGTGATCGGCCGCGCGCTGGCCGACCAGTTGTTCGGCCCCGGTGCCAACCCGACCGGCAAGACCATGCTGGTGCGCGACGCGAGCTATCAGATCGTCGGCGTGACCTCCGGCGATTCCGAGGATCACAAGGACTCGGTCTTCATCCCCTACCAGAAGCTCCAGGCAGCGCTGGGCAAGACCAGCATCGACGAGATCGTGATCGCGGCGGAGAAGGCAGGCGAGGCATCGCGCATCGCCGAGGACGTCAAGCAGCTGCTGCGCAAGCGCCACGGGATGAGCGGCGGACAGGCCAAGACCTATCTCAGCGCCCAGGCTGGCAGCGGCGGGACGCCGGACGATTTCATCGTCGAGACCCAGGCGGCGCAGGCATTGACCAAGGGGCTCTACACCCCCGCCGCCGCCTTCGCGCTCGCCAACCTGCCGAAACTCGACGAGGTCAATCTCGAGGAGATGGCGGATACGCTTGATCATGCCAGCGATACGATGACGGCATTGCTCGCCAGCATCGCCGGCGTCTCCCTGATCGTCGGCGGCATCGGCATCATGAACATCATGCTCGTCTCGGTGACCGAGCGAACGCGCGAGATCGGTTTGCGCATCGCGACCGGCGCGCGCTCGGGCGACGTGGCGATGCAGTTCCTGATCGAGGCAGTGACGCTCAGCGTCCTCGGCGGCGTCATCGGCCTGTTCCTTGGGCTCGCCTCCTCCTGGGTCATCGGCCAGTCGCTGGGCTGGCCAGTCGCAGTCTCGGCCGCGTCGATGGCAATGGCGATGGGCATCTCCGCCGCGGTAGGCCTGATATTCGGCATCTATCCGGCGCGCCGCGCTTCCCTGCTCGATCCCATCGACGCGCTCCGCACGGAATAACGAGCGGCCATGGCAAGGACAGCCCTGCAGCTGCCACGCCGGCGACGAGCATGGTTGTCGATCGTCTTCGCGGCCGCGCTGCTGGCGGCGGTCACGCTGTGGTGGGCTTATCGCGATCACGCCGGCGCGGCGGCTGTCGGTGCACCGATCGACGGACAGGCGCAGCAGTTCGTCACCCTGGGGCTGACGCTCGGCCGCCTCTTCCCCGCGGAGGTGGACAGCTATTTCGGCCCCGCCGCCCTCGCGCCGTCAGCGAACCAGCCCCTGCCCTCGCTCGATCGCCTGCGCAGCGACCTCGCGCAGCTCGATCTGGCGCTGCGCGACCAGACGGCAACGGACAATACCCGGCAAGGGCGCTTGGCGGAGCGGACGAAAAGGTTGCTCGCACTGGTCGATATCATGCGCCTGCCCAGCCCCTTGCCCTTCGACGAGGAAGCGCAGCGGCTCTACGGTCTGGCGCCGGTGCGATCCGACGACCGTCCCTATCGCGAGACGCGCGCGGCGCTGGATCGCCTGCTTCCCGGCGGCGGTTCAGTGACACAACGGGTCGAGGCATTCCGCCGGCAGTTCATCATCCCGGAAGATCGTCGCCGGGCCGTGTTCACGCGCGCGCTCGCCGAATGCCGCAAGCGGACGCTGCAGCATTGGCCCCTGCCGAGCAGCGAGCGGCTCGATGTGGAATGGACCAGCGATGTCGGCGCGGCATGGCACCGCTATCACGGCAATTTCCGTAGCAGTCTGCAGGTCAATCCACAGGCGGTCGCCTTTATTGGTTCGGCGACCGACGTGGCCTGTCATGAGGCCTATCCCGGCCATCACACCCAGTTCGTCCTGGCGGAGGCCGCGGCTGGCGCAGGCCATCGGCCAGTCGAGGACAATATCGTCCTGCTGCGCTCACCGGGCTCCGTGATCCGCGAAGGCGCCGCCGATTTCGGGGTTTCGCTCGTCTTTCCGCCGGATGACCGCCTGGCTTTCGAGCGGGACGTTCTGTTCCCAATGGCCGGCTTTCCGCCCGCCACGGCCGCCCGCTTCGAACGCGTCAGGCAGTTGCTCGATGCGCTGGCACCCGCGGCCCTGCCGATCCTGCGCGCGTATCGCGACCGCCGGATCAGCGCCGAAGCTGCCGCAGCCGCGCTCGACCAGGAGGCCCTGATCGCCAGCCCCGAGGCGCTGCTTGGCTTCGTCGACACGCTCGGCGCCTATGCCATCGGCTATACCGGCGTACGCGAGCAGGTGCGCGGCATCGTCGATGCCGGCCAGCCCCCGGGCGACGCAGTCCGCTGGGCGAGGCTGTGGTGCGTGCTGCGCCTGGCCGATGCGATGCCACTCGGCCGGGTGGCGGCGGCGGTCGATTCAGGATTCGGGGCCACCCGCCCCTGCGAACAAAGCCTCAAGGAGATCACGCAATGATCCAACGTCACCGGATTCGACCGTCGTTCATCCTCCTGCCGCTGCTCCTCGCACTGCTGGCCTTCGGACTGATCGCCTTTCTTCAGCCCGCGCCGGCCCAGGCGCCGGTGGCGCCAGCCGCTCACGACGGCGCTGCGACGGCATTCCAGCGCGAGAATGATGTCGCGATGGATCGCATGATGGCCGACATGCACGTGCCGGCGACCGGCGACGTCGATCGGGACTTCACGCGGATGATGATCCCCCACCATCAGGGCGCGATCGACATGGCACAGGCATTGTTGCGCCATGGCAGCAACCCGGAACTCAAGGCGCTGGCGCGTGCCATCATCGCCAAGCAGGAAGAAGAGATCGCGACGATGCGCCGGATCGGGGGCGAACCGGCGCCGGGCGCGTCGCCGGCCCCTCCTCATCATCATCACATTCAAAAATAGGGCGCGGCATCGCCACGAGTCCCCGACCTGACGAAAACGGGAGCGGGCCGGTGGCCCGCTCCCGATCGTCACACGCCAGCGCGCGCCGTCAGCCACTGCGTCGGCGGCAGCGGCTTGGGCACGATGCGGATCTCGCCGATCGAACCCAGGAAGCCGCCGCTGGGCGCGCCGCCGTCCCATGAACCGGCGCCCACCACCCAGCGCATGCCGAGCGATGCCAGCCCCAGCGTGTCCACCGGGTTGCGCAGCGCCGGTGCGCCCTCGATGTACATCGTCGTGACCTTGGTCGCCGGATCGTTGACCAGCGCGACGTGCAGCCACCGGTCGACCAGGATCTCGCCCGACCAGGCGGTACGCGCGCGCAACTGGCCGGTCGTGGCAGTCTGAGTCGTCGGCTCCCACTGCACTTCCCGCAGGTTGGAGATGGCGAACTGCAGCGGCGGCGATTCAGGCAGGCCGCCGCCCCAGCCCGGCAGATTGCCGCGCCGGCCCTGCCGGGTCATGATGTTCATCCAGGCATTGGTCGCCGCGGTCCATTCCGGCGCGATCTTGATGAACGCCTCGACCGTATAGCCTTGGTCGAACGTGTCGTCGTTCAGCTGCGCCGCCAGATCCGTCCACAGATAGCTGAGCCGCGGCCCGGCCGAATTGCGGAACACGATCGAGCCCGGTGCCGCGGACAGATTGTGGTGGTCGGCGCTCCACGTCAGGTCGGTTTCCTGTGCGGTGTTGTTCGCCGGGTTGTTGAGCGGCGCGCGCACCAGCGGATTGTTGCCACCCGAGACGTCGGCGATCGCCTGGCCGACCGGCACGCTGGCGCCCGCCGTTCCGCCGTAGAAGCGCCAATGCGCCACCGTGCCGGCGATCTTCGGATAATCCTCTGCATTGGCGGCAGGCTTCGCCTGAGATGGCGGGATCGGCGTGAACCCGTCCATGATGAGCGCGGTGGCTGCTGCCTTCAGCGATGTATTGCTCGCCTTGGCCGCGGCGAATGCCGGCGCGAAACGCTTGAAGCGCTGCGCGAAATTCATGTCGATCGTGAACTGGTGGTTCGCCTCGGTCAGCATCGCCTGATCGAACGCGTTCAGCGTCTCCTTGGGCTTCTGCGGCACCCACGGCGAAAACGACAAGGCGTGGATCTTGTTGTTGCTCAGATCGAATTCGTAGAACCGCATCAGGCCGTTGCCGCCCTGATAGGCCATCTGGTAATCGACCACCATCTCGACCACGTCGTTGCCGAAATCATTCTTCTTCACCAGCGTCGCCGAACCATGGAAATGGCCATTGACGGTCATGAATATCTGGTCGTTGGTACGGATCAGCTGCTCCCACATCATCTTGCCGTAATCGACCTCGAGCGGGCTGATCCCGTCATTGGCGATGGAGATCAGTTCGTGGTTGACGAGGATGCACGGCAGCGTCGGGTTGGCGTTGAGCACGTTCTGCGCCCAGATGATGCCGGCCTGCGACACGCGCCACGACAAAGCGAGGACCAGGAACTTCTGACCCTCGGCCTCGAAGATGTGATATTCGTGGAAGGCGCTGCGATCACGCCCGCCGAATGTCTTCTGGCGGCGCGCGCGCTCGGCCGGAAACCATTTCAGATAGGGCTCGTTGGCCAGATCGCGATCGGCGTCGGTGCCGACATCCGGCCGCGCCGGATCATAGCCGCTATCGGACCGGACGTCGTGATTGCCCGCCAGCACCGAATAGGGAAGATTGGCGGCTTCCAGCACCTTCATTGCGGTGTCGGCCACCTTCCACTGATCCTCGATACCGACCTGGTCGACGATATCGCCGACATGGATGACGAAGGGAATCTTGAGCGCGGCGGCATTTTTCGCCAGCCACTGAGTCTGCGCCAGATAGGGTTCGCTGCCGTACAGGCGCTTGAACTGGTTGCCCGTGCCTTCAGTCGCATAGCGCGAATAGAATTGCGTATCGGGCAACACGGCCAGGCCGAAGCTGGAAACCTGTGCGGCGCCGGTCGGCGTGGGGGTTGGCGTCGGGCTGGGCGGCGGCTGGTCGACGGCGTCGTCGTCGCAGGCGGCGAGCATGCCGGCGACGCTCAGCACGGACAGCATCGAACCCCATTTCATGATGTTGCGGCGGCTGTGCTGCGCCGCCGCAAACTGATCGAATGGCGATGCCATCGGATCGAGCTGGTTCTGGATATCTTCTGGCTTGTCACTCATGGTTGCGACCCTCTTTTGGTGAGGCCGCGCCCTAGCCGGGGCCTGTGACAATCAGGCTGAACCACTATGACAATTTGACGTTTACTCCTGAAAAGGGACGAATTTTCAGGTTGAGCCCGACGCAGGGGAATGGCCGGCTAGCCGGTCCGGCTGGTAGCGCGCAGAGTTTCACCAACCGCACTATCGGTGCCCGAACCGGGCGCTGCTTTTCCTCTCGCACGTGCACAAGGCCAAGGCGGAACAGCGCCTCGCCGTGGCTCGGCGACGCGCAGCAGACCCCCGCGACACCCGTTGGGCCGAATGCCGACAGCACCCGGCTGAAACGGCGAAGAGACAGCGCTTAGGAAAAATGGTCGGGGAGACAGGATTCGAACCTGCGACATCCTGCTCCCAAAGCAGGCGCGCTACCGGACTGCGCCACTCCCCGACGGATGGGTCGCTTAGGCGGGACGCGGGTGCGACGCAAGGGCGCGCGGTCAGTTTGAGTCGAAGGTACGCATCAAATCCGGGCCGTCGCGCCGCTCAGCCCCGACCGAACAACGGCATGGCGGTCGCCATGATCGTCATGAACGGGATATTCGCCTCCGGCTGCAACGCCGCCATGTGGACCACGGCACGCGCGACATGGGCGACATCCATCATCGGCTCGGCCATGGCCTTTCCATCGGCCTGCGGCGTGCTCCTGCCGAGCATCGTGCTCAGATCCGTCACCGCGTTGCCGATATCGATTTGTCCGGCCGCGATGCCATGCGCGCGCCCGTCGAGCGCGATCGACTTGGTCAGCCCGGTGATGGCGTGCTTGCTCGCCGTATAAGGCGCCGAATTCGGTCGCGGCCGGTCGGCCGAGATCGACCCGTTGTTGATGATCCGCCCGCCCGGCGGCGCCTGGCGCTTCATCACGCGCATCGCCGCGCGCGCGCAGAGCATGCTGCCGAGAATGTTGACGTCGAGCAGCGACCTGATCCGATCCACGTCGAGCTCATCGAGCGGCACCATCGGTGTGGAGATGCCGGCGTTGTTGAACAGCAGGTCGACCCGCCCGAATTCCTGCACCGTCCGATCGAACAGCGCGTCCACCGATAGCGGATCGCTGACGTCGCAGGGGATAGCCAGCACCGGCGCGCTTGCCAGCGCCGCCGTTGCGGCCAGCGCCTCGGTCCGCCGTCCGGCCAGCGCCACGCTCCACCCGGCCTCACCCAGCGCGAGCGCAACCGCGCGGCCGATGCCGCTCCCGGCGCCCGTCACGATCGCGATGCGATGTTCCATGATCCTCCCTCCACGATCGGGATGCCCGATCAGCCGCGGCGGGTTGGTGGGCCCGGCAGGACTTGAACCCGCAACCTACCCGTTATGAGCGGGCAGCTCTAACCAGTTGAGCTACAGGCCCCACCAAGCCGCTCGTTAGCGGAGGGCGCGCCGCGGTGGCAAGCCGCTGCGTCGATCGGATCAACTGGAGGAGAGCTGCCCCACCTGATCGACGAGCGCGGCGGGCAGCCGCAAGGTCAGGACCTGGTCGCCGAGGACCAGCGAGCCGCGCAATTCCACCGCCAGGTTGCGAGCGAGACGCAACGCGAAGCCGGTGCCGAGCAGGGGCGCCTCGTCCCGATCCGCTTCCGTCTCGGCGTCGATCGTCAGCAGGCTGTCACCCGCATAGGCGGCAAGCGCGTGGGGACGATCGAATATCAGCGCAACCACGCCCTCCGCCTCCCGCTTCGCCACGATTCCGATCCGCTCGTCCCTGCTGCCCGCTGCGACCAGCGTCGCCATCAGACGCCCGATCAGCCGCTCGACCGCCCGGTCGTCGCCGGCGATCGCAAGATCGCCATCGCCGGCATGGATATCGATGGCCGTGCCGCGCAGTGCCGACAGGGGCGCGAGATCGCCCGCGACTCGCTCCAGCAGCGGCGCCAGGCGCACCTGGCCCGGGCGAAGCTCCAGCGCGTTGGATTCGATCCGCGCGGCCATGTCGATATCGTCGATCGCGGTCAGCAGGTCGCTGGCCTGGCCGAGAATATCGGCGGCATGGGCGCGATATGCCTGGGGGACCGGGCCAAGCATCTGCGATTCTATCATTTCCGCAAAACCGGCAATGGCGTTTGTCGGTGTTCGCAATTCGTGAACGAGCTGGCGCAGCGCCTCGGAGGCCGGATGACGGCTCGCGCGCGGCTCGGCGCTTTCGTCAGCGCGCGGTCGACGGGCAGCGCCGCGGTAGCCGGTGAAACGACCCGTGGCGCGATCGAAGACCGGCACGCCGGTGATCCGCCACTGGCCGGCCGCATCCGATTCGCCTTCGACGACGAGGCGCGCGTCGGCGAAGTCCGCCCGCCGCCTGAACGCGCCCGCCGCCGCGCCGTCCACGCCCGAGCTACCCGCCACGCTGAGCGAGAGGCCGATCAACGGCGCGCGCGACGCCCCCTCGATCCAGCGGACCACGCCCGCCTCGTCGGTTTCGAACCGGAAGCTCCGCGCCCAGGTGGAATCGCGCTCGAACGGCGCGGGCTGGATTTCCCGCGCGATCGGCGTCTCTTCGCGCAGCCGGCGATAAGCATCGATACGGGCAACCAGTTCGGCGACCTTGAAGCTGCCCGTCACGGCCTCGGGCAAGGGCGGCTGAAAAGGGACGACCTCCGCAACGGCTTGGGCCTCTCGCGGCGGCAGCGTGAGACCAACGCTGTCAAAACTTTCAAGCGCGCGGACCACCGCCTGCGGCAGATCGCGGCGGTGCCGCAGAATCGCCCGTGCCGAAGGCGGCATGTCGGGCAGCAGCGCGATCCATTCGTCCCCCGCCAGCTGCGCCGTCCGCAACACGGGGGTGGCGATGCCTGGCTCGTCTTCGGCAAAGAGCTGAACGAGGGCTGCGGGCGGATCGGCAAGGGCTGCCCCGCGCGCACTGGCGGCGCGCACCGGCAGCGGCACATCCAGGCGAATCGCCCTGAGCCTGGCCATCGCGTCGGCGCCGGGGGGAACATGCCGGCGGGCGATCAGATCGACCAGTTGCCGCCATACCGATTGCGCGCCCAACGGCGTCGAGGTTTCCGCTGCGAGCACCGTTTCAAGACTGTCGTCGAAGCGCAACGTCACTGGCCCTCAGGCGGCCGCGGAGCCCGCGCCGGAGCATTTTATTAACTGGACCGAGTCCCAACGCAAAGACTTGTTTTTCGCGCGTCGCAATGTGGGACAATTGCGTTCGTCGGTAATTATCTTATGCTGAAACCGGGCCGCTCGCCAGAAAGATAGAGCCGGCGGGGAGCTTTGTGTAATGGCGTTTGATTCGATCGACCGGCGGATTCTGGGTTTACTGCAGGATGATGGCCGGATGACGAATGTCGATCTGGCGGAACGAGTCGGCCTGACCGCCCCGCCCTGCCTGCGGCGCGTCCGCACGCTCGAGGAAAACGGCGCGATCCTGGGCTATCATGCGGAGCTGGACGCCGCCACGCTGGGTTACCCGATCACCGTCTTCGCGATGGTCAGTCTGCGCAGCCAGGCGGAGCACGATCTCGCCGCGTTCGAGGAGCATGTCGCGCAGATTCCCGAGATTCGCGAATGCCACATGCTCAACGGCGAGATCGATTTCATCCTGAAGATCGTCGCGACGGATCTGAAGAGCTTTCAGGAAATCCTGACCACTCATCTGACCCCGGCACCGAACGTGGCGAGCGTGAAGACCTCCCTCACGATTCGCACGTCCAAGGCGCTGCCGGGGATTCCGGTCAAGAACGACTGAGCGTTATCCCCGCCGTAGCGGATCACCCCGCCGGCGGCGAATCGAGCCAGATCTTCCACAGCGTCGCCGTGTCGCTTGCCGGCGGCACGGTCACCGCGGACAGATCGCTTCTCGCGCGCTCCTTGTTGCCCGAGAGCGCCAGCGCGATGCCGCGGTGGAGGCGGACGATGTCGGGCTCGGCAACCGTCTTCTCGAGCGCGATGTCATACATTTCGACTGCCTTGGTATAGGCACCCCGGCCAATGCTTGCATCGCCGACCTGCGCCGCCAGCTCGCCACCGGCAGCCTTGCGCGCCGCGGCTTCGGTCGGAGCGCCGGCGGGACCGGCCTTGCCCTTGGCCGGCACGGCGCCCAGCAGCCGGACACTTTCGGCATCCTTGGCCGGGATCGCGCCCGACGCGCGCCCTTCCTCGATCACGGATTTCACTTCGTCCTTCAGGCCGAGGCTGTTCGCGCGGCGGGCATATTCGAGATATTCCTTCTGTCCGCCGAGGCTTTTCGTGACGCGCATCAGGCGAAACAGATCGACGAAGCGCGTATCGCGCTCCCGGCGCTCGGCCAGGGTCAGCTTGCTCTCGTCCTCGTCCTTGAAGCCGTTGATCGCGATCGCATCGTGCCAGTTCGCCCGGGTGCCATAGGCTGCGAGCCATTTGGCGGTCCAGGCCGCCGTCTCCGGTGCCTTTTTCAGGCGCAGGCGCTGGGCGGTGAAGCGGTACCAGCTTTCGGGCGGCTTCTTGCCGGCCGCAACCTGCGCCGTGATCATCGCCTCGAGCTCGGCCGCGCCGGCGGCGACCGTCCCGGCCTCCATGTTCGCACGCACGATCTGCAGGTCCAGCTCATCGTCGCGCAGGCCGTTGTCGCGCGCCTGGCGATAGAATTGCACGGCCTTGGCATATTCCTTCCGCGCATAGGCGAAATCGCCGCGCGTATAGCTGTAGCGCGCGAGATCCTCCTTCGGCGTGCGCGGATCGGCGATCAGCTCGTCGAGCGGTTTGACCAGCGCCGTCTGCGTCTGCACCGTCGGCGGCAGGACGCTCAGCAGCTTCACGCGCAGGGTCCGCGCGACATAACGCTCGCTGTCGTTGCTCGCGCTCCGCTCGACGGTCGCCACGGCGGTCTCGGCGCCGGCCAGGTCATTGGCCTTGAGCGCAGCGGACGCGGCGGCGGCCGACTGCCGCACCTGTTTCGACAGGACGAACGCGGCACCCGGGCCCGCCGCCGGAATATCCTTCGCGGCGGCTGACGCCGTGAGGGACAGCGTCGCCGGGCCGGCGAACAATGCCGCCAGCGCGATCGTTGATAGTGTCTTCATGCCGCAACTCTCTCCAAAAACTTACGCGAGCGACCGGAGTCGCTCAGGCGGTAAGCTGTGGCACGTCCAGCCAGATTGTCCAGAATTGAGCGATATCGCCGAGCGGCGCACCACTGACCTTGGCGAAGGCCGCCTTTGCCTCATCCTTCCGGCCCAGATTGGCGAGCGCATAACCGATCCGCAGATTGACCTCATTGGCGTTTACGCCGCCCTTGGTGAGGGCAGCACCGTACAGGTCGATTGCCTTGGCGTAGTTGCCGGCAGCGAGGTTGACGTCGGCGCCTTCGAGCACCTTGGTGCCCACCGTCGCGTCCTGCGCCCGCTTCTCGTAGACGGCCGGGGTCGACTCCATTGCGATCGAGTCCTTCGCGGTCTTGTAGATCCGCGCGGCATCGGCGCTGGCGGCGGGAATTTTTCCCGTGCTGCGCCCGGCATCGATCACCGTCACGGCCTCCCAGGGGTAACCCGAATCGACGGCCGCCTGGGCATAGCGAAAATAATCGCCCTGATCGGTAAGCGCACCGGTCGTGCGCATCATCCGGTACAGTTCCAGCCTTTGCGCCTTGTTGAAGGTCGTCCCGCTGGGATCGACCACCTTGCGATAGTTGAGCACCCCGGTCTGCCAGGTCGCGGATTTCGGATATTCCTTGAGCTGGCGCGCCAGCCATTTCTCCGCGCCCGGCAAGTCCCGCGCGGCGAACAAATTGGTCGCGGCAAAGCCGTACCAGGATTCGGGCGCCTTGCGGCCGGCCGCGGTTTCGGCCGCGATCGCCTTGTCCAGCTCGGCGATCGCCTCACTGGTCTTGCCCGTCCCGCCATAGGCACGGGCGAGCGACACCGACAGCTCGGCACCGGCGAAGCCGAGCTCGCGTGCCTTGAGCAGATACGGGATCGCCTGGTCATACTGCTTCGCGTCGAGCGCGAGACCGCCGCGCACATTATTGTAGGTGACCAGCGTGTCCGCCGGGGTCTTGGGATTGACGATGAGCATGTCGAGCGCCTTGGCGATCCCGGCATTGTCGTTCTTGGAGCTGGCGATCTGCAGGTGGAAGATCCCGACGAAATAGCGGTCGTCGTCGGTCTTCGCGGTCGGCTCGGCAGCGGCGAGCTGAGTCTCGGCCGTCGCGAAATCCTTCGCCTTGATCGCCGTATCGACCGCGACCGCACCCTTCTGGAATTCGGCCGACGGCGTGATCGCGGGGGCGGCCGCCTTGTCGCCCTTCTTCTGCTTTTGGGCGACGGCAGGCGTGGCAACCATTGCCGTGGCGCCAAGGGACAGCATCAACGCAAACGCAACAGGGTGAACCATCTTCATCGGTGAAAAACTCCTCAGGCGGATTGGCGGCCGATCCATTCGCAGCCGCCTCTAATTGGCAGGGCCCCACCGTTCAAGCGACGGCGGTTCATGGGGACCAATAGGCATCGCGGCGGTGAACGCTCATTGAACGCGCCCGGGTCCAACCCTTTGACTCCCGATGCGCCCAACGCCTAGGCGCGAGCGGTGATCGCCCTGCTTTCCCCCGCCAAGACGCTCGACTATGAACGGCCCCTGCCGCCGGTCGATGCCACCGTGCCCCGGTTCGCCGCCGAGGCAAGCACGCTTGCCGCAGCTGCCGCAAATCTCAGCCAGAAGCGTCTGGCCGAGCTGATGGACATCTCGACGAAGCTGGCGAAGCTCAATGCCGACCGCTTCGCCGGGTTTGACGCGCAACCGGAGCGGCCCGCGCTCTACGCCTTTGCCGGCGACGTCTATCTCGGCTTCGAGGCGCGGACGCTTGACGAGCCGGGCGTGGACTTCGCACAGGATCATGTGCGGATGCTGTCGGGCCTCTACGGACTGCTCCGCCCGCTCGATGCGATGCGGCCATACCGGCTGGAGATGGGCACGCGCTGGGCGCCGCGCCGCAAGAGCCTCTATGCCTGGTGGGGTGATCGCATCGCCGAGGCCGTACGGGCCGATGTCGAGGCGGAGGGATCGGGCGTCGTGCTCAACCTCGCCAGCCAGGAATATTTCGCGGCCGTGGCGGACAGGCTCCCGGCGTTGCGGGTGATCAACGTGGATTTCCGCGAGCCCGGCCCCGCCGGCCCCCGCTTCGTCAGCTTCCACGCCAAAAAGGCGCGCGGTATGATGGCGCGCTGGCTGTGCGAGCACCGCGTCACGGAGGCGGATGAGATGAAAAACTTCGACAGTGCCGGCTACCGCTTCGATGCGGCGGAAAGCACCGCCGACAGCTGGCGCTTCCTGCGCGCATGAGTGGCGTGGCGATCATCATCGGCACATCCGGCGGCATCGGCGGGGCGCTGCACGAGGCACTGATCGACGAAGGCACGTTCGACTCAGTCCATGGCTTTTCCCGCAGTGCCGAGGGAGCAGCGCATCTCGACCTGACCGACGAACCGAGCATCGCGGCAGCCGCCGCAACCGTCGCGAAGGGTCCGGCACCGAGTCTGATCGTTATCGCCACCGGCCTGCTCCATGCTGGTGAATCCGGGCCCGAGAAATCGATGCGGGAACTCGATGCCGCCTGGCTCGCCCGCAACTTTGCCGTGAATGCGATCGGGCCCGCCCTTGTCGCCAAGCATTTCCTGCCGTTGATGCCGCGCACCGGGCGCACGGTCTTCGCCGTGCTGTCGGCGCGGATCGGCAGTATCGCCGACAACAAGCTCGGCGGCTGGTACGGCTATCGCGCTTCCAAGGCGGCGCTCAACATGCTGGTCCGCACCGCCGCGATCGAACAGAAGCGCCACAACGACCGGTCCATCGTCGTGTCGCTCCACCCGGGCACCGTGGACACCGATCTGTCGCGCCCGTTTCGGGGCAACGTCACGCCGGGAACGCTGTTCGATCCGTCCCGCGCGGCGGTGCAGTTGCTCGACGTGATCGACGGGCTGAAAGCGCCTGACAGCGGCAGGCATTTCGCATGGGACGGCGCCGAGATCGCGCCGTGACACCCCTCGCGTACGCGCGCGTACGCATGAGCACGCGCGTGACAATTGGAGTCTGCTCGGCTAGAACCGTCACGCAACCGACATACACTTTCCGAAAGATGTAAAAACTTGACCGACGAGACACTCCTCGCCGACCCTTCCGATATTTCCCCGATCTCGATCGTCGACGAGATGCGGTCGAGCTATCTCGATTACGCGATGAGCGTGATCGTCAGCCGCGCGCTGCCCGACGTGCGCGACGGGCTGAAACCGGTGCATCGCCGCATCCTCTTCGCCAGCCAGGAGGGCGGCTTCGTCCCGGGCCGGCCGTATCGCAAATGCGCCAAGATCGTCGGCGACGTGATGGGCAACTACCATCCGCACGGCGACAGCTCGATCTACATGGCGCTCGCCCGCCTCGCCCAGGATTGGGCGATGCGCGTGATGCTGATGGACGGTCAGGGCAATTTCGGATCGATGGATCCGGATATGCCGGCGTCGATGCGCTACACCGAAGCGCGGCTGACCAAGGCGGCCATGGCCCTGCTCGAGGATATCGAGAAGGACACGGTCGATTTCGCGCCCAACTATGACGGATCGCGCGAGGAGCCGACCGTGCTGCCGGCGCGCTTCCCCAACATTCTGGTCAACGGCGCCGGCGGCATCGCCGTCGGCATGGCGACCAACATCCCGCCGCACAATCTCGGTGAAGTGGTCGATGCCTGCCTCGCCTATATCGAGAATGGCGGGATCACCATCGAGGAACTGATGGAGATCGTGCCCGGTCCCGATTTCCCGACCGGCGGGATCATCCTCGGCCGCGCCGGCTGCCGGGCGGCCTATCATGAAGGCCGCGGCTCGATCATGGTGCGCTCGCGCTACGTGATCGAGGAAGGGCGCGCCGACAAGCGCTCGATCGTGCTCACCGAGATCCCGTACCAGACCGGCAAGAACGCGCTCGTCGAAAAGATCGCCGAAGCCGCCAAGGACAAGCGCATCGAGGGCATCTCGGACATCCGGGACGAATCGAACCGCCACGGCGTGCGCATCGTCATCGATCTGAAGCGCGACGCGACGGCCGAGGTCGTGCTCAACCAGCTCTGGCGGCACACGCCGGCGCAATCGAGCTTCCCGGCCAACATGCTCGCGATCCGCGGCGGCCGGCCCGAGACGCTCAACCTGCGCGACATCATCGAAGCGTTCGTCAAGTTCCGCGAGGAAGTCATCACCCGCCGCTCCAAGTTCGAGCTGGCGAAGGCGCGGGAGCGCGCGCACATCTTGCTCGGCCTGGTCGTCGCGACGACCAATCTGGACGAGATGGTCAAGATCATCCGTGGTTCGTCGAGCCCGCCGGTCGCGCGCGCCGCGCTGCTGGCGCGCGAATGGCCGATCGCCGAGATCGCGCCGTACATCAAACTGGTCGAGGCGGTGGAGAAGGAGATCGAGGGCGACAGCTATCGCCTGTCCGATATCCAGGTCCGCGCGATCCTCGATCTGCGCCTGCATCGCCTGACCGCGCTCGGCCGCGACGAGATCGGCGACGAGCTCAAGACGCTGGCCGACTCGATCACCGAGCTGCTCGCGATCCTCGCCGATCGGGTGAAGCTCTATGCGGTGATGAAGGATGAGCTGGCCGCGGTCCGCCTCGCCTTCGCGACGCCGCGCAAGACCGAGATTGCGGCTGCCGCCGACGGCATCGACGACGAGGACCTGATCGAGCGCGAGGACATGGTCGTCACCGTGACCATGCAGGGCTATATCAAGCGCACCACGCTCGACACCTTCCGCGCGCAGCGCCGCGGCGGCAAGGGCCGCGCCGGCATGGCGACCAAGGAAGAGGATATCGTCACCGAGCTGTTCGTCACCTCGACGCACACGCCGGTGCTGTTCTTCTCCACCGCGGGCAAGGTCTATCGCATGAAGGTCTGGCGCCTGCCAGAGGGCGGCGCCGCCACCCGCGGCCGGCCGATGATCAACCTGCTCCCGCTGGCCGAAGGCGAGACCATCTCGACCGTGCTCGCCTTGCCCGAGGACGAGACGGAATGGGGCAAGCTCCACGTCATGTTCGCGACGGCGAGGGGCACCGTGCGCCGCAACTCGATGGATGCGTTCACCAACGTGCCCACCAACGGCAAGATCGCGATGCGCTTCGACGAGGGCAGCGACGATCGCCTGATCGGCGTCGCCTTGCTGACGGAAGAGGACGACGTTCTGCTCGCCACCCGTCAGGGCAAGGCGATCCGCTTCGCCGGCGACGATGTCCGCGAATTCCAGAGCCGCACCTCGACCGGCGTGCGCGGCATGACCCTGAAGGAGGGCGACGAAGTCATGTCGCTCTCCGTCCTGCACCGGGTCGGCACCAACCAGGAGGAGCGCGAGGCCTATCTCCGCTTCGCCCCGTGGAAGCCGGAAAAGGAAGGCGAGCCCGACATGGAGCAGGCGCGCTTCGAGGAGCTGGTCGCGCGCGAGCAGTTCATCCTCACCGTCTGTTCGAACGGGTACGGCAAGCTGTCGAGCGCCTATGAATATCGGCGCACCAATCGCGGCGGCCAGGGCATCACCAATATCGACAACATCGCCCGCAACGGGCCGGTTGTGGCGAGCTTCCCCGCCTCCAAGGGCCATCAGCTCATGCTGGTGACCGATCAGGCCAAGCTGATCCGCATGTCGCTCGGCGACCTGCGCGTCATCGGCCGCGGCTCGGCCGGCGTGAAGCTGTTCGATGTCGGCAAGAACGAACATGTCGTCTCCGCCGCCCGCATCGAGGAAACCGAGGAAGAGGCCGAGATCGATCTGTCCGACGGCCCGATCGCCGGCGAGCCGACGCCCGATGGGGATACCAGCGAGGATCTGGCGGACGGCGGCGAGGCCTGATGGGGGAACGCCCGCCGCACAGGACGGCGGGCGCCCTCGCAAGGCCGGTCAGGTCATGCTATATTTCGCCAATGAAGGCTGAACGCGCGATATTCGAGCAGACGGATCCTGATGCCGAGGCGTCGGCCGACACTCGGGCGGACGCCGATATCCAGGCCGGACGAATCGTCGATCATGCCGAAGTCGCTGCGTGGCTTGCCAAATGGGGCACTCCCGAAGAGACGCCGGCACCGTCCGAATGGCTCGCATAGTCTGGACGCGGGAAGCCCTCGCCAATCTCGAGCTGATCCGCTCCTACATTCACCAGTTCGATCCGCAGGCGGCACGACGCATGGCGCGTCGACTGATCGAGGCCAGCGACACCCTGCAAGTCTATCCGGATCGCGGCCGTCCGGCGGAGCGAGGAAGGCGGGAGCTGGTCACGATACCGCCCTATATCATTCGGTATCTGGTTGACGGCGACCGGGTCTTTATCGTCGGAATTCGTCACAGCGCGCAACTTCCGGACGACGAGGAAGCTTGACGGTCGTAGGCGCGGCTTTCCGAGTGACTTGAGAAACCGGTCAGCTTCGAAGAGGGAATCGCATGACGTCACTAACGGCCTATAAGGTTCTGACCGGCGAGCAGATGGCCGCGCTCGAAACCGGCAGCTTCGCAGGCGCGCCGATCGACCTGACGGACGGCTATATCCACCTCTCGACTGCGCAGCAGCTCGACGAGACCGTCGACAAGCATTTCGCCGGTCAGTCCGATCTGCATATCGCCGCGGTCGATCTCGACGCGCAGGGGGAGACGCTGAAATGGGAGCCTTCCCGCGGCGGTCAGCTCTTCCCGCACATCTACGGCCCGCTCCTGCTGGAAACGGTGATCGCTTATGGCCCCATCGAGCGCGACGAGCAGGGCAAGGTGAAGCTGCCCGTTACGGGCTGACTTCCCCGTCGTCGGTCGCCGGGGGCGCGACGATCGCCGCTACCGCCACGTCCGCCGTCACGTTCGCCACCGTCCGGAACATGTCCGGGATCGTATCGACGGCCAGCAGAATCGGCAGCAGCTCCAGCGGCGCGCCCAGCGCGAGCGCGGTCGGCGTCGCCGCCGCGAAGAAGCTGACCGCGCCCGGCATGCCGATCACCACCAGGGTCGACAGCACCGCGAGCGGGATCGCAAGCAGGATCTTCACCAGGGGTATGTCGATCCCCACCATCCACGCCATTCCCAATCCGAACAACAGGCACCCCGACGGGGCGGTCACCTTGAACACCGCAACGGCCAGCGGCAGGATCACCCCGGCATCGCGGTCGCTGATGCCGATCCGCTCCGCGCTGACCAGCATCGCCGGCAGAGTTGCGATCGAGGATTGCGTGCCCGCCGCGACCGCCTGGGCCGGCGCGACTGCGCGGGCGAAACGCCACAGGGGCACCCCGCCCGGCCAGCGCGCGAGCCCATAGCAGATTGCCGCCAGCACCAGCGCGAGCACGATCTGGACCAGGATATAATGCCCCAGCGCCAACGCCGCGCCGATCCCGGCAGTCGCGCCGATCGCTAATGCCAGCGCGAAGATACCGATCGGCGCCACCCGCAACACCCATCCGACCACGACGATCATCGCATCGCCAAGCCCGCGGAACGGCTCGAGCGTCGCCCTCGCCCGCCCGCGCTCCACCCGGCTCAGGGCCAGTCCGAACACCAGCGCAAAGACGACCAGCGGAACGACTGCACCCTGCGCGGCGGAGGCGATGACATTGACCGGCACCATCGCACTGATCGCCTCGGCTGTGGACGGAATCGCCGGCGGCGCGCTTGCCGGAAAATTGGCGCGGAGCCCCGCCACGGTCTCGGCCGGCAGCGGGAAAAGTGCGAGTAAAGGCGGCACCAATAGCGCGGCGATCACGGCGGAAAATATCAGGAATCCGGCGAGCACCAGCGGCAGCCGGGCGCCGATCCGTCGCGCCGGACCATCGTCTGCGGTCGCCAGATCGGCGACTCCGGTGACAACCAGCGCGAAGACCAGCGGCACGATCGTCATGCGCAGGCAATCAAGCCACAGGCCGCCGATCAGCCGCATCGCATCGATCACGGCTGGCCGGTCGGTGCCGATCAGCACGCCGACGGCGAAGCCAGCGACCAGCGCGAGCAGCATCCAGCCGGGCCCGGGAATGGACGTTCGCAACGCGCGCAATCGGGCAATCACCACCGACGCCTCCAGCAAAGTTCATCGGCCGATATGTCATGCGGCCGCGCGTCAGCCCAGCGCCAACGCATCTGGCGCGAGACGCCGATAATCGCCGCGGAACGGATCACTCCGGCCGCTGGCAGACAGCCTCGACATTGATGCCGTCGGGATCGAACACGAACGCCGCGTAATAATTGGGATGATAATGCGCCCTGATGCCAGGCGCGCCATTGTCCTTGCCGCCCGCCCCCATCGCCGCTTCGTAGAAGGCATCGACATCGGCCCGACTGTCGGCCGTAAAGGCGACATGGATGCCCGCCCCCTTCGGCCCGCCATTGCCGACCCAGAAGAACGGCTTGCCCTGCTTGCCCAGGCCAAGGCCGTGATAGCCGCCAGTCTCTTCCGGCGTGACCTCCATCATCAGCCCGATCCCGAGCGGCGCGAGTGCTGCCTCGTAGAAGCGGCGGGAAGCGTCGAGGTCCGACGCGGCGATGCCCATATGATCGATCATCGATGTCCTTCCTTTACCGCCCGGCCGCGTCCAACTCGGCCTGGTCGAAACTGATATCTTTCCCGGCAGTATCCGCCACGATCTTCTTTGCGACCAGCGCCGTAACAGGCGCGAGGATGCTGAAATGATCCCGTCCCTCAACAGCGAAGAAGTTGATATGCGGATTGCGGTTGCTCCGGCGCATCGCCTCCAACTCGTCCACATTGCCGCGCCCGGCTCCCTCGAAGACGAACACCGGACTGCGCACGGAGCTCAGCCAGAGCCCGGGCGAGCGCAGCTTCATCTCGCGATCGTCTTTCGAATCCGCATAGACGAACTCACCGGCATAATTGCGCACATCCGCCACCGGCCCGAAGGAGAAGACGCTGCGGAAGCGCCCGCTCATCTCCGCGGCCAGCAATACCATCGTGCCACCGGTGCTGTGCCCGGCGAGATAGATCCGCGCCGGATCGACATAATCGAGCTTGGCGAGATAATCGGCCGCCGCGAGCACATCGTCGATCTCGCCATAAAAGCCCTCGCGCGATCCGGGATTGTCATTGCCGCCGCGCAGCGACGGGTAAAAAGTGACGATGCCGGCGTCGCGGAAGGCCGAAGCCGTCTGGTCGTTCGCAGGATCTTGCGGGTCCCAGAAACTGCCAATCGTGTTGCTGTCCCCACCCGAGATCCAGATCACCGCGGGATGGCGCCCGGCAGTCTTGGGGCGGGGTGTGAGGTAACCGACATTGGAGCCCAGCGGGGCCGGATAATGAATACGCTCGAGCACGCCTTTGGGCGGCTCGGGTGCCGCGCTTCCGTCGCGGGTCGGCTGCACCTTGGTCGTGAACCCCGCGCGAGCAGCGGCAAGGGTCTGGGTCTCCTCCCCCATCCCTTGCGACTGACCGCAGGCCGTCACGGTTACGGGTGCCAGCATCAAGGCGAAGGCCAGTAACAGCTTCGAGTGGTGCATTTTCCGGTCCTCCTGAAGTCGATCAGGCGTAAAGGTCCACCACCTCTGCGTCTCCACCAAACGCGTCCAGCAACAGCGTGCGGTGGCAGACGCAGGGGTCGCGCTCGAAACACAGCAAGGCGCTTGGCTTTTCGCCGGCGAGATCAAGCATCTGCGCTGCCTGGGCCTGCGCCTCGGGCAGTTCGAGCTGCCCGGCATAAACTTCCTCAAGCGTTGCCCGGTCGCCCTTTTTGGCGGCATCGCGGCCGCGCTTGGGGGTGCCGAGCGCCTTGAGATGGACATAGCCGATCCCGGCTTCGAGCAGCGACGCCGCAAGCGACGATTTCGAGAAACCCGGCCGTCGCGACAGCGGCAGTGCTCGGACGTCGATCACCCGCTCCACGCCCGCGCGCGTCAGTGCGGCGAGGAAGTCGGCCATCGTCGTGCCCTCATAGCCGATGGTGAAGATCTTCATTGCGCTTCCTGACTTCGAGGGTTCTCAGCACGCCGTAAGCGATAAACGTCTGGCCGCCGAGATAGAGCGGCCAGATCGTCAGCGCCGGAATGACCGAGTCCTTCAACGGCCCAAGCTCGGCAAAGATCAACAAATCCGATGCGGCGAACATCAGCGCCCCGGTCGCGACGAGAGTCCGCGGAAAACGGCTGTACCAGGCGGCACCCGCCATTCCCCCCAGCCCGGTCGCATAGACCGTGGCGCCAGCATCGCGCGTAATCGCGAACGCGACAGCGGGGATCGCCAGCGCAATCGCGACCGCCACTGCGCCACCCTCTTTCCGGCGGTTGGAGAGATAGAGCAGGATCGACACCAGATGCCCCGCCAGGAAAGCCACTCCGCCGATCACGATGCCGGATGTCTCCAGGACCACATCGCCCAGCGTGCCGAGCGCCAGCAGCGCCGTAAGCAGCCAGCCGTTGCGGTCGCGCGCGGCGAGGCCGGCGCAGAGCGTCAGCAACCCGACGCATATCCCCTTCCAGGCGACGAACAGGGCGCCCGACAATCCCAGATGACTCGCCGCCCAAAAGCTTAGCCCAGCGATGACTGCGGCGGGAAACAGCCAGAAATGCGGGAATGGCGGGAATTTGGTCTCGGTCATCACAGCGGTATCGCGCTCCGCAAAGGATCGCGCAATCCATCCGCCTTACCCGGGCAAATGACAGACCGCCTCGACATTGATCCCATCCGGATCATGCACGAACGCCGCATAATAATTCGGATGATACTGCGCCCTGATGCCCGGCGCGCCATTATCCTTCCCGCCCGCCGCCATCGCCGCCTCGTAAAATCCGTCGACCTGCGCCCGCGACGCGGCCCGGAACGCGACATGCGTACCCTCGCCCGGCTGCTCATTGTCGGCGAAGACGAAGAAGGGCTCGCTGTCGCCCATCATGACCGCGGTTCCGCCGCTCTCGGTCTCGGCCGCGTCGATCACCTGCAGGACTCGGATACCGAGCGGCGCCAGCGCGGCTTCGTAAAAGGCGCGCGATTTTGCCAAGTCAGTCACCGCCAGACCGATATGATCGAGCATGCTGCACTCCTTCCCTATTGGTCGCGTCACAACGCACGGCAGCGGCTTTCCACCCTTAAGACGCGATTGAGGAACTCGGGTGTATCGATCGAGGCGGAGCCCGGAAAAGAACAGATGATCCATATCCTCTTCGATTCGTCAGCGGCGGGCACGCTGCGGCAAGTCCTGTTTGATCGAGGCATTCGGCAAAAAGTCGTCGACCTGCAGGGCGCGCTCGACTTGGGCCCGATCTCGAGCGGCAATTTCGAGGATCGAGAGGCCTGGTTCGAGCATCACATCCCGGGCGATATCGGAGATTGGGACTGGATCGCCGAACACGTCGCCGAATTCCGGAGAAAACTTGCCGCCGATGCCAAGCGACTGATCTGGATCGCACCCAGCTCGGCAGCAGAGCAATCGGGATTATACTGGTTTCTGGCACAGTTCGGCGCAGCCGACGCGCGGATGATCGTGGCGGACTATCCGCTTCGTGATGCGTGGCGCGGTGGGCCACCCTGCTGTCTCGGCGAGCTCCAGCCGGCGGCAATCGCCGAACTTCTGGATGGATGCCCTCGCGTCCCGCTGGATAAGACGCGCTTTCCCGCAGATCGGTGGAGGGCGCTGATGGCCGAAGATGCGCGTGTTCGCGTAGTGGAAGACGGCGTGCTCAATAGCGCCCCAGACGATTATTTTGATCGGTTCTTTCTGTCGCGTTGCACGAACGAGTGGACCAAATGGACTCGCGCCTTGGCCGACGCCACAATCCACACTTGGAAGTTCGGCCACAGCTCAAGCCATGCGCTGCTACACTGGCGTCTTCGCGAACTGGTAGCGCGAGAAGAGGTCGCCTGCGATGGCGATCTTCCCCTCTATCACGCTGGGCCCACCGGAGAAGCACGGGTCCGACGCGTCACACCGCACGGCAGCCGCTTTCCACCCTTAAGGCGCGATTGAGGAACTCGGGAGTATTGATCGGGGCGGAGCCCGGAAAAGAACAGATGATCCATATCCTCTTCAATTCGTCAGCGGCGGGCACGCTGCGGCAAGTCCTGTCTGATCGGGGCGTTCGGCAGAAGGTCGTCGATCTGACGAACATGCTCGATTGGGGACCGATCTCGAGCGGCCATTTCGAGGATCGAGAGGCCTGGTTCGAGCATCACATCCCGGGCGATATCGGAGATTGGGACTGGATCGCCGAACACGTCGCCGAATTCCGGAGAAAACTTGCCGCCGATGCCGACCGACTGATCTGGATCACACCCCGCTCGGCAGCAGATCAATCAGGATTATACTGGTTTCTGGCGCAGTTCGGCGCAGCCGACGCGCGGATGATCGTGGCCGACTATCCGCTTCATGATGCATGGCGCGGCGAGCCACCCGATAGTCTCGGCCAACTCCAGCCGGAGGCAATCGGCGAACTTCTGGATGGGTGCCCCCGCGTGGCGCTGGGTAAAGCAGGCTTTCCCGCAGATCGGTGGAAGACCCTGATGGCCGAGGATGCGCTTGTTCGCGTCGTGGAAGGCGGCGTGCTCAATAGCGCTCCAGACGATTATTTCGATCGGTTCCTCCTGTCGCGTTGCTCGAACGAATGGACCAAATGGAGACGCGTCATAGGCGACGCGATTGTCGAGGCCTGGGATTTCGACCACAACCCCTGCGAAGCGCTGATGCATTGGCGTCTTCGCGAACTCGTGGGGCGAGAAGAAATTGCCTGCGATGGCGAGCTTCCCCTCTATTATGCAAGGCCTGCGAGAGAAGTAAGGGTTCGTCGCATCACGGCTGGCTGAGTGATTGACGCGGCCTCCGATATCTCGTATTTCTGTTTTTACAGAAACGAGAAACATATGACTCTCACCGATCATCCCGACGTCAAGGCCTTCATCCTTCATTGGGGGGAGATGGGCACGCAATGGGGCGTCAACCGGTCGGTCGCGCAGATCCATGCTTTGCTCTATCTCTCGGACAAGCCGATCGATGCCGAGGCGATCGTCGAAGCGCTCGGCCTTGCCCGTTCCAACGTCTCGACCGGCCTCAAGGAACTCCAGGGGTACGGCATCGTCCGCCGAGTCCATGTCGAAGGCGACCGGCGCGACCATTTCGTCGCGGAAACCGACCTGTGGGAAATGCTGATGCGCATTACCGCGGAACGCAAGCGCCGCGAGATCGACCCCACCCTCGCCCTGCTCGCCGAGCTTTCGGAGCGGATGAAGAACGACAAGGCCGCCCCGGCCCATGTCCGCGAGCGCGTGATGCGCATGCATGAATTCATCTCGACGCTCGGCGGCTGGTACGATCAGGTCCGCACCCTGCCCAAGCCGACGCTGGTCACGCTGATGAAGCTGGGCAGCAAGGTCGCCCGGTTCATTCCCGGCGCGAAGGCGAAGGCCGACTAGCCACCTGCGTCGATGGTCAAAGGAACCCGGCCCAAGGCAGCTTTACGTGGCGTGATTTCTCTTATTACAGGAAGAAAGGAAATAACCATGGTCGAGACCGTCTACATCCTCTATCTCGCGATCACCCTGGGCATCACCATCTGGGTGGCGCGGACGCTGTCGAGCAACGGCGTCGTCTTCCTCATCCAGTGCTTCGGCCAGAACGAAACGCTGGCACGCTCGACCAATCACCTGCTCGTGGTCGGCTTCTATCTCATCAATATCGGCTTCATCACGCTGACGCTCAGCCTCGGCCAGGAACCCACCACGATCACTGGCGCGATGCGCTTCCTCAGCGGCAAGGTCGGCCTAGCGGTGATCGTGCTGGGCGCGATGCATTTCTTCAACATGGGCGCGATCGCGCAGTTCGGCCGCAAGGTGAATGGCTGGCTCGATGCGCGCGGGGATCGTGCGGCGGTCATTGCATGATCAACAGGCAGGGAGAGCGGAGCGTCGCTGACGCATCGATCAGATGGCCCAGCATCATGCTGGCCAGCGTGAGCGCCGGGCCGCTCTTCTTCCTGGGGATCGGCGTCGGCACGCTGATTGCCGATCCCGCCGCGCCGGTTTCAATCTATCTGAATTGGCAGATCGGGTTCGCGGTGCCCATCCTGGCCATGGCCGCCGCCTTTTTCGGCAACTTCATCGCGTTCCTGCCCAACCTGATCGGCGCAGCCCTCATGACCTCCATCGGCAATCGCCACGAGGCGGCCCGCTCGCCGCTCATGTGGACGCTGGCGGGCGCCCTCGCCGGCGCCGCTCCGATGGTGGCGAGCGGGGCTGGAATATCCGGCATGCAGCCGGTCTACCTGATCGCCCTCACATTCACCGGCGCCTGTTGCGCGCTGATTTGTCGGTGCCGGATGAAATGGCCCGACGCCCCGCCGCGCTAGGCGACGGCCGGTCGCGCTGCTATCTGCCCGCACCATGACTCATGACATCCAGATCATCGGCGGCGGCCTCGCCGGTTCCGAAGCCGCGTGGCAACTTGCCGAAGCAGGCTTCAAGGTGAAGCTCTCCGAAATGCGCGGCTCGGGCGAAATGACGCCTGCCCACCATACCGACGGGCTTGCCGAGCTGGTCTGCTCCAACAGCTTCCGCTCGGACGATGCGGTCAGCAACGCCGTCGGCTTGCTCCATGCTGAAATGCGCGCGCTCGGCTCGCTGATCCTGCGCGAGGGCGATATCCACAAGGTTCCGGCCGGCTCGGCACTCGCGGTCGACCGCGACGGCTTCTCGGCCGGCGTCACCGCCGCAATCACCGCGCACCCCAACATCACGGTCGTGCGCGAGCGGGTCGATGCCCTTCCCGATGACGGCCTCGCCATCATCGCCACCGGCCCCCTCACCGCCGCCGGCCTCGCCTCGAGCATCGGCGCCGCTACTGGCGCAGAATCGCTCGCCTTTTTCGACGCGATCGCGCCGATCGTCCATTTCGAGTCGATCGACATGGAGACCGCCTGGTTCCAGTCGCGCTGGAACAAGGGCGAGGGCAAGGACTACATCAACTGTGCGATGGACAAGGAGCAATATGCCGCCTTTCATGCCGGGCTGATCGCGGGCGAGAAGACCGACTTCAAGGACTGGGAGAAGGACACGCCCTATTTCGAGGGCTGCATGCCGATCGAAGTGATGGCGGAACGCGGCTTCGACACCTTGCGCTTCGGCCCGATGAAACCGGTCGGCCTTGACGATCCCCGCACTGGGCGATGGCCGCATGCGGTGGTCCAGCTGCGCCAGGACAATGCTCAGGGCACCTTGTGGAACATCGTCGGCTTCCAGACCAAGCTGAAACATGCCGAGCAGGTCAGTTTGTTCCGGACCATTCCCGGCCTGGAGAATGCCGAGTTCGCACGGCTGGGCGGGCTGCATCGCAACACCTTCATCCGCTCGCCGGAGCTGCTCGACGAGACATTGCGCCTGAAGAACAAGCCCAACATTCGCTTCGCCGGCCAGATCACTGGCTGTGAGGGCTATATCGAGAGTGCCGCGATCGGCTTGCTCGCTGGCCGCTTCGCCGCGGCCGAGCTTGGCGGGCAAGCGCTTGCGCCGCCGCCGGTCGAGACGGCCTTCGGGGCGCTGCTCCACCACATCACCGGCGCCGCCATCGCCGAGACCTATCAGCCGATGAACGTCAATTTCGGGCTGATGCCGCCCATCCCGGGCCGCACCAAAAAGGCCGATCGCAAAAAGATGTACACCGACCGCGCCCGCGCCGCGTTCACCGAGTGGCTGGCCGCCTGATTCTCCACCGCTGATTCAACAATCGACGGGATGGCGGCAGCACGGTGTGCCGGCTTCCCGAGTCGCGCGCTCTTTGACATGATCGGTTTTTGTTGGACGCTTTTCTGTGCGGTGCAGCGGAAAACCGCGACCTTTTCTCCGCTTCAACCGCCTCCTTTTCCGCTGTTATCGCGTAACAGGGAATCGTAACCCCAAGTCACTGGAAAAGCGCCACGATTTTAGACTTTAACTCCAACATAACAGGGAAAGAAAAAACAGACCGTCGCACCGGCGCCATTGTTGGAACTCGTCAGGTCTCTTCGTCCTCACGCGGCGCCTCTGCCGGCGGGCAATTGGGCTTCCGCTTGACGGTCCTTTTCGGCGCGGTGGTCGCGAACTCGGCCGGGGTCATCGCTCCTGACTTGTCCTTGTCGGCCGCCGCAAACTTCGTCGTCGTCTTCACTGCCCATTCGTCGAACGAGAGCTGGCCGTCATGGTTGGTGTCGAGCTTTGCATAGGCCTTGCGACGCGAGACGAGATATTCCTCGCGCGTCACGGCGGCGTTACGGTCCTTGTCGTACCGGTCGAAGCGCTTCTGCTCGCGCGTGCGCTCGCTTGCCTCGGGTACCGCGGCGGGCAACGGGGCGTCCTGCCCAACGGCGGCAACCGGCTGAGGTGCCAGCGGCGACGGCGGCCGAGCCCGGCCATTCGAAAGCACGAAACCGGCAGCGACCAGCAGCAGCGCCGCGACACCGCCCGCAACGTAACGCCACATCTCTTCTTCTCCCCACCTTCGGACGGGCGAAAGCTATCGCCTTTCCGCGCGGGGTCAAAGCCTATCGCCCAGCCTATCGCCCCGTCAGGCGGTGCCAGGCCAGGCGCGCCACCCGACCGGGCGCTCCGGACGGCAGCGGCCGGTCGAGCGCCACATCGAGATTCATGCGGGCGAGATGCGCCAGGGCACCCAGCGGGCGGGCCGGACGACTCCAGCGCGATCGAGTGGCAAGGGCCAGTGGCGCAGCCGCATGTGTCGCCACCCGCTCTGCCGCGGGCCGGTCGCTCAGATGGCGCGCCAGGTCGGCCAGCGCCCACCCCTCCCCGGCTGCGCGCAGCGGATCGGAAGGCGCGGCCCCGACCAGGGTTCCCGCCAGCTCGAACAGGCTGCCACCACGCAGCGCCGCGTGACGCGCGATCGCGCCGTCCGCCAGTTGCCCGGGCTCGAGCAATTCTTCCCAGCCCTCCACCATTTCGGCGAGGCGGGCACCCGTGACGCCGCGCCCGACGACGTGCCACGCCAGCGCCTGGAGCACGGGTTCGGCCGGAGGGTCGTCAGTATCGAGCCGGCTGAGCGCCTCATGCCACCAGGTCAGCCGCATCTGCCCAACCATCGGCTCGCGCGTCGTGCGCAGGATCCCGGCGAGGCTGTCGTCGAGGCCAAACAGTGCCTCCAGTGCGTTCAATGCTGCCGGATCGGCATAATGCAACACGAGCGCACGCTCCGGATCTATCCGATTCCGTCCTATTTCTTCTGGTTTCATAATGCGTTGCCAAGGTGCGCAGATGGGGATGGCCCCGTTAACCAGATTGCTTGAACAGCGATTATCCCTTCCTCCTGCATAGCCCAACCACCGGGAGCTTTCTCTATCGGGTGGGACCAGGCAATGCTGTGGAAAAAGTCGAGGATATCAGGAATGCCGAAGGGCTTTCTGAGTCGATTCGCGCGCGACGTACGCGGCAACACGCTGGCGATCATGGCGATCGCGCTGATCCCCCTGGCGGGGCTGGTGGGCGGCGGCATCGACATCAGCCGGATGTACATCACCAAGACGCGGCTGCAACATGCCTGCGACGCTGGTGCTTTGGCTGGGCGCAAGTCGATGGGCGGTGGGGCCTGGAGCCAGAACAACAATAAGCCGAACGCGGTCGCGTTGGAATTCTTCACTGCGAATTTCCCGACCAACGGATACGGAACGCGCGCTCTGACCAGGAGCTTCACCGAAAACGCTGGCAAGGTTACCGGCACTGCGTCGGTCGAACTGCAGATGACCTTGGTCAAGGTCGTAACCAAGGACTGGGCCTATGCCACGCTCAGCGTCGTTTGCGATGCCGAGATGCGTCTGCCCAATACCGATATCATGTTCGTGCTCGATAACACCGGATCGATGGATTCGAAGGCCGTCAGCACTGACAGCGATACGAAGATGGAAAGTCTGAAAACCGCCGTCAAATGCTTCTACGAGATCGTGGCGCGGCTTAATACCGACGCAAATTGTACGACCGGAAACCCCGGAACGAGCGGCACGGGAAGCCAGGTGCAGATCCGGTTCGGGTTCGTCCCCTATTCCACTAACGTCAATGTCGGGAGGCTGCTGCCCAACAGCTACATGGCCGACAGCTGGCAATATCAGACACGTGTCGCCAACTGGAATCCCCCGGGCAGTACTACGGTGGGGCCCAACTGGCAGACCTATGGCGCGTCGATTTCGCAGGCCGATTGTCTGAAATATATGGGAAACCAGAGTTTCTCGGGGTTCACCCCCACTCCGGATAGCGGAGGCCCTCCGCCGACTACAACTGTCACTTTCCAGTACAATAGCGATGGCGCTGCAACTGCCGGGGGAAGTGGCGAATGGGGCTGGACCAACTCCTCCGACACTGCGGGCGACACCCGGAGTTGCCGGCGATCAATTACCAAAATCACCACGACTTACGTCCCGCAGTTCGCCAACTGGAACTATCTCAACGCACCTATCGCGGTGAGCGGCCTGAAGGCGGGCGGCAGCAGCTGGAACGCCACCATGACCGCGCCGACCGGTGCGAACGGCACCAACCGCTCGATCAACTGGGACGGCTGCATCGAAGAACGGCGCCCGACCGCGCAAGAAACGGACTATGATCCGATCCCGGCCGCGGCGAAAGATCTGAATATCGATCTCATCCCCTCGGGTGATGCGACCACCTTGTGGGGTCCAGCATTGCCGAAACTCATCTATATGCGGGGCGTCACCACCTCGACGGATAGCCGCGGACGAACCGTTGTGAATTGGGGGGACGCAACGACGTCCACAATATCCAATACCACCGTCGAATATTACAATAGCGTATCCTATTATTGTCCGACTCAAGCAAAGAAGCTGCAAGCCTGGCCTGACGCGTCGGTATTCGACACGTATGTCGATAGCCTCGTACCGACGGGCAACACCTATCATGATATCGGCATGATCTGGGGCGCTCGACTGATGTCGCCGACCGGCATCTTCGCGGCGGAGAATGCCCACACCCCCGGGGGCGCCGATATCGAGCGTCACATGATTTTCATGACTGACGGCGATGCCGTCTCGCAGAGCTGCGACTACGCCGCCTATGGCGTTGCCTTCTGGGACAAGCGCACGACGACTGATGTCGGCACTGCCCAGAACTGCGAGGGTGTCACCGACGGCATGCCGTCGCTCAATGCACAGATCAACGCTCGGCTCGAAGGTCTTTGTACCGCCGTCAAGAACAAGAATATCACGCTCTGGGTGATCTCGTTCGGCAGTGGATCGAACACCACGACAGAGGGCCGACTTGAGACATGCGCCTCTCCCGGGCGCTATTTCACCGCGCGGAATTCGGCGACGTTGCAGACGACCTTCGCGAGTATCGCCAACCAGATCTCCCAGTTGAGGCTGACGCGATGACCCGCCGCCTCCGCCGCCGGATATCGACCGATCGCCGCGGCGCGACGATCGTGGAATTCGCGATCATCGCTCCCGTCGTCGGGCTCCTGTTGCTCGGCGCCTTCGACACGGCCCATTCGCTCTACATGCGATCCGTCCTGCAGGGCATTGTACAGAAGGTAGCGCGCGACTCGGCGCTTGAAACGGGCACGGCCGCCGCTCAGCAGACGGTACTCGACAACAAGGTAAGGGCGTCGGTCCGCGCGATAGCGAACAATGCGACCATTACGATCACCCGGCGCTTTTACCGCACCTTTTCCGAGGCTGCCGCCGCACAGGCGGAGGTCTGGACCGACACGGACCACAATGGCACGTGCAACGCCAATGAACCGTACGAGGATGCGAACAACAACAACGAATGGGATCGCGATGGCGGCAATGCGGGTCAGGGCGGTGCCAAGGACAAGACTCTTTATACCGTTGCTTTAAGCTATCCGCGGTTCTTTCCGCTCAACAATATCATCGGCGGATCGAACACGACCAGGATCAACGCGTCCACCGTGCTATCCAACCAGCCTTATGCTGACCAGGGCAGTTACGGGACTCCCACTGTCAGGAACTGCTCATGAAAGCGCACCTCATGCGGGCGTTGCCTAGCGCCGTACGCCGATTTCGCCACGACGAGAGCGGACTCGCGCTGCTCGAATTCGCGTTCATCCTGCCCATCTTTCTGACGATGGCCCTCACGGGCGTCGAAATGACCAACTACATCACCACAAAGATGCGGATCAGCCAGCTCGCGCTGCACTTGGCAGACGACGCAGCACGCATCGGCAGCGGCAGCCAGCTCACCGAAAAAACCATCACTGAGACCGACATCAACGATCTGTTTGCCGGCGCTCAGCTGCAATCTGGCGAGCTCAATTTGAGGGCCAATGGCAGAGTCATCCTCTCGGACCTCGAAGTCGACCCAAACAATTCCGGCAAGTTCAAGATCGGCTGGCGGCGCTGCTTCGGAACAAAGACAAGCTATGCGCGCAAATATCCCGCGACATCCGGCACGACCAACCTGCCGGGAATCGGCCCGACAGGTCGGATGGTGACCGTACAGCCCGACAATGCCACGATGTTCGTGGAGATATTCTATACGTATGTCCCAATCGTCGGTCGAGGCACGCTGGCGCCTGAGACGGAGTTCACCGAGACAGCCTCAATGGCGGTCCGCGACCGGCGCGACCTGACCGCGATCTACAACACGGCCAGCGCGCCCGTCGCGAACTGCTGACGACGAACCGATCGCTACCGGTACGTCACCTTCTTCACCGCCGCGACGATCTTGTCGACATTGACCAGCGCGAGCTTTTCCAGGTTCGCGGCATAGGGCAGCGGCACGTCCTCGTTGTTCACGCGGAGCACCGGCGCATCGAGATCGTCGAAGCCGTCCTCCATCGCGATCGTGACGATTTCGGAGCTGATCGAGCAGGTCGGCCAGCCTTCTTCCACCACGACCATACGATTGGTCTTCTTCAGGCTCTTGAGCACCGTTTCCTTGTCGAGCGGGCGCAGCGTGCGCAGATCGATCACTTCGACATCGATCCCCTCGCCCGCCAGAGCATCGGCGGCCTCAAGCGCAAGGCCAACGCCGATCGAGTAGCTGACGACGGTCACGTCCTTGCCCGTGCGCATGATCCGCGCCTTGCCGATCGGCAGGACATAATCGTCCAGCACCGGCACCTCGAACGTCCGGCCGTAAAGCAGCTCGTTCTCCAGGAACACGACCGGATCCTCGCTCCGGATCGCCGCCTTGAGCAGGCCCTTGGCATCGGCCGCATCATAGGGCGCGATCACGATCAGGCCCGGGACGCTCGCATACCATGGCCCGTAATTCTGCGAATGCTGCGCACCGACCCGCGACGCCGCGCCATTCGGCCCGCGGAACACAATCGGGCACCGCATCTGGCCGCCCGACATGTAATTGGTCTTGGCGGCCGAATTCACGATATGGTCGATCGCCTGCATCGCGAAGTTGAACGTCATGAACTCGACGATCGGGCGAAGTCCGCCCATTGCCGCTCCCGTGCCAACGCCGGCAAAGCCATATTCGGTGATCGGCGTGTCGATCACACGCTTGTCGCCGAACTCGTCGAGCAAGCCCTGGGTCACCTTATAGGCACCCTGATATTGCGCGACTTCCTCGCCCATCACGAAAACGCGCTCGTCCTTGCGCATCTCCTCGGCCATGGCATCGCGCAACGCTTCGCGCAGCGTCATCTTGACCAGTTCGGTGCCGGCCGGCACCTCGGGCTCGGGCGGCTGGCTCTTCGTTTCGAGCCGCTCGGACGCGGTCGGAGCATGTTCCTGCTCGGTCGCTGGCGCAGCGGGGACAGCATCGCTCTCGGCTGCCTTCGCCGCTTTGTCCGGCGCCACGACGGCGGCGGGTGCCGCTTCCTCACCCTCGACGTCCAGCGTGGCGATGACGGTGCCGACCTTAACGTTGTCGGTGCCCTCGGCCACCAGGATCTTGCCGATCACCCCTTCATCGACCGCTTCGAACTCCATCGTCGCCTTGTCAGTCTCGATCTCAGCCATGATGTCGCCGGACTTGACCGTATCGCCTTCCTTGACCAGCCATTTGGCAAGCGTGCCCTCCTCCATCGTCGGGGACAGCGCGGGCATCTTGATCTCGATCGCCATCAATAGGACTCCACCAGCACGTCGGTATAAAGCTCGGCTGGTCCCGGTTCGGGCGTCTGTTCAGCGAAATCGGCGGCTTCGTTCACGATCTTCCTGATCTCCTGATCGACCTTCTTGAACTCGTCTTCCTTCGCGCCGAGTTCTTCGAGCAGCTTCTTCACATGCTCGATCGGGTCGGACTTGTCGCGAACGGCCTGGACCTCCTCGCGGCTGCGATATTTGGCTGGATCGGACATCGAATGGCCGCGATAGCGATAGGTCTTCATCTCGAGGATGATCGGCCCCTTGCCGGCGCGGACCCATTCAAGCGCCGTTTCGGCGGCGCCGCGGCAGGCAAGCACGTCCATACCGTCGACCTGGATGCCGGGAATGCGGAAGCTCTCGCCGCGGCGGTACAGCTGGTCCTCGGACGAGGAGCGGTTGACGCTCGTGCCCATGGCGTACTGGTTGTTCTCGATCACGTAGATGACCGGCAGCTTCCACAGCTCGGCCATGTTGAAGCTTTCATAGACCTGGCCCTGATTCGAAGCCCCGTCGCCGAAATAGGCGAGGCATACGCCGCCATCGCCCTTGTATTTGTGGCTGAAGCCAAGCCCGGTGCCGAGCGAAACCTGCGCACCCACGATGCCGTGGCCGCCATAGAATTTATGCTCGACGCTGAACATGTGCATCGAGCCGCCCTTGCCCTTCGAGATGCCGGCCTGGCGCCCCGTAAGCTCGGCCATCACATCCTGTGGCGGGATCCCGCACAACAGCATATGGCCGTGATCGCGATAGCCGGTGATCACGCTGTCCTTCTCGGTCAACGCTGACTGGAGGCCCACCGCGACGGCTTCCTGGCCGATATACAGGTGGCAGAAGCCGCCGATCAGGCCGAGGCCATAGAGCTGGCCCGCCTTCTCCTCGAAGCGGCGGATGAGCAGCATCTGCTTGTAGAAGTCGAGCAGCTCGTCCTTGGACGCCTTGTAGGGCTGGGGCTCGTTCGGACGCTCGCGATTGGGCGTCAGGGGTTCGCTCTTGCGGGCGGCGGGGGCTTTGGCCACGTGGGGAAAACCTCGTTTCCGTAGGGGAGGAAGCGCGCCTATAGGCTCGTTTCCTCATGGACATCAATCGTCCGGAGGAAACAGAGTTTTCGAGCGGCAAAGGAATCGCCGATTGCCCCGGGGACGATCGGACGCCTAAAGCCCGCACAGATGGATTCGCCTCCCCACCCATTCCGCATCGCCAATTTCCGGGCCTATTGGGCCGCACGCCTGTGCATGACGCTGGCGCAGAATGGCATGATCATCGTGATCGGCTGGCAAACCTACACCATCGCACGCGAAACCATGTCGCCGGCCGCAGCAGCCGCGCAGCTCGGGTTGATCGGGTTGCTGCAGTTCATCCCGCTGTTCCTGACGACTCCGGTAACCGGCTGGGTGGCCGATCGCTTCGATCGCCGCTGGATCGCGCGCATCACGGTGGCGCTGCAGATTCTCTGCACCCTCATCCTCGCCATGGCGACGTACGAAGGCTGGATGTCGCTGCCGGTGCTCTTTTCGGTCGCGGTCCTGCTGGGCCTCGGTCGGGCCTTTGCGGGCCCTGCTTTTTCAGCGCTGGCGCCGAATCTCGTCCCGCGCGAGGTGCTGCCCACCGCAATCGCGCTCAGCTCGATCTCCTGGCAGGGCGGCACGATCATCGGCCCGGCGATCGGCGGCTTTGCCTATTCCTTCGCGCCATCGGCCGCCTATTTCCTGGCGACGGCGCTGTTCGGCGGGGCGCTGCTCTGCCTGATGCTGATCACGCCTGTTCCCCGCACCATCGCGGTCGGCAGCGCGCATCCGCTGCGGCAGATCGCCGACGGGCTGGCCTATGTCTGGCAAAACAAGATGATCCTCGGGACGATCACACTTGATCTGTTCGCGGTATTCCTGGCCGGTACGAGCGCGCTGCTCCCGATCTACGCGCACGACATCCTGAAAGTCGGGCCGCAGGGCCTCAGCGCGCTGGCAGCCGCCCCGGCGGTGGGGGCCGCTCTCGTCGCGCTGTTCTTCTCGTTCCGGCCGCTCAAGACCAATGTCGGCCCGAAGATGCTCGGCTCCGTGCTGATCTACGGCACGGCCACCGTGACCTTCGGCCTGTCCACCTCGATGCCGCTCAGCCTGATCGCCCTGTCGATCGCCGGAGCGGCCGACATGTTCTCGGTCTATATTCGCCAGTCGCTGATGCAGCTCCACACGCCGGACGACAAGCGCGGGCGCGTCGGCGCCGTCTCGCAATTGACCATTTCAGCCTCTAACGAACTGGGCGAAGCCGAGTCGGGCTTCCTTGCCTCCGCCCTCGGACCGGTCGGCGCAGTGCTGGTCGGCGGCGGTGGCGCGATTGTCGTTACGATCCTGTGGACCTATCTATTCCCGAGCATCCGCAACGCCCGTACCTTCGATCCCCCCACGACGCAGCAAGACGCCGCAGATATTGAGATGGAGGCAGCACGATGAAAGCCAACACGATCCTCGAGACGATCGGCAACACCCCGCATATTCGGGTGCAGAAACTCTTCCCCGGCACTGAGGTATGGATCAAGTCCGAACGGTCAAATCCGGGCGGCTCGATCAAGGACCGGATCGCGCTCAGCATGATCGAGGCGGCCGAGCAGTCCGGCGATCTCAAGCCCGGCGGCACGATCATCGAGCCTACCAGCGGCAATACTGGCGTCGGCCTCGCGATGGTCGCCGCGGTGAAGGGCTACAAGCTCGTTCTCGTCATGCCCGAAAGCATGTCGCTCGAACGCCGCCGTCTGATGCTCGCCTATGGCGCGACCTTCGATCTCACCCCGCGCGAGAAGGGCATGAAGGGCGCAATCGAGCGGGCGATCGAACTGGTCGGCCAGACGCCGAACAGCTGGATGCCGCAGCAATTCGAGAATCCCGCCAATATCGACGTCCACGTGCGCACCACCGCACAGGAGATCCTGAACGATTTCCGCGATTCGCCGATCGACGTGATCATCACCGGCGTCGGCACCGGCGGCCATATCACCGGCGTCGCCGAGACGTTGAAGAAGGAATGGCCGCATCTGAAGGTCTATGCCGTCGAGCCCGAGGCGTCACCCGTCATTTCCGGCGGCCAGCCCGGCCCGCACCCGATCCAGGGCATCGGCGCCGGCTTCGTGCCGACTAACCTGCACACCCAGTCGATCGATGGCGCGATCAAGGTCGATGCCGCCGTCGCCAAGGACATGGCGCGGCGCGCGGCGCGGGAGGAAGGCATGCTGGTCGGCATCAGTTCCGGCGCCACGCTCGCTGCGATCCTGCAGAAGCTGCCCGACCTGCCTGATGGCGTGCGGGTGCTGGGTTTCAATTACGACACCGGCGAGCGCTACCTCTCGGTTCCGGATTTCCTTCCCGAAAGCTGACGCCGCTCAAGCGCACCATGACCGGGCCGGCAGGCATCCCCTGCTGGCCCACGGCGCTTCCGGCTTGGCGCGAACCATTTCGCATCGCGAGCGTTCTGCAGTAAAGGCCGGTCGTCCGTCCGCCAGGAGCCGCTCTCGCTCTCCTATCCGCGCCGCTCCCTCCATCGCTGAACCTCCTTGCCCATGCCCCATCCGTCTGCCCTGCCGGGAAAGCCAAGTCGCGGCCTGAACCTCCTGCTGCTCCTGGTCGCGCTAACCGCGATCGTGGCGCCGCTGCTGGTCGTGCTCAACGCCCCGCGGATCGCGTCGCATCACCCGGTCAGACGCCTGCCCCAGCGAGTCGTACCCAAGGCCGAGCTGCCACCGGTCGAGCCGGTCGCGTTCCAGCAACTCGATCCGGACGATGCTCGCGCCTTCAATGCAACGGTGCCCTTTTCGACCGGCCCCAACCCGGCGGCACGCCCATTCCGCTTCGCCGGCAGCGACGAGGCTCGCGCCCGTGCGATCGACTGCCTGGCCGCTGGCGTGCTGTACGAGGCCGGCGACGATACGCTGGGCCAGCGCTCCGTGGCGCAGGTGATCATCAATCGGGCGCGGCATCCGGCTTTCCCGAAGACGATCTGCGGCGTCGTGTTCCAGGGTTCGGAGCGGTCGACCGGGTGCCAGTTCACCTTCACCTGCGATGGCGCGCTGATCCGGCATCGCTGGTCGGATGCGGCGTGGGTCCGGGCTCGGGAGACCGCCACGCTGGCGCTCAACGGCGCGGTCTATAAGCCGGTCGGCTACGCGACCCATTATCACACGGACTGGGTCGTGCCCTATTGGCAGTCGAGCCTGGACAAGATCGCTGCGGTGCGCACCCATCTGTTCTTCCGCTGGACCGGCTGGTGGGGCACGCCGCCCGCCTTCAACCGGCATGTCTCGTCCGACGAACCCGTCGTGCCCCAACTCGCACTCTATTCCGATGCGCACAAGACCGGCGCGGCATTGGTCGATGCCTCGGCCGCGGTTGCCGAGGCCGCAGCGCTTGGCGCAACATTGCCGCCCGCGCTGGCCACCGACGCCAACAGTTTCCTGTTGACGCTCGATCCGCACATGCCGCCCGATGCCTTTGCCCTGCTCGCAGCGCGCACCTGCGGCGATCGGCCCTATTGCAAGATCATGGGCTGGACCAGCAAGGCGAAGACGCCCGGAGCGCTGCCGCTGCAGCCGACCCAGATCGCGGGAATGTCGTTCAGCTATCTGCGCGACAAGGCCCGCAATTACGACAAGGCGCTGTGGAACTGCGGCGAGTTCAAGCGCACCGATGTGAGCCAGTGCATGAAGCTGCAGGTGCTCGTCCCGGTCGCACGGCAGGACAATTTCTCGCTCGAAACCTTGCCGGGCACGACCAGAGTGGCACCACCAGCGGTTACGACGACGATCAGGCCTGTGCCTGAGCTCTCGGGCGTGCGCCGGAAAGAAACCCTGCCTGCCGCAAAGCCCGCCGCCGCCCTGCCGGTGCCCGCTCCGCAGCCACCAGCAACACGATAAGGCGATCTCGCTCCACTCGGGACAACCGGACGGTCAGATCAGCCTGATCTGACACCCCATTGGATCACGCCGCGGCGAACATCTCCGGCGGGATCGCCATCATCGATTCGGATCCGCTCTCGATCTTGCGGCGAAGCGCACCTGCCTCGGGCATGATCCGCTCCGCGAAATACCGCGCGGTCATCAGCTTGGCGTCGAGGAAGGCGGCATCGCCCTCCCCCGCCGCCTTCAACTTCGCCGCGGCCGAGGCCATGCGCAGCCACATCAGGCCGACCGCGACGATGCCCATCAGGTGGAGATAAGGCTGCGCACCGGCGCCGACATTGTCCGGGTTCTTCATGCCGTTCTGGAGGAACCAGAGCGTCGCCTGCTGCAGCTCGCCATTGGCCTTTTCGAGGCGTGCGGCGAAATCGGCGGTGGCGGGATCGGCCTTGCCCGTGGCGACATCGTCCCCGACGACCTTGAACAGTGCCTGCACGGCGCGCCCGCCGTTCATGGCGAGCTTGCGGCCGACCAGGTCCATCGCCTGGATGCCATTGGTGCCTTCATAGATCATCGCGATCCGGGCATCGCGGACATATTGCTCCATGCCCCATTCAGCGATGTAGCCATGCCCGCCATAGACCTGCTGGGCGTTGGTCGCGATCTCATAACCCTTGTCGGTGCCATAGCCCTTGATCACGGGCGTGAGCAGGCCGACCAGATCGGCGGAGAGCTGACGCTCCTCCTCGCTCGCCGCACCGTGCTCGAGATCGACCTGCAGCGCGCCCCACAGGCACAGCGCACGCAACCCTTCGGTCAGCGCCTTGGCATCCATCAGCATCCGGCGCACATCGGGATGCACGAACAGCGGATCGGCCTTTTCCTGCGGCTCCTTGGGACCGGTCAGCGCGCGACCCTGGCGACGGTCATGCGCGTACTGGACGGCGTTCTGGTATGCGGTCTCGGCGACGCCAAGCCCCTGCAGGCCGACGCCGAGCCGCGCCACGTTCATCATGATGAACATCGCGGCGAGGCCCTTCATCTCCTCGCCGACCAGCCAGCCGGTCGCCCCGTCATAGTTCATCACGCAAGTCGAATTGGCATGGATGCCCATCTTGTGCTCGATCGATCCGCACGACACCGCGTTGCGCGCACCGAGCGAGCCGTCATCATTGACCATGAACTTGGGCACGACGAACAGCGAGATGCCCTTCGAGCTTTCGGGCGCGCCCGGCGTCTTCGCTAGGACGAGATGGATGATGTTCTCGGTCAGGTCGTGCTCACCGGACGAGATGAAGATCTTGGTCCCGGTGATCGCATAGGAGCCGTCAGCCTGTGGCTCGGCGCGGGTGCGGATCAGGCCGAGATCGGTGCCGCATTGCGGCTCGGTCAGGTTCATCGTCCCGCCCCATTTGCCCGAGACCATGTTGGGCACGTATTTCGTCTTCTGCTCCTCGGTGCCTTTTACCAGCAGCGCCGCGATCGCGCCGTGCGTCAGCCCCGGATACATGGCGAAAGCCATGTTGGAGGAAATCATATATTCCTGGAACGCGGTCGAGACGACATGCGGCATCTCCTGCCCGCCAAAGGCGGCCGGCGCCGACAGCGTGCCCCAGCCCGATTCGACGAAGCGGGCATAGGCTTCCTTGAAGCCCTTGGGCGTCGTGACGGAACCGTCCTCATGGCGCGTGCAGCCTTCCTGATCGCCCGAATGGTTCAGCGGGAACAGCACCTCGGCGACGAACTTGCCGCCCTCGTCGAGCACGGCATCGACCACATCCGGGGTAGCGTTGGCGAAGCCCGGCAGGTTCGCATGGCGATCGAGGCCGACGACATGCTCCAGGATGAAACGGGTGTCGCGGACGGGGGGAGTGTATTGCGGCATGATATCAGTCCTTCAGGCGGCCTTGCGCACCGTGCGTTTCGAGTAATGTGATGAAATCGTTGAGTTCGTCGATCGCTGCATCGATGTCCTGCTTCTGCGATGCGAGCAGGGAGACGCGCTGCCGGCAACGGTCTATCGTCACCGTGCGTTGGACCTGGCGTCCGTCGCCGATGTCGTAGAGGTCGATCATCTCGCGGATCTCGCCGAGGCTGAAGCCGACTCGCTTGCCCCGCAGGATCCAGGCGAGCCGGGCCCGGTCGCGCTGCGAATAGATTCGCGCGGTGCCGCGCCGTTCGGGGGCGATCAGGCCCTCATCCTCGTAGAACCGCAGCGCCCGCGCCGTCACGCCAAACTCGGCGGACAGGTCGGAGATCGAGAAATGATCGCGATCGGGGTGGCGCTCGATCGCGGCGTAGGCGGCGACTGTGGACATGCGGGCAAGCTAGGTGCCGTTTACGTGAACGTCAAGCTCATCCGCCGCTGTCGCAGAGCAGCTTGCCGCGCCGGTCGCGCAGGGTCGAGGCTTCGGCGATCGAATCGCTCAACCGGCTCACATCGAGCGCCGCGAGCGAGGCGCGCTCGGTGCACAGCTTGCGGCAGGCATCCGGCAAACGGCCCGGAAAAACGATTCGATCACCTTCGAAGCGCGCGTCGAAGCTGCACCCTGTCCCACCGAAATCGAGCCGCAGCTTCTCCCCGGCGCGGGTGACCGTGCCCGATCCGCTGCACCGCACCTTGTCGCCATAATCGACGAACACGCCGATGCGATATCCAGTAGCGGCGGGCACGACGCAGACCCGGTCGGTGTCGCGCGCATACAAGCCGGTGATGTCGCTGTTATTCGGGTCCGGAATCACGCCGGCTTCGATCGCGGCCGCTTCCAGGCTCGTCGCGGCGGTCGTGTTGCCGCCGGGCTGCGGCGCGCTGCCGGAACAGCCCGTCAGCAACAGCGTCGCCAGCAGCGCGCCGCGCTTCATTCGACCGTCGTGAGCGAATCGCCGTCGATCCGACGATAGAAGCAGCTGCGCTCGCCGGTGTGGCAGGCCGGGCCGGAGGCGTCCACGATCAACCACACCGCATCCTGATCGCAATCGATCCGGATATCGGCGACTCGCAGCACATGTCCGGACGATTCGCCCTTTTTCCAGAGCCGCGCCCGACTCCGCGACCAGAAATGCGCCTCGCGCGTCGCGACGGTCGCGGCCAACGCCTCGGCGTTCATGTGCGCGAGCATCAGCACCTCTCCGGTCGTGCGGTCGGTGGCGACGGCAGTGATCAGGCCGGCGGCATCATAATTCGGGTCCAGCACCAGGCCGGTATCGCGGGAATCGGGCATATCGCAGGCTTAGCGCGACGCCACCGGCCCGTCACCCCGCGCGGCGGGAAGCACGCAAAACCGACAATGCGACGGGCCGTCATCAATCGATGTGACAAAAGCGCGACAAAGCAGAAAGCCGACCCTATATGGCGGGCGACGCTACTCCCCCCCGAAGGGCGCCATGCTTACAACGAACCCATTCGACGCCCCTATTGACGGGGACAAGCTGCGCGAAGAGTGCGGCATTTTCGGCGTATCCGGTAGCGAAGGCGCGGCCGCTTTGGTCGCGCTCGGCCTGCACGCGCTGCAACATCGCGGCCAGGAGGCCGCCGGCATCACCAGCTTCGACGGCAGCGAGTTCCACACGCACCGCGCGATGGGCCATGTCGCCGGCAATTTCGATCGCGACGAGATCATCCAGGCGCTGCGCGGCAATGTCGCCTGCGGCCATGTCCGCTATTCGACGACCGGCGAGACGGCGCTGCGCAACGTGCAGCCGCTTTATGCCGATCTCGCCTCGGGCGGCTTCGCGATCGCGCATAACGGCAACATCTCCAACGCGATGCGGCTGCGGCGCGATCTCGTCCAGCGCGGTTCGATCTTCCAGTCAACCTCCGATACCGAGACGATCATCCATCTCGTCGCCACCTCGAGCTACCGCACCTTCGTCGACAAGTTCATCGACGCGCTAAAGCGAGTCGAGGGCGCCTATTCGCTGATCGTGATGACGCCGGAGGGCATGATCGCCTGCCGCGATCCGCTCGGCATCCGCCCGCTGGTGATGGGCCGGCTCGACGGTGCGGTGATCTTCGCGTCCGAAACGGTGGCGCTCGACGTAGTTGGCGCGACCTACGAGCGCTCGATCGAGCCAGGCGAGCTGGTGATCGTACGCGGCACGGAGATCAGCTCGCACCGTCCGTTCGCGCCGGTTTCGCCGCGGCCGTGCATCTTCGAATATGTCTATTTTTCGCGGCCCGATTCGATCTCGGACGATCGCAGCGTCTATACCGTGCGCAAGGCAATCGGCGCTCAGCTTGCGATCGAAAGCCCTGTCGAAGCCGACCTGATCATCCCCGTGCCCGATTCGGGCACCCCGGCGGCGATCGGCTATGCCCAGCAATCGGGCATTCCGTTCGAGCTCGGCATCATCCGCTCGCATTATGTCGGCCGCACCTTCATCCAGCCGGGCGACAAGGTCCGCCATCTCGGCGTGAAGCTGAAGCACAATGCCAATCGCGCCCTGATCAAGGGCCAGCGAATCGTGCTGATCGACGATTCGATCGTGCGCGGCACCACCAGCCTGAAAATCGTGCAGATGATGCGCGAGGCCGGTGCCGCCGAGGTGCATATGCGCATTGCCAGCCCGCCGACCCGACATAGCTGCTTCTACGGCGTCGATACGCCTGAGCGCGCCAAGCTGCTCGCGGCCAACATGAACATCGCCGAGATGAACACCTATATTCAGGCCGACAGCCTGGCGTTCGTCTCGATCGACGGCCTGTACAAGGCGCTCGGCGAGCCGTGCCGAGCAGATATCCGACCGAGCCATTGCGATGCCTGCTTCACCGGCGACTATCCGACTCAGCTGACCGATCAGGACGAAGTCGCTTCGGTCGATCAGTTCGCCCTACTCGCCGAGCGAGTCATATAAATTTCCGCTCGTGCTGAGCTTGTCGAAGCACCGTTCTTTCCTTTCCCGCGGCGCGCGATAGAAGAGCGGCCCTTCGACAAGCTCAGGGCGAACGGAATTTATTGTGACTGACCTCCCCCTCGCCAACCAGATCGCCCTCGTTACCGGGGCCAGCCGCGGCATCGGTGCCGCCACCGCCAGGGCGCTCGCCGCAGCCGGCGCGCATGTCGTGCTGACCGCGCGCACCGCCAAGGATCTGGAGGAGGTCGAGACCGCGATCTTCGACGCCGGTGGCAGCGCGACCATCGCACCGCTCGACCTGACCGAGACCGACAGCATCGCCCGGCTCGGTGCCGCGATTGGCGAGCGCTGGCCGCAACTCGACATCTTGGTGCTCAATGCAGCGACCCTGGGCAGTCTTGCCGCCGTGCCCGCGATCGATGCCAAGGAACTCGCCGCCGTGCTGACGCTCAACGTCAGCGCCCAGGCCGCGCTGATCACCGCATTCGATCCGATGCTGCGCCGATCCAAGCGAGCGCGCGTAATCGGCATCACCTCGAGCGTCGGCCGCGCGCCGCGCGCCTATTGGGGCCTGTACGGCGCGTCCAAGGCCGCGTTCGAGACGTTGCTCGGCGCTTATGGCGACGAGATGGAGCAGATCAGCAGCATCCGCGTCGCGATCGTCGATCCCGGCGCCACGCGGACGAAGATGCGCGAACGCGCCTATCCCGGCGAGGATCCCGCGTCCGTGAAGGCGCCCGAAGTCGTGGCGGACCGGCTGGTTGCCCTGCTCGGCGAGGATTTCGCCACCGGCCATTTCGAACGAGTCGACTGACCTATTCCCCTCTCGCGTGCGGGAGGGGATTTACGCCTACTGGGCCGCCGCGATCAGCTTCTGCGCAAAGGCCAGCCGCTGCAGCGTCAGCGCCCGATCGCTTGCCTTGGGCGCAGCGCTGACCATCGCGATCACGATCTTGCGGGCCGGATCGATCAGGATGCTCTGGCCGAAAATCCCCTGTGCGCCGAACACGCCGGCCGGATAGGTCCACCATTGATAGCCGTAACCGAAGCCGCCCGGCGCCACCTGGGCATGTGCCCGGGTCGCATCGGCGAACCAGCCATTAGCAACCACGCCGTGCCCGCCCTCGAGCGCGAACTGGCCGAACCGCGCATAGTCGCGCAGCGATACCGACAGGCAGCAGCCGCTGACCTCGGCGCCGGTCTGGTCCTTCATCCAGAAGCCGTCGCGCTCCATGCCGGCGGGCTTCCAGATATTCTCCTCGGCATAGGCCGCCAGCGTCTTGCCCGTCGCACGGCGCACCAGCACGCCGATCAGGTTGGTCTCGCCCGTCTTGTAAGCCCAGGTCGTGCCCGGCGCGGTCTCGCGCGGCAGCTTGCGCATGAAATACACCGTCGGATCGACTCCGGCCGGCACCGGTTCGAGGAACATCCGCGCCACGTCGGACTTGGGATCGGTGTAATCCTCGTTCCATTTGACGCCCGACGTCATCGTCAACAGCTGCGCGACCGTTACCCCGTCATAGCCGCTGCCGCCGAGATCGGGGATGTAGCGCGTCACCGGATCGTTCAGTGACTTGATCGAGCCGTCCTTCAACGCCGCCCCGACCAGGGTCGAGGTGAAGGATTTGGCGACCGAGAAGCTGGTCCAGCGCCCCTCCGCCGTCAGCCCGCGCGCATAGCGTTCTAGCCGGACCTTGCCGTCCTGCAACACGATCAGCCCGGCGACGTTCATCGCGGCGAGGAACGCATCGACCTCGCCCGCCGGGATCGCCAGCGGCGCACCTGCCGGCAGCGCGCGCAGCCGGGCGGGATCGGCCTTGATCATATTCCCCGGAAACAGCTTCTCCATCGCCGGGAAGTTCGCGTCGCGCTGCGCCTGCGACCAGAATAATATCTCGGCGCCGACCTGGCGCTGAGTCGCCTCGGTCGCCGCCGGCTGTGCCTGTCCGAAGCCCTGCGCCGGGATCAGCCCGGCCAGCGCGAGCGCGAGCGCGCCGATCAACTGCCTGTTCATCTCATTCCCCCCGGACCAGCGTGACCTGGGCGACATGGATTCCGCCGCCGCTGAACCCGCCCTCGCAATACATCAGGTAATATCGCCACAGATCGACGAAATGGCGATCGAATTCGGTGGGCAGCCGCCCCTCCATCACCGCCAGGTCGAACGCGGCCCGCCAGCGCTTCAGCGTCTCGGCATAATGCAGCCCGAAATTGCGCTGATCCTGCCACCCCAGCCCCTCCGCCTCGGCAATCGCGCGGAACCGCGCTTCCGACAGCAGCATGCCGCCGGGGAAGACGAAGCGCTGAATGAAATCGACATTGCTCGCATAGGCATCGAAGATCGCGTCGTCGATCGCGATATACTGGATCGCCGCGCGCCCGCCGGGCTTGAGGACCCGCGCGATCGTGCGAAGATAGGCTGGCCAATACTCCGCGCCGACCGCCTCGACCATCTCGATACTGGCCACGGCATCATAGCGGCCGGCCACGTCGCGATAGTCGGTCAGGGAGACGGTGACGCCGTCAAGCCCGGCGCCCGCCATCCGCGCTGCCACGGCGCGCTGCTGTTCGGCCGAGAGCGTGATGCCATGAACCTTCACACCCGCCCGCGCTGCGGTCTCGGCAAAGGAGCCCCAGCCGCAGCCGATCTCGAGGATCGTGTCGCCCGGCCCGGTCGCGGTACGCGCGAGGATCGCGGCGAGCTTGGTCGCCTGTGCACTTTCCAGCGACTGCGCCGGGGAAATCGGCTCGTCGAACAGCGCGCTCGAATAGGTCATGCCGGGGTCGAGCCACTGGCTGTAGAAATCATTGCCCAGGTCGTAATGGAATTCGATGTTGCGCCGCGCCCCACTGCGATGGTTGCGGCGCAGCGCGTGCCACGCCCGCCCGAACAGGCGCACCGGGCCGCGTGCGCGCGCCACTTCGCCAAGCGGGCGGCGATTGCGCATGAACAGATCGAACAGCGGCACCGGATCGGGGCTGCGCCATTCCCCGCGCGACCACGCCACATACCAGCCGGCCGAGCCACCCATGGCGAGGCGGATCAGCGCCCGCCAGCTGACGATATCGACGATCGCCACCGGCCCGGTGCCGCGCCCACCGAGCACCCGGTTCGTCCCGTCGGGCAGCGATGCTTCGATCGATCCGGCCTCCAGGCCCAGATCGATCCGGTCGAGCAGGCGGTGGAACTGCGTCGCAAAGGGCGCCAGCAGCCGGTCGACCCGGCCAGTGGCCTGCCCCGCGCGCGTCCCCAAGCGACGTCCCCTGTTCGGCGCTGATGCATTCATAGGCGGCTCTCATGCACCTACAGGAAGGGCGGGAAAAGCGATTCCTGTCGCGCCGTCATCGCGTCGCTTTCACCGCCGCCAGCGCCCGCTCGCGCGCCTCGCGATGGCCGATGATCTTAGCCGGATAGGCGGCGGGACGAGCGCCCGCGGCATCGGGATCGTGGATCGCCGCATCGGGAAGGTCGGCGAGTTCGGGCACCCATTGCCGGATATAGCCCGCCGAATCGAATTTCGCCGACTGGGTGAGTGGCGCCATGATCCGCACGAACATGTTCGAATCCACGCCCGTGCCGGCGGTCCACTGCCAGTTCACGCTGTTGTTGCCGTAATCGGCATCGACCAGCGTGTCCCAGAACCAGCGCTCGCCCTCCCGCCAGTCAATCAGCAGATGCTTGATCAGGAAGCTCGCGGCGATCATTCGCACCCGATTGTGCATCCAGCCGGTCGCCCAGAGCTGGCGCATCCCCGCATCGACGATCGGATAGCCGGTACGGCCCTGCCGCCAGGCGGCGAGATCGGTCTCGCTACGTCGCCAGGCCAGATCGTCGAGCGCGGCACGGCCGTTCTTCGCGCCATAGTCCGGAAATTGCAGGATCACATTCTGCGCATAATCGCGCCAGGCGAGTTCCTTCAGGAAGGTCGTCGGATCGCCTTTCGCGGCGGCGACGCGGTGCCACACCGTCGCCGGCGAGATTTCGCCGAAATGCAGATGGGGCGAGAGGCGCGAGCTGCCCTCGATCGATGGCAAATTGCGGGCGAGGTCATATGCCGCGACTTCGGGCAAGAACGTATCTAACCGCTCCAGCGCTCCGGCTTCGCCCGGCGTCCATTCGTCGCGAAAGCCCCCTGCCCAGTCCGGTTTGGTCGGCAGTAGCGCCCACGTGTCCAGCGCGTCGCTCTCCGGCCAGACCCCGGGCGCTGTAATGGACTCAGGGGCCGGGCTCGGCGCGGGCGGCGGCATCCGTTCCTGCAAGGCGCGCCAGAACGGCGTGTAGATCCGGTAAGGCTGGCCCGCCCCGGTGGTGATCGATCCCGGCGCAGCCAGGTAATTGCCGTCATGCCGGACGAGATCGAGCGTCTGCGCAACCGCGCGCTCGGCATTGCGCCACCACGGCTCATAATGGCGCAGACAATGCACGCGCGTCGTCCCGGTTTCCTGCGCAAGCGCGGCGAGTACCGTCTCAGCCCGGCCCCGCTTCAGGATCAGCCGCGAACCCATGCCGCGCAACCGGGCATCGAGCGCGGCGAGGCTGTGGTGCAGCCACCAGCGCGACGCGCCGCCCATCGCGCGATGCTGCGGGGTCGCGTCGTCCAGGATATAGACCGGTATCACCGGCCCTTCCGCCACAGCCGCGGTCAGCGCTGCGTGATCGCTCAGGCGCAGATCGCGGCGCAGCCAGAGAAGGGACGTCATTCTCTCCTCGGGAGCATTCTCCCCTCCCGTTTGCGGGAGGGGAAGGATCGTGCGCGCGTCAAATGACGTGCGGCTGCTTCTCGACCTGCCAGGTCTGGCCCTGCGACAGGAGCTTCTGCAGATCGGGCTTCTTGCCCGCGCTCGCCTGAGCGTTCTGGGCGACGACCGCGCTCTCGAAAGTCGGGGCGGGATCGTCGTACAGCACGCCCAGCGCCATCGGGAACGGCCCGAACGGCATCTCGACCAGCATGTGCGCCACCGCGCGGTTGGTCTGGTCGTGCACGATGACATGCGCTGCCGCCCAGTCGCCATCCACCACATCGACCACCTTCAGCACCAGCCTCTCGGTATCGAGCGCCAGCCCCTTGGTCCCGCCCTCGAACAGCAACGGCTTGCCATGCTCGACCCACAGCTGATTGGCCGCGGCATTGGCCTTCTCGGTGAAGGGCGCGAACACGTCGTCATTATAGACGATGCAGTTCTGGAAGATCTCGACGAACCCGGTGCCCTTATGGGCATAGGCCGCCTTCAGCACCGCCGGCAGGTTCTTGTTCACATCGATCGCGCGCGCCACGAAGCGCGCGCCCGAGCCGAGCACGAAGGCGCACGGCGTCAGCGGCCGGTCGAGCGAACCGAACGGTGTCGAGGGGCTGCGCGTGCCGACATGGCTGGTCGGCGAATATTGCCCCTTGGTCAGGCCGTAGATCTCGTTGTTGAACAGCAGCACCTGGCAATCGAGGTTGCGGCGGATCAAATGCATGGTGTGGTTGCCGCCGATCGACAGCGCATCGCCGTCGCCGGTGATGATCCAAACGTCGAGCTCGGGATTGGCGAGCTTCACCCCCGTCGCCACCGCCGGCGCACGGCCATGGATGGTGTGGAAGCCATAGGTCTCCATATAGTATGGGAAGCGCGACGAGCAGCCGATGCCGCTGACGAACACCGTATTTTCGGGCCGCGCGCCGATCTCCGGCATGGTGCGCTGCACGGCCTTGAGGATCGCGTAATCGCCGCATCCCGGGCACCAGCGCACTTCCTGGTCGGTCTCCCAATCCTTGGGCAGGGTCTTGGCGATCGGGGTCATGTCGTTCATGAGCGTGGTTCCGGATTGCGGTTGGCACCAATGTGGATCGCGGCCGTATCGAGATCCTCGTCGCCGAGCGAGGTTGGCAATTGGTGCGTGTCAGCGGGTACTTCGCTGTGCATTTTCCCACCACCGAGCGCCTCGTCGATCGCTGCTTCGATTTCGGCGATCATGAAGGGCTGCCCGGAAATCTTGTTGAGTGGCCTGGCATCGACCAGATACTGGTCGCGGAGCAACGTCTTCAGCTGACCGGTGTTCATTTCCGGTACGAGGATCTTCTCGTAACTCTTCAGCAACGCACCGAGATTTCCGGGAAGCGGCCAGATGTGCCGGATATGGACATGGCTTACGTCGAGGCCACGGCGGCGTGCGCGGCGCACGGCCTGGTGGATCGGGCCATAGGTCGATCCCCAACCGACGATTACCAGCTTGCCGCTCGTCTCGCCCAGCTCGACCGTCTGGTCGGGCACGTCGATGCCGAGCACCTTGTCCCGCCGGATATCGGTCATCGCCTGATGGTTGGCGGCGCCATAATCGATATTGCCGGTGCCGAGTTGCTTCTCGATCCCGCCGATGCGGTGGAGCAGGCCGGGGGTGCCGGGCTTTACCCAGGGCCGGGCCAGCTTCTCGTCGCGGGCATAGGGCAGGAAACCACCCTCCGGTGCTTCCTCGAGATATTCGACCGGGAACGGCGTATAGCTGTCCATGTCCGGCACCAGCCAGGGCTCGGCTGCGTTGGCGATATAGCCGTCGGTCAGCAGCATCACCGGCGTCATATACTGAACCGCGATGCGAACCGCTTCGATCGCGCAGTCGAACGCGTCGGCCGGGCTGCGCGCGGCGATCACCGGCATCGGCGAATCGCCGTTACGGCCATAGACTGCCTGATAGAGATCGGACTGCTCGGTCTTGGTCGGCAACCCGGTCGAAGGGCCGCCGCGCTGCGAATTGACGATGACGAGCGGCAGCTCGGTCATGATCGCAAGCCCCATCGCCTCGCCCTTGAGCGCGATGCCCGGGCCCGAGGACGAGGTAACACCCAGTTGCCCGGCATAGGACGCGCCGATCGCGCTGGCGATCGCGGCGATCTCGTCCTCCGCCTGGAAGGTCGTGATGCCGAATTCCTTCAGCCGCGACAGATGATGCAGGATCGCCGAGGCCGGCGTGATCGGATAACCACCGAAGAACATCTTCACGCCGGCCAGCTGGACGCCGGCGACCAGGCCGAGTGAGATCGACTCGGCGCCCGTCACGGTGCGGTACAGGCCCGGCTCGGCCGGCGCCGCCGCGACATGATGCTGCTTCATCGGCCCGGCCAGCTCGGCCGTCTCGCCATAGGCGTGGCCGGCGTTGAGCGCGGCGATATTGGCCTCGGCCAACACCGGCATCTTGGCGAATTTCGCCTTCAGCCAGTCGACGATCGGCTGACGCTCGCGGTCGAACATCCACAGCGCGAGCCCCAGCGTCCACATGTTCTTGCAGCGGAGCGCTTCCTTGTTGCCCAGCCCGAACGGCTTGACCGCGTCGAGCGTCAGCTGCGAGATGTTGAACGCCAGCAGCTGCCATTTGGCCAGGCTGCCATCGTGCAGCGGGCTGACCGCATATTTCGCCTTGGCCAGGTTGCGGTCGCCGAACTCGCCTTCGTCGGCGATGATCAGCCCGCCGGGCTTGAGCGCGTCGACATTGGTCTTGAGCGCGGCCGGGTTCATCGCCACCAGCACGTCCGGCGCGTCGCCCGCGGTCTCGATCGCGGTCGATCCGAAATTGATCTGGAAGGCGGAGACGCCGAACAAGGTGCCCTGCGGCGCGCGGATCTCGGCCGGGAAATCGGGGAAGGTCGCCAGGTCGTTGCCGGCCAGGGCGGTGGAAAGCGTGAACTGCCCGCCGGTCAGCTGCATGCCGTCGCCGGAGTCTCCGGCGAAGCGCACAACGATCGATTCTGCGGGTGGGTGGGCGGACGCCTCGGCTGGCGTCAATTCGTGAACGGCGGATGCCATTGATGCACTTCCTGTGGATTTTGTACACGCCCTCTATGCCCGGAGCGTTGACTGGCCAAGCTAGTTCGATCGGGGGCCAGTGCAAATCCTTCTTTTCAATCGCGTCCGGCTCGGGCGCGAGCAAAGGCGCGGCCCAGCGCGACGATCGACGCGACATGGCGCCGCGCGACCGCCAGCACATCGGCACCATAGCCTCCGCCGACCGTGCTCGCGAGCGCAATCCCGCGCTCGATCGCGAGGCGCGCGACCAGCGCCTCCCGCCGCTCCAGCCCAGCCTCGCTCAGCGCCAGACGACCAAGCCGATCCTCGGCAAAGGGGTCCACGCCTGCCTGATAGAGGATGAGATCGGGGCGGTACGAGTCGAGCAGCGGCGTTAGCGTCGCCTCGAGCCGTTCGAGATAGGCCGTGTCCCCCACCCCGTCGGCCAGCGCCACGTCTACCGTCGATCGCGCCTTGCGCGCCGGGAAATTCTTCTCGGCATGGATCGAATAGGTCGCGATTCCCGGCCGCCCGGCAGTGAGCGCGGCGGTGCCGTCGCCCTGATGCACGTCGCAATCGACGATCAGCACGCGCTCAACCCGCCCCTCCTCGACCAGCCGGATCGCGGCAATGGCGAGATCGTTGAAGATGCAATAGCCCGCCCCGGTCGCGGCCAGCGCATGATGGCTGCCCCCCGCGCTGTTCGCGGCAAAGCCATGTTCCAGCGCCAGCGTGGCGGCGAGCCAGGTGCCGCCCGGCACGATCTGCGCGCGCGCCGCCACCAGCGGGGTGACCGGAAAGCCGATCCGCCGCTCCTTATCACGCGGCACCTGCGCGGCGATCACTTCGGCGACATAATCCGGGTCATGCGCTTCCTCGATCCAGCAGCGCGGCATCGCCGCCGGCTCGAACCAGGCAAAGGTCTCGCCCCGCTCGCGCAACAGGTCGCGGATCATGCCGTTCTTGTTCCAGCGATATCCGCTGCTTGAGGGCGCCGGCACGACATAAGCGGGGTGATGGACGACCGGGATCATCCTCCCTACGTAAGTGGCCGATCGCGCTGTCGCCATGCGGCGCCGATGGGAGAGCTTTGTGACTGAACCCTTTGTCCGCCCCGACGTCCGCGCCTTTCTCGATTTCCTCAACTCCATGCCCGGCCCGAAGATGCACGAAATGGACGCGCCCGCCGCGCGCGGCGTCTATGCCGCGATGAAGGACGTGGCCGATCCGCCGGTCGGCGAGCTCGCGACGATCCTCGATCTCGCCATTCCCGGCCCGGCCGGCGCCATCCCGGCGCGGTTGTTCGATGCGAAGGCGCACCGCGAGCCCGGCCCGGCCATGCTCTATTATCATGGCGGCGGCTTCGTGATCGGCAATATCGAGACTCATGCCAGCTTCTGCGCCGAGATCGCCCGGACCCTCGATATCCCGGTCATCTCGGTCGATTACCGCCTTGCACCCGAAAATCCCTGGCCCGCCGCGCCGGACGATTGCGAGGCGGCAGCCCGGTGGGTGGCGGCGAACCCGGCCGACCTTGGCCGCAAGGTCACCAGCCTCGTCGTCTGCGGCGACAGCGCCGGCGGCAATCTGGCGATCGTCACCGCGATGGTGCTGCGCGACGCGCCCGCCGCCGTGCCGGTGATCGCGCAATTCCCCATCTATCCGGCCACCGATGCCTCGAAGGAATATCCTTCTTACACCGTTTACGCGGAAGGTTTTCTGCTGACCCGCGACAGCATGGACTGGTTCCAGGCCTCCTATGATGCCGAGGCTACCCATATCCGCACCTCGCCGCTGATCGGCGATCTGGCCGGTATGCCGCCGGCGGTGGTGATTACCGCCAGTCTCGATCCGATCGGTGATCAGGGTCGCGCCTATGCCGGTGCGCTCGCGGTGGCCGGGGTGCCCGTGATTTTTCGCGAAGCGAAGGGCAATATCCACGGCTTCGTCACCCTGCGAAAGGCAATTCCCTCCTCGGCCGGCGACGTGGCGGGCGCGCTGGCAGCCCTGAAGACGGTGATCGTCGAGGCGGAAGGCGACCGCGTCATGGCCCAGGCAGCCGGCTGATGATCGATCCGGCCACCCTCCCCTACCGCCCCTGCGCTGGCGTCATGCTGCTCAACCACGCCGGCCTCGTGTTCGTCGGCCAGCGCATCGATTCCACGGTCGAAGCCTGGCAGATGCCGCAGGGCGGGATCGACGACGGCGAGGATGCCGAGGCAGCAGCGCTGCGCGAGCTGGGCGAGGAAACCGGGGTCATGCCCGACAAGGTCGCGCTGATCGCCGCCGCGCCGGACGAGCTCTTCTACGATCTGCCGCCGGACCTGGTCGGCAAGGTGTGGAAGGGCAAATGGCGCGGCCAGCGCCAGCGCTGGTTCCTCTACCGCTTTTTCGGCGAAGACAACGACGTGGACATCGCGACCATGCACCAGGAATTCCGCGCCTGGCGTTGGGTGGCGCCCGCCGAGCTGCCCGAGATCATCGTGCCGTTCAAGAAAACGCTCTACGAGAACGTCCTGTCCGCCTTTGCCCCGCATCTCGGTTGATCGCACGCGCAGGCACGCTATCCCTGTCGGCGTGACCCGCCTCCCGCTCCTGCTCGCCGCGCCGCTGATGCTCGCAAACGCGCAGCAGGCGCCGATACCGCAGCCTGTAAAGGCGATGCTGGATGCCGCCATGGCGTCAGGCAACGAAGCCGAAGTCGCGACCGTTTCAAAATATGCCCGTGCCGCCGCGCCCGACTCGGCCGACGCGATCGCTGCCGCGGTCGACGGCTGGAGCAAGGCCCGCACGGCGCAGCGTGAGGCCAGCCTGCGCGAGGCCGGCCCGCTCGATCTCTGGCATGGCCGTGCCGAGCTTGGCGGTTACCTGACCGCCGGCAACACCCATGATACCGGGGTGAGCGGCGCGATCGACCTGTCGCGCGAGACGGTGCGCTGGCGCCACAAGGTCCAGCTCGCCGCCGATTACAAGAAAAGCGCCGGGGTGGTCAGCCGCGAACATTATCTCGCTGCCTATGAGCCCAATTTCAAATTCTCGCCGCGCGGCTATGTCTATGGCGCGGCGCAATATGAGGCCGATCGCTTCCTCGGCTACACCAGCCGCTATTCGGCCTCGCTCGGCGCCGGCTACAGCGCGATCCGCAAATCTGGCGTCTCGCTCGATCTGGAGCTCGGCCCGGCCTATCGCGACACTTCCTTCACGGACGGCACCACCGAAAGCAGCGTCGCCGCCCGTGGCTCGGTCGATTTCGACTGGAAGCTGAGCAAGACCATCTCGCTCAGCCAGGATGCATCGGCCTATGTCCAGCATTACAACAGCACCGTCAGCAGCACGACCGCGCTCAGCGCGAAGCTGATCGGCCCGCTGGCCGCGCGCTTCTCCTATATCGTGCAATATGAAAGCATGCCGCCGGTGGGACGCGTCGGCACCGACACGACAAGCCGCGCGTCGCTGGCGTACAGCTTCTGACAAGCAGGCTCGCGTCTGTATCGCCCGGCATCGATCAACGCTTGGGATTGCGCTCGATACCTCGCCCATGCAGCGAGCAATCAACCAAGATTCGCCGACGGATGACGATTCGAATCGTGCGTCGCAGGGCGATTCAACATTCGATCGTCCAGTGTCAGTGACCGGCAGCGAACAGTTCCGAAACACGAACGCCCGCCATCGCCGGGCGCCAAATCGAGTGCCTCTTCATGACCATTTCATGCGGCCGTTGTCGCCGATTTCGACACTGTGACGGCTCACATTTCCCCTGTTATCGAATAACAGGGAAAACGGGCATCAAGAAATTGAAAAAAAATAGTATTTTATCCAACAAAACGGCCCGTAACAGGGAAAGAAAAAATACTTCTCTCCATTACGACATCGTAACGAGAATGTTCCTGCTGTTCCCGCACCCCGGGAATCCGGCTACCACCGCGTCATGACCGCGCTTTCCACCGCCGAACGGGATGCCATCGCCACCCTCTCCGACGCGGCGATGCTTGCCCAGCTGCAGGACTGGGCGACGATCAACAGCGGCACCCGCAACCTCGCCGGAATCGCTGCCATGGCGGGCAAGCTCGGCGATGCCTTCGCAGCCCTGCCCGGCCGGATCGAGCTGGTCGAGCCCGCCGCGGTCACCAGCGTCGGCCCGGATGGCACCGTCTCCGATCTCGCGCATGGCCGGCACTTCCACCTCACCGTCCGCCCCGACGCGCCGGTGCAGATGCTGTTCACCGGCCATATGGACACCGTCTATCCGGTCGATCACCCGTTCCAAGCACTGACCTTCCGCCCGGACGGCGCGCTCAACGGCCCCGGCGTCGCCGACATGAAGGGCGGGCTTGCGGTTATGCTGGCCGCGCTGAGCGCGGTCGAAGCGTCGCCGCTCGCCGGCCGGATCGGCTATGAGGTGGTGATCAACTCCGACGAGGAAACCGGCTCCTTCTCCTCCGCCGCGCTGCTAGCCCGCGCCGCGCAGGGCAAGATCGCTGCGCTGACCTACGAACCCGCCCTGCCGGACGGCACGCTCGCCGGTGCGCGCGGCGGCACCGGCAATTTCTCGATCGTGGTCACTGGCCGCAGCGCGCATGCCGGCCGCAATCCGGAGGAAGGCCGCAATGCCATCGTCGCCGCCGCCGATATCGCGCTGCGCCTGAGCCGGCTGCGCGGCCCCGGCCTCGCGGTCAACCCGGCGCGGATCGAGGGCGGCGGACCCAACAATGTCGTGCCCGAGCTCGCCATCCTGCGCGTCAATTTCCGCCCCGCGACTCAGGCCGAGATCGCCCGCGCCCAGGCCGCGATCGATGCCGTTGCCGCCGCCGTCGCCGCCGAGCACGACGTGCGCGTCGAGGTCCATGGCAGCTTCAACCGTCCGCCCAAGCCAGTCGATCCGGGCGCCGAAAAGCTGTTCGAACTGGTCAGGACGGCCGGCGCCGATCTCGGCCTCGCTATCGCCTGGCGCGCGACCGGCGGCGTGTGCGACGGCAACAACATCGCCGCATGCGGCGTGCCCGTGGTCGACACTATGGGCCCGCGCGGCGGCGCGATCCATTCGTCGGACGAATTCCTCCTCGTCGACAGCCTCGCCGAACGCGCCGCGCTGTCGACTCTCACCATGCTGCGCATCGCCGCAAAAGGAACCTTATGAGCTTTCGTATCCGGGCCGCGCGCGACGAGGATCTGCAGCCGCTGTACGAGATGGCCAAGCTGACCGGCGGCGGCTTCACCAACCTGCCCGCCGATCGCGCCGCGCTGAAGATCAAGCTTGCCCGCAGCCACGATGCGTTTGCGCGCCCCGACGACAGCCTGGCGGACGATCTGTTCGTACTCGTGCTGGAGAATGTCACGACCGGCGAAGTGCGCGGCACCTGCCAGATCTTCACGCAGGTCGGGCAGCGTTATCCCTTTTACAGCTACCGCATCGGCACGCTCGCTCAGCACAGCGCCGAGCTGAACCGCACCTTCCGCGCCGACATGCTCTCGCTCACCACCGATCTCGAAGGCTGCAGCGAAGTCGGCGGCCTGTTCCTTCACCCCGGCGAGCGTGCCGGCGGCCTCGGCCTGCTGCTCGCACGCAGCCGCTACCTGTTCATCGCCCGCCACCGCGCCCGCTTCGCCGACCGCATCCTCGCCGAACTGCGCGGGATCATCGACGAGGCCGGCGGATCGCCTTTCTGGGACGGGCTGGCCGGCCGCTTCTTCGGCATGAATTTCCAGGATGCCGACCAGTTCAATGCGGTGCGCGGCCACCAGTTCATCGCCGATCTCTTCCCCAAGCATCCGATCTACATCGCCATGCTCTCGGAAAGCGCCCGCGCCGCGATCGGCCTGCCCCACCCCTCGGGCCGCGCTGCGATGCGCATGCTGGAGAATGAGGGGTTCGCCTTCGAGAATTATATCGACATCTTCGACGGCGGCCCGACCATGACCGCGAAGACCGACAATGTCCGCACCATCCGCGAGGCGTCCAGCGCCACCATCGCGTCGATCGACGACGACGGTGGCGAGGCAGCGCTGATCGCGACCGGCCGGCTCGCCGATTTCCGCTGCGCCTATGGCCGTGTCCGCCCGCAAGACGGCGGCGTCGCTGTCGATCGCACCGCCGCCGCGGCACTGGCGCTCACCGAGCAGGACGAGATCAGCCATGTCGGCCGGCTTTAAGATGCTGAAGGAGATCAACTTCGACGGCCTGATCGGCCCAAGCCATAATTACGCCGGCCTCAGCCCCGGCAACCTCGCCGCGACCCGCAACGCCGGCAAGGTCGCCGCGCCGCGCCGCGCCGCGCTGGAGGGAATCGCCAAGATGCGGGCCAACCTCGCGCTCGGCCTGACCCAGGGCGTGCTGCTCCCGCTCGCACGGCCCGATCATGCCTGGCTGGCCAGCCTCGCGACCGATTACGCCGCCGCATCGCCCCACCTTCAGGCACAGGCGCTGTCCGCCTCGGCGATGTGGGCGGCCAACGCCGCGACCGTCTCGCCCGCGCCCGACACGTCCGACGGCCGCTGCCACCTCTCCGTCGCCAATCTTGTGACGATGTCCCACCGCAGCCACGAATGGCCCGGCACCCTCGCCCAGTTGCGCCTCGCCTTCGCCGATCCGCACTTCGCCGTGCACGGCCCGGTGCCCGCCCCGTTCGGCGACGAGGGCGCCGCCAATCACATGCGGCTGTGCGTCGCGCATGGTCAGCCGGGCGTCGAGATCTTCGTCTACGGCGTCTCCGGCGGCCCCTTCCCCGCGCGGCAGCACCGCGAGGCCAGCATGGCGGTCGCGCGGCGACATGGGCTCGCGCGGGCGCTGTTCGTCGAGCAATCCGAAGCGGTGATCGCCGCCGGTGCCTTCCACAACGACGTGGTCGCCGTCGCCAATGAACGTGTGCTGTTCGCGCACGAACTGGCCTTTGCCGACAAGGACTCTTTCTACGCCGATCTGCGCGCCCGTCTGCCCGAAGTCGAGATCGTCGAGGTCCCGGCGGCGCGCGTCAGCCTGGCCGATGCCGTCTCCTCCTATCTGTTCAACGCTCAGCTCGTGACTCTCCCCGATGGCGGGATGGCGCTGATCCTGCCCGAGGAAGCGCGCGAAAACGAAGCGGTCTGGGCCTGGCTGCAGGAGATGATCGCGGGAAACGGCCCGATCCGCCGGCTCGAGGTGGTCGATGTCCGCCAGTCCATGGCCAATGGCGGCGGCCCGGCCTGCCTGCGCCTGCGCGTGGTGGCCGATCCGGCGACGATCGATCCGCGCTTCCTGGTCGATGAGGCACGGCTCGATCTGATCGCCGGCGTTGTTGGGCACCATTGGCCCGAGGAGATTCCCCATGACGCCATCGCCGATCCGGCGCTGATCGCCACGATCGAACGCGCCCGCACCGCACTGCTGGAGGCGACGGGAATCGTCGAGTTAATTTACATTTAACCATATTTATGAGTCCGGAATCGCGGGAATCCGCCATTGGCCCGGTCATTGCTTAACGGAGGGACATGTGGACCAAAATCTCTCGCCTGTTCATCATCAAGACCAAGTTCGAGGCCTTTGCGGTCATCTACGGCCTCGGCACCGGCGCGGTGGAACGCGGCGTGCATTATCTCGAGCAATATCCCGGCTTCGGTGGCTGGCTGCTGTTTGCAGTCTGCCCGATCGCGGTCTTCATGGCCGGCGCGCGCATCCTCGATTCGGTCGAGCGGACGGCGATGGAGTGAGCCACCTTTCACCCGCAACAGGATAAGTTGATCGCGCTCGGCGGTTTCGCCACTATCTGCACGACGATGCCTGCTTCCCCCAGCCTTACCGCTCTGACTCATCTGCAACGCCTCGAAGCCGAGAGCATCCACATCATGCGCGAGGTCGTGGCCGAGGCCGAGCGCCCGGTGATGCTCTATTCGGTCGGCAAGGATTCGGCGGTGATGCTGCATCTCGCCCGCAAGGCCTTCTTCCCGGCGCCCCCGCCCTTCCCGCTGCTCCATGTCGACACGACCTGGAAGTTCCGCGACATGTACGCCCTGCGGGACCGCGCCGCGGCCGAGGCAGGCATGGAGCTGCTGGTCCATCGCAACCCGGAGGCCGAGGCCCGCGGGATCAACCCGTTCGATCACGGCAGCCTCCACACCGACATGTGGAAGACCGAGGGGCTGAAACAGGCGCTCGACCAATATGGCTTCGACGCAGCGTTCGGCGGCGCGCGGCGCGACGAGGAGAAGAGCCGCGCGAAGGAGCGCATCTTCAGCTTCCGCTCGGCCCGCCAGCGCTGGGACCCGAAGAACCAGCGCCCCGAGCTGTGGAAGCTCTACAATGCCCGCAAGAGCCGCGGCGAGAGCATCCGCGTCTTCCCCCTGTCCAACTGGACCGAGCTCGACATCTGGCAGTACATCCTCGCCGAAGGCATCGAGATCGTCCCGCTCTATCTCGCCGCGCCGCGCCCCACTGTCGAGCGCGACGGCCTGTTGCTGATGGTCGATGATGATCGCTTCCGGCTCGAACCCGGCGAAGTCCCCGTGGAACGCTCGATCCGCTTCCGCACGCTCGGCTGCTATCCGCTGAGCGGCGCGGTCGAAAGCGAGGCCACCACGCTCTCCCAAGTGATCCAGGAAATGCTCCTCACCACCACCAGCGAACGCCAGGGCCGCGCGATCGACCACGATCAGAGCGCGAGCATGGAAAAGAAGAAAGCGGAGGGGTATTTCTGACATGAATGGCACATTTCATGTCGCCCCGGCGAAGGCCGGGGTCGCAGGCGGCACGGACGCCCCTGCTATCGATAGCGGCATCGGCCGGGGCGACGAGGTCTACCAGACCGACGCGCTCATCGCGTCGGACATCGACGCCTATCTCTCGCTCCACCAGAACAAGTCGCTGCTCCGTTTCATCACCTGCGGCTCGGTAGACGACGGCAAATCGACCCTGATCGGCAGGCTGCTCTACGATTCGAAGATGATCTTCGAGGATCAGCTCGCCGCACTCGAAGCGGACAGCAAGCGCGTCGGTACCCAGGGGCAGAATATCGACTTCGCCTTGCTCGTCGACGGCCTCGCCGCAGAGCGCGAGCAGGGCATCACGATCGATGTCGCCTATCGCTTCTTCACGACCGAGAAGCGCAAGTTCATCGTCGCGGACACCCCCGGCCACGAACAATATACCCGCAACATGGTGACCGGCGCCTCGACCGCCGATCTCGCCGTGATCCTGATCGACGCGCGCAAGGGCGTGCTCACCCAGACGCGGCGGCACAGCTACCTCGTTCACCTTCTCGGTATCCGGCACATCGTGCTCGCCGTGAACAAGATGGATCTGGTCGGCTATGACCAGGCTGTGTTCGACTCGATCGTCGCGGAATACCGCGCCTTCTCCGATTCGATCGGCATCGACAGTTTCACCGCCATCCCCCTCTCCGGTCTCGCCGGCGACAATATCGCGTCGCGCTCCACCGCGATGGACTGGTATGCCGGCCCGTCGCTGATCGAGCATCTCGAAACCGTCCCGCTCGGCGCCGATGCCGCGCAGGCGCGCGCGTTCCGGCTGCCGGTGCAATGGGTCAACCGCCCCGATCTCGATTTCCGCGGCTTTGCCGGCATGATTGCCTCGGGCGTGGTGCGCCCCGGCGATCTGGTGCGCATCCTGCCTTCGGGCAAGACCACCCGGGTCGCGCGCATCGTGTCGATGGACGGGGACCTGGGTGAGGCCGTAGCGGGTCAGTCGATCACGCTGACGCTGACCGACGAAATCGATTGCTCGCGCGGCGACGTCATCGCGACCGCGGCTGCGCCCCCGGAGGTCGCTGACCAGTTCAAGGCAACGATCGTCTGGATGGCGGAGGAGCAGCTGCTGCCCGGCCGCACCTACTGGATGAAGATCGGCACGCAACTGGTCGGCGCGAGCGTTCAGCCGCCCGATTATGCGGTCGACATCAATACGCTGGCCGAACTGTCGGTGAAGACGCTGGGGCTGAACGACATCGGTGTCGCTCAGCTTTACACTGACCGGCCGATCGTGTTCGAGCCGTTCAGCGACGGCGCCGATCTCGGCGGCTTCATCCTGATCGACCGCGCCACCAACGCGACCGTTGCGGCCGGCATGCTCAGCTTTTCGCTCCGCCGCGCGCAGAACGTGCACTGGCAGGCGATCGACGTCACCCGCGAGGCGCATGCCGCGCAAAAGGGCCAGAACCCGAAGGTGCTGTGGTTCACCGGCCTGTCCGGCTCGGGCAAGTCGACCATCGCCAACCTGGTTGAGAAAAAGCTCCACACGCTCGGCCGCCACAGCTTCCTGCTCGATGGCGACAATATCCGCCATGGGCTCAACAAGGATCTGGGCTTCACGGATGCCGATCGGGTGGAGAATGTCCGCCGCATCGGTGAAGTCGCCAAGCTGATGGCCGATGCCGGGCTGATCGTGCTGACCGCCTTCATCTCGCCCTTCCGGGCCGAGCGCGACCTGGTGCGGTCGATGCTGCCTGCGGGCGAGTTTGTCGAGATCTTCGTCGATACCCCGCTGGCCGAGGCAGAGAAACGCGACGTGAAAGGCCTCTACGCCAAGGCGCGCAGCGGCGAGATCGCGCATTTCACCGGCATTTCGAGCCCCTATGAAGTGCCCGAGCGCGCCGAGATCCGCGTCGATACCACACGCGAAAGCCCCGAAGCCGCCGCGGAGCGCATCGTCGAGCACATCATGGGCGTGTGGAGCCCGGACCTGTGACGACCCGCACCGATGCCGAAGTCGCTCGTTCCGTGGCGCTGGCCGCCGCCGCGCTGCTGCGCGATCTGTGCGCGGCCGGAAATTGCGCTGACGGCGATCTCAAGCGGCGCGGCGATGCCGAGGCCAATACGCTGATCCTCGCTCAGCTCCACGCGGCCCGGCCCGATGATTTCGTCCTGTCCGAAGAGGCGGCCGACGATCGTACCCGCTGCGCCGCGAGCCGAGTCTGGGTGGTCGATCCGCTCGACGGCACGCGTGAGTTCGGCGAACGGCGGGAAGATTGGGCAGTCCATATCGGCCTCGCGATCGATGGCGTACCGGTGACGGGCGCGGTCGCGCTGCCCGCGGTGCACAAGGTGTTCGTAACCGACGATCCGGTCCCTGCCCTGCCGCCCCTGCCGGCCCGACCGCGCATGGTGGTCAGCCGCACACGCGCGCATGAGATCGTCCGTCAGGTCGCCGCGGCGCTCGACGCCGAGCTGGTGCCGATGGGCTCGGCCGGCGCCAAGGCGATGGCCGTGGTCGACGGCCATGCCGAGATCTATCTCCATGCCGGCGGGCAATATGAGTGGGACAATTGCGCGCCGGTCGCGGTCGCGCTGGCGGCCGGGCTGCACGCGTCGCGGATCGACGGCAGCCCGCTCGTCTATAATTGCGCCGATCCGCTGCTGCCCGATCTGCTGATCTGCCGGCCCGAATATGCCGAGGCAGTCCTTGCGGCGGTCGCCGCGGCGGCTCCGTAGCGGGATAGCGGCTGCGGCGCTCGCAACGCCGGTGCCCGTCGATTCAAACCTGTTCCACGCATGCCATTATGGCAATGCGGCAATCACGCTTGCCGCGATCCGCTCTTTCTCATGACCGGAGAAATTGGAATTTCTTCCCCATCGGTTTGGTTCAGCCGCTGAACTTGACCCCGATCCACAATGTGCGCGGCGTGCCCAAGTCCATCGATCCGTCGGCGTTGCGCGTGATCACCGTCTCGTCGAACAGGTTTTCCGCCCGGGCGATCACCGTGAAGTGCTTGCCGATCGGCAGTCGGGCGACGGCATCGACGGTCAGCACATCGGGCAGGTTCCCGGTTTCCAGATCGTCTTCATATTGCAGGCCGACATAGCGCAGCGTGGTCGAGAAGCACGGTCCCGCCTTCGGTTCCCAAGCCAGCGTCGCGCTCGCCGCGTGGCGCGGGCTTTGCGCCGGGACCATATCGTTCAGCGGGGTGCCCGGCGCCCGCACATGGCTGTCGCTGAAGGCGTAGGAGCCGTCCAGCGAGATCGCCCCATGCCGGATGCCCGCCGTGACCTCGACGCCCTTGGCGATGATCGCGTCCACGTTGCGGCGCTGGCGGGTGTTGGTGCCGATCGTCACATTGGCGATGGCATCGTCCAGCCGGTTATAGAAGGCAGTGACGCCAAGCGAGACTCCCGGCGCCGGCGTCAGGTCGATCCCTCCCTCGATCCCCTTGAGCTTCTCCAGCCCGAGATTCTCGTTGGCCTGAGTCACGATGGGAAACACGGTGAAGGGTCGGTACAGTTCGTTGAGCGTCGGCAAACGGAAGCCGGTATAGCCGGCCACGCGCACCGCGACGGCGCTGCTCGCATGGAATAGCGCACCCACCCGTCCGGTCGCCTCGAAACCATCGCGGTCGGCGAAGCGCTTGTCGCTGTTCAGCGCGCCGCTGGGTGCCAACTCGCGGAAGAAGCCGTTGGTGATGGTCCAGCGGTCCCCGCGCACGCCGCCGGTGAGGATCAGGTCGCCGATCGTCCAGTCGTCCTCGACGAACACGCCGATCGTGCTGTTGTTGCCGCCGGCGTTGCGGCGCGCGGTGACGGCACCGCTGGCGGCATAGCCATCTTCGAACAATTCGCCGTCGGCCAGCCGCGCATCGACGCCGATGCGCAGGACATGGTCGGGGCCGACCGGCGGACGTACCTCGATCTTGCCGCCATAGCCGGTCGAAGGCGTGTTGCGCTGGTCGAGCGTCAGCTTGAAGCTGGTCGCGCTGATCACCTTGTTGGTGAAGTTGCGTGCCTGGACATAGGCCAGCGCGTCGACTGCCCAGTCGCCGCGGTGGACCAGGCGGACGCTGGCGTCCTGCCCTTGCGAACTGCTGTCGGCGCCCCGGAAACGCAAGGTGCGGTTGTCGCGAAAGACGAGGACACGCGCCTGGAGCTCGGTCTGCGCGTCGATCGGCGCGACCGCGCGGATGCCGCCCGACCAATCCTCGAACCGGGCCCGCGCGTCGGCTGGCGTCCGCTGGGATTCGGGCGTGGTGCGATAGCCGTCGCTGCGCTCCCATTTGCCCGAAACCGACACGAAGCCGCTGCCCAGATCCGGCGTCAGGCTGGCGGAGACATTCTGCGAATCAAAGCTGCCGTAAAAGGCGCTGCCAGCCAGCAGCGGCAGATCGGCGCGTGTCGCGCTGGCTAGCTCGACCGTCCCCGCGACCGCACCGGCGCCGAACGCCCCCGCGCCGCCGCCGCGCGTGATCCTCACGCCCGCGAACCGGTCTGCCGCCAGCGCGTTGAACGGGATATAGCCGAAGAACGGATCGGCCAGCGGCACGCCGTCAAGCAGCACCAACGCGCGGCTCGACGCGTTCCCTCCAAGCGCGCGGAGCGTCACGCCCTGCGCGGAGGGATTGGCTGACCGGCTGTCCGAGCGACGGAATTGCTGCAGCCCCGCCACATCGGCCAGCACGTCTTCCAGCCGACCGGAAGCATCGCCGTTCAGCCGGTCGCGGTCGATCACCACCGAACCATAGGCCGGCGTGCCTGGCGGCAGCGGCAGTCCGGTGCCGAGCACGATGATATCGGCCGGGTGGGCCGCGTCTGGCGTTTCCTGGGCAAGAGCCGGCATGGGCAACAACAGGGCAATAAGAGGCAGGCCGTAAATGGAACGCACTGGCGGAAATCCCCTCATCGCTTATCGCCGCCATCCTATATGATTCGGATCACGCGTGCCCGCCAACTAGGGGCTTTCGAGCCCCGGCGCTACTGGATCGCAGCCCGGTTCACCGACAATCATCCTTACCCGCTGCCCAGGGCGCTCAGGCCGCTCCGGTCAGCCGGTAACCGACACCCACCTCATTCCGGATAATGGTTGGCCGGGCGGGATCCGGCTCGAGTTTCTGGCGCAGGTTGCGGACCACGATGCGCAGATATTCGACCCGGCTCTCCTGGGCCGGTCCCCATATCTCGCGCAGCAATTGCGCATGGCCGACGATCCGGTCGGGCTTTTTGGCCAGTTCGGCCAGCACGCCATATTCCTTTGGCGCGAGATGCACTTCCTCGCCACCGCGCAGCACGCGGCGCGCTGCCAGATCGATCGTCACCTCGCCGATCGTCAGGACGGACTGGGCCGTCTGGTCGGCAAGTCGGTGGCGCAGCGCCGTGCGAATACGCGCGAGCAGCTCCTCGGTATCGAACGGCTTGGTCATATAGTCGTCGGCGCCGAGATCGAGCGCGGCGACTTTCTCGGCCGTATCCTCCCGCGCCGAGACGACGATCAGCGTCGCACCGCGCGCCTTGATCAGTTGGATCAATTCCAGCCCATCGCGATCGGGCAGCCCAAGATCGAGCAGCACCACATCCGGCTTGTCGATATCGACGAGCGACAGCCCTTCACGGGCCGTCGCCGCCTCGCCGGTCCTGTACCCGGCCCGCTCCGCCGCGACGCGCAGCAGCCGACGGATATGGGCATCGTCCTCGATGATCAGGACCCTGGCGGCGATCGGCATGCCCCTTGTTAGGGCCGCCCGCCCGCCCGGTCGAGCGCGCGGTTGAGCGCAAGCACATTGACGCGCGGTTCGCCGAGGAAACCCAGCAACGGCCGCTCAACCTGCGCTTCGACCAGCGTGCGGATTTTCTCAGGCTGTAAGCCCCGGGCCTTCGCGACCCGGCCCACCTGATAAAAAGCCGCCTCGGGACTCAGATCGGGATCCAGTCCCGAGGCGGAGGTCGTCACCAGATCGGGGGGGACCCTATTGCCTGGTGAAGGGGGATTGGCGGCGATATCCGCCGCGACGCGGTCGCTGAGTGCTTGGGATGCCGGGCCGAGATTCGATCCGGACGAGGCGCTGGCGTCATAGCCCTTGCCCGCCGCCGAAGGCCGGCCGTGGAAATAGCGGTCGCTGGCAAAGGCCTGGCCGATCAGCTCGGAGCCGATGACCTCCCCCTTCTCGACGATCAGGCTGCCGTTCGCCTGGGCCGGAAACAGCGCCTGGCCGATGCCGGTGAGCGCGAGCGGATAGGCCAGGCCCAGCAGCAGCGCGAAAGCAATGGTGAGCGCAAGCGCGGGACGCAGGGCGGTTTTCAGATCGGTGAGCATATCTTCAATTCCTTATGTGCTCCCGCGACGGCGGGAGCCCAGACTGAGTCCCAGCCTTCGCGGGGACACAAGGAGGGCTAGGCGAGGTGCAGAGCGGTGACGGCGAGATCGATCAGCTTGATCCCCACAAACGGCGCCAGCAGCCCGCCCAGCCCGTAAACGGCAAGGTTGCGCGCCAGTAGTGGCCCGGCCGGCATCGGACGGTACTTCACGCCCTTCAGCGCCAGCGGCACCAGCAGCGGGATGATCAGCGCGTTGAAGATGATAGCCGACAGGATCGCCGATTGCGGCGTCGCCAGCCCCATCACATTGAGCACGCCCAGTCCCGGATAGAGCGCGACGAACATCGCCGGGATGATCGCGAAATACTTCGCCACGTCGTTCGCGACCGAGAAAGTGGTCAGCGCGCCGCGCGTCATCAGCAGCTGCTTGCCGAGGCCGACGACCTCGATCAGCTTGGTCGGATCGCTGTCGAGATCGACCATGTTGCCGGCTTCCCGCGCGGCCTGGGTGCCAGTGTTCATCGCCACACCGACATCGGCCTGGGCCAAAGCCGGCGCGTCGTTGGTCCCGTCACCGCACATAGCGACCAACCGCCCGCCCTGCTGCTCCTTGCGGATCAGCGCGAGCTTGTCCTCGGGCGTCGCCTCGGCGAGGAAATCGTCCACGCCTGCTTCGGCCGCGATGGCGGCGGCGGTCAGCGGGTTGTCACCGGTGATCATCACCGTGCGGATGCCCATCTGGCGCAGTTCGCCGAAGCGTTCGCGGATGCCGGCCTTGACCACGTCCTTGAGCGCGATCGCGCCGAGCAGCCGGCCGTCGCGGGAGACGGCAAGCGGCGTGGCGCCTGAACGGGCAATCTCTTCGGTCACCCGGCGCAGTTCGACCGCAACCGGCGTGTTGCCGAGACCAGGATCCGCCCGCAGGATCGCGTCGACCGCGCCCTTTCGGATGGTGCTGCCGCCGGTGACGATGCCCGAGACACGGGTCTGCGCGGTGAACGGGATGATCTCCGCATCGGCCGGCATCACGCGGGTCGGGATAGCATGGCGCTCGCGCGCCAGCACCACGATCGAGCGCCCCTCTGGCGTTTCATCGGCGATACTCGCCAGCGACGCGGCGCTGGCCAGCGTGTCCACGTCGATGCCGCCGACCGGGAAGAATTCGCTCGCCTGGCGGTCGCCGACCGTGATCGTGCCGGTCTTGTCGAGCAGCAACACGTCGATATCGCCCGCCGCCTCGACCGCACGGCCCGATTTGGCGAGCACGTTGAAGCGCACCAGCCGGTCCATGCCCGCGATGCCAATCGCCGAGAGCAGCGCGGCGATGGTCGTTGGGATGAGCGTGATCAGCAGGGCTGCAAGGATCGCCACCGGCACGCCGCCGCCTGCGTAGGAAGCAAAGCCCGGAATGGTCGCGACCGCGATCAGGAAGATGATCGTCAGGCCGACGAGCAGGATGGTCAGCGCGATCTCGTTCGGCGTCTTCTGCCGCTCGGCGCCTTCGACCAGCGCGATCATGCGATCGAGAAAGCCGCGGCCCGGTTCCTGGGTGACGCGCACCTTGATCCGGTCGGAGATCACCCGCGTACCCGCCGTGACGGCGGAACGGTCGCCGCCCGCCTCGCGGATCACGGGCGCGCTCTCGCCGGTGATCGCGGCTTCGTTGACCGAGGCTACACCCTCGACGACTTCGCCGTCGGCCGGGATCAGGTCGCCGGTCTCGACCAGGACGATATCGTCCCTCTCGAGTTGGGTGGCGAAGGCGATCTCATAGGTGTCGCCTACCCCGAGCAGACGCTTCGCCTTGAGATCGGCCTTGGTCGCGCGCAGCGACGCCGCCTGGGCGCGGCCCCTGCCCTCGGCCAGCGCCTCGGCGAAGGTGCCGAACAGCACGGTCAGCCACAGCCAGACGATCAGCTGGATCTGGAATCCGAAGCTGAGCGGCTCCCCGCCGACGATAAGGAGCACGGTGAGCAGGGTCGCGACCACTGCTGTGGTGAACATCACCGGGTTCTTGATCAGCTGGCGCGGATCGAGCTTCTTGAACGAATCGCCGATCGCCGGGACGACCAGGCTCGCGGTGAAGATGGAGGTTGGTGCGGACATATCGTGATCCGATCAGGAGAGGTGGCCGCTGATCATCGCGAGATGATCGGCGATCGGGCCAAGCGCGAGGCTGGGGAGGAAGGTCAGGCCGCCCATGATCAGGATGACGCCGATGAGCAGCCCCACCCAAAGCGGTCCGGTCGTCGGGAAGGAGCCCGACGACGGCGGCGTGTATTTCTTGGCCGCGAGGCTGCCGGCGATCGCGAGCATCGGCACGATCATGAAGAACCGACCGCCCCACATGCAGATGCCCAGCAGCGCATTGTAGAAGGGCGTGCCTGCAGTCAGACCGGCAAAGGCAGACCCGTTGTTCGCGACGGCCGAGCTGAAGGCGTAGAGGATCTCCGAAAAGCCATGCGGCCCCTTGTTAAGTGGCCCGGCCAGCCCGGCGGGCAGAACCGAGGCGATCATCGTACCGCCCAGGATCAGCAGCGGCAGCACGGCGATGGCCAGCACGGCGAACTTCACCTCGCGGCCTTCGATCTTCTTGCCGACATATTCCGGCGTGCGCCCGACCATCAACCCGGCGACGAACACCGCGAGGATGGCGAACAGCAGGAAGCCGTAAATACCGGCGCCGACGCCACCTACGACGATTTCGCCCAGTTCCATGTTGATCATCGGGATCATGCCGCCGAGCGCGGTGAAGCTGTCGTGCATGGCGTTGACTGCGCCGCACGAGGCAGCCGTGGTGACGCTGGCGAACAAAGCCGAGGCCGCGATGCCGAAGCGAACTTCCTTGCCCTCCATGTTACCGCCGGCGACGCCGAGCTGATGAAGCACGGGATTGCCCGCAGCTTCCTGCCAATAGGCAATGCCGGTGCCGGCGACGAAGATGAGCAGCATGGCGGCGAGGATCGCCCAGCCCTGGCGCGTGTTGCCGACGGCCTTGCCGAAGGTCCAGGTCAGCCCGACGCCGATCAGGAAGATCGAGAGCATCTGGACCAGGTTGGTCATCGCGCTCGGATTCTCGAACGGATGCGCGCTGTTGGCATTGAAGAAGCCGCCGCCATTGGTGCCGAGCATCTTGATCGCTTCCTGCGAGGCGACCGGGCCGAGCGCGATGGTCTGCTTCACGCCTTCGAGCGTTGTCGCGTCGATCGACTGGGCAAAGGTCTGCGGCACGCCGCTCCAGATCAGATAGACGGCGTAGACGATCGAGATCGGCAGCAGCAGGTAGAGCGTGACGCGGGTGGTATCGGCCCAGAAATTGCCGATCGCTTTCGACTCGCGCCGCGCAAAACCCCGGAACAGGGCGAAGGCCAGCGCGATGCCGGTGGCTGCGCTCAGGAAATTATGGATCACCAGCCCGAACATCTGACTGAAGTTGGAAAGGGCGACCTCGCCCGAATACCATTGCCAGTTGGTGTTGGTGGTGAAGCTGACCGCGATGTTCCACGCGCCGTCCGGTGCGATCCCGGCATAACCGCGCGGGTTCATCGGCAGCAGATCCTGGAAGCGCAGGACGAAATAGGTGAACAGCAGAAGCGCGAGGTTGAACGCGATCATGTGGACCGCGTAGCGGCGCCAGCTCTGCTCGGCGTTGGGATCGATGCCGCCGAGCTTGTAGAAGCCCTTCTCCACCGGCCCGAAGACATAATGGAGCGGCGTGCGGCGCCCTTCGTATAGCGCGAACAGCCACAGGCCCATCGGCTTTGCGAGCGCGACGAGGATGATGACGAAGAGGGCGATCAGCCCCCAGCCCTGAAGATTCATGGCGCGATACCGATCAGAATCGCTCGGGCCGCAGGAGCACGGCCACGAGGTAAAGGAGGAGAGCGGCAGCGGTAATCGCGGCCAGGGTGAGGTGCAGCGTCATCGTCACGCCTCGTCGCACAAGCGGATATAGGCCAGCGTCAGCGCGAACAGCCCGGCGAGGGCGCCGAGCCACAGGATATCGGTCATGGGGCAATGCCTCCGATGTGCCGGCGCAGTGTGGCCGGGTCGGAAGGGCAGATAGGCGTGGGGGCCGTTAAGGTGCGACGGCGAATGCGGGCGGTTGGCGTTAAGTTCGCATATAGATCGCGTCGAAGGCGTAGCGTTTGCCTATGGCCGCTCTCATAGTCGGCGGACACTAATGGATGACCGGTTTGACCGATAAACGCCCCTCCCCCGACGCCCTGCTCCGTGCCGCGGAGCGGGAGGCGCGTGGGCAGCTGAAGATATTCCTCGGGGCCGCGCCGGGCGTCGGCAAGACCTATGAGATGCTGAACGAGGGAGCCGCCCGGCTCCGCGCCGGTGCGGATGTCGTCGTCGGCGTGGTCGAAACCCATGGCCGGGCCGAAACCGAAGCGCTGGTGGCGCCGTTCGAGGTGATCGCCCGCCGCACTATCGACTATCGCGGCCAGGCGCTGACCGAAATGGACCTCGACGCGATCCTCGCACGCCGCCCTGCTCTCGTACTGGTGGATGAGCTTGCGCACAGCAATGTCGAGGGCAGCCGCCACCCGAAGCGCTGGCAGGATATCCAGGAGTTGCTCGACGCCGGGATCGACGTGTTCACGACCCTCAACATCCAGCATGTCGAGAGCCTCAACGACGTGGTCGCCAGCTTCACCCGGGTCCGCGTCCGCGAAACGGTACCCGACAGCGTGCTGGAGGATGCCGAGATCGAGGTGGTCGATATCCCGCCCGACGAGCTGATCGAGCGACTCAAGGAAGGCAAAGTCTATATCCCGGCCGAGGCGACGCGGGCGCTCGGCCATTTCTTCTCCAAGGCCAATTTGTCGGCCCTGCGCGAGATGGCGTTGCGCCGCGCGGCGATGAACGTCGACCGGCAGATGCTCGAGCATCTCGACGCGAGCGCCCTGCCTGGCGCGTTCGCGGCCGGAGAGCGCGTCCTGGTCGCGGTGAGCGAACTGCCGGGCGCCGAAGCGCTCGTGCGTACGACCAAGCGCCTTGCGGACGCCCTCCGCGCGCCCTGGACCGCGGTCTATATCGAAACCCCGCGTGCCGAGGGGTTCGGCACCGAGGAGAAGGCGCGGATCGCCGCCACGCTCCGCCTTGCCGCCAGCCTTGGCGCGACCATCGCCACGGTGCCGGCCGAAAGCGTGATCGAGGGCCTGCGCGCGCAGGTCGACGGCATGCGTGCCACTCAGCTGGTGATCGGCAAGTCGCGGCGCAGCTGGTGGTTCGAGCTCCGACACGGTTCGGTCGTCGAGAAGATGCTGCGCAGCCTCGACGGCTTGGCCATCCACGTCATTCCGGCCGGGACCGAGACACTACGCCCCGCCAGGCAGGGGTTCCGGTGGGATGCACGCCCCGCCGTCTACGGCATCGTGATCGCGCTGGTGGCCGCGACGACCTTGCTGGCCCGGCTGCTCGAGCCGCTGATCGGCACCGGAGCGGTCGACCTGGTCTATCTCTTGCCGGTGGTCGTCGCAGCCAGCCGCTACGGACTGAAACCGGGGCTCGCCGCTGGCGTGCTTGCTGCGCTGGCATTCAACTTCTTCTTCCTGGCGCCGCTCTACACGTTCAGCGTCGCCGATCCGCAGAGCTTGCTGACGGTGCTGGTGCTGATCGGCATCGCTGCCTTCACCAGCCGCCTGACTGGAGGCATGCGCTCGCGTGCCGCGATCGGCGTGCGCGGGGCCCGGGAGAACGCAGCGCTCGCCGCCTTCGCTCAGGCCCTCACCCGCGTATCCGACGCTCAGGCCACGGCCGACACCGTCTGTATAGAGATCTCGCAGCTGCTCGGCGTGAATGCGGTGCTGCTCGCCGACCGCGACGGCCGGCCCGAGATCGTGGCCGCCTTTCCGCCGGCCAGCAGCCTGACCCCGATCGACCGGGCCGCGGCTGACTGGGCGTTCAAGCGCGGCGAGACCGCCGGATACGGCACGGTGACGCTCAACGCTTCCGACTGGCAATTCCATCCGCTCAAGACCTCGCTCGGCGTGCTCGCGGTGCTTGGCGTCGCGCGGAGCGACGGCGGCGATCCCGTGCCCTCCGACCGCGCCGTGCTGCTTTCGACCTTGGTCGGCCAGGCTTCGCTCGCGCACGAACGGCTGCGGCTCGAAGACGAAATGCGCGAGCTATCGGTGCTGAAGGAGCGCGACCGGCTGCGCGCCGCCCTGCTCTCCTCGATCGGTCATGATTTGCGCACGCCGCTGACTGCAGTGACCAGCGCCGTCGAGGGCGTTGCCGCCGAGCATCCCGAATCAGCTGCCGTCCCGCTAGCCCGCGCGGAACTTCAGCGGCTGCGCCGCTTTCTCGAAGATCTGCTCGACATGGTCCGGCTCGATACCGGCGCGCTGACCTTGTCGATCGAGCCGATCGACCTGACCGACGCGACGAGCGCGGCGATCCACGATCTGAAGGAGCTGTTGCGGGGCAAGCATATCGATTTCCAGGTGCCCGCCAATCTGCCGCTGGTCCGTGCCGACCCCACCCTGCTCCACCACATCCTGATCAACCTGCTGGTCAATTCGGCCCAGCATGGCGGCGCGGGCGGAACGATCACCATCGAGGGCCGGCGCACGCCGGAGGCCGTCACGATGGCGATTCGCGACGATGGTCCAGGCCTGCCGGCGCCCGATCGCGATCTGTTCCAGGTCTTCACCCGGGGCGCGGGCAGCGACCGTGCTGGCGGGAGCGGCCTCGGCCTCGCGATCGTGAAAGGCTTTGCCGACGCGATGCAGGTGACCGTTAGGGCCAGCAACCACGCCGAGGGCGGTGCCGTCTTCACCCTCGAATTCAGGGATCTCGTCACCGCGTGATTGTCCGCCGTCGGCACCATCATGGGGGTCCCCGAAGGGAATGATCTAACGATATGGAAAATTGGCGCACCCGGAGCGATTCGAACGCCCGACCCTCAGATTCGTAGTCTGATGCTCTATCCAGCTGAGCTACGGGTGCGCGGGAAGTGGGCTCATAGATGCGTCTTTTCGGTAGCGCAAGTGCGTTGCACCCGACTAATTGACGGCATAGAGCGACAAGCGATGAAAGCTTCCCTCCCGCTCGCCTGTATTGCCCTCCTGAGCGGCTGCGCCGGGCGGACGACCGGACACTATCCCTCGCTTCTGCCACGACCGATCGAATCGACCAGCCTGGCCGAGCCGGAGCCGGCGCCGGCCGCCATCGCGACTCCGGACGCGCCGACCGATGCGAAGCTCGCGACGGTGAAGACCACATTGGCTGAAACCGAATCGGCCTTTGCGCCCGCCGCAGAGCGCGCGCAGCAGGCCGCTGCGTTGGCAAAGGGACAACCGGCCGGAAGCGAGCGCTGGATCACGGCGCAGACCGCGCTTGCCGAGCTTGACGGCTACCGGGCGACCACTTCCGCCGCGCTCACCGATATCGAGGATCTCGCGATCGCGCGTGCGACCGCGGGGCAGCCCGACTATCCCGGAATCGAGACGCTGCGCGCAGCCGCCGAAGCGCAGCTCAAGACGGAAACGGCGCGAATCGCGGCGATCCAGGCGATGCTGCCCGAGTCCTGAGATCCGGCCTAGGGTTTCCGGAACAGCTTCACGAGCGGAACGATCGTCGAATAATCGTCGGTCCAGGGCGTGAATCCCGGATAGCGATTGAGCGGCCGCCACGCGGCACTGCGCGCCTTCAGCGCGGCGATCGTCGCCGGATCTTGCGACAGTGCCACCCAGAAGGACACGGCGCGGGGTTCCGCCACCTCAGGCCCCGGGAAATAGATCAGCTTGGCCGCACTCCACCCGCCCGCCGAGGCGGCGGCCGATACGACCGGTTCCAGATCGAGGAACTTGTTGGAGATGTGGAACAGCAGCACGCCGTCATGCGCCAGCACCCGGCCATAGGTATCGAACGCCTCGCGGGTCATCAGGTGCATCGGCACCGCGTCCGATGAGAAGGCGTCGAGCGTCAGAAGATCGAGTGAGCCAGTCTCTTCCGTTTCCAGATTGAGCCGCGCATCGCCGATCGCGATCGTCGGATGCGGCAGGCAACGCCGCAGGAAGCTGAACTGGCCCGTGTCGCGTGCAATATGCACCACGGCCGGATCGATCTCGTAGAAGCGCCATGTCTGGCCCGGCCGGGCATAGCAGGCGAGTGTGCCCGCACCGAGCCCGACCACCCCGATTCGCGCCCGATCACCGAACAACTGGGGGACCAGCTGCATCGCCTGGCCGACGCCAGATCCCTTAACATAATAAGCAGTCGGCGTGCGCTCGCGCGCTTCGCTGCCCAGCAACTGCGTGCCGTGGACCGTGGTTCCGTGCTGGAGCTGCCGCACCTCCTGACTGCCGCCGACGGTGTAGACGCCGAAATAGCTGCGGGTCCGGGCGCCGGGTTCGAGCGACAACAGGATCGACCGGTAACCGCCGAACACAATGAGCGCCCCGCCCAGCGCGATGACGAAGGCAGTGCGTGCGCCGATCGTCACGACGCCGACCACGACCATCACGACGAACACGATGCCCTGGAGTGGACCCGAATCCTCCATGCCAGCGCCAGGGCCCTGCAGCACGAGGAGGATCAGCACCGCCATCAGCAAGGCGACCGCCATCGTCATGATCCGCCGCTGCTGAGCCGTCCGGTTCCACAGTAGGCCGATCTCCGGAATCAGGAAGGCCTGCGGGGTAAGCACGCCCGCCGCTAGCACCAGCAGCGGATATTCGTAGGTCCAGTCGAACACGAGCGGCGCGACCAGCGCAGCGAAGACACCGCCCAGCGCACCGCCGACCGACATGGCGAGGTAGAATCCAGTCAGCCGGTCAGGCTCGGGCCGGATCCGGTACATCGCTGTGTGCAGCGCCACGGAGGCCATGAACAGCAGCACCAGCGCGAGCCCGGCATTGAGCCACGGCTTGCCCTGCAACCCGCCCACCAGCACGCCGCCGATCAGCAGGATGACGACCGGCGCCAGCCTGGTCAGCAGATCGGCCGGGCCCCGCCGCGTGGCGAAGGCAATGGTGAAGCTCAGCAGATAGAGGCCGAGCGGCAGCACCCACAGCAGCGGCATCGCGACGACGTCGGTGGTGATATAAGTCGAAGTCGCGAGCATCAGCCCCGATGGGACCAGCGCGAGCGCGATCCAGTGCGCGACCCGCCTGCGGCTCGGCGGCGAACTCGCCGCGACCGGTCCTTCGACGATTGCCAGCTTCATCCTTGGCAAGGTCATCGCACACACCGCGACGAGCAGCCCGACGACGATATAGCCAGCAGTCCACAGCGCGCTCTGGCCTTTCAGCGCCATGCCCGGCTCGACGAGCAAGGGATAGGCGATCAGCCCGGCGAAGCTGCCGAAATTGGATGCCGCGTAGAGCGCATAGGGATCCTCGCCCTTGCTCGACACATTGAACCAGCGCTGCAGCAACGGCGCCTGGGCCGAGATCGCGAAGAACAACGGACCGATCGACGCGCAGAGCAGCCAAGGCACCCAGATCGCCGGCTGGGCATTGGGAGGAAGCTGAGTCTGCAACAGGCCGATCGGCAGCCATATGGCAGCGATCAACAGCACTGCGAGATGGATCGCCGCCTGGAGCCGCGGCGTCACCCGGCCAAGCGCATGGGCATAGGCATAGCCGCCAAGCAGCAGCGCCTGATAGACAAGCATCGCCGAATTCCACACGGCGGGCGCGCCGCCGAGGCGGGGAAGCGCCATGCGCGCGACCATCGGCTGGACGAGGAACAGCAGGAAGGATCCGGTGAGGATCGCGACCACGAACAAGGGCCGCGCGAACCGCGCGGGCATCGAAAATGTCGCCATCAGGCGGGTCGGGCGATGCGGTAAAGGATGTGGCGGCGCAGCGGGTCGCCTTCCGAAAAGAGCGGATGATCGAAATCACCCCCGATCACGCGCTGCATTCCAAGTCGCACCATCAGCCCCCAGCTCGCTTCGTTCGCCTGGACCGTCATCGCCGCGACGCCCGGCGCGTCGAGACTGGCCCACGCCCAGTCGAGGCTGGCCTGCGCCGCTTCCCGCGCATAGCCGTGCCCCCAATGGTCGTAAGCGAGACGCCAGCCGATCTCGGTCTCGTCGGCGATCGGCGTGCCGGACGGGCCCGGCTTGATCCCGCAGAAACCGAGAAACACGCTGTCGCTGCGCCGCTCGATCGCCCAGAAGCAATAACCAAGATTGCCTAACAACTCCTTCTGCCGGTCGATCGCCGCGGCGACGTCGGCGTGAGTCAGCGAGGGGCCGAGAAAACGCATCACCCGCGGATCATTGCCCATCGCATGGAAGGGCGCATGGTCCTCCGCGCGCCAGCCGCGCAGGATCAGCCGCTCGGTGACGATCATCGGGTGGTGTCCGGCCGATCGATCACGAAGGCGACGCTGCGCCGGCGCGGATCCAGTTCGTCGAAAGCCGGGTGATCGAAGTCGGCGCCCAGCCGGTGCATCCCCAGCCGTTCCATCAGGCCCTGGCTTCGCACATTCTGCGCCGCGGTGATCGCGGTTACCCGCGGCGCCGCGAGATTGGCCCAGGCCCAGTCGAGGCTCGCCGCGGCGGCTTCACGGGCATAGCCCCCGCCCCACCATGGCCGCGCGAGCATCCAGCCGATCTCCACCTCTCCGGCGATCGGCGTGCCTTCGGCTCCGGGCTTGAGCCCGCAAAAGCCGATCAGGACTTTCTCGTCGCGATGCTCGACCGCCCAGAAGCCAAGACCGTGGCTGTCGCCATAGCTGGCATGACGCGCGATGGTCGTGTCGCTATCCGCCGCCGACTTGACCGGGCCGAGATCGGCCATGACCGCCGGATCGGCCCACATGGCGTGCAACGCGGCACGATCCGCCGGAACGGGCGGCCGCAGGATCAGGCGCGCGGTCTCGATCACGCGCCGAGCAGTCTCGCGGCATGAGCGGCGTGATAGGTCAGCACACCCGAGCAGCCGGCACGCTTGAACGCCATCAGCGTCTCCAGCACCACGCCGTCACGCTCGGCCGCGCCAGCCGCGACCGCTGCCTCGATCATCGCGTACTCGCCCGACACCTGATAAGCGAAGACCGGAACCTGAAACTCGCTCTTCACGCGCAGAATGATGTCGAGATAGGGCAGCCCCGGCTTGACCATCACGCTGTCCGCACCCTCGGCGATATCGAGTGCGACTTCGCGCAGCGCCTCCTCGGCATTGGCCGAGTCCATCTGATAGGTCTTCTTGTCGCCCTTGAGCAGGCCGCGCGAGCCGACCGCATCGCGGAACGGGCCATAGAAGCCGCTCGCATATTTAGCCGAATAGGCCATGATCTGGACGTTGACCCGCCCGTCGCCCTCCAGCGCCTCGCGGATCAGCCCGACCCGGCCGTCCATCATGTCGCTCGGCGCGATGATGTCGGCGCCCGCCGCGGCCTGGTTGAGCGCCTGCCCGACCAGCACCTCCGCCGTCTCATCGTTGAGCACATAACCGGTATCGTCGAGCAGCCCGTCATGGCCGTGGCTGGTATAGGGATCCAGCGCAACGTCGGTCAGCACGCCGATTTCGGGCACCGCATCCTTCAGCGCGCGGATCGCGCGGCACATCAGATTGTCCGGGTTGAGCGCTTCCTCGCCGCGATCGGAGCGGCGATCGGGCTGCGTGTTAGGGAACAGGGCAAGACACGGAATACCGAGATCGCGCGCTTCCTTCGCCCGCGCCACGATGCCGTCGACCGACCAGCGCGATACGCCGGGCAGGCTCGGGATCGGCTCCTCCACCCCCTGCCCATCGACGATGAACAGCGGCCAGATCAGGTCGGCGGGGGTGAGAACGGTTTCGGCGTACATCCGCCGGCTCCACGCCGAGGCGCGGGTGCGGCGGAGACGAAGCGCTGGATATTGGGCTGACATGCGCGGCTTTTGATCCCTCCCGCCCGCCCGCGCAAGCCCGCGGCGAGGCGACTTCTGCTCAAGTGCCTAGACCAATAGGTCAGAAGGCCCCTTCGTTGAATCAGGGGGCGGACTACAAGGTTGTTGGGAATGTCATGCAAGTCGCTGACATTTTTTTGCGCGACGCAGAGAAAGTAAATTGATTATAAATCAATCGCTTAGAGAATTTTTCTATTGTCACCCCGTAGGATGGAGCCGGCCAGCCGGTTCGCCCGCGCCATGGGCGTGCTCCCCCGCCTCTTCGGCATCGGGAGGCACGATCAAGACCTGCTCGCGCCAGTGACCGCTACGATAATAGAGGGCGGCCAGCACCAGCGAGACCAGGGATCCGAGCGGGAAGGCGTACCACAAAGCGTCCGGCCCGATGAACCGCTGACCGATCAGAGCGAAACCGATGCGGACCGGATAGAAAGCGATCGCCAGGATGATCAGCGGCGCGACCGTCGCGCCATTGGCGCGCACCGTCGAGAACAGCACCATCGTCGCGCCGAACATGACGAAGGTCCAGCTCGAGATGAGCTGGATGTGCCGGGCGATCGGGATCGCCGGGCTGTCGCTTCCCACGAACAGCGCCATCACCTCCCGGTCGAACAGGATGATCGCGACGATCACGGCCAGCGTGATGACGGTGTTGTAGATGATTCCAGCGCGGTTGATCGCGTTCACCCGATCCCATTTGCCCGCGCCGATATTCTGCGCCGCCATGCTGCTGACCGCGACGCCGATCGCCATCGCCGGCATCTGGATATAGGTCCAGAGCTGCTGCGACACCGCATAGGCAGCCGCCGTATCGACGCCGAGGCGGTTGACCAGGCCGACCATGGTGAGCCCCGCGCTCGACATCACCAGCATCTGCGCGCTCATCGGCAGCCCCTTGGCAACGATCGTCTTCACCAGCGCCGCGTCGGGGATCAGATAGCGCAATTCGCGGCCGCGCAGCCGGATCGGGAGATCGCGCCAATAGACATAGACGAGCAGCCCGGCCGAGGAGACGATCCCCGCCAGCAGGGTCGCCGTCGCCGAGCCGGCAATGCCCATGCGCGGGAATGGCCCGATGCCCTCGATCAGCAACGGGTTGAAGCTGCTGTCGATCAGCACGCTGAGGAGCATGAACCACAAGGGCGTCAGCGAATCGCCGGTGCCGCGCAGGCTCATCTGGATCAGCACCCCGAGCATCGAGAAGGGCAGCCCGAGGAAGATCACGCGCAGATAATCGCGCGCCATGTTCTGCGCCTCGCCGGGGGTGGCAAGCAGGCGCAGGATCTGCGGGGTGAACAGCCAGCCCAGGACCGCGATCAGCACCGCGCCGCCGACCACCAGCCCGACGGTCGATCCGAAGGCGCGCCGCGCCGCTTCGATATCGTTGCGCCCGACCGACTGGCCGATCAGGATCGTCGCCGCCATGCCGAAGCCGAACACGGCCGAGAACATCAGGAACATGATGATGTTGGCGTTCGAGGTCGCGGCAAGGGCGCCCTCGCCGAGGAAGCGGCCGACCCAGATCGAGTTGATCGATCCGTTCAGCGACTGAAGGATGTTCGATCCAAGCGTCGGCAGCGCAAAGGCAAGCAGGGTCGTGGCGATCGGCCCCGTGGTGAGATCGCGCTGGCCTTTGCGGCTGGGTTTGGATGCCATTATCGCGTCACCCCGGCGGAGGCCGAGGCCGCTGGGTTTGGGGCAATCCCAGCGATCGACAACACAGCGGCCCCGGCCTCCACCGGGGTGACGGGGTGGCCGGGATTGCTCATCCCAGCCGCGCGAGCGCTGCCGTCAGGCGTTCTGCCTCGGCCGATTTCTCGGCGTGATCCGTACGGGTCTTCTCGACGGCGACCGGATTGCCCTTTTCCACGAAATTGACGTTTGCCAGCTTGGCAGAGAGCATGTCGCGGTTCTTGACCACTGCCTCGATCGCCTTGGTCAGGCGCGCGCGCTCGGCGCCGAGATCGATCACGCCTTCGAGCGGCAGGACGAAAGTCGCCTCGTCGATCACGACCTGGACGGCGCCGCTGCCCGGCGCTTCGCCCTCCGCGCGGTCGATCCGTGCCAGCCGGGCGATCGCGGGCGCCTGACGATCCAGGCGGGCGAGCGTCGCGGCGTCGGCATCCCGGACGTAAAACGGCATGCGGGCGCCGGGCGAGACGTTCAGTTCGTTCCGCGCCGCGCGGACTTCCCCGACCAGCCGGATCAGCCAGTCGATCTCCTTGCTCGCTTCCGGATCGATCGAACGCGCATCGGCCATCGGCCATTTCGCGACGATCAGGTCCGAATCGCGCTGGCCCAAAGCGTGCCACAGTTCTTCCGTGATGAACGGCATGAACGGGTGAAGCAGGACCAGCATCTGATCGAGCACCCAGCCCGCGACCTTGCGGGTCTCTTCCGCCTCGGCGCCGGTGGCCGGGCCTTCCGCATTGCCGAGCAGCGGCTTGATCAGTTCCAGATACCAGTCGCAGAAGCGGCTCCAGACGAACTGGTAGACCGCGTTCGCGGCGCCATCGAAGCGGTAATCGGCCAGCGCGAGATCGACCGCCTGCACGGTCTGGATCGTCTCGGCGATGATCCAGCGATTGACCGCGAGGGTCGCTTCGGGTGCCTCCAGCGTCGCGCTCGCGCCGATGCCATTGGACTGACAGAAACGCGCGGCATTCCAGAGCTTGGTCGCGAAGTTGCGGTAACCCTTTACCCGCTCCTCATCCATCTTGATGTCGCGGCCCTGGCTTTCCATCGCTGCCATGAAGAAGCGCAGGGCGTCAGCGCCATATTGGTCGATCAGGCCGAGCGGATCGACCGTGTTGTTCTTCGACTTCGACATTTTCGAGCCGTCGGCCGCGCGGACCAGCCCGTGCAGATAGAGCGTGCGGAACGGCACGTCCTTCATGAAGTGCATGCCCTGCATCATCATGCGCGCATCCCAGAAGAACAGGATGTCGAAGCCGGAGATCAGCACGTCGTTCGGATAACGGCCGTGGAGCGTCGGATCGCCGTCCTCGGGCCAGCCCATCGTGGCGAAGGGCCACAGCGCGGACGAGAACCAGGTATCGAGCACGTCGCTATCCTGGCGCAGCGCGACGCCCTCACCCGCCTGCGCCTGAGCGCCGGCCTCGTCCATGGCAACGAAGATGCGGCCGTCCTCGGCGAACCATGCCGGGATGCGGTGACCCCACCAGAGCTGGCGCGAGACGCACCAGGGCTGGATGTTCTCCATCCAGTTGAAATAGGTCTTTTCCCAGGTCTTCGGCACGACCTTGACCGCGCCCGTCTTCACCGCCTCGATCGCAGGCTTCGCCAGCGTCGCCGCGTCGACATACCATTGATCGGTCAGCCAGGGCTCGATCACCGCGCCGGAGCGATCGCCGAACGGGGTCTGGATCACGCGATCCTCGACGCGTTCGAGCAGACCGGCCTCATCCAGCAACGCGACGACCCTCTTTCGGGCATCGGCGGTGGACAGGCCGATCAGGTCGCCCGGGATCAGTCCGTCGGCGGTCTGCTGAACCTGCGCCTTCGCATCGAGCATGTTGAGCATGTCGCCGGCTTTGAACCCGGCGCGCTTGCCCACTTCGAAATCGTTGAAGTCGTGGCCGGGCGTGATCTTCACCGCGCCCGAGCCGAGCTCCGGATCGGCATGTTCATCGGCGACGATCGGGATCAGCCGGCCGGTGATCGGCAGCTTCACGTTCTTGCCGATCAGCGCGGTATAGCGCTCGTCGGTCGGGTTCACCGCGACGGCCATGTCGGCGAGCATGGTTTCCGGTCGCGTGGTGGCGACCGAGATGAAGCCCGACCCGTCTTCGAGCGGATAACGCAGGTGCCAGAACTGGCCGTTGATCTCGCGCGTCTCGACCTCGAGATCGGAGATCGCGGTGCCGAGGCCCGGATCCCAGTTCACCAGCCGCTTGTCGCGGTAGAGCAGGCCCTGATTGTAGAGATCGACGAACACCTTGAGGACGGCCTTACTGAAGCCCTCGTCCATGGTGAAGCGCTCGTTCGCCCAGTCCATCGAGCAACCGAGGCGGCGGAGTTGCTGAGTGATGATCCCGCCGCTTTCCGCCTTCCATTCCCACACCTTGGCGATGAATTCCTCGCGGGTGAAATCGGTGCGTTTCTGCTGATGGAGCGCCATGTTGCGCTCGACCACCATCTGCGTCGCTATGCCGGCATGATCGGTGCCGACCACCCACAAGGCGTCCTTGCCCTTCAGTCGCGCGTGGCGGACGAGGATGTCCTGCAGCGTATTGTCGAGCGCATGGCCGATATGGAGGTTGCCCGTCACGTTGGGTGGCGGATTCACGATCGTCCAGGGTTCGGCGCCCGCGCGATCGGGATGGAACAGCCCCTCGCCTTCCCAATGCGCATACCAGCGCGATTCGATTTCGGCGGGGTCGAAGGTTTTGGGGAGTTCGGTCATGGTGAGGCGGCTTTAGCCAGCCATCGCCCCAAAAGCCAAACCCTATCAGCTTCCCAAATTGATCGGATCGGATTCATTCAATGCCGCTTCGAGATCTGCAGGGAGATTTCCCATGCGCACCAGCGCGCCGCCAGCCAAGGCGGCCAACAATTCCGGCTCGCCCGTCGAATTGTCAAAGACGTAGCACTCGTCGACGTGCCGGATGAACCAGGACAGTTCGACGAACGACCTACGGCGGCGATCGACAATCTTTTCAACGGGAACGTCATGGCCACCTTCGGAGACCCTGATCCTCACACGTTCGATCTGAAGTTCAGCGGAGCGAAGCAGCACATAGATCATCTTGACGCGGAACCGCCGCGCCTGCGCTTTCAACACCAGATCACGATATTTGGGCGACGACAGGACCGTCTCGACGCCGATCGTCTGATAGGTTTCGATCGACGCTTCGAGCCATTGCTGGATGCGCCGGACCGCCGCCAGATTCGCCTGATCGAGAAGCAATGCTTCCTGCTCGACGATCTGCTGGGTCAGCAGGTCCGGATTGATGATCCAGACCGAGCCGCCCCAGCCTTCGATGTCGGTACGATTGTAGAAGGAACTTTTGCCGCTGCCATTGGGGCCGGCGACGATCCAAAGTATCGGGCGGTCGGGCTTACGAGGGGTTTTGAGCGGCACGCTGACGGTCCCGCCGGTCTTCCCTGATTCGCCGGACATTGGAGCGGAACGCCGCCAATAGATCAGCGCCCAACGTGGGGCTTTCCGCCTGGACCACCTTCATCTGAATGACCGAGCCGTCGGACGCGACCACCCGCTTAGTGGGAAGATCGCTTGGACGGGTTTTCCGGGCTTGTGTCATCGGGGACTCCTCAACAGCAATCTAGGCGCGCGGCGCTGCCGCGAAAAGCCCCTCACTCGGGTTTCTTGCCCGTCCACTTGTCCATCCAGCCGAGCACCTCGCGATACCATTGGCGGCTGTTCTTCGGCTTGAGCACCCAGTGGTTCTCGTTCGGGTTGACCAGCAGGCGCGAGGGGATGCCGCGCCGCTGAAGCGCGGTGAAGCTGGCCAGACCCTGGGTATAGGGGATGCGGAAATCCTTCTCGCCGGTGATCACCAGCATTGGGGTCTTCCACCGGTCGACGAAGTTTACCGGGTTCCATTTCTCGAACGCGGCGGGGTCCTCATAATAGGTTTTCCCGCCATGTTCCCACTCGTCGAACCACAATTCCTCGGTCTCGTACGCCATGGCGCGGGCGTCGAACACGCCGTCATGCTGGACGATGCACTTGAAGCGATCGGGCCACTGGCCCTCGATCCAGTTCATCATATACCCGCCATAGGATGCGCCCAGCGCGCAGGCATTGCCGCCGTCGAGCCAGGTGAATTTGGCGGTCGCGGCGGCAAGGCCCTTTTGCAGATCCTCGAGCGGCCAGCCGCCCCAATTGTTGCGGATCGCGTCCGTGAAGGCCTGGCCGTATCCGGTCGATCCGTGGAAATCGACCGCGACCAGCCCATAGCCGGCACCCGCGAACACCGCAGGATTCCAGCGATAGGACCAGCTGTTGTTGCTCGATCCCTGCGGCCCGCCATGTACCATGAACGCAACGGGCACCTTCGCATCGGCGGCGAGCCCGGCAGGCTTCACCGCATAGCCCCAGACGGTGTCGTTGTTGGCGCCGGTGAAGCTGAAGCGGGTGACGGTCGGCAGATCGATACCGGCGAGCTTCGCGGCGTTGACCGCAGTGAGCCGGGCGGTCTTTTTGCCCGAGAGCAGATAGAAATCGTCAGGTGCGGTCAGGCTGTTCATCGCCAGCACCAGACCCTTGGGCGTGACGCTTATCGAGGAGACATGCCCCTCCTGGGTCAGCCGCGTCACCTTGCCGCTGGCGACATCGACCGAAAAAGCCGGAGTTTCCTGCGTATCGTCGGCGGTGACGTAGATGGTCTTGCCATTGGCGGCCCATGCGATCGACCCGACCGAGCGATCCCAGCTTTCCGTCAATGCGCGGACTTGCCCGGTCGCGAGGTCGCGCAGCATCAACACCTGGCGGTCGGCTTCATAGCCTGGCCGTTTCATCGAGAAATAGGCGAGCCATTTCCCGTCTGTCGATGCGGTCGGGAGGTTGTCGGTCCCGTCATTGTCCGGCGTCAGGTTGGTCGGCGCGGCCGAGCCATCCGCCGGAGCGGCAAAGATGTCGAGATTGGTCGAGGTCGGCTCGATCCGGCCGGCCTCGCGCAGCGCGAAGAAGACGGTCCGGCCGTCGGCCGACCAGTCGACTTCCTCGCCACCGCCCATCGGCTTTGACGGCGAATCGCCGACCAGCGCGCCGCCGATCGCAACGCCATTGCCGGTCGCCCCTTCGGCCGTCAGCGGCAGCACGAAGAGCTGCGAGCGCGTGCCGTCGGCCCATGTATCCCAGTGGCGTACGAACAGTTGGTCATAGGTGCGGCCTGCGCCCGCGTTCGGATCCTTCTTGACCATGGCCGGCTCGAGGCTCGGCGCGCCGGGGCGGCGATCGGCCCAGACCAGCAGCTTGTCGCTGGTCGGCGCGACCTTGAAGCCGCTGAACCCGCCCTTGAAATTCGTCACCTGCCTGGGCGCGCCGCCCGATGCCGGCACGGCCCACACCGCATCGTCGCCGCCCTTGTCGGACTGGAAATAGATGGTGCTGCCGTCGGGCGAGAATTGCGGGCTGGTTTCGTTGACCTCGGGCTCGGCGACGAGCTGCTCGGGCGCGGCGCCTTTTCGGGTCAGGTCGAGCCGCCAAAGGTCGAAACGACCGCGGTCAGCCGCGAGATCGGTCTCGCGCTGCTGCCACACGAGCCAGTGGCCGTCCTTCGAAACGGTCGGCGCGCCGACGCGCGAGAGCATGGTGAGGTCGTCGATGGTGAGCTGGCGGGCATTGGCCGGCGCGGCGACGGCGAGCCCGAGGATACTCGCGGAAAGGAGCATTTTCATGCCGCCGATAGAGCAGAAGGTTGCGCCGCCTGCAATCGGGCGGCGGCAAACCGGATCAGCGACCGCCGGTGATCCGGGCGATCTCGCGCGAGACCAGGGTTTCGACCATCGCCGGCAAATTGGTGTCGAGCCATTCCCGCAGCATCGGGCGCAGCATCTCGCGGACCAGCGCCTCGAGTGTGTCGCTGCCGGCCACTTCCGGCCTCACCACCATGCGCGACAGAGCGTCGAGCGAGCCGCGGCTCGCCTCGGCGGCGCGCGACGACAATATGGGATCGGCGCCCGCCGGCTTCACGCCCGCCGCTGGCGTTGCAGCAGGCACCGGCTCGCGCCGGACGGGATCGCTAAGTTCGAGGATCTCGTCATGGCCGAACGACCCGGGCTCCGCGGGGGGCCGCGCGGCGCGGCGCGGGCGAGCGCCGGTCGCGGGCTCGCCTTCATCCGCGATGATGCGTTTGATCGATGAGAGGATTTCCTCCATCGAAGGCTCCGCGCTGATATCTCCCATCGACCGAACCCCGTGACCGGGACCGCTCGTCAGCGATCCTTACTTCGCGCCACCTGCGGGATTCGCGGTCCCCGTGTCAACTCCGCGGTCCACCGGCGTATCGAGGATCGGATCGAGCGGCCGGGTCACCACCGAGCCCTGGGCGGGCGTGCCCGCGGTGCTCGTGCCGACCAGGGCTGGATCGGGCTGGGAGCCGAAATCCCAGATCTTGTGGCGCACGCGCTGATAATTGGCGACCGGATCGTAGAGCGGCCCGCCATCGAGCCCGAGATCGCGCGCTTCCGCCTCGCCCATCGCCGCGAGCAGGGCGAAGCCGGCGACATAGGCGTCGCGTCGCGCCGTCACCAATGTGACCTGCGAGTTGAGCAGTTCCTGTTCGGCGTTCAGGATATCGAGGATGGTGCGGTTGCCGACGCTGTTCTCGGCGCGCACGCCCTCCAGCGACAGCTTGTTGGCGTTCACCGCCACCTCGGACGAGGCGATCACCTCGAGCGAGGAACGCCACACCGCATACGCCGAGCGCGCCTGCGAGATCACGCCGCGCTCGGTCTCGATGACCTGTTCGTTCGCCTGGGCCCGGCGCTCCTGCGCCTGGCGCACCTGCGCGGCCGGGCGGCCGCCCTGGAACAACGGCAGGGTCAGGCCGACGCCGACCGTACCGGCCGACGACGAATTGGGCAGGCCGACCGAAGTGCCGAGCGAATCGAGATAATTATTGTAGTTGCCGCCGACATTGACGCTGACCCGCGGCAGACGCCCGGCCCGCGCGACATCGATATCGTACGCGCTGGCGTCGCGCGATTTCTGCGCCGCGAGCAGAGTCGGGTTGTTCCGGAGCGCGACGCCGACCGCGGCGTTCGGATCGGCCGGCAGGTTCGGCAGCTCGGGCGGCACCTCGAGCTCGCCCGGCGGCGTGCCGACCAGGCGGATATAATTCTCGCGGCTCGAGATCAGACGTGCCTGGGCGGTCTGCAGCTGGCTGCGCGCGACAGCGAGGCGGGCATCGGACTGGGCGACGTCGGTGCGGGTGAGATCGCCGACCTGGAACCGGTCCCGCGACGCCTGCAGGTTGACGTCGAGCACCTTCACATTCTGTTCGTTCAGCGAAGCGATCGCCTCGTCGCGAATGACATCCATATAGGCGCCGACGACGTTGGTGAACAGGTTTGCCTCAGTGCCGCGCAGGCCGAGCTGGCCGGCATCGACCCGCGTTTCGGCGGCCCGGACCGAATTCTTCACCGCGCCGCCGTTGAACACAGGCACCGACAAGGTGGTCGCGCCGGTGAGCTGGCGATCCGGGGAGTTGACGCTGGGAGCCGAATTGAGCGCGTTCTCGGTATAGCTGCTGGTGAGATTGACCCCCGGCAGCCCCTGCGAGCGGGCGATCGGCACATTCTCGTCAATGGCGCGGACATTGGCCCGCTCGGCCGCCAGTGTCGGGTTGGTGTTATACGCCTTCACCAGTGCGCCGCGCAGCGTCTCCGCCGCGACTGGTGCCGTAGTGGTCAGCAACACCGCTACACCGGCAAGCAAATGGGTCCGTCGCATAGGTCGCGGCATCTTTCAGAAGGTGAAGGTCTTGGCCCGGGCGAATCCCGGAAGCGAAACGCAATCGATGTCTGCAAAATCCAGCAGGCCGAAGCCCCCGGCCGTCTTGCGGCCCGACGAGAGCCGCGTGATGCCGCGATCCGCAATGCCGGCGACGACGCGCCCGCCCGCGGCGAGCTGCGCGACCAGCGCATCGGGCACCTGCTCCACTGCGCCGTCGATCACCAGCACGTCGTAAGGCGCGCCGGCCGCATGGCCCGCTTCGAGCGCCCCTTCGACGAGCGTGACATTCGTATAGGCGCCGAGCGCGGTTTGCGCGTCGGCGGCAAGGCCGGGATCGCTTTCCACGGCGACGACCTGCGCCACCAGTTCGGCAAGCACGGCGGCGGTATAGCCGCCCGCGGCTCCGACCAGCAGCACGCGATCGGTGGGCAGCAGATAGGCCTCGGTCAGAAGGCGCCCGGTGGCGATCGGCACATTCTGATAGCGTTCGCGCCCGAGCGGCACGGCGGTATCACGGTAGGCGATCGCCCGCACCTCGGCCGGAAGGAACGCCTCGCGCGGGACACGCGCCATCGCCGCGACGACCCGTGCGTCGCTAACCGCGTTGGTACGCAGCTGGCTCGCCACCATCGCGTGGCGCATCGCCTCGAAGCGATCCGAATCCATAACCGTCTGCTCCATCGCATCACCCTGTCGCACAACTGTTTTAGTCATGCAATACACTTGTTGTCCCTGCGGGCTTGTATCGCGCGCCGGCCCGCACGCCAAGCGGAGCCGGACCGATATTATCGCAGCGCACCGCGCCGTATTACGAAAGGGCGAAAGAACCGATTCTCGCGACGAATTCATGAAAACGCCAATTAATCATCATGTGTTTGTGCTATGCAGCAAGACGGGGCCGCAAAGTCGGGACGGGACATTCGAGATGCACTTGATGCAACTGCTGCGTTGCGCGACGGGAAACCATGCTCGCTCCGGACGGCATTCGCGGATGGTCGATGGCCGGTGGGTGAGCGTCTGCCGCGGTTGCGGGCGCGCGATGATCAAGGACGATTTCACCTGGCAGCTTGCCGGCGCGAGCGGTGCCAGGCTTCTCCCACAGGAGCATTCCGACAACTGACCGGCGAAACGGCAAGAAGCGAGAACGGCGTTTGACAACGCCGGCGAAACCTCGCATCTGCGCCCGCCTTGGCCCGATGGCGGAGTGGTGACGCAGAGGACTGCAAATCCTTGCACCCGGGTTCGATTCCCGGTCGGGCCTCCACTTCTTTCCTGCAAATTCTGCCGACCGGTGCGTGATCGCACCGGTCCCGCCACTTTACGAGGCGGAAATGGTCGCGCGCCGTGACATAGGCGATATAGCCTTTGTGCGCGGTGTTCGGCGATGCACCGGCCACGCAAGGGGAACGATCGATGAAAGCCTCGGACGTCTTCATCAAATGCCTGGAGGAAGAGGGCGTCGACTATGTGTTCGGCGTGCCCGGCGAGGAAAATCTCGATTTCCTCGACAGCCTCTCGCGCTCCCCGATCAAGCTGATCCTGACCCGCCACGAGCAGGGTGCTGGCTTCATGGCCGCTACCTATGGCCGCCATACCGGGAAGACGGGCGTGTGCCTCGCCACGCTGGGGCCCGGCGCTACCAACCTCGTCACCGCGGCCGCCTATGCGACGCTCGGCGGCATGCCGATCCTGATGGTGACCGGGCAGAAACCGATCAAGAAATCGAAGCAGGGCCGGTTCCAGATCCTCGACGTCGTCGCGATGATGGGACCGATCACCAAATATACCCACCAGCTGGCGAGCGCTGACAATATCCCGAGCCGGGTGCGCGAAGCATTTCGCCTGGCCGAGGAGGAAAAGCCGGGCGCCACGCATCTCGAATTTCCCGAGGACGTGGCCGAGGAACAGACGGAGAGCCGGCCGATCAAGGCGAGCCTGTCCCGCCGCCCTTCGGCCGAGTCCAAGGCAGTCCATGCCGCGGTGAAGCGGCTGGAGCAGGCGCGATCGCCGGTGCTGGTGATCGGGGCGGGCGCGAACCGCAAGCTCACCGGCAGGATGCTGCTGCAGTTCGTCGAAAAGACCGGCATTCCCTTCGTCACGACTCAGCTCGGCAAGGGGGTGATCGACGAGCTCCATCCGAAATTCCTGGGCTGCGCGGCGCTGTCGTCGGGCGACTTCGTCCACCGCGCGATCGAATCCGCCGACCTGATCGTCAATGTGGGCCATGACGTCATCGAGAAACCGCCCTTCTTCATGAAGGCGGGCGGCACCGAGGTGATCCACGTATCCAGCCGGTCAGCCGAGGTGGACCCGGTCTATTTCCCGCAGATCGAAGTGCTGGGCGATATCGCCAACGCGATCTGGCAGATGAAGCAGGACATCGTCCCCTCCCCGACCTGGTCGTTCGACATGATGCATGCCGCACGCCGGGCCGAGGTGGCGCATACCGCATCGCTCGACGGCGATCAGCGGTTTCCGATCTTCCCGGCCAACCTGGTGCGCGAGGTCCGCGCGGCAATGCCGAGCGACGGGATCGTCGCGCTCGATAACGGCATCTACAAGATCTGGTTCGCCCGCAACTATCCCGCGCGCAAGCAGAACACCGTGCTGCTCGACAATGCGCTGGCCTCGATGGGCGCGGGCCTGCCCTCCGCGATGGCGTCGGCGATGCTCTATCCCGGCCGCAAGGTGATGGCGATCTGCGGCGATGGCGGGTTCATGATGAACAGCCAGGAGATGGAGACCGCGGTCCGGCTGAAGCTGAACCTGACCGTTCTGATCCTCAACGACGGCGCATACGGCATGATCCGCTGGAAGCAGGCGAATATGGGCTTTGCCGATTTCGGCCTGACCTATGGCAATCCCGATTTCGTCAAATATGCCGAGAGCTATGGCGCCTCCGGCCACCGGGTGGAGAGCGCGGCGCATCTGCCGGAACTGCTCCGCCACACGCTGGCCCTGCCGGGGGTGCATCTGATCGACTGTCCGGTCGACTATGCCGACAACGACCGGATATTGAACCACGAGATCAAGGAATTGAGTGCTGCACTCAGACCTTCCCTCTGCCCTCGGGAATGACTTTAGGAGCCTTGGATGCCCACCCTGAAAGACATTTATCCGCTCTATCTCAACAACAAGGCGGAGCAGCTTAACACCGATCTCGAAGTCACCGACAAGTTCACCGGCGCGCTCGCCTTCCGGGTTGCGCAGGCGGACGCGGCGACGATCGATGCGGGGATCGCCGGTGCCGTCCGCGCCGCTGAACCGATGGCGCGGATGGCCTCCTACGAGCGCCAGGCAGTGCTGCAACACTGCGTCGATCGCTTCAAACAACGCTTCGATGAGCTCGCCTATGCACTGTGCGTCGAGGCTGGCAAGCCGATCAAGGACAGCGAGGGCGAGGTCGGCCGGCTGATCGACACTTTCCGTATCGCCGCGGAGGAATCGGTGCGCATGACCGGCGAGGTCCAGCCGCTCGATATCTCGGCGCGGGCGAAGGGCTATCAGGGCATCTGGAAACGCGTGCCGATCGGTCCCTGCTCGTTCATCTCCCCCTTCAACTTCCCGCTCAACCTGGCCGCGCACAAGATCGCCCCCGCGCTCGCGGTCGGCTGCCCCTTCGTGATGAAGCCGGCAAGCCGCACGCCGCTCGGCGCGATCATCATCGGCGAGGTGCTGGCCGAAACCAATCTGCCCGAGGGCGCCTTTTCCATCCTGCCAGCGCACCGCGAGGGCGCCGACCTGTTCACCGAGGACGAACGGCTGAAGCTGCTGAGCTTCACCGGATCGCCCGGAGTCGGCTGGGACCTGAAGGCCAAAGCGGGCAAGAAGAAGGTGGTGCTCGAGCTCGGCGGCAATGCCGCGGTGATCGTCGATCATGACGCCGATCTGGACGATGCGCTGGAGCGGGTGATCTTCGGCGCCTTCTACCAGTCCGGCCAGAGCTGCATCGGAGTGCAGCGGATCATCATCCATGAAGCGGTCTATGACCGGTTCCGCGACATGCTGGTCGCGAAGACGAAGACGTTGGTGGCGGGCGATCCCAAGGACCGCGCGACCTTTATCGGGCCGATGATCTCCGAGAGCGAGGCGCGGCGGCTCGACGGGTGGATCCAGCAAGCGGTGGCGGGTGGCGCGCGGCTGCTGTGTGGCGGCAAACGCGAGGGCGCGATGCTCGAGGCGACCTTGCTGGAGGAGGTCGACCGGTCGAGCGCGGTGTACCGCGAGGAGGCATTCGGTCCTGTCGCATTGTTGAGCAAGTTCAATGACTTCGACGCCGCTCTTGCCGAGGTGAATGACAGCAAGTTCGGACTCCAGGCGGGGATTTTCACCCGCGACCTGTTCAAGATGTTCGATGCCTGGGACAGGCTCGAAGTGGGTGGCATCGTCATCAACGATGTGCCGAGCTACCGCGTCGACAACATGCCTTATGGCGGCGTGAAAGATTCCGGGCTCGGACGCGAAGGCATCCGCTTCGCGATGGAGGACATGACCGAGATCCGCAATCTGGTCATTCGCCGGCGCTGAGCCGCCGCCGCCGGCCTGTCGGCAACCAAGTTTGCCCCTGTTCGACAAGGGCCGTTTCGGGCAGATAGTCGAACGGGTTGCATGCGTTTCGACACGCTGCCGAAGCGCATAGCGCCGGTGGCCAAAAGGACTGAGCGCTGCATGGCGATCGGGGGCCATATCATCGGATCGGTGCGCTCGGCATGGGCGTGGCGGACCTGGGGACGATCGGCGACTGGCTGGCGCTGCTGCAGGACACGCCGCCGGGGGCGCCGTGGGAGCAGGACCTGCGCCGCACGATCAAGCAGTTCGGCAAGATCAACGGGATCGACGTCGCCGCTCAACTCGCCGCGGTGAAACAGCCCGCCCAGCATCCGCTGGCGCCGACCGCCGGCGGCGCCATCCCCGGCCCCAGCGCGGGGAGATGCGCGCTGCCGCGACGCTGCCGCCACACCAACAGGATGCGATGGTGCAGACGATGTTCGCGAGCCTCGACGCGAAGCTCGCGACCAATCCCGGCAATGTCGATGGCTGGATCATGCTGACGCGCAGCCGCATGACGCTCGGCGAGGCGGCAAAGGCGAGCGCGGCGCTGAAGGCGGCGGGGCGGCCAATCCGGGCGAGGCAGCGCGACTGCAAGCCGCGGCGGCTGCCTTGGGGGTGCGCTGACGCGCCGGCGAGCCGTAGCCGCAAGCAAAGCCGCGATATGGATATTGTCGGCTCGCAAATATCGCGGGATTTTTGCCAGGCAACGTCGACCCCGCCGCTGTTTCTTCATTGCCCGAGCCGCCGCATTCTCTGCGAACTGGGACAACCGCGCAGGATAGCGAGCCATTTTTTGGGGGATGAATCGAGCCCGGCGAGCGTAGCGCTTCCGGGTCGATCAGCCGGTCCGGAGCTCAGGCGACGTGGACAAATTCCACCTGCCACGGTTGCCCCTTAGACGCCCTTGGGCGGCACAGAGCGAGGCGCGAGTGGCCTCCGTCATGGTCGAGCAACGCCTCCAAGGCCGCCGCTTTGCCAGGGGCCTTGGCCGACGAATTTTCGAGGAGGGTTTGAGCTTCCTTTTCGTTCCTTCGTTACTACGACGAAACCCGAACCCTCCTCAGTTTACGACTCCCGGTCTTCACCATAGGCGATGACCGGAGAGAGATGTCGTCAAGACCTGATGAACGAGAGCAGGTCGGCATTGAGGACATCGGCATGTGTGGTCAGCATGCCATGGGGGTAACCGGGATAGGTCTTGAGCGACCCGTTCTTGAGCAGGTCGACCGCACGCGGCACGGAACTGGCGAACGGGACGACTTGATCAGCCTCGCCATGCATCACCAGCACCGGCACGGTGATCTTCTTGAGGTCTTCGGTATAATCTTCGAGCCAGGAGGCGACAGTCGCGTGGTGAGCGAGGGCACCGCCGGCCATGCCCTGGCGCCACCAGTTCGCAATGATTGCCTCCGAGGGCTCGGCGCCGTCCAAATTGTAACCGTAGAACGGATTCTCGGGGACGAAACGGTAGAACTCCGCCCGGTTGCCCAGCACGCCCGCCCGGATCGTTTCGAACCACTCCGGCGGTTGACCGGACGGATTATCGTCGCTCCGGTACATGTTCGGCGTCAGGGAAGCGACCAGCGCCGCCTTCGCGACGCGCTCCTGGTGGCGAGCGACATAGCGAGCCACCTCACCGCCACCTGTTGAGTGCCCGATATGGATCGCGTCGCGCAGATCGAGGTGTTCGGTCAGGGCCGCGAGGTCGGCAACCCAAGTGTCCATGTCGTTGCCGGTGCCGGGCTGGTCGGACCGGCCGTGGCCGCGCCGGTCGTGGGCGATCACCCGATAGCCGTGGCGAAGGAAGAAGGTCATCTGGGCGTCCCAGTCGTCGGCCGACAGCGGCCAGCCGTGGCTGAAAACGATCGGCTGGCCCGATCCCCAATCCTTGTAAAAGATGTTTACGCCATCCGTAGTCGTGATCGTAGGCATTGTTCAGTCCTTCACAATATGCCGCGGATGAGGGTCATCGCTCGCTGGCGCGGCGTTCCAGCGATGATCCGGCAAATCAATGTGACCAGTCGTCTATTAATTGTTCAAATGTTTACGCCAGTAGGGACGGCAAAACAACGCGCTCGAAGCTGTCGAAGGGCGCCCGGCTACGTTCGACCTTGGCCCGCATGACCGCCCCTTCGAACGTGTCGATCAGCGCGACGGCAAGCTGCCCTGCATCCTTTCCGGCCGACAATTCCCCCTTTTCCTGCGCTTCCCGCAAGCATGAGGCAAGCGCGGCCGACCATTCGCGATAGATCGCGGCGAGCTTGATCCGCACATCCTCGCTCGTCGGCGTGACCTCGAGCGCCATGTTCCCGATCAGGCAGCCGACTGCATAACGGCGGCGCTCGTGAAACTCGGCAAGCCCGGCGAAATAGCGCGCGATGCGCAACAAGGCCGGTGTCCGGCCTTGATCCAAAATGGCCCCAAATTCAGCGACGACCGCGTCCCAATATTCGGTCAGTACCGCGACGGCAAAGGCCTCCTTGCTGTCAAAGTAATTATAGAACGACCCCTTGGGCACGCCGGCTGCCGCGGTAATCTCCTGCACGCCCGTGGCGTTGAAGCCCCGGGCGCTCACAAGGTCTCCCCCTTTCTCGAGGAGGCGCGATCGCGTTTCAGGATTGGCTGGTCTGGGCATGAATTAATATATGACCGGTCGTCTTATTATCGTCAAGCATTTTATGATGGGCCCACCGGTTTGTCCGGATGAACCATGTTTTCAGCCGCTGACACTACCGGATAAGACCGACACGCCTTGCGCGACGACCGTTGACGCCGTCTCACTGTGTTGATTCAAGGCTGTTTTGTCCACGCGCCTAATTTCCGTCTTCATAGCCGCTGACGGTTTCGAGAATCCTGGTCAGCGCCGCGCGCTCATCGAGCGTAAGCTCGGGCCGCCAGATTTCGAACAGGAGCACGACGCGAATCGAATCGCTCTCGTTCCAGGCTTCATGCTCGATCGAATCGTCGAAGATGACCGCCTCGCCTTCGCGCCAGGCGCGCGTCTCGTTACCGACGCGGAGCGCGCAATCGCCCGGAACCAGCAACGGAAGGTGGCAGATCAGCCGCGTATTGAGCATCCCGTGATGAGGCTGGATCCGGGTGTGGGGCCGCAACATCGAAAACAGCGCCATCGGCGATCGGCCGGCGATCCGCGGAATCGGCACCTGCTCAAGCGCGGCGACCGTCGCCGGGCAGCGCGTGGCGTTCTCCTCCACCAGGGCGCCGCCACGCCAGAGGTAGGACGCGCTCCAGCTGCGATCGTCGAGCAACGGGTTGGCCGGGCGCGGGCGGCCTGGCACGGCCTCGACATAGGGCATGAAACTGGGTGCGTCCTCGCGCATCAGCGCCAGCAGCTCGGCGCGGATATCCGGCGCCGCAGCCTCGAGTCCGGGCAGCCAGGCGAATTCATCCCGCTCGTAATATTGGCGCTGCGGCAGGCCGGGGAAATAGAACATCGATGGCTGCTGCAGATAGAGCTGGGTCCGGCCGAGCAGGAGATCGATCGCCTGGCGCACGCGCGCGCCGGCGGGCCCGTCCGGCAGGCCAGCAACGGTGTCGAGCAACCGGGCGGCGTACAGGCGATCCTGCTCGGCCTGCCAGGCGGCGGCGCGATCGAGCATCGCCGGGAGCTGACCTCTGACCTGGTCGGGCCGGGCCGTCGCAACATTGCGTGCGGTGGCGTAACACGCCGACGCTGCGCGGGTATCACCCGTCCTGACCTTCAGATCGCCGAGCATCAGCAGGCTCGCCAGATGACGCGTGTCTACCGCCAGATGCCGGTCGAGGGCTGCCTCCTCGCCCGCATCGTCGCCCAGTTGATGACAGGCTTGCGCCAGGAGGAACCAGGGCGGCGGGAAACCAGGCACGGAAGCTTCTATCAGAGCCTCGAAATGCCGGCGCGCCTGCGCCGGATTACCCCGGCGTAGCGCCGCAATCCCCTCCCCCGCCAGCGCTTCCGCGTCGATCTGCCCCCGCATCATGGGCCGACTATGACAGAGCTTAGCGATCCGCGAAACCGGCCCGGACGATCCACCAACCCCCGTTTCAGACCAGCGCCTCCAGCGGAGCAATCAGCGGCAGATCGGCCGGCGGCATGGCGAGGCCATGAAGCTCGGCCGGGCGGCACCACAGCAGCTCTTCTGCGTCGAGCGGACGCGGCGTGCCGGCCCATTCGCGGCAGATGTAGAGCAGGAGAAGCAGGTGCCGCCCCGCCAGCGGCGCGCTGGCGAAGGCAGCCGGCGCGAGGTGCGCGGGATCCACCACGATGCCGAGCTCCTCCGCCAGCTCGCGGACCAGCGCTGCCTCCGGCGTCTCGCCCGGCTCGATCTTGCCGCCGGGGAATTCCCACAGGCCGGCCAGCATCTTTCCGGCAGGGCGCCGCTGCACCAGGACGCGCCCCTCGCGATCGATCAACGCGACCGCCACCACGGGGAAAAGGACAGTGATCGCAGGATGTTCCGGGCTATTCGCCATTCATTAACTCACAAAGACTAGATTTCCGTGAAATATCCCGGTCAGGACGACGCTTCATGCCGATCAAGAAGATCCGAAGACTGGCGCGGGACCGCAAGGGCGGAACAGCGATCGAATATGGCCTGATCGCGGCGCTCGTCGTCATCGCCATGATCGCGTCCTTCATTCTTCTGGCAGATACCACGACCGGCATGTGGAGCAATGTCCACACCACGATCGAGACGGCGCGCACCGCCAATTGAACGGCCTTTCGAAAAAATCTTTCCGGCTTAAACTTTTTCTAAACCTAGATCTCCTAAATTGATGGAGCTGATCCGGGACACCGGATCGGCCGGGTACTGAAGCTTTAGAACCATTGGAGACAGAAATCATGCAGACCATCCGCAAGTTCATCAAGAACAGCAAGGGCGCCACCGCAATCGAATACGGCCTGATCGCCGCTCTGATCGCCGTCGCCGCCATTGCCGCGATGCAGGGCCTGGGCAACCAGCTCAAGACCACCTTCGGTAACGTCTCTTCGAACATGAAGGCTTCGTAAGCTTTCACTATCGACGAAATGGGGGCGGCGGAACTTCGGTTCCGCCGCCCTTTTTCGTGTTCGTATCGGAAAAGCGGTTGGGCAGTTGCATCTGGAAGACGCATCCGTCCCGCGTGAAAGAATGATCAGATGTCGAGCCAACGGCGCATCCCTGCGCCAGCCGCCGATTACAGCCGGCCGATCGCCAGGAATTTCGCGCGGCGCCCACGCCGCAGCTCGTCAGCATTCTGGTCGCCCAGTTCACCCAGTGCGCCGTCGATAGCATCGCCCAGATTGGCGATGGCCAGCGCCGGATCGCGGTGCGCGCCGCCCAGCGGCTCCGACACGATCGTATCGATCACGGCCAGTTCCTTCAGGTCCTGCGCGGTCACCTTCATCGCTTCGGCTGCCTCGGCTGCCTTGTCGGCGGTGCGCCACAGGATCGAGGCGCAGCCCTCGGGCGAGATCACCGAATAGACCGCGTGTTCGAACATCAGCACCCGGTTGCCCGCAGCGAGCGCAATCGCGCCGCCCGAACCGCCCTCTCCGACCACGGCCGAAATCAGCGGCACGCCCAGCGCGAGGCATTGTTCGGTCGAGCGGGCGATCGCCTCGGCCTGGCCACGCTCCTCGGCCTGCACGCCCGGGAAAGCGCCCGACGTGTCGACCAGGGTCAGCACCGGCAGGCCGAACCGGTCGGCCAGCTGCATCAGGCGAATCGCCTTGCGATAGCCCTCCGGCTTGCCCATGCCGAAATTGTGACGGAGCCGGCTGGCGGTATCGTCGCCCTTTTCATGGCCGATCACCATCACCTTGCGCCCGCGAAAGCGCGCGAAGCCGCCGAGAATCGCCTGATCGTCCCCGAACGCACGGTCGCCGGCGAGCGGCATGAATTCGTCGAACAGCCCGGCGACGTAATCGCCGAAATGCGGCCGCTCCCCGTGGCGCGCGACCTGAGTCTTCTGCCACGGCGTCAGCTTCGCATAGGTATCGCGCAGGAGCTTGTCGGACTTGGCCTGGAGCCGCCCGACCTCCGAATCGATATCGACCGCGCCATCGGCGGCGGTCTCGCGGAGCTGATCGATCCGGCCCTGAAGCTCGGCGATCGGTTTTTCGAAATCGAGGAAGCTTGCCATCGGTCGCGTCGGTTAGGCCCCGCGCCTCTTTACGTCAACGAGCGGATGGCAGGTGTTGACCAGCTCGACCAGCCGGCTGGCATCGACATGCGTATAAATCTCGGTCGTGGCGATATCGGCATGGCCGAGCATCGACTGCAGCGCGCGCAGATCCGCGCCGCCGGCGAGCAGGTGAGTCGCAAAGGCGTGGCGCAGCACGTGCGGGCTGACCCGGTCGGGCGGGATGCCGGCCTCGGCCGCCAGCCCCTTGAGCAGCTGATACAGCCGCACGCGCGACAGGAAGGACTTGCCCGAGGGAAACAACCAGATGCGATCGCTTGCGACATGAGCGCGCCACGCCGCCACGGCCGCCCGCGCGCGATCCGAGATCGGCACCAGCCGTTCCCGCCCGCCCTTGCCGCGCAGGATCAGATAAGGTCGGTCGGGTGCGATGGCGTTGCGCGGGAGCGAGACAAGCTCCGTCGCGCGCAGGCCGGAACCGTAGAGCAATTCGACCAGCGCCGAGAGCCTGAGATCGTTGGGATCGGCCGGCACGCGCGCGATCCGATCGGCGATCGCGGCGAACAGGCGATCGACATCGTCATGGCTCAGCACCTTGGGCAAGGGGCGCTGCGCCCCCGGCCGGGGCAGCGCGGCGCCGGGATCGTCGGTGCGGTGCCCCTCATCGGCGAGGAAGGCGAAGAATCGGCGGAGCGCCGCGGACTTCCTCGCTACGCTCGACCGGGAAAGCGCCAGCCACTCCCCGCCCAGGCGCGCCAGATCCTCCCGCGACGCCGCCACGAGGCGATGGTCCAGAAAAGCCGAGGCGAGCGAAAGATCGCTGCGATAGGCAGCGAGGGTGTTCGGCGCCGCACCCGCCTCTGCCGCCATCATCTCCAGGAAGCGCTCGATCAGCGCGCGATCCTTGCCCGGGCCGGGCGCGCCGGTCAAAGCCGCGCCAGGGCCTCGGCGGCGATCATCCGCGCCTCCGCCTCTAGCCCGACCGTGCGCAGCGCCGTGACGATGTGGAACAGCGCTTCGGGCGGCACCCCGCGCCACTGCGGCGTCTGCATGCCGATGGCGGCGAGCAGCAGCACCGTGCCGGGCTCCCGCCGCTGCGCCGCGCCGGCGATCGCCCGCGTCCACGCATTCTCGCTGCCGATCGCGATATCGAGCGATCTTGCCCCGCGCTCGATATCGTCCACCGGAAGCCGGCCGAGGCCCGCCATGCCGGCGAAGAACAGGCGCTGCTTCAGGCCGTTCGCATCGTTCGCGCTCTTGTACCGGCCGATCTCGGACCAGGAGGACCTCGCCGGATCGGGATTGGCGAGCGCGAGCATCGCCCAGGCGTCTCCGCCGACCGGAACGCTCGAGCGCCAGCGCATCGCGCCGCGATCGATCCCCGCGGTCAGCATCGCCGCGACCAGCCGGTCGGGATCGGCGCCCTCGGTCCCCGCGGGAATGCGCGCGGCGGCGCGGGCGGTCAGGATCAGCCGGGCGAAGCGCGCGTCAGGGGTCTGGACACCGTCCCACAGGCCCTTCAGCGCGGCGAGCCGGCCCGGGAAATCGCCGGCCGTATAGGCGCTGCGCAGATCGCGGGCGACGCCGGTTTCGGCAGCGGACGAATCATCCTCGGCATCGATCGCGCCGTAAAGATCGACCAGCGCCGCGCCGGAGAACACCCCGCGCACGGCGGCCTGTTCGGCCGCGCCGGCGCGCTGGCGCGCCGTCAGCGCCGGCGACAGCGCGCGCCAGCCCTGGACGTGCGGCGAAATCGTCGCGAGCAGCGTGGCTGGAATTTCGACGCCGGTCGCGGTGGCGAGTCCGTAGCGCCACGCGGTCAGGCGATCGACACTGTCCCATTCGATCGTCACCGCCTGCTGGCCGCTTGCCCCGCTGCCGGTGACCTTCTGCGCGAGCAGCAGATCGATCCCTTTGGCGAGGCCGCCGTTGCGGGCCGCGGTGATCAGGGCCTGCGCCTTGCGCGGCTCGCCGGAGAGGCCGGCGCACATCGCCTGGGCGAGCACCCAGGCGCGCTCCCGCCGGAGCGTCGCGCCGCCTTCCGCGACCGGGCACAGGCCGGCCGGATCGCCGGTGGCCAGCGCCGTCTGCATCGCCATCTCGTAGAGCTTTGGCGTGTAATCGATGCCGTCGACGCTCTGCACGACGCCGCGCGCCGAGATCGATTCGCCCATGCGCAACAGCAGCCAGGCGCGCTCGGCGGCGAAATCGGCACCGTTCACGCCGCGCGGAGTATCGAGCCGCGAGACCAGCGCACGCCGCAGGGCGATCGACAGCCAGCGCGACGCGATCGGCACGTCGAGACGGCGCATCAGCGATTCGAGATAGGGCCCTTCGGCCGTGCCGAACGCGCGCGGGGTGAGCCCGCCGCCGTCCGGGCCGACCGGCCCGACCGACGCCAGCGAACGACGCGCATAATCGGGCATGTCGTAGCGGGCGATTTGGGCCGGATCGAGCGGGACCGGCGCCTCAGGCGTCGCGGAGGCCGATGGCAGTGGCGTGGGCACGGCACCGGGATCGCCGCCCGGGATCGGGCTGGCCGAGGGGACCGGGGTGCTCGGTCGGGACGGCGCCGGCGCGGCGGTCGGCGTCGCGACGGGATCGCCGAAGCCGGGCGGCAGCAGCGATTCCGGCTTGTCCTGGCCCAGCGCGGGAAGCCCCGCGCCGATCAATATTGTGGCGATCGCGCCGAGCGCGACGCTAGTTCGAGAGATTCGCAAGCGGTACCACCTTCTCGACGCGGGTAAGCGGCTTCTCGTTCGACCGCCCGGCCAGGACGAACAGGCCCCCGATCACGACGACCAGGATGATGATGAGCGCGATTAGCGGACGGGACATGAGCGAACCTTGTACAGACAGCGGGAAACGGGCGTGAAAAAAATGGCTGCGCGCGCCTTTTGCCCGAGACGCGGGCTCGCTGTATAGCCCCCGCCTCCATGATGCAAAGCACCCCTCCCCTTCCGGACTGGACCGGCCTGCCGATCGTGCTCGTCGGGCTGATGGGTGCTGGAAAATCCACCGTCGGCCGCCGCCTTGCAGCCCGCATGCGGCTGCCCTTCGTCGATGCCGACTCGGAGATCGAGGCCGCCGCCGGCATGTCGATAAACGACATCTTCGAGCGATTCGGGGAGGCGCATTTCCGCGACGGCGAGCGTCGCGTGATCGCCCGGCTGATCGACGGCACGCCCAAGGTGATCGCCACCGGCGGCGGCGCCTTCGTCAATGACGAGACCCGATCGCTGATCCTCGATCAGGCGCTGGCGATCTGGCTCGACGCCAATCCGGCGGTTCTGGCCGAGCGAGTGAAGCGGCGCGACAGCCGCCCGCTGCTGCGCGGCCGCGATCCCCGCGCCGTGCTCGACGAACTGGCCAAGGTCCGCAATCCCTTCTACGCGCTGGCGCCGATCCGAATCCCCAGCCACCACGCGCCGCACGAGACCACCGTGAACGCGATCCTGAAGGCCCTGCACCCATGACGAGCATCACCGTTTCCCTCGGCGCGCGCAGCTATGAGGTGGTGATCGAGGATGGGCTGCTGACCAGCGCGGGCGAGCGGCTCGCGCCGCTGGCGCGGGGACGGACGATGGCGATCGTGACCGACGAGAATGTCCGGCCGCACCTCGCCACGCTGCAGGCCTCGCTGGCAGCGGCCGGCGTCGCGAGCGAAGCGATCGTGCTCGCACCCGGCGAGGGATCCAAGAGCTGGGCCACGCTGGAGACGCTGAGCGACCGGCTGCTCGATCTGGGAATCGAGCGCGGCGACCATGTCGTCGCGCTGGGCGGCGGCGTGATCGGCGATCTGGTCGGCTTCGCGACCGCGATCCTGAAGCGCGGCTGCGGCTTCGTGCAGATTCCGACGACTCTGCTGGCGCAGGTCGATTCCTCGGTCGGCGGGAAGACCGCGATCAACACCCGCGCCGGCAAGAATCTGATCGGTGCGTTCCACCAGCCGGCGCTGGTGCTGATAGATCCGCAGGTGCTCGACACGCTGCCGCTGCGCGAGGTGCGCGCCGGCTATGCCGAGGTGGTGAAATACGGGCTGATCGACGATTTCGCCTTTTTCGAATGGTGCGAGGCGCATGCCGCCGCGCTGCTCGCGGGCGATCCCGACGCCCGCGCCTATGCCATCGCGCACTCGGTCAGCGCCAAGGCGCGGATCGTCGCCGCCGACGAGCGCGAGACGACCGGGGTTCGGGCGCTGCTCAACCTGGGCCATACGTTCGGCCATGCGCTCGAAGCGGAGGCGGGCTTTTCGGACCGGCTGCTCCACGGCGAGGCCGTCGCGGCGGGCATGGCGCTGGCGTTCGGCTATTCGGCGGCGAAGGGACTGGCGCCGGGCCAGGATGCCGAGCGGGTCGCGGCGCATCTGCGCGCGGCCGGCCTGCCGGACGGCGTGGCCGCGGCAGGAATCGAGGCGGGCGGCGTGACGCTGGTCGATCACATGCTGCACGACAAGAAAATGGACGCCGGTACCCTGCCCTTCCTCCTCGCGCGCGGCATCGGGCAGACTTTTCTCGACAAATCCGTGGAGCTGGCTGACGTAGCGGCGTTTCTCGACGGCCCGACCAGCCAGGGCGGCGAACGTTAAATCAGCCAACATCGTCCAGGATCCTCTTCCCCGGCGAAGGCCGGGGTCCAGTTGGGGTACGATCATGACGAAGCGCTACGCGTAATTATTACAACCTTTCCAGCTGGACCCCGGCCTTCGCCGGGGAAGCGAAGAGAAGAAGAGTCGAGCGCGTCTATTGATCGGTTTCAAATTTCAGGGACACTATACTTAACTATCTTCAGCGCTCTCGGCGAAATCATCTGTCAAAGACGGATGCCAGTTAAGTATAGTTTCCCCGAATCTTCCGATGGCGAAAAACACCTGTTTGCCGGTCACTCGACCCCGCTACTCCGAAAGGGATCGAGAATGAGATTGCCGAATCAGCAAGCACGATTTTGTTAGTCCGTTCGATAAAGCTGGTCGCGATGGTGCATAATATAGCGATGAACATAGTGCGCTGATGCTTCCTTTGCCTCGGTGCTATAGAACCAGTCGTCGAAAGCTTCTGCCTCGTCGCCTGGTGGCGGGTCAAAGTCGAAAAAGCGCTCTCCGCCGGATGCCATTTCACCGCTGAGAACCGCCAATTGGTACTTAAGTTGCAATTGCGCTTCATCATTCAGGAGGTGAACGGTCGCAATGCTACCAGCCGTCGTCGGCTGCCACCAACGCTTCTTACGACGCGCAAGATGACCAACCACTCGCATTCGGCTCGCCGCCCACTTTATGGGATCATCCTTCAATGGAACTGGCTGTCGTCTAACGGGAGCCGAAGCATCGGATGCCTGTTCGGTCATGGCGCGGCAAAACCGCTCATTGAGATCCGGCCATTCCAGCGAGCCTACCGCTCCAACCGCCAAAGGTAGCGCATTCGCGTAGTTATCGCAGAATTGAATGAACCCCCCGTTGCTGACTTGGCCCACGATGTCGGACCACATCATCAGCGTTCGCTGCGCTGGTGCCAGAGCGAGATGGCCGGGGTGGCCGTATGAATTCCAGCCCTCGACATTCATCACGGACGATACGTGGATCAAGCGTTCGCCGGTCATCCACCAATTCGGATAAGTGTCGCTGGCAGCTTCGGCAAATTCGTCATCAGTCATGACGGGGCGGGTATCAATCACGGGCGCTCCAGTGTCGGCGGTCTTGCCATCACTTCGTACACCTGTTGGTTGCCTTGAAACTACAAATATCAAGCGACAAACGTGTGATAGGCAGCATCCTCAGAAGGCCGCGTTATAAAGCGATTGGGGGACAATACCGGATTCAGAAATTTTAAATTTCAGGGGAACTATACTTACTATCTTCAGCGCTCTAGGCGAAATCAACTATCAAAGACAAATGACAGTTAAATATAGCGTCGCCAAGCCTTCTGGTGGCCAGCGTAAGTTCATCGCCCTCCGAAGATTGGGGGCAGCGACCAACCTTCGTAGACGATTCCATAGCTACTTGCGATGTCTCGAAGCCTCGCACTCAACTCACGCAGCGCCTCGTCATCGGACGTTCCGTCCCACTGCATTTCGATCGTAGTCTCGTCGTAAACGGGCGGGAGTCGAGTGATCTCCCATCCGGTCATGGCCATATCGCGCTGAAAATACTCTAGTGACACCTTCGACCCGCTGAACCGAACAGTGATCGGGCGGGTGGCGGTGGAATCGTCGTCAGATTCGCGCAAGGCGCGAACGGCGAGCGCGTCGGCTTCGAGCAGAGTCCATGTTCGAGGATCGAGCATGGTTCGCGCATACGATATGTTGCGTGGGTCCGCTACCGTGGCACTTGCCGCCCAGCCGCTTTCCATCCCGAAACATGCCCGTCGGCTTTCAGGCGGCTCGCGTCGATCGATGGGACGGGAACGGGGAAAAATTTGGTGGTTAGCTGTCATTGCCCGGACGATCATGGAGCGGCCGCGCAGTGAACTTCCAAAGGCCTCTTGTGATTGTCGTCACCGAAAGAATTAGGAGGCCGGCCATCGGGCACAGCGCGAGATATAGGACGTAATCAAGTGACTGCGACAACGATGGTGGGGCATCGGAAAAGGTGCCTCCAGGGATAACAGCAAATGATCCCGCGATCGGAAGCAGCGCCAAGCAAAGAAGGAAACCGCCCAACTTCAGCTGCCTGCTCTGGGGCATTGTTCTGAGATAGCTTTCGGCGATGAGCACCACCACCATTGTCGGGGCGATGACGGTCACGGAGGCAAAGAGGTTCATCGTCCGCCACTCGTTCCCTACTGCCCCGACGAGCCCTTGGTAGCTGTGGCGGCAAGCGTCCGCAATTGGGCGCTTCAAGACCGGCGGCTCTTTCCTCCTGCCGGACGCTTACCTCTGAACGGATAGCGGTCGGCTTCAACGCGCGCCGCGCCGGTCGGATGCGATCGCCTGCCCCGCGCCAAATCTTCGAAGGGTTATCCTCTTCCGCGGAGGATAAAAGCAGGCCTTCGACACCCCCATCATGTCCAGGGCCCCAAACGGGATTGGTCAGCTCACCCCGAAATGCGGTGGCGCGCGCTCCACGCCAGCCACAGCCAGCCCGCGATCAGCAGCACCCCGCCGATCGGCGTGACCGCTCCAAGGATGCGCGGCGCCCCGAGCGCCATCAGATACAGCGAAATGGCAAAAATCGCGCCGCCCGCGAGGAACAACCAGGCGGGTCCCTTCGCCTCCAGCCGCAGCACCGCCAGCGCGGCGACGGCGTGGATCATCTGATATTGCGCGCCGGTCCTGAGCCAGTCGGCAGCGACACCGCTCGCGCCATGCGCGCCAAAGGCGCCGGCGGCCACGGCAAGCGCGCCCGACAGGGCAGCGGCGATCACGATCGGGTTCATGGCATTCCTTCAGCTTTGCAGGGCCGCCAGCTGCGCCCAGCCATAGGCCAGCGCCAGCACGACCGCGACGAACAGGGCCGCGCAGCTGATCGCCAGCACGGCCCCGGCGAGCATATCCTTGATCGCCTTGATTTCAGGGTGAATGCCGGGATGGAGCAGATCGATGACCGCTTCGAGCGCGGAATTGATCAGTTCCAGCGCGAGCACCAGCGCGCAGACGACCCCGATCAGCGCCCACCAGATCGGTGGCGGGCGGAGCACGATCAGGGCGGCAAAGGCGACGAGCGCACACCAGGCCTGCGTGCGGAAGCTGCGCTCGCGGCGCCACGCGACCTTCCAGCCCGACAGCGCGAAACCGATCCGCGCGCCGATCGAGCGGTTCTTCACTGCGTTTCGCTTTCGCCGCGGACCGGCTGGACGATCATCCGGTCGCCGGCCGCGCGAATATCGCCGGCCTCGACCTGAGCCTTGAGCCGTTCCTTGTCGCGCGCCCGGTACATATCCTCGGTCCGGTTGATCTCATCGTCCTCGATGTCCAGGCTGGAGAGCGCCATGCGCGCCATCTTGATCGCAGATTCGAGCACTTCGCGGACGACGCCGCGGACCGGCGCGCCCTTCAGCTTGATCAGCGAGCGCCGGTCATAGGCGCGCACGAAGATACCGGCCCTGGGGAAGGCTTCGTGCACTGCCTCGATCATTTCCGGCGTGATCTGATCGCCGTCCGTGCAGAACAGGATCAGCTCCGCCTCGCCTGCGCCGGCCTGGCGCAGCAGATCGAGCCGGGTGCCGTCGCCATAATAGACTTTCGCGCCGAAATTGGCGGCGACGTCGATCATCTCGATATCGGTATCGATCAGGGTGACCGGCACGCCCTGCGCGATCAGCATCTGGCCGACCGTCTGGCCAAACCGGCCATAGCCGACGATCAGGGCATTGGCGCCGTCCGACATCGGGCCTTCGCGCGTGCCGCCATCGGTTTCGGGCTCGGTGCGGATACGCTCCGTCACCTTCATCAGGAACGGGGTGGTGGCCATGGAGAGAGTCACGATCGCCCCGAACAGGCTCGCCGCCTCGGGCTGGATCAGCATCGCATTCTGCGCCTGGGCGAACAGCACGAAGCCGAATTCGCCGCCCTGGCTGAGCAACAGGCCAAGCGCCAGCGCGCCGCGCCAGGTCATCTTGAACAGCAAGCCGAGGCCCATGATGATCACCAGCTTTGTCGCGATCAGCGCCAGCGCCATGCCGACGACGAAGAAGGGCCGATCCGCGATCGCATGGAGATCGAGCATCATGCCCACCGCGAGGAAGAACAGCCCGAGCAGAATCGAGCGGAACGGCTCGACATCGGCCTCCAGCTCGTGCCGATAGGGGCTGTCCGCCAGCATCACGCCGGCGACGAAGGCACCGAGCGCGGTCGACAGATGCAGTGCCTCCATCAGCGCCGCCGCGGCGATCACCGTGAACAGCCCCGCGAACACGAACATCTCGCGCTCGCCCATATTGCCGATGATGCGGAACAGCGGCCGCAACCCGTAGCGCCCGGCCAGGATCAGCCCGGCGACCGCCAGCACGGTATAAAGGAACAGCTGCCAGCCGGGCGGGCCAGCGGCATCGGCCGGGTTGCGGGACATCACCGCGATGATCGTGATCAGCGGGACGATCGACAGATCCTGGAACAGCAGGATCGAAAAGGCGCGCTCTCCGAACGGGGTCCGCATGCGGCCGGCCGATTGCAGCATCGGCAGCACCTGCGCGGTCGAGGAAAGCGCGAGCGGCAGGCCGAGGGCAAGCGCGGCAGCGAGCGAGGATTGCGTGACGAGCCAGACCACCATCGAAACCGCGATGCCGCACAGCACGACCTGCATCAGGCCGAGCGCGAAAATCTCGTTCTTCAGGCGCCACAGGCGCGCGGGGTTGAGCTCGAGCCCGACGATGAACAGCAGCAGGGTGATGCCGAGCTCGGCCACGGTGATCATGGCCTCGGCCCCGCCGACCAGCCCGAGCGCCTGAGGCCCGACGAGCGCGCCCGCAACCAGATAGCCCAGCGTCGCACCGAGCCCGAAGCGGCGGAAGATCAGGACGAAGACGAGCCCGAAGCCGAGCAGCATCACCGCATCGGTGAGCACCGACTCGCTCACGCGACCTGCCTCGCACGGGCGGTTTCGGCCGCTTCGGCCGCGGCCTCGAAGGCAAGACGGATCGACGCATGGCGCGCGCTGTGCGGCAGCGCCGGGGCGAACAGCGCGAAGCCCGGCCAGTCGGGCAACGGCCCCTCCCCCGCCAGCCACGCGGTCAGCGCGTCCCGCGCGGCGGCGAGCTCCTCGGGGGATTTGCCGATCACGCTGGCGCCGAGCAGCGACGAGGATGCCTGGCCGAGCGCACAGGCCCGCACCAGCAGGCCCACCTCGCTCACCCGCCCGGCCGCATCGACATTCACGTCGACCGTCACGCGGCTGCCGCATACGGGCGAGCGCTTCTCCGCGCTGCCCATCGGATCGGGCAGGCGATCGTGATGCGGGATGGTCGCGGCGAGGCGCAATATCTCGGTATTGTAGAGCGGCACGTTCACTTGCTTTCCCCGCTGGAATTGGTGGTCGCGGGCGCGGTGGCGACGATGGATGCGTTGCCGAAGACCGGCTGCCCCTTGCGCCGGCGATCGACGAAATCGGCGATGCTGGCGCTGGTGGTGTTGAGCAGGGGGTATGTCCGCGCCGAGGTGAGCCAGAGCGGCCGATGCGCCGGGCCGCCGCTCACTGTATCCGTCATCAAGGCGACGAGAAGAAAGCCGAGGCTGGCGAGGATCAGGCCCTTCAGCGCCCCGAACCCGAAGCCAAGCGCGCGATCGACCGGCCCGACGATCGAATCGCGGGTGCGCGACCCGAGCGCCTTGGCCACCGCGCGCCCGGCGAAATAGGTGACGCCGGCGATGATCGCAAAGGCCAGCACGGCCGCACCGGTGACGGTGCCGACCGAGCCCGCCAGCAATTTCGCCAGCGGCATGTGGAACAGCTTGAGCGCGAACACGATCGCGACCCAGGCGAACAGCGACAATATCTCGGTCACGAAGCCGCGCATCAGCCCGAGGATCGCCGCGCCGCCGACCGCGATCAGGACGAGAATATCGAGTGTGGTTAATCCCATCGCGGTACGTCCTGATCCCCCGTGTCCGTCCCGAGATGGGGAGTGGCCAGCGCCGTCGCTATCCCCGCCCGAGCATATGGTCAACGAACTGGCCGAGCGTGCGGAAACCGGAGAGCTTCAAGGCGGTCTTCTCGCTGGTTACCGCGGCGGGCACCAGCGCACGTTCGAAGCCGAGCTTGCCCGATTCCTTGAGCCTCAGCGCGCCGTGCGCGACCGGACGAATCTCGCCCGACAGCGCGATCTCGCCGAACGCGACCGCGTCCGACGGCACCGGCCGCTCGCTGAGCGCCGAGACGAGCGCCGCGGCGACCGCGAGGTCCGCCGCCGGATCCTGCACGCGGTAGCCGCCGGCGATGTTGAGATACACCTCGGAGGACGAGAAGCTGAGCCCGCAGCGCGCCTCGAGCACGGCCAGCACCATCGCCAGCCGGCCGGAATCCCAGCCGACCACCGCGCGCCGCGGCGTCGCGCCGCTGGCCAGCCGCACGACCAGCGCCTGGATCTCGACCAATACCGGCCGGGTGCCCTCCAGCGCGGGGAAGACGGTCGTGCCGGTCACGCCCTCGTCGCGCTGGGTGAGGAACAGCGCGCTCGGGTTGGCGATTTCCGCAAGGCCTTCGGCGACCATCGCGAACACGCCGATCTCGTCCGTGCCGCCGAAGCGGTTCTTGATCGCGCGGAGGATGCGATATTGGTGGCTGCGCTCGCCCTCGAAGCTCAGCACGGTATCGACCATATGTTCGAGCACGCGCGGGCCGGCGATGCTGCCGTCCTTGGTGACATGGCCGACCAGCACCACCGCGGTGCCGCGTTCCTTGGCGAAACGGATCAGTTCCTGCGCGGAGGCGCGCACCTGGCTGACCGTGCCGGGCGCGCCTTCGATCAGGTCCGAATGCATGGTCTGGATCGAATCGATCACAAGCAGCGCCGGGGCCGGACCCTGGCGCATCGTCGTCAGGATATCGCGCGTGGAGGTGGCGGCGGCAAGCTGCACCGGCGCATGGCCGAGGCCAAGCCGCCGCGCGCGCAGGCGGACCTGATCGGCGGCCTCCTCGCCGGAGACATAGGCGACCGAGAGGCCAGCCAGCGCCATCTTCGCCGCTGCCTGGAGCAGCAGAGTCGATTTGCCGATGCCGGGATCGCCGCCGATCAGGGTCGCCGACCCCTCGACGAAACCGCCGCCCAGAGCGCGATCGAGCTCGGCAATGCCGCTCTGCATGCGTTCGGGCAGCGCGATTTCGGCATCGAGCCCGACCATCGTCATCGCCCGGCCGCCGGATTGCAGGTTATGCTTGGCCTGGAAGGGCGTCACCGTGCCGCCGACTTCCTCGACCAGCGTGTTCCACTCGGCGCAATCGGCGCACTGCCCCGCCCAGCGGTTCGCGACCGATCCGCAGGCCTGGCAGACATAGCGCTTCTGGGGTTTTGCCATGCCGAAGCCTTAGCGAGAAAAGAACGGGAGGGGAACAAACTTTCATCAGCACATCATGCCGGACTTGTTGGCGCTTGTCCCATTCGACCAGGAACCCTCGTGTCCCCGCGAAGGCGGGGACCCAGTCTGTGCTCCCGCCTTCGCGGGAGCACAATTAGGCTCCGACGCGAAAAGTTACACCGGCTTTGCGGGGATGGTCAGGCCGCGCTGCACAGCCGGCCGCGCCAGACCGCGTTCCAGCCAGGCGGCGACATTCTTGAAATCGTCGAACCCGACGATCTCGCGCGCCTCGTAAAAGCCGATCAGGTTGCGCACCCAGCCGAGCATCGAGATGTCGGCAATGGTATAGTCGTCACCGAGGAACCAGGTCCGGCCTGCCAGCGCGGCATCCATGACGCCGAGCAGGCGCTTCGATTCGTCGACGTACCGGCCAAGCGGGCGCTTGTCCTCCCAGTCCTTGCCGGCGAATTTGTTGAAGAAGCCAAGCTGGCCGAACATCGGCCCGACGCCGCCCATCTGGAACATCACCCATTGAGTCGCCTCCCAGCGCCCATTTGGGTTGGCGGGGATGAACTTGCCCGTCTTGCCGGCCAGATAGAGCAGGATCGCGCCGCTCTCGAACAGACCGATCGGCTTTCCGCCGGGCCCGGCTGGATCGATCATCGCGGGGATCTTGCCGTTTGGGTTGAGGGATAAGAATTCGGGGGACTTCTGGTCGTTGGCGGCGAAATCGACGAGATGCGGCTCATAGGGCAGCCCGGTTTCCTCGAGCATGATCGACACCTTCACACCGTTGGGCGTCGGCAGCGAATAGAGCTGGATGCGGTCGGGATGCGCGGCCGGCCAGCGCTGCGTGATCGGGAAATCGGACAGATCGGTCATGGAGGTCTCCTTCGCGCGCAAGATAGGAGCGCGGTTGCGCGCTTGCATCCATGCCGGCGCGATATAGCCAGAATGGACGGTTATGGGTATGGCGTAGCGAGACGGCGGACCGTGACCGGAGTGCGGCATGACGGTGATAGCCCATGGCGACAGGAAATATCGCACGGGGGAGCGGCTGAAGGATCCAGCCGAATGGTCGTCGCTGCGCGTCGAGCTCTGGCGGCACAGCCCCGGTGTCCAGTCCGACCTGATCCTCGACAGCACCGAGGTCGTGCTGCTCCTGGACGGTCGGTCCGGTATCCGCCGCACCGGCGACGGCGAACGGCAGGAAACGGTCTCGCGGCCCGGCATGATCTGGATCTGCCCTGCAGGGGTGCATGAACGCGATGTCGAGATGACGGCGTCGATCGAGTGCGTGCACCTGTTCCTGCCCCCAACCCTGATCGAGCAGAGTGCGCTGGCGGATTACGATCTTGATCCGGCCAAAACTCAGCTCGCCTATGCCGGCGGTTTCTCCGATCCGATGATCGCGCAGATCAGTTCGGCCTTTCGCGGGCTGCTCGATCGCGGGGCGCAACCGACCGACCGGCTGTTCGTCGATGGCATGCAGGCAGCGCTCGCCGCGCATCTGCTGGGCAGCTATTCGGCCGATCGCTGGAAGGCGCCGGCGCGTGCGCCCTCGATTGACGCGAGGCGGCTGAAGCGCGTGCTGGATTATATCGAGGCGCGGCTGGCGGAAGAGATTTCGCTCGAAGACCTCGCCGCGGTTGCCTGTCTCAGCCCCTTCCATTTCGCCCGGCAGTTCCGCGACACGATCGGGCAGACGCCCCACCGTTATGTCACGAGCCGCCGGGTCGAGGCGGCCAAGGCGAAGCTGGCGCTCAACCATTCTTTGCTGGTCGAGATCGCGCTCGATACCGGTTTCGGGTCACAGGCCAATTTCACCCGCGTGTTCGGCAAGGTCACCGGCCTGACGCCCGGCCAGTTCCGGGGCAGCGAGCCCCGCTAGCGCAGATCCCGCCTGCGCGGGATCGCACACAGCAAGATCTGCACATCGCTCCGCAAGATGTGAAAATACCGCCGCCGGGCGGCCGCCTAGACCTGTGTCATCGGAACGGGATCGCTGATCCCAGGCCGACCCCTCAAAGGCAGGAGACATGGGATGATGACCAGTGACCAGGCCCGCAAGATCATCGCCGCCGGCGAGGCACGGGCCGCGGAGATCGGTGTTCCGGTCAACATCGCGGTGCTGGATGCGGGCACACACCTGAAGGCGTTCGTCCGGATGGACGGCGCGGTGCTGGGATCGATCGACGTAGCGATGGGCAAGGCGCGGACCGCCGCGCTCTTCCAGACCACCAGCGAAGCCGTCTGGGATTACTGCAAGCCGGGCGCACCCGCGCCCAGTCTCCAGCTCAGCAATGGCGGCCTCATGACCTTTGCCGGCGGCATCCCCCTGACGGGCGCCGACGGCACGATGATCGGCGCAGTCGGCGTGTCCGGCGGTGCCGTCTCCCAGGACCGGGAGATCGCCGAAGCCGCCGCCGCGGCAATCGGCAACTGACCAACCACGTCTAACCCGATTTCAACCAACCCAAATTCGAAAGGACTTCATCATGACCAAGACCATCCTCATCACTGGCGCCGGCTCGGGCTTCGGCAAGGGCGCAGCCATCGGCATGGCCCGGAACGGCCACGACATCATCGCCACCTGCGAGGTCTCGCCGATGGTGAGTGCGTTGCGCGCCGAAGTCGAAGCACTCGGCCTGAGCGACAAGATCCGCGTCGAGCGCCTCGACCTCTATGACCCTTATGACATCAAACAGGCGCAGCGCTGGGATTTCGACATCCTGTGGAACAATGCCGGCCGCGGCGAGCCCGGTCCGGTCTGGGAAATCCCGGTCGATATCGTCCGCCGCAATTACGAAAACAACGTGTTCCTGCCGCTTGAGCTGACCCAGGCGGTCGTCCAGCGCTGGATTCGCGAAGGCAGGAGCGAGGGTAAGAAGGTCGTCTTCACCTCCTCCATGGGCGGCCTGTTCACCCCGGCCAACTGGGGCACCTATGTCTCGACCAAGCATGCCATCGAAGCGCTGGCCGAGGCGATGCAGCAGGAGCTCGCAGGCTATGGGATCAAGGTCCAGACGATCAATCCGGGCGCCTATTTCACCGGCTATAACGAGACGATGGCGGACAACCCCTTCCGCTGGCTCGACGACAGCAAGAACTTCACCAAGCGCGCCGACCTGCGCAAGGGCTTCGACGATTTCTTCGCGACGCCCGAAGGCAAAATGGACGCTCAGGAACAGATCGACGCGATGATCGAGATCGTGCCCGCCGACACCGGTAAGTTCCGCAACGTCTCCCCCAAGGCGATCGAGAACATGCTGAAAGCGCATCAGCTCGCCGCCTGGGAAAACCGGATCTGAGCCGACCTCGCGGCGCGGCAGACTTCCCCTTCTGCCGCGCCGGCCCGTCCCCGGGGTCTCACCGACCCTGGGGACCTCTTTTACCGAAAAGGATGGAGCCATGAATATCCGGACGATCACACCCTGGCTGGGCGCTCCGCTGCTGGGGATTTTCTCGATGCTGGCGGCGAGCATCGCCACCCCCGCCAACGCCGAAACGCCGCCCGCGCCCGAGCGCAACCGGGAGACGATCCAGCGCGCATTCGACGCCTGGGCCGCCGGCAACGGCAGCCCGTTCGACCTGCTCGCCGAGGATGCGCGCTGGACGATCACGGGCAATTCGGTGGCCGCGAAGACCTATCCGAACCGCGAGGCTTTCCTGCGCGAGGTCATCCGGCCATTCAACGCGCGGATGCAGCAGGGCCTGAAGCCGCGCATCCGGTCGCTTCATGCCGATGGCGATACGGTGATCGTGTTCTTCGACGCCCGTGGCACGGCGCGCGACGGCAAGCCCTATCTCAACACCTATGCCTGGTTCCTCGACATGCGCGCCGGGCGGATCATCCGGGCCTCCGCCTTCTTCGATTCGATCGAATTCAACGATCTCTGGTCACGCGTGCCCGCCACGGCGGAATGATCCGGACGGGAGGGCTCCGGTGCGAGCTCTCTCGCCATGAACGCGCCAAAGGCATCAGCCATGCGCACAAAGATTGGCCTTTGGGTCCGGGGGGTCTATGCGCCCGCAGATGCAAGCGACCGATCTTCGCGTGGCCGTGTTCAGCGGCAATTACAATTACACCCGGGACGGCGCGAACCAGGCACTCAACCTTCTGGTCGGCCATCTGCTGAGCAAGGGCGCCACGGTGCGCGTCTATTCGCCGACCAGCCGCCGTCCCGCTTTTGCGCCCACCGGCGATCTGGTCCGCGTGCCGTCGATCAAGCTGCCGGGCGGACGCGCCGAGTACAAGCTGGCGCTGGGTCTGCCACCCAAGGTCCGCCGCGACCTCGATGCCTTCGCCCCCAATTTGATCCACGTCTCGGCGCCCGACTGGCTGGGGCATGCGGCGGTGCGGTATGCGGAACGGAACGACATTGCCTCCGTCGCGTCCTATCACACGCGGTTCGAGACCTATGTCCGCTATTACGGGATCGGCTTCCTCGAGCCGATCATCATCAACGCCCAGCGCAAATTCTACTCGCGCGTCGACGAAGTGCTGGCGCCGAGCCTGATGATGGGCGAGATCCTGGAGGAATGGGGCGTGAAGGCGCATATCTCGCGCTGGTCGCGCGGGGTGAACCATGAGCGCTTCAACCCGGGCCGGCGCGATATGGCGTGGCGGCGGAGCCTGGGCATCGCCGACGACGAGATCGCGGTCGGTTTCCTCGGCCGGCTGGTGAAGGAAAAGGGCCTCGACGTGTTCGCCGAGGTGATGCACGCGCTCGACGCCCGCGGCGTGCCGCACAAGACCCTTGTGGTGGGCGAAGGCCCGGCGCGCGACTGGTTCGCCCAGGAGATTCCGGACGCCGTGTTCGCCGGCTTCCAGACGGGCGACGATCTCGGCCGCGCCGTCGCTTCGATGGACGTGTTCTTCAACCCGAGCGTGACCGAGACCTTCGGCAACGTCACGCTCGAGGCGATGGCCGCACAGGTGCCGGTCGTCGCCGCCCACGCCTCCGGTGCGGTCGGGCTGATCGATGACGGCGTCACCGGACTGATCGTCGGTCCGACCGACATCCAGGGCTATGCCGACGCCTTGCAACGTTTTTGCGAGGACGATGATTTCCGCCTCGCCGCGGGCCGGGCCGGGCACGCCAAGGCGGCCGGCTATCGCTGGGACACGATCAACCAGACGGTGCTGGACACCTATCTGGCTGTGCTCGCGCGGCGAAAAAAATAACCGCCTCCCGCCGGGGATCTTATTTCCAGTCGAACGCCAGCGGTGCTTCGCGAAAGGCGAAACGGTCGAGATGGCGCGCGACCGCCCCCTTCAGGCCTTCGAGCTGCGCGGCGGAGGTCGCGTCGATCCTGACGTCGAGCGTGTCGGCCCTGGCGTCGAAGGTGACGAGCCCGTCGCCGGGGTGATCGGCGCCGCGCGCGTCCTTCGGGAAGACGATCGTGCCGTGCTCCGGGGTGAACTCCACCGTCAGGTTGTGCTGCCAGTGCTTGCAGAGTTGCTGGAGATATTTGCTGCCACTTGCCGTCGGCACGCTGGCGGTTGCGCTGTCCATGAACGCGGTCCTTTCAGTGTTCGGTCTTCGGGGCCGGCGGCGGGTTCGATACCCAACCGCCGGCGCAATAGCTGCAAACGCGTCACGCGTTACTTCAGCCGCTCGATCTTTTGCGCGGCTTCGTCGATCAGCGCCGCCACCTCATGCAGCGTGTCGCCGTCGATCTCGCCGGCGCCGAGCTTCTGCTGCAGCACTGCCTTGAGGTTGCCCATGGCGCGGCGGATCGGCCCGCCGCTGGTGCGGGCGCGCATCGAGCCGAGATCGGTGAGCCGTGCGAACAGCGCCTCGACTTCCTCCTCGCGCTCGGTCAGCAGTGCCTTGCCCGCGACGGTGATCGCATAGAGCTTCTTGGCGCCTTCCGACTTCTGCTCCTCGATCAGGCCCATATCGTCGAGCATGGTGAGGGTCGGGTAGATCACGCCGGGGCTCGGCGCATAGGCGCCGCTGGTGCGCTCTTCGATCTCTCGGATCAGGTCGTAGCCGTGGCGCGGCTGCTCCTCGATCAGCTTGAGCAGCACGAGGCGCAGCTCGCTGCCGTCGAACATGCGCCGGCTGCGGCCGCCGCGTTCGCCCTCGCCGTGCACTTCCCACTGGAAGGAGAAGGGGCCGCGCGAAAAGCGCCCGCCCCGGGGGCCGCAACTGCGGCCATGCATATGATGAAACATTTTTGTTCGTCCTTTTTGTATCACGATAGCGCTAAGATATATCTTGAGTCGATTTTTGCAAGAGGAAAAATTTCCCGGTCCCCCACCAAAAAACCACCCTTCTCACCTGCCCTGGCTGCCGCCCGGAAAGGAATGTGCCTTGGGGTGGTTACGGCGCTCCCCCTCGCCTATCTTCCCCTGATGGCCGACCTTTTCGCGACGTTCGATCCGCCCGCCCGCGAGGCGCTTGCCGAGAATGCGCCGCTCGCCGACAAGCTGCGCCCTCGGCGGCTGGAGGACGTTGTCGGACAGGAGCATCTGACCGGGCCGGAGGGCGCGATCGGCCGGATGGTCGCGGCGGGGCGCCTTTCCTCGATGATCCTGTGGGGACCGCCCGGCACCGGCAAGACCACCATTGCGCGGCTGCTGGCCGATGCGGTCGACCTGCGCTTCGTCGCGATCTCGGCGGTGTTTTCCGGCGTCGCCGATCTCAAGAAAGCCTTTGCCGAAGCGCGCGAGCACGCGAAGATCGGCAAGCGCACCTTGTTGTTCGTGGACGAGATCCACCGCTTCAACCGTGCCCAGCAGGACGGCTTCCTGCCCTATGTCGAGGACGGGACTGTCACCCTGGTCGGTGCGACGACCGAGAACCCATCGTTCGAGCTCAATGCCGCCTTGCTCAGTCGCGCGCAGGTGCTGATCCTCCAGCGGCTCGACCGGGCCGCGCTGGAAAAGCTGCTCGACCGCGCCGAGGAGATCGAGGAACGGCCCCTGCCCCTCACCCCGGAGGCGCGCGACGCGATGATCGCCAGCGCCGATGGCGACGGCCGCTTCCTGCTCAACCAGGCGGAGACTTTGTTCTCGGTCGATCTGCCCGAGCCGCTCGATCCGGCCGGCCTGTCCGCCTTCCTGCAGCGCCGCGTCGCGGTCTACGACAAGGACCGCGAGGGGCATTACAATCTCATCTCGGCGCTGCACAAATCGATGCGCGGATCCGATCCCCAGGCCTCGCTCTATTATCTCGCGCGGATGCTGACCGCGGGCGAGGAGCCGCTATACGTGCTGCGCCGCATCACCCGCTTTGCCAGCGAGGATATAGGCCTCGCCGATCCCAACGCGCTGGTGCAGTGCCTCGCCGCGAAGGACGCCTATGAGTTTCTCGGTTCGCCCGAGGGCGAACTCGCGATCGCCCAGGCCTGCCTCTATTGCGCCGTCGCGCCCAAATCGAACGCGGCTTATGCAGCGCAAAAGGCCGCCTGGCGGAGCGCCAAGGAAACGGGTTCGCTGATGCCGCCGCAGAATATCCTCAACGCGCCGACCAAGCTGATGAAGGATATCGGCTACGGCAAGGGCTATGCCTATGATCACGACACGTCGGAGGGGTTCTCCGGGTCCAATTACTGGCCGGCCGAGATGAGTCCGCAGACCTTCTACAACCCGACCGATCGCGGCGTGGAGAAAAGGATCGCGGAACGCATGGCCTATTGGCAGGAGCTGAAGGAGCGCGGCGGATGAGTCTCGACTGGAACGGTATAACCGCCTTCGCGCTAGCCTTGCCCGATACCGAGCTGTCGACCAGCTATGGCAAGCCGGCGATCAAGATCGTCTCCAACGGCCGGGCCTTCCTCCATCCGAGCCGGGAACCGGATTCCTTCGTGCTCGCGATCGATCACGACACGAAGGAGATGCTGATGGAGACCGATCCGGACACCTTCTGGCAGACGCCGCATTACGAAGGCTGGCCGGGATTGCTGGTGCGCTACGACAGCGCCGATCCCGAGCGAGTCCACGCCATGATCGAGCGATCCCGCGACTGGACCGCCGCCCGCCCCCGGCCGAAGCCGCGCAAAGCAAAGGCATGAGCTTCAGCTGGGACGAGGCGGTCGCCTTCGCCCTGACCTTGCCGGGCGTATCGATGGGTGCCGGCGCGCGGGGATCGACCTCGCCACAAGTTCGCGGAAAGCAGATCGTCTCGCAAGGCCGGACGCCGGGCGATTTCGTGCTGCGCGCCACGCGCGAAGAAATCGGCGTGCTGATCGAGACCGACCCGGACTGTTTCTGGCAGACGCCGCAATATGAGGGCTGGCCCTGCGTTCTGGTGCGATCGGCGGTGGCCGATCCGGAGCGGTTGCGCGTGCTGATCGAGCGGGCCTGGTGGGATCGCGCCTCCGGCGCGCAGCGAGCGAGGCATGGTGGCGAGCGCCCCTGATCATTTCACCCGCTTCGCCGCGATCGACTGGTCGGGCGCGAAGGGCCTCCGGCATCCCGGCATCGCGCTCGCGATCTGCGAGGCCGGCGACGCGGCGCCGGTGCTGGTCGATCCGCCCGGCAAGGCCTGGTCGCGCACCGAGATTCTCGAATGGCTCCGTGCCCGCGCCGATGAGCCGCTGCTGACCGGCTTCGATTTCAGCTTCTCGCCGCCGATCCTCGAGCGCGGTGCCTATCTGCCCGGCGAGGATACGCCGGCAACCTCACGCGCCTTCTGGGGCTATGTCGATGCAGCCAGCCCTGACATGGACCTGGGCGCCGCCTCCTTCCTGGAGAGCCGGCGTGGGCGCCATTTCTATCTGGGGGCGGCCGACGGGCCAAAGGCCAGCTTCATCCACCTGCGCCGCAGCGAAATCCACTACAAGGCAGGCGGCGGGCACAAACCCTCTTCGCTCTACGACGCGATCGGGGCGGCCCAGGTGGCGAAGGCGAGCTTCGCGGGCATGCGACTGCTGCACCATCTGGGCGCGGCCATTCCGGTCTGGCCATTCGATCCGGTGCCCGACAAGGGCGCCATGATCGTCGAGATATACACCTCGATCGCCGCCCGCGCCGCGGGCAAGCGCAAGGGCCTGAGCAAGTTCCGCGACGGCGCAACGCTAGACGTGGCGCTCGCGACGATGGGATCTAAGCCGCATGCGCCGCTCACGCGCTATACCGATCACGCCACCGACGCGATTCTCACCGCAGCGTGGCTCCGCGCCAATGCGCGGCGTGCAGAGCTATGGCACCCGCCCGACCTGACTCGCGACATTGCGCACCGAGAGGGCTGGACCTTCGGCGTCGTCTGACGCATTGGGGCGCGCACCATGAATCGGGGTTAGCGCCCCAGCGCCGGTTTAGCTCAGCTGGTAGAGCAGCGGTTTTGTAAACCGAAGGTCGCGGGTTCGATTCCTGCAACCGGCACCACATACGAGTCCTGGACTGGCCTGGAGCCGGAAACGGAACGAGAGAAAGACTGACACCCGCCAGCATCGAATCGCTTAAGGCAGGGAAACACGTTGACCCGGCCACAGCCGGCCTCTCGCTTGAGATTCGGGCAGGCCGAAAGGAACTCTGGCACACCGCCGTCGCATCGCGCGGACCGGGGAACGGATCAAGATGACCCTTGATCCGTTTCCGGCGCACACGATTGCTTCTGCCCGTCAATGAGCTGCCGGCCGAGCGATCAGGTAGAGGCCGGTAGATCCCTTGCCGTTGAAATGACGGCGACCGAACGCGCCGAGATGATGATCGAGGATGCGCGCCTGCTGCTGGCCGAACCACACATTGGGAACGGGCGACTGCGCAAGGAAAGCGGGCACGGTCCGACGAAAGGAAGTGGCGCGATGGTGGATCCCGGAGCCCGCCAGTGCGGCAGCGTCAGCGGGCGGAACCGCGATGCTCCGCCCGCACGTTCGTGCCCGCCTTGGAAGGCTACGCGAGCCCCTGCCCGCCAGCGCATTCCGAATGTATCGAAATAGACGGGATTGGTCGGATAGTTTGACCCGGCGCCTCCCCCGCCGCCCGGCGCAACCGGAGGTTTCTTGTCCAACGGATTGTCGATCGTACCGAACAATTCGAAATTCTTCCCGCTGGACTGGCCAAACCGGTAGGACATGGCGAGCCCGAAATAGGTCGCAGCGTTCACCCTGTTGGTGCTGATGCTGTTCGGCAGGTTGGGATCATACCCCTTCTCCTCGGGCCCGGTCCGCTCGACGTTGAGGATGCCCTTGCTGAGGTGGCGCACACTGAACGTCGTATTGAAGGCCCCGGTGTCGTAGCTGAAGAAGCCATTCCAGATCCACGGCGGCGCCGGATTGAAATCACCGGCGTCGACCACTGGGCCCGATTGCCCCGCATAGTCGCGGCTGGGTACGGTCTGGTTCGGCTGGATCATGAAATCATATTGCCGGTTGCCGAGAATCCGCATGCCAAGCGTGCCATCGAGCCTGCTCGACACGTCGATGAGCGGCAACGGTAATCCACCTCGATATCAACCCCGCGCACCGTCAGATTGCCGAGATTCACCCGCCGGGCATCGACGAAGCTGATGTCGCGTGGCGATGCACGCGTGATCCGATCGCAGAACAGGTCGAACTGGTCGCAAAAGTCGACGATGCGCTGGCCGGTCAGCGAGGTCACCGCGTCCGTGATCTTGATCTAATACCAGTCGGCGGAGAGTTTGAGATTGCGGAGGAAACGCGGAGCGAAGACCGCACCGAGCGTGGTCGTATCCGCTTTTTCTGGGGTCAGCGCGAAGCTTCCACCGCCGAGGATCGGCGTCGGATCATCGCCGCCGGCCGACCCGGGGATGGCGGGGTTATCCACGATACCCGAAGTCGATCCCGGCTCGGTCGGGACGTTCTTGAGGAACAGCTCGCGGAACGAAGCCGCCCGGATATCACGCGAGCGTGATCCGCGCAGGCGAAACCCGCCCGCGACGTCGTAGGTCGACACGCCATCGCCTCCCTGCCGCGGCCCGATCTGAGACGCGCTGACGAACTGTCCGGGATCGAACTGGATGATGCCCTTGCCATCGTCGGTGAAACGGATGTTGCGCGCCGCAAGCGCCGCCGGCGCACGATCGCGTACGACGCCGCGCCGATCATTGAACGCCTGCTTCGATCCCGGCCCGACGACGAAGTTCGGCAGGGCGTCTCCGGGCGATCCGTTCACATTATAACCCGAGACACCGCCACCGGGCAAAATGACATTGGAATTGACGTAGATATCCCAACTTTCGGCACACCACAGCCGGACCTTCGAACAATCGCCGATGCCGTCCTGCTTCTGATACTCGCCGCCGATTACGACATGCCCGCGGCCATCGCGGTGGGGCTGCTCGCAGACCCAACTAGCCTTGATGGCGCCGGCACGGAGCGCACTGGATCAGCCTCTGGCCGCCTGGGAGTCTTCGTGCGGGCACGAACTTGCGAACGAAACGGTTGCCGACGATCCGTGTTTCAGGCCGAGGCCATGGGCGAGCGCTTTCATAACCGCGCGCGGTGGCGCGGTGGTGCACCGTCGGGCCAGCGAACCAGGCGCCCGTAGTCGCACACGAGATCCTGGCGACCGCCGAACTGCTCGAAGATTGCTGGCGTCGAGATCCGCCAGTTTGGTTCGTCGATCCTCATGGACTTTCCGCGTCCCCGTTGCTCTATGCTCGATGGTGTGATGCGATTGTCTAGAAGAGCGGCAGTTCGGCCAAGATTTCAGGCCAAGATTGCGTCACCGATCCGGCGCCCCTTGATCGGCACGGCAGCCGGGGACGCATGACAGCGATTGACGCTTCCACCCTGATCGCCCGGGCCCGAGCCGCCTATGGCGCAGGACGGCACGCCGAAGCCGCGCAGCTCGCCGGAGCGGCGCTGGCGGACCACCGCACCGAACTCGATGCGCTTGAAGTAAAGGCCCTCGCCCATCAGGCGCTCGGCGATATCGCCGAGGCCGAACGCCTGCTTCGCGCAGCGATCGCGGTCGCGCCCGAGCGCCATTGGCCGCGGGACGATCTCGCGAGGCTGCTGCTCGACGGTGGCCGGGCAAACCTGGCGGAACAAGTGTGTCGCGACGCGATTCAGGCGGATCCGGCCAATGCCAATGCGCAGGCGATGCTCGGCAATCTCCTGTCGGAGCGGGAGGAACTGGTCGACGGTGCCCGGCATCTCCGCGCGGCGATCGCCCTGGCCGGGCCGCACGCGCAGTTGCAGGCCAATCTCGGCCGCAATCTCGCTTGCCAGGGCAGGCTGGAGGAAGCCGAGCCTCTGCTCCGCCAGTCGATCGAGGCGGCACCCGACGTGCTTCCGCCGATCGCCTGGCTGGCCGAGCTGCTGGAACAGGACCGACGGTTCGACGAGGCGTCCGCCATGCTGGATGCTGCCGAGGCTCTGGCGCTGAAGCAAGGCAGCGACGTCACGCTGCAGCGCGCGATCTTGCTGTCGCGCACGCCCGACTGGCGCCGCGGCCTGGCGCTGCTCGACCGCGAGCGCAGTCTGTCGGGTGCGGCTTTGCTACAGCGCGGCCGGCTGCGCGATCGCGCCGGCCGCCACGACGAAGCGTGGCGGGATTTCACGACCGGCAAGGCCGCCCTGGCGGGCGTTTCCGGGCGAATATATCCGCGCACCGAAATCGATCGCCTCGTCGCGGAGCTGCGGGCGTTTTTTGCACCAACCAACCTGTCGCATCTGGTTCCCGCACCCGTCCGCCCGGACATACCCCAACCGATCTTCATCCTCGGCTTTCCGCGCTCCGGGACAACCCTGACCGAACAGGTCCTCGCCAGCCATTCGGGCATTCGCGCCGGCGGCGAACTCCCCTTTGCCGCCGAACTGTCCGCGATCGCTGCCGAACGCAGCGCCGGGGCCTATCCGGCCAGCTTCGACGCGCTGGCCGCCCCAATGCGCGCGAGCCTCGCCACCGAATTGCGCGACCATTATCTCGCCCGTGCTGGGGCCTATGGGTTGCTCGCGCCCGGCGCCACATTCTTCACTGACAAGATGCCGCTCAACGAACTGTATCTGCCCCTTCTCCGCCTCGCCTTCCCCGCTTCTCCCCTGATCAGCGCGACACGGCACCCGCTCGACGTGATGGTGTCCGCGATGAGCCATGATTTCACGCACGGCTTCGACTGCGGCTACCGACTGGAAGATGTGGCGCACCACTATGCGACGATGGCGGATCTGGCGGCACATTGGCGCGCTGCGCTCGGTTTCCAGTCTCATGCATTGGGTTATGAACACCTCGTCGCCGCGCAGGCGCCAGAGACCACCGCGCTGATGGCGCATCTCGGCCTGGCGATGGAGCCGGCACAGCTCGTCTTCCACCAGTCCCGCCGTTTCGCGCCGACGCCGAGCTATGCCCAGGTGCAGGAGCCACTCAACGACCGCTCGATCGGTCGCTGGCGGCATTATGCGGATGAACTCGAGCCGGTACGCCTGGTGCTGGAAGACGCGATCGCGCGCGGCGGTTATGCCGCCTGAAGCCCCGTGGCGATCGCTTCCGCCTCAGCACCGATGATGAGGTGAAGCGTGGCCGGCGACGGCCGCGCGATCAGCCGCACCCCGAGTGCCGTCAGCCCTGCCTCGTCGACCCGTTCGGGATCTTCCAGGTCGAGCCACAGCCGGCTCGACGCAGAGCCCGCCGCTATAACATTGGCCCGCCCGCCCAGCGCCGCGAGCCACGGCGCCGGATCGGCGGCGGCGACCGCTGGGGATGCCAAAGCTGGCGCGGGACTAGCGGGTGCGCCGGCCGCAGCGCGCATCTCCATCGCGACGGCATCGGCGATCGGCCCGAGCACGACCTGCAGCCCCTGCGCCGAGGGCCGGATGAAGCCCCTCGCGCCGAGCGCCCTCAGCCGCGCTTCGCTGACCTTGTCCTGATCCGCGACGACCAGCCGCAGCCGCGTCGTACAGGCATCGATACTGACGAGATTGGGCCCGCCGCCCAGCGCCGCGACGAACGCCGCGCCGCGCTCGTCCGGCGCGTCGCCGATCTCCTCGCCGACGGCTTCCGCTTCCCGGCCCGGCGTCTTGAGGTCGAACCGCAGGATCGCCCAGCGGAATACGCCGTAATAGATCCCGAAATAGGCGAGCCCGATCGGGATCAGAAGCCAGGGCCGCGTCGACTTCGAGAAATTAAGCACATAATCGAGAAACCCCGCCGAAAAGCCGAAGCCCAGCTTCACGCCGAGCATAGCCATCACTGCCATCGCAGTCCCGGTCAGCACCGCGTGGAGCAGATAGAGCAACGGCGCTAGGAACATGAAGGTGAACTCGATCGGTTCGGTCACCCCGGTGAGGAAGGCGGTCAGCGCCATCGACAGGAACATGCCCCCCACCGCCTTGCGCCGCTCGGGCAGCGCCGAACGATACATGGCGAGGCAAGCCGCCGGCAGGCCGAACATCATCACCGGGAAGAACCCCGTCATGAAGCCACCCGCGCTCGGGTCGCCCGCGAAGAAGCGGTTCAGGTCACCGGTCGCGCCGTGATAATCGCCGATGATGAACCAGGCGACATTGTTGATGATGTGGTGCAGCCCGGTGACGATCAGCAGCCGGTTGAGCAGACCGTAGAAGAACAGCCCGACCACCCCGGCATGGACCACGCCGTTGCTCAGGGCGTCCATCCCGCCAGTAATGGGCGCGAAGCCGAAGCCGACCAGGGCCGCGAGCGCCAATCCGGCCAGGCCGGAGACGATCGGCACGAACCGCCGACCACCGAAAAAGGCTAAATAATCGGGCAGCCGCACATTGGCGTAGCGGTTGTAGCACGCCCCCGCGATCAGCCCCGAGGCAATGCCGATCGGCACCGAAAGCCGAGCGATCGCCTTTGCCCGCCACGCTTCTTCGGCGATACTCGCCAGCGCCTTGGGTACGCCGGCGAGGATTTCCGCCGGAACGACGAACAGCGCCATCGCACCGCGCGTCGCGACCAGGAAGCACACGATTCCGGCAAGCCCGGCCGCGCCATTATTGTCCTTCGCAATGCCGACGGCGATGCCGAGCGCGAACAACAGCCCGAGATTGTCGAAGATAGCCCCGCCCGCCGCCGCGACGAACGGGATGTCGAGCAGATCGGGCTGGCCGAGCCGCAGCAACAGGCCCGCGACCGGCAGGACCGCGATCGGCAGCATCAGCGCGCGTCCGAGCGGCTGGAGCCATTGCAGCGAGAGCTTCATGCGGCATGCTCCAGCAAAGGATCGACCAGCGCCCGAACGGCAAGGGCGTTGGGTGCGTCGAGTGCCTGCGCCGCCAGCGTGCGGCAGGCCGCAAGGCCGAGCGTGCGGACCAGCGCCTTGGTCTCGGCCACTGCGGCCGCGGGCACCGACAATTCGGTGACGCCAAGGCCGATCAGCAACGGGATCGCCGCCGGCTCCGCGGCAAGTCCGCCGCACACACCGGTCCAGCGGCCATGCACTGCGCCGCCGCGCACCGTCTCCGCGATCAGCCGCAGTATCGCGGGATGAAGCCCGTCCAGCCCCGCCGCGACCGCCGCGTTGGTGCGATCCCGGGCGAGCGTATATTGAGTCAGGTCGTTGCTGCCGATCGAGAAAAACGCGGCATCGGCCGCCAGCGACGCGGCGGAGAGCGCCGCCGCCGGCGTCTCGACCATGATGCCGAGCTCGGGCGCCGCAACGCCCATCGCTGCCGCCAGCCGATCGAGCACGGTCCTCGCCTCAAGCAGCTCGCGGCGATCGGCGACCATCGGCAGCATGATCCGGAGCGGCGCCTGCGCCCGTACGCCGAGCAACGCCCGCAACTGGGTATCGAGCAAGCCCGGCACCGCCAGTTGCAGCCGAATGCCGCGAAGGCCAAGCGCGGGATTCTCCTCTGCCGCCATCGGCAGATAGCTTGCCGGCTTGTCGGCCCCGATATCGAGCGTGCGCACGATCATCGGACGCGGCCCCAGCGCGTCGGCGATCGCCTGATAGGCACTGCGCTGCTCCTCCTCGTCCGGCGCCGCGGCCCGGTCGAGGAACAGGAACTCCGTGCGCAACAGCCCGCATCCCTCGGCGCCCTCCACGACCGCTGTCCGAGCATCGGCAACCGAGCCGAGATTGGCGAAGACCTCGATCCGGCTGCCGTCAACGGTCACCGCCGTCTCCTGCGCGCGTGCCACCGCCGCGCGGCGACGAACGTCCCGCACGGCGGCGGCGGCGCGAAGCAGGCCCACACTCGCTGCGTCCGGGGCGATCGCAAGGTGCCCATCGGCGATCACCAGCTGGGTGCCATCCGCGATCATGGCGAGGTCGGGACCAAGCGACACAAGGGTCGGCAGGCCGAGCCCGGCGGCGATGATCGCGACATGCGATGTCGGCCCGCCCTTCCCCGTCGCAATGCCAGCAAGGCCGGCATCGGCGAACGCCATCAGCTGCGACGGCAGCAGGTCTTCGGCGATCAGGATCGAACCCGCCGGCGGGCGCGGCATGTCCGGCGCTCCGTACAGCGCGATCAGAACGCTGCGCTCGAGATCGAGCAGATCGTCCGCCCGCTCGGCAAAGCGCGCGTCGCCGGTGTTGCGCAACGCATCGGCATGGCCGCCGATCGCCCCCCGCCACGCGGCGCCGGCGCTCGCCCCGGCAGCTATCGACGCCATGCTGGCCGCGTCGAGCTCGGGATCGTCGAGGAACGCCAGATGCGCAGCGGCGATCCCGGCCTGTGGCCCGTGCCCTTCCGCCTCGGCGCGCAGGCCGACACGAACATGATCCCTGGCAGCGGCCAGCGCGGCGCGCTCTGCCTCACCTGCTGCCCCTCGATCGGGTATCTTCAGCTCGACCGCCGACACCCGAAAGGCCGGCCCGATTGCGATACCCGGCACGGCGATCACGCCCCCCAGCGACGTCGGCGCGGGCCGCGTCACTGCCGCTGGCGCTTCGACGATTGCGCGATATTCGCCCATGCCGCTCGCCAGCAGCTCGGCGATCGCGTCCACGCCCGCAGCATCACTGCCGCGGACGGTCACCGGGCCACCATAAGGCAGCGCCAGTACCAGCATCGCGACGGCACTGCGCGCCGATGCGACCCGGCCGTCCGGCCCGACCAGCTCAAGCGGCCCCGCATAGCCGCCGGCCAGCGCGGCAACGCGCGCAGCCGGCCGGGCGTGAAGTCCCTGCGCCAGCGGCAGTCGCAGCGTGCGCGAGGCGGTCGCCATCCGGGTCTCGACCGCCACCGCCACTCCGGTCGGAACGAGCTCGAACAACGGCGCGCCGGCCACAATCGCCCGGCCAGCCGTCACGGGCTGAAGCGTGAAAGCCTCTCCATTGGTAACCACCACCGGCGTGACCAGGCTTTTTGCTGTACGCGCGAGCCGGTCGAGATCGAAGCCGATCAGCAAATCCCCCGCCGCGACCCGCTGTCCATCGGTGACGTGCCGCGTGAAACCCGCGCCCCCCAGCCCGACCGTCTCAAGCCCGACATGCAGCAGCAGCACCGGCCCGGCGTCGAGCTGCACCGTCACCGCATGGCCGGCGGGATGGACCAAGACGATTACCCCGTCGCCCGGCGCCACCAGTTCGCCCGCGATCGGATCAATCGCCACACCGTCGCCCAGCATCCTTTCCGCGAACACGGCGTCGGGAACTTCGGCCAATGGCGTGATCCAGCCGGCCAGCGGGCTGAGAATGGCAACGCTCAACGGCTGGCGTCCAGCGTCAGCCGATCGAGCATCCACAACGGATCGGGGCCGGCCTGGGCAAAGGTGACGCACAGGTCGTGTCGGCCAGTCTGCGGCGCGATCGAACCCGCTATGCGCGTGACGCCGGCGTTCGCCGCCGCCATGCCCAGCGCAATGCTGCCGATGACTGGCCCCGTACAGGAATCGCGTCGCACCAGCAGCTCGCCCTTCGGGGTGCGCGGCCTGTCGAACACGACCTTGGCCAGATCAGCGCCGATCGAGAAGTTGAACGGCACCTGCCCTACCTCTGCCGAGATGCGGGTCACGCCGTCGAGCGCCGCCGCCTTCCATATCCAGCAAGGCCGCATGATATCCCCGAACAGCACCCGACGCGTCCCCGCGGTTGCGCCATCATCCTCGAGCCGCAGCGCCACGCTGGACGAGCACAGTTCCAGCTCCGCCGTGCTGCGGGTGCGTGCCAGCGCGGCGTCGATCCGCCATGTTCGGCCGATGCCGAGCGCCACGTCGCCGGCAAAAGCCTGCGCGCGAAGCTGCGTGCCGGTCTCCAGCGTGAGCGCTTCACGATAGGCCGGCGAACCCGAAACGGGCGCTGTCCCGTCGATCGTATAGCGCACAGTCCCGATACCCGCCGGCTGGCGCAACGCCACGCTCACCCGTTCCCCCGTCGCATCGAACCGCGCCAGCGGCTCGAGCGGCGTAAGGTCATAGCCAAGCCCAATCGCGCGATAGCGATCGAACTCGGACGGCAGCCGCGCCGCGAAGCTCGTCCAGTCGCGCCGCGCCGCCGGCGTCCAGCCAAGCTCGGCCAGCGCGGCGGCGCGCGGCCACAACATGCGGTCGGCATAGGCGGTGGTGCGGATATGCTCGGTCCACAGATTGACCTGCACCCCGATCAGGTGCCGCCGCAGCTCGGGCGCCAGCGCCGCCGGTGCGGTATCGAAGCTGTAGACATGCTTCCAGTCCATCACCCCGGCGCGCCCGGGCGGTTCGTCGGCCGCCTCGCTCTGGAAATGATCGAGATAGAAATCGGGCGACGGCGCGAGGATCGCGTCGTGCCCCAGCTTCGCCGCGGCGACCGCCCCGTCGATCCCGCGCCACGACATCACCGTCGCCGATGGCGGCATCCTGCCTTCGAGGATCTCGTCCCAGCCCAGCATCAGCCGCCCGCGCTGTTTCAGGTGATCGGCGATGCGCGTCATGAACCAGCCCTGGAGATGCGCTTCGTCCGCGATGCCGAGCGCCTTCATCCGCGCCTGGGTCGCCGGGTCGGCCTTCCACTGGTCCTTTACCGCCTCGTCGCCGCCGACATGGATGTAGCGCGACGGAAACAGCGCGATCACTTCGTCGAGCACATCGGTCAGGAAGCCGAAGGTCGCGTCGTCGGTGCCGAACAGATTGTCCATCACGCCCCAGCTCGACAGCGGCGCGGCCGGCGGCGTGGCGGTCACGCCGAAACGCGGATAGGCGGCGATGGCTGCGCTGGCATGGCCGGGCATCTCGATCTCGGGCACGATCATGATGTGGCGCGCGGCAGCATAGGCAACGATCTCGCGGATCTCCGCCTTGGTATAGAAGCCGCCATAGCGCACCGGCTTGCCCGTCTTCGGATCGAACCCCGCCGCGCCCGCCGGCCGGCGCCACGCGCCGACCGAGGTGAGCCGCGGATATTTGTCGATCTGCACGCGCCAGGCCTGATCGTCGGTCAGGTGCCAGTGCAGGATGTTGAGCTTCTCCATCGCCATGCGATCGATCAGCTGCTTCACATAGGCCGGCGGTTGGAAGTGGCGCGCAGAATCCAGCATCACGCCGCGCCACGCAAAAGCGGGCACATCGTCGATCGCCAGCGCCGGGATGCGACCATCCTGTGAAGCGGCGATCAGCTGCCATAAGGTCGTCGCGCCATAGAACAGGCCGGCATCGCTGCCGGCCGAGATCGTTACGCCGCCCGGCGCGATGCTCAGACGATAGGCTTCACTCCCGGTGATGGCGGCATCGCGGCGAAAGCGGATCGCCCCGTCCGGTGCGAGAACCAGTCTGGGCCCGCCGGTCCGCCCGACCAGTTCGGCCAGCCGTCGCGCCGCGGCAACGGCGCCTGGGTCGTCGGCGGAAATGCTTGCCCGGGACAAGGAAAAACTGCCGGCCTGCAATGTCACGGCAGCCGGCAAGGGCAGCAGCGGCAGGTCGGGAGCGGCCCATGCCGCCGCCGGCATGCAGAGGAACATGACGGCGGCGGAAAGGAAGCGGCGCATGGCGCGATCCTACGCGGTACGAATGCTGTGCAACAGGCTCAGAAACGCACCTTCGCGCCGACCCAGAAGGTGCGGCCATTGTCGTAATAAGCGCGCGGCACCGAAGGATCGCCGACGAAATAATACAGCTTCTTGTTGAGCAGATTCTGCGCGTCGGCCGTGATCGCGAGATATTTCGTGACATTGACGGTCACCGAGCCATCGAGCGATCCGAAATCGTCCTGCCACATCGGCGTGGCGCGATCGATGCCGGATCGGAACTTCGACCGGAAGGTATAGGCGAAGCGAGTCGAGAGCAGCGAGTTCTCGAAATAGCCGGTCAAATTGTAGGTATGCTTCGAATTGCCGTCGATCACCTCGCCATTGTCCCCCTTGGCGTCCGAATAGGTGTAGTTGGCCAGGAACCCGAAGCCGCCCCATATTGGCTGCTGCACGTTCACCTCGACGCCCTTGTTGGTCCCGCCCTGGCCGTTGACCGGGCCGGTGATCAGGAAGTCAGCACCGGCCGGGTGCTGCTGGGTGACCAGGAAGCGGGTCGAGGTCGTGGTGGTGATATAGGAGCTGATGTCGAGGTAGAACAGGTTCACCGAGACCAGCGCCTGCTTGCCGTAATACCATTCCGCCGCGACGTTGAACTGCCAGGCCCGGGTCGGATCGAGATAAGGATTGCCGCCCGCCGTGCCGGTGAGCGCGAGGTCGCTGAGGGTAAAGGCGCCGGCAAGCTGCGCATAGCCCGGCCGGGTCATCACCTTGGCGACGGCCGCGCGCAGCAGCAGGTCCGGCCGCGCATTATAGGTCAGATTGGCGCTGGGCAGGAAATCCCAATAGCCGCGGTTCACTCCGTTGGTGTCGCACCAATTCTGGTCGTCCGCCTGCTTGGGACAGAAGGGTGAGAAGACCTTCCCGCTTCCCCCCGTGGTCAACGGGTTGGGTGTATACTGGGTCGTATCGAGATTGGTGTGCACAGCGCGAATGCCGATATTGCCGCGCCAGTCGCTGTCGTTGCCGAGCTTGGCCATCGCATAGACTGCCTCGGTCTTTTCCTTCACCGAGAAGCTGGCCTGCGGATAGAAGGCGAACTGGCGACCGCCCTGGGTGGCCAGCGCTGCGAGTGTCTTGTCCTGATCGGCGACTGAATAAGGCGGCAGGCCGCCGATCCGCGACGCATAATCGTCCGGCGTCATCTCGCCGTCGAACACCGTGCCGAGGCCAACGCCCTTGGTCCCCGAATAGAGCCCATTGCCGGCCCAGGAATAGGCATCATAATTGAGCGAGCGCGTGTGATCGGTATAGCGGCCACCGACGCTGATCGATTTCAGGAAGCTGTTGTCGAATTCATATTCGGCATCGGCGCGGACATAGGTTTCCTCGTCCGGCGAGATGATCCGGCCGCCCCAGGACCAGCTGTAATAATTGTTGAGATAGGCGGCCGATTTCGGATCGGTCGGCAGACCGGGATAATTCACCGTCGCGCCCTTGCCGGCAAAGGCATAGTTCACGCCGGTATCCCAATAGGTCTCCCAGGCGAAGGTGTCGGTCGTGGCGCCCTTGCCCTTGGTATAGCCCACCTCGCCCGACAGGGTCAGATGGTCGCTCGGCTTCCACTTGGTCTCCAGGTTGAGCACCCAGGTCGATGAATAGGCTTTGCGGAAGATGTCGTCGTGCACGCGCCCCTGCACAGCCGATCCATCGGCTGCCGTCGCATTCCACGCCGCCTGAGTGAGATAGCCCTTATCGACCTTGTAGCTGGCGAGCGCATAGCCGGGCGTCCCGGGCGTCGAGTTGTTCCCGATCATCCGGCTGATCCAGGCCATGCTGTTGCGGTTGACGTTGTCGGCGTCCATCCGCGTATAGATGCCGTTCAGCGTCACCTCGAACCGGTCATCGGGCGCATATTGGATCGCCAGGGTGCCGCCCTTGCGCACCCTTTTCTGCGTGAAATAGGCCGATCCGATCAGATTGGGCGCCGTGACCGTCTGCCCCGAATTCGCGAAGTTGGTATAAGTGGTGAAGCCGAGGAACTCCTGCCCGTCGCGCCGGAACTCGCGCTCCTGATAGAAGCCGGCGGCAAGCACGCCGAAGGTGCCGGCCTCATTCTTCCAGCTGTACAGGCCCGAGACCTGGGGTTTCCAGCTGTCGGCCAGGTCGTTGTAATTGGCCTGGGCGGTCAGGCTGAAGGTATTGGCGTCGAAGTCGAGCGGCTTGCGGCTGTGCAGGTTGATCGTGCCGCCAATGCCGCCTTCGGGCAGGTCGGCCTGGGACGATTTGAACACTTCGAGCTTGCCGACGATCTCGGACGGCAACAGGCTGAAATCGAAGCTGCGCCCGCCCGAAGTCTGGTCGAGCACGAACCAGTCGCCCGTCGCGACGGAGTGCCCGTCGAGCAGAGTGAGGTTGAGCGTGGGATCGGTGCCGCGGATCGAGACCGAGCGGTTCTCGCCGAAGCCGCCGGCATTGGCCGATCCGGTGACGACGTTGACGCCGGTCAGGCGACCGAGCGAGTCGGCGACGTTCTTGTCGGGGAACTTGCCGATATCCTGCGCGGTGATGACTTCGGAGATGGTGTCGTTGAGGCGTTTCGCCTGGAGCGACGCCTCGAGCGAGGCGCGGATGCCGGTGACGACGATGTCGGTGGGTTCGTCTTCGGCTGGCGCGGTGCTTTGGCCGTTCGCCGAAGCCTCCTGCGCGAAGGCCGGACTGGCCATGGCCAGCGCCAGCACGCTTGCAGTACAGGTGAACATCGTCTTGTGAATCTTGACCATGATTTTTCCCCTTTAACCCCGGAATTGGACGCTACCAAAATACGACCAAAAGACTCGTGGATGCCCCTCCGGTTTGTTTTTGCCACCGGATAGGGCCTTCAGGAGGTCATAAAGGCGCAACGGTCATGAATTTGCAATACCAAAAACAATACCAGTTAAAAATAACTGCGCACTTTGGTATTGAAATGGCATTAACAGTTGGCTTAAGGATAACGTCTCAGGGGGTTCTGCATGTTCGTCGATCGCGTCGGAAATTTGATTAAGGGCGATACCGCGCCGCTGTATCAGCAGCTGCAGCGCGTGCTGCGCAGCGCGATCGAGCGCCAGGTGCTCGGCCCGGCCGAAGCGCTCCCGCCCGAGCGCGATCTCGCCATCGCCTACAATGTCTCCCGCGTCACCGTGCGCAAGGCGCTCGACGGGCTGGTCGATGCGCGGCTGCTGACGCGCAAACAGGGCGCCGGCACCTTCGTCGCGGCCCGGGTGGAAAAGAATTTCGCCACCATCTCGTCCTTTACCGAGGATATGCTGTCGCGCGGCCGCTCGCCGCGCAGCGAATGGCTTGCCCGTACCGAGGGCACGGTCGCGCCCGAGGAGGCCATGGCGCTCGGGCTCAGCCCCGGCAGCCAGGTCTATCGCTTCACCCGCATCCGCTATGCCGACGATGTCTCGATGGCGCTCGAATATGCCACCGTCCCGGCCAGCTCGCTGCCCTCGCTCGATGCCGTCGCCGAATCACTCTACGATGCGCTTGGTGCCGACCGTCCGGTGCGCGTGCTGCAACGCTTCCGCGCGGTGCTGTTCACGGACGAACAGGCCGAACTGCTCCGGATCGAGCGCAACGCCCCCGGGCTGGAGATCGAGCGGCGCGGCTATACCCAGGACGGGCGCACGGTCGAGTTCACCAAATCATGGTATCGCGGCGACGCCTATGATTTCGTCGCCGAACTCAACGTCCCGCCTGCCTGAGCCGGAGCTTCCTTTTGCCCGTTCCTATCGCCCCCGAAGATACGCTGATGTTCGCCGAGGCCGCCCAGGCGCCCGCCGTCGTTATGCTCCAGGCCGCCGTGCAGCGGGCGGCACGGGCAGCGCTGGCGACGGCGTTGCGCCAATCGCCACCGCGCGCGGTGGTGACGCTCGCGCGGGGCAGCTCGGACAACGCCGCAACGGTCGCGCGGTATCTCGTGGAAACCCATTTGCGGCTGATGACGAGTTCGGCGTCGCCTTCCGTTTCCTCCGTCTATGACGCTGCCCCAGATTATGACGGCACGCTCATGCTGGCGATCTCGCAGTCGGGCCGGAGTCCCGATCTCCTCGCCGCGGCGGGCATGGCCAGGCAGGGCGGCGCGCGGCTGGTCGCTCTGGTCAACGACGCTGCATCGCCCCTAGCCGCGCTCGCAGATACCTTCCTGCCGCTCGCCGCGGGGCCTGAAAAGAGCGTCGCGGCGACCAAGTCCTTCATCGCCAGCGTCGCCGCGCTGATTCACCTGATCGCCGCGTGGGACGAGGATGCCGTCCTGCTCCGCGCGCTCGACGACCTGCCGGCACTGCTTGAACGGGCCTGGGCCATGGACTGGTCCGAAGCCCTGCCCCCGCTGGTCGACGCGCGAAATCTTTACGTTGTCGCCCGTGGCCCCGGCTATGGCATCGCTCAGGAAATGGCGCTGAAGATCAAGGAAACCAGCGGCTTCCACGCCGAGGCCTTCAGCGCGGCCGAGGTCCGCCACGGCCCGATGGCGATCGTCGAAAAGGGCTTTCCGGTGCTCCTGCTCGGTCAGGACGACGAATCGCGCGAGAGCGTCGCCGGGCTCGCGCCCGAGTTCGCTGCACGCGGAGCGCTGGTGATCAGCGCCGGAGTCGGCGACGTGCCGGGCATCCGCCTGCCGGTCCTGGAGGCGCATCCGGTGCTGCAACCCTTGCTGCTGGTGCAGAGCTTCTACCGCCTCGCCAATGCGCTGGCGGTCGCGCGCGGCCGCGATCCCGATCGACCGCCCCACCTCGCCAAGGTCACCGAGACCGTTTGATGCTGACCGCTCTCATCAACGGCCAGGTGCTGCTGCCCTCCGGCCTGCGCGACGATATCTGCGTCGTGATCGGCGACGGCGAGATCCGCTCCGTCTCCTCCGCCCCGCCCGCCGACGCGGCGCTGGTCGATCTCGGCGGCAAGCTGCTGCTGCCCGGCTTCATCGACACACAGGTCAATGGCGGCGGCGGCGCGCTGTTCAACGACGATCCCAGCGTCGCCACGATCCGCACCATCGCGGCGACTCATGCGCGCTACGGCACGACCGGCCTGCTGCCGACCTTGATCAGCGACGATCTCACGGTGGTCGAACGCGGCATCCGCGCAGTGGACGCGGCGATCGAGGCGGGCGTGCCCGGCGTGCTCGGCATCCATATCGAGGGCCCGTTCCTCAGCGCGGCGCGGCGCGGCATCCATAGCGAGGGCAAGCTCCAGCCGCTGCGGGACGATCATCTCGACCTGCTGACGTCAGCGCAGCACGGCAGGACGCTCGTCACCCTCGCGCCCGAATGCGCGACCCCCGATCAGATCGCGCGCCTCGTCGTTCGCGGCGTGATCGTCGCGGCCGGCCATTCCGATGCTCCCTATGAGGTGGTGCGCGCGGCGATCGATGCCGGCCTGTCGGGCTTCACCCATTTGTTCAATGCGATGTCGCAGCTCGCCAATCGTGCGCCGGGCATGGTCGGCGCTGCGCTCGAGGACGATGCGACCTTTGCCGGGATCATCGCTGACGGGCATCATCTCCATCCGGCGACGCTCCGGGTAGCGGTCCGCGCCAAGGGCGCGCACCGGCTGATGCTGGTGACCGATGCCATGCCGAGCGTCGGCACCGATTCGCCGAGCTTCATGCTCCAGGGGCGCGAGATCTGGCGCGACGGCGATACGCTGCACGGTGCCGACGGCGTGCTCGCGGGATCGACCCTGACCATGGCCGGCGCGGTCGCGAACATGGTCTCGCAGGGCCGCGTCCCGCTGCGCGACGCCGTGGCGATGGCCTCGGCCACCCCGGCGGCATTTCTCGGCTTCGCCGGTCGCACCGGCATCATCGCCGCCGGCATGCGCGCCGATCTCGTCCTGGTCGACCGGGACTTCGCGGTGCACGAGACCTGGATCGGCGGCCAGCCCAGCGCCGCGCTGAGTCGGGCAGCTTAGGGGGCTGGCCGCCGCCATAGGCGCCGGCTCGATTCAACCTTCCGCCGAACATGGGACGGTACGCGCAGACGGGGTGCAATGGCCCCGTCCCGCTCTTTCACATGACCGGAAATATTGGACGGCTGCGCGCCCTTTTATCGCGAACCGACGGCCGTCTCCGCGTGTTTTTCCGCTGTTATCCCATAACAGGGAAAGCGACCGGAAGCCCCTGAAAAGACAAAAGGATTTACCCGGAAAATCCAACATAACAGGGAAAGAAAAAAATGGGCGATCAATAACGGGCCGGAACAGGCCCGGTGCCCGAGTCGCTGCCAGTCGTCGCCGCTCCTCAGCGCCCCATCATCTGGGCGATCTGGCGTCGCAGGCGTTCCTTGCTGTCCTCGCTCAGGCTCCCGCGAATCCCCCGGCGCTCGGCGGGGATGTGATCGGCCGGCGGGCCGAACACGACATGGTCGAACATCGCGCGCCAGGCGTCACGCTGAGTCTCGGGCAGGCCCGAAAAGGTCAGCATGGCGTGGATCATCGCATCGATCGGCGCGAGGCCGGGCTGCGGCGGCGGGGCCTCGTTCCACCAGTAATTGACCAGGATGCTCACCGGATCGAGCGAGCGGACATGGTGCCACCACATATGCGGGATGAAGATCGCATCGCCCGGCGCGAGCTCGGCCACCCGCGCCTGCATCATCGCGTCCGCCGCCAGCGGGAAGCGCGCGAGATCCGGCGCGTCCGGATCGACCAGGCTGACCGGCGTGCCCGCCGGCGTGAACTCGAACGGACCGATATAGAGGTTGCCGACCTGGTCGGGCGGGAACAAAGTGAAGCGGCGCCGGCCGGCCATCACCACGGCGATGTTGCTGTTCATGTCGTGATGCGTCGCGACCCGCACGCGGTTGCCGATCCAGATGCGCGGCGCCACCCCTTCCGGGACCAGGCCAATCCGGTTCTCCGAGGTGAAGCCCGGCAAGGCCTCGTCGATAGCAAGGGCCTGCGCGGCGATTGCCGGCGGCTCGGCTGCATCGGCAACGTCGCTCAATCGTGCGAACAGCGACGCGAGCGTGCCCCAGTGGCGGGTGAAGTTAAGCGCCGTCATGCCCGGCGCGTAGGACAACCATCCATCCGCCGCGGGCGGCGCGACCGCAATGCCGATCGTCGTCCCGGTGTCGAAGCGCGCGAGATAGGCAGCCGGGTCGGCGGCTCGCACCGCCGGCCAGTCGGTCGCGATCCCGCGCAGGATCGCCGGCTCGGACCGCGTCCGCAGATCGAGCGCGACGCCCGGCCCTATTTCCTCGATTCCGGGTAACGCCATGCCCCGATATGAACGCAAAGCGGCATGTGCGGCAACTGCAGCCATCGCTTCGATGCCGGCGGGCGGGCGAACCTGCTTTCAGCGCGTGAGCAGTTTCCGTCGCCCCACCACGATGAAACTCGCCGCGAACAGGAGCACGACGAACAGGTTCAGCCAGTCGAGCGGCGCAGGCCGGATCACGAAGCCGAGATGGGCCAGCATCGCCCAGCCGCCGCCGAACACGAGGATCATGTAGAAGGCCATATTGCCGGTCTCGTACGACAAGGTGCGGCCCAGTTCGTCGGACAGCCGCCAGGCAGCGATCCCGAGCGCCGTGAGGACGGCGATCAGCGCCAGTGCGCCCGCCAGGGCAGCCGTCGGCGATACCGGGCCTCCGGGCCCGGCAAGAGCCAGCAGGAGCAGCCACAGGCCGCAAGCAGCCGTCCAGGCAAAGCTGCAGAGAAACAACCGGCCGCGCTCGCGCATGTCTTCGCGGGCCGCCCCGTCATCGACGAAACTGGCGCTCGTGTGAGCACTCGCCACAGCGAGAGTACCGATGCAGGCGATGAGGATCAGGGTCGAGCCCGTCACGGCGGCAGCCCATTCCGAGACGCCGACCGCACCCCTGCCGGTCAGCGCGCTGAAACCCCATATGACGGTCAGGCCAGCAATGATGGCCACCGCGTTCTGGATGACGAAATTGCGAACGGTGCGGAGGCTGATCGGGCGCTTCCGGTTGCTGAAGCCAGTCACCGCCGTCGAGACGATCAACGCCAGGCCCAGCAACGCGACGACCTGCGTCGATCGGAATATCGCGCTCATGCTGTCCTTGTGCAGCAAGGCGGAGAAGCTCCACACGGCGAGGGTGTAGAATATGGCTCCCGCCGCACTCCAGGCCGCGAAATTGCGCCACTTGGGCATGGGCATGCTTTCTACCATTGCCATCACTCCTCTTCCGGTTCCCACTGGTCGATGAACAGCTCCGGCACGGCGACGCCGAACAGCTTCGCCATGCGCAGCGCGAGCGGCAGGCTCGGATCATATTTGTCGGTTTCGACCGCGTTGATCGTCTGGCGCGAGACGCCGAGCCGCCGGGCGAGCTCGCCCTGGCTCCATCCCCGCCCCTCGCGCATCCCTCTCAGTCGGTTTTCCAAGACAACACTCCTGCTGTAAAGAGCTCTTTACAGTCCCGACTCCGAAGTGTCAAGAACTCTTGACAGGGTGACGCCGGTCCTGACATCTGCACATCGACAGTGCAGGAATCATGCGGCCCTCCATCTCTCTCATTGTGATGCCTGCCCGGGCCCTCCTCTTTGGATGCCCCGATTGCGGCAGGATTGACCGTAGCCGAGACAAAGCCTACTAACCTAGGCTATAAAGCTAACATAGTAGCCAGTGTTCATGACTCTGGTGAAGCCGGTGAGGTCTCGTCGATTGTTTCCGACCGACCAGGACTTTGCAGATGTCCGCAAGCCATGTCGCGACCTGGCGATATGGCGAAGCCTTCACGAGGGGATCGTCTTATATGAAGTCCGCGATAGCCACGCTCCTTTCGCTGCTGCTGGCCGCCTCGCCTGCAAGTGCGATTTGCGCAGAAGTGTCTACCCCGCCGAAAAAAGCACAACCGGCCGGGCGCGTACGGATCGAGAAGCGCGTAATCCACTCCGCCGCCATTGCCGAGAACCTGCTCGGCACTTCCCCCGATCGTGACGTCTACGTCGCCCTGCCCCCAAGCTATGACCAACAGCCTGGCCGACGCTATCCAGTGGTTTACGCGCTGCACGGCTTCTCGATTAACGCGGCAAAGTGGCTGGACGAATTGCACGCCCAGGCGGCAATCGAGGCAGCTTTCGCCACGGGAACGCCCGAGATGATCATCGTCTTTCCCGACGGCAGCAACGAATATGGCGGCTCCTTCTATGGTCAGTCGCAGGTTACCGGCAATTTCGAGGACTTCATTGCCGAGGAACTGCCGGCCTTTATCGATCGAACCTATCGGTCGATCCCCCGGCCCGCATCACGCGGACTGATGGGCCACTCGATGGGCGGCTATGGTGCCGCGCGTATCGGCATGCGGCGGCCGGGACGGTTCGGCGCACTCTATCTGATGTCACCCTGTTGCCTCGCCCCGCTGGGCGTACAGGGACTGGCCACCGAGACGGTCGCGGAGATCGCCACCTTCAAGGCGCCATCCGACGCGGTGGGCTTGCCATTCAAATATGCCGGCCCGCTGGCGACGTCCGCGGCATTTTCTCCCAATCCGGCCAAGCCGCCATTGTTTGTCGATTTGCCGGTCAGCGAAACCGGCGAGTTGCGGCCCGACATCCTTGCCAAGCGGGCGGCCAACGCTCCGCTGGCCATCATTGATCAGCATGTTGCCGCACTGCGAAGCTATCGCGCGATCGGCATCGATGTCGGCGATCAGGATTCGATCGTTCCCGCCGCTACCCAGCTTCATAAAAACCTAGATAACTATGCTATCCCAAACCAGCTTGAGGTTTACCCGGGCAATCATACAAACAAAGTGTCATCGCGTTTCGAGACGGTCGTACTACCATTCTTCGGCAATACTTTAACCCGATGAACAACGAACATACTAAATATCTTGACGATTCGAAGCCGAAATCGAAGAAATACCGACGAATATTTACTAATGCCGCTTTAACATTTGTCTTCGTTGACACAGCTTCTCAGCCATTTTTGTTGAGATTGCTATGGGCAGACTTTCCGATCGCCATATACCAACCCAAATTTTCTATTTGCGAGCGCAGGGGCAGTTCGTTATAGCCGCTTAACCGGAAAAATATCCGGTATTGGAAGCGCGACTGGGTCAGCAAGGACAGGATTCCCTGCATCCACAACGCGCGCCTGCAACGGGATTAAAGGGAGATTGCGATGAAAAGACTGGAATTGGCGGCCATGACCGCCCTGGCCATCCCACTGGCGCTACTGGCCACCGCTGCATCGGCACAGGCTGTCCCGGCGGAAGATGCGCAAGGCGACACCCCCGAGCAGGCCGCGGACAATGGGGGCATCCAGGACATCATCGTTACCGCCACCCGGCGGTCGACCAACCTGCAGGATACCCCGATCGCGATCACCGCGGTCACGTCGGAATCCATGGCACAGCAGGGTATCACCAGCGTGGGTGAGCTCACCGCGGTTGTGCCCAACGCGCAGTTCCGCAAATCGCAGGGTGCGTTCGGTCCTGGCATCGACGCGACGATCCGCGGCATCGGCAACCGCGATACCAGCCTCGCCAGCGAGCCCGTGGTCGCCTTCTATCTGGACGACGTATATTATCCCACGCTGCTCGGCTCCAATTTCGATCTTCTCGAAATCGACCATATCGAAGTGCTGCGTGGTCCGCAGGGCACCTTGTTCGGCCGCAACTCGCTTGCCGGCGCGGTCAACATCGTCAGCACCCAGCCTTCGACAAATGAGGTGTCGGGCCGCGTCCAGGTGACCGCTGGTTCGTATGACCGCATGGATATCCGTGGGGCGCTCAACCTGCCACTGGGCGAGCGGCTTGCCTTGTCCGTGTCCGGCCTCGCGAAGAAGCGGACCGGTTATCAGAAAATCCTCGATTTCACCTGCGAAATGCAGCGGCGCGGTACACCGGAACTTGCGGGCTCGCTGCCGTATTCATCGCAGCTCAATATGCCGACTTCCGGGCACACCCCGAAGAGCTGCGTCGTCGGCCATCAGGGCGGCGAGGACGTTCAGGCCTATCGAGGATCGCTGCTGTGGAAGCCGGTTGACGACGTCAAGATCACCGTCACGGGAGATTATATTCGCGACACCAGCGAGAATAACGCCGACACCATCGTGAACATCGTCAACAACCGCGTGTCGTCAACCGTCGTCTCGGCGGCCGCGTCTTACGGCATCGTTTACGATAACCGGTTCGTCACGGGCAGTCCGTACAGCACCTTCGCCAGCTTCAGCGATCCCATCGCGGCCGGAACCGTCATTCCCGGCAACAGCTTCTATAACGGGCTGAAGGTTGGCGGCGTAGCGGTGCGCGGCGGTGCGCACTTCTCTCCGTTCATCGATCTCAAAAATTGGGGCGTCTCGGCGAAGCTCAACTGGGATGTCACGTCCGACATCAACTTCCTGGCGGTGGTATCTCATCGGAACATGATCGAGAACCATTCCTATGACGACGATGGCTCCCCCGTTAACGTGGTTTTGCGCTCGAACACCTTCTCCGAAAAATATTGGACCGCGGAAGCCCGCCTTTCAGGCCATAGCGCCCTCATCGACTGGGTGGTCGGCGGTTTCTATTTTACGGCGGACGGCTCGCAGCACGCTGCGTTCATATCTCCGCAAAGCTCTTTCCAGCGGCTGATCGACTCCGAATTCAACCCAACCAGCAAAGCGCTTTTCGCCAATGCGACGGTACGTCCATTCGGCGAAGACTTCGGTATCGTAGGCGGTTTGCGCTACTCGGACGACAAGAAGGTCGTCGATTTCTACAATGTGCTCGACACGTCCCCGAGCCCCAGCGACACCATTTTCTACGTCGTGCCGAAGCAGCGGCGGCTGGATTGGAAAGCTGGCCTGAATTACCAGGCCACGCGCAACGCCTTGATTTACGTCTCCGCCGCCACGGGCAACTCGCTCCCGGGCTTCGACCCACGCCCGCAGCAGCCATCCCAGATCGCCCAGTATGACGGCAATGACGACATCGCGTATGAGATCGGGGCCAAACTCGATCTACTCGATCGTCGGGTGCGTCTGAACGTCGCGGCTTTCTATACCGATTTCAAAAACCGGCCGACCTCGATATCGGGCGCGGAGGCGCTGCTCAATGCCAGTGGCCAGCCAGTCCCCGGGAACCGTACGCTGGTGCCTCTCGCTGGCGGGCCCGCCGGTTCCACCGCATGCGGGGTGCTGGTCCCGGCGAATACCGGCATCACTTGCCTCGGCCGCACCTATTATCGGAATCAACCGGCCAAGATCCGTGGCTTCGAGGCCGAATATACGATCAACCCGGTCGACAACCTGCTGATCAACGGTTCGATCGGCTATTCCAAGCTGACCGCACCGGACATTCGGGAAAGGCTGGTCAACAAGCGTCAGAATACCCCGTTCTGGACTGCCAATACCGGCATCCAATACGGCTTCGATATCGCCGCCCTGGCCGGATCAGTGACCCCGCGCATCGACTGGGTCTATGAATCGAGCCAGGTCGTTTCGGGAACGTCGACGACGTTCGATAACCTTTTGCCCGCCCGGTCGGTGTTCAATGCGCGCTTGACGTACAAGAACGACCCGCATGGCTTCAGCATCGCTGCCGGGGTAACGAACCTGTTCAAGAAAGTGTATTTCTACAACGTGTTCGACTCCCAGGCACTTGGCGCAGCCTATACCGGGGCGCAGCCGGCAGCGCCGCGCCAGTTCTACCTCACGCTCGAAAAGAGCTTCTAGACGCAAGGCGAGCCGGCTCGTCCGGCTCGCCGAACTGCCTGATGAAGATCAACGCGCGCGCGCCTGAGTGGTCGTTTCGACCGGCCAGGCCGCGCGCCGTTTGGCGGAAGCTGCGGTCGTGTAGGTAGTTTCGCGGCAGTTCAAACCGTGCCGGCGATCACACGCGCTCCAGCGCCAGTGCGACCCCCATGCCTACACCGACGCACAACGTCGCGAGGCCGAGCTTGCCGCCCGACTGCTCAAGTTGATGAACCAGCGTTAGCGCGAGGCGCGCGCCTGACATGCCCAGCGGGTGACCGAGCGCGATCGCACCGCCATTCGCGTTGACATGGGGGGCATCGTCCTCGAGCCTGAGCGCACGCAGCACGGCCAGGCTCTGGCTGGCGAACGCCTCGTTCAGTTCGATCGCGTCGAAGTCCCCAATCGAGAGACCAAGCCGCGCCATCAGCTTCTCCGTCGCCGGCACTGGCCCGATCCCCATCACCCGTGGCTCGACACCGGCTGAGGCGATCCCGAGGATCCGCGCCCGCGGGGTCAGGCCGTGAAGCTTCGCGGCGGCTTCGCTGGCGACGATCATCGCCGCCGCGCCGTCGTTGATGCCGGACGCGTTGCCGGCGGTTACCGTTCCGCTGGCGCCGAACAGCGGTTTCAGCGCCGCCAACGTCTCGATGCTCGTGCCCGCCCGGGGATGTTCGTCGGAATTGACAAGAAGGATTTCGCCGCGCTTCCGGCCCGGCGTGGCAACTGGAATGATTTCGGCGGCATGAAAGCCAGCCTCGCGGGCAAGGTTCGCGCGCTGCTGGCTGCGCAGGGCAAAGGCATCCTGGTCGGCCCTGGTGACGTTGAATGCTTCCGCCACGTTTTCACCGGTGCGGGGCATGGTTTCGGTGCCGTAAAGCGCGTCGAGCGCCGGGTTGACGAAGCGCCAGCCCATGGTCGTATCCATGAGCGTCTGATCACGGGCGAACGCGCCCTCCGCCTTGGCCATGACGAACGGCGCCCGGCTCATGCTTTCGACGCCCCCCGCGATCGCGATCGCCATCTCGCCCGACAGGATCGCCCGCGCCGCAGCGCCGACCGCTTCGAGACCCGACGCGCACAACCGGTTGAGCGTGACGCCCGGGACCGTTGCGGGGAGCCCGGCCAGCAGCAGGCTCATTCGCGCCACGTTGCGATTATCCTCGCCCGCCTGGTTGGCGCAGCCGTTGAACACCTCCTCGATCGCCGTGGGATCAAGCCCGGAATTGCGCTCGGCCAACGCCTTCAACGGGATAGCGCCAAGATCGTCTGCCCGTACCCCAGCCAAGCCTCCGCCATAGCGCCCGACCGGCGTACGAACGGCGTCGCAGATGAAGGCATCAGTCAACTATCGTCCCTTTCAACGTGAAATCAGGCAGTGCGAAGCGGCGCGTCGGCCAGTGGAACGCCGGTGAGGCGCCTCAGCTCGTCAAGGCTGAGACCGTCGACCATCTCGGTCACCACGGCACCGGCGCGACCGATGTCGAACACCGCAAGGTCAGTGTAGACGCGCGAAACGCAGGCGAGTCCGGTCAACGGATAGGTACATTCGGCGACGAGCTTGCTCTCCCCTTGCCTGGTCAGCAATTCCATCATCACGAACGTCTGCTTGGCGCCGATCGCGAGGTCCATCGCACCACCGACGGCCGGAATCGCGCCCGGCTCCCCGGTGTGCCAGTTGGCGATGTCACCGGCCACCGAGACCTGAAACGCGCCCAGAACGCAGATATCGATATGGCCGCCGCGCATCATGGCGAAGCTGTCGGCATGATGGAAATAAGCGCCGCCAGCGAGAAGCGTGACGGCTTGCTTGCCCGCGTTGATCAGCTCCCAATCCTCCTCGCCGGCCGCGGCCGCCGGGCCCATGCCGAGCAGGCCATTTTCGCTCTGGAGGAAGATCTCGCGATCCACCGGCAGGAAATCGGCCACCCTGGTGGGCAAACCGATGCCAAGATTGACATAGGCGCCTTCGGGAATGTCCTGCGCGACACGCTGCGCCATCTGGCTTCGATCGAGGCGGATCATCTGAAAACCTCCTTCACGCGGCGATGGCAGCGGATGCAGCGGGGATTTCCACCACCCGCTGGACGAAGATACCCGGCGTCACGATCGCTTCCGGATCGAGCGCGCCGAGTTCGACGACCTGCGAAACCTGTGCGATGCAGGTGGCGGCAGCCATCGCCATTATCGGGCCGAAGTTGCGCGCGGTCTTGCGATAGACAAGGTTACCCCAGCGATCGCCATGATGTGCCTTGATCAAGGCGAAGTCGGCATGGATCGGATATTCGAGCACATAGTCCCGGCCCGAGATCCGGCGCGTTTCCTTGCCGTCGGCAAGTTGGGTGCCAAACCCCGTCGGGGTAAATATCGCTCCCAAGCCAGCGCCTGCAGCCTGAATGCGCGCGGCCAGATTGCCCTGCGGGACCAGTTCCAGATCGATCTCGCCGGCACGAAACCGCGCGTCGAAGTGGTGGGAATCGATCTGGCGCGGAAAGGAGCAAATGATCTTCCGGACTCGTCCGGCCTTGATCAGCGCGGCCACGCCGGTCTCACCATTTCCGGCATTGTTGCTAATGATGGTCAGGTCACCGACGTTGGAGGCAATTACCGCGTCGATAAGCTCGTCCGGCATTCCCGCCGTGCCGAAGCCACCGACCATCACGGAGGCACCGTCGAACAGGCCGGCAACGGCTGCGCCGGCAGTGGCGAACGTCTTGTCGATCATAGTCGCTCTTGAACTCCGTTGGTGCGGCTGGCCGGCCCGGTCGGCATCTCTGATCCGACGGCCACCCCGGTCCGAACCGACCGCCACGCCAGCTGTACAACCCACGTTGGGACGGGCTCAGCCCGACCGGGTCCGCTCAGTCTCGAAGCGCGCGGCAGAGACCATCAGGATGCCGCCCAGCGCAGCGGCGAAGGCGACGATACCCAAGGAATAACGCAGCGCATCAGTGCCGAGCGACGCGAAGATCGTGTCATTCATGATGCCGATGCTCGTTGGCCCGATGAGGTCGGCGATCAGGTTGCTGACGAGCAGGGCGACGGCCAGACCGGTTGCGCGCAGGCCGGCACCCGAAACATCCATACAGATGGCAACGGCGGATGCTTGCGAACCCATGATGAGCATGCCGGTCAACAGATATGCCGGCATCCAGACCCAGTAGCTGTCAGCCATCAGATAGGTCAGTTCGGCCGGCGCGCCCAGGATCAGCATCCCGCCCGGCACCCAGAAGCGCCAGCGATGATCGCGTCGCGCGAAATGATCGGTCACCCAGGCCCCGACCAGCGAACCGATCAGCAGCGCCGGACCGCGCGAGATCCCCGACAACACACCGATTTCGGTCGGCGACAGTTCGCGGACGCGCGCGAGGAAAGCGGCCGCCCAGGCGCTGTTGGCCTGCAAGGTCACACCCGAAAGCGCAAATCCGGCAAGAACCAGCAGAAATGCGGGCGAACGGCGCCACTGAGCCCAGGCTTCGCGCATGCTGACCGGCTTGACGGTCTTGCCATCGGTCCCCTTCTCACGATCGGGCTCACGCACCGTGAAGATCATCAGGGGGACGAACAGGATCGCTGGCAAGGCCAGGACGTAAAAGGACGCGCGCCAGCCATATGTGTCCGAGATATGGCCCAGGCTGCTCATCATCACCAAAACGACGATGGCGCTGAATACGCGCAAGCCCGCCAGCGCCATCCGTCGGTTCCGGGGCGGGACCAGATCGTTGACCATCGCACTGGACGGCGCATTGCCAGACGCTTCGCCGATGCCAAGCAGCATTCGGGTAAAGAGCAGGCCGGCAAAGTTGGTCACCATGCCGATCGTGCCCATGATGAAGCTGTAGAAGCCGAAGCCGATGGCGATGATGTCCCGGCGGCTGTACCGTTCGGCAAGACGCGCGAGCGGAACCCCGGCAATGGCGTTGAGCAGGAAGAAGCCAATGCCGGCGGCAATGCTCATCTGGGTATCGGACGCCCCCAGCTCGAGCTTGATCGATTCGAGATTGAGCGCCAGCAACCCCCGATCGACCATGTTGAAACCGGCCAGGACGCCAAGCAGCGCCAGGGTCCAGAGCTGCTGCCCGGAGAGTTTCGCGCGCTTTTCCCCAGCGATAGGGGCCGCGTCATTGGCGGGGACAACCACGCTCAATGCCTTGCGCCCGCGCCGCGGCGACGTTTGACTTCGCCTGGCTCGAGATAGCCGTCATGGTCGGAATCGAGCGCACTCAGGGCTGGAGCAGCCCTGCCGGCTGACTTCCATTCACTAGCCGAAATGCGTCCGTCGTTGTTTGCATCGATGGGCGCCATTTCACCCAGGCGCGCGGACAGGGGCAGCGGCTTCGACTGAAGCAGGCCAATCGCCCCCAGCACCGCCGAGGCGATGGCGAAGCAAATTCCCGCCATCTGCGGACGATCCATGCGTGCCTCTCCCTATAAGCGAGATTCGCACTGCGATCCCGCGCTCCCTGAACCAAAACCTATATATCCAGTTTTTAGGTCAGTAAAGGGCTAGATGGAGGTCGATCGGCACCAAGCGGCCCTTCAGTGCGAATTCCTCTCGGCAACGCGTTCTCGCTCGCTGCTGATCGCCGGAAGTCATTTCGACTTGATGTTGAGCCGAACCACGTCGCCACGATAGGTGTTGCGCGCAAATAGCACCAGCATTCCGTCCGTGTCGGTGACGTACCGCTCGATCTGCGCGACCGGTGCGTTGAGCGCGATCTGCAAGGCATCCGATGCCACAAGATCAGCCACACTGATCGTCATGATCTGTTCGACGTCGGCAATGATCAGTCCGTCGATATCCGCAACCAGCTTCAGCGCAGTCCGGTTGGTGAAGGCCGCCCGGGGAATCTTGTTGGCCCATTTTTCCGAAATGAACACTTCGGCGATCATGTAGGGCTGGTCCTCACGCCAGTGTCGGCGGCGCAGTTTGCGATACGTCCCGTCCGCCAGGCCGAATTCGATCTTGCCGCTGATGCCAACCTTGCGTTCTTCATCAAGCAATTCGATTTGCGCGCCTTCCCGGGCCTGCAACAGACCAAGGAAGTTGGTTTCCAGCTGGCACCAGCTTTGTTCGCGCGGCGCGGCCGTCACGAACGTGCCCTTGGCGCGGAAACGACGGATCAGCCCGTCAGCCGCAAGCATGCCAAGCGCCTGACGCACCGTCTCTCGCGCTACGTCGTAGGACTCGGCCAATTCGATTACCGTGGGGATCTGGCTGCCGACTTCCCATATTCCGGTTTCGATATGCCGCCGGAAGACAGTTGCCAGCTGGTGGTAGCGGGCAATGCCCCGGGTGCTGTGGTCCGCCTTGGCGTCGCCAGGCTGGCTGCCGGATGTCCACAAGGCGGGCTGGGAGGCATGCGGTTTCACAGCCTATCTCCTTCGAAATCAGGCCGAGAGTAGCTGGCGGGCAGCTGAGCGCAAAAGGCTTTGATCATTTCCCATGATATACCAGTTTGCTCCCAATTGCGCGTAACGACGTCGCTCGGCCTCGCTCGACACCACCACGCCCTTGATCTTGCCGCTGGCACGAACCGCGGAAAAGATCGCCAGCACGACCTCTTCCACCCTTGGTGAAGCCGTATCGCTCTCGCCCATCGCGATGGCCAGGTCGGCACGCCCGACGACGATCCCGTCGACTCCGTCCTGCGCCAGGATGGCGCCGGCCTGCGCCGCGGCGTCCGGATGCTCGATCTGAACGAGGACCTGGGCACGGTCCGCCGCATCGATGATGTCGCGCATGGTGTGCGTGCCATAGCCTGCGTGGCGCGGCGCACTGGAGAAGCCGCGCGTGCCACCACGGTAACGCGCATTGGCAACCGCCGCCCGGGCCATCTCCACCGACGCGATATGCGGCACCATCACTCCGGCGGCGCCAAGATCGAGCGCCCCGCCGATCGAACTGGCGCGCGCGTCCGCGACCCGCACCAGCAGCGGCAGGCCGGCGGCGCGCCCGGCAAGCAGCATCAGATCAAGCGTCACCCGATCGAACGGGGCATGTTCGGCATCGATCACCGCGAAATCGGGGCCCGCCAGCGCGATGATCTCGACGATCTGTGGCGCCGGCGTCTTGATGAACAGGCCGCGCGGGCCGTCCGCGATCATGCCTGCCGCTCGACCGGGGCGGCATATTCCCCCGCGTTGAAGACCCAGTTCCTCGCGATGAAATCCTGCCGCGGCGGCGCGAAGACATCGACGAGCACGTGCCGTCCGTCGCCATTACCCTCTGTCGTATGGATGATCTCCGGGGGGATGATGACGACGCTGGCCGGCCCGGCGACGAGATGCAGGTCTTCACGCCACGCCTCCGCGTCGCGACCCCAGGGGGTACGCAAGTGATGAACGAAGCTGCCGTCGATCGCCAGGGTCGCCTGCTCGGCGTCGGCATGCGCGTGGGGGCTCAACGCGCCGCGATCACGGGCGCCATCATATTCGACCCAGTTCAGGCTCATCGTTTCGCTCTGGATGAAGCGCAGCCTGCCATTGTCGGGCGGTATCGCCACGTCTTCGATGCGGTAGATGCGAAGCTGGTCCAGGAATGCAATGCGGGCATAGGGCGCGCCAACCGCGCGCACACGTTCATCGGGCGCGGCATAGGCCCTCGCATTGATGGTTTCGACGCCGCCGGCTGCGTCGGAACGGTCGGTTGCGAGGATATATACATCGCCCGCGCCGACCTTCTCGACTGCATAGGTCCCGGCGGGCAGAATGGCGATGGCGTGGCCGGGCAAATCCCCCTGATGGTCTCCGGACAGCCTTGCGCCGGTTTCGGGCAACAGGATGATGATTTCGGTGCGCGAGGCAAACGAATAGCCGCCGCCCGGCTCACCGCAGATTCGTTCGATCGTGAAGTTCTGCCCCCGTGCGGCGGCACGGCCCGGCTGCACGCCGTGCGATTGCAGATCCAGAAACAGGGGCGGTCGGAGGGGTTGGGTCATGCGCTGATGGAGCTTTCAGTAAGTGGCTTCATTGGCTCGGGTAAATTTGCGCGCCAGCACGAAGCTTTCTTCGGTCACCGCATATTCCGCACCGCCCAGTCGGGACACGGGCCGGGCGGCAAGGGTGTCGAAATGACCGTCATCATGCAGGTAACCAGGGGCGATATGCATCCCCACCACCTGGCCGAACGTGACGTTGGTCTGAGGGCCGAGATCGCCACCGCCGAACGAGACGATCTTCATTACCTTGCATTCCAGGCTGCACGGCGATTGCGCGACACGCGGCGGCGCAACCATCCGGCAAGCCGCCTTTTCGATTCCGAAATGCTCGAATTCGTCGATACCGTAAGGGACGGGCGAAGATGTCTCGTTCATCGCCGCAACCTGATCGGCGCCGACCAGATTGAAGACGAATTCGCCGTTCAGCCGCACATTCGCCAGCGTATCCTTGGCAGCCCGATCCTCAGGCGTGTTGCAGGAGAACATCAGGATCGGAGGCAGATTCGAAACGATGTTGAAATAGGAAAACGGCGCCAGGTTCGCGCAGCCTTCGCCATCGACCGTGCTGAGCCAGCCGATCGGACGCGGCGCAATGATCGCATTGAAGACGCCGCGCTTGAACGCCGCGCTGTCGGCCGGATCGAGGAAGACGGGATGAGCATTTGCCATAATCAGTTCCGGCTTTCCGCCGCGTCGCGGCGCTGCGTGAGGGTCGCCATGATTTCCGGCAGACGTTCGCGCGCCCGTTCGGCAGCCTTGATATCGCCGCGCCATCGAGCCGAGCCGCCAATTTCCACGACATAGGTTGGCACTCCGCTGTCGGAGCAGACGAACTTGTCATTTTCCTCAGCCAGGCGCGTGCTGCGTACCATGAGGCCCAGGGTCGCTCGAGCGCTCTCCTGCTCCTCACGCTCGCGGGCGTTTTCCAGGGCACGCAGGGTGTCGGGTGGCACCCGCCGCAAAGCAGCCGAATACAGCGATTCCGAAATCTCCTGTATCAGGTCTTCGGTAATCATGCTGTTACAACATCCATATAACTAGGTTTTACCTTTAAATTGAGCCGTTCGGGCCGTCAAGCATTTTGCCGGTATGATTTCCAGTGACGAAGAGCGCCGCCGGGTTGTCCCTGACGCAGCGAACGAATGCGTCGTGCCCCAGCCAGGCATGGAGTTGGTGGAGCAGAATCTCGGAATCCGGGCGCGCGTCCATCCGCACGAAGGGCCAGTCGGATCCCCAGATCACCCGATCCGGCGCCGCCTCCACCAGTGCAGCGACAGTTGCTCGCATGTCGCTATAATCGAGCGGCAGGGCTGACCGACGCATATACGTGAGCTTGATCCACACCGTGCCGCTGGCGAGCGCATCGGCCATGCGGTCGAACCGGTACGACCCAGGGCGATCGTCGGGAGTCATGCCGGCAAGATGATCGAGGACCAGGGGCATGCCGTGCGCCGCCGCGGAAAACGCCGCATCGGTGCACATATCCAGATCGGCCCATAGCTGTGCATGCATGCCGGCATGGGCCATGTCGCCCCGCAACAACTCAAGCATGTCAAGGCCCTGGGTTCCGGGATAGCGGCCACCGCCCGGCCCGGCGACGCCCACGAACCGCAGCCCGACGATGCCGAGCGCGCGCAACTCACTCAGCGCTTGCCCGCTGACCGATCGATCGCAGGAACCGATTCCGCACAGCCGCCCGCCGCTTCGCGCCACCGCATCAAGCAGGGCGCGATGATCGCCTCCATAGGACGAAGGCTGGATCAGCACCGCACGATCGAAGCCCAGCACGTCGAGCAGCGTGCGATGCATCTGGCGATCGGCCACGGGCGGCGCATAGGCGCCTGCTTCCGCAACAGGAAATTGATCAAACGGCCCGAACACGTGCATGTGGCAGTCCCACGCGCCGCGCGGCAGTTGCACCGTTGGCCATGGGGCAGATGCAGGATCGGGATATTCAGTCACGATGCGATCCCCAAAGATCCAGCCTGGCTCGATTCAGCGCAGGCTCGGCGACACCCATCCGCGTCGCTTGAGCTATTGACCCAAATCTATAGGTCATGCAAGCGACGCGGAGCAAGGAATGGTGAATGACGGACCGACGGCCAGAAATGGCGGTAATCGCGGATTTGCCCGCTGATCTGCGTCACGCCTTGTCGAAGGATTTTGCCCTGGTCGACGAGCCGCTCGAGGGTGCTCACGCAATCGCGGTCGATGCCATTTCCGCGCACTATCGCGCGGTTGCGACCAGAGCGGTGCTGGGCGTCCCGCCCGGTTTGATCGAAGCGCTGCCAGACCTTGGCCTGGTTCTGTCACTGGGGGCTGGGCTGGACAATATCGACGCGATCGCGCTTGCGGCGCGTGGGGTGGAATTGGCCCACACCCCCGACCAGTTCACCGAGGATGTTGCCGATTTCGCACTTGGCCTGATGTACGCCGTACAGCGAAAGATCGTGGAGGCAGACCGGTTCGCGCGCAGCGGAGCGTGGTCCAGGGCGCGGTTTCCAAGTGCGCACCGGGTCAGCACCCGCCGCGTGGGAATCGCCGGACTTGGTCGCATCGGCCAGCGACTTGCGGAGAAATGCACGGCCCTTGGGATGCCGGTCAGCTATGACGGTCGCACGCGGCGCGATAATTGCCGCTACGCGTTTCACGACACAGCGCGGACTTAACATGCCACCACGGCCCTGATCGGACCGATGGTGCCTCGTCGGATCGGCTGAACCCTGGCCAGCCCTTCATCGCCGATCGAGCTTGTTGCGCTTGAGGAAGGCCGAGAGTTGATCCGCGACCGCGACATTGTTGAGATCGGCAAAAGGCATATGCGTGTTGCCCTTCAGGCCGACGGTCGGCAGCGACAGGATCTCCGCGTGGCCGCCATTGGCGTTCACGATCGCCACAAATTGCTGGCACAGACTGTACGCCGCGCTCCAGTTCTTTGACCGGGCGATGTTGTCACCGAACACGATCTGGATCGGAAAACGGGTCAGCCGTTTGAACTCCTCGAGCGGCACGGTGATCGGCCCGAACGGACCCGACCCTGCCGCTGGCCCCTGCCCTTCCGGGAAGATATAGCCAGGCGATTCATAGGCAACGATACCCTTGACGTTGTCGCTCTTGAGCGCTGCCAGAAAGGCGCGCAGCCCGCCGGCCGAATTGGTAACGAGAACGGTCGGGCCGATCCGATCGATCGCCGCCGCCGCGGCGGCGGCTTGCAGCAGCGCGTTCTCCACCGTGTCGAATTCGTCATATCGCGCGCGCGTGGCCTGGTTCCATGCCGCCGGATCACCGACCGGGAACTGGATGCCCGGGTACCAGTTGGGGTATTCGGAACCGAGGCGCCACGCAGTGAAATTGCCCTGATCGCGCCCAGGCACGGGCTTGTAGGTGTAGGGCTGGCAACCCCAATTGGCCCGGCCCACGCGCGGCCCATCCCACAGATATACGGGATAGCTCCGGCGCAGGAAGATGCTCTGGAATCCCTCTCCGCCGTCCCAGCGGTTTTGCCATACCGCCACGCTGGAGCTGTGCCACAACAGCAGCGCGGTCTTCCTGGCATGTGCGGGAACCTGATATTCGACGAAGCCATGGTCGCACGACAGCTGACCGCTGGTGGAATCGCCGATCGTCGTGCCACCCGCGAAGAACGACCCCTGCCGTTCGATGACGATCGGCGCCGCCCCGGCCGTGGCGGACAGCAGGCCGGCTGCCGCTGCGGCGACGAGGCCGCGCCGGACGCCAGCCTTCACCAGGCGCGCTATCATGATCATGGTTTTCGCTTACCCTTATGAAAGACTTGGCCGGCCAGTCACCGCGCCTGGCGGGCTCTTTGTCTGGTCTATATCCACCGGCATATGCCTGTTATCGAAACATGCTCGAACGTCCCTTGACCCGATCAATCCGCGGCGTTGGCCACCGGGATTTTCACGCCGCTGGTTCATGCATGTGACGAGCACGTACCGCATTTACCGGAAAAATTTCCGACTCTCAAGGAGGCTGGAGCCTATAAGCCGGAATATCAGGTGCGATTGAAGTGGAGGCCCGGCACGGTTGCGTTCTGGGACAATCTTCAGGTCCTGCACTATGCGGTGAACGATTATCACGGCCAACGGCGGATCATGCAGCGCATTTCCGTCGCCGGCATCCCCCTGGATGATGCTGGCTGCACCGATGCCGCCAACACCAGCCGAGCAGGCTGAGGACCGCCGCGATGCTGTTCAATCATGTGCTGGTCAGTACGAACGATCTGGAAAAAGCACGCGCCTTCTACGACGCGGTGACGCGCGCCCTGGGGTATGCCAACGGGGCGTCACAAGGCGCGCCGGTGTGTCCTGTCGCTGTGGCGACTACGGGTTCGCGGTGCGTGCTCCGCGCAATGGCGAAGCAGCCACCTCGGCCAACGGTAGAACGATTGGCTTCCGTGCCGGCAGCACTGACCAGGTCGACGCGTTCCATCGCGCCGGCCTGGCCAATGGCGGGGCCGACGATGGAGCCCCGGGCATTCGCCCGGACAGTTACGGGCAGCCGTATATTGCCTATCTCCGCGATCCCGACGGCAACAAGATCTGCGCAACGTGGAAGAGTTCCTGGCAAACCTGATCTTCGATCATTCAAGGTCGCGTAACTACAGCAAGGAGGAGGCAGCTTGCTCGATCTCTCCTGCCGCTGTTTGCAAGGGTCCCAGTAAATCCGTGATCAGGCGCTCAACCGAAGCCTTGGTGACCGATGTCGCCGCTACGATTGCCGCAGATTGCATCCCGCCCAGCGACAGCGGGACGGCGATCGAGCGTTGTCCGAGGAATATCTCCTGATCGTTGATGGCGAAACCGCGGATGCGTGCCATGGCGACCTGGTCGCGCAACTGATCCACGCTGGATACGGTGTTGGGGGTAAACGGGTCCAGTTTCCAACCCTTCAGCCGGCGCTTTAATTCGTCTGCCGGCAACCCGGCAAGCAGGACCTTTCCGGGTGCGGTGGCGTATGCCGGGAGTCTGGCGCCGACATGGACGTAGAACGGCTCGATCTGCTTGTGCGTGCCGCGCGCGATGTACACGATCTCGCGTTCGTCCAGGACGGTGATGCAGCACGTGGCGTCGAGCTGGCGCGCCAGCCGAACGAGCAGCGGCTGGGCAGTTTTGGAAAAAGGCTGAGACGACAGGTAGGCAAAGCCGAGGTTGAGGACCCGAGGGGTAAGGCAGAAACGCCCTTCGTCGGAGACTGCGTATCCCAGCTTTTCCAAAGTCCGCAGAATCCGCCGCGTGCTGCCTGGTGTGAGCTTAAGCTCACGCGCGATCTGGCTTAGCGTCCATTCCGGGTTTTCGGCACCGAATAGCTCCAGTACGGCCAGCCCTTTCTCAAGGGACGGGATGTAGTCATCGTCGACGGCACGCTGAGCTGGCATTTGGGATTCGCTTGCCTCGGGATCGGACTTGGCCATTGCTGGGGTCTTTCAATTATCAGCCCATGGAGAGCTGGCGACTTCCCGCTTTCCACGGGTTGACGGCGGGAATCAAGCTGGAGCCCCCGCTGCAGCAATTCGGCTTGCCCGGCGAATTGCGCGTCGCAGACGAGGTCACGACAGCAAGCCGGCAAAAGACGGCGACGGCACAAGCGTCGGTCGATTTGTGCGAAAGGCCGCAGCAGACCTCGAGGCCGCGCTGGATGTCCCTTTGAGTCGGCGATCGCCTTGCGCGAACGGTAGTGATTGATCGCGACCCCGCAATCTCAGATCAGCGATGCGGCGATCCACCCCGGCGGGTCGACCATATCATCCGCTTGATCCCAGGCCAGCCGCCCACTCGGCGCCCGAAACCACCCTGGCCTGGCGCGGGAATATCTTCCGCATCAGCACGTCGTGCACTTCGGCATCCGGATCGAAACAGCCATCCGACAGCACGGTCATGCGATAGGCCATGTCGAACGCGTGGCGTAGCGTCGAGAGCACCACGCCACCCGTCGATACGCCGGCCAGCACCAGATCGCGGATGTCGTGCGTGCGCAGCACCAGTTCCAGGCCGCTACCGGCAAAGGCGCTGAAGCGGCGCTTGTCGATCACCGGCTCGCCGTCCTGCGGCACGAATTCCTCGAGCAGCCGCGACGATGCGCCGCTGAACCGACCCGCCGCTTTCGCCCCGGAAAAGACCGGAGTCTCCTCGCCGATCTCGGGATAGCCATCGCGGAAGCCCACCTTGACGAAGATCACCCTCACCCCGCTGGCCCGCGCCGCCGCCAGCGCATCGAGCGCGACCTGCACCGTGCCGGCCGCCCGCGAATGCTCGGCGATGTCGGCCTGGAAATCCATCAGCAGCAAGGCGGTACGGGCGTTCGACATGGGGGAACTCCTGTTGGGCCGGGTCAGCCGAGATAGGCCCAGGGCCTGAGCGCCCGGTCGGCCGCCTGGAACGCCGCGATCTCGGCGCCGCGTTCGAGCGTCAGGTCGATCGCGTCGATCCCGAACAGCAGCATCCGCCGCGCCTCGTCGTCGATCCGGAAGGCCCAGTCGCGATCCGCCACCGACACGCGCATGGCCTCCAGATCGATCGTGACCTGTTCGCCGCCATCGCTTGCCTCGACCATATCGGCGATCGCGCGCACCGCATCTTCGGTCAGTTCGACCGGCACGATGCCGTTGCGCACGCAATTGCCGCGAAAGATCGGGTTGAAGCTCGTCGCGATCACTGCGCGGAAGCCATATTCGGCCAGCGCCCAGGCGGCATGTTCGCGGCTCGATCCGCAGCCGAAATTCGCGCCGCCGATCAGGATCTTCGCCCCGGCAAATTCAGGCCGGTTGAGCACGAAACCGGGCTCGGGCTCGCGCCCGCCGATCGCGGTATAGCGCCACCCGGCGAACAGTCCGTCCGCCAGCCCCTTCTTCGATACCGATTTCATCTCGCGCGACGGGATGATCGCGTCGGTATCGATATTGTCGCGCACCAGCGGCAGTGCGACGGCGGCGAGCGATCGGAACGGGGCCGCGCTCATGCCGCCAGCATCCGCGGATCGGCGATATGCCCGGCGATGGCCGAGGCCGCCACCGTCTCCGGCGAGGCCAGGTGCGATCGAGTCTCCGGCCCCTGCCGGCTCTCGAAATTGCGGTTGGTCGAGGTGATCACCCGCTGCCGGAAACCGAAGCTCTCGCCACCGGCGAAGAAACACATGGAGCACCCTGCCTCGCGCCATTCGAACCCGGCGTCGCGGAAAACGCGATCCAGCCCCTCGGCCTCGGCCGCGGCCTTGACGGCGGTCGAGCCCGGCACGCAGATCGCCTTCACGCCCGCCGCCACCTTGCGTCCGCGCAGGATGTCCGCCGCGCGCCGCAGGTCGGAGATGCGCGCATTGGTACACGATCCGATGAATGCGGCGTCGATCGGCAGCGTCTCCAGCCGGTCACCGGGCTGAAGCCCCATATAGCTGAGCGCGCGGTCATGCCCCGCCTGGGTCCCGCACGCCACTGCATCGAAGGCCGGCACCGGATCGCCCAGCGCCAGCGCCTGTTGCGGGCTGGTGCCCCAGGACACCATCGGCGGCACATCGGCCGCATCGATGACATGATCCGTGTCGAACACCGCGTCCTCGTCGGAGTTCAGCGTGCGCCAGAATGCCACCGCCTCGTCCCATGCCGCGGCGTCGGGTGCGTAGCTGCGCCCCTGCAGATAGGCGAACACCATTTCGTCCGGCGCGATGATGGCGGAAAAGGCAGCGAGCTCGGTCGCCATGTTGCACAGGGTCAGCCGCCCCTCGACGTCGAGCGCGCGAACGGCCTCACCGGCATATTCGAGATGATGCCCGCTCGCCCCGGCCGATCCGAACCGCGAGACGATATGCAGCGCCAGATCCTTCGCCGTCACCCCCGTGCCGAGCCGCCCGCGGACGGTGATCCGCATCGTCTTCGGCTTGCGCACTCGCAGCGTGGCGGTCGCCAGCGCATGTTCGGCCTCGGTCGATCCGATGCCCCAGGCCAGCGCGCCAAGCGCCCCTTGCGTGCAGGTATGGCTGTCCGGGCAGACCAGCGACAGGCCCGGCAGCACGATGCCCTGCTCGGGCGAGATCACATGCACGATGCCCTGCCGCGGGTCGCCGATGTCGAACAGGGTCAGCCCGGCGTCCAGCGCTGCCTTGCGCGTGGCAGTGATGAACTGCGTGCCGGTCGGCATGATCGTGCGATCGCCCCGCCCCGGCAGCGTATCGACGATATGGTCCATCGTCACGAATACCTGGGCCGGCACGGCGACCGCACGGCCCGCCTCGGCCAGGCTCTCCAGCGCAACGCTGCCGGTGCGTTCGTGCAGTAATATCCGGTCGATCAGGAGCAGGTCAGTCCCCTCCCCCAGATCGGCGATGGTGTGCAGGTCCCATAATTTGTCGAACAGCGTACGGCCCATGGTCAGGCGACTCCACCGTTCGCCCGCAGCTCGGCGATCGCCGGCGCCCCATAGCCAAGCTCGGCCAGCACGGCATCGCTGTCGGCGCCGATCTGGGGAATGTCGCGCTGAAGCTCAAGCCGCGCGCCGTCCAGCTCGACCGGCAGGCCCGGCAGCTTGGTCGTACGGCCATCGGGCAGGGTCAGCTCGATCAGGCCGCCCGCATTCAGATGGGCATCGTCGAACAGATCCTCGGGCCGCGCGATCGGGGCGAACGGCAGGCCGATCGCCTCCACTTTCGCGATCAGCTCGGCGCGCGGCATCGCGCCGAACAAGGCGCGAATCTGCGGCACAATCTCGTCGCGCGCCAGCACGCGCTGGTTGTTCTTGACGAAGCGCGGATCGGCCCCCAGCGCGTCCAGCCCGAACGCAGTGCAGAACGCCACCCATTGCGCATCGCTCACCACGCCGACGAACAATTGCTCGTCCGGCACGGCGGTATCGAATACGTCATAGATCGCCCAGGCCGAAATGCGCACTGGCATCGGCCGCGCCGCCTGACCGGTCACCGCAGCCTGCGCCATATGCTGGCCGACCAGGAAGGCGGTGGTCTCGTACAGCGAGCAGCGCACCTCGCCCCCTTCCCCGGTGCGGTGGCGGCGTTCCAGCGCGGCAAGGATGCCGATCACGCCGAACATGCCGCCGGTGATGTCGATCACCGAGGAACCCGCGCGAAGCGGGCGCCCGGGCGGCCCGGTCATATAGGCAAGGCCACCCATCATCTGAGTCACTTCGTCGAGCGCGGTGCGGTTCTCATAGGGGCCGGCGAGGAATCCCTTGGCCGAACAATAGATCAGCCCCGGATTCTCGACTTTCAGCGATTCGTACGACAGCCCCAGCCGGGCGAGCGTGCCGGGGCGGAAATTCTCGATCAGGATATCGGCGTCGACGGCCAGCTGGCGCGCCACCTTCAGCCCGGCTTCGCTCTTCAGGTCGAGGCAGATGCTGCGCTTGTTGCGGTTGAACATCGGAAAATATCCCGCGCCCGAACCGAGCAGCTCGCGCGTTTGGTCGCCGCCGATCGGCTCGACCTTGACGACCTCGGCACCAAGGTCCGCCAGGATCACGCCGACCGCTGGACCCATCACCATATGAGTGAATTCGACAACTTTCAGGCCGGCCAGCGGGAAGGCGCTCTGCTGCATTCGTATCTCGATATTGCTGTAAGCACGCCTTGAATGGCGCATTTCATTTGATATAGACGTAAGACAAATAACGCAACGGGCAACGAAAGGTCCTCCAGTGAACGTCATGGACGGCATCGACATTCTCGTCAGCGAGGTGGGCCCGCGCGACGGCTTGCAGAGCATCTCGCCGATCATGCCAACCGAGACGAAAAAGGCGTGGATCAGCGCCGAAGCGGCCGCCGGCGTGCGCGAGATCGAGGTCGGCAGTTTCGTCCCCGCCAGCGTCCTGCCGCAACTCGCCGACACTGCCGAGATCGTCGCTCACGCGCGCACCATCCCCGGCCTCACCGTCGCCGTGCTGGTTCCCAACGTGCGCGGCGCGCAGGCCGCGATCGAGGCCGGCGCGCACAAGATCACCCTGCCCTTGTCGGTGTCCGAGACTCATTCTCTGGCCAATCTGCGCCGCACGCACGAACAGGTGCTGGCCGGTGCCAGGGAAATCGCCACAATGATCGCTGCCTTGCCCGCGGAACGCCGGCCGCATTTCGAAGGCAGCCTGTCGACGGCGTTCGGCTGCACGCTCGAAGGCCCGATTCCCGACGCCCAGATCGCCCGTCTCGCCGAGGGGCTGATGGCGGCCGGCTGCGACGAGGTCGGCATCTCCGATACCACCGGCTATGCCGATCCCGCCGCGGTGAAGCGGCTGATCGCGCTGGTGCGGAATGCCGTCGGCCACGATGCCGTCACCGGCATCCATCTGCACAATACGCGCGGCCTCGGCCTTGCCAATGCGCTCGCCGCGCTCGACTGCGGCCTCACCACACTCGATTCGTCTCTGGGTGGTCTTGGCGGTTGTCCCTTTGCGCCGGGGGCGTCCGGCAATATCGTCACGGAGGATCTCGTCTTCATGCTCGAGGCGATGGGCCTGCGCACCGGCATCGATATCGATCGGCTGACCGCGGTGCGCGATATTCTGGCGCACGCCCTGCCGGGCGAGCCGCTTTATGGTTTTATCCCCGATGCGGGCCTGCCGCTCGGGTTCAAGACGGCCGCTGTGCGCCGGATCGAGGAGGTTGCATGAATATCGTCGGCACGAAGATGGTCAGCGACGGCAAGACCGCGCGACAGCTGTTCGACGAGGTGATGGCCAACCCGGCGCGTGCCAAGTTCGGCTTCGGCGACAAACTCGCGATCGTGAACGTCGATTTCCAGAACGCCTATACCCGCATCGACGAATTCAAGACTGCCTATGAAACCGATCCGCGCCAGATCGAATACGTCAACACCATCTCCCGCCTGGCACGCGCCAAGGGCATGCCGGTGGTGTGGACTCACGTCGCCTATGCCGAGGACGCGTCCGATGCCGGTGTGTGGGGAACGCGCACCAACACCCCGGATTCTCTGCAGAACATCAAATATGACTCGCGCCGCCACGCGTTTGACGATCGCTGCGAGATCGATCATGCGAAGGACGCGATCTACACCAAGCGCATGCCCTCGCCCTTCTTCGAAACGCCGCTGCAGAGCCTGCTCGTGTGGCACAAGGTGGATACGGTGGTGATCACCGGCGGCTCGACCTCGGGTTGCGTCCGCGCGGCCGCGGTCGACTCGCTCTCGCGCGGCTATCGCACGATTGTCCCGATCGAGACCTGTGCCGACAAGCATGAGAGCTATCACTTCGCCAACCTCACCGATCTTCAGCTGAAATATGCCGATGTCGAGCCGGTCCAGACCGTGATCGACTGGCTGGAGGCGCGTTGATGCGGGAAGGTGATGCCGATCCCGGCCTGTACGATTTCCGCCCTTACCGCGATCGTGCGAAGATCGCCTGGCCCGACGGCAAGACAGTCGCCGTCTGGATCTCCCCGAACATCGAATTCTACGAACTGGATCCGCCGGCCAACCCGCATCGCAAGAGCTGGGCGAAGCCGCATCCGGACGTGGTCGGCTACAGCCACCGCGATTACGGCAACCGCGTCGGCCACCAGCGGCTGGTCGACGTCATGGAACGCCACGGTTTCAGGGGCTCCGTCTCGCTGTCGGTCGCGATGTGCCAGCATCACCCGGAGATCATCGCTCAGGTGAATGCGCTTGGCTGGGAATTCTTCAGCCACGGCGTCTACAACACACGCTACAGCTACGGCATGGACGAGGCGCAGGAGCGCGCGCTGATCGAGGATTCGATCCGCACGGTCCGCGACGCGACGGGCCAGACGATCAAGGGATGGCTCGCCCCTGCCCTCACCCACACGCCACGCACGCTCGATCTGATCGCCGAATATGGCCTCACCTATACCTGCGATCTGTATCACGACGATCAGCCGGGGCCGGTGCATGTCGCTACGGGTCGGCTGGTGTCGATGCCGTACAGCCTGGAGGTGAACGATCATTACGGCTTCTCGGTCTACAACATGTCCCCCCGGGAATATGCCGAAACGCTGATCCGCCAATTTGATCGTCTCGCGGCGGAAGGCGCACAGTCCGGCACGGTGATGTGCATTCCGCTGCACGCCTATTTGATCGGCCAGCCGCACCGCATCGGCGCGTTCGAAGAAGTGCTACGCCACATCGCCGCCGACGGGCGCGCCTGGATCACGCGCAGCGGCGACATCGCCGATCATTTCCTGGCCCATGATTACGACGCCGCCACCGCTGACGCGGCGCGCTACACGACGAAAGGCCGGTAATGGCGCTCGATCCCGCGTATCTCGAATATTCCCGGCGCCGCCACGGCATGGACCATGATTTCTATCCATGGTCGAGCATCACCGAACGACCGCCGCTCGCCTGGCCCGGCGGCAGGGGCGTCGCGGTATGGATGCTGGTCAATCTCGAATGGTTTCCGATCACCCCGGCCGACAAGCCGTTCCGCGCGCCGGGGCACATGCAGACCGCCTATCCCGATTATCGCCATTATACGGCGCGCGAATATGGCACGCGCGTCGGCTTTTATCGCCTGCTCGATGCTTTCGCGAAGGTCGGCGCGCCCGTCTCGGTCGCGGTCAACGCGGCCATTGCCCATCGTTATCCCTCGATCATCGCCGACATCGTCGCCGCGGGCCATGAGATCGTCGCGCATTCGACTGACATGAACGGCGCCATTGCCGGTGGCATGGATTCGGACGCGGAGCGAGAGTTGATCCTCAAATCGCTCGATTCGCTTGAAAAGGTTTCAGGCAAGCGCCCGCGCGGCTGGCATTCGATCGCCCGCTCGCAAAGCTTCGCCACGCCCGGCCTGCTGGTCGAGGCAGGCCTCGACTATATGTGCGATTGGGTGAACGACGAACTTCCCTATCGCTTCACCACGGCCCAGGGCGACATCGTCAACCTGCCGCTCAACCACGAGCTGTCGGATCGCCAGATCCTGGTCAACCAGCAGCATTCGGTCGATTCCTATGTCGAGCAGATGACCGACGCCTATGACCTGCTCGAAGCCGAAAGCGCGACCTTCGGCGGCCGCATGCTGCCGCTCAACCTCACGCCGTACATCATGGGCCTGCCTTACCGGATCGACGCGTTCGAACGCCTGCTCGCCGATCTCGCCGCCCGTCCCGCCACCTGGTTCGCCCGCGGCGACGAGATCGTCGATGCGTCGAAGGGGGCGGTCTAAGACCGCCTCTTAAGCCCCGAGCTTCCTCAGGGTGATCGGGCGGCGCGGGATCGTGACCGCTTTCTGCCGCGTATAGAAATCCTCGCACGCCCGGCCGCCGTCAGCGCCGATGCCGGATTCCTTCCAGCCGCCGAATGGTGCGCGCAGCTCGCGCATCATCGGCGTGTTGCACCATACGATGCCCGCCTGGATGCGCTCCTGCGCTTCCATGATGCGCATCAGGCTCTGCGACCAGACATAGGAGACCAGGCCGAAGCGGCTGGCATTGGCGAGCGTGTAGGCCTCCTCGTCCGTATCGAACACGAGGATGGCACCGAACGGGCCGAAAATCTCCTCCTGGCAGACGCGCGATTCATTGGAATCGGCCCGCACGAGGGTCGGCTCGACATAGCAGCCGCGCTCGAACGCCGGCGCGCGCTTCCCGCCGGTGAGCAGCGAAACGCCCGTCTCGCCCGGCTGCGGCGCGAAGCCGAGCACATGCGCCATGTGCCGCGCCGAGACGAGCGGCCCGATCTCCGTCGCCGGATCGCGCGGATCGCCCACGCGAATGCGCTTCGCCCGTTCGACCAGGGCCTCGATGAACCGATCGGCGATACCGCGCTGCACCAGGATGCGCGATCCGGCCAGGCATTGCTGGCCGTTATTGGTGAAGATGCCGAGCAACGCCCCGTCCACCGCCTGGTCGAAATCGGCATCGTCGAACACGATATTGGCCGATTTGCCGCCCAGTTCTACCGTCGCCGGCTTGAGCAGTTCGCCGGCCGTGCGCATGATCACGCGGCCGGTCGGCGTGCCGCCGGTGAAGGTCACGACATCGACGTCCGGGTTGCGGATCAGCCGGTCGCCCGTGGTCGCGCCGCGGCCGTTGACGAGGTTGACGACGCCCTCGGGGATGCCCGCCGCGCCGAGTATCTCGACCAACCGGCTGATCCCGAGCGGTGCCTGTTCGGAGGGCTTCAGCACGCAGGAATTGCCGAAGGCGATGCACGACGCGATCTTCATCGATCCCAGCGCCAATGGCGAGTTCCAAGGGCTGATCAGCGCCGCAACGCCGATCGGCTCGCGCCGGACGAATGTCAGATAATCCGGGTTCTGTTCGAACAGCTCGCCCGAGCTTTGCCCGATATAATCGGCGAAGAAGCGGAAATTGTCCGCGGCGCGCGGGATCGATCGGCCCTTGATCTGCGCCAGCGGCAGGCCGGTATTGGCGCATTCGAGATCGCCCAGCTCGGCCGTCGCCGCATCGATCAGGTCGGCGCAGCTGCGCAGCACTGCCTGTCTTTTGTCGACCGGCATGGTCCGCCAAACGCCCTGGTCGAAACTGCGCCGCGCCGCGGCCACGGCACGGTCGATGGTCGCGTTATCGGCCTCGGGCAATTCGACGATCAGCGCGTCGGTAGCCGGATCGATCACCGGGATCGGCGCTTCGCCGGTGCTGACGGTCTCGCCGTCGATCCATGCGGTTATCATGCTCATCTCATTGTCCTTTCGGGTCGATCGCCGCCGCGCAGCGGGCATGCCAGGCACGGGACGCGGCAGGGTCGAGCAGGTCGGTTGCCCCCACCGCCGCGCAGAGCGCCGCGGCGAGGCAGAAGTTGGAAGACAGGATCGGCACGGTCGCGGTCGCGCCGGCGATCAGCGGCAGCGAGGGCATTCCGGTGCCGCTCAGCAGCACGGCGTCCACCGCGCCCAGGTCGATCCGCGCCAGTGCCGCGGCCGCGGCATCGCTGCCGAGCGCATAGATGCCGCGCGTATCGGCATCCGGCGCGAGATCCCCCGCCGCGGCGACCGCGACGAGTTCATAGCCCAACCCGGACCAGTAGCGCGTTGCCGCCTCGGCCAGCGCCGCCGGATAGGGCGAGACCATGGCGATACGCCGCGCGCCGATCCGCTGCAGCGCGCGGTGGATCGCCTCGGCCGCGGTGATGATCGGATAGCCGAAACGGTCCTCGCACGCGGCGATCGTCGCGCGGGCGTCGTCCAGCGCGATCAGATAGGACGATGCCGTACAGGCAAAACCGAACACGTCCGGTCGGAACGTGTCGAACGCGGCGAGATCCTCGGCCAAGTCGAGCAGATAGGCGCGCAGCCGATCGGCCGGCGCGTTCGCTGCGCTGGTCAGCCGCGTGACGGTCAGGCTCACCGCCGGCGGCAGCAGGATGGCGAATTCGGTCTCGACCGTCGGATTGGCCTGCGGCGTCCCGATGCCGATGCGACCCGCGCGGCCATAGTCATAACCGCCCGCGGTCATGCGATCTCGGCCGCGCGCCGCAGCCCCGCGATCATCGAGCTGCGCAGCAGATGCGCGCGCGCCTGCTCCGGATCGGCCGCGACGGCCTGCAGCGCAGTCAGCATCTCGCGGCGCTTGTCGCCGTCGCGCTCCTGCATCCGCGCACGGTTGCGGTCGGCCTGCGCCAGAACCTCCTGCTCGGCAATCGGGCGACGGCGGCGGGTATAGCGGTCGAGCAGCGCGTCGTCCGCCCCGCCCCACACCTGCCGCAGCGTCTCGGCCAGCTCGAACGCGTCGTGCACGCCGCCATTCATCCCCATGCCTCCCGCCGGCGAATTGACGTGCGCTGCGTCCCCGGCGAGCAGGATGCGGCCGGCGCGGTAATCGTCGGCGATGCGCATGTGCACGCGGTAGGCGCGCGTCTCGATCACGTCGTGCGGCGTGTCGCTCGGCGCGATCTCCTGCAGCTTGCGCGCGATGCTGGCCGGCGTCAGCCCGTCCTCGATGCTCTCGTCATGATCGGGATAGAGGCTGCAGCGCCACAATTGCCTGAGCCTCAGCAGCGAGAAGGTGCCGCCCGCCTTCCACACATAATTGACGTTGGACAGGCCCGGCAGATGATCCTGGAACGGAAAGGTCGTCGTCGCGAGGATCGTCGTCTCGGGATAGGTCTTGCCCTCGAAGCCGATGCCGGCCGCCTGCCGCACCACGCTGCGCGATCCGTCGGCGCCGATCACATAGCGCGCAGTGAGTTCGACGGGATCGCCGCCGCCCAGCGGACGCGCCGTCACCGTCACCCCGTCCGCATCCTGCGCCACGCGCTCGACCCGCTGGCCGAGCAGCAACCGCACCTTGCCCTCCGTCCCGAGCCGCTCGAGCAGCAGCGCGCACAGCCGCGACTGCTCGCATTGCAGGCGGAACGGGTGGCGCGTGTCCCCGGCAAGCACCGAGAGGTCGAATTCGGCGCGCTCGCCCGTCTGGTGCAGGCGAATCTGCCAGGTCGGGCTGCGTAGGCCCTGCGCCACCAAAGGCGCGGCCAGCCCGAGCGTATCGAGCATGTCGAGCGTCGGCGGATGGAAGGTCGAGGCGCGCAGGTCGGTCGCCAGCACGGGCTCCTCGGCGATCAGCGTGCAGGGGATGCCGTGCTGCCCGAGCAGATAAGCGGCGGTGAGCCCGACCGGCCCTGCCCCGACAACGATCACGCCCGTTTCCATGCCCGTTGCCGACCCCGTTGACCCGTGAATGATTTGTATTACTTCTAATAGGAATGAGACGGGCGCAAGCGGTTTCTGCGCCGGCGCAAATAAGCATGGGATAATCGCCGGGGGTGCATTGCTACGGCTGAAAGAGCATGTTAGCGTGCATTCAGAACAGTGTTCTAAATGTTGGAATGGAGGGTCGAGATGACCGATACGCTGGTTTCCAATTCCGCCGTCGCCAACATCGAAACGGTGACTCAGCCGACTCATGACGAGATCGCCCGTCAGCGATTCTGCAGCACGCTGCGCCGCCACGCGATCCAGGATTTCGCGACTGCGCTCGAAAGCGATTACCGCGAGCGCGTCGCCCCCAAAGCCCCCGCCCCGGCGGACTGGCGCGACATCGACCGCGCGATGCGCAACGAGCCATCGTACCGCTTCTACAGCACGCTGCGCTACAATGCGCAGGAGATGTGCTTCCAGTCGGTCCAGCCGGAAGTCGAGCGCGCCCTGCCCGAGCTGATCGCCGTCGCCCGCGACGCGGCCGAGCGCAACCCGGCCGGCGGATCTCTGCGCCTCACCCCCGGGTTCGAAGTGCCCGCCTATGTCACCAATCTCGACGTGCACCTGACGCCGGGCTGCTTCCACAGCGAATGGACCGAGGACGATGTCGCGCAGGGCGCCGTCGTCAGCCTCGGCGCGCGCGTCTTCACCGCGCAGCAGAGCCACCGCAGCTGGGGCGGCGTCGCCCGCGTCATCAGCCGCTGGATCAAGACCGAATTTCCCGATTTCACGCCCACGCGGATGCTCGATCTCGGCACCACCTCGGGCAAGAACCTGATGCCCTATGTCCAGGCCTTTCCCGGCGTCGAGGCGCACGGCATCGATGTCGGCGCGCCCCTGCTGCGCTACGGCCATGCCGCGGCCGAGCATGACGGGCTGCCGGTCCATTTCAGCCAGCAGAATGCCGAGCAGACCGATTTCCCCGACGGGCATTTCGATCTGATCGTCTCCAGCTTCTTCTTCCACGAAATCCCGGTTTGGGCGTCGAAGAAGGTGATGGCGGAATGCCACCGCCTGCTGAAGCCCGGCGGGCTGATGATCCACCAGGAACTGCCCGCGCACGATCTGGTCGATGCGTGGGAGAATTATTTCTGGAACTGGGATACCCGCAACAACAACGAGCCGGCCTATACCGCCTGGCGCAACCAGGATCCCATCGCGCTGATGGCCGGCGGCGGCTTCGATCCGCAGGCGAGCTTCGCGCACATCCTGCCGGACATCGCCGCCTATCCCGATCGTGGCACTGCCTTCGCCTGGGACGAGCCCGGCCGGCCGCGGCACGGCAAGGGCGGCTGGTACGTCTTCGGCAGCCGCAAGCCCGGCTGATCTTCACTCCTCGCACACCACAACAAGGGGGCGCCGCGCGTGACACTTGAGAAGAACGGCCCGGCCTATCGCTGGTATGTCGTGATATTGCTGCTCGGCGTCTTCATCCTTTCCTATTTCGACCGGTTCATCCTCAGCCTGCTCATCGAGCCGCTGAAAGCGTCGATGAAGCTCAGCGATTTCGAGGTCGGGCTGCTGCTCGGCCCGGCCTTCTCCACGTTCCACGTGCTCGTCGCGATTCCGCTCGGCTGGTATGCCGATCGCTCGAACCGCAAATATCTCCTGCTCGCCGGCATCATCATCTGGTGCTCGATGACGGTGGGCAGCGGCCTGGTCGCGACCTTCCTGCCGCTGTTCCTGATGCGCCTCGGTCTCGGCCTCGGCGAGGCAGTGGTCAGCCCTTGCTCGGTTTCGATCATCAGCGATTATTTCAACCGGCGGGAGCGGCCCCGCGCGATCAGCGTCTATATGGCCGGGCCCTATCTCGGCGCCGGTCTGGCCTTCCTGCTCGGCGGCCTGATCGTCAGTCACCTGCAGACGCTCGGCCATGTCGACTGGCCGATCTTCGGCCGGCTCGCGCCGTGGCAGGCGACCTTCGTGCTGGTCGGCATTCCGGGCTTCATCTTCGCCGGCCTGATGATGACGATCAGGGAGCCGGTTCGACAGGAAACCACGGCCGAGCGTCCCCCCGCCAGTGCCGCTTTCAAATATATGGGCCTGCGCTGGCGCGGCTTCGGCGCGCTGATCGTCGGCTCGACCTGCAATTTCGCGCTGAGCGCGCTGACCCTGTGGAACGTGCCGCTCTTTTCGCGCCTGTGGGGCTGGGGCATCGCCGAGACCGGCTTCGTCACCGGCATGTTCTATTTCACCGCCGGCCCGATCGGCACCGCCGTCGCGGTCTGGGCGCAGCGGCATTTCGCGGTCGGCCGGGTCGATGGCTCGATGCGCGTGCTGATCCTCGGCCTGCTGATCTGCGTGCCGTGCAGTGCGCTCTATCCGATCATGCCGAGCGCACCGATCGCCGTGATATTCATGTTCGTCGCCTTTATCGGCAAGTCGGTGGCGACTGCCGGCGGCCCGTCGTCAATGGCGCAGATCACGCCCGGTGAAGTTCGCACGCAATCGATGGCGATCTTCAACACCTTCATCTCGATGATCGGGCCGCTGCTCGGCCCGCCGATCATCGGCTTTGCTACGGATATGACCGGCGATCCGAAGATGATCGGTGTCGTGCTCAGCTGCTATGTGCTGGTGCTTGGCATTCCATCGATCCTGCTCTGCATCGCCGGGCTGAAATATTACCGTGCCGCGGTGACGGAGCTTGAGTTGGCTCTGGCGGATTCCCCCGCCCATGCGCATAATTGAACCTATTAACTGAACAACGCCCCTGCCGGGCCAGATAGAAAAGCGGAGACGGAATTGGACAAGACGATCGTCAAGGGCATGCAAGTGCTCGAAGCGCTGGTCGCCGCGCCCGAACCGATGGGCGTGTCCGAACTGGCGCGCCAGGTCGGGCTGACCAAGAGCAACGTGCATCGCTATCTGCAGACCTTCATTGCGCTCGGCTATGCGACGTCGACCAACAGCCGCTACGCCGCGACGCTGAAGATCTGGCAACAGGGTGCAAAGGTGATCGAGCGGCTGGATCTGCGCCGCTCGATCCGCCCCATCATGGATCAGCTCGCCCGCGCGACGCTGGAAACCGTCCATCTCGCCATCTCGGATGGCGCCGACGTGATCTATATCGACAAGTCGGAAGGCGTGCATTCGGTCCGCGCCTTTTCGGAGATCGGCGAACGCGCGCCGACTCATTGCTCGGCGACCGGCAAGGTCTTCCTCGCCTTTCATCCGACGGCGCTGCGCGAAACGCTCGAGCGGCCGTTGCGCGCCTATACGCCACGCACGATCGTCGATCCCGATGCGCTGACCGCGGCGGTCGATGCCGTGCGCGAGGCCGGGATCGCGATGAACCGCGGCGAATGGGAAACCGCGGTGGGCGGCATCGCCGCGCCGGTCTGGGGTCCGGACAACCAGATCATCGCCGCGATGGGCCTGGCCCTGCCGCTGTCGCGCCTGAGCGAAGAGAATAGCGCGACCCTGGTGACTCAGGTCCGCGCCGCCGCTGCCGAGGCTTCGCGCGCGCTCGGTGCCTCGGCCCCGCAGATCGCCGGGCAGCCCCGTCTGGTCGCCTGATCCCCCGGTCTCCTCAGCCGGATCAGGGCGCGGTCCGGATCCGACCTGACGATCGCGTTACTTCAGGCCCTTAACGAACCCGGCCACGATGTCGGACCATCGGGCCGGCTCGACGATCAGCATATGGGCCGATCCGTCCGAGAATTTCTCGTACCGGAAATTGGGCTTCATCGCCCCGGTGCGCTGGTCGATCGCGTTCAGCGCGTCGGCGCCGTCCGACAGCACCAGCAGCGGCACCGTAATCCTGTTCAGGTCGCCCGCCATGTCGTTGTCATAGACTGCGGCATGCGCCACGTCGGAGGCGCCTGCGAGGAAGATGCTCAGGGTCGACCAGTTGATCGTCGCCAGGTTGCGGGGATAGGCACCCTGCGCCTTGAACAGCTTTACGTAATAGGCACTGAGATGGCTGCCGTCGGGTTTGAGCTGCAGGTCGGGATGCGGCAACGCCTTGCGCTGCGCGCGCTCGGCGTCGTTGTAGTTGGGCGCACCGTGGAGCACCACGCCGGTCACCCTTTGTGGGAACCGCGCGGCGAAGGCAGCGGCGATCGACGCACCCGTATGATGGCCGGCGACCGTCACCTTGCGGATCTTCAGATAATCCAGCACCGGAGCGACATTGTCGGCATATTGCTGGATCGTCGGCATGCCGTCCGGTGCATCGGACATGCCGTAGCCCGGCGTGTCGATCGCGAGCGACCGGATGCCCCGCGCCGCGAGGCACGGCTGGATGTCGGCGAACTCGACCAGCGACCACGGCGTCTGGTGGATCAGCAGCACGACCGGGCCGCTCGTCGGCCCCATCAACCGGTAATGCACCTGCCCCATCGGCGTCGGCGCATAGCCCTTGCCGCCCTTCAGCACGCCGAGCCCGTCCCAGGTCGCATCCTGCATCGACGGCGGCACGCAGGCGGCGGCTCGCGCGGTCGGCGGGGGTGCCGCAGGTTCGGTGGCGGCGAGCGCGCTTGTGCTCGAAAGCGCACCGAGCAGGATCAGGCTGCGTATCACCACCAAGATCTCCTTGTATCACTATATAGAACGACGTTCTATAATGAAGACTGAAGGTGCGCGCCGGGAGAGTCAATGCCGGCGACCCCCGGGTAGGATCAGGCGCGTAACTTTGTTTCGGGCAGCCCGCGAATTGGCGCTTGACCATGCCTCATTGCACGGCATAGCATGATTATAGAACAACGTTCTATTATTCAGAACAGATGGGAAAGAGGCTTCATGTGGGACCTGATTGTGGTGGGCGGCGGATCCGCGGGATTGCCGACAACCATCTTCGCTGCCGAAAACGGCGCACGGGTCCTGCTGGTCGACGCCGCTGAAAAGCTCGGGGGCACGCTCTGGGTCGCGACCGGCCAGATGAGCGCGGCAGGCACGCAGCTTCAGGCAGCGAACGGCATCGCCGACACGCCCGACGCGCATTTCGAGGACGTGATCCGCATCAGCCGCGGCACGATCGATTCCGGCCTTGCCCGGCTCGCGATCGACAATGCCGCCGATACGTTCGACTGGCTGATGAGCCGCGGCTTCGAGCCCCTGCCCGATCACCCGGTCACCGGATTCGGCCATGAGCCCTATCGGGAGAAACGCTATTATTGGGGGCCGGAGGGCGGCATCAGCGTGAAGAACGTGCTGGTGCCGATCGTCGAGGGGCTCGCCGAAAGCGGCGCGGTGACGCTGAAGCTCGGCCATGAAGTCACGGCGCTGCGCACGGACGCAGACGGCCGCGTTACCGGCGTCACGGCGCGCGACGCCGATGGCCAGATCCACGATTTCGATGCCGCCAATGTCGTCCTCGCTTCGGGCGGCTACACGGCCGATCCGGTGCTGTTCGCTGAACTCAACGGCTATCCGCTATACAATGCTGCGCCCTATCCCTTTTCGCGCGGCGCTGGATTGAAGCTTGGCCAGTCGGTCGGCGGCTATCTGCGCGGGCACGACAAGGTGTTCAACAATTTCGGTACGCTCTACAACAGCCCGACCTTTCCGGCGCGCGCGATCGGCACGGTCGAACATTTCCCGGAACGCCGCGAGCCCTGGGAAATATACGTCAATTCCGCCGGCCAGCGCTTCATCCGCGAGGATATACGCAGCGTGGACGCCCGCGAAATGGCGCTGAGCTACCAGCCGGACCGGCGCTACTGGATCATATTCGACCAGCATATTCTGGATAGCGCGCCGCCGATCGTCGTCGGCTGGACCCGGGAGGATCTCGCCGCGAAATTCGCCGAGAACGGCTCCTCCTTCGCCTCGGCCGACAGCATCGCTGGGCTGGCCGAGGCTGCCGGGATCGACGCGGATGGTCTTTCCGCCACCGTCGCCGGTTTCAACTACGGGGTGCAGACCGGCAATGATTTCCTCGGCCGGGCCCCCGCCCCTGCCCCCATCGCTCAGGGTCCATTCTACGCGCTCCGCATGCAGGGCGGCGCGATCACCGGTGCGATCGGCCTTGCCGTCGATGACGATCTGCAGGTCATCCGCCAGGATGGCACGCCGGTCGGCAATCTCTACGCCGCCGGCGAACTGCTCGGCTCGGGCCAGACGATGGGCAAGGCGGCGTGCGGCGGCATGATGGTCACCCCCGCACTCACCTTCGGCCGCCTGCTCGGCCAGCGCCTTTCGGGAGCTAAGTGATGCTGCCATCCGTAAATCTCATCCCCGGCGAGCGCCGCTTCTATGTCGATGGCCCGGACGGGCAGGTCCATTGCCGGACGCTCGGCGCCGGCGCGCCGATCATGCTCATTCACCAGGCGCCCTGGGGTTCGATCCAGTATCGCAAGGCGATGCCGGTGCTGGCCGCGGCCGGCTATCAGGTCATCGTTCCCGACATGCCCGGCCACGGCATGTCCGATCCGCCGCGCACTGAGGCGAGCATCGAGGGTTATGCCGAAGCGGCGGCTGCGGTGATCGACTCGCTCGGGCTCGACCATGTCGTGATCGCCGGCCATCATGGCGGTTGCCTCGTCGCCGCGCGGGTTGCCGCGACCCGGCCCGACAGGATTGCCGCACTCGTCACGGACAACATGCCCTATTACACCGCGGAACAGCGCGCCGAGCGCGCCTCCGGCCTGCACGATGCGCAGGAGATCAAGGCGGACGGCAGTCACTTCACCGATCGCTGGGCCACCGTGCGCCGTATCGCCGATCCGGCGTGGAGCGACGAGACGGTGCATGTCGGCATCGTCGCTTATTTCGCGAACGGCCCGTGGAAGGAGGACGGCCACCGCGCCGCGCCGGCCTATGATCTCGAGGCCGATCTCGATGCGATCGCCTGCCCGACGCTCGTCATCGCCAGCCGCACTGACCGGTTGTTCCCGATGGGACGGCAACTCGTCGAGCGTCGCCCCGGCTGGGCTTATGCCGAGCTGCCGGGCGGCGCCGGCATGGTGTTCGAACGCCCCGCCGAATGGGCCGCACCGATCCTCGATTTCCTGCAACGCAAAGGCTGAACAACCGAATGACGATCACCATCTACGGTCGCCCCGGATCCCGCGCCCGCCGCCCCTTGTGGGTCGCGCGCGAGCTCGGGCTCGACGTGCAGAATATCGAACCGGCCCCGGGCGAGACGAAGCAGCCCGCCTATCTCGCGATCAATCCCAACGGCAAGGTGCCGGCGCTGGTCGATGATGGTTTCACCCTGTTCGAATCCTTCGCCGAGAGCCTCTACCTCGCCAAGAAATACGGCACCGGCCGCCTCTATCCAGAGAGTGTCGAGCAGGAAGCTTTGGTCTGGCAGTGGAGCTTCTGGGGATTGAACGAGCTCGAGCGCAACCTGACCGTCTGCCTGTTCGAACGCGTCATAAAGCCTGAGACCGACCGCGACTCGGGCGCTGCCGATCAGGCCGAACGGGATCTGCAGGCGCCGCTCGGATTGCTCGATACCGTGCTCGCCGGGCGGCCCTGGCTGCTGGGCCAGGCATTCTCCGTCGCCGACATCAATCTCGCCGCCATCGCGGCGTTAGCCAGGCCGTCGAAAGTGTCCCTGGATTCATATGGTAACGTCGCCGGCTGGCTCGATCGGGCGGTGGCGCGCCCGGCCTATAACGGCTGATTGTTGCAATCACGACACACTCCGGACGATCCATCGGGTTAACGCAAAATTCACGTGACAGCGCTCCGGATATGTCATAGCTCTATAACAAATAAGAAATGAAGTTTGCAGGTGTGCCGCTGACCCCCGGTTGGCGGAGACGGGATCATATTGTCCGGCGTTCGGGCGCGTGGTCGGCACGGCGGAAAACGCCGGTCGGCGGCATTTGGAAAAGGGTTCGACGATGACCAAGAAGCTACGCTACAGCACCGCCTTCGGCCTCAGTCTCTACGCGATGGCCGTCGCTACTCAGGCTCACGCCCAGACTGAAACGCCCGTCGCCGCCGCTGAGGCCGCTGACGAATCCGACGGCGTTGGAGAGATCGTGGTCACCGCGCAGCGCCGCGAACAGAAGCTGCAGGACGTGCCGATCGCGATTTCCGCGTTCACCGCGCAGGAACTTCAGACGCGCCAGATCACGCGCACCATCGATCTGCTTGCCTATGTCCCGAACCTGATCGGCCATAACAACACGTCGGTCGGCACCGCCAACAGCTATTCGATGCGCGGCCTGAACAACAACGAGACGATCTCGACCTTCGATCTGCCCGTCGGCACCTATGTCGACGACGTCTATATGTCGCGGCAGAGCGCCAACAATTTCTCGCTGTTCGATGTCGAGCGGATCGAAGTGCTGCGCGGCCCCCAGGGCACGCTGTTCGGCCGCAACACCACCGGCGGCGCGATCAACGTCATCATGAAGAAGCCCGGCGCCGATTTCGGCGGCTTCGGTGAAGTCAGCTACGGCAAATATGATCGCGTGCAGGCGCGCGGCTCGGTCGACATTCCGATCATCAAGGATAAGCTGCTCAGCAAGTTCCAGGCTTATTATATCGACGACGCCGGCTATGTGAAAAACCGCGTTACCGGGGAAAAGCTGAATTCGGAACACAGCTACGGCTTCCGCGGTGCGCTCCGCCTGCTCGGCGCCGGCAACACCAGCTGGGATATCACTGGCGACTATAATTCCCAGAGCTATGCCAACTTCCCGAACTTCTACGATCCCGCGACCAAGGACCGCGTAAGTTACACCCGGCTGCGCGAGGATTCGACCGTTTCGCAGGTGTTTGGCGGCCGCAACTATCTGTCGCCAGGACTCGCCGACAACAAGCTCGGCAACACCGCCACCTCCTGGTCGGCGACCTCTAACGTGCAGATCGACGCAGGCGACAGCCTGACGATCAACCTCATCACTGGCTATCGCCACATCTATAACGAATATCTCACTGACAGCGCGATGAGCCTGGCCAGCGCAAGCACGGTCTATACGTATCCGGGCGATATCGTCACGCCGGTGATGGGTTCGACTTCGGTGCTCGCGAACGACAGCTGGCACGGGCAGTTCAGCCAGGAAATCAAGGCCAATGGCGAGGCATTTGACGGCAAGCTGAACTACACCGCCGGCGTCTATTATATCCGCGAGGACAACAAGACGAGCTTCGCCAACATCGCGATCACCGCTGCGGGCGTCGGGACGCTTTCGGCCGATCGCACGATGTACAACAACACCGATGCCATCGCGGGCTATGTGCAGGGCGATTACAAGATCACCCCAGATCTGACCTTCACTGCCGGCATCCGCTACACGGCGGAATTCAAGGATATCCACTTCCAGCCCAACGCCACGCCGCTGACTCCGGTCGGGCTGAACCAGCCCTTCACCACCGCCGACATCATCGCGGCGGGCAATCCGGTGAAGCAGACTGCCAAGGTGTGGACCCCGCGTTTCGCGCTTGATTACAAGATCACGCCGGACATCTCGGTCTATGCCTCGGCAACCAAGGGCTTCAAATCGGGCGGCTGGGTATCGCGCGCTTATAACGCCGCGGGCATGTTCGCCTTCAAGCGGGAGACGATCTGGTCGTACGAAGGCGGCCTGCGGTCGGAATTCTTCGACCGCAAGGTTCGCCTGAACCTGACCGGCTTCTACTTCAACGACTATGACAACCAGTTGCCGGCCGGTCGCGAGAACCCGCTGGTTCCGGGCCAGATCATCTATGTCACGCGCAACTTCGCCGATCTGCGCAACTACGGTCTGGAAGCGGAACTGACGATCGTCCCGGTTCGTGGGTTCAACATCTTCTGGACCGCCGGCCTGCAGCATGCCCGCTTCGTCAATGTCGATCCTTCGGTGCTGACCCAGGCCGCGAACTGCAAGGCGGGTATCGCCACGACGACCAACTGCAACCAGGGTATCGTCACGACGGCGGGCAATATCGCCCTCCCCTCGCGTGTCGCGCCGTTCAACTCCACCTTGGGGGCGAACTATACCGCCGATCTCGGGGGCAGCTTCCAGCTGATCCCGTCGGTTACCTGGGCCTATACCGACGGCAGCTATCCCTCCGCGCAGAATGACGCGCGCGGCTATCAGGAGGCGCACAGCCTGTTCAACGGCGGCCTCACGCTCCGGAACCGGGAACAGGGCTGGAGCCTGTCGGCAGATTGCACCAACTGCTTCAACAAGCGGTACGTGGCGTCCTTCCTGATCTTCCCGTACCTTAACGAGCCGGGCCGGTGGACGGTGCGCGCGCGCTTCGACTTCTGATTGCAAATACCGGGGGGCGGGGCGCAGAGATTGCGTCCCGCCCTTCGCACTTCCTTACCCGCAGGATTGATCCGATGTCCGAAGCCCGTCGCCCAGAAGATGTCTCGCTGCCGCGCAGCAGCAAGGGCCAGCGCCCTAACTTCTTCGACGATCCGTCGATCGATCAGATGATGACGTTCTTCTTCGAGCTGATGACCGAGGTCGCGGTGCTGCGCGAGCGCACCGACACGATCGAGCGGCTGCTCGACGACAAGGGCCTGGTGTCGCGCGCCGATATCGAAGCCTACCGCGCCGACGCGGCCGTCGAGGCCGAGCGGACTGAATGGCGCAACGCCTATTTCCAGCGCGTGATGCGGATGCACGCGCCGGGATGAACGCACCGCCAGCCGTGACCGCCTACCCCCATCTCTTTTCGCCGGTGAAGATCGGCACGCGGACTCTGCGCAACCGCATCGTCCACGCATCCATGTCGACTCATTATGCGGCAGCCGGCCGGGTCACGCCGCGTCTGATCGACTATTACGCCAATCGCGCCCGGGGCGGCGCCTCGATGCTCGTCAGCGAGCCGATGGCGATGCTCTCCTGGCAGAATCTGCCCACTCGCCCGGCGATCCTTTTCGGCATCAATGCCGGCGAACTGACGCGCTGGGCCGATGCGGTGGGCGAACATGGCAGCCTGATGCTCGGCCAGATCCAGGATAACGGGCGCGGCTTCCGTTCTGGCTTTCGCAATCCCAATGCGTTCGGCCCCTCGGCCCTGCCCGACGATCTCAGCGGCACCGTGCCGCATGCGCTTTCGACCGGTCAGATCGAGCGGATGATCGCCGAATTCGTCCAGTCCGCACGGGCCCTTCAGCAGGCCGGCTTTGCCGGGGTCGAGATTTCGGCGGGTCACGGCCATCTCTTCCACCAGTTCCTCGCCGCGCGCTCGAACGTGCGGGAGGATCGCTATGGCGGCGATCTCGCCGGCCGCGCGACCTTGCTGCTCGACTTGATCGCGGCGCTGCGCTCGGCCTGCGGCAGCGACTTCATCATCGGCACGAAGCTGCCCGCCGAGGATGGCATGCCGGACGGCATCGATCTCGCGACCGCGGCCGAGATCACCACCCTGGTCCACGCCACCGGGCAGGTCGATTATCTCACTTATTGCTGGGGCGCGCACGGCGACACGCTCTACGAACATCTCCCCGATCTGCACGGGCCGCGCACACCCTATGTCGATCGCATCGCGGCGCTCGGTCGCGCCGCGCCCGGCATGCCGCTCGGCGCGCTCGGCCTGATAACTGATCCGAACGAAGGCGAACGCATCGTGCGGGACGGTCTGGCCGATCTCGTCATGCTCGGCCGTCCGCTGGTCACCGATCCCGCCTGGGGCATCAAGGCAGAAGCCGGGCGCGAGGCGCAGATCCGTTATTGCGTTTCGTGCAACACCTGCTGGCACATGATCAATGTCGGGCGCGGCCTGCACTGCGACAATAATCCGCGCGTCGGCGCGCCCGACGAAGCGGACTGGACACCGGAACCTGCACCGGTCCGCCGGAAGATCGTCATCGTCGGTGCCGGGATCGCCGGTATGGAGGCCGCCTGGGTCGCCGCCGCGCGCGGCCACGACGTCACCGTCTTTGCCGCCTCCGATGAGGCTGGCGGCAAGACGCGGCTCCATGCCTTGCTCCCCGGCGGCGAGAACCTCAGCAGCATCTATGATTACCAGCGCCTCGCTGCCGAACGCGCCGGCGCCGTCTTCCGCTGGAACACGCCGGCCACGGCCGCCGACATCATCGACCTCGCCCCCGATCACGTCGTGCTGGCCACTGGCGCGACGCCCGGCTGGCCTGACTATCTGCCGGCTGAATATCGCGGCGAAGGTTTCTTCCCCGATCTGCGCGAGGCGATGGCCGATCTCGCCCAGCGGCCGGGACGGCAGGCGGGAACGGCCGTGATTCACGATTCCGATGGTACGGCGTTCGTCTATGCGGCGGCCGAACTGCTCAACGATCGCTTCGAACGCGTCGTGATCCTCACGGACCGCGAACGCCTCGCTGCCGACGAAGCGATGGTCACGCGCCAGGGCGTCTATGCGCGGCTGGGCCGCAAGCGCATTGAGTTCGTCACTTCGGTCCGCCCGCTCGCGACCTCGCGTTTCGAGGAAGGCGAACTTGCCTATGTCGATGTTTTTTCCGGGCGGGAAACCGTGCTGACGGATGTCGCGCTGTTCACCTATGCCACCGCCCGCATTCCCGATCTCGCGCTAGAAGCCCCGTTGCGCGCGGCGGGCCTCGAGGTGCGCACGATCGGCGATGCCTATGCGCCCCGCACGGTGCTCGCCGCGACATCCGAAGGCTATCACGCCGCCATGTCATTCTGAGGAGTTTGCCGATGTATCCCGATCTCGCAGGCAAGGTGGCCATCGTCACCGGCGCCGGCCGCCACGGCGGCCTCGGTGCGGCGATCGCCCGCAAGCTGGCCGAGGACGGCGTGCGCCTGGTGCTGCACGATCTCGGCACGACCAAGGGCGCGATGGCGCCCGAACACGGCGTCGCCCAGGCGTCCGAGCTTGAGGAAATCGCTGCCGAGCTGCGCACGATCCACCCGGATATCGTCACCCATACCGCTGACATGCGCGTGGAAGCTGAGGTCGAGCGGCTGGTCGCGCGCGCCGTCGCCGAATTCGGCCGGCTCGACATCCTCGTCAACAATGCCGGCGTCGGATATCTGTTCGGCCCGTTCATCGAGCAGACCCAAGAGCAATGGGATACCGTGCTCGACGTGAACCTGCGCGGCGCCTTCTTCGCGATGAAGCACGCGATCCGCCAGATGCTCAAGCAGGACGAAGTGGCCGATTGGGGCCGGGGCAAGATCGTCTCGATCGGCAGCCGCGGCTCGAAATCAGGCTCGGCGCTGACCTCCTCCTACATCGCCTCGAAGCACGGGCTGGTCGGCCTGACCCGCTCGGTCGCGATCGAGATGGGCTCGGCCCAGATCAACGTGAACATGGTCTGCCCCAACCACGTCACCACCGGGCTTGGATCGTGGCAGAACGAGTATATGGCGAAGATGCGCGGCCAGACGATCGAGGAATATCTCGAGGCGATGCGCGGGCGGATCCCGCTCGGACGCGTCGGCACGGCCGAGGATACGGCCAATGCCTGTGCGTTCCTCTGCTCGGGCCAGGCGCGCTACATCACCGGTGAGGCGATGAACGTCTCGGGCGGCGAGGAGATGCACTGATCTCCCCGCCCCTCCCCGCCAGTTCAGCCCAATGCGTCGAGGGCGGCCTGGGCGATTGCCTCATCCTGGTCCGGCGAGCCGCCTGAGACTCCGACCGCCCCGACCACGCTGTTTTCGTACCGCACCGGCAGGCCGCCGGGCATCGGCAGATATTCGGTCAGCCGCAGCAATTCCGGCTGATCCTTGAGCCGCGCGGTCAGCACCCCGCTCGGCGCGCGCAGCAGCGCCGCCGTGCGGGCCTTGGCCTGCGCGACCGCCGGCGTCATCAGTCCGGCGCCGTCGCCACGATGCAGGCGAAAGGGGTAGCCGCCTTCGTCGACGATCGCGATCGAGGCGGCCAGCCCCAGTTCCGCGGCTTTCGCGCTCGCGGCGGCCAGCATCCGGTCCAGTTCGGCGGCGCTCAGGCAAAATTTAGCGATCATGAAGTCTTTTCCCTCTTGGTGGGCTGGTGGTTAAGTGACAAGCGCAGGTGCAACGGGGAGACGATCGGCCTTGAGCAAGCGCAACGAAGACCAGGTGGACCGCCTGCAGGCGATCCCGCTCTATCATCAGATTTTCCTCCAGCTTCGCGAGGAGATCATCAACGGCAGCCGTGCGTTCGGATCGCGCATGCCGACCGAGGAGGAATTGTCCGAAAACTTCGGCGTCTCGCGCATCACCGCGCGCCGGGCGCTTGCCGAGCTTGCCGACACGCACCTCGTCGAGCGCAAACGCCGCGTCGGCACGCACGTGACCTATCAGTCGCCCGCCAAGCCGATCGAGGGCAGCCTCGAACAGGCGCTCGAATCGCTCATCACTTACGGCCGCAAGACTCAGGTCCGCATCCTCGAACTCGACATGATCGCGGCGCGTCCGCCGATCAGCGATGCACTCGGCCTGCCGGTCGATACGCAGGTGCTGCGCGTAGATCGGGTCCGTTGGCTCGAGAACCAGCCGATCAGCCATCTCGTCAGCTATGTCCCCGGCGATCTGGCCGGCGCAATGGACCGCGCCGCGCTCAAGACCACGCCGATGCTGTCGCTGCTCGAACAGGCCGGCGTGCAGATCGGCGCGGCGACTCAGACGATCTCGGCGTCGCTGGCGGACGGGACACTGGCCAATCTGCTCGAAGTGGATATCGGCTCGCCGATCCTGCGCGTGAACCGCACCGTGTTCGATACCGCGCACCGCCCGGTCCAGTATGTGCTCGCCCAATTCCGTCCCGATCTCTACCAGATCAAGCTCGATCTGCACTCCGCGCGGCCATGACGGGCGGCGAAAAGGTCGGAAATCTGCGGGCTTCGCAAGCATCTTTGTGCTTTTGCCACGAAACGCTCATTTGATATAGAAATAAGTGTAATTGGTGATAATCTGATGCTCATGAAGAGCATTCGGACATGACGGACTGGACCTCGAACGGCGATCCGCTGCTAACGCGGTTCCGCTTCGCCACGGTCGCCACCCCCGATCTGGACAGCTGCGTCGCCGACTATGCCGCGCTCGGCTATATCGTCCGCGACAGCGGCACGATCGCCCCCGATCTCGCCGCCAGCTGGGGCACCCCCGCCATGGCCGGACAACGGTGTCACACCCTCAGCACCGCCGGCGCATCCGACGACTATCTCCGCCTCGTAGAAGTCGCTCCCGTGTACGGATACCGCGCCCTCACCACCTATGGCTGGGCCGCTTTCGAGATCATCGTCGACGACGTCTACGAAGTCCATGATCGCCTCAAGGCCTCCGCCTTCACCATCATCGGCGAGCCCCGGCCGCTGCAGTTCATGCCGTCGATCGTCGCGATGCAGGCCGTCGGCCCATCGGGCGAATGCCTCTATTTCACCATGGAAAGCGGCGACCGCGCCACCTCGATCCTTCCGCAACCGCGCTCGCTGATCGATCGCCCCTTCATCCTGGTCGTCGCCGGGCCTGACTTCGACGCGCTGCGCAACTGGTATTGCGACCTGTTCGATCTCAAGCGCCGCCCCCTTCGCGACAGCCGGATTGCGTTGGTCCAGACCGCCCAGGGCCTATCCGCCGACACGGTGACGCGGATGACCACGGCAGGCCTGCGCGATCATGGCTATCTGTTCGAATTCGACGAATATCCCCCCGGCCCCGGCCTGATCGCCGGCCCACGCCCCAGCGCGCCGGGCATGCTTCCGCCGGGCTGCGCCATGGCCAGCATCGCGACGGTAGCGATGGAGCGCGTCGCGCCGCTGGCGATCATGCCGCCGGTGCGGCGCGACGGGCCGGGCTATGACGGACGGCTCGCCTGCACGGTGCGCGGGCCGGCGGGCGAACTGATCGAATTCATCGAGGAGGCAGCGTGATGACCAAGGCCATGAACGTCCGCGACGTGCAACACCCCATCCTGCCGCGCGCCACCGACGAGGAACTGAGCCGCCAACGCGCCGTGGTCTCGCTGCGCAAGCTGCTCAACGCCCGCGTCCGTTCCGAAAATGTCCGTCGCTTCCATGACGAGGGCGCGCCTGCCTTCGCCGCGCGTCACCAGCGCCAGCCGCAATCGCCCGACGACATCTCGGCCGCCTTGTTCGAATCCCCCGGTTACCGCCTGTGGAGCGCCGCCAACCGCGCGGCCCAGGAGATGATCTGGGTCTCGGTCGGCGAACCGATCTTCCGCGATCGCGCCCGGATGCAGGCCGCCGCGCGAGAGCTCGCCGCTTCCCCCGATCGCAAGGGCAGCCTGACGCTCGACCCGTCCTATGATCCCTCGCCCGAACTGGCCGGCACTGACGTCCACCTCCAGCCCGGCGGCTATGCCCGCGACGACGGGCCCGACGATGTCGTCGCCGGCGCGTTCTACGAAACCGGCGGCAACGTCTTCTCCTTCGGCCAGGGCGCCGGCAAGAGCGACAGCAAGGCAGGCGTCATCTTCCGCCTGCTCGAAGAGACATTCGCCGGGTTCGAACCGAAGCGCATCCTCGATCTCGGCTGCTCGGCCGGCGCAGCTTCCGCCGCCTATGCCGATCGCTTTCCCAATGCCGAGGTGCATGCGATCGACATTGGCGCTGGCATGCTCCGCTACGCGCATGCACGCGCCGAAGCGCTCGATGTCGCAGTGCATTTCAGCCAGATGGACGCCGCCGACCTGAAATATCCCGACGATCATTTCGATCTCGTCGTCTCGCATAACATGCTGCATGAAATCGGCGCCGACAAACGCCGCCGCGCCATGGCCGAAGCGTTGCGCGTGGTCCGGCCGGGCGGGCTGGTGATCTTCCAGGACGTCGACACCCGCTTCGCGCCAAGCGACGTCCACCGCGTCGAGAAGAACTGGGACACACGCTTCAACGGCGAGATCTTCTGGCAGACCTATACCGAGTCCGATCTCGAGGCGGACATGCTCGCCGCCGGTTTCGCCGCCGCGGACGTCGCCGAACATAACGTCTCCGCCGTGAGCAACCTCAACCGCTGGTATGTTATCAGCGGCCGCAAGCCGGTGGCCGCGGCATGACGAGCGCCACGGACGCGATCCACGCGGTGATCGCCGCTGGCCGGGGCGACCGCCCGACCAGTCTCGATAATGTCGAAACCGAACGGGTATTGGCGATCGCGCTGACGCTGCTGGTCGAACTGTCGGTGTCGAACGAGCGCATCGACCGCCTCGAACGCGAAGTCGCCGACTTGCGCGGGGCGGCGCTCGAAGAATTTCGGGGCGCGCCGCTCGCCGACACCGCCATCGCCGAGCGTCAGGAAGCGCTGGAGGCACTTCAGCTGCGCGTATTGCGCGTCATGGTCGATCCCCGGGGCGCCGAAGCCCTTTAGCCGCGGTGTCAGATGCGTGGCGACGCATGGAGATCGCGTGGATGCATCGAGACCGCGTTAATGGCCGCAGGCAAGTTTAGCCTGTCGCGGCCATAGCTAATATTGATTTCAATTCCCACTGAATTGATAGAGATTAATCCAGTTCCCCCTGACGCGTCTTCCCCTTTGGCGCTCATCGCGGGTTCCCTGGAGATCTCTCCTCTCCCGGCTCGTACCTGGCCGCGCCCTTCGAGGGCGCGGCCCTTTTCTCGGCCGAGCATCGGCATGAACGACAAACCCAGGGTGACATCATGAGCCAGCATCGCCAGCTCCATCTCGGCGCCTTCATGCGACCGGTCAGCATTCATACCGGGGCATGGCGCTATCCGGGCGCCTATCCCGACGCCAACTTCAACTACCGCCACCTGAAGCATTTCGCCCAGCGGCTCGAAGCCGCGAAGTTCGACGCCTTCTTCATGGCCGATCATCTGGCCGTCCTCAACATGCCGGTCGATGCGTTGAAGCGCAGCCACACGGTCACGTCGTTCGAGCCCTTCACGCTGCTTTCGGCGCTGGCTGAATCGACAAGCCGGATCGGCCTGGTCGCAACCGCATCGACGACGTTCGACGAACCTTACCATATCGCCCGCCGCTTCGCCTCGCTCGACCATATCAGCGAGGGCCGGGCCGGCTGGAACATCGTGACCACGGCCAACCCCGACGCGGCGCTCAATTTCGGCTATGACAGCCAGATGGATCATGACGCCCGCTACGTCCGGGCACGCGAATTCTATGAGGTCGTGACCGGCCTGTGGGATAGTTTCGCTGACGATGCCTTTGCCCGCGACGTTGCGGCCGGGCTCTATTTCGATCCCGCCAAACTCCATGTGCTCGACCATAAGGGCCCGAGCCTGTCGGTGCGCGGCCCGCTGAACATCGCCCGCCCGGTCCAGGGCTGGCCGGTGATCGTCCAGGCCGGGGCGTCCGAGCCGGGCCGGCAGCTTGCCGCCGAGACCGCCGAGGTGATCTTCGCCGCCGAGGCGACCCTGGAATCGGGCAAACTCTTCTACGCCGACATCAAGGCGCGGATGCGCCGGGTCGGACGTCAGCCGGACCAGCTCAAGATCCTGCCGGCGGCCTTTGTCGTGGTCGGCGAGACGATCGAGGCAGCACGCGCCCAGCGCGCCCATCTCGACAGCCTGGTTCATTACGACAGCGGGATCAGCTCGCTCAACGGCATGCTCGGCCATGACGTGTCAGGCTATGATCCGGATGGCCCGTTGCCCGAGATTCCCGAGACCAATGCCAGCAAGAGCGCGCGGGAACGCATTCTTCGCCTAGCGCGGGACGAAAAGCTCACGATCCGCCAGCTCGCCCAAAAGGCCGGCAGCTATTCGGGCCTCGCCTTCGTGGGAACGCCGGCGTCGATCGCGGACGAGATGGAGCAATGGCTGGTCGAGGAAGGTTCCGACGGGTTCAACGTGATGTTCCCCTGGCTACCGGGCGGCCTCGATGATTTCGTCGACCAAGTCGTGCCCGAGCTGCAACGGCGCGGCCTGTTCCGGACTGAATATGAGGGCACGACATTGCGGGACCATCTCGGGCTGGCACGGCCGGAAAACCGGTTCTTTACCGCACCCGGAGCGGCCGGACGTGCAGCTGACGCCCCCCAGGTGCTGACTTCATCAAGCGGCGGGTAGCAGCTCGAGGGCGGTTACCCGGTCCCAGCAGGCTGGTCGAGAATGCCGGCGAGCATGTCGACCATCCTGAAAAAGCTAAACTTCACCCTGCCCAACATGTGAGCGCGTTGTATATCCCATCAATTCAGTAGAGATTGATCCAGCATATATCGAGGTTGCGCTGCCTGCATGATTCTCCGTCGCTCCCATATGGAAACCCGCCCCGGACGCAGCATAGACTGGCCGACCCTGGCCGTGGCCGTGGCGATCTATGCCGGCTGGATCGCCGCGACGACATGGCACGCGTCGCTCCCGATGCCCCTTCTTGTCCTCATCGGCGGCTGGCTCGTCGCGTGGCACGGATCCTTGCAGCACGAGACGATTCATGGTCACCCGACCGGCATCCGCGCGCTCGACGGAGCCATCGGTTTCGTGCCCCTGTCGTTGTGGCTCCCGTACCGGCTCTATCGCAGCAGCCATCTCGCTCATCATGCCAGCCCGGCGATCACCGATCCGCACGCGGATCCGGAATCTCGTTATGTCGACCGACGCGGCGGCCTCGCCTGGCTGGCCGCCCGACTTCAATCGACCTTGCCGGGCCATTTGGTGTTCGGTCCACCAATCGCGATCGCCAGATTCGCCGTGCAGGAGAGCAGGCGCTTCCGATCAGTGCCGCTGCAGGTACTGCGCGACTGGCTGCCGCATCTGGTCGCAGTCGGGCTGCTGCTCCTGTGGCTCGATCATGTCGGGCTCGGCCTCACCCGCTACGTCCTGCTCTTCGTCTATCCCGGCATGGCGCTCACCAACCTGCGTTCCTATGCCGAGCACCGCGCGGACGTAGCGACCAGCGGTCGCGCGGCGACCGTCGACCGGGGTGGCCTGCTCGCCCTGCTGTTCCTCAACAACAACCTCCACGCCGCGCATCATGAACGGCCGGGTCTCCCCTGGTATCGGCTACCGTCCTATCATCGCACGCATCGGGCGCGCCTGATCGGGCACGGTGCCATCCTTTACGGCGGCTATGGCGAGATCATTCGCCGTTTTCTCTTCGCTGCTCACGACGCCGTGCTGCACCCTCAACACCAAGGCAAAAAAGCTTGAGAACCAGCGTCGCCTCGCTCGGCATGTATGATCATGCAAGCCAGCGCGAGGCAAATGACCGCCTTTGGAGCGCGATCGCGCGCATCCTGCGCGACCGCCGCGTCGCCGGCGTACCGAACCGGCTAGAGCGCGGGCGTTCGGTACAGGACGGCTGGCATGATCCCGACCTGCTGTTCGGTCAGATTTGCGGATTTCCGCTCGTCACCGATTCATCGCTTGCCCTGCGCGTGCTGGCGCTTCCGGTCTATGATGCGCCGGGCTGCGGTGATGCCCTGCACCGCAGTTTCCTCGTCACCCGTAAGGGTGATGCGGACACGCTCGAGGCCTATCGCGGTCGCCGTGCCGCGATCAACGATCGCGGCTCAAACACCGGCATGAACCTGTTTCGAGCAAAGGTCGCCCCGCTCGCCGGCGGCGGCAGCTTTTTCGGCGACGTGCGGGAGACCGGCGCCCACCGGCAAAGCCTCAGCGCGATCGTCATGGGAGAGGCGGACATCGCCGCGATCGATGCGGTAACCTTCGCCGCGATCAATCGCGCCGAGCCTGAACTGACCGCCTCCCTACAGACGATCGGCACGACGGTCGCCTCCGCGACACCCCCCTTCGTGACGGCGCGCACAACCAGCATCGAGACGGTAGCGGCGCTCCGCATGGCGCTCGCCGATGTCGCTGCCGATCCGGGCCTCGCGGACGTCCGGGCCGCGCTGTTCCTCGCTGATATCGTGCCCGGCGGTGCCGATCGTTTCACGCCGCTGCGGGCGCTCGAGACCGACGCCGCGATCGCCGGCTATCCGGAATTGCGCTGACCCGGGAGGACCGAAGTGACGGAAAGGTCCGCTTTGCGCCCAATGATCCCCACCTGCTCTCGCGAAACGGGGATGCCCATCGCCATGCTGGTGCCAGTTTGACCGGCGGCTCCGCTCCCAAAGACTATTATGCCCGGCGCGACCACGGCGTCGCAGCCATACGCCAGACGTCGAACAAAAAAAGGGCCAGCTCCGAAGAGCCGGCCTTGAAAGTTTTAGGAGAGGATGCCTGAAAGGCGCGATCCTTGTGCAGCGCAGCATCGCGCCGCGCAAGTGCGAAGGATGAATTCCCAGTTGCTCGATATGCAATCGAGCATGGCAACCCGAGCGGCGTGCTTGACTCCAGCGCGCGCCGGATATCATATAGGAAATATGACCCCAAGAAGGGGCGAAAGGAGAGGGCAATGCAGCGCGTCTCGTCTCAGGAGAGCAATCTTGCCCAGCCCGTCAGTTGGAAGGGCGGTAGGGTACAGGTCGCCGTGCATAGCCGCATTCCCAATTCCATGCTGGAAGCCAGGGAACTCGGCCCGCTGCTGTTGATTCAGATGCGATGCGGATCAGCTACCCTGTCGCGCCCCGATGGGAGGATCAACCCGGCCGAGCGGCAATCGACCTTCATGCTGCTATTGTCGGGCCAGGCCACGCTCTCGCATTATGGTCATCAGATTGTACTGACTCCCGGAGACATGGCCCTTTACGATCATAGCGCCGCTTACGCAGTTCATTTCGAACAGACCACTCAAGTCATCATGGTACGCGTGAATTCGAGCACGATCCGCGACCTGTTCCCGACGCCCGACAATTTTTACGGACAACTGATTCCGGGCAATGTCGGCCTGACATCCACCGCGATGGCGATGGCGGTCGATCTCGCGCACAAGATGAGCAGCGATTGCAATCTGCAATATCAGGAACGTGCCGCTCGTCATTTACTGGATGTCTTGGCCACCTGCTATGCGGAAACGATGGATGAATCGTCCGCCTCGTCTCTTATGGCGGGGCGTTTCTGGAAGGTCCGGTTGTTTATCGAAGAAAATCTGCGCGATCCCTCGCTCAGCCCTTCGGTCATTGCCGAGCGCTTGAAATTGTCCGATCGCTATCTCCGCATGATCTTCGCGATCAGTGATGAAGCGCCGTCCGCCTATATATTGCGCCGGCGACTGGAAGAATGTGCCCGTCAGCTGGGTGACGAGCGGTGGCATGGCCGGTCGATCACGGACATTGCCTTCAGCTGGGGTTTCAACAGCGCTCCGCATTTCACGCGCACCTTCAGGCATCGTTTCGGGACATCGCCCAGCGAATATCGGCAGCAGCATAAGGCGACATCGCACGTGGCACCGGCAGCGAAACGAGACGTGATGGCGGTTGAGTGTGGCTGAGTCCGAAACGGCGCCGCAGCCGCCGGCTATCGAAGGCATCCACCATCTGAAATTCGCGGTGGCAAATCCGGAACGGTCCCTTGCCTTCTATGAGGCCGTGTTCGGTGCACAGCGCATGCCTGCGGCCGACCACCGCGATGCGGACGGGCGGATCTATGCGTATATCTGCGATGTCCCCGGGTTCGGCACCAAGCTCGATCTTCGCCTGAGCGAAGAGCATGCACAGGCAGCGCGGCGTTTCGACCCGATCACGCTCAACATAGCCGACCGCGAAACCCTCGGGGCGTGGGTCAGGCATCTCGATACACTGGGCGTCGCCCATTCCGGCGAGATCGTGACGGCGCTCGCCTTCATGCTCGTCCTGGAGGATCCCGACGGCCGCCGTATCCGGCTGTACACCCGGGAAAAGCATGGCCCGGAAATCGCGGGCCAGAAAGACCATCCCTGGATGCAATTATAAGAGCACGATCGGCCGCCGTATCGCCTGTCGGAAAAGCGCGCTGGCCATGGCACCGAAAGTGCCACAGCCAGCTTGCCATAAATGGTTCGCCCCACCGGGCAGCGGGGCGGCTTTAGCGGGCACCCGCCACCGTTATGTTGGCGCCAGCGACATAGGATGCCGCGTCCGACACCAGGAACATCACCGCTGCGGATACTTCGGATGGCTGGCCCACACGCTGCATCGGCAGCCCTGCGGCGATCCGCTCGAGCTTGCCGGGAACGTGAATGTCCGTGGCGATGGGCCCCGGGGAAACGGCGTTCACGCGAATGCCCATGGCCCCGACTTCCCGCGCGAGCCCCATGGTAAGGCTGTCGATCCCGCCCTTGGAGGCAGCGTACCAGACATGCTCGCCCGGTGCGCCGTAGAGCGCCGCGCGGGAGGAAATGAGCACGATCGAGCCGCCCTGCCCGCCCAGCGTGGTCGCCATGCGCCGGATCGCCTCGCGCGAGCAGATCAGCGCTCCGGTCAGGTTGACGTCGATGACGCTGGCGAGCGTTTCGTCCGTCGCGTCGAGCAGCCCGGATGACGGCCCGACGATCCCGCCATTATAGACGAGCACGGCAAGGCGGCCGAGATCGTCGGCAACGGCGAACAGACGCCTGATGTCCTCGGCCCTGGCGGTGTCCGCCTGGATCGCCGTCGCCTGCCCTCCTCGCGCGTGAATGTCATCGACGACCGCCTCGGCCAGATCGGCCCTGCCGGCATAGGTCAGCAATACTTGATAGCCGGCGGCGGCCGCCTCGGCGGCAATCGCGGCGCCGATGCCGCGACTGCCGCCGGTGACGATGAAAACGGGCAGATCATTGCCAGCGGTCATGCAGACAAAGTCCTTCGGATGATGAGCCGGATCGGCATCATTTGCCCTTCAGGCGCTTGGTCGCGATGCGGCACCCTTCCGCCATGGCGGAGAGCTTCGCCCAGACGATCTCCTCATGCCCGACGCGCGAGCCGATGCCGCAATCCGTTCCGGCATGGAGGTTTTCCATGCCGACCAGCTTCGCGTAATTCACCAGCCGCTCCGCGACGAGTTCGGGATGTTCGACGAGATCGGTATAGTGGCCGACCACCCCCGGCGCGATGATCTTGCCGTCCGGCAGCTTCAACTCCTCGAAGATGCGATATTCATGGGCATGACGGGGGTTGCTCGCCTCGAAGGAGTAGGTCTGGGCATTTACCTTGAACAACAGGTCGGCGATATGTTCGAACCCGATGTCATGGACATGCGGGCGATGCCCGCTGCCCCAGCACATATGGAAGCGGACCTGTTCCTCCGGCAGCCCTTCGAGCGCATGATTGATGACCTCGACGCAGAACCGCAGATAGTCGCGATACTCTTCCACGCTCCAGTCCGGATGGAACATCCAGGCGGTGGCGAATTCCGGCTCGTCGACCTGGACGATCAGCCCGGCATCCGTGATGGCCTTATATTCTTCACGCATGGTGGCGGCGACCGCCATCATGTAATCGCGCTCATCGCGATAATGGAGATTTCGCGTCCCCGCGCCGAGACTGAGCGGGCCGAGCGCGGCGATGAAGCCATCGGTGCCGTCGCGTCCGACCAGCGCCTGCTTCAGCGCGGCGATATCCTTCTGGATGGCATCCTGCCCTATATAGGTGACCGCGCCGTCGCAGATCGATTCCTTGGTCGGCCGTTTAGGAACGAAACCCGGCGTCGAGAAGCCGGGGCGGACCGGGCCGCCGGAACCCGCAAACCAGAGCCCGGATTCGTAAAATCCGGGAAAGTCGCGACGGTCGCGCTCGGCGACGAAGGCGCGCTTCGGCTCCACGTCTTCGGGCCGCTCGCGCGTACCGAAGCCGGTGATCCGCGCCTGAATATAGCCCACATAATGGCCCATATTCGCGGCTTTCACATATTCGCCGTCGTTGACGATATCGACGCCGCATTCGATCTGCTTGTCGACCACCCACTGCACCGCGACGGGCAGGCGCTTGTCGATGGCAGGCCGATTATTGTCCGCATCACTCAGCAGGGCGTCCAGATCGGCCGGCCGGGGAAGGTTGCCGCCGTGGCTGCTCAGAATATGGTCCGTTGAACGCCGCATGATCGATCTATCTCCTTGGAAGGACGCGGCAACTCTGAAGGAGCCGCCGCGCCGGATTCAGAATTGTTTCGTGACTTTGAGATACCATTCTCGCGGCGCGCTCGGCTGACCCGCAGTGCTGGCGAAAGCGATATTGTTGTAGATGAAGAAGTTCTTGTAATAGAACTTGTTGAACAGGTTGGTGGCGCCGAGCGCGACCGAAAGATCATATTTGTCGTTCTGATAGGTCAGCCGACCGTTGAACACTGAATATGGACTTTGGAAGAAGCTCGGGTCGACGGCGTCGAACGGGACGCTGCCGGTATAGAACCAGTCCAGGCGCGGGGTGATGGATCCATCGAGTGCCGAGGCGGGTACCTTGTACTGGATGCCGCCGCTGACGGTCCATTCCGGAATGCCGATCCCGACTGCGGTGAGGCGATCGGTGATGCGTCCCGGCGCCCGCAGATCGGGCGAGGTGAAGCGCGTGTAACCAACCGAGCCATTGATCGACAGTCCGTCGATCGGCCGCGCCTCCAGTTCAAGCTCGAACCCCTTCGCCTTGCCCGGCGTGTTGATGAAGAAGGTCCGCCCGATGCACTGCACACCTGGCCCTGCTGCGGCTTCAGCGGTTGTCTGCGTACGACAACTGGTGACGCCCTGGCCGTTCGCCGTATCGGGAATGACCACCTGAGTGCCCGCGACGGCCCCACCGCCGGCCGCCAGCTGAGCCTCCTGGCCGCTGACGGAGGTGATGCGCGTATTATAGTCGGTGTAGAAGGCAACGGCGTTCACGCGCAGCCGCCTGTCCAGCAGGTCCGTCTTCAGCCCGATTTCATAGGCGCGGGTGCGATCCCCCGGATATTGAACGGTTTGCGTCGGCTGCAACGGCCGGCCGTTGAAGCCAGGCGCCTGTGACCCGGTCGATGCCGAAACATAGACCATCGTATCCGTCGTCGGGTGGTAATTGAGGCCCGCCTTCCAGTCGAAGCGGCTTTCCTCAGGCGTCACATTGAAGGTCAGGTTCTGGGAAAAATTCGGGTTGGTCGGATCGCGATCATCCAGATTTGAATAACGAACGACCTTCTTGTCGTTGGAGTAGCGGGCGCCCACTACCACTTCCAGCTTGTCCAACGGGCGAATGGTCGCATTGGCGAACACTGCCTTGCTGGTCGGATCGTAAGTCGTGTTCTGGTATTTCAGGTAGCCGTTCCAGGGCGAATAAGTAACGGCGCGATTGCGGCCATCGCCATGAAACAGGAATGCGCCGGCAACCCAGTCGAGCCAGCCATGCCGGCCGGACAGCCGTGCTTCCAGATTGTAATAGCTTTCCGTGATGGTCGCGATCGTATGCTCCTGCACTAACGGCGAACCGTCAGTGTCGAACGCATGGGTATCCTTGAAATCGCGATAGCCCAGGATACCGTTGAATTCGATGTCGGAGCCGAGGTCGACGGACAGCTTGCCCGACACGCCCCAGTTCACGACATCGATGCGCGGGCTGTAGCAAACGCCGCCATGGTTCGGATTGCCGTTATAGAATGTGCTGCCGCTGATGATCGTGCCGGCGCCGATCGGGTCGCAGTAGCTGGCATAGGTCGAATAACGATCACCCGTCAGGAAGCGATTGTCATAGGCCACGCCAAGCAGGTTGGGCTGGCCCACCCATGACGCGCGCGTTGCGGCACGCGTCGCGTTGACGGCGATCAGCGTGTCGGCGACATTCTCCGATTGATCCCTGATATAGTCCGAGCTGATGACGAGGCTGATGCCCTCGCTGGGCTGGATCTTCAGCGCGCCGCGGATTGCGCGGACATCCTCTCCACCCAGGCTGCCGACCTTGCAATCCGTCGGCTGGTTGTTTGGGAAGCGCGCCAGCAGCTGGTCGCTATAGGGGACCCGGCCGGCCAGTGCGGGCGTGCCGTTCGCTTCCATCTGGCAACGAAAATCGAGCCGTTTGACGAAGCCGTCGCGCCGTTTCGAAAGAAGCGCCAGCGACAGGCCGACCTTGTCCTCGATCAGCGGGACGTTGAGGCCTGCGCGGAAATCGCGCCGGTTATAGGCGCCGACCGTTGCCTCCAGATAACCGGACGCTTCCGTTAGGCTCGGTTGCTTGCTGACCAGATTGACTGCGCCGGCAAGGGCGTTGCGGCCGAACAACGTGCCCTGCGGCCCGCGCAGCACTTCCACATGATCGAGATCGAGCAGATCGAAATTGGCGCCCAGCAACAGCGGATAATAAACGTCGTCGATATAGAAGGCGACGGCGGACTCACCGGCCAGGCTGGTGTCGCGTGAACCAATGCCGCGAATATAGGTGGTGACGCCGGGGCCGAACGCGCCCTGGGCGCGCGCGAAGGTCGCATTGGGCACGATCTGCGAAAGCTCGGCCGCTGACTGAATGCCGCGCACGGCGAGCGTTTCCGATGTCACTGCGGTGATCGCGAGCGCCGTGTCCTGAACATTGGTCGGCTGGCGCGTCGCCGTCACGACAATGTCCTCGATGCCGCCTGCCGCACTCTCCTGATCGGGTTGATCGGCCGGCGGCTGTTGCTGCGCATGAGCGCTCGCGCTCGCAAGAATAAGTAACGAGGCGGCAGCAGCGCCGCGTCTCCCGGTAAAACTTTTCATAACCCCTCCTCTGGCCATCTTCTGTGTCTCAGGCGTTCGACCTTATGGAAGGCGCGGCGGGCCATCTTAACTGCGTCGGAAGTTTGCGTTGCGCATTCGCCGCACGGCCACGACCATGCTTGATACGATGCGCAAAGCCCTACAGCATGCTGCGGCAAGCGTGACCCGTCGGCGAGACCGGGCAGAAACACCGCGCAGCATGAGGACGTCCCATGAAAATCATCGGCTGCGCGGTAAGCGCCGTATCCGTCAATTTCGAAGGCGTGATGGCGGGGACGCACGTCGTCCTGCGACTGCGCACCGACACCGATCTCGAGGGCATCAGCTATGTCAGCCGGGTGAACCCGCGAACCATGAAGCCTCTGGTGCTGCTGATCGAGGCCCTGGTCGAGAGCCTCATCGGCCAGCCGGCGGATACGGAGGCAGTCTACGCACGTCTGTTCAAGCCGGTATTGGGGGCGCCGATCAGCGGTCTGGAATTGCGGGCCGCGAGCGCGATCGACGTCGCCTTGTGGGACATAAAGGGAAAAGCCGCAGATCAGCCATTGTGGAAGCTCATGGGCGGCTATCGTGACCGCGTGCCGATCTCGGCCAATTGGCGCCTGATGCCCGGCCCCGCGCCGGAGGTAATCGCCGCGCATCTCGAAGACCTGGTCGGCCGGGGCTTTCGCGCGGTGAAATGCCCCGTCGGCTTCGCACCGTTGCAGACCGCGATCGACCATGTCCGCTTCGTGCGGTCCTGTGTCGGGCCGGATATCCGCATCATCGTGGACGGCAATTTCCAATGGTCGATGAAGGATGCGATGCATTTCGCGCGAGAGACGGAGGCGCTCGACCTTTACTGGATCGAGGATCCTGTGCCGTACCGTGACTATGCTGGCATGGCGCAGGTGACGAAAAGCGTGAAGCAGCGCGTCTGTGCCGGGGAAGTGTTCCAGCAACTCCATGAATTCCGCTGGCTGATGGAACGGGGTTGCAGCGACTATGTCATGATCGATCAGGATCTTGGCCTGACCGGTTTCCTGAAGGTCGCGCACATGGCGGAGGCCTATGGCCTGCCGGTGGTGAACCATCTCGCGCCGGAAGTGCTGAGCCACGCGATTGCCGCGCTGCCCAACGGGCTGATCGTCGGGCTGGTACCGTGGGGCCAGCCGCTGTTCACCGAACCGATGAAAGTGGAAGACGGCGATCTGATCATGCCGAACGGGCCCGGCCTGGGCCTGATATTCGACGAGGATGTGCTGCAGCGCTGCCGGGTCGGCTAGGGGATCAGGGCCGCGATCGTGTTGATGCGGTACTGCGTGGCGACACCGGCATCGTCACAGGCAATCGTCTCGTCCTGAACGAGCCGCGCTGCCCGGATATGGAGTTTTGCCTGCCGCTGCGCGTCGCTTGCATGGGCGCCGAAATCCATGCGGCCGTCGCCCATCAGCGTAAAGGGATAGAGCGTGCCGGGCCGGTGAAAGTCGCCGACGCGGCCAAAGGCGGGATAGGGGCCGGTGCTGATGTTCGTCTCGTCGTCGACGGTAAGATCGAGGATGATCTGCCGCGCTTCGGCTGCATCCCCCTCGGCATCTAGCGGGACCAATGTAACGCGCTGCCATCGAACCATTTTCAAATTCCCATGATCAGAGCGGGCGCCGTCCTGCCGCCCAGTCGATACCGCGCCGGATCAGTTCCCGATAGACCGGAAGATCCCATGGGCCGCGATGATCGGGCTGGTCGGGACGATCCGGAAACGGCTTGTCATAGGGCCGGTTGGCATGGCCCAGCGCGAGATACAGCACGCCGCCCGCGCCGACCCGCCGGCGGTACATCAGCGGCCAGTCCCGCTCTTCCATCTGACGGCCGCCAAAGGCCTCCCCGCCCCAGCGGGTGTGGAGCAGCACCTCGATATCGTCGCGCATGGTTTCGATGCAGTAGAGTTCGTCATCGATCTCGAACGGGGCGATCCCTTCCAGCAGGGGATCACCGGGCCGGGTGATTTCCACGGGAAAACACCGATAGGGCGGATGCGTGATAAACCGCGTGCCCAGGATCTGCGGCATCACCTGATTGTCCAGGACCGAATTGCTCGCATGCAAGGCGAACCACCGCCCCCCTCGTTCCAGATATTCGAGGATCGCGGCGGAGGCCGAGCCCGACACCGGCACCTGCGACGTATAACTGACCAGCAGGTCGCCGCCCGATATGGCGGCGCAATTCTCATAGTCCTGGAAGCAATCGGCGCGGATGTGGCCCGCGTCGTAAACCGCCTGGGCAAGGCGGATACGCGCGAAATCGAAATCATGGTTGCGGTGCGGGCTGCCGCAGACGAGGTTGGCGATCAGCGGCGCGGCCATCGGATCAGCTGACGCGCCGGAATTTCTGGATCTGGTGATCGATACATTCCTCATAGGCGATACGCTTGAAGCCGGCGCCGAAGGAAACCGAGACTTCGGCTACATAGAGGCTGCCCGTCGAATCGATCGCCAGCGCGTGCGGTGCGATGAAATTGCCCGGCGCCGAGCGGTTCTGGCTGTCCGCGCCCCAGCGCGCCACGACGTCGCCCTCCGGGCTGAATACCGAAACACGCCCCGGCAGGTCGTGCTCGGCAAAGCCGTGAGTGAAGGAGCCCTGCCCCTTCTCCAGCGGCCGCCACAGCTCGGAGACATAGATGAGACCATCCTTGTCGACGGCGATATCGGTCGGCCGGAGCACGTCGGTCCACATGGTGAGGAACCTGCCTGAGCGGTCGAAGAACTGCAGCCGGTCATTCTCCCGGTCGCAGACGATGACATTCTCCTGGTTGTCGAGCGCAATGCCGTGCGGAAGGTGGAACTCGCCCGGCCCCGTTCCGACATCGCCCCAACTGTTGATCAGCTTGCCGTCGGGCGAGAAGTGATGAATCCGCGCATTGCCGTACCCGTCGGCGACGAACATGTCGCCGTTTCCGGCGATGCAGACGTTGCAACAGCAGTTGAACGGGCCCGCCGACCGCTCGACGAATTCATTGTGATGGATTTCCGCCTTCCGGCCCTTGATCGAGCCGTATCCGGTGTCGGTGACCTGCTTCGGTTCACCGAGCATCCATTTGAAATTGCCGTCGAGATCGAAGACCCGGATCACGCTGTCCTGATCGTCCGTGCAATAGACCAGATCGTCATGGATGGTGATGCCATGGGCGCGATTGAACACCCCATCGCCCCATTTGCTGAGGAAATTGCCGTCCGAATCATAGACCATGACTCGTTCGCCCTTGCGGGTGTGAAGATAGACGCGATCCTGTGAATCGCAGGCGACGCCGGCGACGTCCTCGTGGCTGAATTCATCGCCGGCCGGACATTTCTCCCAACCGGGCACGAGTTCGAAACGAACCGACTTGTTCGACATGCAATACTCCCGAAACATTATCGCCTTCGCGGTATCGGACCGCGGCTGCAGGGTTTCTCTCTGCCACCATTACGTGGCCGTCTCTTGATCCGGCCGGAAAATGAACCTGCTCGGCACGGCATGGTCAGCCGCAAAATGCGGACGCTAGAGCGGGATGACATCGCGTGGAATCGGCTTCCCTCTCCGTTCGTTTCGAGCGAAGTCGAGAAACCGCCAAGCAGCCCTCCACCAATGTTTCTCGACTTCGCTCGAAACGAACGGGTCTAGCTAAAGTCATACCGATCTAGAAGAAGTGGCCAACGAGCTCGGTATGTTCGACGACCGGCGTCTCGACGAAATACGGGCCGGCGAGCGCGCGCCATTGCCTGAAGCCCTCCGATTCCCGGAACATCACCATATGGTGATCGACGCTATCCCAGCGTACGCGCAGGCGGTATCGGGCGGGGTCCTCGATCACCCGTTCCAGTTCCATGCCATGACACCCGGTTGCGAGCCGCAATATCGCCGATGCTTTGGAAACGGCCGCTTCGAAAGCGGCGGCGTTCGCCGGGTCAATGGTGAGATGGGCAATTTCCGTGATCATGAGCCTGGCTTTCTGTGACGCAGCGACGGACGACATCTGCCTCCCGCTTTTGGCATGGGCTTGTCTGGATCGGAAAATTGCCCTGCCTCTGTCGGGCGTATGACATGCGGCCGTCAGGATACCGGGCTGGGCATCTGCAACTTCCGGTCAGGTTAAGCACCGGCAACGGGGCCATGGCACATCTCCCCTCATGGAGATGATCATCACGAATGCACCGCGATGACCGTGGCCGGAGCGCAATACGAACATCGTTGGACAGGGAGTTCCCGGTCCAAGGCATGAGACGGCGCTCCGACGCGTCATCGTCGCGAACGGCGAAGTGTTCATCCGGCATCAGGAAGGATCGTTGTTGACCATCAAGGCAGATACCGGCGGCGTGTCGCAGGATATAGCGGCGGGGCCCGGCGCGGGCACTATCGGCGAACCCTGGCCCAGCGCCGGTCGGGCGAACTATTCGCTGTTTGTCCTCACGATCGTCGTGCTGTTCACGGTCGTCGATCGTCAGGTGCTGGCACTGATGATCGAGCCGGTGAAGCAGGATTTCGGCATATCCGATACCCAGGCGGCCCTTCTGCTCGGCGCTGCCTTCTCGCTCACCTACGCCATTGCCGGCCTGCCGATCGCGCGCATCGCCGACACGCGGAACCGGCGGAATCTCGTCGCGATCTGCATTGCCTTCTGGAGCGCGGCGACCATGGCCTGCGGGCTCGCGCAGAATTATACGCAGCTGTTCCTGGCCCGCCTGGGCATCGGCGTGGGCGAGTCCGGCTATGGGCCGGCGACCTGGTCCATCATCACGGATTCCTACCCGCGCGAAAAAGTCGCCTTCGCCACCGGCGTGCTGGCGATCGGCGCGACGGCCGGCACTGGCCTCGCGCTGTTCATGGGCGGAGCAGTGCTGGGCCTGGTCGAGCACCTCCCGGCGGTCTCGCTTCCGTTCGGCGGCGTGATGCGGCCGTGGCAATGGGCGTTCATGATCGTCGGCGCGCCCGGCCTGATCTGGGCGCTTGTCGTCCTGACCACGCACGAGCCGGTGCGGCGCGGCCTCGTGGCCGGCCAGGCTCGCACGAGCGTACCGGTCAGAGACGTAGCCAAGTTCATGATGGATGACTGGCGCGCCTATCTTGCCGTCATCGGGGGCCTCGCCATGAAGCTCCTGATGATCATGGGCATCTCGCAATGGATGCCGACGCTCTACCATCGCCAGTTCGGCTGGGCGCTGGCCGATGTCGGCCTGATCTCCGGCGGAATCGCCATGGTGATCTCGCCGATCGCGCTCATTCTCGGCGGCAAATTGTCGGAACGGTGGATGAGGCAGGGGAAAGCCGACGCCAATCTGCGCATCGTGTTTTATGGCCTGCTCATTGCGGTGCCCTGCTTCACCGCCGCACCGCTGATGCAGAATGCATGGCTTGTCCTGACCCTGCATTCGATCGCCATCTTCATCGGGGCGATGGGATCCGGCCCCGCGATCGCCGCCTTCCAGCTGATCACGCCGAACCCCATGCGCGCTCAGGTGAGTTCGGTCAGCCAGTTCTGCACCAATGTCATCGCCTTCGCGCTGGGCCCGCTCATCGTCGCCCTGCTGACCGATTTTGTCTTCGATGACCCACAGCAGCTGAAATATTCGATCTCGCTCTGTTCGGCCATCCTCGGGCCGGCAACGATCCTGCTGACCTGGCAGGGTCTCAAGCCCTACGCCCGCAGCTTCGAGCGTGCCTCGCGCGAATTCGTGCACTGATGCACTCCCTCCCCAGCCATTGCCGGAGTCTTTCGATGCCCCCCATCGAGTCAATCGAGATCATCGACGCCCAGATCCACGAACCTTTCCCCGGCACCAGATTGCCCGAGGACGACATGCCGATGCTCAGCCGCTTCCAGGTCGAGCTGGCGCGTGAAGCGCTGGACGCGATCGGTGTCGATATCGCGCTCGCCGTTACCGACGACGCGTTCATCGAGCTCGCGCATCAGCTTTACCCCCATCGCTTTCCCGGGGTGCACACCTTCTTCCCGATCGTGCCGGATTTCGCACCCGGCGTCAGGCGGATCGCGGCGAATCCGGCGATGGTCGCCGGACGCGCGCTGATCGGCAATTTCCTGACTGCCGAGATGCGGCCCGAGTTCGACGCCGGTGCGTTTGATTCCCTCTATGCGACGGCGGCAGAGGTCGGGCTGCCGATCTTCAATTCGACTCATGGCGGTTGTGCCCGAATGGCCGGTATCGCCGAACGCCATCCGGATCTGACCCTCATCATCGACCATATCGGCGTCGCTCAGCACCCGGTATCGCCCCCGGAAACCATGTCCTGGCGGACGTTTCCCGATCTGCTCGAACTCGCGCGCTACCCCAACGTCGCGGTAAAGCTCTGCGGCGGGCCGCTCTTGTCCAACCTGCCGTTTCCCTTTGAGGACATCTGGCCCAGGCTCGAACAATTGTTCGCGGCCTTCGGCTTCGAGCGGGTGATGTGGGGCAGCGACTATACCCGGATGCGGACCGCCAACCTGCCCCGCGGAGAGCGCCCGCGCCAGCGCGGCCTGTCCTATGCGGATAGCCTGAATTATCTGCTGCGCAGCGAGCGCATCGGCATCGAAGACAAGCGCATGCTGTTCGGGGGCACCGCGCGGCGCTTGCTCAATCTGCCCGCCATCTCGTCGGAATGGGGCGTGCCAGCGATGCGCTGGTAACGGCCATGACGGACGCGGAAACCCTTCTGGCGCAGATCGACGACGCATGCCGGCGTCTGAAGATCGCGCAGACCACTTTCGGGCGCCACGCGGTTAACGACGGCAAGTTCGTCAATCGCCTGCAGCAGGGCGGTCGGGTCACCGTCCAGACGGTCGAGCGGGTCCACGAGTTCATCGCGAAACAGGGCGGGCCATCGGCGACTCACCTCCGCTCGGCCATATTGAGCGGCAAGGCTGTCCAGGCCGAGCGAGCCTTTCGCTTCTACGACAATCGTCAGAAATATCTGATGTTCGTCAACACCTCGTCGGAAAAGCAGGAGATCGCCAACCGCGCTCTCCAGCAGCTCGCCTTTTCGCAGCCGGAGCCCCCCGCCATTCGCCTGTTCGACGGCGGCGCCGGCGACGGCACCGCCCTTGCCCGCCTGCTGCGGGGCGCGCACCGGCGTTATCCCTGGCTTCCCTTCTATGTCGTCGCGAAGGAAATAAGCATCGAGAATGTTCGCTTGATGCTGGAGCGAATGCCGGACAGGTTCCAGGAACATCCGGCGACGGTTCTGGTGGTGACGAACCTCGCTTATTCCGAGGCGCCCTGGCTCAATCCGGAGTCGCCGATCGCAGCCGACCGCCTGGTGTGGCGCGAGGTCGCGCTCGAAGGCACGACCGCGGGCGATTTTGAAGAATCGATTGCTGCGCTTCACCCGTTTCTGGAACGCAACTGGCAGGTAAAGGTCAGCAAAAGGACCGGCCACCCGCTCCCCGACACCCCTGCCGTTCTGGTCATTTACCGTCGCGACAACCGCTTCGCGCTCGATGCGGTGATTCCGCGCAGAGGCCAGGCCCGCGCCGATTTCGATTTCGTGCTCCTATCGCAGCCCTATAGCGCGCGCGCCGCGCTGAGATTCAAGGCCGAGCGGATCGTCGCGCCGCTCGTCCGCGCGCTCCGCCCCAATGGCCGGCTGATGGGGGTCCATTCCTATGGCGGGGATCCCGGCATGGAATTGATCAGGGCAATCTGGCCCGAGGAAGACCCGTTCGTCGACAAGCGTGATGACCTGATGCGTTCCGTGCGGGACGCGCTCGGCAGCGCAGCGCGCAACTATCATGTGCACGATCTCACCGATGAAGAGGCGTTGTTCCGGTACAGTATCCGGACTCTGTCGACCGAGATCGACCCGGAATCGGATATCGGATCATCGACCCTGATCGCTGCCTGGAATGCAGCCAGCTACGTCGCCCAGATCGAGGATTCCCGGCTCTCAACCGCGATGAATGGCGACAAATATATGGACGCGACCCGAAGCGTCCTGCGCAACCATGGCGGGCTGTGGTTCAACAACGAAACCTATATCGTCTCACGAAAGGCAGAAGTCTGATAATGCTTGCATTGGATATCGAAACAACTGGCCCTACCTGCCCGTTTTGCACGGCGCCGTGGACCGCCGAAATGCTGAATGAGCTGGCGCAGTTCTCGCAAGCCGGCGGATGCAGATGTTGTCTCGATACTTCCCACGATTCCGCGCCGTTGCCTCTTCCCACGCGTGATCTGTGTTGTGCCGCGTGCGATCGTCCGATTTATTACAAGCCCTGATTTCCGGCGCGGTCCGTCGCGGCGCGATACGCGCCGCAAGGATCGGGCGTCGGGCACCATGTGGCGATGGAAGCGCCGGAGCAGCTGACCAAGGCGCTGGTGCTTTTCCACGACCTGCCGCCTGGCGACTGGCGGATCCCGTCCCGATCGACCGGGATTTCGCGGCGGGCCCGCATCGATTCAACCATCGCCTGAAACATGGGATCGTACGCGCGGACGGGTGCTGTGCCGGCCCTGCCCCGCTCTTTCACACGACCGGAAAATGCTGCCCGGTGGTCCAGCGCTGTCATGGCGAAGCGTCGCCCCGTTCCGCGTATTTCTTCCCTGTTAGTGGATAACAGGGTAAACGACCTACAAGCCGTTGAAAACGAAAGAGGATTTTACCATAAAAATCCAACATAACAGGGGCGGAAAAATATCGGCCGAATAGCAGGGCCAAGGCCCGAGTCGCTGTTGGAGTTTCCGCTACTCCTCAGCGCCCCATCATACGGGCGATCTAGCGAATCTCGTCCAGTTTGCGCAGGATATCCGACATCACTTCAAGCGCGGTTGCGAGCTTGTCGGGATCGATGTCAGCCAGGACTTCGCGGCGCAGCTGGTTGGTGATTTCCATCAGATCGGCGATCACCTGCGTGCCCTTGCGCGTGATGCGATTGGTCGTGACGCGCCGGTCGCTCTCGCGCTGATGGCGCTCGATCAGCCCGTCGCGCGCCAGCGCATCGAGCATCCGCACCATCGTCGGCCCTTCGACCGAGATGTGGTGCGCCAGCTCGCTCTGAGTCAGCTCGTCGGCGGTGAAGGCGACGAGGTATAGGGTTTCCCACCGCGCCATGGTCTGGCCCGTCACCTTCACCCGCTCGTTGGCGAGCTTGCGCCAGCGCCGCGCCGCGGTGACGATCGAGCGCGTCGTGCGGAAATACTCGTCATCTTCGCGCGATGACGAGACATGCGTATGATAGTTCAGCAGGTGTCGATCTGCATTTTCGACCGAATCGCCGTGCTTGCCGCCCCCGCGCGCAGCAGCTGCGCGGCGCGCCACAAACGGCTTCGGGCCACGCTTCTGTTGAGAGCGCGGCACGCCGCGGCCGGTCTCGCTCATTGTCGTTCGTATCTTGTCACGCTCACCATCATCCGTACCTTAGTCCTACGTCCCGCGAGTGACAAATTGCGCTGCAATCAGGCGTCCAGGTCCGTCAGGACCGCACCCGTCGCCATCGACTGGACATCGCGGCGATAGATGCCGAGATAGCCATCCGCCGGCACGGCATAGGCATTGGTGCCGCCGCCCCGCCGCGCGAGTTCGTCGCTCGACACGTCCAGGTCCAGCTGGCGCTTCGCGATGTCGATGACGATGCGGTCGCCGTCCCTGACGCGGCCGATCGCGCCGCCCACCGCGCCCTCCGGCGCCACCTCGGCGATGGTCAGTCCCTTCAGGCACAGGCCCGAAAGCTGGCCGTCCGTGACGAAGGCGACCTCCTTCGCAAGGCCGGCCGCGTCGATGGCGAACAGGACATGGCTGGCGCCGCCACCCATCGCGGGACCGCCCTTCAGGCCCTGCCCGTGAAGCACCAGCACATCGCCGGCAACGATATCGCCCGCCTTGATCGCCGCCATCGCATCGGGCGTGTTGTCGAACACGCGGGCACGTCCGGTGAATTCCTCCGGCCGCGATCCGTCGCGAATGCCCAGCTTCACCACCGCGCTCTCCGTGGCCAGGCTTCCGCGCAGGATCGCGATCGCTGGACCGGCCGAGACGGGTGAGTCCACCGGTCGGATGATCTCGGCATTGCCGATCGTCACGTCCGCCAGATCCTCGCGCAGCGTCTTGCCGGTTGCGGTGACAACCCCGGTGTCGATCAGGCCTTCGAGCTGTTTGAGCACGGCCTGCGCCCCGCCCGCATCCTCGAACTGTTCGATCCGCACCGCGCCGTTGGGACGGACGGCGCTCAGGATCGGGACCACGCGCCCCATCTCCTCCCAGATCCGGAACAGGTCGAAATCGGTGCGCCCTTCGACCGCCGTCGCCTGGAGATGCTTGATCGCGTTGATCGATCCGGACACTGCCAGCACCATCGCCGCGGCGTTGCGAAACGCGCCTTCGGTCATGATCGCGCGCGGTGTCAGCCCTTCCTCGACCATGCGGACGATCCGGGCGCCCGCCTCGCGCGCCTTGTCGAACATCTTTTCGCTGTTGGCGCGCACGGGCGCGGATCCCGGCATGCACATGCCCAGGGCTTCGACCACGCAATGCATCGTGTTCGCCGTCGCCATCCCGGCGCACACGCCCGGGCCCAGGATCGCCTGTTCGGCCATCGCCTCCATCGAATGCTTGCCCGGCTTGCCCAGTGCCGCGCCGACGCCGCCCGAGAAAAGATCCTCGATGTCGATATGCTCGCCGTCGATCATGCCCGACGCCTGATAGCCACCGATCACCAGCAACGTGGGGATGTTCAGCCGCATCGCCGCCATCAGATGACCCGGCGGCGTCTTGTCGCACGAGGTGAGGCAAACCATGCCGTCGAGCATCGCCGCCTCGACCTGAGCCTCGATGTCGTTGGTCACCAGATCGCGGGCCGCCAGAATGTAACTTCCTTTCTTGGCCGCGCCGGTGATGAAATCGGATGGGGCGGTCGTTCGCACTTCGAACGGAATACCGCCGGCGGCGCGAATCGCCTCTTTCACCACCTTCGCCACGCCATCCAGGTGCGCGAAGCACACCGCCAGTTCGGAGGAGGAATTGACCACCGCGATCTTCGGCTTTTCCATATCGGCCGCGGTGAGGCCAAGCGCGCGCCAATGGGCACGGCGGACCGGTGTATTGGCGGCGAGGCTACGGAGTGTCATCGGAGGTTCCTCATGAAAATCAGGATGCAAGGACAGGATCGGCGGGCAGGATCGGCCTGGGCCGGGTGCGTTTCACGACCACGCCGATGGTGATCGCCGACACGGCGAGCACGGCGGGGCAGATCGCCAGGATCGCAAAGCTCCGCACGATCGGCAGGCCGCTCGACAGGACATAGGCGCCGATCACCGGACCGCCGATGCCGCCCAGCTTCGCCACCGACGTCGCCCATCCGCCGCCATTGGCGCGGATCGCGCTGGGATAGAACACGCTGGCGATCGACAGGATGCCGAAATGCGCGCCGCCGATGAAGGTGGTCGACAGCGCCGACAGGATCAGGAAGCTATTCGGCGTCATCGGCAACAGGCCGACCGCGAGCAGCAACGGTGCCGCGACCAAGGGATAGACCGCGACCGCGAACGGGCCGAAACGATCGGTGAACCGCATCAGGATCAGGCCGAGGACCGCGCCCATCACTCCCGACAGCGAGGATATATAGGCCGCCGTATCGCGGCTGAACGCCAGGTCCTCATAGACCAGCGGCCCCCAATTGGCCTTGAAATAGACGGCAAGCGTGCTGGCGATATAGCCGGCCCATAACAGGGGCGTGAGCCATGCCAGATGCCCCTCGAACAATTTCGACACGCGGAAATTGCCGGTGTCGACGCGCTCGTCATCGAGGACGAACCGGTCCTGCGCCGTTGCGCCGATCGTGGGATCGAGCTCGTTGAGCGTCCGCGCGATCAGGTCCGGCCGCATCTGCCTGCTCGTCAGGAAGCGCACCGATTCAGGCAGGCCACGCATCAGCAGGATGGCGCACAGCAACGTGCCGATGCCACCGAAGGCGAACACGCCTTCCCATCCGAAATGCGGCGCCAGCCACACCGTGACCGGGCCGGCGATCGAGCTGCCCAGGCTGTAGCCCATCATGATGATGGTAACGACGGTGGAGCGCATCTTCGACGGGACATATTCGATGTTCAGCGCCCAGGCGATCGGCAGCATGCCGCCGATCGCGAAGCCGTCCAGGAACCGCAAGACCAGCAACGCCTCGTAAGTCCGGGCAAACGCCGTGGCGGTCGTCAGTATCCCGAACGCAAATGCGGCGGCGACGATCGTGCGCCGCCGGCCGATCCGGTCGGCGATATAGGCGAAGGCGAAACCGCCGATCATCATCCCGGTGATGCCGATCGAGAAGATATGGCCGAGCTGGATCTGGTCGAGGCTCAGTTCGTCGCGCATCCACGGCGCCGTGTAGCTGATCATCATCATGTCGAAGCCATCGAACACGGTGATCAGCCACGACAGCGCGATCAGCTTGTAGTTGAACGGCCCGAGACGGCGGCCGTCGATCAGACGGGCGACGTCGAGGATCCGTGGTGTTTCGGCCATCAACTCTCTCCTCGCCACCGTCTCAATCGGTCGGAATCAGGACCGCGCCCTTCGCCATGGGCTGCACGTCACGACGATAGACGGCGAGATAGCCGGTCGCCTCATTGGCATAAACGCCCTCCACCCATGGGCGTGCGGCAAGCTCTTCCGCCCTCACGTCGAGGTCGATGCGGCGTTCCGGTATGTCGATCACGATGCGGTCTCCATCGCGCACCCGCGCAAGCGGCCCCCCGACCGCCGCCTCGGGCGAGACCTCCGCGACGGTCAGTCCCTTGAGGCACAGGCCGGACAATTGGCAGTCGGTGATGAAGGCGATGTCGCGCGCGAGCCCGGCGGCGTCGATCGCGAACAGCACCAGGCTCGCGCCCCCGCCCATCGCCGGCCCGCCCTTCGGCCCCTGCCCGCGCAGGATGACGACGTCGCCCTTGGCGATATCCTGCGCCGCAATCGCCGCCATCGCGCTCGGCGTGTCTTCGAACACGCGTGCCGGTCCCTCGAAATAGTCCGGCCGCTTCGGATCGCGTACGCCGAGCTTCACCACCGCGCTTTCCGGCGCCAGGCTGCCTTTCAGGATCGCGATCGAGGGCCCCTCGGAAATCGGGTTGTCGAGCGGGCGGATGATGTCGCTGTCGCCGACCGGCTCGGCCTCGAGCACTGCGCCCAGCGACATGTTCATGCAGGTCTGCACGTCGAGATCGAGGATCGGCGCAAGCCGCTTCATCGTCGCCGCGGCGCCACCCGCATCCTCGAACTGCTCGATGCGGACCGGGCCGTTGGGCCGCACCGCGCTCAACACCGGTACCTTGCGGCCGACCTCGTCCCAGATCGCGAACAGATCGGCATCGCTGCCGGCCTCGACCGCGATCGCCTGCAGATGCTTGATCGCATTGATCGATCCCGACACCGCCAGCGTCACCGCGGCTGCGTTGCGAAAGGCGGCTTCGGTCAGGATCGTTCGCGGCAGCAGTCCCTCGTTCACCATCGCGACGATGCGCGCGCCGGCCTCGCGCGCCTTGGCAAACATCTTTTCGCTGTTGGCGCGGACCGGCGCGGATCCGGGAATGCACATGCCCAGCGCCTCGACCACGCAGTGCATCGTGTTTGCGGTCGCCATGCCGGCGCAGACGCCCGGCCCACGCACCGCCTGCGGCACCATTTGCTCGATCGGAAATTTCGGCGCCTTGCCGACCCGCTCGGCGATGGTGCCCGACCAGAGATCCTCCAGATCGACATGCTGGCCGTCGATCATGCCCGATGCCTGGTAGCCGCCGATGACGAGAATCGTCGGGATGTTCAGCCGCGCCGCCGCCATCAAATGGCCCGGAGGCGTCTTGTCGCACGATGTGAGACAGACCATGCCGTCGAGCAGCGCCGCCTCAACCTGCACTTCGATGTCGTGCGTGACGATGTCGCGCGCAGCGAGGATGTAGCTGCCCTGTTTCGCGGCGCCGGTGATGAAGTCCGACGGCGCGGCGGTCCGCACTTCGAACGGGACGCCGCCCGCGGCGCGGATCGCCTCCTTCACCACCTTCGCCACGCCATCGAGATGGGCATAGCAAATGGCCAGTTCGGACGATGAATTGACCACGGCGATCTTCGGCTTGGCCATATCCGCCTCGCTCAGGCCCAGCGCGTGCCAGTGGGCGCGGCGCGAGGGAGAATTGGCGGCGAGGCTGCGAAGTTCGGGCATTGAGCTCTCCTGTGAGCGGCCCGGTATTCCGGGTCCGGATATTGATCGACTATCTCAGCCAGCGGTCACCCCGACGGGGCTGGCCGCCGGATCGGCCGGATTGGGCGCATCGCCGTCCTGGAGGAACACCCCCTGCCCGCGCAGCGTCGATCGCAACTGTGCGACATCGAGCGCGCGCGGCTGGATGCCCGCCAGCGCCGCAAGCCCCGCCGCGGCGCCGGCAGCCTGGCCGGTAAGCCAGCATTGCGGAATCTCGCGCAGGAATCCATGCGAGTTAGCATCGCACGATATGTGACGCCCGCAGGCTAGCAACCCGTCCAGGCGACGCGGCACCAGCGCGCCATAAGGAACCGAGATAACCGGGAATTTCGGCGACACCGAGGGACTGACGCCCACCTCCTCGGCATGCGCCACACCGCTCGACCACCCTGCCCGTTCGATCCGGTCGAGCCCGACCAGCCGTCGTGTGTGCCGCACGCCCAGTTGCGGCGCACTCTGCAGCATATAGGCATCTGCAAAGCCAGGCGCGTTGGCGCGGAAGAAGTCGCAATGGCTCGCCATGAAGCGGTGCGACCGAATCTCGATCTCGGTCATCTCGTCGACGTCGAGCGCCGACAGGCCGGTCTGGCGCGGCCCCAGGAACAAGGCGATATCGTCGCGCCACGACACATAGGGAGCCTGAAAAAAGCCCAGCTCGCTGCGTCCGCGTTGCACGAAGGCGGCGTACCGCTCCGAATCGGCGGCGCGAAATTCCAGCCACTTCAGCATATCGACACCGCCCAGCATGAAGGCGGTATTCATCGCATGATGCGTGTCGGCGGGCTCGATATCATTGTCGAACTCGGCGCCGGCGCGCGCGAACATGTCGCCGTCGCCGGTCGCATCGACCAACACCTTGGCAAGCATCGCCTGGCGACCGCCCTTGCTTTCGAAATAGGCACCCTTGACGCAGCCATCCTCGACGATCGGTAGCGCGGCCCAGCCGTGGAACACCAGTCGCACCCCGGCCTCGATCAGCATCTCCTGGGATACCAGCTTAAGCCTCTCGGGGTCGATCGTCGGCGACCATGCGACGATGCCGTGAAAGGCCGCCGTGCGCTGCTGCCAATAGGCGGCCAGCGCCGGATCGCGCGATCCCCATTGGTTCGGACCCGGCCCGGCCACACTCTCGGGCGGCATTCGCGACAACAGATCTTCGGCGAATCCGCGAATTACGGGGCGCCCGTCCCAATCCGTCATCCGGTCGATCCAGATGACAAGTCCCCCGGTCGAAAGGCCGCCCAGATGGTTGTACCGCTCCAGCAGGACGACATCCGCGCCGGTCTTTGCCGCAGCATAGGCGGCCGCCGAGCCGGACGGCCCCCCGCCCACCACCAGCACGTCGCACTGATGATAGATCGGCACGTCCCGCGCCGATTCGTGATGCGTGCCCGTCCCGTTGCGCGGTGGCAGGATACGCTCGCGTTTCTCGAAAAGATCCGACGTCAGGATGCGATCTTCGCTGCGTTCTACGCTGCGGACCTCCGGATTTTCTGGTTGGTCGGACATGCGCCTCGCTATCGTTCCCTCCGGCGGCGTCGATGCCGCGCCGGATTTATTAGGTAGCTTTGTATCTTTCATATCGCGCTGTCAATGCCGCGCCGTTCAGCTTTGAAAAAGCGTCTACATCATTGTATTTGTGCATTTAAATAAAATTAATCTCCGCGATCTAATTTACGTAGCAAAGTACCAATCTATTTGGTAGCTTCCTTCCCAAGCGACGAAGCGCGCTGTTTCAGGAGAGGATCTACGCCATGACCTTCCACCGCAATTTTGCACGCTGCAGTGCCAGCGCCATCGCCATGATGACGGCCCTCGGCGTGACTTCCACGACCGCGGCACAAACCACGCCGGCCCCTGCTTCGACCACACCCGCCGCAACGCCGGCAATGCCCGTTCAGGAAACCGAGGCGGACGCCACCAGCATCGAGCGTGACATTGTCGTCACCGGGTCTCGCCTGGGCGGTGGCTTCTCCTCGCCCTCCCCCGTATCGGTGATCGGTACGGCGCGGCTCGATCAGCGTGGTATCGCCAACGTCGCCGATGCCTTGAACGAAGTGCCCGCATTTCGCGCCTCGAACAGCCCGGCGTCGGGCGAGCTCAATCCCAGCGCAGGCTATGTCGGCGGGCGCATCCTCGATCTGCGCGGGCTCGGCGCGGTCCGCACGCTCACGCTCGTCGACGGCAAGCGCTTCGTGCCCTCGACCACTCAGGCGACGGTCGATACCAACATGATCCCGTCGATCCTGCTCGAGCGCGCAGAGGTCGTGACGGGCGGCGCATCGGCGCAATATGGTTCGGATGCGGTCGCCGGCGTCGCCAACCTGATCCTCAATCACAAGCTGAACGGGATCCGGGCGTCGGCGCAGACCGGTATCACAAAATATGGCGACAACAGCACCACCACGCTGGGCCTTGCGGCGGGCGTACAGCTGGGCAGCTCGGTGCACCTCGTCATCGGTGGCGAATATGAACATAGCGACGGCGTCGGTGACTGCCAGGCACGCCCGTTCTGCCGTACCGAAGTGCTCAATTTCGGGCGCAATCCCGGATACCTTCAATTGCCAGCGAACAACATCCTCGGCGATATCCGTCCGTCGACCGTCCCCTTCAACGGCGTCACCGTGCCCCCCAGTTCCGCCTATGCCGGCCGCGCGACTCCAGTATTGCGGCCGATCGACGGCATCACGTTCGGCGCGGACGGCACACCGCGCCGCTTCCAATATGGCTCGCTGGTCAACAACCTCTACATGGTCGGCGGCGAGGGCGAGGGACAGAATGCCTATTTCAAGGACCTGTACTTCGGCGCACCTCTGGAACGTTATGCGGTCACCGCCAACGTCGATTGGGAGGCATCGCCCGATCTGATCTTCTCGCTGATGGGCAATTACGGCCATCTTCGCTCCGACTATAGCGCGACGGTCTATCGCAACACCGCGATCACCATCCGCAACGACAATCCGTTCATTCCGCGGTCGGCCGATCCCACGCTCGATATCCCGACATTGCTCAGCCAGGGCAATCTCACCTCGTTCCAGATCGGCAAGGGCTTCACCGAACTCGGGCGGCCGAGCATCCGGACGAACAACGATCTCTATCGCGTCGTCGCCTCCGTGAAGGGCACGATCTCGCCGCGGTTCGACTGGGACGCCTATTACCAGTTCGGCCGCAACGAATTCCGCAACGACATCACCAACCACACGATCAGCGCGCGGATGCTGCGCGCGCTCGATGCCGTTTCGAACGGCGCGGGCCAACCCGTCTGCCGCGTCAATGCCGATGCCGATCCCAACAACAACGATCCCGCATGCGTCGCCTTCAATCCGTTCGGGCAGCAGTCCAGCCAGGCGGCCCGCACCTATGTGACCGCCAATGGCTTCCAGACCAACATCACCACTCAGCACGTGGCGGCCGCCAATGTGCGCGGGAAACTGTTCGATCTGCCGGCCGGCGCGGTCGCGGTCGCGGTCGGTGGCGAATATCGGTCGGACAAGGTCGCTGGTGATGCGGACGCACTGTCGCGGTCGCTCGCCTTCTTCTCCGCCAACGGATCGCGCGTATCGGGCAAGATCGAGGTGGTGGAAGGTTATGTCGAAGGGGAAATCCCGGTGTTCCGGGATCAATCATTCGCGAACGAGCTCAGCTTCAACGGCGCCGTGCGCCGCACTCGCTACAGCCGGTCGAGCGATCTGGTGGCTTCGTCCAGCCTGAGCGTCACGACCTATAAATATGGCGGAGTCTACGAACCGATCCCGGCGATCCGCTTTCGTGCCACCAAGTCGCGCGATATCCGGGCGCCGAACGTGAGCGAGCTGTTCGGTCCGACCACCGTGATCAGCGGCATCGTGACCGATCCGTCGCGCGGCGGGGCGCAGACCAATCCGCGCATCTTCAGCGGTTCGAACGCGGCGCTGCGACCGGAGCGCGCCGACACCTTCACGGCCGGCATCGTGCTCAAGCCGTCCGGCGGCTTTCTCGGTCGGTTCCGCGCCTCGGTCGATTATTACGAGATCAAGGTAAACGATGCGATCGCCACGCTCGGCCAGCAGAATATCGCGACCCGCTGCTTCCAGGGCCTGCAGGCCAGCTGCAACCTGATCGAGCGCGGCCCGGACGGCAGCATCACGCAAGTCACCGACGTGCTGCAGAACGTCAATCAGATCATCAACCGCGGCATCGATGCAGAGATCGAATATCGTCAGCCGCTCGGCTCGCTCGGTGATCTCAACTTCCGCCTGCTGACGACCTATGTGAAGGACTTCATCACCGTCGATGCAATTGGCCCGACCGAACGCGCCGGCCAGACCGGTCTGCGCGGCGGTACGCCGGCGGGTCTGCCCGATCTCGTGCTTGATGGACTGGTGAGCTGGACCAAGGGCAATTTCACCCTGAACGCGCATGGCCGCTACATCAACAAGGGCTTCTACAACGCCGCATTCGTCGGCGCCGAGCAGGATGGGTATGATATCACGCTCGTCAACAGCTCGAACACCAACGCCGTGCCTGCACGCGGCTATCTCGATCTGCTCGCCCAGTACAAGGTCGACTATGGCCCCGATCGTGCCTTCACCGCGTTTCTAGGCGTCGACAACCTGACCAACACCGCGCCACCGCTCAACCCGGGATCGCACGGAACCGGCAACAGCATCATCTTCTCGCCCTATGGGCAGACGTTCAAGGCGGGTTTTCGGGTGAACTACTGAAGGTTCGGGTTGCCGCCAGGACCGGGCTCATACGCCTGGCGGCACCCGGGCGTATGAGCCCTAAGCCAGTCCTTCGGGCTGGTTATCGAATCCGGGCGGCTGGAAGACGTACCGTCGCCCGACATGCCCCCTCAGGACACGACCTCCGCCAATTTTCGCGTCTCCGGCGCCGCATCCGCTGAAGCCGTGCGGCGGTTGGTTGGAACCGACAGGCCCAGATTGCCGCGCAGCGTGGTGTGTTCATAGTCAGTGCGGGATAGCCCCCGCGCCTGCAGCAATGGCACGACCTCTTCGGTAAAGCGGCGGAACTGGCTTGGGTGGCCGGCATGGACGTTAATGCCGTCGAACGCACGACCCTCGAACCAGCGCTCGATCTCATTGGCCACCGTCTCGGCCGATCCGACGAACGGGCTGGTGAACTGGTCCCGCTGAAACTCGATCGTTTTACGCAATGTGAGGCCACGGTCCCGCGCAAGTTCGGTGATGTGCTTCGCCTGAGTGAAGAAGCTGCTCTTCGCATGTTCGAGCGTCTCGACCGGGAACGGGGCGTCGAGATCATATTGGCGGAAGTCATGCCAGCCGAAGGCGCGGCCGAATTCCGCCAGCGCCTGCTCGAAACTCTGGTCGATGCGGCGGTGCTGGCGCTCGATCTCACGGGCCTCCTCGTCGGTGTCGCCGACGGTGATCGAAAAGCCCGGCAGGATCACGATCTGGTCGGGATCACGGCCAAGCGCTTCCGCACGCTGCTTCAGGTCGGCGTAGAATGCCTGGCCCTGCTCGATCGTCCGGGCGTGCGTGAAGATCGCATCCGCCACGGTCGCGCCAAGCGTGCGGCCCTGATCTGAATCGCCGGCCTGGAAGATTACCGGCTCGCCCTGCGGCGAGCGCTGGATGTTGAGCGGGCCGACAACCGAGAAATATTCGCCCTTGTGGTTGAGCGCGTGCAGCTTGGTCTTGTCGAGGAACACGCCGGTCGTCCGATCGCGCACCAGCGCATCGTCCTCATAGGAGCGCCACAGCCCGCGGACGACATCGAGATATTCGAACGCACGGCCATAGCGGGTGGCATAATCATAATGCTCCTCGCGCCCGTAATTGCCCGCGGTGCCGGCGTCGCCGCTCGTCACGACGTTCCAGCCGGCGCGGCCCTTGCTGATCAGGTCGAGCGAGGCAAGACGGCGCGCGAGGTTGAAGGGATCGTTGTACGATGTGGTAAGCGTGCCGACGAGGCCGATATGGCTGGTCGCCACCGCCAGCGCCGAAAGCAGGGTCAGCGGCTCCAGCCGGTTGAGATAATGGGGCGGCGAATCCGCGGTGATGAACTGGCTGTCGACGATGAAGACGAGATCGAACTTCGCGGCCTCGGCCTGTCGGACGATGTCGATATACCAGTCGATATTGACGCTGGCGTCGACCGGGATTTCCGGGTCGAGCCACCGGTTGGTCTGGCCGGGGCCGCCGACGCCGGTGGTCACCAGTCCGAGTTTGATCTGCCGCTTGGCCATGGCAATCTTTCCTTGCGTTGAGGATCAGAGTTTTTCGAAATGCGGCGCGACCTGCACCGGCCTGGCGAGCAGGCCGGCGGCGTGGAACAGGTCGGCGATGCCCTGTTCCTCGGCGATCAGCCCGGCATCGATCGGCACCGGCACATTGATGCTGCGGTTGAGGTACCGCCGCGTCGCCGCAATCGGCATGCCGGTCTGCTGAGTCAGCATCTTCGCATAGTCGTCGCGGTGGGTTTGGCCCCAGGTCCGCGCGGCGGCGAAGCGCATGGTCAGATCGATGAGCAACGGCCGCTTGTCGCGCAACGACGCTTCGGTGCCGAAGATGAAACCCAGCCCCGGCGTTAGCGATCGGTCGATCGGCACGATCCGCATTCCGTCGCTCAATTCTCCGATAGCGGCGTACGGGTCCCAGATTGCCCAGGCATCGACCGCACCGCTGGTCAGGGCCGCGCGACCGTCGCTCGGGCTGAGGAACTTGATGTCGATCGCGGTGAGCGGTTTGCCGAGCCGCTTCAGCCCGGCCAGCAGCAGATAATGGCCGATCGAGCCACGCGGCGTCGCGACGCGCTTGCCGAGCAAGTCCTCGAACCCGCGGATCGACGACGTGCCGGGCACCATCACCGTGGTCGCGTCGCCCTTGATCCGGAACGCAGCGATCGCCTTCACCCCGGCGTTCGCCTGGAGGCTGAAGATGAACGGCGCATCACCCCCGGCACCCGTGTCGATCGCGCCGGCCCCCAGCGCCTCGATCAACGGCGCGGCATTGGGGAATTGAGCCCATTCGATCTTGTACGGCACGTCCTTGAGCTGCCCGGATGCCTCCAGCAAAGCCTGGATTCCGCCGCGCTGATCGCCGATCACGAGTGTACTGGATGATCCCTTTACGCAGGCCGAGAGAAGCCCGGCGGCACCGATTGCTAAGGCGCTGCGACGCGACAATGGCGTGTTCAGTGGCATGACAATATCCTTGGGAATACGCATCAGAAGCGGGTCTTGAGCGTGATGCCGTAGGTGCGCGGCTCGCCGACGCCGACCTGCGTGATCCCCCAGGTCGCGTTGACCGTGGAGGTGGTCAGATAACCCTTGTCGAGCAGGTTGCGCGCCCAGACCGCGATATCCCAGGACCCGTCCGAGGCGCGCAGGCCCAGCTGCGCACCGACCAGGGCATAACCCTTGATCTTCGTGAACGGATCGTCGTTGACCGCGGAGAAGAAGGTCGAGCGATAGCTGACGTCCGCGGCGGTGTAGCCGACCAGCCCGTTGCTCAGCGGCGCTTCGTAGCGCGCCTGGGCCGAGCCCGCCCATTTGGACGTGCCCGACAGCCGCTGGCCCGAGATGTCGCACGACGTCTGGTAGGACAGCAAGAACGGGCAGATCGCGTTGGTGTAGCGCACATATGTGGCGTCAGTGTAGGTGCCCGAGGCGCTAAGGTTCAGGCCGGTGGCGACGTTGGCGCGCAGATCCACCTCGACACCGCGGCTGCGCACCTTGCCGGCGTTGCCGAGATAGCCGATGCGGTTGGACACGTCGTAGAGATTGGCCTGGTAATTCTGGTCGATCGTCCAGAATAAGGCGGTGTTGAACTGCAGCTTCCGATCGAACAGCTGCGTCTTCAGCCCGATTTCATAGGCATCGACTTTCTCCGGCTCGACGAAGATGTTGATGCCGGCGTTCCTCCGGACGAGGTTGATGCCCGCCGACTTGTAGCCGCGCGAATAGTTCGCATAGGCGTGGATATCGTCACCGATCTCCTGGTTGACGCTGAGCAGCCACGAAACCGTGCCCTTCGACCGGCTGGCCTCATAGGCGCCGCCCGAGGGAGCATAAGAGGCGCGGATCGCGGCGGCAGTCGCCTGATAGGCGACGGGCAGGCTTTCAATGGGCGCGACGATGCCGACCTGGACCGCGTTGTAGCTGCCCGCCTTCTTCTCATAGGTATAGCGCAGGCCACCGGTCAGGCTGGTGCTGGGCGTGACGTGCCAGGTTGCCTGGCCATAAGCAGCATAGCTGTTGGTCGAGGGGTCGAGGTAGCTGAACGTATCGAGCCCATTCAGCAGAGCATCGGGCGCGGACGGGCCAAAATACCATTTGGCGGCGTCCTTGTTGAACGACAATTCCTGTTTGAGATCGGCCTTCTGCCAGAAATAATACAGCCCTGCGGTATATTCGATCGTGCCCCCGCTCGGAGAGGTGAGGCGCAGTTCCTGGCTGAACTGTTTCTGGTTGGTGGCGACAGTGGCCTGGCCGAGCACGTCCGCGCCGAACTGATCGCCGTCCCAGTTGGGAATCCATTTCCAGAAGCGCCCCGCGGTAATCGAGGTCAGCGTGTGCCCGCCGAGCGAGGCGTCGATGCGCGCGGTGACGCCCCCGCTGGGCATCTCGATCGCCTGCGAGCCGTTGATATCGGTACGGCGCTGATAGGGATCGACCGCGATCGGCGTGTAGCCGACATCCGCGGCGTGCGCGTAGAAACCCTTGGAAGGCGCCCCATTGCCAAGCGTCGTCGGCAGCACCTGGCCCGATAGGTAGAAGCCCATATTGCCGGTCTGCCGCGCATAGTCGCCGGTCAGGCGGAACGTCAGCGTGTCGCTGGGCTTCCACAGCAGATCGGCCTTGACCGAGACATTCTCGTAATTGTCCCAGTCCTTCTTTTGCGTGGTGTTGTAGATCGTCCCGTCGCGCGCGGCGACGAGGCCGCTGAGGCGGATCGCGAGATTGTCGGTGAGGCCGCCCGATACAGACGCCTGCGCGCGCATATAGTTATAATTGCCTTAAGTGAGGTCAGCCAACACCTCCGGGGTGAAGCTGGGCAGCTTCGTGCGCACATCGATCGCGCCCGCCACGGTGTTCTTGCCGAACAAAGTGCCCTGGGGTCCGCGGAGCACCTGGACGCTCTCGATATCGATCTGGTCGTTGATCACGGTGCCGGTGCGCGGACGGTAAACGCCGTCGATATAGAGGCCCACGCCCTGATCGAGCCCGTCATTGGTGCCGCCCGAATTGGTGCCGAGCCCGCGGATCGTGATCGTCTGGTTTCGGCCGCTAAAGCCCTGGATCGTGACGCTCGGCGTGAAATAGGCCAGGTTCTTCAGGCTGGTCTGGCCGCCGACGCCGTCGATCTGCGCCGCGGACAGCGCAGTGATCGCGATCGGAACGTCCTGCAGCGTCTCGTTCTTGTAGCGCGCCGTGACGAGGATGTCCTCGCCGGGAGCGTCAGTTTCCGGTGGCGTCGCCGAAGGATCGGGCGTGGCGGGAGTGTCGGCCGCATAAGCCGGGGTCAGCGCTGTCGCGGCGAGCAACAGTATCAGCGTGGACGCGGCAGTGCGTGAGGGTCGAGCGTACATTGATGATCCCTGTTCAGAATTTTTGGAAAGGGCAGCCGACGATCGGCCGCACTTCTCTGTTTCCCGCGACGGTTGCCGCGGGATCATGTGGTCTTGGTCGGGAGTGGTGGTCTGCTAGGTGCGGGGAACCGCGCTGCTCATTCGCATGGGATACCTCGAATGTTCATGCCGCGGCGGCGGCGGGGACAAGCGTTTCGTGATCGAGCGCGCGTCGCACCGAAGCTCGGGCGAACAGCGCATCGGTGCGATCGGCAAAACTGGGGAAGGTGGCGCGATCGATTCCCAGCCCGTCAGCCCAGCGGCGAACGACCAGGGCATAGGCATCGACCGCGCCGAAGCGGTCGCCGATCAGGAATGGTGATGCGGTGGCGGCCGAGCGGGCCTCGAATTCAGCGAGCGCGGCGGCAAACGCGGTGCGGCCGGGCGCTTCGAGCGCGAGGCGTATTGCGGGATCGTCGGTATAGCGTTCTGGACGGCGCACCTGGGCCAGGGCGATATGCACCGTGCTGGCGATCCAGCTCATCAGCGCAAAGGCCCGCGCCCGCTCGGTCGGTTCGGTCGGCAGCAGGCCGGCGTCCGGATAGCGATCGGCGATCCAGCCGAGGATCGCGATCACCTCGTAAATCGGCGTGCCATCGACGACCAATGTCGGCACGCGGCCGCGCGGGTTGATGGCGCGATAGGCGGGCGTGTGCTGCTCGCCAGCGGCCAGCCGGACGAGCACCGGCTGGAAGTCGGCTCCGGCTTCCTCCAGCGCGACGAGCGGGGCGAAGGCCGAGCTGTTTGGGGCGAAATAAAGGGAAATCGACATCTTGGTCCTTTCAGATCACGACGAAGCCGTGGGTGCCGTCGCGCGCAAGTTGGTCGACCAGGCCATATTCCCAGTCGAGATAAGCCTGCATCGCCGCGGCGGGGTTGTCGGTGCCCTCATAGGGGCGTTTGTAGCGGCCCTCGGGGCCACGGGGCGGCAAGGCGGTCGCCCCCGTTTCGAGCTGACCGTCGAAACCGCCGTCGAGCACGAACACGTCCCAACCCAGCTGCGCGAGCCACGATGCGGTCATGTCGGCGCGCGGACCGATATCGTCGGCGAGCACGATGCGGGCGCCGCGGACGGGCGAGAAATGATCGGTTTCCTGCACGAGCTGGCCCCCGGGTGCCTCCACGAAGCCGGCGGGGTGGCCGGCGGCGTGCTCCTCCGGCGTGCGCACGTCGAAGCGGTAGAGCGTGCGTTCGGTTTCGGCCGCCAGGGACGCGAGCGATGTCGCGTCGATATGGCGCACGCCCGCGCGGTACGCGACGTCGCGTGCCTTGCCGCGCGCCTCTTCGCCTTGCTCGGGCGCGACGTCTACGATGCGGCGCGCCTGCCCCCTGTCGAGCGTCTGGCCGGCGAGCGTCCAACCGATCGTCCCGTTGCGCAAGGCGACGACGCGGTTGGGCAGGCCTGCGTTGATCAGCGACTGGGCGCCGATGATGCTGCGGGTCCGGCCGGCGCAGTTGACGACGATCAGCGTGTCGGGATCGGGCGCCGCGCTGCGTGCCCGCAGCACCAGTTCGCCGCCCGGCACGCTGGTGCCGGTGGGGATACTCATGGTCGCATATTCCTCGAAACGACGCGCATCGAGGATGGCGATGTCCGCTTTCTCGTCGATCAGCGCCTGCAGGTCCGGCGCGGAAAGCGAGGGGGTATGGCGTCGCGCTTCGACAAGCTCGCCGAATGCCTTGCTGTAGGAATTGACGTCCTCGAACAGCTCGTAGCCCGCCGCCCGCCAGGACGCGAGGCCGCCGTCCAGCGCGGACACATTGGAATAGCCGAGCCCCCTCACCTGCTCGATCGCGGCATCGACCAGGCCTTCGCCATCGTCATAGACGACGATCGGCGTGGCAAGCCGCGGTACCCGGCGGGCGATTTCGATCGCGATCCGATGCGGCGGCAGTTGCGCGGCGAACAGCGGATGCCCCCCAGCGAATGCATGTTCGTCGCGCAGGTCGAACAGCGCGATCTCGTCGCGGACAAGCCACGCATGTCGAATATCCTGGGGCGTCATGCGGATACCAGGGCGGGTTCGGCATAACCGGAGATGAAGGGCTTTGCCGTTCCGGCTTCGTCATAGGTCGCACGCTCGACGCGACCGATATCGGCCCCATAGACGTGGATGCTGATCGATACGCGATCGCCATGGGCGTTGCTGACGCGGTGAATGTCGCCCGTCTCGGGCGACAGCGCCGCGACCGCACCGGCCTCAAGCCGGGTCGGAGCGCCGGACGGCACGAGCGCGCCATTGGTGGCCCGCGCATAACGCTGGTCGATCTCGGCACCGCGCAGCACGCCGACAAAGCCCCAGACGCGATGATCGTGGATCGGGGTTGACTGCCCCGGGCCCCATACGAAGCTCACCACGGAGAAGCGCTCTGCGGGATCGCGGTGGAGCAGGTACTGGCGGTATCGCACGGGATCGGGCGCGGCAAAGGCCGGATCGATCCAGTCGTCGCTCGCGACGAGCGCAGCGAGCGGTTCGGCGACACGCGCGGCGCCTTGTGCCCCCGCGAGGATCGTCTCGATCGCCGCCACCAGCCGCCCGACCGCCTCGGTATGGCGCGTGCTCATTCGGCTGCGACCAGCAACGGGCTGGACCGCTCGGCCACCGCCTCGCGCAGCCGCGGCAACAGATGACGGCCATAATCGATCGCATCCTCGAGCGGATCGAAGCCGCGGAACAGGAATGTCCGGACGCCCAGATCGTAATAATCGAGCAGCGCGTCGACCACCTGATCGGGCGTGCCGACCAGCGATGTGGTGTTGCCGGGTGCGCCGGTCAGCTTGGCGATCTCGGTCCATAGCCGTTTGTCCCGCACCTTCCCGCCCGACGCGGTTTCGAGCAGGCGGCGCGCGCCTTCTGATTGCGTCGAGAAGCGCGTGAAGATCGAGGCGCCCGCATCCTTGATCGCCTGCGCTTCGGATAGGATACGTTCGGCGCGGTCCCATGCCTCGGCTTCGGTACGGCCCAGGACCGGGCGGAAGGAGACGCTGAAGCGCGGCGCGGGGCGGCCATGCTCGGCGGCGCTGGCACGAACTCGGCTGATGATTTCTGCCGTCTGCTCCAGCGTTTCGCCGAAGAAGGCATAGGTCTCGGCATGGCGTCCCGACACGCGCACCGCCGCGTCGGAGGCACCGCCGAAGAAGATCGGCACATGCGGCTGCTGCACCGGCTTGATCGCGGCGAAGCTGTCGCGAACCTTGTAATAGGGCCCGTCATGGTCGAACGGCGCGGCCGAGGTCCAGGTCTTCTTGACCACGTCCAGATAGTCGTCGGTGCGCGCATAGCGCTCGTCCTTGGTCAGGAAGTCGCCGTCGCGCTGCTGCTCGGCGTCCGAACCGCCCGAGATGATGTGCACCGCGAGCCGGCCACCGCTGAAATGGTCGAGCGTGGCGATCTGCCGTGCGGCGACCGTCGGCTGAATCACGCCGGGGCGATGCGCGAGCAGAATCTTCAGGCGCGTGGTGTGCTGCGCGACATAGGCCGCCACCTGGAAACCGTCCGGTGCGGCGCTGTGATAGCCGATCAGGATGCGGTCGAAGCCGGCCTGTTCGTGCGCGAGGGCGAAGGCAGCGGTGTAGCTCAGGTCGATCGGCGCGCCCTTCGGGACGTGCGTCTCCGACGCATAGCTGGTCGAGATCATGCCGAGGATTTCAAGCTCGTCGGGGTGCTGGCTCATCGAAAAACTCCCTTTTTTAAGACCTGATTATTCGGCGGCTTCGGCCCATTGGTGGGGCGCCGCGGGCTCCGGCGTGACGACACCAAGGCAGGCGAGCAGGCGGCGGCGCAGGTCCGCGTCGGGGCTGCGGGGCCGTGCGGCGGCGATCCGCTCCTCGGCGACGATCCGGCCGCCCTCGAGCACCAGCACGCGATCGGCGAGCGCGATTGCTTCGTCGATGTCATGCGTGATCAGCAGCACCGCGGGTCGGTGCCGGCGCCACAGGCCGAGCACCAATTCGTGCATCTGGATGCGGGTGAGCGCGTCGAGCGCGGCGAACGGCTCGTCGAGCAGCAACACGCTCGGCTCGCGCACGAGCGCGCGGGCAAGCGCGGCACGCTGCGCCTCGCCGCCGGAGAGTGTCAGCGGCCAGGCATCGGCGCGGTGATCGAGGGCGACTTCGGCCAGTGCCACCTCCGCGCGTTTGCGGGCGTCGCGGCCGCCGAGGCCCAGCATCACATTCTCCCACACCGGCTTCCACGGCATCAGCCGCGCGTCCTGGAATACGACCGCGCGGGACTCGGGCACGCGAACCTCGCCGCCGCTCGGGCCGTCGAGCCCGGCGAGCGTGCGCAGCAAGGTCGTCTTGCCCGAGCCGCTGCGGCCGAGCAGCGCGACGAACTCGCCATCGGCGATCTCCAGGTCGAGCCCGTTGATCACGGTGTTAGCGCCGAAGCGTCGCGTGAAGCCGCGCAGCGAGACAAGCGGTTGCGGCCGCGCCGGGAAAGGAATGGGTGCGTTCATGATCAGGCCTCCAGGATCGTCGGACGCCAGGCCAGCGAGCGGCGCTCGATCAGCCGCACTGCTGCGTCAGCGCCGAGCCCAAGCGCGGCGTAGACCATCAGGCAAACGACGATGATGTCGGTCCGCATGAAATCCCGGGCATTGTTGATGAGATAACCCAGGCCGGAGGACGCGTTGATCTGTTCGGCGACAACCAGGATCAGCACCGAGATCGACAGGGCGTAGCGGAGGCCGACCAGCAATGCGGGCAGCGCACCCGGGAGAACGACGTGGCGGATGATCGCCATGCGCGAAAGGCCGAACGCGCGCGCCGCCTCGATCAGCCGTGCGTCCACACCGCGAATGCCGTTATAGAGATTGAGATAGACCGGAAACGTCGTCGCAACCGCGATCAGGACGATCTTGGGCGTTTCGCCGATTCCGAACCAGACGATGAACAACGGCGTGAGCGCCAGCGTCGGCAGGGTGCGCAGCATCTGCACCGGCGAATCAATCGCGACTTCTCCGGGCTTCGACAGGCCGGCGACGATGGCGAGGCTGCCGCCCACCAACACGCCGATCGCTAGGCCGAGGCCAGCGCGCCCGAGCGACACGAGCACATTATGGCCGAGTTCGCCCGACGCGATCATGCCCCACATCGTCGCCAATACCGCGGAAGGCGCGGCCAGCGTCCGCGGTGGGATCAGCCCGGTGCGGGAGCACGCTTCCCACAACAGCAGCAGCGCCAGCGGCGATACCCATCGCGCGCTGCCGAGTCTGGCGAGCAGCGTCTCCCGCCCCTCCAACACCCCGGTAATTGCCATCTCGCCTCCTGCGCCGGCGGGATGCCAGCGGGTATGACGCTAAGGACAGTTTAATTCCTACCAATTCAATATAGTTTTGCTAACATGGCTGATTGGCCCTGGTTATAGGTCGCTCATGGCTCTCAATCTCCCGATCGACGTGTTGCGCAGTTTCATCGCCGTAGTAGATGGCGGCTCGATGCTGCGCGCCTCCGAACGCGTGTTTCTCAGCCAGCCGGCGATCAGCCTCCAGATCAAGCGCCTCGAGGAATTGCTGCAGGTCCCGCTGTTCCTGCGCGAAGGACGCCGGCTGGTACTCACCTCGCAGGGCGAAGGCGTATTGGTCCACGCACGCGAGATCGTGGCGCTCAACGACAGGATCGTGGCAACACTGACCGGCGATGCCTTGTCGGGGCCGGTGCGGATCGGTTTCATTCAGGATTTTGCCGAAACGCTCCTGCAGGGCGTCCTCGCGCAATTCGTCGCCCTGCATCCGGATGCGCGGCTCGAAGTGCGGGTCGGTGGCACGCCGCAATTGCTCGACCTGCTCGAAAGCGATCGGCTGGACGTGATCCTGGGAATGGGCGCGGCCGGCGACGCCGCCGCGATTCGCGAAGGACCGATGCGCTGGTTCGGCAACGCGGAACTGGCCGGACGCGACGCGATCCCGCTTGCGGTGCTCGAACGGCCATGCCGCTTCCGGGACGAGGCAATCGCCGCGCTCGAGGCCGCAGGCAGGCCGTATCAGCTGGTGGTCGAGACACCCAGCCTGTCGGTATTGCGCGCAACCGTGCTCAGCGGCGTGGGCATTACCTGCCGCACCGACCTGTTCGCAGGGCTGCCCGAAATTACCGGACTGAAATTACCGGTGCTGCCCTCGGTCTCCTACGTTCTGCGTCGCCGGGAGCGACTGGCGCCAGCGGTGCTGCAACTCCACGACCTGATCGCCAAACAGGTGAAAGACATGAACCTATCCGATGTCCGACACGGCTCGTCCTGAGGCTTTGATCGTTACCGCTCGAAGGTGAAGGCTCCGGTCTCTCGACGCGTGGCAATGCCGATGAGATCCGCGACGAGGGAAAACGGCGCCAGATCGACGTCGCTTGTCCCCGCTGCGATCAAATCGGCAAACCGTGCATAGAGCCGCGGATATTCCGCATTTGCCCCGACAGCGATCGTTTTGCCCGCGATCGACAGCGCCGCTCCGCCGAGGGCGAGCTTCAGCACACCGTCCGCCGTATCGATCTCGATATCCCAGCGTTGCTCCCCCTCGTGCAGGAAATCGAACTCAGCGGAAACGGGCACCGCTCCGGCCTGCAACATTAGTGACGCGGCGATCGGCTGGGCGCGCCCGCGCGGCACCGACAGCTCAGCCGCCAACGCCTTGAGCGGCAGCGGAAGGATATCCGTAAGGATCGACAGCGCGTTGATGCCCGGATCGAACACGCCGAAGCCGCCTGCGTCGAGAATCCACTCCTGCCCAGGATGCCAGACGCGGATATCCTCCTTCCAGCATACGCGTACCGACCCGATCGGCCGATGCGCCAGCCAGGCACGTGCGTCATCGATTCCGGCCGCTTCCTGCGAATGCCAGGCCGTGAACAGAGTCACACCGGCGTCCGCAGCCATCGCCGCCAGTGCCTCGACCTCGCTCACGGTGACGCCGGGTGGCTTTTCGAGCAGCACGTGCAGCCCGGCCGCGACCGCTTCCCGGGCTGCCGCGACGCGCGCACCCGGCGGCGTGCAGATCGCGACGGCCGCCACGGCCTGCGCCGCGATCAGCGCCGGGAGATCGGGATAACAGGGTAGATCGCCCGGGACGGGATGCGGATCGACCGCCCCCGCCAGCCGGAACCGGTCGTCGCCTCGGATCGCCGGGACGTGCTGGTCCCGGGCAATCTTGCCATATCCGATCAGGCCGATCGGGATCACGCTCGATGTCACCGCAGCGCCACGACCGTCACCGATTTCGCCGGCAAGGTCAGCACGGCCTTGCCGCCGGTCACCGCCACCGGTGCCATGGCGCGCGGGGCGACCGTCAGCGGATCGCCGATGCTGTTGTGCGCGTCCATCCGATCGGCGGTGAGCACGCTGCCGGACAGGGTGGAGCCTGTCGCGCCATCGACATTCAGCGTAACGGTCAGCGGGTTGAGCGGATCGAGATTGGCCAGCGCGACATGCACCGCGCCATCGGTACCACGCACGGCCGAGGCATTGAGCGCCGGCATCGTCGCTGCGTCCTTGTTGTACCACGGGCCGGTAAGATCGATCGGCAACTGGGTTGCGTCCTGCCACGGCATGTACATGCCGAACACCTGATAGGTCGGCGTCACCACCATCTTGTCGCCATCGGTCAGGATCATCGCCTGGAGCACGTTGATCATCTGCGCGATATTGGCCATTTTCACCCGGCCTGCGTGGCGCGTGAAGATGTTGATGTTGACCGCCGCGACGAGCGCATCGCGCAATGAGTTTTGTTGCTGCAGGAATCCGGGGTTCGAGCCCGGCGTCGAATCGTACCAGGTTCCCCATTCGTCGACAGCCAGCCACACGCGCCGCGCGGGATCATATTTGTCCATGATTGCGCTGTGCTTGGTGATGTACTCGTCCATCAGCAGCGTCTTGGACAATGTCCGCGCCCAGCTCGCTTCGTCGAACCCGATGGCGGAGCCCTTTTTCTGCCAATTGTCCGGCACGGTGTAATAATGCACGCCAAGCCCGTCGATCTGCTTGCCGGCGTCGCGCATCATCACTTCGGTCCAGTTGTAGTTTTCGTCGCTGGCGCCGCTGGCGATCTTCAGGATCCGGGTGCCCGCGGGCGATTTGACGAAGGTCGCATAACGGCGCGTCTCATCGGCGGCATATTCCGGCCGCATGTTGCCGCCACAGCCCCACAATTCGTTGCCGAGCCCGAAATAGGGCAGTTTCCATGGCTCCTTGCGGCCATTGGCCCGCCGCTCATTGGCCAGGGTCGAACTGGTCGGCGAGGTCATGTACTCGACCCAGTCGGCCATTTCCTGCTCGCTGCCGCTGCCGACATTGCCGGAGACATAGGCCTCTGCCCCCACGGCCTCGGTGAAATTCATGAACTCATGCGTGCCGACCGTGTTGGGCTCGGTCACGCCGCCCCAATGGGTATTCACCTTGACCGGACGCTTGTTCCCCACGCCTTCCCGCCAATGATATTCGTCGGCGAAGCAACCGCCCGGCCAGCGGATCAACGGCACCTTGATGGCGCGCAGCGCAGCGATCACGTCGTTGCGGAATCCGTCGGTGTTGGGGATGCGCGAGTTCTTGCCCACCCATAGTCCGCCATAGATGCCGGTGCCGAGATGCTCGGCAAACTGGCCGAAGATCTGGCGATTGACCTTGGGTCCCGGCTTGTCGGCATGGACGGTGACGCTGGCCTCTCGGGTCTGTGCCGGCGCCGCGCTAGCCGCCAGCGCGGCTGCCCCAAGGAGCGCGATCCGCGCAAAGGATTTGATGTGAGTCAGTGTCGCCACGATAATACCCCTCCAGGATCCGCTCAAAGGCGGCTGGCGCTATCCTATTGTCTGAGTATATGATTGCACAAGCAAATAACGGAGAATGGGATGCGGACGTCACTGGTGCAGTTCATCGACAGTGAAAATGCGCGCGGCGTGGCCGTGCTGCGTGGCGAGGAAACACCGCAGCGCCTCGCAGGCATCGAGACCGTGCGCGCGCTCGCCGAAGCAGCCCTGGCCGCGAACGTCTCGCTGATCGAGCAGATCGGGAAAACTGGCGACGCCGGGGCGGTCGATCTCGCTACCGTCACGCTGTTGCCGCCGATCGATCACGCCGATCCGGCGCATCTGCTGATGACAGGCACTGGCCTGACCCATCTCGGCTCGGCCGAAGGGCGCGACCAGATGCACCGTTCAATGACCGAAGCCGCGCAACAGACCGATTCGATGCGCATGTTCCTGATGGGTGTCGAAGGCGGCAAGCCCGGTGCCGGCGAAACCGGCGCGCAGCCAGAATGGTTCTACAAGGGTAACGGCACGATGCTGGCGGCGCCCGGTGCCCCGCTCCGCTCGCCCGCCTTCGCGCTCGATGCCGGGGAAGAGCCGGAGATCGCCGGCATCTATCTGATCGATGGCGCGGGCAACCCGGTGCGGCTCGGTTTCGCCATCGGCAATGAATTCTCCGATCACGTGACGGAGCGCGGCAATTATCTCTGGCTCGCCCACTCCAAGCTGCGCGCGGCGGCACTCGGACCGGAGTTGCTGCTCGGCGAGTTACCTGAGGATATCCGCGGCACCAGCCGGATCGTGCGGGATGGCGAGACCTTGTGGGAACGGCCGTTCATCACGGGGGAAGCGAACATGTCGCACACGATCGCCAATCTCGAGCAGCATCATTTCAAATATGCGCTGTTCCGCCAGCCAGGCGACGTGCATGTCCATTTCTTCGGTACCGCCACCCTGTCCTTTTCGGAAGGAATCCGCACCGAGCCGGGCGATGTCTTCGAGATCGAGGCCGCGCCGTTCCGCCTTCCCGCGCGGAACCCGATCGCCATCGATCCGGCACGTGATGTTTGCGTCCGAATGCTCTAGCGTGGATGCCGGCATTGATGCCCGGAGGGAAAGTGACGCAGGAAAGGCCACCTAGAGCGCTTCGCATACACGCATCGATCGCGCACGATCTGGGCGTCAAGATCGTCACCGGCGTCTATCAGCCGGGTGACGTGCTGCCCGGCGAGATCGCCTTTGCCGAAACGCTCAGCATCTCGCGCAGCGCCTATCGCGAGGCGGTGCGCATGCTGATGGCCAAGGGGCTAGTGGAAAGCCGGCCCAAGGCCGGAACCAGCGTCAGCCCGCGCAGCCGCTGGAATCTGCTCGATCCCGACGTGCTTGCCTGGATGTTCGAGGGCGCGCCGAGCGAGGCATTTATCCGCAGTCTGTTCGAACTGCGCATGATCGTCGAACCGGCCGCCGCAGCGCTCGCCGCGGAGCGCCGTTCGGGCCGAGAGCTGGCGCAGATGGGGCATGCGCTCGAGGAAATGGGCAAACACAGCCTCGCCACGCCCAAGGGTCGGGCGGCCGATCAGGCCTTTCATCACCTTATCCTGGCGGCAAGCCGCAACGAGCCGCTGACGAGCCTGTCGAGTACGATCTCCGCCGCAGTCGGATGGACGACAATTTTCAAGCAGCGTAACCGGAAGCTGCCCAGGGATCCGTTGCCCGACCACCAACTGCTTTACGACGCAATCGTGGATGCAAATCCCGTCGCGGCCCGCGCCGCGATGGGGGATCTGATCAGCCGGGCGCTGGCGGATACCGAATTGGCGATGGAACCTTAGAAGCCGACAGACGCGGGCATTAGTGGTTGTCCCGCGGTACCCCCATGGTCTGCGCGATCCGCTGATAGCGCTCTGCCCCTTCCAGGATCGCGCCTTCATTGAGCTGCCCGACGAGCGCGCGCTGGATTTCCTGCCAGGGGGTCTGCGAGGCCGGATAGGCATAGCCCCCCGCCTCCACCAGCACCCGCCGCCGCTCCGCCAGTTCGTCGTCCCCGATCAGCACGTTCGCCGTTCCGGCGCGCAGATCGATCCGCACCCTGTCGCCGGTACGGATCAGCGCGAGGCCGCCCATCGCCGCGGCTTCGGGCGAGGCGTTGAGGATCGAAGGCGATCCGGACGTACCCGATTGCCGGCCGTCGCCGATGCACGGCAGGGCATGCACGCCCTCGCGGATCAGGTATGAAGGCGGCCGCATGTTCACGACCTCGGCCGCGCCGGGGTAACCGATCGGCCCGGCCCCGCGCATGAACAACAGCGTTTCGGGCGTGATGCCGGTCGCCGGATCGTCGATCCGGGCATGATATTCCTCAGGCCCGTCGAACACCACCGCCGGCCCCTCGAATGCCTCGAGGTCGTCGGGATTCGACAGATAGCGCTCGCGGAATTCCGGGCTGATGACGCTGGTCTTCATGATGGCGGCGTCGAATAGATTGCCCTTCAGCACGATGAAGCCGGCATCCTTCAGCAGGGGCGTCGCGAAGGGACGGATCACATCCGAATCCTCGATCGTCGCTGTGCGGCAATTGTCGCCGATGCTGCGCCCGTTGGCGGTGATCGCGTCCTCGCGGATCAGCCCCTGCTTCATCAGTTCGGCGACCACCGCGGGGACGCCGCCGGCATGGTAGAAATCCTCGCCGAGATATTCGCCGGCCGGCTGGAGGTTGACCATCAGCGGCACATGATGGCCGTGGGTCTGCCAGTCGTCGAGCGGCAAGTCGACGCCGAGATGACGGGCGATCGCGGAAAGGTGGATCGGCGCATTGGTCGAACCGCCAATCGCCGAATTGACCACGATCGCGTTCAGGAAGGCATCCCGCGTCATGATGTCGGACGGCTTCAGGTCTTCCGCGACCATCTCGACGATGCGCTTGCCGCTCAGATAGGCGATTTCCTGGCGGTCACGATATGGCGCGGGGATTGCGGCCGAACCCGGCAACTGCATGCCCAGCGCCTCGGCCAGGCTGTTCATCGTCGTCGCCGTGCCCATCGTGTTGCAATAACCGGTCGACGGCGCGGAGGACGCGACGAGCCGGACGAAACCGGCATGGTCGATCGCCCCCGCAGCGAGCAGTTCGCGTGCCTTCCACACGATCGTGCCGGATCCGGTGCGCTCGCCCTTGTGCCAGCCATTGAGCATCGGGCCGACGGACAAGGCGATCGCCGGAATGTTTACCGTCGCGGCCGCCATCAGGCAGGCCGGCGTCGTCTTGTCGCAGCCGATCGTCAGCACCACGCCGTCGAGCGGATAGCCGTACAGCACCTCGACCAGCGCCAGATAGGCCAGATTGCGGTCGAGCCCGGCGGTTGGGCGCTTGCCGGTTTCCTGGATCGGGTGGACCGGGAATTCCAGCGCGATCCCGCCCGCTTCACGAATGCCTTCGCGCAGCCGCTCGGCCAGCACGAGGTGATGACGGTTGCAGGGCGACAGATCGGACCCGGTCTGCGCGATCCCGATGATCGGCTTGCCCGATTGCAGTTCCTCCTGCGAGAGGCCGAAATTCATGTACCGCTCGATGTAGAGCGCGGTCATGTCGATGTTCGCGGGATTATCGAACCAGGCGCGCGACCGCAGGCCGGCAGGGGTATCGGTCATTGGCAATAAGGTCCGTTCAACGTGCCACCGACAGTCGGTAGATCATCAGGTGGTGATAGGGTTTGCCGGGATCGACCCGCGCCGAGCCAAAGGCAGGCTGGTTGGGCGTGTCCGGGAATTTCTGGGGCTCGAGCGCGACGCCGTCTCCCATGCGATAGACATGACGATGCTTGCCGACGAGCGTGCCGTCAAGGAAGTTGCCGGTATAGAGCTGCACTCCGGGCTCGGTCGTCAGCACTTCCAGCACCCGCCCCGATACCGGGTCCTCCAGCCGCGCCGCCAGCTTGGGCACTGCCGTCAGGCCGGCATCGAGCGCGAAATTATGATCATAGCCGCGCCCCTTCACGATCTGATCGTCGCGGCCGTCGCGCGCACCAGCACCCAGCACGCGCGCTGCCCGGAAATCGAACACACTGCCCTGAACCGGGCGGAGTTCGCCTGTCGGGATCAGCGCTGCATCCACCGGCGTATAGGCGCGCGCCGGAATCGTCAGCTTGTGGCCAAGCGCGCCAAGCGGCGATCCCTCCCCGCCGAGATCGAAGATCGCATGGTTGGTCATGTTGACGATCGTCGGCTTGTCGGTAGCCGCCTTATATTCGATCGACAGCGCGCCGTCCTCGTCGAGTCCGTAGGTAACCGTCACTTCGAGCCTGCCGGGATAACCCTGGTCGCCGTCCGGGCTGGTATAACCGAAGGTGACACGCGCCACCGGCCCGTTCTCGACGGAGATGACCCGCCAAACGACCTTGTCGAATCCGCGGGCGCCGCCGTGTAGCGAATTGGGGGCGTTGTTCAGCGGGAGTTGATACTCCTTGCCGTCGAGCGAGAACCGGCCCTTCGCGATGCGGTTCGCGTAGCGACCAACCGTCACGCCGAAATAATTGGGCTTTTCGACATACCCCGCCAGATCGTCGTAACCGAGCAGTACATCGGCTGGCTTGCCGTTGCGATCGGGGCCGATCAGCGATTGCAGGGTGGCGCCGTAGCTGAGGATGTGTGCCGTCACGCCCTTCGCATTGGACAGGGTGATCGTCTCGACCTTCGCGCCCTTCACTTCACCCGCGGGGGCACGCGCGACGGACGCCGCATTGGCCGGCGTGGCGCTGACAAACAGGCCCGTAGCCATAAGACCGATCACCATCCTGTGCATGAATACTCCTCGGCACGGCTGCTCGCATGACAGCGTTGACCCGGGCTTTGCTCGCATATACTCATACAAAAAACAAGCGATGCGGTGAGGATAGAATATGGCCGGCCCAACACTCAACATGCCGGCCAACGCCGTCGGGACAAAGGCTCCGGGCTACCGCGCGACGTTGAGTCTGCTCGCCACATTGTTCTTCATGTGGGGCTTCATCACGGTCATCAACGGCACGCTCCTGCCCCATCTGCGCAGCGTGTTCGACCTGAACTACACCCAGACGACGCTGATCGAATCGGTATGGTTCATCGCTTATTTTTTCGCCTCCATACCCTCGGCGATGCTGATAGAACGGATCGGCTACAAGCGCTCGATCGTCCTTGGCTTGATCATCATGGCGGTCGGCGCGGTGATGATGGTGCCGGCCTCGATGATCCCATCCTATGGGGTCGTGCTCGCGGCCCTGTTCATCATCGCCTCCGGTATCACGCTGCTGCAGGTCGCCGCCAACCCCTATGTCGCGGTGATTGGCTCGCCCGAGACCGCCTCCTCGCGCCTGAACCTCGTCCAGGCCTTCAACTCGATGGGGACGACGCTCGCCCCGCTGTTCGGCGGCTATCTCATCCTCGGTCGGAGCACATCGGGTACCGCTGCGGCGGGCGCGGTGCTGACACCGGCCGAGCGGCTCGCCGACGCACAGTCGGTGCAACTCCCCTATCTGATCGTGGCGGCGGTCCTGGTCGCACTCGCAGTTGTCATCGCGCGTTTTCGCCTGCCGGACATGAATGCTTCCACCCGTGGCCGCGCCCGGGAGGAACGCCGTGGTCATTCACTGTGGCGGCATCGCAACCTCGTATTCGGCGTACCGGCGATCTTCATCTATCTGATCGCCGAGATCGGCGTCGGAAACCTCTTCATCAACTTCGTCTCGGCGCCGGAGATCGGCAACCTCACTCACGAGCAGGCCTCGCACTATCTCTTCCTGCTCTGGGGCGGGATGATGGTCGGCCGTTTCCTCGGCAGCTACCTGATGCAGCGGATCGCCGCAGAGACAGTTCTGGCGGCGTTCAGCGTCGGCGCGCTGATCGTGATGCTGATCGCCACCTTCACCACCGGCCCCGTCGCGATGTGGGCGCTGATCTCGGTCGGCCTGTTCCATTCGATCATGTTCCCGACGATCTTCACGCTCGGCATCCGAGGGCTCGGTCCGCTGACCGAAGAGGGATCCGGCCTGCTGATCATGGCGATCGCGGGAGGCGCGCTCGTCATCGTGCAGGGCTGGCTGGCCGACGCCTATGGGCTGCAAATGTCGTTCCTGCTGACGGCGGCGTGCGAGCTTTACGTGCTATTCTACGCCCTTTGGGGTGCGAAGCCGACGCTGCAGGCCACCACCGGCTATGACATGCCATGAAGGTCCATAACCACCGATCGTCGTCCCCCTCTCACCCCATTCGCCGGCGCAGCGCGCTGATGCTCGGGCTGGCTTGCCTGGCAGCGGCTTCCGTCACAACGGCGCCGGCTTCGGCGCAGGACGCTGGCATGACGCCTATCAGCGCGCCAGCCGAGCCCGCTGCGATCCCGCTGCGAACCGGCGGCGTGGCTGGTTCCTCCGCACCGGAGGCATGGTTCCGCCAATATGGTGTCCCGTTCACGCGCAACGTGAGCACGGCGACACTCACCCCTTTCCTGCCGGACCCCGCCAAGGCGACCGGCGCGGCAGTGATCGTGTCGCCCGGCGGCGGTTTTCTGATGCTTTCGATGGAGGCCGAGGGTTGGGCCGTCGCTCGTGCCCTGGCGGCGCGCGGCATTGCCGCCTTCGTCCTCAAATACCGGGTGAAGCCGACGCCAGCGGGCATGACGGATTTCGAACAGGCAGTGAGCGCGATGTTCGCCGGCGCGGGTCGTTCGGATTCGCGAATGCGGCCGGATGACGCAGTCGCCGGTCTCGCCAATCCGATCGCCGACGCACGCGCGGCGTTCGCCCTCATCCGTTCGCGCGCAACCGAATGGAAAGTCGATCCCGCCCGTGTCGGCATGATCGGTTTTTCAGCCGGGGCGATGACGACGATGGTGACGACACTCGCCGCGCCCGATGCCCGGCCGGCCTTCATCGCACCGATTTACGGCTCGATGGAAGCCGTCAAGGTGCCGGCGAACGCGCCACCGATGTTCGCCGTTCTTGCAGCGGACGATCCCCTGTTCTCGCATAAGGGCTTCGGCCTGATCGATGCGTGGCAGACGGCGGGACGGCCCGTCGAATTCCATCTCTACGAAAAGGGCGGCCACGGCTTTGGCCTGGGGAAGAAGGGGACCACCAGCCCCGGCTGGTTCGGCGCCTTTGTCAGCTGGCTCGATGCAAACGGCTTTCTCAAGCCGGCGCAGTGAGAGAGTTGATCGGGCGGCGAGCCTAGCGCTGCAGGGCCTGGGCCGGACCTGAGTCCCCCTGCGCAGTCACTGCATCCCGAGAAACGCCCGGATCTCGCCATCGTTCAACGTGCCGTCCGCGTTTGCATCCGCCGCTTTGAAACGGCCGGGCACGGCGGCCAGAAACGCTTCCTTGGTGACGAAACCTTCGGTATCCACCTTCGCTGTGGCAAAGGAAGGCTGCATGAAATCGGGGATGGTCGAGGTCTTGACCTTGCCCGCTCCGGACTGATCGACGAACGTCCAGCCTTGCGCCGAGAAGCTGGTGGCTTCGGCGAGATCGACCTTACCGTCGGTATTGGTGTCCGCCATCGCCATCGGATCGAAATCCTGGGCCTGTGCGAGCGGGGTCGCGCCCGCCAGGATCAGCGTTGCGACAATAGAAAAAGCGCGTTTCATGATAGTCCCCTCCGTCAGATTATGCGTCGCCGCGGCAGCGGAAGTGAAATTTTGCCCGCCCGGCAGACCTGTTCCCGGCACAGGCGAGGCCCGGCCTCAACTCAACAGGATACGGCGCACGGCCCCTTCCGGATCGTCCTCCATCCGGCAGCGGTTATCGAACACCATCGTCTGGCAGCGCACCGGATCCGTCGCCTGCCAGGCGAGCCCCGGCTGGCTCGGATTGCCGGTCCGCGCGAAATTCGCCCAGGCCCGGGCCATCTTGGTCGCCAGCGTGCGCGCCTCTGCCGTGTCTCCGGTGCCCTGCTCACATCGCTTCGTATTGTCGAAACAAAAGGCGAGCTCTGCCGTGTGCCAGGCGCCCGCCACCCCATCGAGTTGCGGCGACTGCCACTGGAAGTGATATTGATAGACCGGGGCGGCACGCTGATCATATTTAAGCTTCGCCATGCGCTGGACGTTGTTGCGCCCCGTGATGCCCTGTACGCCGTAGGAAAGCGTGCGGATTGCCTTTTCGGGATGGGCCTTTTTCATCGCATCGATCAGGGCATTCGCCTTCGGCGCGCCGATCTGCTCCGAAAGCTGCTGCCGCCACTGGGCCTCGGTGGGGTTCGAGCTGTAGCGCATGCCCTCCTCGCTGACCGCGCCGATCAGCATCGGCACATTCTTCGAAATCTCGGGTGCTGCGTCGAAGAAGGACCGCAAATTGATGATGCGGCCGTCCATCGTCGGCCCCCAGCCGACGCGAGGAACCGGCGGCGGCGATGCGGCCGGCCCAGGAAGGCCCCTGGCCGGTCCGTTGATCCTTGCCGCGACCGCATTGCCCGCCTCGACCAGCTTCGCCCAGTCCATCTTCTGCAACGCGCCGATATCCTTCGGCGCGATTCCCAGTTCCTTGATGACCTGGCGAGAGAAGTCGCGCGACTGCTCGGCGCTCGGGATATTGCCGCCTCCTCCGGACTGCACGGCCGCACGATTGATCAGGCCAGCCGCCGCCGGCATGCCGAGCAAGGTCGTCACCTTGGATCCGCCGCCCGACTGGCCGTAAATCATCACCTTGTCCGGATCTCCGCCGAAATTGGCGATATTTTCCCGTACCCAGCGCAACGCAGCGACCAGATCGGTCATCCCGACATTGACGGAATCCTCGTAGGCGCCGCCGCCGACTCCCGCCAAATCGAAGAAGCCAAGGGCGTTCAGCCGATGATTGACCGAAACCTGCACCACGTCGTGGTTGCGCGCCATCTGCGCGCCCTCATGCGAGGGCAATTCGTATGACGATCCAAAGCTGAATCCGCCGCCGTGGAAATACACCATGACCGCCCGGCTGCCGCTCAATGCCGGCGTCCAGATATTCAGCTTGAGCATATCCTCGCCCATGAAGCCGTCATCCCAGTCCTGCAGGAACGTCTGCTCGATCGCGCGAAAATTATGGAGGCTCTGCGGACAATTGGCGCCGTAGATCAACGCCGGATAGTCGTCGGCCCAGGGCTTGGGCGCCTTGGCTGGAAGCCACCGGTTCTCGCCACCGGTATCCTGCCCATAGGGAATTCCCTTGAAGGTGAAGACATCGCCGGCAAGGTAACCCCGCACCCTGCCATATTGAGTCCTGGCGATCGCCGAGCGCGGCGTCGAGCAGCGGCCCGGCCCCGTATGCGCGGCTGTCTTCACGCTGTCCGACGCGCCCGCCCCGCCGGGTACGGCGAGGGCGAACCCGGCAGACGCCGATCCAACGAGCGCGGCTCGCCTGCTGATCAGAACGGAATTACGTCGTTGCTCCACCATCAATTCTCTCCCTGCATCCCTGTCTCCTCGACGGATCGAGGGCGGGCCAATTCTCTATGGTTCGACAGATATGGATCAGCGTTGATGACTGCCTTTGGCCCAACGCTGATCCTGTCGGACTTCGCGGCTTCAGTTCTGCTTCGCGAACAGCAATTTCGCGCTGAAGAACGGGATGACCTGTCTCTGGAAGCGCAAGGCCACGTTGTTGGTATGGTCCCCGGCGTAGATCTCGAAGCCGTTCGTGATTCCGTAGCTGTCGAGCACGTCGTGAAGCTTCTGCGCGTCGCCCTTGAGGCCATCCTTGTCCCCGACGTCGATCGAGATGCCACGATATTGGCGAAGGTTGGCGATATACTGGTCCACAAAGGCGAGCGGCGCATTGGCCGCCCATCTTGCGAGCACCTCCGGCTGCAGGACGCCGTCCTTTACCGGCAGATCGAGATAGAGCGGCGGGTTTTTCGGGTTCGGCGACCACGCCGCTGCGCTGGCGAGTTGCGCCCTCAATCCGAACGGTAGCTTCGCCGAATCTCCGGGGGTCTTGATCGCTGCGAGCGCCGCCATTGCTTCGGCCGGCAATTGCCCGCCCTGACGGGCCGACAGGCAGCACGGACTCATCATGTATAGGGCGCCAAAAACGTCCGGATATTTCATGCCGATGCGGCTGGTGCCGTAACCGCCCATCGAGTGACCGGCGAGGCCGCGGCTCGCCCGCTGTGCCAGCGTCCGGTAGTGCGCATCGATATAGGAGACGAGATCCCGAGCGATGAACTTCTCGAAGTCGCCCGTCGTCACCGAACTCGAATACATCGATCCATTGTGGATCGTCTTGCTGTCGGGGAAGACGAAGATCATCTCCTTCGCGCCGCTCGCGAAGCCGCCCTCGATGGTCTGCGGGACATGGATTTCCCGGGTCCACTGGTCGGCACCGATCGAATAGCCATGCAGCGCGTAGACGACCGGATAACGCCGGCGCGGGCTCTTTGCATAACCCGGCGGCAGGATCACGATCACATCGCGATCCGCTGACTCGCCTTCGAGATTGCCCTCGATCGCCGCCGAATGGACCTTGATCCGCTCGATAGTGACCGGAAGCGCGCCCGCCATGGGCGCCGGCGCGTTCGTCGTCACCTGGGCGAGTAACGGATCCGCGGCAGCGAGCGACAGCAGGCCGACGCCCAATGCCAACCAACGTCTCATTAGCGAACTCTCCCCCACCCACTGATGCAATGGCACGCTCGTCCACGGTCGAGCGTTATCCATTCGCGGGATTTGTCTGTGTATTTAGTTCGCGAGTCAATGCCGGATCAGATCGCTGACAGGCCACCATAGTCGATGGCCGGCGTCGAGCTTTGACGCGCCCGGCTCAGGCGAGGGATATTCCTTGGGAGCGGCGGATCATGCCCGTGCTCTCGCCAAATTTGCCCGCGCGACCGGTTCGCACGCCTCGCGAGGTAGCGCTACCACACGGATCATCTGCCACGCAGCAACTGCATCACAAACGCCCTGATGCGACCGTAATTTCCATCCTGGAGCGATCCCAGGATGCCGTGTTGCGCTTCGGGAAGATGGGCAAGCGGGTGGCCGTGAGGACGAAAGACATAATGATCGAAAATCGCTCGCCATGCCAGGCGCTCGGCCGGTGGGCGTTCCGCGATCGCGATCATCGCCAGCATCATGGCGGTATCAGGCGCGTCCGGCCCGATACGGAATCCATCCCACCAATAGTTGACCAGAACATTGAACGATTCAGTCGCTTCGACCTGATGCCACCAGAGCTTGGGGATATAGAGCGCGTCGCCGGGCAGAAGCCTCGCCATCAAGGCCTTTTCCGCAGCGGCGCCGAGTCGCGGAAAGCGCTTGTCGCGAGGCATGGCTCCGGCCGCCAGGCTGGTCGCGCGGCCTGACATGGTATGGTCGATCGGGCCGATATACAGGTCGGTCACCGCCTCTGGCGGGTACAGGATGAAGTCTCGTCGGCCTGCAACGACGCATGCGATGTTGTCGAAATTGTCGTTATGGCAAGCCACGTTAGACGCGTTTCCGATCCAGATCCTGGGGCTGACCCCGGGTGGAACGGCTGTCGTGCGATTATCCGCGGCAAATCCGGGCAGGAACAGATCCGTTTCCAGCGAACCGAGATAGACAGTCGGCGAGCCTGGTCCGGCTGCATTCGCCAATATGTGGTCCAGTGCTTCGAGAATGCCCATCTCGACACGCTCGAAATTGAAACCCTCAGGACTGTCATCATAGGCATAGCGGCCCCGGATTCCAGGATCGCCGACAAAAGCCTGTGCCTTCAGATCATTGGCAAAGCGGGCGAGATAGGTTCGGAGCGTTTCAGGCGACGCGCCTGCCGCTTCCACGACCGGCCAGTGCGTATATGCACCACGCAGGACGACGGGACGACAGGGTTCCATGACCTCGCGGCGGAACTGCCGCGCGTCGCCCAGAACGCCGACATCGACTTCAGCGACATAAGCCATGGACTCGCGCGCCGCCGCGGTCACGGTGTAGCCGTCAGCCGGTCGTTCCGGCGGCGCGCAAGCACACTGACCTGCTGGAGCGAACTTGCCATCGTCAGCGCCGCCTGCAGATATCCGCCACGGAAAAGCGCGACGATCTGGTCATCTTCCAGCTCATTCATATTGTCGCGGCTGACCGTATACAGCCCCTCGAGCGACAGGCGCTCCCCGTCGTCGAATTCAAGCGATATATCGACCGGCTCGATCAGATCGAGCTTGAGAAGCTCCTGGATGAAGCTCTCCGTCGCCTTAACCCCGGCGGCAAGCTGGCCGATCGTGCGCTGAACCTTGCGAAGTGCATTACTCGGAGTACCATCACCCTCGAACAAGGTGATTTCGGCCCCGGCGCCAAAACGCGGATGCGCCGGATCCACCGCGATATTTTCGTCAGCAGTGTAGAAACCCTGCCGTTGAAGATCGAGCGGCTGGAATGCCGCCGTCCCGCTTCCCATCAGTTCGACAAGAATCTCGCCCGGTCGAAAACCGAACAGCGCCGCCGCATAGAACGCCCCGGTGGCAGCATCCTTCGCCAGGAAAATCGGACAAACAGTTGATGCTGTGGGAAATTCACTGAGGACGATCATCACGAAATGCGGATGTGGCACGCCCGGATCGATGCGCATGCGCAGATCCTTGTGCATCGTGTTGTTTAGAACCTCGAGCTGTTGAACCGCCACTTCACTCTCCCTCAAGCGGGGGTCTGCCCTTACGCTCGCTCTCCGACAAGTCCCGCGTGGAGAACAGCCACGCCGACCCAGCCTACTGCGCATCCCCCACATAGCCGGCACCCGGATTTAACTACACAGACAAAATAAGCTTGATAGCGCTAACGTAGAGCGTTAACGTGCAACGTGACGGAAGCGACAGACTTTCGGATCAGGGAGGATGTTTGCGCACCCCGCGAAGGGGTTCAGGCGTGTCCCTAGATCCGTAAGCGCGGTCCAGCCGCCAAGGCGTTCATCGAGGTGATCCTCGCTGGCGCCGGAGAACAATCTAGAGGGGGTGCCAATATATGACTGAGTATTTGCTGATGCGGCGCCGGGTCAGCGCCAGGAATCTCCTGCTGACGGCAGCTTCCGGCGCGATCGCGCTTGCCACCATTTCCCCCGCCCTGGCGCAGGATACCGCACCCAGCGGGACAGTGCCGGGCGGTCCGAGCAAGGACGAAGAGGACATCATCGTCACCGGCATCCGGGGCTCGCTTCAGCGCAACCTGGATATCAAGCGGGACGCGCCCGGCGTGGTCGATGCGATCTCGGCCGAGGATATCGGCAAATTCCCCGATTCGAACGTTGCTGCCTCGCTCCAGCGCCTGCCGGGTGTCTCGATTCAGCGCGACGGACTCCGTGGGGAGCCCACCGGGGTCACCGTTCGCGGTTTCGGCGGGGACTTTAACGAAACCCTTTATGACGGCCGTCGAATCTCAACCGCCACCGGCCAGCGCAGCGTCGATTTTTCGACCGTCGGCGCCGACTTTGTCGGCCGGCTGAGCGTGTACAAGACGCCTGACGTGTCAGTCTCCGCGTCAGCGATCGGTGCCACCATCGACGTCTCTTTTCCCAAGCCGTTTGACCGGCCCGGCTTCCATATGGCGGCGACCGCCTCGGGATCCTATCAGCCGCGTTCGAGTAGTGTTGCCCCGACCGGCGGCCTGCTCGTCAGCAACACGTTCGCGAATGATACGTTGGGTGTTCTAGGCTCGGTTGTCTACCATCGGCAGGACACCGATACCAACCGCGTGTTTGTGTCCGGCTGGCCGGGCGGGCTCTACGCACCGTGCCAGTTGGCGGGCAGCACTGCGGCAACGTGCGCACCGACCGAGAACCGAACCTCGCAAGAGTGGCAGACGCCTACTAACCGGCGGGAAATCGTCGGCTTTTTCGAGCAGCAGGCGGGTGCCGAGCAAAGCCGGGTCCGCGACGAACGAGTCGATGCGCGAATTGCCATCCAGTGGCGCCCCACTGACGGCCTTTTGCTGACGCTCGACGATAATTTCAGCCGCCAGACCGTCGAGACGGCGACCTACGGCTATGCCGCCTGGTTCAATCAGACGGACCTGCGCAACGTGAAACTGGATTCGAACGGCACGACGGTGGATTTCAATCAGCCCGGTACGCCGATGGACATGAACGCCGGTGTCGCCCATTCCATCTTGCAAACCAATCAGGTTGGCGTGAACCTTCAATGGGAGGCAACAGAGAATCTCAGCTTCGACGCCGATGCGGCTTATGCAAAGAGTTGGCTGAACCCGAACGGTGAATCGAGCGACGGTGCGGACATCGGATATGGCGGCACGCTCGGCGCCAACACCGGGATCACAATCAACGGGCCGAGCGACAAATTCTTACCGGTTTTCCACGACATTGGCCCGTCCGGCAACGTCACGCGCTTCCTCGACACTTCGCTGATGGGGTCGCATGTCATGGTCCGCACCGCGAACAAAAATACTGACGTCGTCAAGCAGTTCCGTCTTGGCGGCACCTGGAAACAGGATGGCTTCGACATCAAGTTCGGCGGCCAATACATGGACGACGAATATAAACTTTCTTCCAGCAACACTTTCACCAACAACTTCTGGCAGGCCTATGCAGGTTATGGCACCCCGTCCGGTCGCACGACCGGCGTTCTCCTGCCGGCGAATGTCTACCAAGGAACCCTGAATACCAATGATTTCATCCCGGGCTATTCCGGCGCGCTGGCCCCGGGAATCCTGCTGTACGATCCATATGCGGTCTACGACTATGTTCAGGGCCTTGGTAATCCGCAGACAAAGAATATCCCAGGCTATAATTATCCCTGTTGTGGAACCGCCTACACTGGCTCACTCGACCTTGCTCTTGACCCCGCAAGTGTTCGGACCATTCGGGAAAAGCGCTGGGCGCTATATATTCGCGCGAATTTCGAGCTAGACATTGCGGGAATGCCTTTTCGCTTCAATGCAGGTATTCGCGACGAGAATACTAGCATAACATCTATCGCCATCGGTCGGAATCCGGTTAGCCTGACGACTAGCGCCGCCGACCCTACGTTGCTTTCGACGGTTTATGGGCCCTCGCAGTCGATCGTTGCCAAGAGCAGCTACAATTTCCTTCTGCCGAGCGTCGACATGAAGCTTGAGCTGACGCCCAAGCTTCATCTGCGGTTCGACGCCTCGCGCACGTTGACTCGGCCGGCTCTCGGCTCACTCACCCCGGTGTTGAATGTCGGCTCCGGTCAGCGCGTCGGCGCGTTGACCGCAACAGGCGGCAATCCCAATCTGAAGCCATATCTGTCGGAAAACTTCGATATCGCTGCTGAATGGTATTATCAGCGGAACTCTTACTTCGCGGTCGATTTCTTCCTGAAGCACGTGACAAATTTCATCGTCAACGGCGTTAATCGACAATCGATCAACGGGGTCATCGATCCGACGACGAACGCCTTGGCTCAGTTCTCGGTGTCGCAGTCAGTAAACGGTCCTGAAGCGACGGTTCGAGGCGTGGAAATAGCCCTCCAGCATGTGTTCGGCGATTCAGGTTTCGGCTTCAATGCCAACGCCACCTTCGTCGATACGAACAAGCCGTACGATCCATCGGGCCGAACGACGAGCGGCTTTGCCGTGACGGGTCTGGCAAACTCGGCGAATTTTGTCGGTTTCTACGACAAGAACGGCTTCCAGATTCGCGGGGCGCTCAACTGGCGCGACAAATATCTGCGTCAGTTTGGCCAAAATCAGAACACCGGCGCCTTCGGATCGGAGCCGACTTTCGTGAACGAGCAGCTGCAGATCGATGTCAGCACCAGCTACGACATCACCAAACAGATCACGATCTTCGGGGAAGCCACCAATTTGAATAACTCCACCTTCAGCACGCACGGTCGATACGATAATCAGTTGCTCGATGCGTTCTCCTACGGGCGGCGCTTCGTGGCTGGCGCGCGTTTCCACTTTTAGGGCCTGACCTGCAGGGGGCGCCTGCTATAACGGCGCCCCCGGCTTTTTTTGGGAAGGACCCCATGGTTCACCGTATCCGTAATGTGGTGATCGTCGGCGGTGGCACCGCCGGATGGCTTACTGCCGGCATCATCGCGGCGCGTCATCGCGGTCGCATGCCGCAAAATTTTACCGTCACCCTGGTGGAATCCCCCAACATACCGATCATCGGCGTTGGCGAGGGCACCTGGCCCACGCTGCGCTCCACCCTGAAAAAGATCGGCGTGTCGGAAACCGATTTCTTTCGCGAATGCGATGCTTCCTTCAAGCAGGGTGCAAAGTTTGCGCGCTGGACTACGGGCGCCGACGACGACGCCTATTATCACCCGCTCATGCTGCCGCAGGGCTTTGTCCAGCTTAATCTCGTCCCGCACTGGCTGACCGCGGACGATGGATCGAGCTTTTGCGACACCGTCTGCCCGCAAGGAAAGATCTGCGACGACGGCCTGGCGCCCAAGACGATCACTACCCCGGAATATGATGGCTCGGCCAACTACGCCTATCATCTGGATGCAGGAAAGTTCGCGCCCTTCCTTCAACGCCATTGTTGCGAAAAACTCGGCGTCCGTCATGTGCTCGCCGACGTACAATCGGTGAAGCTTGCAGAAAACGGCGATATCGAGAGCATCGTGACGGCGCAGGCCGGCGAGATCGAAGGGGATCTGTTCGTCGACTGCACCGGCTTCAGATCGCTGTTACTCGGGGAAACCCTCGGCGTGCCCTTTCGGGACTGTAGCGATGTGCTTTTTTGCGACACGGCGCTTGCCGTGCAGGTTCCTTATGAAAGTGAAACCAGCCCGATCGCGTCGCATACGATTTCGACTGCTCAGTCCGCCGGATGGATTTGGGATATCGGCCTGCCGACGCGTCGCGGCACCGGCCATGTATTTTCGAGCCGCCACATCAGCGACGAACAGGCGGAACGGGAGCTGCGCGCCTATCTTGGGCCGGCGGCGGACGGCCTTTCCGTGCGCAAGATTTCGATCCGGTCGGGGCACCGCGAAATCTTCTGGAAACGCAATTGCGTCGCGGTCGGCCTCGCTGCGGGATTCCTCGAGCCGCTTGAGGCATCCGCGATCGTACTCGTCGAGCTTTCGGCCAAGCTGATTGCCGAACAGATGCCCGTATGCCGCGAGGTGATGGACATTGTCGCGTCCCGGTTCAACGCCACCACCTCGTATCGCTGGGGCCGGATCATCGAGTTCCTGAAGCTGCATTACGTGCTGACCAAGCGCACGGATTCGGCTTTCTGGCGCGATAACGTGCTGCCCGAGACCATCCCGGAAAGGCTGCAGGAACTGCTGATGCTCTGGCGGTATCAGCCCCCCTGGCTGCACGACGAATTCGACCGCATCGAAGAAGTCTTTCCGGCGGCCAGCTATCAATATGTCCTGTATGGGATGGGTTTCAGGACGGAGATTCAGCCGGACGCGGTGTTTGACGACCGGAGGACCGCCGAGCGGGCGACGCGCGAAAACAAAGTGCATATTGAGCGGCTGCTCGAACGCCTGCCGGGACATCGCGACCTGATCAGAAAGATCGTGGAGCACGGCCTGCAAAAAATATGACGAGATCAGCCTAATACGTCACGATCGTTCGCCGGTCTCGAGGTGTACCGCCAGAGCGGACATGAGGCGCCTCGCCACCCCTGTAGCCAAGGACGTCGACGGCGGGAGGTGCGCATGCCGCCCGGATGTGCTCCATAGCCCCGTTACGGAACGGTAGGACGGTGGATGCGCTTCAAGGGACTGGACCTGAACCTGATCATCGCGCTTGATGTGCTGCTCGACGAGCGAAGCGTCTCGGCTGCCGCCGATCGTATGAATCTCACGCAACCGGCGCTCAGCGCGGCCCTGTCCCGGCTCAGGCGCTTCTTCGGTGACGAGCTGCTGATTTCCGTCGGCCGCCGCATGATCCCGACCCCGCTTGCCGAGGAACTGCGCCCGCTCACCAAGCAGTTGATGCACGATGCCTCGCTGTTCATAAACACGTCGAGCAGCTTCGATCCCGCCACCTCCAAGCGCCGCTTCGGGATCGGCACCTCGGATTACATCATCACCGTTCTTCTGGCCCCTTTGCTTGCACGACTGGAAACCGTCGCGCCCCAGGTGCAGCTCGATGTGTTTCCCACGGGTCCGGAAATCCACGAACGGCTCGATCGTGGGGATATCGATCTGGTGATCGGTCCCGAACCGTTCCTGTCGCCTGGTTCGCCCAGTGAATTGCTGTTCGAGGAACGCCACGTCGTGGTTGGCTGGAGCGGAAATCCGGCGATGCACGCGCCGCTCACCGTGGAGCGTTTTTTCGAACTGGGGCATGTCGCGGTGCGGATCGGACTGGATCGTGAACTGTCGTTCGCCGAACGTCATCTCGAAGCGTTTTCGAGCCGCCGACGCATCGAGGTAACGACGACGGCCTTTTCCTCGACCCCTCGCTTGCTTGTCGGCACGAGCCGGATCGCCGTGCTGCAGGAACGACTGGCAATGACTTTCGTCGGATCCTTGCCACTCCATGTCCAGTCGCTGCCGTTCGAGCTCCCGCTGCTGAAGGAGCTCGTGCAGTTCCACCCTACCCGGGGTGGGGACGCTGGTATCCGCTGGTTGATCGGCATGCTGCGGGAAGTGGCTGGAACGGCTGCCACATCTATCAATAAAAGTGATGCTAAACGATCAGAACAATAAACTTCTGAGCCCACTTCCTTTCCCCTAGACACCGTCCGGACACAGAGATGGAGTGGAGAGAATGCCTCGAAGTCGCGCGGAGTGCTGCAGTTGACACGGGTCCTCGTGATTGGCGGCGGAATCGGCGGCCTCACCGCGGCGATCGCGCTGCGCCAGCGCGGGTTCGCCGTCGATGTGATCGAGCGCGATCCCGACTGGTCGGTGTACGGCGTCGGCATCATCCAGCAGGCGAACGTGATCCGCGCGGTCGCGCAACTGGGAATTCTCGACGATTATCTCGACGCCGGCTGCGCCTTCGACCGGGTCGATATCTATATCCCTACCGGGCAGAAGGTCGCGAGCGTTCCGACGCCCAAACTGGTCGACGATTATCCCGCGAACATCGGCATCGGCCGTCCCGCACTGCACCGCGTACTGGGCGATCGTACCCGTTCGCTGGGAGCAACGGTCAGGCTGGGGGTCACCGCCACGTCTCTGGACGATGACGGCAGCGGCGTGAACGTCGTTTTTTCCGACGAGGTGCAGGATCGGTACGACGTCGTGGTTGCGGCCGACGGTTTATATTCCGAAACGCGGGCACAGCTTTTCCCCGATGCGCCACAGCCGCGTTTCGCTGGCCAGGGCGTCTGGCGCTACAATTTCCCGCGCATCGATCAGGACAGCAGCATCGCGGTGTTCGAAGGGCCGACCGGCGTCGGCCTGGTGCCGACCTCGCCGACCCAGATGTACATGTACGTGACCACCCCTGAGCCCGGAAATCCACGCTATCCGCGTGAAGGCATAGCAGCGGTGATGCGCGGCAAGTTGCGCGGCGTCCCTGCCCCACAGATCCAGGCGCTGGCCGATCAGATCACCGATGACGACGGCGTCGTCTACAAGCCGCTGGAAACGCTGTTTCTCGAAGGTGCCTGGCATCGCGGCCGCATCACGCTGCTCGGCGACGCGGTGCACGCCTCGACCCCGCATCTGGGGCAAGGGGCCGGGATGGCGATCGAGGATAGCCTGGTGCTGGCCGAGGAGCTCGAGCGCAACAGCGATCCGGAAGAGGCGCTCGTCGCCTTCCGGGAACGCCGCATCGATCGTTGCCGGTACATCGTGGAATCCTCCGCGGCGATTTGCGCGGCGCAGGTCGAGGGACGGCACGTCGACCAGGCGGCCGCGACCGCGGGCATGTTCGAAATAGTAGCGCGGCCGATCTGACGGCCCTGGAGAGACGATGATGGCTCGAGTTAACGAAATCCGCTACGTCGGATACGGCGTTTCCGATCTGGCGGCGGAGCGGGAATTCTATCGCGACGTATGGCGCCTGCGCGAAGTGGGCACCCATGACGACATGGTCTATTTCGCCTGCGAAGGACATGACGAGCATCATGTCGTTCGCCTGCGCGCCGCCGAGCAGCAGCGGATCGACGTGATCGCGCTGGCGGCGGCTGACCGCGACGACGTGAACGCCCTCCACGAAAAGGTCACCGGCGCCGGCTGCCGCATCATCTTCGCGCCGCGAGAGCTTGACGGACCGGGCGGTGGCTATGGTTTTCGCTTCTTCTCGCCGGACGGTCTGCCGTTCGAGGTGTCGAGCGATGTCGCCCGCGGCCCCTCCCGCGACCTGATGCGCTGGGAAGGCGTGCCGCAGAAGATCAGCCACATCGTGCTGCATTCGCCCGATCACAAGGCGATGGTCCAGTTCTTCGTCGATGTCCTGGGCTTCCGCGTATCGGACTGGCTGGGCGAGTTCATGTGCTTCCTGCGGTGCAATTCGGTCCACCACCGGCTGGCCGTCCTGCCCGGGCCGCCCTGCCTCAACCACGTTGCGTACGACATGCTCTCGGTCGATGACATGATGCGCGGCATCAGCCGGCTCAAACAGCATGGGACGGACATCCGCTGGGGCCCTGGCCGGCATACGGCCGGCAACAACACGTTCAGCTATTTCACGACGCCCGGTGGCTTCGCCGTTGAGTACACGTCCGAGGTCGAAGAAGTCGATTTCGACGCGCACGAGGCGAAAGTGCATGATCCCGGTCCGAAGATCATGGATCAATGGGGTATCGGCGTGGGCGGCCCGCAGACGATGCCGCATCCGCATGCCGATGCCGGCCTGTTCGTTCCGGCGGTTGCCTGATCCATGGCGCTGTTCGAATATTTCCCGAACTATATCTGGAATCTCAGCGTCGCGATCGCGCTCGAGAGCGGGGGACGCATCGGCGAGATCGTCGATATGTGCCAGCCGATCCGTGATGCGGCCGCCAATGGCGACGATGTCGGCACGCCGGCATTCATGCGCGAATGGGCGAAGATGGCGGACAAGCTCGTCGAACTGGCGGGCGAAGACGAAGCCAGGGGACGCCTGTTCTCGGCCGGCGACAAACTGAAGCGCGCCGCCCTGTATTTCGGCGTTGCCGAACGCATGCAGGCCCATGGCTCGCCCGGCCGTACCGAAACCTATGCCAAGGCGCTCGATGCCTTTGCCACCGGCACAAGGATGGCGAAGGACAATGTCGAACGGGTGACGATCCCCTATGAAGGCGCCGAACTGTCGGCGCTGCTTACCCGCGCCGAGGGCGTCGACGGCCCTGCCCCGCTGGTAATCTACTGCAACGGGCTGGATAGCACCAAGGAGCTGCTATATTTCTCCTGGCTGCCGACCGCGCTGGCCAAGCGCGGCATTTCCACGCTGAGCGTCGATCAGCCCGGCACCGGTGAGGCGATCCGGCTGCACGACCTTCCCGTTACGCACGAAGCCGAACGTTGGGCGTCGAAATGGGTGGACTGGGCCGAGGTCCAGCCGTTCGTCGATCCCGCACGGCTCGGCATGACCGGCATCTCGCTCGGCGGATATTTCGCGCCACGCGCGGTGGCGTTCGAACCGCGCTTCGCCGCTGGCGCGGTATGGGGCGCCAATCACAATTGGGCCGAGGTGCAGCACAAAAGGCTGAAGCGCGAGGGCGAAAACCCGGTTCCCCACTATTGGGGGCACGTGCACTGGGTGTTCGGCGCCGATGGAATGGACGACTTCCTGGAAAAGTCGCGCGGCATGACGCTGGACGGGGTGATGCAGCGTATTCGCGTCCCGTTCCTCGTCACGCATGGCGAGAAAGACCGGCAGATCGCGCCCGATTATGCGCACCAGGCCTATGATCAGCTGACCGCCAGCTCCGACCGCGAGCTGAAGATCTTCACCGCTCGTGAAGGCGGCGTCGAGCATGTCGGGGCCGACAATATGAGCTATGGCCGGGACTATATCGCTGACTGGTTTGCGGAGAAGCTCGGCGGGCATACCGCATGAGCCGCAATGCAATCGTGCTGCGCGAGACACTGGTCAGCGCCGTAATCAACGTCGCGATCAGCATCGCTTTCTTCTTCGCCGTCTTCGGGCTGGCTACGCCGATCGATGGCGCCAGTTTCGGCCGCGATTTCCTGCCCCAGGCGTTCATGGTGGCGTTGATGGGCACCTTGATCCCGAGCCTTCTGGTCAGGCGGGGCAGCGGCACCGCGATCACGCCCGTAGTGCTGCGATCGCTCCTTCTCGCTGTGGCGTCCTTGGCGCTCGCCGGCGGCGGCGCGTGGCTGTTTTTCTCCGGCAGCGAAGCCATCGAACCATATGCAGGCCTTGCCATGAAGATCATTTTCGCAGCGGTCTTGTCTGCGATCGTCACCCCCATCGCGATTCACCAGACGCTCGTCGCGCCCGTCCGGAGGGCCCAATGAGCCGCCGCTTCGTCGACCTGTCGATTACGCTCGACAACGAGACCATCACCGATCCGCCGTTCATGCGGCCGAAGATCACCTATCAGACGCATCTCGAGACCGTCGCCGAGATGCACCCCTTCTTCCCCGGCCTAACCGCCGAGCAATTGCCGGGCGGCCTGGGTTTCGGCGCGGCCGAGACGGTTACGCTGACCACGCACAATGGGACGCATCTCGATGCACCCTGGCATTATCATCCGACGATGGATGGTGGCGCGCGCGCGATCACGATCGACGAAGTGCCGCTCGACTGGTGCTTTCGCCCGGGCGTGAAGCTGGATTTCCGGGGGTTCGACGACGGATATGTGGCGACCGCCGCCGACGTCGAGGCCGAGCTCAAGCGCATCGGCCACGATCTTCAGCCGCTGGACATCGTGCTGGTGAACACCCGTGCCGGCGCCGCGCTCGGCAATCCCGATTTCGTGAATATCGGTTGCGGCATGGGGTATGAGGCGACGATGTACCTCACCTCGCTCGGTGTTCGCGTAACCGGAACCGATGCCTGGAGCTGGGACGCGCCGTTCAGCTACACCGCCAGGCGGGTGGCGGAAACGGGCGATACCTCCCTGATCTGGGAAGGCCACAAGGCCGGGCGGGACGTGGGGTACTGTCATCTCGAGAAGCTGCACAATCTGGAGGCGCTCCCATCCAACGGGTTCACGATCAGTTGCTTCCCGCATAAGATCAAGGGCGCGTCGGCCGGCTGGACCCGCGCCGTTGCCATTTTCGACGACTGAACGCCGACCCCAGGAGACCCGAGATGATGTTCGCTACGATGCGCGATGGAAGCGCTGACGGCCGGCTGGTTATCGTTTCAACCGATCACGCGCGCTTCGTACCGGGCCCGACCTCAACGCTCCAGCAACTGCTCGAGCAATGGGACGAGCACCGCGTCGCCATCGATGCGGCCTCCCGGGATCTTGCCGCCGGGAACGGCGAGGTGCTCGACGTCGAACACCTGCTCGCCCCGCTGCCGCGCGCCTGGCAGTGGCTCGACGGGTCGGCTTTTCCGAGCCACGGTGCACTGATGCAGCGCGCATTCCGTATGCCGCCGATCGAGACCGATCTGCCGCTAATGTATCAGGGAATGTCGCATCAGTTCTTCGGCCCGTACGAGGATGTGCCGTTCCCCACCGAAGCCGACGGCATCGATTTCGAAGGCGAGTTCGGCATCATCACCGATGCAGTGCCGATGGGCATCTCGGCCGCCGATGCGCTGGCGCATATCCGGCTGGTGGTTCAGATCAACGATTGGTCGCTGCGCACGCTCGCGCCGATGGAGATGAAGACCGGGTTCGGCTGGATCCAGGCCAAGCCGGCGTGCAGCGTCGCCCCGATCGCGGTTACGCCGGAGACTCTCGGCGCAGCCTGGCAGGACGGGCGTGTGTGCGTGCCGCTCGAAGTGACATGGAACGGCGAAGCGTTCGGCCGTCCGGACGGTCGCGAAATGGCGTTCGGTTTTCATGATCTGATTGCGCATGCCGCGCGCAGCCGGTCGCTGCCTGCCGGAACGATCATCGGATCCGGTACTGTGTCGAACGAAGATCACGGCGCCGTCGGTTCCACCTGCGTGGCGGAGCGTCGCGGCATCGAGACGATCGAGCACGGCGCCCCGCGGACCAGCTTCCTGCACTTCGGCGACCGCGTCCGCATGGAGGCGCGCGGCGCGGACGGGGAACCGTTGTTCGGCGCGCTCGATCAGCGAGTCGTGCAGGGATAGGAATTCGCGGTGCGGGTGATCGTCACTGGCGCTGGCGGCTTTCTAGGCCGCCATGTGGTCGCGCTGCTGTCGCGCGACCATGATATCGTCGCGACCGACATCACGCCGGGCCCGGACCACTCTGCGATCACCGGCGATCTGTGCGATCCGGACCTGCTCGAACGGCTGTTCGCAAAAAGCTGCCACGCTGTCATTCACCTGGCAAGCCTGCCCGGCGGTGCTTGCGAAACCGATCCCGCCAAGGGGTGGCAGGTCAACATCGAGGCGACGCGGTCTCTGGCGGCCGCCGCCATCCAGCACGGCGTGCACCGCTTCATCTACGCCAGCAGCATCGCCGTGTTCGGCGATGTCGGCCGCTGGACTGATGTCGATGACCAGACGCCGGTCCAGCCGACCCTACAGTACGGCGCGCACAAGGCGATGATGGAGGTGTGGCTCGCGACGCTGGGCCGGCGCGGCGCCCTGCAGCCGCTGGCCCTTCGTTTGCCGGGCCTGGTGGCCCGGCCGGGGCAGGGTCTCGGTCTGAAGTCGGCTTTCCTCAGCGATGTGTTCCATGCGGGGCTCGCCCAGCGGCCGATACGATTGCCGGTTTCGGATGCGGCGACCATGTGGCTGATGTCCGGGCAATGCGCAGCCGATAATCTGGCGCGCGCGCTGCTGCTTCCGGCGACGGGCATGCCCTGCAACGGCGCGCTCACCCTCCCGGCGCTGCGGGTGCGGATGTCGGAGCTGGTCGCTGCCATCGCCCGCCATACCGGCCATGCGCCGCAGGTGGACTACGCCCCGGATCCATTGATCGAACGTGACTTCGGCGCTTACCCGCCGCTTCGGACACCCGATTCGTCGATGCTTGGCTTCGCGCATGACGGCGACCTCGACCGGCTCGTCGGCGCCGCAATGGAGGGCCTGATATGAGCCAGTCGTTTCGACGCGTGGTCACCGGACATGATTCAACTGGTCGGGCGGTCGTGATCAGCGACGACAGCTTGACCCCTGAACGGATTCCATCCGGCGACGCTGCGTTCGCCCTGATATGGACCAGCGACGTGCTGCCCGCCGACAACAACGACGATGTCGACGGGCGAACCCGGCCCACCGGCCTGACGCTTCATGGCGGCTCGGTGCTCCGGATCGTCGACATGCTCCCGGGCGGCGTCTCGCCGATGCACCGCTCGAACAGCCTCGATTATGGTCTGGTGCTGTCAGGTGAGGTGGAGTTGGAGCTCGATGACGGCCTCGTAACGCGGTTGGGGCCGGGCGACATCATCGTCCAGCGCGGCACGATCCACGCATGGCGCAACCCGTCAGCCGATCGAACCACGCGTCTTCTGTTCGTCCTGACCGAGGCCCTGCCCCGGCTGGTCGACGGACAGCCGCTGCCGGAAGTTCACGCCGGGCGGGACTGAGTGCGGGGCAGCCGCAGGAACAGGACGATCGCCACCATCAGCCCGCCCGCCGTCACCAGCAGCGGCGCGCCGTAGCCACCAGTCCGATCAGCCAGAGCGCCGACCCATAACGGGCTGAGGCCGGCCATCAGCATGAAGCTGGCATATTGCACCGCATAGAGCCGCCCATAATTCGCCATGCCGAAATAGCGCGCGGTGAGAAACCCGATCAGATCCGCCTCCGACCCCATTGCGGTGCCTAGCGCGATGGCGCCGAGCCACGCGAGAGCCGCCCCCTGCCAGGCAAGGGCGACACAGCCGAGCGCGCATAATGCGCAGCACACGGCGGCGATGCGGGGCGCATCTACCCGATCGGCCAGCCAGCCGACGACGACCCGGCTGACGATCACCGATGCCCCGATAACCCCCGCGAGCGCGCCCGCGGTCCGCGCGTCCATCCCGGCCTCCCGCAGCATCGGAACGAAATGCGGGAGCAGTCCGGCAAAGGCGAGCGCCATGGTACCGAACGAAAGCAGCAGCAGGATAAAGGTCGGAGAACGCATTTCCGTGCCGGCAGTCGTCGTCCCGGCGCTGGGCGCCGCAGTTCGGCCGGTGGGAAGGGAGAGCGCCGGCACGATCCCGACCAGCGCGATCGCCGAGAGCACGAGATAGCCTGTCTGCCACCCGCTCGCCGCCACGACGCCGGCGAGCACGGGCGGCACGATCATCGCGGCGACCCCGATGCCCAATTGCGTGAAGCCGAGCGCGAGGCCGCGCGAACGCTCGAACCTCGCATTCACCGCGCGCGTATAGGCGACCGGCGTCGAGCAGGCGGCGAAGAAACCGATCGCCGCCATCGCCGCCATATAGGCCGGCACTGACAATACGATCGTGCCGAGCGCGAAAAAACCGGCGGACAGGGAAAGCGACCCGAACAGCGCCGGCCAGCGCGGCCCGAAGCGGTCCACCATCCAGCCGACCAGCGGCAGGGCGAGCGCGAGGGTGACGGTCGACAGGAAGAACGCGCCGCCGAGCGCGGTCCGGCTAAGCCCGATCGCGCCGTTCAGGTCCTTCGCAAAGATGCCGGCCGTGTAGGTCAGCAAGCCTGCGATGCCGAGCCCGACACCCGCCGCCGCCGCCAGCACCGTTGGCCAGCCGCGACGGAACTCATTGGGCTTGTCCGTCAAAAGTGGAACCCGACACGGGCGCCATAGGTGCGCGGCGGCCGCAACGTCAGGAGCGTGCTGTTGACGATCGGCCGGGTCAGGCCGCCCGCATACACCGTGCTATCCTCGACATTGTTGACGAAGCCAGTGAGCGACCAGCGGTTATCGGGAGCGTTCAGCGTCAGATACAGATCGGACGTCATCGACCCGTCGCGGCGCTGGTAATCGAGATAATCGAGGTTGAGCCAGCTCGACGTCTCGATCCGGCTGCGCGCACCCGCCGTCAGGTTATAACCGCCGCCCAGCGTGAAGCGATGCTCGTAGCTGAGATTGATCGTGAACTCGGGCGAATTGACGCCCGGCTTGCCCGAACAATCGACCACGAACAGCCGGATCGGCGGGGTGGCGGTCCGCGTATCGTTGCTCACCGCGCAGGAGGTGACCAGCGGCGCGCCGCTGGTCGAGATCGCGTTGTAGACCAGGCTCTGATATCTCGAGTTCAGATACTGGACGGTGGCGCCGAATGTGTCTTCCCGGGTCGGCTGGAACAACAATTCCGCTTCGCCGCCATACATCCGCGCACGCCCGGCATTCACGGTCACGCCGGCCTGGGCAAAGTTGCCGGGTGTCGCTTCGATCGGCCCGACATAGCTGATCTGCTGATCGCGATACTCCCAGTAGAACGCCTCCAGGTTCAGCTGAACCGTGTTGTTGAAGAAGCGGTTCTTGGCGCCAACCGTATAGGCGGTGAGCGTCTCGGGATCATAGGTGTTGCGCCCCACCGAAGGGTAGAAGCCGCCTGCCTTGAAGCCAGTCGAGACGTTGGCGTACACGAGCGAGCGCGGCGCGACATCCCATTCGATCCCGGCTTTCCAGGTGAACTTGCCGAAGCTCAAATCGCCGCTGATCGGCACGAATGGGGGATTGGGCACGAAGAAGCTTGTGTTGCGCGTCGATCCGGTGAGCTTCTTATCCTCCTGGGTGTAACGTCCCCCAGCCACGACCCGGAAGCTGTCTGCGATCGCGTAGGTTAGCTGGCCGAACGCTGCCTTGCTCTCCGTCTTCAGGCGCGGAAGATATTCGGTGTTGGCCAAAAGCCCCTGATTGTAATTGTTGTAGCCGTCCTGCTGCTCGTAGAAATAGAAGGCACCCAGCACATAGCTCAACGGGCCCTGGTTCTTCGATGTGAGGCGCACCTCAGCGGACATTTGGTCGTTGGTCTCGGTGAAACGCCCCGGAAAGCCCGGCGCATAGGTCAGGATATCCGGCTCGCTCTTGCGATACGCCAGGATCGTCGTGAGATCGGCGAAGCCCATGTCGCCGTTGGCGGTGACCGATGCGCCCCAGAATGTGCTGTCCTGGAAACCATCCTGCCGCGGCACGGTGACGATATTGCGGATCGTATCCGCCGGCAGGCTGGAGAAGGGCGGAATGAAGCGGAACTGATTATAGGTCAGCTGCTGCAGGATAGAGGTGATGCGCGGATCGGCCGCGCCGATGCGCTCGCTCGGATTCGGCGCGTTCGGCGTAACTGGCGTCGGGACCAGAACCGCACCGATCCCTTTGCCGCCCTGATGGGTATAGTCGCCCGAGAACAGCATGGAGAAGCGGTCGCTCGGCTCGATGAGCAAAGTCGCGCGGACGGCCTGGACCTTTTCGTCGTCATACCCATCCGACAGATAACCTTTGCGGTCGACGACCTGACCGGCAACGCGGAGCGCCGCGTTGGTGCCGATCGGGATATTGACGCCGGCCTGCACCTTGAACGCGTTGTAATTTCCATATTCGGCGACCAGATCGGCCCCATATTCGCCAAGCTTAGGCCGGCGGGGAATGAGGTTGATGGCGCCGCCGGTGGCATTACGGCCGTAGAGCGTTCCCTGCGGGCCCTTGAGGACCTCGATCCGGTCCAGGTCGAAGAAAGTGCCCGCGGGCGCGGTCGGCCGCGCGTAGAACACGCCGCCGACGGAGAAGGCCACGGCATTTTCCTGGAACGAATTGATGGCTGTCGCGCCCACGCCGCGAATGAAGAAGCTGGAGGAAATGCCGACCGGCTGAACGGTCAGCGCCGGGATCAGCTTGGTCAGCTGCGACGGATCGGTGACGCCCGCGTTGATGAGGGTGTCGCCCGTCACCGCGCTCGCGGCGATCGCGGCGCGCTGCAGCGACTCCGTGCGGCGCTGCGCCGTCACGACGATGTCCTGAAGCCCCTCATTGGCCTGCTCCTGCGCGGATTCGTCCGTCCCAGGGGCAGGAGCGGTTGACTGCGCCGGCTCGGCATCGGCCGCGTGCGATTGCGCCTGTGCGCCGGTGGCCCAAACCAGGGTCGCTGCCGCGACGCCGCAGAGATACTGCTTACGCATAGATCCTCCCAAATGTTCTTTTCGGGTGGCGATCTAGCAAGCCGCAATTATAAAGAAAAATCGATATTAATGATGGGATATCATCAATCCTATTGATGAATCTCAACTTTCAGAGTGCAGCGCTTATGCCAAGCAGCAGGGCCGCATTTGCGCCAAGGATCCGCTCCTGCTCGGCGTCGCTCAACCTTGCGTGAAAATCGATCGGGTCGGGCTCCGCCATATCGAATGGGTAGTCGCTGCCGAGGCACAGCCGATCTGCCCCATGGCTCCTCACCAGGTTTTCGAGTTGCTCGGGATCGAACACCAATGTGTCCAGCCACAGGCGCCGCAGATAGCTCGACGGTTCGTGGCGGCAATGCTCGCTGCAGTCGGCGCGGGCGCGCCAGCCATGATCCATGCGGCCCCAATAGCCGGGCAGGAACCCACCGCCATGGGCCACGCAGATCCGCAACCCTGGGTGACGGTCGAGCACGCCACCGAAGATCAGGTGGCTGACCGCCAGGGTCGATTCCAGCGGGTTGCCGATCAGGTTGTTGAAATAATAGTCCCGCATGCGCCCGGCATCGGTGAAGCCGAGCGGATGCAGGAACAACAGCACGCCCAGTTCCTCGGCCGCCGCGAAAAATGGCCGGAACGATGGGTCGTGCAGGTCCGTCCCGTTAACGTTCGAACTGATTTCGATGCCGCGCAAGTCGAGCTCGCGCACGCAGCGCCGCATCTCGGCGACCGCCATCTCGGGATCCTGCAACGGCACGGTGCCCATGCCGACCAGCCGGTCCGGATGCTGCGCGACCGCTTCGGCGATACCGTCATTGACGATACGCGCAGCCGATCGGCCGGTCTCCGGATCGGTGAAATAGAAATATTGTCCGGGACTGGGCGACATCGCCTGAACGTCGATGCCGAGCCTATCCATATCGCCGAGACGTTCGTCTATGCCATTCAGCCTGCATCCGATCGCCGCGAACTGCGCGCGATTGACTTCCGCCGTCTTGGGGCTGGTGAAATCATTGATGCCCGGCGGCGGACCCGGATAGCGCTGCTGGACAAAGGCGTCGGCCGCGGCGACGCCAAGATGGCAATGGATGTCGATCGCAAGATGGCGACCGCGTTTTCGTACGATAATCGGCTTGCCGGCCGCGGAAGAGGATGTGGTCAATTTGAACGGCTCTTGTGGTTCGACGTCTACGGCGAAAGCAGGGCTGTAGCCGCTGAACCGCGCCTTTGATACTCGTGGCGATGCGGGGCCGCGCCTCCCTCACCTGCCCGCCCGCACGATCATCATCACTCGAACTACTCTTCTCCCGCACGGCGCGCCCGCTCCCATTTGCTGCTCTCCGCCTGCTCGACCCGGCGCATGCAGGCCCACAGCGCGAACACTGCCGCCGGTGCGGCGAAAAGCCCGCAGAGTATCCCGGTCGCAAGATCGTTCGTGATGGCGGACATCTTGCCCACGAAATACGGTCCCAGGCCCGATCCGACCAGCGTGCTCGCGAAGAAATAGGTCGTCGTCGCAGTTCCCCGCATACGCGGCAAAACCAGTTCCTGGATCGTCGCTCCGCCGGCCGCAAGCCAGGCGCTGCCGAAGAAAGCTACAGGCACGTAACAGGGGAAGAACACCCATGGATCGGCCGTATTGCACATGATGACGATGAACGGCGCTGGGACCACCGCGGAAGCCAGCCCGATCCATATCCGTCCGGATGGGCTGAAGCGTAGCGCGACATCGGCAAGCTTGCCGCCGCATATGATGCCCATCACGTTGCACAAGGTCAGGAGGCCGAGGATCGAGCCGACGGTGCCCTTGTCGATCGCGAACGTGCGCAGTGCGAGCGGCGCAACCCAGAAGCCCATGATGATGCTGATCACCGAAACCAGGCCGAACCCGATCATGGCGAGCAGGAAGGCGGGCGTTTTCCACGTCAGGGCGAACGTCGGCGGGTCGCGATGCTTCATCGACTGGGCCGAGGAAAAGGCGGCATAATAGCCGATGCCGAGAATGGTCCACTGCATCGTGTCGCCGGTAAGATAAATGGCGGTCCATGCCACGGCCGCCGTCAGCGCCGCCCCGGCCAGATTGGCGATCAGCGGTCCGGTGCCGATCCGCGCCGCCTGCAACAGGGTAAGCGGCGGCACCACGCTGGCGAGATCGCTGAAGAAGCGCGGCCATATATTGGTTTCTTCGCGTTTCTCGACATTGTCGGAAAGGCCGCGCCGTGGCTCCCGCAACGTGGCGACCAGGATCGCCAGCAGAATCCCGGGCATGCCGACGGCGATGAAGGTTGCTTGCCAGCCGAGCAGTCCCAAAGGAGGATCGACGGGAAAGGCGGTTTCCCACTGCGTCACGATCATGCCGCCAAGCAGGAAGGCGAGCCCGCTGCCCAGGCTGAGGCCACCGATGAAGATGCCCAGCGCGGTGGCGCGCTTCTTTTTCGTGAACCAGTCCGACACCAGCGAGAATCCGGCGGGACTGGCGGTTGCCTCCCCGATGCCCACCCCGATCCGGGCAAACGTCATCTGCATGAGGGATGCCGACATGCCGCAAAGCATGGTCATCGCCGACCAGCAGGCGACGGAGATGGCCAGGAGCCGGGTCCGATGCCAGCGATCGATCAGCCGCCCCATCGGATATCCGAACAGGGCATAGAATACCGAGAAGGCGGTTCCGTGCAGGAATCCGAGTTGCTGGTCCGAGACCGCGAAGCTCTTCTTGATGTCCTCGGCAAGGATGGAGACGATCGTCCGATCCATCGAACTGAGGATATAGACGAGGATCAGGACGAACAGCACATACCAGGCATAAGGACTGTCGGGCTGGTCGGTGGGTCGCGCGGACGACGCGCTTTCGGTGGTCTGGCCGACCGGCACGGAAGCGCTCATCGCCGCGTTGCTCCGCCGCCGCTGCGCCTCACGACACGGCTCCGCGCGGCACCGGCACGCCCGGAATGCCCAATCTGATGCGGTTGAGCGTGGTGAGACCGGTAAAATAGAGCGTGCACCAGTCGTCGTCGCCCCACGCCATGTTGATCGGCAGGACATCGCTCAGGATGGTGCCGATATGCGCCCCGGCCTTGTCGAGCACCCAGATCCCGCCCGGGCCGGTGCAGTAAAGATTGCCTTCGATGTCGGTCTTCATCCCGTCGGGATGGCCCCTTCGCGCATCGTCCTTCATGTCGCAGAAAAGTCGCTCGCTCCCCAGATCTAGCATGCCGTTCGCCTCGACGTCATAAGCCAGGATCATTTTGCGGTGGGCGTTGCTGTCATTCACATAGAGAATCTTCTCGTCGGGCGAGAAGCACAGTCCGTTCGGGTTGATCAGGCGGTCGGTGACGCGATTGATCTCCCGAAGATCGGGCGAGACCCGATAGACGCCCGCGACATCGAGCTCCGGCGTATGCGCGGGTGGCGTGAAGGGCAGCTTGGGTGGAGGATCGGTAAAGTAGATGCTGCCATCGGACTTGACGACGACGTCATTGGGGCGGTTGAGCTTCAGGCCGCGATATCGATCGGCGATCACGGTGACGCTGCCATCGGCTTCCTCGCGATCGACGCAGCGGCTGAAATGATGACAGACGACCAGGCGACCGAGCGGGTCGCGGGTCTGGCCGTTGCCGTTCGCCGTGCCTTCCTTGTCGATCGACACGCCCTCCCCCGGCGCCCAGCGCATTCGGCGATTGCCGTGAATGTCGCTGAACAGGAGATGGCCCTTTTCGCGGATCCAGACGGGCCCCTCGGCGGGCCCGGTCGGCCCGCCAAATCCCGTGCCGAGCTGTTCCGGTTCCCGATCCTCGGGAGCGATCCGGCGCATGCTGTCGTGGAGAACCTCGACCGTCATCGGCTTCCTCCCGCCATCGGCGCCTTCACGACCACAGCGCCTTGGAAGCGAGCGCTGCGCCTTCGGAAAGTGCCTTGAGCTTGGCCCATTGCACTTCCTCGTGGACACGCATCATGTTCCACCCTTGCGAAAAGCCGCAGTCCGTCCCCGCGATGACGCGTTCACGCCCTACGACGCTGGCATAGTTCTGGATCCGCCAGGAAACGAGTTCGGGATGCTCGACCACGTTGGTCTGGTGGCTGACCATGCCCGGGATCAGCACCTTGTCGTCCGGCAGCTTGATGTCCTTCCACACCATCCATTCATGCTCGTGCCGCGGATTGGCGCCTTCGATCGCGTAATATTTCGCGTTGATCTTCAGGATGAGGTCCACGACGTCCTTCAACGGTATGTCGGTGGTGTGGGGCGTGTTCATGCTCCCCCAGCACATGTGATAGCGCACCCGCTCGGGCGGGATGCCGCGCAGCGCGTGGTTATATGCCTCCACCTGCAACTCGGAGGCGCGGCGGAGATCCTCGGTCGTGGGGTTGGGATTGCCCGGCAGCACCTGGTTGCGCGCCGGCAACCCGAGGTCGAGCTGGACCATGTACCCGGCGTCGACGATCGCCTTGTATTCCTCATGCATCGCGTCCGCGAGCGCGTAGAGATAGTCTCGGCCCGACGCGTAGACGTCACCGGAAAAGGCGTCGTCGCGCGATGGTGTTGCCGAGGGCACGAAGGCGTCCGCGAAGTCGTGGCCGTCGAGCGCGACCGCGAAATTGTCGAGGTCGCGCTTCAGTTCGTCCTGCCCTTCATAAGTGATCGGCCGCGTGACCACGCTGACGCCGACCTGCGCCTGCATCGCTGCGTTCGCCTTCTCCCGCGATATCTCCGGCGGCAGCCACATCGTGCGGTACATGTCGTTGTACTGCCGCATGAAGCCCGGGAATTCCTCGGCCAGCTTCGGATAATGGAAACCGCCCGTGGTCGACGGCTGGATATCTATGCCGCCGAGGCGCTTGACCACATAGCTGTGAAAGTCGGACTTCGAGAATTCGCCGTCGCTTGGAATATCGATCCCGACCTCGGCCTGCTTGCGGACCACCTCCTTGACGCTTTGGGCGACGAGAGCGTTGAACGCATCGTCGTCGACCTCCGCACCGGCGACTCGATCGATGATCATTTCGAGCAGCGCCGTCGGACGCACCAGGCTGCCGACATGGGTGGTCAGGATACGACCGGTCAAATCCAGCATTCTCTCTCTCCTAAAGACCGGTCTTTGCCGGGATTATGATCCTGCCCGCCGACGGCGCCGCACGTCTGTTGCCATGCGTCGTCCGCCGCCGCTGACGCGACGCGGGGTTCTTCTGCGGCGCAAAACCACCGTTCGGCACGCTGATACTTAACTGCATTAAATTTAAGTTGGCGCACAAGCCCTTTTTTTGTAGCGAGGGGATGTCACCCGAGCTCCAGGCTCGAGGGCAGCGCCCGCAAAGAGGCGCCTAACGGAGGAGGATGCGAAGGATTCGCGTTTCAGGAGCCAGTGCGACTCGCACGCGGGGCGTCGACGTTCACGTCGCGTCGCAAGTCACTCTGCACGCCGCACCAGTGTCGATCAGCTCCTGCCGCCGGAACTCGAGCCTCTGCCGCCGCGAGTAAAGTCATAACGATAATCGAGATGGAGAGGGCAATGATGAGACATAAGGTGTTCGGCAGCAGCCTGGCGGCGCTGGTCGCGGCGATGTATCCTGCATACGGCTCGGCACAGGCAAATCAGCGGAGCGATACTGACGCCGCACAATCAGGCGCTACGCCCGGTTCCGATGCCGCTCAGAACCCGGCGGCCGATATCATCGTGACGGCCAACAAGCGCGCGCAGAGCCTGCAGGACACGCCCGTCGCGGTCACCGCGGTGTCCCAGGAGCGCCTGAAAAGCCTGAACCTGCAATCCGTCGCCGATCTTGGAGCCGTCACGCCGAGTTTGAATTACATCCAGTCGCCTTCGCCCCAATCCACCCAGTTCACCATCCGCGGCGTTGGCACCTTCGCCTTCAACGACACGCTGGAAGCATCGGTCGGGGTGGTGCTTGACGGCGTTCCCCAGGCGCGCCTGATCGGATCGCTGTCCGATACGGTCGATGTGCAGCAGATCCAGTTGTTGCGTGGTCCCCAGGGGACGATCTTCGGGAAGAACGCGACCGCCGGCGTCATCGACATCGCCTTCACTGAAGCCCAACTCGACGAAACCTCGGTAAGGGGGCGCGGATTCCTCGGCAGCTATGACGAGCGGCGTATCGAGGGCACGGTCAACGTGCCGCTCGTCAGCGATCGCGTTGCCCTCAGGGTCACCGGCTGGAGCTTTCGTCGCGACGGCTATATCGACGCGCCACTCCAGCCGTCCGGCGCGATCGGCGGCTTCAACAATCGCGGCGGGCGGATCAAGGCGGCCATTCGCCTGAGCGACGCATGGCGGATCGATCTGAGCGCTGAAGCGAGCCGCAACACGAATGACGGATCGATCGTCACCACCCGCAGCTATCTGCCGACGGACACGATCCAGCCGAACGATATCAGGAACGGCGTCATCGCCGGCCCGGACAATCGGCGATCGGCCAAGGATTTTCCGGAATCCGGGGTGATCACGCAACAACGCCTCGTCGCTAAGTCCGTCACCGATCTGGGGCCCGTCACGCTGACGGCGGTCGGTGGATATGGTCACACGCACAGCAGCAATCTGTTCGACTTCGACTATACGGATAGCACCACGATCGCTCAGCCCAGTATTTCCCATTACCAGACGACGTTCGATCAATGGACAGGGGAAGTGCGGCTCGCCAATTCTTCGCCAGGTCGCTTCCAGTACACGATCGGTGCGTTTTACTATCACCTGAAAGTCCTGTCGGACCAGCAGGGTCAGAATCTGCGCTTCGTCGCGCCCTTCACCTCATTCGGCCAGATAATTCGCGAGACCACCCGCAACTATGCGGGCTTTGCGGATGCCAGTTACGATATCGGCGCCTTGCGGTTGCTGGCCGGCGGACGGGTTTCCAACGAGCGATCGGTCGGCCGCTATGATCGCGGCGCATCGACCGAGTTCCCGAAACCCGCGATCCTGAATGGGCCGCTGAGCGTCGCCAACACCGTCCGTTACCGTGATTTCTCCTGGCGCTTCGGCGCTCAGCTGCGGCCGGTGGAGGAGATCATGTTCTACGCGACCGCGAGCCGCGCCTATAAGGGGCCGGGGTTCAATTACACCTTCACGCTGACGCCGGCCCAGTTCGCCCTGAACGGCGGCGTAGTCGAGGCCGAGGTCGCACGGAGCTACGAAATCGGCGTGCGATCGCAATTTTTCGAAAAGCAGCTGACGCTCAACCTCACCGGCTTCCACTCGCCCTATTCGAACTTCCAGGTGACGGCGCTGCTGCCGACCGTTCCGGCGACCTATACGACGATCAACGCGAACGAGCTGACCGCCCAGGGCATCGAGCTCGAATTCGCACTCAAGCCCCATGCGATGCCGGGGTTCAGCCTGGACGGCAATATCGTCTACAACGACACCCATTATAGCGATTTCAAGAACGCGCCCTGCTATAGTGGCCAATCCTCGTCAGCGGTGCCGACGTCGCAGCCCAACATATGCGCGCCCATTGCAACCGGCAGTACGGTGTTGCAGCAGAATGTATCCGGAGATCGTACCGTCGGCGCGCCGGCGTGGCAGGCCAATGTGATAACGGCGTACGAGCATTCCATCGGCGATCGCTTCCGCACCTTCGGCCAGGTACGATATAATTACACCGGCCGGACCCAGTTCGCGGTGGGGACCAACCCGGTGACGAGCGAAAAGGCGTATGACCTGGTCGATCTCACGCTCGGCTTCGGGTCGGAGGACCGCCGCTGGACAGTGCGCGGGTACGTGAAGAACCTGTTCGACAAGAGCTTCGTCAGCCGTATCGCCCTCGCCAATCCCGGCGTCGTGCAGACCATTCCCTTTGCGGCAATGCGTACCGGAGGGGTCTCGCTGGACCTGAGCTTCTAGACCGGACGACGTGCCGCCGATCGACCGACAGTCGGCGGCATGTCTCTCCCGGGCGGCGACGTTCTCGCCCGCATGGGTATTTCTAGGACGATGGGTCCTGACGATCGGTTCCGGATAAGGCCGGCGATTCACTCAGGACGACTCCAAAGACCAGGCGCGCCAGCGCGTCGCGATAGGCGATATCGCCATCCCCGCTCCTGCGCATGACCTCACTGGTCGCTGGGTTCGATTCGAAGATCGCCCACCCAAGACTCAGCGATTGGATGGCGGTAAGGTAATTTCTCGCCTGGCTGGCTGTGATATCCCGATCCGCAACCCGCGCCAGCAAGCCAGGCACGAGGATTGTGCGGACTTCATCGCTGACCCCGGCCATCGAGATAAGCTTCGCGGCATCCCTGATCGAGCTTTGTTTGTGGCGCATCGCGCAACCGAATGCCCATAACAGATCGCGACCGACCAGCTCCGGATCTAGAGAATCCAGGACGTCTCTGAATATCTTCTCCGACATATACGTATAGACGTCGGCCTTGCTGCGAAAATACCAATAAAGTGCCGGGGTCTGGACGTTCAGCGATGCGGCGATCCGCGCCAGGCTGAGTGCCGCGATACCGTCCGCCTTGAGAGTCTCGATGGCGGCATCGATGATCACGTCCCGTGCCAGTTCCGGTTCGCCAGCCTTGGGTCTACCCATCAAATACTCCAACACAGCCCGGATCAGGCAGATTCATGGTCGTTTCGGGAATATCCCGGTGAAATCGGCTCACGATGTCGCTCATAAGACCTTGTCGCGGCGCGTTCTCTCGATGTCAGCGCTCGAAATCAACCCCGCCGCGAGCGCGCCGGTGCTTCGATCCCAACCCGGCTCGTCCAGGCTGCATGCTTCAGGATAGGCGGCGATGCGCGCCGCGTCGAGTATCGGGCATTCTCACGCGCCCGGCGCCGTGGCGGCGTTAGATCCGGTTCGCGCGGGCGATCGATCCGAGATGCGTTGCGCTCGGGCGAAGGCGGCGTGCGAAGGTTTCCCGGTCCACCTCGACAAGGCCGAATGGTACGCCGTATCCCGACGTCCATTCGAAATTGTCGAGCAGCGACCAGTAGAGATAGCTGTGCACCGGAATGCCCTCGTCGAGGCACTGCCGGACGCCATCGAGCGCCGCGTCGATGAAGGCGATGCGGCGATTGTCGTCATTCGTGGCGATGCCGCTCTCCGTCACATAGAGCGGCTTGCCGACTGCGCGATGCGCCCAGCGAATGGTGTTGGCGAGCGCCTGGGGATAATATTCGTAGCCGGCAAGCGTCAGCTCGACACCGGCTGGCGGCGGCACCACGCCGGAATCGTCGAAGACGAAGCGTGTATAGGTCTGGATGCCGAAGAAATCCGCATGGCTCCGTGCCACCCCGACCCATTCACCATAGAGCTTGTCGAGATAATGCTCGACCAGCGCCGGGTTCGCCGACTGGATGTCCTGTGTGGTCAGGGTAATGCCGACGGGAAGGCTCGGCCGCACTGCCTTGATCGCGTCATAGGCCCGCCGGTGCGCCTCCTGCATGATCGGCGTGACGATCGCCGGATCGGCATAGGCCAGCCGCGAAAAGCGCGGCGCGTCCGTGGCCCGCGCCGCCGCCGCGATCGCGGATTTCACCTTCTGCACCGCCGAACTATACTGCGGCATCAGATCGACGAGCAGTCGGATATTGGCTTCGTTGAACGTGGTGACCATGTGCATCAGCGGCCCGAGCCGCTCGGCAACCTTGCGGCAATAGCGTTCGAACAGCTGCGGCGCGTCCGCCACCTCGAAACCGCCACGCATCGCGAACCACAGGGGCGTGGTGAAATGGCTGAGGGTGACGATCGGCCTGAGGCCATGCGCCCGGCATGATTCGAGCATGCGTGCATAATGGTCGAGCTCGGCGTTCGAGAAATGCCCCTCGCTCGGCTCGATCCGCGCCCATTCGATGCCGAGCCGATAGCAGTTGAACCCGAGCTTCGCGGCGATCGCGAAATCCTCGGCATAACGATGATAACTGTCGCAGGCGTCGCCCGATCGTTCCTTGAACATGCTTGGCTGCAAATTCTCCATCAGCCACGCGTCGCTGTTCGTGTTGTTGCCTTCGCTCTGATAGGCCGAGATCGCCGTCCCCCACAGGAATCCCGGTGGTGCGGGGCGCCCGCGCCGGGTCGCCTGCGCCGCTGCGGGAAGGCCGGCGGCGCCGAAGGCAGCGGCGGCGATCAGCTCGCGCCGCCCCAGTTTCAGATCGCTCATTGCGCCGTCACGATGGCCCGAGCAGCATCGAGCCGGCGCGCATGCCCCGACTTCCCCACAGTCGTCACACGATCCGCCAACGCCATCGCCGCTCTCCTTCGGCTGTTCGATTGGGCATTTTCTATGCCGTCAGTTGTTCACTGACAAGAGAGGCAATTATCGAGTAGCGCCGCGCTACAGCCGGAACACCCTTTCGGCGTTGGTCTGCATCAGCATCATCTTGTGCTCGTCCGAGATATCGAGCCGATCATAGACCGCCACCTCGTCGGGCGCCTGCTGATAGGGATAGTCCATCGCGTAGAGGACTCGATCCGGGCCGAGCACGTCCATGCAGAATTTGATGGCCGGCTCCCAGCCGACCCCGCTCGTCGTCACCCAGATATTCTTGCGGAAATAATGGGATACCGGGTGCTTCAGCTTCACCGCCGGCTGGCCGCCGCGCAGCCCGGGGACGCCATCGGCATTGTTCTGCATCCAGTCGAACCGATAGAGGTGCAACGGCAGGCATTCACCGAGATGCCCGATCACGAGGCGGAAGTCGGGGTATCGGTCGAACGCGCCCGAGAAGATCAGTCCCATCGTGTGGATCCACACATCATGCGGAAAACCGCCCAACGCACCGAGGAAGCCGCGATCCGTATAGGGCTTGCCGTAATAGGGCGCGGTCGGGTGGATGTAGAGCGCCGCATCGTTCGCCGCGAGCGCGGCGATGATCGGCTCGTAGCGCGGCTCGTCGAGATAATGGCCGCGAAAATGCGAGTTGAGCACGGCGCCGGCGAGCTTCAGCTCCTTCATGCCGCGCTCGATCTCGGCCACCGCGCCATCCACATCCTGCGGCTGGAACGCGAGGCAGCCCGAGAAGCGATCGGGATATCGCGCGCAGGCCGCCGCCAGCCGGTCATTGGCGAGCCGCGCGAGCGCGCTCCCCTCTTCGGGCTCAAGGCATTGCACGCCGGGCGCGGTAAGTAGCAGGAGTTGCCGGGCGATGCCGAACGCATCCATATGGGCAATACGCTGCTCGCCGATATCCTGCAGCAGATGCTGGATCTGGGGCATGTTCGCGAACATGCCGCCCATCCGCAGCCCCGGATCGTCGGGATATTTGCCGCTCGCGATCAGGCGGACATGCGCTTCGGTCAGCTCCGGGATCGTCCAGGCCTCTTCGGTCGCGATCCGCCGGTACGGCGCGTTCCGGTCGATCCTCGCAGCGGGCGGCGCCAGCCCCACACGGGCATGGGTGCCGCGCTCATAGCCATAGCCGCGCAGGCCGAACGGCGTCCCATCGGGCAGCAGATCATCGCTCTCCATCGCCGACGTCCTATTCCCTAGGCTTGATCATGTGGCGGGCGACGGCTGGATGCACCCAGTGGACCGGGAAATCCTGCCGGTACGGCCAGGTCGGGCGGACGACGTCAAGCAATTCGTCCGGGCCCAGCGGGTCTTCGGGAAACAGTATCTGCGCCTGGTGGAGATGCGCATCGGTATGCGCCCAGCCGGTCTCATATTCGGCCTGCCATTGCAGGCGGTAATCGAGCCGCTTGATCTTCCACACGCCGTCTTCGCGGACATAATCATTTTCGTACATGCCCGATTCCATGAACTGCTGGGGCACGCCTTCGGGCTTGTAGGTGCGAATGTCGTGGCTGCCGCCGAGCAGTACGCCGCGGAAGCGGCCTTTGGCCGTCCGGCGATCGTCGGCAACCGTGATCACGTCCTGCATCTGGATGTGATCGAACAGGAAACCGTCATCCGCGCCCTCGCGGCCCTGATTGAACAGGTTCAGGATCCAGTCGATATAAACGCGACGGATGCCCTTATGGCCCTTGTAGAGCCCGGAGAGGAAGACGACCTCGCCGTCCTCGGCGAACAGCTTCACCACATCCTCATAATGGCAATAATCGATATAATAGCCGTAGGAGAATTGCAGCCGCCGGATGTCGGTGATGTCCTCGAGCTTGCCCACCCTGTCGGCAAGCGCCGCGTTGGCGGCGCGGAGTTCCTCGATCTCGGTCATTCGCTTCTCTCCCTTTATCTTTTCGGGACAATAGTAACGATTGTTAGAAATAGGTTCAACCGTGAGGCGGGCGCGGTGGTGATGATTTTTGTCGCGGCGCAGGAGCATCTTGCGTTACGCGGCCGCGCCGACGAAAGGGCGCCATGACCGCCAATCAGCTCCAGGATCTGCTCATCGCCAGGCTGACGCGCCAGATGGGCGGCAGCGCCCGCCGCTGGCGCATCGCTATCGGGCCGATCCATCTGCACGACCTCGCCACGCACGCGCCGTTCAACTGGTCGGTCCGGCCGAGTGGAGAACCAAATGAAGTCGCGGCGATCGAACGACTGCTCGACACCGTCAGGCTCGATCACCCCGTCCTGACCACGGATTGAAGGGCTCGCCCGAGACGATCGCTCGCGCTCGCGGGCCCCTGAGACCAGCCGCAACCGTGACGCCGATGTTCGATGAACGACTGCAATGTCAGTATGCTGGCGCTGGCCCCGCGCTTATCCTATGCCCGCCCATCCCTTCCTGCAGTCGAGACCCGAGATGGCCCTGGTAAAGAAATCGAGTCTTGGCTCGCGCCCGAAGACCCCGGCCGCGCCAACCGTGGTCGAACCAGCGCGGCCCGCACCGAAGCCGCGCCGCGCCGCCAAGGCCAGCACGAGCGTGAGCGACCGGATCGACGCAGCAACCCAGGAACTGGCGAGCGGCCTCGCGGAGTCAGCTTCGGCAGCGGCCGAACTGCAGCGCGCCATCGATCAGATTTCGAGCGGCGCCGAGGAAGCGGCCGGCGCCGCGCAGGAATCGTCCGGACTGATCACCGCGCTCGCCGCAGGATTCAGCGCGGCCCGGGATCGCGCAGAGGCTTCCCGGCGTCAGGCCGAACTCGTCCAGAGCGCATTCGTCGAGACCAATGCGCAGATCGACGGCTCGGTCGCAGCGATCGAACTGAACGCCAGACGGCAGACCGGTTCGGTAGAGGTGATCGCATCCCTCGAGCTATCGGCGGTGAGCATTGGCGATATCGGCCTTACCGTCGCAGACATTTCCGACCAGACCAGCTTGCTCGCGCTCAACGCCACGATCGAAGCTGCACGCGCCGGCGAAGGAGGCCGGGGGTTTGCCGTCGTCGCTGACGAAGTGCGCGCGCTTGCCGAGGCATCCGAAGGCAGCGCCATCGAAATCCAGACGCTGGCCGCCAGTGTGTCGAGCGAAGTCACCGTGATCGCCGCGCGCATCCGCGTGGCCGCCGAGCAGGCAGTGGCCGATGCGCAGGCCGGCCGGCAGGTGGTGGTGCGCCTCGACGAGGCCCGGGCAGAACTGGTCAAGGTTGCGGACAGCGCACAGGCTATCCTGCTGTCCTCGATCGAAGCGGATAGCGCCATTCGCGAAGCGCAGCGTGGCGCGGAACAGGTCGCCAGCGCGGCCGAGGAACAATCGGCAGCGGCGGCGGAAGCGCAACAGGCCGTCCAGCAGCAAAGCACGTCGCTGGACCAGAGCCAGCAGACCGCCGAGGCCCTGTCGGAGCAGACCGCCAGAATCGACACGGACAGGAACGGCGAAGCGGCCGAACAGGTCGCCGCCGCCGCCGAGGAATTGTCGTCCGCCGTCCAGGAACTCTCCGGCGCGGCCGGCCAGATCCTCGTCGCCGTCGAGCAGATCGGGCGGGGCGCGCAGATCCAGGCTGCCGCGACGCAGGAAGCCAACAGCGCGATGACTCAGATCGAGCGTTCGGCAACCTCGGCACGCGATGAGTCCCAGGCCGCGCTCGACCGGATCAGCGCGGTCACTGCTTCGGTGACAGAGGGTCGCGACATCATCGGCAGGCTCGCGGGCGGCGTCGAAGGGGCGCTGTCGGAGACGCGCGACGTGCTGGGCCTGATTGCGACGCTCGCTGACAGTGCGCGCCGCATCGAGAAGATCACCAATGTCCTCGCGCTGGTCGCCGTCCAGACAAGCATGCTTGCCGTCAGCGGCTCGGTCGAGGCGACCCGCGCGGGTGAGGCCGGCCAGGGATTCGCGACTGTTTCGGCGGACATCCGCAAGCTCGCACACGATTCGGCGGCCAATGCAGAGCGGGCGCAGGATGTCACCCGCACCGTACAGGACGGCATCGCCCGGGTGCGCCGCGATCTCGACCAGATCGTTGGTGCAGCCGAAGCGGAGATTGCGCGCAACCGCGCCGTGGTCGAACGGTTCGGCCAGATCGTGCAGGACCTCGAAAGCGCACGCGACGCCAGCGAAGCGATCCTGAAGGGCGCCGACGATATCTTCCGCTCCGCGCGAGAGGTCCAGAGCGGCACCGAGCAGGTTGCCGCAGCGGCCGAACAGGCGTCTGCTGCGGCACTACAGGCAGGCAGCGCGGCACGCCAGCAGGCCCAGGCGGCCGAGGAACTCGCCGCCGCGATCGAGGACATCGCTGCCCTGGCCGGCACGCTCACCGCCGCAACGGCCTGAGGACCATGGCCACGCAGCCTCTCCCAGCCACGGGGCAGCTGGTGACGTTCAGCGTTGCCGGCGACCGTTACGCGATCGAGGCGACGCTCGTCCGCGAAGTCATCAGGCCACCGCGCCTCACCCGCGTCCCCCACGCACCGGCCGGATTGCTCGGTCTCGGCAACCTGCGCGGTGCGGTGCTCCCAGTAGTCTCGCTCGGCGCGCTTCTCGGCAAATCCGGAACCGGGACGGGCCGCGTCATCGTCCTTGAACAGGCTGATCCCGTCGGAGTCATGGTCGATGAAGTATCGGCGGTCATGCACGGCGAGGAGGCTGGTCTTCGGGCGCTGGATGCGCGTGCGATCGATCTCGCGGAAATCGTCGCGGCCTCCTTCGGCGCGGCCGGCACCATACCGAAGCGGATGCGCCTCGGGGCCGTCAGCGCCACTGCGCGCCCTGCCGCCGCCGTCGATGAAATCGGCCTGCTTGCCTTTGCGGTCGGCGGACAGGAGTTCGCGCTTCCGCTTGCGCAAATCGACGAGGTAATCGCCCTACCCGACGATATCATGATCTTCCCGGAGGCGGACGAAGTCGTGGTCGGCACGATCAGCCGGCGCGCGCGCCTGTTGCCGTTGCTCTCGCTGCGGCACCTGCTTGGCCTGGCCGCCTCCGGACACCATGAGCGCTCGCGCGTCGTGGTGGCGCGGATCGGCAAGAGCCGGATCGGCTTCGTCGTCGACAGCATCAGGTCTCTGCTTCGTGTCCCGGAAAGTGACATAGATGCCGTCCCTGCAATTCTCACGCGTGGCGCCGGCGAGGCGAAAATCCAGGCCATCGCGCGTCTTGAAGGGGGCAGCCGGCTCGTCTCGGTGCTCGCGGCGGAGCATTTGCTGCGGGGTGATCTCACGCGCCATCTCCAGGCGACTGCCGGACAAGAGGACGACATGACCGCGACGATCGATGGTGCCAGCGAGCAGTTCCTCGTCTTCAGGATCGGGGAACAGGATTTCGGCCTGCCGATCGGCGTCGTGGATGAGGTGACGCCTTATCCCGACAAGCTTGCCCGCCTCCCGCGCGCGCCGAAATTCGTCCAGGGCGTGATGAACCTGCGCGGGGCCGTCATCCCGGTCATCGACCAGGGCCTTCGCTTCCAGGCCAGCGCGACGGCCGGCAAGCGCCGCCGGGTGATCGTGGTGTCGCTTGGCGACATCAAGGCCGGTTTCGCGGTCGATGCCGTGGCCGAAGTCCTCAGCGTCCCGACCGCATCCCTGCGCGCCGCGCCCGAGCTCGGCACGGAGGGCACGCGCGTGTTCGACCGGGTCGCCAACCTGGCAGCTGACGGGCGCATGATCCTGATCGTCGAGCCGCAGGAACTGCTCGATCGGGCCGAGCGGGACATGCTCGGTGCGATGGCCACGGCCCGCGCCTGACCGCCGTGATCAAGCTGCTCGTCGTCGACGATTCTCCCCTCATGCGCCGGTTGCTCACGACCGTCTTCACCGAGGCGGGAGACTTTGAGGTTGCCGTCGCGCGCGACGGTGCGGAGGCGATCGCACAGCTCAATGCCTTTCGCCCCGACGTCATCACGCTCGATGTGACCATGCCCATGATGGACGGGCTGGCCTGTCTCGACCGCATCATGGTCGAGCGCCCGACGCCGGTCGTCATGGTGTCGGCGCTGACCGAGAAGGGCGCCAATGAAACGCTCGAAGCGCTGGCACTGGGTGCCATAGACTTCATCGCGAAACCCGGCGGCGCGATGTCGCTCGCCATCGACGCACTGGCGCCGATCCTCGTGAGCAAGGTCCGCGACGCATCGACGGCCCGCCTGTCACGAGCGAGCCGGCTGGCCGAACGCGTGCGTCTTCGTCACGGCGCGTCGCTCGCGTCAGCGCCGGCTGCGCAATCGCGTCAGCGGCCGGCGCCACCGCGTCCCCGCAAGATCCGCAAAGCGCCGGCAGAACCGGGCGTGGTCCTGGTCGGGACATCGACCGGCGGGCCACCCGCGCTCGAGGCGCTGCTCACGCCCCTTCCGGCTGACTTCCCATGGCCGATTGTCATCGCGCAGCATATGCCGGCCACCTTCACTGGCCCTCTCGCCCGCCGGCTCGACGGCATTTGCGCGCTGCACGTCGTCGAAGTCAGCCGCCCGGTCCTGCTCGAACCGGGCCATGCCTATATCGGGCGCGGGGATGCCGACCTTGTCCTGACTCGGCGCACTGGCGGCCTGTCGGCCATGGCTGCCCCGAGCAGCCCCGAGTTCCACTGGCATCCAAGCGTCGACCGCATGGTCGAAAGCGCCCTCGCCTTGCTCGGGCCCGAACAGCTCGTCGGGGTGTTGATGACCGGAATGGGTTCGGATGGGGCGACGACAATGAAGAAATTGCACGACGCCGGTGGCCGGACGATCGCCGAATCCGAAGAATCGGCCGTCGTCTGGGGGATGCCGGGCTCGCTCGTGCGCCTCGGCGGCGCCGGTCGGATCGCTGCGCTCGACGATATTCCCGACGCCCTGATCGCTGCGCTTCAGCCGCGGTGAGCAATCGCGTTGAAACGGCGGATGGCCCGCTTGTCCTGACCGGTGACCAACTCAACCGGGTGACGGCGCTGATCTATCGCCATACGGGCATGACGTTCGGGGAGAATAAGCGCTATTATATCGAGCGCCGTATCGCCGACCGCATGGCCAAATCGGGCATGCGCGACGTCGCTGCCTATCTCGATTTCGCCGCGCAGGCGGGCGAGATCCAGCATCTCATCAACGCCTTTACCGTCAACGAAACCTATTTCTACCGCGAGGACCACCAGTTGGCGGCCCTCGGCAACACCATCCTGCCCGATATCGTGCGGGATCGGCGGCCGGGCGATCTGGTTCGGATCTGGTCGATGCCCTGCTCGACGGGCGAAGAGGGCTATTCGATCGCGATCTGGCTGCTCGAGAACTGGCCTATGGTGGACGCCTATAATATCGAGATCGTCGGCTCCGACATCGATACGGCTGCGCTGGACGCGGCGCGCGCGGGCCTTTTCAACGCGCGGTCGCTGGCGCGCCTGCCGCCGGCGGTGATCGAGCGCTATTTCGAGCCCGAGCACCGCCACCGCCGCAAGATCATCGACGATCTGCGCGAGTCGGTGAAGTTCACCTTCACGAACCTTGTCGATCCAGCCAGCGTCGCCGCCCAGGGCCGGTTCGACGTCATACTGTGCCGCAATCTGCTGATCTATTTCGACGATGAGTCGCGCCTGGTGGCTGCCGCGAACATGTATGACGCGCTCAATCCTGGCGGGTATCTGTGCCTTGGCCACAGCGAATCCATGGCGCGGATCAGCGACAAGTTCACCCTGGCTCGCCTAAACGACGCAATCGTCTATCGTCGTCCCTGATGGACGAGATGCTGGCCCAGTTCCTGATCGAAGGACGCGAACTCGTCGCGCAGGCCGAGGACGATCTCGCTGCGCTCGCCACCAATCCGAACGACCGTTCCCGGCTCGACGGCGCCTTTCGCGCATTCCACACGCTCAAGGGCTCGGTCGCCCTGTTTGACATGGCCCCCGCCGGCCGCGTCCTCCACGTTGCCGAGGATCTGCTCGACACCGCCCGGGCCGAGGGTCGGCCGCTGGACCCGGCTGCCGGTTCGTCGCTGACGGCCGTACTGGATCAAGTCGATCGCTGGATTGACGCCATGGAAGCGCCCGGCACGATCGGCCCCGATGCTGGCGCTATCGCCGAACGCCTGATCGACCTGCTCCGCGCCGGCGACGGTGGCCTCCCGACACCAGGCGAGGCACCGGCCTGGCTCGGCCCATTGCTTGAGCGGCATGCCGGAACGGTCGATCCCGGCACCGATCTCGTCGCCTTCCGCTACCGGCCGGACGCCGAATGCTTCTTTCGCGGCGACGATCCGCTCGCGATTGTCGCGGGCCTGCCCGATCTCGTCGCCCTCGACATCGTGCCCGTGAGTCCATGGCCGGCGCTCGCCGACATCGAGCCCTATCACTGCGCGGTCACGATCGAAGGATTGAGTTCGGCCGGCGTCGCGGAGGTCCAGGCCGCTTTCCGGTTTGTCCCGGACGAAACGGAGGTGCTGGCGGTGCCCGGCCGGCAGGCCGATGCCATGGTCGAGACGACCGCGGCGTCGCAGCAGTCGCTTCGCATCGACGTCACCCGGATCGACACACTGGCGAGCGGCGTGGGGGAACTGGTCGTGGCCGCCAACGCCTTCACGCATGTCGCGCTCGCCGCGGACAAGGTCGATCCGCAGATCGCCGCCAGCATCAGGGCGGCCCACGCAGATCTGGACCGGGCCGTGGCGGCGCTGCGGCGCGGCGTGATGGCGGTCAGGTCGGTATCGCTGGGGCCAAGCCTGCGCCGCCTGCCGCGGATGGTACGCGAGGTCGGCGCGACGCTCGGCAAATCGGTGGTGTTCGAGATGTCGGGTGAAGCGACTGAAGTGGACAAGGGCATTGCCGATGCCATGTTCGAGCCGCTGCTCCATCTGGTCCGAAACGCAGTCGACCACGGCATCGAGCCCGAGCGTATTCGTCGGGGGGCCGGCAAGCCCCCGGCCGGCACGATCCGGCTGAGGATCAGGCCCGATGGGGACCAGGTGCTCATCGAATTGACGGACGACGGCGCGGGTATCGACGCGGCGCGGCTGCGCGAGAGGGCAGTTTCGAAGGGCCTGCTCGATCGCACTGCGGCGGACGCGCTTGAGGACAGCCAGGCGCTTCGGCTGATTTTCGCCCCCGGCTTTTCGACTGCGTCGGAGATCACGGCCGTGTCGGGTCGCGGCGTCGGCATGGATGCGGTCAGGATCGCCGTGGAACAGCTCGGCGGCCGGATCGAGCTCGCAAGCGTGGTCGGAGACGGCACGACGGTCCGCCTCCGCCTCCCGCTCAACGCGATCATGACCAGGCTGCTCGTCGTCCGGGTCGGAGATGACCGCTATGGTGTCGCGCTCGATCGCATTTCGGAGACGGTCAGCGTCACCGCTGACTCGATCATGGCGATCGGCGCCGGCCGCGCCTGTGTGCTGCGCGATCGTACACTGCCGGTGCTCAGCCTTGCGACCATGCTCGGCGGCGCGGAGAACCCCGCGCGATCGGCGAAGCTGCTGGTGACCGACGCCGCGGGCGAGCCCGTCGGTGTGATGGTCGATAGCTTCGGCGAAAGAATTGACGGGCTGGTCCGGCCACGTGCCGGCCTGCTCGCTGGCGTCCCCGGGATTGCGGGCACCACGATGCTGGGGGACGGCGGCGTCCTGATCGTCCTGGACCTTGCCGAGCTCGTCACATGACGGTGCGGCTTGGCGATGGCGCGATCCTTCTCGAGGGCGCCTGCCTGATCGAGGATGCGGCCCCGTTGCTCGATCTGATGCTGGCGCATCCGGGCCTGCCGGTTGATCTCGATGAATGCGTGCGGGTCCATATGGCCGTAGCACAGATATTGCTGGCTGCCAGGCCGGCCGTCCGCAGGCCCCCGAAGGATGTGTTTATGAAGGACTGGCTGGTGCCGTTGCTGGCCACCTGAACGAATTAAGACAATGCTATCCGTCCCCTATGCGACTCCCTATGACGAGCGCACCTCAAAGACATGATCGACCATCGGAGTCGCCAATGCCCATTACCGTTCTGATCGTCGATGACAGCAAGCTTGCCAGGATCGTGGCAGGCAAGGCCTTGACCGAACTTCAGCCGGATTGGCACCGTGTCGAGGCGTCCAGCGCCGCCCAGGCGCTCGAAATCGTCGCGGCGCAGCCAGTCGATGTGGCGCTGATCGATTTCAACATGACGGAGAAGGACGGGCTTGAGCTCGCGACCGAGCTGCGGGTGCTCCGGCCCGAGATGCCGCTCGCGATCATCACCGCGAACATCCAGGACGAGATCATCGCGCGCGCCCGCCAGATCGGCGCCGCGTTCGTCGCCAAGCCCGTAACCACCGATGGCCTGCAGGGCTTCGTCTCCGGCGCAGCCTTGCGCGTGAAGTCGCAACCGGCATGACCATCGAGGCGGTCAACCTGACCGAACTCGAGGGCGATGCTCTCACCGAGATCGTCAATATCGGCGTCAGTCGCGCTGCCTCGAGCCTGAGGAAGATGATCGGCGATCATGTCTCGCTGTCCGTCCCGGCAATCGAGGTGGTCAGTCAGCGCCGCGCGGCGCGCCTAATCAGCGAACGCGAGATCCCGCCTCTGGTCGCTGTCCGCCAGGGCTTCTCCGGGCCATTTTCCGGACGGGCCCTGCTGATCTTTCCTGAAGAGAACAGCCTAGAGCTTGTTCGCGCCGTCACCCGTGATGAACTGTCGGTCCAGGAAGTGCTCGACATCGAGGATGAGGCCCTCGCCGAAACCGGCAACATCATCCTCAACAGCTGCCTCGCGACCATGGCGAACATGCTGCAGCGGTCGCTGACCATGACCATTCCGGAAGTCGTACGCGGCGACGGGGCGTCCCTGTTCGAAGTCTGGGAAGGCGGCGAAGCCGAAGGCCTCGTTCTTTTCCTCTATATCGATTTCGCCGTCAGGAAACGCGACATTCGCGGCTATATCGCCATGCTGATGGATCTTCCGTCACTTGAAGCGCTCAAGATCCTGCTCGATGAATTCATCACGCGGGTGGTCGGGGACCATGGCTGAGGGGTTCGATCCGAACTCTGACGACCGGCTCCGTGCGGCCCTGGCAGCTGCCGGTGCGAGCGGCACCTGGGACTGGGATGTCGGTCGCGGCAGGCTGTTCATCGACGAGCGCTTTGCCGAACTTTATGGCCTGGACCGCGAGGCGGCGGCCGAAGGATTTCCGACCGCGACTTTCTTCTCGGCAATGCATCCCGACGATCGCCCCCGCATGCAGATCGCGGTTGCCGGCATTCTCGGCGGGGCCGAACTCTTCTCCAAGGAATTCCGGGTCATCGCCCCTGACGGTGCGGTGCTGTGGATGCATGGCCGCGGCCGGAGTCATCTCGACGCGGACGAACGGCCGGCACGGTTCACCGGCCTGCTGGTCGACGTCACGGAGCGCAAGCGCACCGAGGAGCGCCTGCGCGTCGTGCAGAGCGCCGGCGGCGTCGGTACCTTCGAATATATCGACGGTTTCGCCACGGCCTCCGTCTCGACCGAGTTCTGCAAGCTGCTGGGTCTGCACCCGGCGAGCGTCCTCCCCGTCCGGACGATCAACAGCGTCGTCTGCGCCGGCGGCGCGCCGATTATTCCGGAGGGAGACCATGAAGGCGTCTCCGCTATCCAGCCTCTCGCCGGGGAGTTCCGCATCGCGCGCAACGATGACGGTACCGAACGCTGGATCGCGCGCCGGGGCGAGATCGTGCGCGACAGCGAGAGCAGCGGCTACCGCTTCGTCGGCGTCATCTACGACGTGACCGAGGCGCGGCAGGTGGAAGACCGGCTGCGCCTGCTCAACGAGACGCTCGAGACGCGCGTCCAGGAAGAGATTACGGAGCGCCTCCAGGCAGAGGACGCCCTGCGCCAGGCCCAGAAGATGGAAGCCGTCGGTCAGCTCACCGGCGGCATCGCGCATGACTTCAACAATCTGCTGACGATCATCATCGGCAATATCGACACGGTTTCGCGACGCCTCGATTCAAGCGCCGATCCCCGCGCGAAGCGGTCGCTCGACAATGCATTGAAGGGCGCGGAGCGCGCGGCAGCGCTCACTGCCCGCTTGCTCGCTTTTTCGCGCCGCCAGCCGCTCGATCCGAAACCGACCGACGTCGCGCGGCTGCTGGCCGGCATGTCCGATCTGCTGACCCGGTCGATAACGGAAGCGATCGCGATCCAGATCGTCGCACCGGGCGATCTCTGGCGCATCGAGGTCGATCCGCACCAGCTCGAGAACGCGATCGTCAATCTGGCGGTCAATGCGCGCGACGCGATGCCGGCCGGCGGCGCGCTGACGATCGACGCCAGCAACATTCGCGTCGGTGCCGAAGACCAGGACGTGCCTGCCGGAATCAGTGCCGGCCATTATGTCGTGATCGCGATTACCGACACCGGTTGCGGTATGACTGCGGAAACGCTCGCCCAGGTGTTCGATCCGTTCTTCACCACCAAGGAGGTCGGCAAGGGAACCGGCCTTGGCCTGTCGATGGTGTACGGCTTCACCAAGCAGTCGGGCGGTCATGTCCATGTCGATTCCGCCCCGGAAAAGGGCACCAGGGTCTGCCTCTATCTGCCACGCTCGGCGGGCGAAGCCGCAGACGATCCGGTCGCGACCGACGGGGCACTGGTGCGCGGCTCCCATACGGAAACGATCCTGGTGGTCGAGGACGATGACGATGTCCGCGCCTATACCGTCGAGATCCTGCGCGAGGTCGGCTACCGCGTCATCGAGGCATCGAACGGCAATGTGGCGCTGCAATTGCTCGAGCAGCAGAAACGGTCGATCCATCTGCTCATGACTGATGTCGTCATGCCGACAATGTCGGGCCGCGAACTGGCGAGCGCGGCGCGCGCCAGCCTGCCCGACCTGAAAGTGCTCTTCACATCTGGCTATCCGCGCGACGCCATCATGCGCGACGGCCGCCTTGAGCCTGGTGTCGACTTGCTGGCAAAACCTTTCACCTATCTGTCGCTGGCGGCAAAGGTGCGTGAATTGCTGGAGCGTGAAGCGGTCCCCGTCGCTTAGAGATGACATCGCGTGGAATCGGCTTCCCTCTCCGTTCGTTTCGAGCGAAGTCGAGAAACCGCCAAGCAGCCCTCCACCAATGTTTCTCGACTTCGCTCGAAACGAACGGGTCTAGCTA